>CACCCN010000023.1 GCA_902544525.1 uncultured Pelagibacteraceae bacterium | reverse complement strand
TCAACTGAGTTTTTTATTAAAAATAAATATACTCTTACATCTGAAAAAAAACCTTTATCTTCGGATCAATTTGTTTCCTATCTAAAAAAACTAACCAAAAAACATCCAATTGTATCAATTGAAGATCCAATGGCAGAAGACGACTGGATTAGTTGGTCAAATCTTACTACTGAAATTGGTAACGAAATTCAAATTGTTGGTGATGACTTATTTGTTACTAATATAGATCGTCTTAAAAAAGGGATTCAAAAAAAATCTGCTAATGCCATTTTAATTAAGTTAAACCAAATTGGAACACTAACTGAAACAATTGATTGTATAGAATTGGCAAGGGCCAATAGATACGAGACTATAATTTCACATCGATCCGGTGAAACAGAAAATACTTTTATTTCAGATTTATCAGTTGCTTTAAATTGTGGTCAGATAAAAGCAGGATCTTTATCTCGATCTGATAGAATTGCTAAATTTAATCAATTGCTTCGCATTGAAGAAAATTTTACTTCAAAAAAAACCATTAAAAACAACCGTTTTTTTTAGTTTCTTAAACATAAAATAGAACAAAAAGAGTCCAAACAATTAAATAATGTAAATTTACTTCATTTACAGTCTTATCTATTTGACTGATTCGTTCGAATTTGATTCCCTTATATTTATGAAAAAAATAGATCAATTGATTAATTCTTTTAAAAAATACTATTTGTATTTATTGAGCCCATTAATTTTTTTCTATATTGGTTTTCACCTCATTAATGGTGATAATGGCTTGTACTCTCATGTATACCTAGATGAACAAATCAAAGTTTTAGAGAGTAGCATTGATGCTACTTCTAATGAAAATCGAGTAATGCAGATAAAAATAGCTGAACTACATAAAAATTCACCAAGTGACATAAGAGATGAAATGGTTCGAAAAGTTCTAAATTTTTCCCAAGATAATGAATACGTAATTGTATTTGATTAATAAAGACCTTGAAAATAGTACAAATTAAAACTATTTTTTCATTGTGCAGCCCAAAATAAAATTATCAAAGTCCTTATTAAGAAGAAACTATAACACTATTCGAGGTTTAAAAAAACCAAGCTGGTTAAAAGTAAAAATTACTAACTCCAACAACACTCAATTTACTAAAAATATAATCACTCAAAATAACCTTAAAACAGTTTGTGAGGAAGCTGCTTGTCCTAATATACACGAATGTTGGTCAAAAAATCACGCAACATTTATGATTTTAGGCGATACATGCACTCGATCATGTTCTTTTTGTAATGTTCAAACTGGCATGCCAAATGAAGTAGACATATTTGAACCATTAAAAGTTGCAAATGCAGTTAAAAAACTTGGACTTAAGCATGTAGTTATTACCTCAGTCGATAGAGATGATTTAAGCGATGGTGGTGCAAGTCAATTCTATAAAGTAATAAGCTCCATTAAAAAAAAATCACCATCAACAACTATTGAAATTCTTACACCAGATTTTTATAAAAAAAATAACGCCTTAGATATTCTAAAGGATGCAAGTTTCGATATTTTTAATCACAATATGGAAACTGTACGAAGATTGTATTGGGATGTAAGACCTGGAGCAAACTTTGAGCGATCGTTAAATCTGCTAAAGAGTGTAAAACAACACAAAAAAGATGTTTTTACAAAATCAGGCATTATGATTGGTTTGGGTGAAACATTTGAAGAGATACTTATAGTAATGGATGACTTATTAGAAAATAATGTTGATTTTTTAACTGTTGGCCAATACATGAGACCTACAAAATTTCATTATCCCGTGCATAAATACCATAATCCTAGTTATTTTAAAAAACTTGAGAATATAGCTTATAGCAAAGGTTTCAAACTTGTTTCTGCCAGTCCATTCACAAGATCATCATTTCATGCGGATGAAGATTTTAAAAAGCTTAAAAATCTAGTGGCTTAATTTTATGCCAAAACATTTTGAGAAAAAAATAGTTAATTTTACCGCTGAGCAGATGTATGAACTAGTAGCTGATATAGATAATTATCGTGAATTTTTACCATGGTGCAATGACTCTAAGATTATTGAAGTTACTAATATTG
>CACCCN010000022.1 GCA_902544525.1 uncultured Pelagibacteraceae bacterium | reverse complement strand
AGAGACGAAATGATTGAGAGAAAATCTCTACCTCCTGATCGGCACTGGCCTGAACAAAATCATATAATTGGTGGTAAAGATATTGAAGCAGGTGGAACATGGCTGGCTGTTAATGATTATGGTTTAGTTGCAGCAGTACTAAATCGTATGGACACTTTAGGTCCAATGAAAAACAAAAGATCAAGAGGAGAATTGATTCTAGATGCTCTTGAACATGCAGATGCAAGTGAAGCAATAAATGCAATCTTAGACTTAGAAAAAAAATCGTATCGAGGCTTTAATATGTTGATTGCTGATAATACAAATGCTTACTGGATAAAATCAGATGAAGATGCACCTTCAATTGAGTATTTTGATATTCCAGAGGGATTGTCCATGATTACAGCTTATGATCGAAATGACCTAAGCTCTGATAGAATAAAAACTTATCTTGATCAATTTTCAATGGCAACTGCTCCTGATCCAGGAAAAAATGATTGGATGGATTGGGAATTACTCCTTGGAAGTTCGTATAGTAAATCAAATAACCCACTATCCGCAATGTGCGTAAAAACAGATATAGGATTTGAAACTGTATCTTCAGCATTGATTGCATTACCAAACTTTGAACCAAATCTTGCGTTAAAAAAACCTATATTTAGATTCTGCCCTTCATCTCCCGATATTACCCCTTTTTATGATGTTGATTTATAGCTGGCTTTAGATAATTAATGGTAAATTATTGATATAATTTATTTATTCACAAATAAATTTTATGTGGTTACAATTATTTTATTACTGTAAAAACACACTGTTAAATATTTTAAATGGAGAGATTATGACTGACTGCTATATATACGATACTGTTAGAACCCCGAGGGGAAAGGGTAAAAAAAATGGCTCTTTGCACGAGGTGACTGCTGTAGAACTAGCAACTCAAGTTCTAAATAATATTAAAAATAGAAATTCAATTGATACATCTGACATCGATGATGTTGAACAAGGTGCTGATATTGCTAGAACAGCAGTCTTAAATGCTGACTATAATCAATCAGTTTCAGGTGTTCAAATTAATAGGTTTTGTGCATCTGGTTTGGAAGCAACAAATATGGCTGCTGCGCAAATTATGTCGGGCCAATCACAAATGACAATTGGTGGCGGTGTAGAGGCAATGTCTCGAGTGCCAATGGGTTCAGACGGTGGTGCAATGGTTGCCGATCCAAATGTAGCAATAAAAAATTATTTTGTGCCTCAAGGTATAAGTGCAGATATGATCGCATCAAAATATGGCTATTCCAGAGATGATGTTGACTCTTATGCGGTGGAGAGTCAAAAAAGAGCAAAAGCAGCTTGGGATGATAAACGTTTTAATAGCTCAGTTGTTCCAGTTACAGATGTAAATGGGTTAACTATTCTTGACCACGATGAGCATATGAGACCAGAAGCAACTATGCAATCGCTGGGTTCGCTAGATCCATCATTCGCTATGATGGGAGAAATGGCTGGCTTTGATGCTACTATACAGCAAAGATACCCTGAAGTTGAAGCTGTTAACCATGTCCATACTGCAGGTAATTCATCAGGCATAGTGGACGGATCTGCTGGAATATTAATGGGTACAAAAGAAATGGGTGAAAAATATGGCATGAAGCCCAGAGCTAGAATTAAAGGATTTGCCTCGATAGGTTCTGAGCCAAGTATTATGCTTACAGGACCTGGTGATGTAACTAATAAACTTTTAGATAACCTTAAAATGAAGAAAAGCGATATTGACCTGTGGGAATTAAACGAAGCATTTGCCTCTGTTGTTTTAAGATACATGGATCATATTGGTATTGATCATTCTGACATCAACGTTAACGGTGGGGCTATTGCAATGGGTCACCCTTTAGGGGCGACTGGAGCGATGATACTGGGAACTGTTCTAGATGAATTAGAAAGATCTGGAAAATCTACAGCGCTTGCAACTTTATGTGTTGGTGGTGGAATGGGCACAGCAACAATTATCGAGCGCGTCTAAACTTAATAAAAGGAATAAAAATGTCTAATATCAGTTATGAAGTAGATAATGATGGTGTGGCCGTTGTCACATGGGATCTTGAAAATAGATCAATGAATGTACTCAATACTCAATCAGTGAATGAGTATCGAGATATTACTGAAAAATTAATAGAAGATGAAAATATTAAAGGCATTGTTCTTGCAAGTGGCAAAGATGCCTTCATTGCGGGCGCTGATCTAACTTC
>CACCCN010000021.1 GCA_902544525.1 uncultured Pelagibacteraceae bacterium | reverse complement strand
AAGAATCTTCGGTATGGGTGCGCAGATTTTATCTGAGTTAGGTGTTAAAGATATGGTATTACTGACAAACACAGATTGGAAGTTTGTTGGACTTGAAGCCTATGGCATTGATATTATCGAAACTAAATTTCTGAGAGATTTAAAATAGTAAGATGGCCAAAAAAAAATTTAAAATTCTAATAGTTGCTTCTGACTTTTATTCAAATATTACCAGTAAGATGATTGCATCAGCTGAGGAGGAGCTAAAAAAAAATAAATGTTCTTTTGATATTCTAAGAGTTAATGGATCTCTAGAAATTCCTACAATGATAGCAATAAAAATAAAAAAAAATAAATATGATGGTGCTATAGCACTTGGCTGTATAATTAAAGGACAAACTAATCATAATGAAGTCATTGCGAATACAATAGCCACATCTTTACTAAATATATCAGTTGAAAATTTAAAGCCTGTTGGAAATGCGGTTTTGAGTTGTAATAATCTTACACTAGCTCTAGCGCGAACTAAAGGTTCGAAAAATAGGCCTGCAGAGGCTGTTAAGGCAATCATTTCAGTATTAGATAATATATAATACTGATGCTAGGTGCTAAATCTTTACAAAGACTTCTTGCAGTCCAGGCTTTATATCAAATTTCAATTAATGAACTTAGCGAAGAAAATTCTCTAGATTCAATTTTAAAAACCGCATTGCTTCAGCCAGGCCTTGAAGAACTTAAAAAAAAACCTAATTTTAATTATGCAAAAATGATTTTAAATGGATTTTTAAATAATTCAGATAAAGTCGATATACTTATAAGAAAAAATTTAACTAGTTCTCGCAAGCTTGATAATCTAGATAAGTTAATTCAAGCAATACTTCGGTTAGCTATATATGAAATAAATTTTGATATTAAGGTTCCAAAGAAAATTGTAATTAACGAGTATTTAAATATTTCACATATTTTTTTTACTGGCGATGAATCAAAGCTTATAAATGGAATTTTAGATAGGTTTTAATTGATAATTTCTGGAAGTTTCAGTAAATAAACCTTTATTTATCAATAAAAAATAAACATTGCTTATCGACCGATTTTTTGGCATGTTCACCTAAATTTTAGTAACTCTGGGAGTAAAAAAAATAATGATTATTAATCTAGTTATTCTAAGCGGAATTCTGTCTCTTATATATGGATATTGGGCAGGAAACTCAGTTCTTAAAAGCAGTGCGGGTAATGAAAAAATGCAAGAAATTTCACTTGCTATTCAAGAAGGCGCGCAGGCATATCTCAACAGGCAATATTCAACAATAGGAATTGTTGGTGCTGTAATTTGTGTATTAATGTTTTTATTTTTTAGAGATTTGTGGGTTGTAGGTGGATTTCTTATTGGTGCTGTTTTATCGGGAGTAGCTGGTTATATTGGAATGTTAATATCAGTTAGAGCAAATGTCAGGACTGCTCAAGCTGCATCTGAAAGTCTCAGTAGTGGATTAAGTGTAGCTTTTAAAGCTGGTGCAGTAACTGGAATGCTTGTAGCTGGTCTAGCATTACTATCTATCGCTGTTTATTATTACTTTTTAGATATTTATTCAGTAGATGCTACCACCCTAAAACATTCCTTGGTTGCGTTAGGTTTTGGTGCGTCTCTAATATCAATCTTTGCTAGATTAGGCGGTGGTATTTTTACTAAAGGTGCAGATGTTGGAGCTGATTTAGTGGGAAAAGTTGAAGCTGGAATTCCAGAGGATGATCCAAGAAATCCAGCAGTTATTGCCGATAATGTAGGAGATAATGTAGGAGATTGTGCAGGGATGGCTGCAGATTTATTTGAAACTTATGCTGTAACTATTGTAGCTACAATGGTTCTATCTACTATATTTTTTGCTGGGAATACTGAAATGCTTCTCTATCCTCTTGCTATTGGCGGCAGCTGTTTAGTAGCTTCAATAATTGGAACATTTTTTGTCAGATTAGGTAAGTCTAATAACATAATGGGAGCTCTTTATAAAGGTTTTATAGCTTCTGCACTTCTATCTTTAGCGATTATGTATCCAGTAACAAATTATGTCATTGGTTTTTCTAATGAATTCAGTGTAGCTGGTTTTTCATTTACCGGACAAAGTTTATATATTTGTGCCATTATTGGATTAGTTATAACCGGTCTACTTATTTGGATTACAGAATACTATACAGGAACTAATTACAGACCTGTGCAGAGTGTTGCCAAAGCCTCTACTACTGGTCATGGTACTAACGTAATACAAGGCCTTGCTGTTTCTATGGAGGCTACAGCTCTACCAGCAATAGTAATAGTAGTCGGTATAGTAGCTACTTTCAAACTCGCTGGTTTATTTGGTATTGCCATTTCAGTTACATCAATGCTTTCTCTTGCTGGTATGGTAGTTGCACTTGATGCATACGGCCCAGTTACTGACAATGCAGGTGGAATTGCTGAAATGTCTAACTTAGATGAAAATGTCAGAAAAACTACTGATGCCCTAGATGCTGTTGGAAATACAACTAAAGCAGTTACCAAAGGGTATGCAATTGGTTCAGCTGGTTTAGGAGCTTTAGTTTTATTTGCAGCATATACAGAAGACTTAAAGTTAATAAGCTCGATTTCACCGGATTTCTCACTTGAAAATCCTTACGTAGTTATTGGTCTACTTGTTGGTGGATTACTCCCATATTTATTTGCATCTATGGGAATGATGGCAGTTGGTAGAGCGGGTGGAGCAGTTGTTGAAGAGGTTAGAGAGCAATTTACAGAAAATCCAGGCATTATGACAGGAGAGTCAAAGCCTAATTATTCCAAGTCAGTTGACTTGTTAACTAAAGCTGCAATTAAAGAGATGATACTTCCATCAATGCTTCCAGTATTTTCTCCATTAGTCTTATTTTATCTTGTTGCATTTGTTGCAGACCAGGACGCCGCTGCGTCAGCTTTAGGCGCCATGCTTCTTGGTGTTATTGTTACAGGTATCTTTTTAGCAATCTCTATGACTGCTGGTGGCGGTGCTTGGGATAATGCAAAAAAATATGTGGAGGATGGAAACTTTGGAGGTAAAGGTTCAGAAGCACATAAAGCAGCAGTAACTGGCGATACAGTTGGTGATCCTTATAAAGATACGGCAGGACCAGCTATAAATCCAATGATTAAAATTACAAACATTGTTGCTTTATTGCTTTTAGCTTATTTAAGTCAGCACTAATTTAGATTATAGTCCACGCGTGAACGCGTCATATAGCTGATCAAATATTGAATAATCTGTTCCGTAGCTGTACGTCTGTCCTTTGTTGTATTTTAAATCTATCATTTGATCCTGATTATATATTTCTTGTGAAATTAAAATATTATTAGTATCAAAATTGAAAGCGAATACAATCTGGTCCTTAAATTCATCTTTTGAAAAAACTTTCTTTTCTTTAGTTGTTGCTAAGTATATCCAAGTATTTCCAATATCTTCAATTTTTATCGACGGAGAGCCAAATGCTTTTAA
>CACCCN010000020.1 GCA_902544525.1 uncultured Pelagibacteraceae bacterium | reverse complement strand
AAGCAATAATCTAGCCTTGGGACCAGCTACGACTAAGACACCTGTAGTATTAGTAATATTCTCATATGATACCGACCTATCTTCTGGTAATTTTTTCTTGATCCAGTCATGATCTAATCTTTGCCAAGTGCCTGCCGAAACGCAATAAAAACTAGTCTCTGACTCTCTCATAATTGTAAACTCTGAATGAACACCGCCTTTAGTATTTAAAGCATGACATAGATTTGATCTTCCAATTTTTTTTGGAAGCTTATTTGCAACCAAGTGATCTAAAAATGCTTCTGCACCGGGTCCACTAATCCTACACTTTGCAAAAGCTGTCATGTCTAATATGCCAACATTTTCAGTAACATTTTTACATTCATTACCTATATGCTCAAACCACTTAGATCGTCTAAATGACCAATCATCAATAGGATCAACGCCTTTAGGTGCAAACCAATTAGCTCTCTCCCATCCAAACTTTTGACCAAACACCGCTCCTAGAGATTTTAATCGATCGTAACATGGCGATTGCCTTAGAGGTCTGCCTGCTTCTCTCTCTTCATCAGGATAATGTATAGTAAATACATTTGCATAAGCTTCTTCGTTTTTTTTAATAAGGTATGACTTTGATGCATAATCTCCAAACCTTCTTGGCTCAACACCAAGCATATCTACAGTTGGTTCTCCATCAACAATCCATTCGGCTAATTGCCAACCTGCTCCACCTGCGGCAGTTACACCAAATGAATGACCATCATTTAAATACATATTCTTTCGATCCCAGGCAGGTCCAACTATTGGACTTCCATCTGGCGTATAACATATTGCTCCATTATAAACTCTTTTAATTCCAGCTTCCCCAAATATTGGTACACGATGGATTGCAGATTCTATATGGGGCTCAAGTCTTTCTAGGTCTTCTTGAAATAATTCATACTCACAGTCATCGCTTGGACCATCTACATAACAACATGGGGCTCCCTTTTCATATGGGCCTAAAATTAGACCACCTGCTTCTTCTCGCATATACCACGAACCATCAGACTCCCGAAGAACACCCATCTCAGGCAATCCTTCTTGTTGTCTCTTTATGATTTCTGGGTGCGCCTCAGTCACTATATATTGATGTTCAACAGGTATTACTGGTATATCAAGACCAACCATCTCACCAGTTTGTCTAACAAAATTTCCAGAACATGAAATAATTACATCTGCATGAATATCGCCTTTATTAGTTTTTACTAACCAACTATCATCTGGTTGCTGCTCAAGTCCAATTACAGATGTTTGTCTATAAATTTCAGCACCCATTGCTCTTGCACCTTTTGCTAAGGCTTGGGTTAGATCATTTGGTTGAATATAGCCATCTTCAGGATGTTGAATGGCACCAATCAAACCTTCTATATTTGACAAAGGCCAAATCTCTTTAACTTGTTCAGGGGTTAAAAAGTTTACATCTACTCCTATTGTCTGAGCTACACCTGCGTATTGTCTATACTCATCCATACGATCCTGGTTAGTTGCTAATCTAATATTGCTTACTTTTCTAAAACCGACTTCTTGCCCAGTTTCTTTTTCAAGTTCTTGATAAAACTTTACAGAATATTTATGCAACTGCCCTACAGAATAACTCATGTTAAATAATGGCAATAGCCCAGCGGCATGCCATGTAGAGCCAGAAGTTAACTCTTTTCTCTCACATAAGACGACATCTGACCAACCTTTTTTTGCTAGGTGATAAAGTGTGCTGGCCCCAACAACTCCGCCACCTATTACAACAGCCTTTGCTCTTGACTTCATATTAAACTCCTTGAAATTCTATAATTTTATGGACCAGACCATTCAACGGCACAATATTCTCCGCTGCCGTTGGTAAAATCCCAGTTACGTCCATGGTCTCTGATACGACTTTTTTTACCGCCTCTACCAACTATAATTTCAGGTGCTACCCAATATTTTAAGTTTGAAATTTTGATCACACTTTCATTGTTTAAACCAGGCTCTTTTTCAATACTGCCTTCAAGAATATTTGGAATTGTGTAAGTCCATCCATTTTCAGTTTCTTTATAATCAATTGCACATCGCGTAACGCCAAGAAAATTTGATATCATTGACGAAAACCAGCCTGTTTGTCCACCAGCTTGACCTGAAAATATTGTCAATAATGCATCTGCTGCATCATCAGATGCTTTTTCATCTATATAAAGTCCCACAGTCCAACCTCCCATTGATAAAGGTCCTGGAACTTCTAATAAAATTGCTACATTCAGACCACTAAGATCAATTTTATCACTCTCTCCAATTGCAAAACCTTTTTCAATACTAATACCCCACCATGAAAAACATTTTCCATTTGGTGAGTTAGGAACTGCTCTCCCTAGAGACATCGGACAATTACAAAAAACATCACAATTACAATTTAAAAGAAAGTGTCCGTTTATTTCCCAGTTCAATTTAGTTTGATTTTTTGTCATAAATTACGTGTAAATGTAAATTAATTTTCGTTGCTTAGCGAGAGATTTTATTCAAATCATAGAATTTTTTTTATCTCTGTTAATAGAATTTCCTCCGAAGTGCCAAATGGTAGTATGGCAGAAAGTTGGTCTTGATTATTAAATAAATAGAAGAAGGCAGTATGCTCAACCATATAATTTTCATCGCTATGATCGCTATGATCGTTACCTTTTTCTACAGATTGTCCCTTCGCTGGAAGCACGTGAACAAAGAAGTTTTTCCATACTTTTTTTAGTTCAGCGTACTCTCCCGTCAAACCAATAATTTTAGGGCTAAAACCTGATAAAAATTCTTTTAGTCTTTCTGGCGTATCTCTTTTTGGATCAGTCGTAATGAATAGAAACTCTACTTGATCTAAACTTTGATTCTCATTTTTAATAATATCAATTGAAGCTGACATTAAGTCTACACTTATTGGACATACATCAGGACAATTGGTAAAACCAAAAAAAATTACTTTACTTTTTTCACTGAGATCATCACTTGACAAAATTAATCCATCATCATTCAGTAAATTAAAACTATTATTGATTTGATTTGATGCTTTGTCGTCTGAAAGTAGTTTAGAAATCCCCCAGCCACCAATAACGGCAGTGAGAATAATTAAAATATAGATAATTTTATTAAAATTATTTTTAATCAAAGTAACTACTTCATTTTTTCTAATCGAGAACTGAACGGAAGAGCAACAATTTGAACATCTCTATCTTCTTCATCTATTGTAGACTTAAAAGTTTCAGTAGATAAAATTTTATCAAATTTAACAAATCCTAAACCTATATTACAACCAAAGGTTGGAGAATAAATGCAACTAGATATAAATCCCTGAGTAATATCTTTGTCATCTTTGATTTCCATTCTTCTTAAGTTATATCCTATTTTTTCACCAGATATCTTGAAGCCAGTAAATTGTTTTTCAATTCCTTTTGCTTGAATCTTTTTTAAAGCTTCTTTTCCAATAAAATCTGCTTCTTGTTCAAGATCACAAAATTTTGGAAGATTTAATTCTAATGGATTGTCCTCAAGAGTTGTATCTCCTAAGTGAGATACCATTCCTGCTTCAATTCTATCAATTTGATTAGGCGAACCAGGTGCAATTTTATAAGGTGCTCCTGCCTTCATTAATTTATCCCAAAGAGGATTACCATCAGATTCATTTATGATATAAATTTCATATCCATTCTGGTTACTCCAGCCACTCCTAGCTATTACAACTGGAATATTAAATAATTCTGTCTCCACAAACTGATAATATTTCAAATTCATAATACTTTCATCGTCATTACAAATTTCTCTCATCATATCAAATGATTTTGGACCCTGTAATGCGAGTGGACACGCCTCAGGTTCGGTCACCTTAACTTTAAACTCGCTGTTTAAAGCAATACCCTTACACCAAAGGAGTACATCAGTATCAGCAATACTTAACCAAAATTTATTATTATTAAATTTTAAAACCAAAGGATCATTGACAATCCCTCCGTTTTCGTCGGTCAGTAAACAATATCTGCAAAAACCGTCTTTAAATGTAGATAAATTTCTTGGAGTAAGGTATTGCACGAATGCTGCGGCATCCTCTCCTTCTATTTGTACCTGCCTTTCAGCACCAACATCCCAAAGACTGACATCTTCTACTAAGGACCTGTAGTCATCTTCATGTGATTTGTATAGAGTAGGCAAGAACATATGATTGTAAACTGTAAAAGACGTAACGCCTGCTTTTAGCGTTCCCTCATAAAACGGGGATTTACGAATTCTTGGTGTGTATACAATAGACTTTGCCATAAATAACTCATATAA
>CACCCN010000019.1 GCA_902544525.1 uncultured Pelagibacteraceae bacterium | reverse complement strand
CAGATAAGAATAGTGAATTATTATTTGCAAATTCCTGTACCAATTTTCCATAAACCATTTCATTTAATACTAAGTAAGTTATCTGCTGATTATGGGCTTCTAATTCAGTTAGAGGTTTATCAAGAGACTGATTAAATTCAGATAATTTTTTTCTAAACTGAGTATAAAATTCATTAACAGTAATTTTTTGGTTACCAACTTTTGCTACAAGACCGCTATCACCAGATGTTAGTAAATCTCCCATGCCCCACACAGCAAAGCTTGCAACCATTATCAAAAGCAGTATTTTTCCTGCAATTGATTTTACTAAATTTCTTATAATATCTAACATTTGCTAAATCTCTAAATAATGAATGAATATAGTTGTTTTTATGGTTTTTTATAGCTAAATAAGGGTTCTATGAAAAGAGTTAATTATGTAATTGCTAACTGGAAAATGAATGGACTAAGGTCACATCGAAAGTTATATAATTCAATTAATAAGCATCTCGTTTCAAAAAAGTCCAATAAACCTAATGTTATTATTTGTCCACCTCATACACTAATACATACATTTGCATTAGAAAAAAAGTCTAAGGTTAAATTAGGAGCTCAGGATGCACATCAACATAATTCAGGTGCTTTTACCGGATGTATAAGTTCAGAGATGATTAAAGACTTAGGAGCAGAATATGTTATCATTGGTCACTCTGAAAGAAGGCAATATTTTAATGAAAGCACACAACTAATTGCTGATAAAATTAAAACTGCTCATAAACATAATCTCAAAGTTATTTTATGTATAGGTGAGCTTAAAAGTGAAATAAAGAACAGAAAAAAGGTTTTAAGAAATCAACTAAAATCCTTACCTGTAAATCCCAATCATAAAAACATTATTATTGCTTATGAACCAGTATGGGCCATTGGAACTGGATTAACCCCATCACTGCTTGAAATTAATGAAATTCATTCATCAATAAGATCAATCTTGAAATCTAAATTGGATTTTTCAAAAAAGGTATCAATTTTATACGGAGGTTCAGTAAATAGAAAAAATGCTAAGGAAATACTATCCTTAGAAAATGTAGATGGGGCCTTGGTTGGTGGAGCATCTCTAAAAATTAGCGAATTTTCTAAAATCATTGATTATTCTTAGCAAAAGAATATAAAGCCATTAATGGAAAATATTATTCTACTTATTCACATAATTTTAGCTATTGTATTAATTGTAGTTATCCTAATTCAAAGGGCTGAGGGTGGAGCTCTTGGTATAGGAGGAGGCAGTGATGGGATGACGCCCAGAGGTACTGGGGATGCTTTAACACGAATTACAGCTATAATTGCATCATTATTCATTATTACCAGCATCACTCTTGCCATAATTGGCATGAGATCATCCGATAAATCAATTAAATTTGATGACCTAGATATTCAGGATCAAATTGATAACCTGGAAGAAAATTTACTCGAAATTCCTGAATTGAATTAATCTTCTTTATTTACTTCCTTTTTTAAAGTATAAAATACTTCCATGGCGCGATTTATATTTGTCACTGGCGGCGTGGTTTCATCACTTGGAAAAGGTCTAGCTGCGGCTTCTCTAGCTTCTTTGTTGCAACATCATGGATACAAAGTAAGAATTAGAAAACTTGATCCATATTTAAACGTTGATCCAGGGACTATGAGTCCTTATCAACATGGGGAGGTTTATGTAACTGATGATGGAGCTGAAACCGATCTAGATTTGGGACATTACGAAAGATTTACAGGAGTAACTTCCAAAAAAAGTGACAACATTACATCAGGTAAAGTTTATCAAGATATTATTAAAAGAGAACGTAAGGGCGAGTATCTTGGTGGAACTGTTCAGGTGATACCTCATGTTACCAATGAAATTAAAAAGTTTATCGACAATGATTTAAATGGAGAAGATTTTGTTATTTGTGAGATAGGTGGAACAATAGGTGATATTGAAAGTCTTCCATTCATTGAAGCCATAAGACAGTTCCACTATGAAAATGATGTTTCAATGTCTATGTTTATTCATGTTACGCTTGTACCCTTTATTGCAAGCAGCGGTGAATTAAAAACTAAACCCACGCAGCATTCTGTAAAAGAATTAAGAAGTCTGGGGATTCAACCAAATATTTTATTGTGTCGATCTGATAGAGAAATCCCTAAAGATGAGCGTGACAAAATTGCATTATTTTGCAATGTTAAAAAAAATAATGTTATACAAGCGATAAATGCTCAAACTATATACGAGGTTCCAATTAATTTTATGTATGAAGAATTGGATAAGAGGGTATTAGAGTATTTTAATTTAGATTCAAAAAAATCCATTGATCTTAAAATGTGGAAAAATGTCTCTGAACTTATTTTAAAAACAGATGGGGAAGTTTTGATTAATATTGTTGGCAAGTACACAGGTCTTGCTGACGCATATAAATCTCTTAATGAGGCTCTTAGCCATGGTGGTATATTTAATAAAGTTAAAGTTAAAATTAATTGGATTGAATCTGAAGACCTTAATGAGGCAAACATTGACGAAAAACTATCTTGCTCTGATGGAGTCTTAGTTCCTGGAGGATTTGGCAAAAGAGGTTCTGAAGGAAAAATATTAGCTATAAAATACGCTAGAGAAAAAAATATTCCATATTTTGGTATATGTTTTGGCATGCAGTTAGCAGCTATTGAGGCTGTTAGAAGCCTACTGGATATAAAAGATGCTACCTCAAGTGAATTTGATGAAACCAAAGCATCTGTAGTTGGATTGATGACAGAATGGGCCAAGGAAGATCAATTAGAGCAAAGAAAAATTGACAGTGATCTAGGTGGTACAATGCGATTAGGTGCATATAAGGCTAAAATTAGAGATAATAGTAAAGCATTTAATGTTTATGGTGAGGATGAGATTTCCGAAAGACACCGACATAGATATGAGGTTAACAATAATTATTGTTCAGAGCTTGAAAAAAAAGGAGTAATTTTTTCAGCCTTTTCTCCGGATGGGTTGCTACCTGAAATTTTGGAAATTCCTAGTCACCCATGGTTCATAGGTGTACAATTTCATCCAGAACTTAAATCAAAACCTTTTGACCCACATCCATTATTTAAATCATTTATTGGTGCGGCGATAAATAGGTCCAAACATAATCAGTAATGACGCAAAATAATGTAAGTTTAAATAACTTTAATATTTCAAATGATCTTCCGTTTACACTAATAGCAGGACCATGTGCACTTGAAAGTCATGATCATGCAAAATTAATGGTCGAAAAGTTGCTTGAAATTACTTCAAAAGCAGAGGTTAATTTTATATACAAAACTTCATATGATAAAGCTAATAGGACTAGTCTAAATGCTGAGAGAGGCATGGGCTTGGACGCATCTTTGCGAATTTTTTCTGATCTTAAAGATGAATATGATATTTCAATATTAACGGATGTACATACTGTAAATGATTGCGTGTCAATTAAAGACTATGTTGATGTTATTCAGATACCAGCTTTTTTATGTAGACAAACTGATTTACTAATTGCTGCAGCAAAAACAATGAAAATTGTTAACGTAAAAAAAGGTCAATTTTTGTCTCCATATGACATGATTAATGTTGCAAATAAAATTTTAGATACGGGTAACAAGAATTTATTACTTACCGAAAGAGGTGTTAGTTTTGGTTATAATACTCTTGTATCAGATATGAGATCATTAGAAATAATGAAAAATGAAATTAAATTTCCAGTGATTTTTGATGCAACTCACTCGGTTCAGGCACCTGGAGGACAGGGTGCATCAAGTGGTGGAGATCGTCAATTTGTTCCAGTTTTAGCTAAAGCTGCTGTTGCAGTTGGTATTGGCGGGTTATTCATAGAAACACATGAAAATCCTGATAATGCACCTTCTGATGGGCCTAATATGCTTAAAATTGAAGATTTATATGAATTATTAATGAAACTTATACAAATTGACAATGTAGTTAAGCAAAGCTAAATAACTATCAGATATATATAAATAAAATGACATCAATTAAAAATATTATTTCAAGACAGATTCTCGATAGCAGGGGTCATCCTACAGTTGAAACTGATGTAATACTTAATAATGGTGTTACAGGTAGAGCTTCAGTGCCATCTGGAGCCTCTACAGGAAAACATGAAGCCCATGAATTAAGAGATGATAAAAAAGATTTTCATGGTAAATCAGTTTTAAGAGCCGTTGCAAATGTAAATGGTGAGATATTTGACGCTTTAACCGGTACAGATGCTTCAGACCAATCCTTCATAGATAATACAATGATTGAATTAGACGGAACTGTAAATAAGCGTAGACTTGGGGCTAATGCAATTTTAAGTGTTTCCCTTGCCGCCGCACAAGCCGCTGCTCAATATTATAAACTACCTTTATTTAAATATTTGGGCGGTAAAACAAATTATAAAATGCCGACACCTATGTTTAATGTAATAAATGGTGGTGCCCATGCAAATAACAAATTGTCTTTTCAAGAATTTATGATTATTCCAGTAAATATAAATTCATTTAGTGAGGGTTTAAGAAAATCAGCGGAAGTTTTCCATTGTTTAAAATCTATAATCAATGATAA
>CACCCN010000018.1 GCA_902544525.1 uncultured Pelagibacteraceae bacterium | reverse complement strand
ATTTATTGAAGCTTTTCTGATAAAAAATCCAGGATTTTTAAGAGAAGATATAAAAATTAAAACTATAAAAACATCAGGGGATATTAATCAAAAAGATCGACTAGATTTAATTGGTGGCAAGGGATTATTTGTAAAAGAAATTGAGCAAATGTTATCCAATAAAGAAATCGATGTTGCGGTTCATTCAATGAAAGATATGCCAACAAAGATGACCGCAGGTTTGAAGATTGCAGCCTGGCTTCCAAGAGGAAATCATCTTGAAGCTCTAGTAAATAATAGTAACAAAAAAATTATGGAATTAAAAACAAACTCTATAATTGGAACTAGCTCTATTCGAAGAAGATCCCAAATATTGAATCTGCGTTCAGATTTATGTATAAAACTTGTTAGGGGTAATGTTGATACTAGAGTGAATAAACTTAATCAGGGTGAATATGATGCCTTGATACTTGGGTATGGTGGGCTAAAAAGACTAGACCTTGAAAGCAGTATATCGCAAATTTTTACCACAGATGAAATATTACCTCCTGCTTGTCAGGCATCAATTGGAATACAAACTGTTGATGAGGATAATGAAATTATAAATATGATTTCTAATACAAATCATAAAAATGCATCAATCGTCGGAAATTTAGAAAGAAATGTATTAGAAGTGCTTCAGGCAAACTGCAATAGCCCTGTAGGAGTTTTCGCATCAATTAATCATAAAAAAATAAATCTTAAAGTAGAGTTATTTAGCCACGATGGAAAAGAAAAATATATTGCAGAAGGATCTACAAATATCGACGAGCACAGAGAACTTGCTACTAAAGTAGGTAACAAGATTATTGATCAAGTCGGAATTGAGTTTATAAAAGAATTGGATATTTTAAAGGATGATTTTAATTACACGCCCTAAGGCTCAATCAAAAAATTTACGATTAAATTTAAAATTAAATGATTATGCTACTATTCAAGAAAGTTTTTACAGCTTTAAGTATTATCGAAGAAAAGTTTCTTGTCATGCAAATGAATATTATATTTTCCCGAGTATTAACTCTGTTGAAAGTTTAAAAAAAAATAGACAAATAACTAAATTTAGAAATGCCAATATACTAGCTATTGGTTCGCAGGTAAAAAAAATACTTATTAAGTCAGGGTGTAAAAATCTGATCGTGACAACTTCAGATGCCAAGTCAATGTTAAAGTTTATTAATTCACCTAAACTTAAAAATAAAAGTTTTACTTATTTGTGCAGCAATGTTGTTAACGAAGACTTTTTTACCGAAGCACATAAAAAAAAGCTGAAGATAAAAAAGAAGATTATTTATAAAACTATAAGTATTAAAACTTTATCAAATAAATTAATTAAGTATTTAAAGTTAAAGAAAGTAAAAGGTGTTGTTTTTTATTCTCAACTACCTGTTAGAATCTTTATCCATCTAGTTAAAAAATATAATATTTTATCAAATGCTGAACAACTCCAAATATTTTGTATAAGTGAGCGCGTTGCAAGACCATTAAAAGAGCATAAATTTAATAGGGTATACGTTGCCAAGCAACCAAATGAGATATCAATAATCTCATTAATAAAAAAATCTGATGTAAGTAAGGTTTAATATTAATATATCCACATGTCACACGAAGTGTTTGAAAATATCGCAAAATTGCAGAATTACTGCGAAATTAGGCGATTTAAATACATATATAATACATATATAATGTACATAATTAAAAAGCTAAGTTTATAAGTTTAAATATTATATATAATTCTTGACTATTTCTTAGTTTTTTCGTGTAATAACTCCCAAGTTGATCGTGGCCTATAAATCTACGTTCGCAAAAATTTATTATGTGAATTGGGGGAATAATTCATGCAAAGAATACAAACGCATTTGGTTAAATTATTAAGTGTAATAGTTTTAACTCTAACTTTTTCTGCTGTCTCATCAGCACAGGAAGTTAACACCGAGTCATTTTCTGGAACGGTAAATACAACAATAACTTCAGGCTTTACTATTAGAGCTTCTGAAAGAGACTGTAATGTTAATTTTGGATATAAACATACAAGTGTTGTTGATGCATGGGGAACAGTAACCTCACAAAATGGTAAAGGCTGTTCGGGCTATAGAACAGATGGCTTTGGCAATACTTCAACTGAATATATAAATATTGCTGGCAGTAACCCCAATTCTGATGATGGCAATCTAAACTTTGATCAAGGTGAAGTAATTAATGCTACCCAAAAATTCTATACAGAAGTAATAGGTGACGCAAACGGTGTTGGTGTTAACCTATCCTTAACTGGAAGTTATAACCCGGTTAATGATATTTCTACCCCACACTTTAAAAAATTAAAAGCAAACGCTCTAGATTCCCAAGAGCAAGACTTAAGTCTATTAAATGCATACATAACCACCGACTTTGAAATGGGTGATAATTTTCTTGATGCTACTATTGGTAGATCAGTAGTAAGTTGGGGTGAGGCAACTTTTATTCCAATTACAGCCAATGGTTTAGTAACTGGGGCACTAGATATCACAAAACTAAGAGCGCCTGGGTCATCAATTAAAGAAGCTTTAATGCCAGTTGAGCAAATTGTACTTTCAACTAATATCGATGGCATTGGTATTGAAGCATATTATCAGACACAATCTGACATGGTTAAAGTTGATGTAGCCGGTTCATTTTTTGGAAGTGAAGTTGTTGGAAAGGGCGAAGCAGGCCTTATTGCTGGTGGATCATTTGGAAATGAAAGAGCCGGAACTCCGTGTCCTTATCAATTAACTTATGGAGCAGAAACTGCAACTAATTGTACAGATGCAATTAAAGCACTTGCTGATGCTGCGGGTGCTTATTCTGCCGATACTTATCTTGATACAGCATTTGATTTAGCTGCATCATACGGAACTGCGATAGCAATTGGACAAGGAACTGCAAGTGGTAAAACATTTGGTTCAGCCAGTTTAGCGCAAAGCACATTTGCAGCCCTTACTACTAATCTTCCATCTGGTAAAACTGTTGCAGATTTAACTACTTTAACTACTGCAGGTAGTGCGTTTTATCAAAATACAACTGCAGGTTTTATGCAGGCAATGGTTGACGCTGGTTCACACACTGTGAGACCAACAGAACGTATTGCCGGTGTTCAAATAATGGTGGCTGATGATGGTAAATTTAAGAAAGCAAAAGATGATGGACAATTCGGAATTAAATTAACAAGCTATATAGATGAAGCTGGTGGTATTGACTTATCGTTTTATTATGCAAACTATCACAGTAAAGTTCCTTATTTAAGAATTAAGGGACAAAAAGGTTTATTCGCTGGAGACTTATACGGATTATTCACCGCAGCTGCATATGACCAAATGGATAATAATTATAGTTTATTATCTGCATTTAAATCTGGTGGTGCTTATAACCAAGCATTTACAGGCAATGCATTTGGGCAGGCTCTAGTTAAAGGCGTTCAAGAAATTGCTTACAGTTCAGCTATTTGTAATGCTGCTTTAGGTAAAGCTATGGCAGTTGCTTATAGTGGTGGCGCAACAGGTAATAAATTTACAACTACAGTGCAAGAGCGTGAAGCATGGGCAAATACTTATATGTATACGCAACTAACTGGCGAAACAGGTAAGTCGCACGATCCGAATAAATGTGGAGGTTTTGCAACTGCAGCTAACGTTACATCTGATTCAAGACATGCAGCAAATGGTGTTGCTGGTTTAGGAAGTGCTTCAGCTACTAGCAAAACTGGTGGAGGCGCTGATGCACATCTAAAAATAATGGGTACAGGTGCAATGATTGGTGCGGCGATTACTCCAATAAATTATTTCGAGTATGATTTTATCTTCCCTGAAGATAATCAAATCTTTGGAACTAGTTTTAGCACAGTTGTTGACGGTACTGTGGTACAAGGTGAATTAAGTTATAGACCAGACTTTCCATTGGCAACACCAGGAGGTAGTCAGGTTAATCAATTAGCGGACGCTTCTGGGGCAACTCAAACACTTAACTGGGTAGCTTTTAGTCAAATTGATGGACTAGGACAGACAGCAGTAGCACTTGCAGATACTCTTGGAGCAGGTGGAACTTCAACCGGCGATGCTCTACAAATGACTCTTGGTTATCAGGTCCTTGGTGCATCTGGTGCTTATGAAGGTGATAGTACAGCAACATATACAACTACATTGCGAGACTTTAAGCGTTCATCATTACCATCAATCTCTACAGCTACAGTGATCGCAGGAGATTATTACTCTACTCCATTTATCAAGTATGATGTTTGGTCAGCTGATATTGGAACTACTTCTGCATTTAATGCATCACATCCTCTTACAATGGCGGTTGGTGCAGACAGCGTGGTTCTTTTAACAGAGCTAGGTATGGTTCATATTCCAGATCTAGATAATAGTAATGGCTATGTTGCACGTGGTGGCTCATCAGAAAGTGGCGACTCACCAGATAAATGTAAAGGTGCTTTCGGTACGACTAACGTTTATACAGCTACAAAAAGTGTAACTGCAATTGGTGCAGCACAGGTTGATGGCTTATTTGGCAACGGAGGTTACTGTGAAGATAACCCTGGAGCAGGATCTACTTCGTTTTCATATAGAGTGATAGGTTCGGCTACTTATAATAACTTTGCTAATTCTCAATGGAGTGTCTCTCCTAACTTTGCATGGTCCCATGATCCTTCTGGATACGGCCCATCTTCTTTAGGTGGCTTTGTTGAAGGTAGAATGTCACTAGCATTAGGTTTGCGTGCTAATAAAGGTGCTGTAAGCGCCTCATTATCGTATGTAAATCAACTTGGTGACGCTGAGGATAATTTATCTATAGATAAAGATACATTAGCAGCATCAGTTTCATATGCATTTTAATCTAAGGAGAAATAGAAAATGAAAATAATGACAATAATTAAATCGGTTGCTTTCGTGACTATAGCTTCTTTAATGAGCTTAGTTTTGGCTCAAGCAGAAAGTCCAAAATATACTGTGGATGGTTCAAACTATATGCAGTATGCTGATAAACTTACAGAAGGTCAGATTAAAACCTTTGAGACTTATCCGGACTACAAAATAAATGTATACGAAACATCTGCAGAGTGTAAATTGCCAGATGCTGTGAGAGCAGTTAGTCAGACTAATTCTAAAATGGTGAACGGTAATGAAGGTATCGAATGGGGCACTTTGGGTGCCAAGCCTTTCCCTAATCCAACGCATGCGCAGCATTATATTTGGAACCATCGTTCTGCACCACACTACAATGCAAGTATACATAGAACACTAGTAGCTTACATCGTTAAATCAGATGGTACTTCTACTATTGGTAAAGGAGATAACTACATTGAGTTTCCACAAGCATTGACCTCTCCTTTAAGAGGAACAATAGATCCAAACTTGTATGCGTTGTACATGGTTAAAAATATGTCGCCAGCAAGAATCGCTG
>CACCCN010000017.1 GCA_902544525.1 uncultured Pelagibacteraceae bacterium | reverse complement strand
TCAAAACCTTCTATCTCATTTATCTTGCCCGGGTTTATCAATCTATAACTATCAGGTAAAGTCATTTTTAAATTAAGAAAATTTTCATTTGATGCAGTATAGTTTAAATCAAGTGGAGGTTCAGATAGTGAAGCATTGATTATTTTTAAGCTCTCAGTTTCACCGTAGGTTTCTGACCAAGATTGCCACAGCCAGTTTGGAATTTTTTTGGATTCTATTAAATTAGATTGGGTGCCTTCTCTTATAGCTTTTCTCAGTATAGCATTTATTAATTTACTAAAATTTAATAATCGTTTTTTATTTTTAGCAATTTCAACCCAAGAGTTTATCACTGCATACGCAGGACGTTTTAATTCGAGTAGTTCAATAATTGCTATGCGAACACAGTTTCTTACTATTACGTTCCGCTTAGAGATATTTTTTTGCGTGAGCTGATCAATAATATTATCAATATCAAAAAATTTTCTGCACAATATGGTTAAAACATTTTTTGTCTCTGCTCTTTTGTTTTTTATTTCTGTTGCAACTTTATGGTTATAGAAATACTCGATAACTTCATTGAGCGGCTTTTTGCCACGGGTGAACTCATTAGTAATTTCTAGTAGTAGTATACGCTGATCATTAATTAGAGACATATATTCATTGATTATTACATAATAAAAATTATATAGACACTTATGAAAAAAATAACACTATACGTTTTGGGGATTTTATCACTTTTAATTTCCCCTACTTTTGCAGAGACATTCGAAGTGCAAATGCTAAATAAATTAGAAAAAGAGCGAATGATTTATAATCCTCGCATAATTTATATAAATTCTGGAGATACTATTAAATGGTTATCCGAAGACAAAGGGCATAATGTAGCTTTTACCAAAAAAGGAGTTCCCGCTGGTGTTGATTTATTTAAATCTAATCTAAATCAAGATGCTGAATTTACATTCACTGTGCCTGGGATTTACGCATATAATTGTACGCCACATTATGGTTTGGGTATGATTGCTTTTGTGATTGTCGATAAAGATTTGTCAAATTTTGATCAAGTTGCTAAAATTAAATATCCAGGCAAGTCAAAAAAGATTGCTAAAGAATTATTGGAGCAAATTAAAAATGGCAGTTGATAATAACAAAAATACAAAAAAGTCCGAACAACCTTTAGATAAAAAAGATCAGAAAAAAAATTTGAAAAAAGAAATAGGTGGACAAGATGGCCCAGAACCAACACGTTTTGGCGACTGGGAAAAAAAAGGAATTACCTCAGATTTTTAGTTATCTATTCATTCTGTTATCAATTAAGTCGTCAACAACCGATGGATCAGCTAAAGTAGAAGTGTCACCTAAATTACTATAATCATTTTCAGCAATCTTTCTTAAAATTCTTCGCATGATTTTACCTGACCTTGTCTTTGGCAAACCTGGAGCCCATTGAATTAAGTCTGGAGAAGCAATGGGTCCAATTTCTTTTCTCACCCAAGCAATTAATTCTTTGTATAATTCCACCGAAGTTGTTTCACCAGCATTTAACGTTACATATGCATAAATTCCCTGACCCTTAATATCATGGGGATATCCTACAACCGCGGCCTCGCTAACTTTTTGATGTGCTACTAAAGCCGATTCAACTTCAGCAGTGCCCATTCGGTGACCCGATACATTTATAACATCATCAACTCTTCCAGTGATCCAGTAGTAGCCATCTTCATCTCTTTTGCATCCATCACCAGTGAAATACTTACCTTGAAATTGAGAAAAATAAGTAGCTATAAATCTCTCATGATCTCCGTATACTGAGCGCATTTGACCAGGCCATGAGTCAGCTAAGCACAATGAGCCTTCACATGGGCCTTCAAGAACATTGCCTTCTGCATCTACAATTTCAGGTTTAATTCCAAAAAAAGGTTTTGTTGCAGAACCTGGTTTTTGGTCTATTGCTCCCGGTAATGCAGATATTAATATTCCTCCAGTTTCAGTTTGCCACCAAGTATCTACGATTGGACAATTAGTTTCCCCAACTACATTGTAATACCACATCCAAGCTTCAGGGTTAATTGGCTCACCAACTGAACCTAATAATTTTAAGCTAGATCGATCTGTTTTTTTAACTGGTTCATCACCTTCACGCATGAGTGCACGCAAAGCTGTTGGAGCTGTATAAAAAATGTTAACCTTGTGTTTATCGACAACTTCCCAAAATCTTGAAGCATCCGGATAATTTGGAACACCCTCAAACATCAAAGTAGTAGCACCATTTGCTAAAGGACCATAAACAATATAGCTATGGCCAGTAACCCAACCAACATCAGCAGTACACCAATAAATATCTCCAGGCTTATAATCGAAGACATATTCATGTGTCATTGATGCATAAACCATATAGCCACCAGTAGTGTGTAATACTCCCTTAGGTTTTCCAGTTGAGCCAGAAGTGTAAAGTATAAAAAGGGGATCTTCAGCTGACATAATTTCTGGGTCACATTCTGAAGACGATTGTTTAGTTAGCTCTTCATACCAAACATCACGACCTGCATGCCAATCAATTTGTCCTCCTGTTCTTTTTACGACAATACAATGTCTAACATTACCAGCAATTTTAATGGCAGCATCAGTGTTAGCTTTTAGTGGAATTGCTTTGTTGCCTCTTACTCCTTCATCAGCGGTAATAATAATATCTGATTTACAATCGCTAATACGACCGGCAAGAGCATCAGGTGAAAAACCTCCAAAAACTACAGAATGAATGGCGCCGATTCGTGCGCAAGCAAGCATTGCATAAGTTGCTTCAGGAATCATTGGCATATAAATTGTTATACGATCACCCTTTTTTGCACCAAGTGATTTAAGACCGCTTGCTAATTTACAAACTTCTTCATGTAATTGTTTGTAAGATATATGTTTTGACTGAGATGGATCATCACCCTCCCAGATGATAGCTGTTTGATCAGACTTTGTGTCCAGATGTCTATCAATACAGTTCACTGAAGCATTAAGCTCACCGTCATAATACCAATTTATTTTAAAATCTTTTTGATGATATGAAACGTCTTTTACTTTTGTATAAGGAGTGACCCAATCTATTCGTTTTCCTTGCTCTTTCCAAAATTCTTCATTTTTATTATATGATTTTGAATAGCTGTCTTCATATTGTTGCGCATTAATTAATGAATTTTTTGCCCACTTTTCATTTACCTTAAAAATTTTATTATCTGTCATATGAAATATCTTATTTTATACCGCCTAAATTGCAAATAATCTTCCATGACTTCAAATCTATTGGCATAACCGAAAGCCGGGATTGTTTTACAAGCGCTAAGTGATTTAGCCTCTTATCATCTTTAATCTGATCCAGGTTAACTCTTTTTTTTAGGGGTTTTAGTGCTACAACAGTAACCATACCAAAACGACTAGTCTTATCTGTTGGATCAGGATGGTACTCTTTAATAACCTTTACTATACCAATGATATCTCTTTCTTTTACTGAATGATAAAAAAAACAAAGATCTCCCTTTTTCATTGCTTTCATATTATTTGATGCTTGATAATTTCTTACACCATCCCAACCCTCGCCTTTGGTGCCTACTTTAACCTGCTGATCCCAAGACCAAGTACTAGGTTCTGATTTCATAAGCCAGTATTTCATATTAATTCTCCTTAACTATCGGTCTATTCAACAAATCACCAATTACTTGATTGATGTTTTTATTTAAATACAAAATTTTATATACAGCATCGTTGATTGGTAGATTTATTTTTAATTTCTTACTTAAATTTTTTACAGCCTTTACAGTATAAGTACCCTCAGCAATGGTAGTTTTACTTTTTAAAAAAGTATCGATTTTTTTACCTTTGGCTAAGCTATATCCAAGTGAAAAGTTCCTTGATTTTTTTGAAGAGCAAGTCAGAAATAAATCACCAAGTCCTGATAATCCAGACAACGTGTCTTCTTGTGCACCTAGTCTTGCACCCACTAGCCTTATTTCTGAAAAACTTCTAGAGATGACTGATGCAACTGCATTTTCTCCAAAATTTTTTCCAACAATTATTCCACATCCAATAGCATAAACGTTCTTCATCGCACCGCAGATTTGAGCACCAATAATATCATTAGACAGGTATGGTCGAAATTCTTTTGAACTAATTAAACTTGCAATTTTTTTTGAGGTTAATATATTTTTTGCTGCGATTAAAGAAGCCGTTGGCTTGCCTTGAGCAATTTCATATGCAAAATTAGGGCCGGACAATATTCCAATGGTATTTTGTGGAAATACTCTTTTTATTATATCACTAATTAAAGCAGATGATTTAATATCAATACCTTTAGAGCAATTAACAATAACACAACTTTTTTTAATTATGCTTCTAATAGGCCTCAGTGTTGATTCAATGTATTGAGTTGGGGTTACAACAAATAAAAAATCTGAAGTTTTCATATCATATATACTATTGGTAATATTTAGAGACTTGGGAAGCGCAATGTTATTTAAAAAAATTTTGTTAATCCTACTTTTTTCGATGTTTTTTTTGACATGAGTTTCTTTAGCCCACAATAGTACATTTTTGTTTTTTTCACTCAATAGTTTTGCAATTGTTGTTCCCCATGCGCCTGCACCGATCACTCCAATATTTACTTGTTTACTCATCAACCCTTTTGCCTTTTAAAAAAACTGCGTTAGGGTCCAAAGGCCAGCGGGGTTTAGGCTTAAATTCTAGACTATTAGTTTTTTTTCTTTTTAATCTTTCTAACCCAGCATAAGCTATCATAGCTCCATTATCTGTACATAAATAAAGTGAAGGAAAAAATATATTATAATCATTTTCTTTTGCTAAATTATTAAATATTTCTCTAATTTTTTTATTTGCAGCTACACCGCCAGCGACTACTACAGAAACTTTTTCATCAGGGTATATTTCTTTAAATTGACCAATAGCTTTTTTTGTTTTTATTTCCAAAATATCACATACAGTCTTCTGAAACGAAGCGGCAACATCATTTTTAAACTTGTTGCTTATAATTTTTTGACTTGCAACTGTTTGAGCAACAGCTGTTTTCAAACCTGAAAAAGAAAAGTGACAATTTTTTTGATTAATTATTGGTTTTGGAAATTTATATTTATCTTCGTTGCCATTTTTTGCATACTTTTCTATTTCAGGTCCACCAGGATATTTAAATCCTAAAACTCTTGCACTTTTATCGAACGCTTCACCAAGTGCATCATCTAAAGTAGTTCCAATTCTTAGATAGTTGTTAAAGCCCTTAATTATTGTAAATTCTGTATGCCCTCCAGAAACTAATAAAAGTAAGTATGGGTATTCTATTTTATGTTCTAATTTTGCAGATAATGCATGACCCTCAAGGTGATTAATTGCAATAAATGGCTTATTAATTACAGAAGCAAGTGTCTTAGCGGCAACTACTCCTACAATTAAGCCTCCGAGAAGGCCTGGTCCAGCTGTGGCAGCAACCGCATCCACTTCATCAAGGTTAATTTTAGCTTTTTTTAAAGCCGATTGAATAAGTTTATCAATTACCATTGAATGAGATCTTGCTGCTATTTCTGGAATTACACCACCAAACTTTTCATGAATCTTCTCTTGAGAATTAACTATATTTGAGAGAATTTCTTGATCATATTTGGTTTTTTCTCGAACAACAGATACAGAAGTTTCATCACAACTCGACTCTATTCCTAATACTATTTTATTTTTATATG
>CACCCN010000016.1 GCA_902544525.1 uncultured Pelagibacteraceae bacterium | reverse complement strand
ATTGAAAAATTTATTGATGCCCCCAGACATATTGAAGTGCAAGTTATTGGTGATATGCACGGAAATTTTGTTCATTTGCACGAAAGGGATTGTTCAATCCAGAGGCGAAACCAAAAAGTTATAGAAGAAGCTTTAGCGCCTGGTATTAGTCTCGATGAAAAATTAAAATTATTTGAAACTGTAGTTAATGCAATTAAACAATTGGGATATCTAGGACTTGGAACGTTAGAATTTCTCTATCATGAGGGGAGTTTTTATTTTATGGAAATGAATACTAGACTTCAGGTTGAACACCCTATTACTGAAATGATAACCAGAATTGATTTAGTAAGAGAGCAAATTTCTGTAGCTTCTGGAGAAAAACTTAGTTTTGATCAGTCAAGAATTAGTCCTCTTGGACACTCAATAGAGTGCAGAATTAACGCTGAAGATCCATCTACATTCCAGCCAAGTGCAGGAACTATTTCTCTCTACCATCCTCCTGCAGGAAATGGGATTAGATTAGATACGTTTATATATTCTGGCTATAAAGTTCCTCACTATTACGACAATCTTTTAGCTAAACTTATTGTTACGGGACGTGATAGAGATCATGCAATTAGGAGAGCCTTAAGATCACTTGACGAAATAATAATTGAGGGTGTAACTACAAATATTGAACTTCACAAAAAAATTCTTTCCTCAGATGAATTTAAAAATGGCTCAGTTTCTATTAAATGGTTAGAAGAAAATATCCAATCAATCTAATTACAGTTCTTAACCCAGACGTCATACAATGGATGTTCTAAACTAGAAACTGAAGGTAGATCTTTAATCATCCATCCTGAAAAATTTGCATTGCTCTTTAGGTCTTTAATTAACAAATAAACGGCAACAAGTGGTTTTTCCTCTGGCAAAGATATATGGCATGCTTTGTTAGAAATTAGAAGATCATAGATAGACTTCTCCTGCCCTAGTCCAATTTCTATAGTTGAAACTTTAGCTGTAATTTTATTCAGTATACCGATAGTTGCTGTTTTTGAAGCATCTAATTCCTTTGGAGCCAATTTGCTCGTTGTATCTATCGAATCTTTACCCTCAAGATTTTCATCCAAATCATCAAAGCTAGGTGCAATATTATCAAGATTAATAAGAGGAGCTACTTCAATTTCAGTCGTCAAAACCTTAATTGGAGCAAGCAAAATAATTATTATTATTATTAAATCTTTACTCCTTCGGAGACCATTGCTCATATTCTTGCATTTTCTTTTTTTGAGTATTTTTCAAAATTGAATTGGTGGGATAATATGCTTTACTAGTACCAGTGTGGTTTTTTTCATGTTCTTTCTCCCAAAAAAATTTTTTTTCTGTACTAGGAATAACGTTTGAAGTGAATCTTAACCAGCCGTTCCACTCTGGTGGAACTTTTGAAGAATCAACCTCACCATCGTATAAAACCCATCTTTTAGAACCGCTCTTATTAGAAAAATATTTGTTTCCAAATTTATCTGAACCAATGAGATTGCCATTAAAAAAGGACCAAATTCTTGTTCCAATCGTTTGATTATTCCACCATGTAAAGATTTCTTTAAAGATCATATTCAGGTAATATCACATTTTTTCAACAATTTACAAATTATCTAAGTTAAATAACTCATTGATAATATTAAATTTTTTATATTTAATAACATAGTAACAACACACCATATAGTAGGTAGTAAATATTTTTTATACTATATATTGACTTAAGATTTCAAATCAATAAATATGATTATTCCAATTTTCAGATTCATTTGTGGTTGGGTCGATCGGTCGAGTTACTTAAATTATTACAGTTTAGTTCTCGGGTGTCTCGTGACAGTTGTTATTATTAAGTTAAATAGAAGGAAAATTAATCAATGAAAATATCACGTTTATTTACCAGTCCAGAAAAATCTCCATTTAGTGAAATCGAATTTAAAGAAGTTACAAGTGAAATTCTTAATCCTGACGGATCAGTAGTATTTAAACTTGAAAATATTCAAGTGCCTTCAAAGTGGAGTCAAGTTGCAAGTGATATTATAGCGCAGAAATATTTTAGGAAAGCTGGCGTGCCCAATAAAACAGTTAAAAGAGAAGAAAGAAATATTCCTTCTTGGCTAATGGCAAAAGACCCTGATACTAATGCTGAAGACCTCTCTTTTGGTTCTGAGACAGACTCTACTCAAGTTTTTGATAGACTGGCTGGAACTTGGACTTATTGGGGCTGGAAAGGTGAGTACTTTACAACTGAGGAAGATGCAAAATCATTTTTTGATGAAGTACGTTACATGCTTGCAAATCAGATGATAGCACCAAATAGTCCACAATGGTTCAATACTGGATTGAATTGGGCTTATGGTATTGATGGTCCTTCACAAGGACACCATTACGTAGATCATGCTACAGGAAAGCTAACTAAATCTTCAAGTTCATATGAAAGACCACAACCACATGCTTGTTTCATTCAGGGGATCGAAGATGACCTAGTAAATGATGGTGGAATTATGGATTTGTGGGTAAGAGAAGCACGTCTTTTCAAATACGGATCAGGAACCGGAACTAACTTCTCAAACCTACGTGGTGGATCAGAGGGTTTGTCAGGTGGTGGAAAGTCCTCAGGTTTAATGAGTTTTCTTAAAATTGGCGATAGAGCAGCGGGAGCTATTAAATCTGGTGGAACGACACGAAGAGCTGCTAAAATGGTAGTTGTTGATATTGATCACCCTGATGTTGAAGAATTCATAAAATGGAAAGTAACTGAAGAACAGAAAGTTGCTGCTCTAGTTACTGGCTCTAAGCTTTGCGCAAAACACTTAAAACAAGTAATGAGTGCATGTCATAACTGTGAAGCTGATGGTGAAAGTTGCTTTGACCCGTCAAAAAATCCTGCTTTAAAAAGAGAAATTATATCAGCTAGAAAATCTGAAGTTCCAGAAAACTATATTCAAAGAGTTATTCATTTTGCTAAACAAGGATATAAGTCAATTGAATTTGAAACGTACGATACTGATTGGGATTCAGAGGCATACCTAACTGTTTCTGGTCAAAACTCAAATAACTCTATTAGGGTAACAGATGATTTTATAAATGCTGTAATTGAAGACAAAGACTGGGATCTAATAAACAGAACTAATGGAGAAGTGAATAAAACAATACGGGCAAAAGAACTTTGGGATGAAGTTGGATATGCTGCTTGGGCATGTGCAGATCCTGGAATTCAGTTTCATACAACTGTAAATGATTGGCATACTTGTCCAGCAAGTGGCGAAATAAAAGCATCAAATCCATGCTCTGAGTACATGTTCTTAGACAATACTGCGTGTAACCTTGCATCTCTAAACTTAATGACTTTTATGGATGAGAATAAATCCCTTGAAATCGATTTATTCAAACATGCAGTAAGAATATGGACATTAATTCTAGAGATATCAGTTATGATGGCCCAATTCCCATCAAAAGAAATTGCAAAGCTTTCGTACGAATATAGAACTCTTGGACTTGGTTATGCTAACCTTGGTGGCTTTCTTATGTCTAAAGGAATTTCTTACGACTCAGATGAAGGCAGATCTATTTGTGCAGCTATAACTTCTTTAATGACAGGTACTTCTTATGCTACTTCTGCTGAAATTGCTGGTGAATTAGGACCATTTCCTGGGTATAGCCAAAACTCGAAGCATATGCTTAGAGTTATAAGAAACCATCGAAGAGCGGCATATGGTCATAGCGATGGTTACGAAGATCTCAACACTAATCCAGTGCCATTAGTAATTGAAAATGTTCGAGATACAAGACTTGGAATTGAAGCACAAAAATGCTGGGACACAGCTTATGAACTTGGTCAAAAATACGGTTACAGAAATGCACAGACTTCTGTTATAGCTCCAACGGGAACTATTGGTCTTGTTATGGACTGCGATACAACAGGAATTGAACCAGACTTCGCGATGGTGAAATTTAAAAAACTTGCTGGAGGCGGTTACTTCAAAATAATAAATAGAACAGTTCCCGATGCACTAAATCAACTTCAATACACTGAAAATGAAATAAGTGATATTGTAAACTATGCCGTAGGACATGGTACGCTAGAAACTGCACCATTTATTAATCATGAAAGCCTAAAGGAAAAAGGGTTTACACAAAAAGAATTGGATATACTAGAAGGCAATTTAAAAAATGTTTTTGATATCAGATTTTCATTTAATATTTTTACTCTAGGTAAAGAATTTTGTACTGATGTTCTTAATTTTACTGAAGAGCAACTGAATGATTTTAACTTTAACATGCTTTCAGAGTTAGGTTATTCCAATAAAGAAATTGATGAAGCCAATACATATTGCTGTGGAACTATGACTCTTGAAGAAGCTCCACATATTAAAGACGAGCACTTAAGTGTATTTGATTGTGCCAACCCTTGTGGTAAAATTGGAAAAAGGTTTTTATCAACCGAAAGTCATATTAAAATGATGGCAGCTGCTCAACCCTTCATATCTGGTGCGATATCAAAGACAATTAATATGCCAAATAACGCTAGTGTTGATGATTGTATGGAAGCATACCTGCTATCTTGGAAACTAGGAACTAAGGCTAACGCTCTTTACAGAGATGGCTCTAAACTTAGTCAACCTTTAGCATCTAAACTTGTTGAAGATGTTGAAGATGATGAAGAAGTTGAAATGCACAAGCCTACACCTATAGAGCAAACTCTTAATATTGCGCAAGAAGCGGCCCAGCAAGCTGTTTATGGCGCCAGAAACAAGGTTCCTGATAGAAGAAAAGGCTATATTCAAAAAGCTATTGTTGGTGGGCATAAGGTCTATCTTCATACTGGTGAATATGAGGATGGATCTCTCGGTGAAATCTTTATAGACATGCATAAAGAGGGTGCTTTTTTAAGAAGTCTAATGAATAATTTTGCAATTGCGATATCAATTGGACTTCAATATGGAGTTCCACTTGAGGAGTATGTAGAGGCTTTTACGTTTACTAGGTTCGACCCATCTGGTGTTGTACAGGGAAACAATAGAATAAAAAATGCAACATCTATTTTAGATTATGTATTTAGGGAGTTAGCTGTTTCCTATTTATCAAGAAATGATTTAGCGCATACTGACGAGTCTGATGTAGATTTTTCTCTAGGAACTGGTGCAGAAGAAGGAAGTCTAAAGAAGAACCAAATTCCATGGAAGATTGTAAAAAAAATGTCTAGTCAGGGTTATTTAAGAGGCCAAGCTTCAGATAATCTAATGGTTGTAAATGCTTCTGGTGATATGGGTTCTTATAGTGAGCGATCAAATGTTGAACAAGCGGCCACACCAGATGCGGTTAAGGCTGATTTATCAACTGACACAATGGCTAGTAAAGTTCAAGTTGCAAGAATGATGGGATATGAGGGTGATGCATGTCCAGAGTGTGGCGCATTTACTCTTGTTAGAAATGGTACATGCTTAAAATGTGACAGTTGCGGGGCTACAACTGGCTGCTCTTAATCTAAAGAGGTTTCAACTTTAGTTAGAAATAATTCAGATAAAATTTCTTCAGAGACATCTGCGGGCGCATTCATCATTAAATCTTGTGCTTGCTGATTCATAGGAAAGAGAATGACTTCTCTGATGTTTTTTACATCTGCCAAAAGCATTATAATTCTATCAATTCCAGGTGCGATTCCACCATGAGGAGGAACTCCGTAACTAAATGCATTAATCATTCCACCAAACTTCTCAACTACCTCTTCTTTGCTATAGCCAGCAATTTCAAAAGCCTTAAACATAATTTCAGGAACATGATTACGGATAGCACCCGATGATAGCTCTATGCCGTTACAAACAATATCGTATTGATAACCAAGAATATCTAGAGGGTCCATAGATTCAAGAGATTTCAGTCCACCCTGCGGCATTGAAAATGGATTATGACTAAAGTCAATTTTCTTAGCTTGTTCGTCAAATTCATACATCGGAAAATCAACAATCCAACAAAATCTAAAAATATCTTTTTCAATTACATTCAACTCTAAACCTATTTTATCTCTGGAGGCTGAAGCTAGTTCATAAGCAGATTTGGGCTGTGAACATGAAAAGAAAATTGCATCGCCATAAGATAAATTTGATAATTCAAATATTTCTTTTAGATGTTTTTCGGGAATAAATTTAGCGATTGGACCTTTGGCAACCATAGTGCCATTAGTTTCTTCGAAAATAATATACCCAAGACCTGGTGCATTCATTTCTTTAATCGCCCAGCTATTCATGGAGTCAAAAAATTTTCTGGCTTGACTTGATCCTTTCGGGCAAGGAATACCGATGACCTCAGCACCATCTTTAATAAGTTTTTTGAAAGCCTCAAAAGAAACTTCTGGAGAGCTAAAAATACTAGTTAAATTTGATAAAACAATTGGATTTCTCAAATCTGGTTTATCAGTCCCATACATTCTCATGGAATCTGCATAGGTAATTCGAGGGAATGGAGTTTCAGGAACTTTTTTAGGAGAAAATTTTTTGAAAACTTTTTGAAGTACAGGCTCTATAGCGTTAAAAATATCATCTTGCTCTACAAATGACATTTCCATATCTAGCTGGTAAAATTCACCAGGACTTCTATCAGCTCTGGCATCTTCGTCTCGAAAACATGGGGCAATTTGGAAGTATCTGTCAAAACCCGCTGCCATAATTAATTGTTTAAACTGCTGAGGAGCTTGCGGCAATGCATAGAATTTACCAGGATGAGTTCTACTTGGAACCAAATAATCTCTGGCACCTTCCGGACTAGATGCTGTTAAAATTGGAGTTTGCATTTCTAAAAAGCCATTTTTGGTCATCAAGTCTCTTATATAAGCAATGACTTTGGATCTTAATTCTATATTTTTGTGCAAACCTTCCCTTCTAGCATCTAAAAATCTATATTTAAGTCTGATATCTTCAGGATAATTTGCTTCCCCAAAAACTGGCATAGGCAACTCATCAGCTTCAGATAAAACTTCAACTGCATCAATTTTAATTTCAATCTCTCCTGAATTAAGGTCTTTATTTACAGTTTCAGCTTCCCGTTTAATAACCCTGCCAGTTATCTTAATCACGGACTCTACTCTTAAGTTTTCAATCAATTTTAAAATGTCTAGATTTGAATTATCTATTACACACTGTGTTATTCCATAGTGGTCACGAAGGTCTACAAATAATAAATTTCCATGATCGCGTTTACGATTAATCCAACCAGCTATTGAAACGGCTTCTCCTATATTGATAGCAGTCAACTCATTACATTTATGTGATCTATATTTATTCATACTAATAATTTTATGGTAATATATAGTTAATTATATGGAATTAGTCCAAGATAATAAATCATTAAAAAAAATTACTAAATCATTAAAAAAAAATGATGTTCTGTATATTGATACAGAGTTTTTGCGAAATAATACTTATTGGCCAAAACTTTGCCTGATTCAAATAAAAGCTAAGAAAAAAATATATCTAATAGATACATTAGCTAAAATTGATATAAATGAACTTAAAGAAATATTTACTGACTCACGAATCCTCAAAGTATTTCACTCAGCAAGACAAGATATCGAGGTATTAATGAATACTTATAAAATTATACCTTGGCCTATTTATGATACTCAAATTGCAGCAAATTTTATCTATGAAGATAATGACATTGGGTATGGCAATCTAGTTGAAAAAATATGCTCTAAAAAACTTAATAAGAAATACCAAGTATCAGATTGGAGAAGAAGACCTCTGAAAAATAAACAAATTGAATATGCCGCGCTTGATGTCGAGTACTTGCCAGCACTGTATAAAGAATTGGAAAAAAAAATTAGAGTAAAAAGGAAAGTTAGACAATTTAAAGTCGAAATAGAAAAACTAAAGGATATTGCTGAAATTTATAATCCAAAAAAATCATATAATAAAATAAATGTAAGACAGAAAAATCTAATCAAATCAAGATTAAAGCTATTG
>CACCCN010000015.1 GCA_902544525.1 uncultured Pelagibacteraceae bacterium | reverse complement strand
ATTTGGATCAAATCCTTGCTCAAGAGCAGCAAGTGCTACTAATGGCTTTATAGTTGATCCTGGTGGATAGTGATTAGATATTGCTTTGTTAATCAATGGTTTATAACGATTTTTAGTTAAAAAATTCCAATCTTTATTAGAAATTCCATTATAGAACTTGTTAGGGTCGAAAGCAGGAGCTGATGCGAGTGCTAGATATGCTCCAGTATAAATATTTGTGACAGTAATTGATCCGCTTATACCATCAAACTGCTTATAACAAAATTCTTGTAAGTCACGATCAATTGTAAGATGTATGTCCTGTCCTTTAGTTGATTCAATTCTATTTAATTCTCTGATTTCTCTTCCAAATGCATTAATTTCAAGCCGTTTATTTCCAATAACACCTCTTAAGTCAGTATCTTTTAATTTTTCGATACCTATTTTACCAGATTTTGCATTTGTCAATTTAGCAAAAGGGTTACTATATGATTCATTTTCACTCAGACTAGAAACATAGCCAACTAGATGCGCTGATGCTTCTTTTGTAGGGTAATATCTTTTGTAGTCAACGCTAGGAAATATTCCTTGTAATTTATGAGCATTTGCATTTAATTTAGAAAACTCTTCCCAAGTTAAATTATCAATCAATTTGATTGGTTTAAATTTTGGTGTTTTTTTTGCTACTTCTAAAATTCTTTTTATATTAATTTGTTTTTCGGGTAAGATAGAATTAAAAGCTATAAGAGCTTCATAAATATTCCCAGTTTCCTCTAATACAACTAAAGCCTGATAATTTTCCGTATTCGTTGCTAGTATTTTTCCTGATAGATCAATTATATTTCCTCTTGGAGGAGCTATCAATCTATGAGTGGTTCTATTTTCATCAGAAAGAGAACTATATTCATCGTGTTTAAATAATTGTAAGTAGGCAAGTCTTGCACCAAGCAAAGAAAATAGTCCAGCTTGTCCAATGGTTAATAAAGCTATACGTCTAGATATTAATTTTTCAGTTTGAGCTTTATCGACAGTTGAAAAAATATTTTTACTTTTCATTATAACTCTCAAAAGAAATAAATATTCTTGATATTGGATAAAAGATAACAAGCATTAATACATATTTAATTAAATAAATAAATAATGATAAGTTTATACTAAAAAATAACTTAATTAATAGATACTCACATAAGAAAAGTATAAATAAACCCAATGTGTAAATATAAAATTTTCCTCTAATATTTTCATTATCAATTAATGAGTACGAAACTTCTTTCAGTAAAAAGAAAAATAAAAAAATTGTTCCAGAATATCCAAGAGGGTATCCAATTAAAAGATCGCTATAAAACCCCCAAAAAAATAATATTAAAGGATAGTATGTAGATAATAAGGATCTGTTACGACAAAAAATCAATACACTAATAATAAGTATATAATCAAAAAAATTACTAATTTTTAGAAATGCTCCCGTTGAAGCTATAAATAATACCAGAATATGAAAAAAAAATTCCCTACTATACTTATTTATTACTATTTCATTAATCATACATATTACTCTACGAGGCTCTCTATCTGATAATTAATTATTCTGACTCTTGATAAGTTTTTGGGATTTACAAATAAATCAACTTCAATATTTTGATTTTTTTTGTCTAAAATAGCAACCGAGCCAACTACTAAATTAGAGGGAAATATTCCTCCCTTTCCTGAAGTGACAACCAAGTCTCCAACTTTAATATCATTTAAATTTTTAATATAATTGATTTTTGGTCGATTTAAATTTTGGCCAATAAGTATTCCTTGTATTTCAGATGAAGATATTGAAACTGGAACTCTACTACTGATATCACTTAGTAAAAGGCCTCTTGATACCTTATTGCCTATCTCAGTAACTCTTCCAACAAGACCCCGGGAACTTACAATTGTATTATTTTCACTAACGCCACTACTTTCTCCAGCCTTTAAAAGTATTGAAGAAAAATATCTATTTGATGTGTCCGCTAAAATTTCTACTGTGATACTTCTGAATTCATTATCCTTTATAAAATTTAAATCATTTTCATAAATTTCTACTTTTTGCCTAAGCACAGATAATTCTTGAAATATATCACTAGTTAATGACTGTTCTTCTTTGTATTCTTTAAGTTCATCATAAAGATTATTTATTTCACCAATAGAATATAGCCCCTCCTCTATAAAAATTGCAGGCGAAGCAATGGTAGATGCTATAGTTAAAATTAAATCTCTAAAAGTTGCCCTAGTGTCTGAAAAAGTTTTTCTTGTATTATCAAAATATATTAAAGAAAGTGAAAGAATTATCAAAACTACAGTTATTACTGTAGTTCTTAAAAAATTATCTTTAATAAATCGAAATGAGTTGTTTTCTAGGGATCTCACTTACTTTAATAAGCAGATGACAAGATTGGTTCAAACGAACGTTCACTCTCTAGAGCTTTTCCACTTCCTAATGCAACACAATTAAGTGCCTCTTCAGCAATTGTCACAGGTAAACCAGTAGCATCTCTTATAGCTTCATCCATTTTTTCAAGAAGAGCTCCTCCACCAGTCAAAACAATACCCATGTCTACTAAATCTGCAGATAGTTCAGGCGGTGTTTCTTCTAAAGCGGCCTTAACAGAATCAACTATATGCTGAATAGGTTCAGATAATGCTTCAGCTACTTGTGTTTGATTAAGTTCAATTTCTTTTGGTACTCCTGATGCAAGATCTCTGCCTTTTATATCAATTGTTTTACCGTCACCAGTTTTAGGTCCTATTGCAATACCAACTTCTTTCTTAATCATTTCAGCGGAAGACTCGCCTATCAGTAGATTATATCTTTTACGCATAAATTGGATAATAGCAGTATCCATTGTATCACCACCAATCCTAACAGATCGTGAATAAACAATACCACCCAGCGATATAACAGCTATTTCAGTTGTGCCGCCGCCAATATCAACAACCATAGAGCCCTGAGGCTCATTAACTGGTAGGCCGGCGCCAATAGCAGCAGCCATAGGTTCTTCTATTAGTGAAACCTTTCTTGCTCCTGCCGCTAACGCAGAGTCATGAATAGCCCTTCTCTCAACAGGTGTAGATCCAGTTGGTACACAGATGATAACTCTTGGATTAGCAAAAGTGCGCCTGTTATGAACCTTTCTAATGAAATACTTAATCATCTCTTCAGTGATAACAAAATCAGCAATTACGCCGTCTTTCATTGGTCTAATAGCTTGAATATGTCCTGGAGTTTTTCCAAGCATTTGTTTTGCTTCCATACCAACAGCAATTACTTTACTTTTACCCATGTTGTGAAGCACAGCTACAACAGAAGGTTCATTAAGTACCACTCCTCTATTTTTGACGTATACAAGAGTATTCGCAGTACCTAAATCAATGGCCATATCTGAAGACCACATTCCCATTAAATTATTAAACATTACTGTCCTTTCACAATTGAATTACTTCTAAGATATATTGCTCATCTTGGAAGGAGTAGTTTTTTCTCTTTTTACCATTAATTTATTCAAAGCATTAATATAAGCTTTCGCAGAAGCTACTAAAGTGTCAGTATCAGCTCCTTGGCCAACAACGGTTTTTCCATTTTCAGATAGCCTAACAGAAACCTCAGCTTGAGCATCAGTACCTTCAGTCACTGCATGCACTTGATAAAGTTGAAGCTTTCCTTTGTGGGGAACCAATGTCATCAGCGCATTAAAGATTGCATCAACAGGACCATCGCCAGTCGATTTAGTATTCTGCTCATTATTATCAATTAGCAAAGTTACCTCTGCAGTTTGAGGACCTTTAGTTCCAGCAATAACACTAAGGTCTTTAAGACTTATAAAATCATTAACTCTAATAACCTGATCATCAACAATAGCAATTATATCTTCATCATATACGTTCTTTTTCTTGTCCGCTAAAGCTTTGAAGTTATTAAAAGACTCCTCTATTGCATTGTCACCAATATCATATCCTAGTTCAACAAGCTTTTGTTTAAATGCATGTCTGCCAGAATGTTTTCCCATTACTAAATTTGACTCTGAAACGCCAACACTCTCAGGTGTCATAATCTCATATGTTTTAGAATTTTTTAGCATACCGTCTTGATGTATACCGGCTTCATGCGCAAATGCATTTTTTCCAACAATTGCTTTATTATATTGAACCGGAAAGCCAGTTACTGCAGATACTAGCTTTGATGTTTTATTCAAAAGTTCGGTTTTAATATTAGTAGTATAAGGCATTAAATCATTACGTGTTCTAATAGCCATGACTACTTCCTCTAATGCAGCATTACCTGCTCTTTCACCTAATCCATTAATTGTACATTCAATTTGTCTTGCTCCCGCTGCAACCCCAGCCAATGAATTTGCCACAGCTACACCTAAATCATTGTGACAATGCGTTGAAATAACGGCTTTATCAATATTTGGTACTGTATTCATTAAGTGAGTTATGATTTCAGTAAATTCGTCTGGAACAGAATAACCAACGGTATCCGGTATATTTATTGTTGAAGCACCATTTTTAATTGCAGCTTCAACTGTACGACACATAAAATCTCTGTCTGTTCTTGTTCCATCTTCACACGACCATTCAACATCGTCACAAAGATTTCTTGCATACGAAACACTATCAATAACCTTTTCATAAACTTGTTCAGAAGTTAATTCTAATTTATGAGTCATATGTAATTCACTAGTTGATATAAAAGTATGAATTCGTGGTTGAGCCGCGTACTTCAAAGCACTGTTAGCTGCATCAATATCAAACTTTGATGCTCTACTTAATCCACATACCTTCGATTCTTTAATAACTTTTGAGACTTCAGTTACGGCTTCAAGATCACCTTTTGATGCAGCTGGAAATCCTGCTTCAATAATATCAACACCAAGGGCCTCTAAAGCTTTTGCAATTTTTAATTTCTCTTCAATATTCATTGAAGCACCAGGAGATTGTTCTCCATCACGTAATGTTGTGTCGAAGATTCTTATTTGATTTTTGTTTGTCATCCTAAATTCCTATTTATAATATTTAATTAAATTGTGTTTAAATTAAGTATCCCCTGAAGTAGAAAGTTAATTCACCCAGGGGCTGCTAAGCAGCTCAAATAAAGATAGAGGTAAAAGAGCAGTGGGCACACCAAATGCCTTTGAAAAATTTGAATTAGTAATCAATATGCTTTTATTGCTCATATTCAGTGTTTTTAAAGTTTTTTTAATAATTTACAATAATTTACTAGTGATATTTGCTACCTATAAGCATTAAACACCCTAAATATAAGAAAAAAAGTCTTAAAAAATTTAGTTCTTTTCTTTATCTACTAGCTTATTTTTGGCAATCCATGGCATCATTGATCTTAGTTTTTGACCAACTTCTTCTATCTGATGACCATCTATTTTAGCCCGCATTGCATAGAAATTTTTTGCGCCATTCTTATATTCTTCAATCCATTCTCTAGTGAAGTCTCCAGACTGAATCTTATCTAAGACACTTTTCATTTTCGCCTTTGTATTGCCATCAACCACTATTGGTCCAGATACATACTCCCCATACTCTGCCGTGTTTGAAATAGAGTAGTTCATATTTGCAATACCACCTTCATAAATTAAATCGACAATCAGTTTAACTTCGTGCAAACATTCAAAGTAAGCCATCTCAGGTGGATAACCAGCTTCTGTTAAAGTTTCAAAACCATTTCTAATTAGCTCAACAACACCTCCACAGAGTACCGCCTGCTCACCAAATAGATCTGTTTCACATTCATCTTTAAATGTAGTCTCAATTGTGCCTGCTTTTCCTCCACCAATTGCTGAAGCATATGAAAGAGCAATTGAAAGCGCATCACCTGATTTATCACTATCGATAGCAACTAAACATGGAACTCCTCCACCTCTTTTATATTCAGACCTAACTGTATGTCCGGGTCCTTTCGGTGCTATCATAAATACATCAAGATCGTCTCGTGCCTCGATTAATTTAAAATGTATGTTTAATCCATGGGCAAACGCTAAAGCACCACCATTTTTTAAGTTAGGCTCAATATGATCTTTATACACGTCAGCTTGTAATTCATCAGGGACAAGCATCATTATTACGTCAGCCCAAGAGGCTGCCTCAGAAAGTGCCATTACATTAAAGCCTTCTGCTTTAGCTTTACCTGCACTTCCAGAACCTTCTCTAAGAGCAATTACTACATCATTTGCTCCAGAATCTTTTAAATTCAATGCATGTGCATGACCCTGACTACCGTATCCAAAAATTGCAATTTTTTTTGCCTTGATTAAATCTAGGTCTGCATCTTTTTCATAATAAACTTTCATAATTTTAATCCTTTTTTATAATTTTTCGCTTCCTCGAGCAATTGCAACCACGCCTGTTCTTGAGATCTCAGATAACCCTAATGGTGTCATTAAGTCAATAAATGCATCAATTTTTACAGGTGAGCCGTTTAATTCAAATACAAAAGAATCATGAGTTGTATCAATAACTTTTGCTCTAAAGGCATCAGATAATCTCAAGGATTCAACTCTTTTTTCACCTGTTGCAACCACTTTGACAAGTGCCATTTCTCTCTCAATTCCTTGTTTATCAAGAGTAATATTAATTGCCTTTTTAACTGGTACAAGTTTTTGTAACTGAGATATCATTTTGTTTATAGTTGTTTCATTTCCCAAGGTTACAAAGGTAATTCTCGAAATATGAGCTTCTGCATCTACTTCAGCAACTGTTAAGCTTTCAATGTTATATCCTCTGCCTGAGATTAAACCTATTACCCTTGCTAAAACTCCGGGCTCATTATCAACTAGAACAGATACAGTATGTTTGCTCTCCATTAAACTAACACCTTTCCTTCATCAGATATTTCACTATCTTCATTCTCATCTCCTAGCAACATTTCATTATGCGCCTTTCCAGATGGTATCATTGGATAAACGTTTTCATTTTCGTCAACTACGCAGTCAAAAATAACTGGTCCGTCATAATCAATCATTTCTTGAATACCTTTATCTAGCTCAGATGGTTTTTGAACTCTTATTCCCTTTGCCCCATAAGCTTCAGCTAATTTAACGAAATCAGGCAAAGCATCTGTATAACTATGAGAATATCTTTTATCATGAAGTAGCTCTTGCCATTGTCTAACCATCCCCATGTATTGATTATTGATAATAAATATTTTTACTGGAAGCTTGTGTTGAATAGCTGTCGACATTTCTTGTATGCACATCAAAATCGATGCTTCACCAGCAATATCAATTACTAGCTTGTCACGATGGGCAACTTGTGCCCCTATCGCCGCAGGCAAACCAAAGCCCATAGTTCCAAGTCCTCCAGAGGTTATCCATCTATTTGGCTTATTGAACTTATAAAATTGTGCAGCCCACATTTGATGCTGTCCAACTTCAGTTGTAACATAAGTATCTTTTTCTTTTGTTAATTCATAAAGCCGTTGAATTGCAAATTGAGGTTTTATAGTTGTTTTAGAGTCGTTAAAGCCAAGTGAGTCTTTTTCTTTCCACTTATCAATCATACTCCACCAGCTTTTAACTGCAGGTTTATCGGTCTTATAAACGTTAGATTTCCATAGTTTAATAGTATCCTCAAGTACGTGGGCAACATCGCCAACAAGCGCAACATCGACATCAATAGTTTTATTAATTGATGATGGATCAATATCTATATGTATCTTTTTTGAGTTAGGCGAAAATTCATCTACCTTGCCAGTTATTCTGTCATCAAAACGTGCACCGACATTGATTAGTAAGTCACAATCATGCATGGCCATATTAGCTTCATAAGTACCATGCATCCCTAACATTCCTATAAATTGATCATCATCACCAGGAAAAGCACCTAGACCTTGTAAAGTTGATGTAATCGGGAAACCAGTCAATCTTACAAATTCACGTAATAACTGCACTGCTGCATTGCCAGAATTAATTACACCACCACCTGTATAGAATATAGGTTTTTGAGCTTTGACGATTAGTTTTAGAGCTTCATTTATATTATCAATACTTGCCTTTAACTTAGGTCGGTAAGATTTGTGTTTTATAGTTTCAGGACCAATGTAAGTACCAGTTTGAAATTGAATATCCTTTGGAATATCTATCAATACAGGGCCAGGTCTTCCAGACGCAGCTACGTAAAATGCCTCATGTAATATTCTAGAGAGATCGTTAATATCTTTCACTAACCAGTTATGTTTTGTGCATGGTCGAGTTATTCCTACAGCATCACACTCTTGAAACGCATCAGTACCAATTAAATGAGATGGAACTTGTCCACTGATACAGACTAATGGGATAGAATCCATCATTGCATCAGCTAATCCTGTTACTGCATTTGTTACACCTGGACCAGAAGTAACTAAAAGAACACCAACCTTGCCACTTGATCTAGCGTAACCTTCTGCTGCATGGGCTGCGCCCTGTTCATGTCTTACTAAATAGTGATGAATTGAGTTTTTACCTTTAGCAAGTTCATCATAAATTGGAAGCACTGCTCCACCTGGATAACCAAATAAAGTATCAACTTTATGGTCTTCAAAAGCCTGAAGAACCATTTCTGCCCCTGTTAATTGTGCGCTTACCATAACTTTTACCTTTTTTTAAAATAACTGGTGGGCATTGTTAGGTAATTTTAAAGATAAAGTCAAATTATTTAAATAAATGAAAAGAAAATTATTTATAAACTTTTCATTAATTTCTTAAGTGAGTCATTCCACGTAATATTATTACTATTTATCCAAGTTTGCTGTCTTTTAATGTAATTGCGGGTTTTTTGTTTAGCAAGTGAAATAGCCTCATTTTTATCTAAAGATCCCTCTATATATTCACTTATTTCTCTTACCCCAATAGCCTTCATAATTGTTGTATCAACAGCATAGTTTTGTCTTTTAAGGTTTTCTACTTCATCAATAGCACCATGCTTTAACATTTGGTCAAAACGATCTTCCGCGTTTTTATATAGCAGTTCTCTTGCAGGATTAACCAATAGTCTCCGATATGAAATATCTAGTATTGGAGAACTTGTATGACTTTGCCACTCTTCAATTGATTTGCCAGTTTGTTTTAAAACATTATATGCACGAATTATTCTATTAGAGTCATTTTTATTAATTAAACTCTTTGGATTGTATTTAAGTATTTCATTAAATAAATATGACATTCCATTATTTTTTAATTCTTCTTGGGTCAATTTAATTCGATCAACTTCAATATCAGGAATCACAGCCAAGCCTTCGATTAAAGATTTAAAATACAATCCCGTACCCCCAACAATAACTGGCGTTAAATTTTGTTCAAAAGTTCTATTAATTTCTTTAGAGATTTCTTTTAACCAATCTGCGACTGTGTATTGAACATTTCCTGAAACATGCCCATACATTCGATGTAGAAATAATTTTTCATCATCTATGGAAGGTCTTGACGTTAGAATTCTTAGCTCTTTATAAACCTGTAAGCTATCGGCATTGATTATTACAGATTTAATTTTATTTGCAATTTGCTTTGCTATTTCTGATTTGCCACTTGAGGTTGGACCAAATATAAGAATTGCTTCTCTATTAGTCATCTAAAAATTATTTAACTGAGAGTTTTGCTCCGATATATTTTTTAGCGTTTTGTCCAGCATAAAATACCAATAACACATTTTCTTTGCCCTGCGCAATGACGTCATTAATTACTGTTAAAAGATCACTAGAGTTTTGAACTTTTTTACCTTGAATTTCTAATATTATATCGTCTACTGCAATTCCCTGTCTAACTAAAAATGAGTCAGGGTCTATATCTGAGATAATTACCCCAGTTAAATTATTTCCAAGTTCAAGTCTTGATCTATCATCTTGTGTAATGCCTTTAACCCTAATTCCCAACTCTTTAATTGATATTGTTGAAACATTGCTTTCAATATTGGCCAAGACTTCAGCAGATGGTTGTATGCCAAGTGTTACTGATAATTCGATAAATTTTTCTTCTCTCCAGACTTTAACACTAGCTACTTCGGCTATTTCGGCTTCGGCAACTAATCTTGGTAAGATTTTTTGCGATTCTACCTCTTTGTTATTAAATTCAACAATGATATCGCCTTCTTTAACCCCAGCAATGGCAGCAGGACTTTCCGCTGTAAGACCTTGAACTAAAGCGCCATAAGTTTTATTTAAGCCAACACTTTTAGCAATTTCATCTGTAACTTCTTGTATCCTAACTCCAAGCCAGGCCCTTTTTATTTCACCATTAGTCATTAATTGAGAAATAATATTGTTGGCCAAATTTGATGGTATTGCAAAACCTAAGCCAATAGACCCACCACTTGGGGATATTATGGCAGAGTTTACTCCTATAACATTACCATCTAAATCAAATAATGGACCGCCGGAATTACCTCGATTTATAGAAGCGTCAGTTTGAATATAATTATCATATCTACCAGCTAACATTCTACCTCTTGCTGATACAATACCCGCAGTTACTGTGCCTCCTAAGCCAAATGGATTACCGATTGCCATTACCCAATTTCCAACCTTAGCGGTATCAGAATCTCCAAACTCAACAAAAGAAAGAGGTTTATCAGTACTAACCTTTAACAAAGCTAGGTCAGTTTCTTTATCACTAGCTAATAGTTCAGCCTCCATGGTCACACCATCTGTAAAAGTAACTTGAATATCAGTAGTATTTTCAACAACATGATTATTGGTAACGATATAGCCATCAGCAGATATTACGAAACCTGAACCAAGAGCATTTACTGTTTTTTCTGTTGGACCACTCTGTCTTGGAGCATTAAATGGAAAATTAAAAAAATCTTCAAAAGAAGGAGCTGCTTGCTGTCTTTGTTTTACAACACTTGTTGTAGCAATGTTTACTACGGACGGTGATAGTTTTTCAGCAAGGTCTGAAAATGTTTCTGGCGCATCAAATGCTTTAACTGATACACTACCTAAAATAAAAAAAGATACAAAAATTAAGATAAATTTAAAATTAGTAAAGTTCATTTATGACCTCACCATCCATATTATAAATAATCCAAACAGAGCAAGAGGTAGTCCGATCCAAGTTATGGTACTATCGTTATAATCTAGCATTTTTTTAATCATCGATTTCATAAGCCTTGGAAAAATTGCATAGACTAAACCTTCTATTACTAGAACAAGACCTAATGCAGTTAATAACCACTCAATCATAATAGAATTTTAGTTTGGAGATCTTCCTTCTGAGTTACCAAAATATCTAAAGAAATCACTCTCAGGAGAGAGGATCATAGTTGTATCTGAATTATCTAAACTTTCCATATAAGCTTGCATAGCTCTATAGAAATCGAAAAATTCTGGGTCTTGTTGAAATGCATCTGCAAATATTTTTGTTGCAGTTCCATCGCCTTCACCACGAATAATATTGGCTTTTTTTTCTGCTTGAGATTTTAAAATAGTAACTTCTTTATCCGCAGTAGATCTTATTGTTTGAGCTATTTCAGCACCTTGTGCTCTAAATTCTTTAGCTTCTCTTTCACGCTCCGTCTGCATTCTTCTATAAATAGCCTGACTGTTTGCATCAGGAAGATCTGCTCGCTTAATTCTTACATCTGTAATAAATAGACCAAAGTTTTTAACTTCATCGTTAACCTCAGAGGTAATTTGCTTCATTAATGTGGAACGTCGTTCAGATAAAACCATATTTAAGGGTTGCTCACCCAGTACACTTCTAATTCTTGAGTTAACAATAGTTGATATTCTTGATCGAGCTACATTCTCATTACCCAAAGTTTTATAAAAATCTAAAACATCAGTAATTTTAAATTTAATGTAAGCATCAACCACAAGACGCTTTTGGTCTGATGCAATAACCTCAGCCGCTGGAGCATCAATATCTAAAATTCTGTTTTCTATAAAAACTACATTTTGAATAAAAGGAATTTTAAAATTTAACCCAGGTTCAGTTATAACTTTTTTGGGATCACCAAACTGAAGAACGATAGCTTGTTTAACTTCTAGTACGGTAAATAGACTTAAATATGCAGTTAAACCTAAAAGACCAATTACTATTAATGATATTCTTCCTAGTTTCATTTTAATTACTCGCCTTTTTACTTATCTCTGGAAGTGGTAAATATGGTAAGACACCTTGTCCACTATCATTATCGATTATAATTTTATCCATATCTCCAAATACAGATTCCATAGTTTCATAAAATATTCTTTGCTTAGTCACCACCGGTGCTTTCGCATATTCTGATTGGATTGATAAGAATCTTGCAGCCTTACCTTCACTATCTGCAATTACTTTTTGCTTGTAACCTTCAGCACTTTGTAAAATTTGTTCCGCTTCACCTCGTGCTCTAGGAATAATATCATTTGCATAAGCCTCAGCTTCATTTCTTTGTCGTTCTAAGTCTGCTCTCGCCGCCTGAACGTCTCTAAAGGAGTCAATTACCTCTCCTGGAGGGTCAGCTTTTTGTGTTTGGACTTGTGTTATAGTAACACCAGTTTCATAGTCATCTAGAATACTTTGTATTAAAACTCTGGTTTTATCTTCTATTTCCGTTCTACCTTCTGTAAATATAGATTGAATTTTACTCTGACCGATAACTTCTCTCATTGAGGTTTCGGCAGCACTTTTAATAGTTAGCTCTGGTACTTGAACATTAAATAAAAACTTACCCGCATCATTAATAATCCAAAAAACTGAAAAATCGATATCAACAATGTTTTCATCACCAGTTAACATTAAGCTTTCTTCAGGAACATCTCTAATTTGAGTAGTTCTATTGTCTGGACTTTGACGATAACCAATTTCAACTCTATTAACTTTAGTAACTTTAGGTGTAAGTACTCGTTCTACTGGATAAGGTATATGATAATTTAAGCCAGGCTGAGTAGTTTTTATGTATTTACCGAATTGGAGGACCACTCCTTGTTCATCGGGTAAAACTCGATAAAAACCTGTAGCAAGCCAAATCAAAACTAAGGCAACGATTATTACAACTGGACCCAACTTTCCAAAAAAAGAACCGGGTAAAAATCCTTTGAATTTATTTTGCAGATCACGAATTACATTATCCATGTCTGGACCCTGACCACGACCGTTGCCGCCACCTTGAGATCCCCATGGATTATTATTATTATCAGACCAAGACATTAAATATTTTCTATATTATTAAGTATGTTATGTATAATCATATTGTATAAAAGCAACTAATTAAAATTGACCAAAAATTTGTCGATTTTGTGTTATATTGGCACTAATCTAAAAATTACAATACTAAAAAATGGCTGAAACACTCGAAAACCAAATACTCCACGCTCTGGGTCAAGTATTTGACCATGATAAGGATAAAAATATCGTCTCATTAGGTATCGTTAAAAATATAAATATTGATGCTGGACAAGTAACAGTCATTTTAGAATTCGAGCGTGATGATAATAATATAAAAAAAATTTATGATGAAAGCGAAAAAGCTATTAGTGAAATTCCAGGTATTACAAAATCTACTATTGTCACAACATATCATAGTGAAAATTCAGAAACATCTTCACAAAATGAAAAGAATGAACAAGATAATTCCGATAACATAAATCCTAACCTAGGTACTTCTAAAATTAAATTTATTCTTATGGTTGCCTCAGGCAAAGGTGGTGTTGGCAAATCTACGGTAGCAACCAATTTAGCTATTGCGTTTAAGCGTATAGGCCTAAAGACTTGTTTACTTGATGCAGATATATACGGACCATCTGTTCCAACGATGTTTGATATTAATGAGAAACCTCAATCAGATGGCAAACAAATCGAAACCCTAAACAAATATGGTATTGCCACGATGTCTATTGGTTATATGGTCAATGATGATAACCCCATGATATGGCGAGGCCTTATGGTAATGAAGGCAATTAATGAGCTCATCAGTAAAGTTAATTGGGGTGAAGCTGACATTATGATTATTGATATGCCTCCTGGCACGGGTGATGTACAATTAACTCTGACACAAAAATTAAAAGTAGATGGTAGTTTGATCGTAACCACACCGCAAGATGTTGCTTTAATTGATGTAGTAAGAGGATTGCGCATGTTTGAAAAAACTGAAATACCAATCATGGGTTTAGTTGAGAACATGAGCTACTTCGTGGCGCCTGATACTGGGAAGCAGTACCCATTATTTGGTGAAGGCAAAACCGAGAGTGTTGCCGAAAAATATGATTATGAAATTCTCACTAAAATTCCTCATGACCCACTAATTTTAGAGCAATGTGAGAACGGACACCCATTAACAGACTTAGTACCAGAGCATAAAGTAAGCCGCATGTTTATTGAATTAGCCGAAACCGTCTTGAAAAAATTAAAACTGCAGCGGTTAGCTGATTCTTGATCTATTGATTACAAATCAATTGGTCGATATACTCTCTAATTATTATAAAAAAATATGGAGTAATATATGTTTGTATCTTTTACCGATTGGGAATTTGACGGAAATATTGAGAATGCCGTTGAAAATA
>CACCCN010000014.1 GCA_902544525.1 uncultured Pelagibacteraceae bacterium | reverse complement strand
GAATTAAACGGCCCATTTTATACATTGGTTGATAACGGTAAGATTTATAAAGGCTTTGAAGTGCATAAAAAAAACTGCAATAAGGCAATGATTGCACACGGTGGAATTCTAGTAGCTTTTGCAGATAGTGTGATGGGATATACTGCTTGGGAAAAAAATCAACTTCCATGTCTAACTGCAAAAATTAATGGCAACTACATTGCACCTGCTAAAGAGGGTGCATGGGTGTATGGTCATGCAGATATAGTAAGAACAACAAATGAAATTACTTTCACTACGTGTAAGTTGCTAATTAATGAAGATGTAATATTTACAGCTGAGGGGATTTTTAAAATCCTCGTTAATAAGGAGGGCAAGAGCACATCTTCTGCTTATCCCTTTTACGCTGACTGAGCAGACAATTAGCTGTTTAACCTGTTGCAGTATAATAATAAATTGTTTACATTCACCGTTGATTTCGGGGCGTAGCGCAGTCTGGTAGCGCACCTGGTTTGGGACCAGGGGGTCGCAAGTTCGAATCTTGCCGCCCCGACCAACTTAAAAAAATTCAATTTTTTTCTAAAATTTACTTTAGAATCATTATAATTGAATTATATTTATAATATTAGCAATTCTATGACGGAGATTTGATTAAATGAGTAATGAAGCTGAGGGAAAATGTCCAGTAATGCATGGGGCATTAACAAGTAATAGTTCTAGTGGAACATCTGTAAAAGATTGGTGGCCTAACCAACTAAATTTAAATATTTTACATCAACATGATGCTAAGTCTAATCCACTTGATCCTGATTTTGATTATAGAAAAGAGTTTGAAAAACTAGATTATAAAGCTCTTAAAAAAGATCTAAATGATCTTATGACTGACTCGCAAGAGTGGTGGCCAGCAGATTACGGTCATTATGGAGGTTTCTTTATTCGATTGACATGGCATGCAGCTGGTACATACAGAAGTACTGATGGCAGAGGTGGTGGTGGAACAGGCGCACAAAGATTTGCTCCCTTAAACAGTTGGCCTGATAACGGTAACCTTGATAAAGCGAGAAGATTGCTATGGCCTATCAAACAAAAATACGGAAAAAAAATTAGTTGGGCAGACTTACTGATACTTGCAGGTAATGTAGCAATTGAGTCAATGGGAGGTAAAACTTTTGGATTTAGTGGTGGTAGACCTGATATTTGGGCCCCTGAAGAGGATATATATTGGGGTGTAGAAAAAGAATGGCTAGAAAATAAAAGGTACAAAGGTGATAGAGAGCTTGATAATCCATTAGGGGCAGTTCAAATGGGTTTAATATATGTTAATCCTCAAGGTCCAGATGGTAATCCTGATCCTTTAAAAAGTGCGCACGATATTCGCGAGACTTTTGGAAGAATGGCAATGAATGACTATGAGACCGTTGCTCTTATTGCTGGTGGACACACTTTTGGTAAAGCTCATGGTGCCGGTGATGAGTCTCAAGTTGGAATCGAGCCAGAAGGTGCATCTTTACATCAAATGGGACTTGGATGGACCAACTCTCAGGGTACTGGAAAAGGGAGTGACACCATAACAAGTGGGCTTGAAGGCGCATGGACATCTAATCCTACTCAATGGGACAATGGATACTTTGATTTGCTATTTGGTTACGAGTGGGAACTTGGTAAGAGTCCTGCGGGTGCTCAACAGTGGTTCGCCGTTAATCAAAAAGAAGAAGATATGGCTCCTGATGCCTCAGATTCCTCAAAAAAAGTTCCTACGATGATGGCTACAACAGATATCGCTATGAGAGAAGATCCTAGCTATAAAAAAATCTCAAAACATTTCCACGAAAATCCAGATGAGTTTGCAGATGCTTTTGCTCGTGCTTGGTTTAAGTTGCTTCATAGAGACATGGGTCCAAAAAATAGATACATGGGACCTGAAGTACCGAGTGAGGAATTAATCTGGCAAGACCCAGTTCCAGCTGGTAAAAGTGATTACGATGTTGAGATGGTAAAATCTAAAATCTTAGATTTAGGATTTACAATTCAAGAAATGGTTGAGACTGCATGGGCAAGTGCATCAACTTATCGTGGCACAGATATGCGAGGTGGTGCAAATGGAGCTCGTATTAGACTATCTCCTCAGAAAGATTGGGAAGTAAATAAACCGGATCAATTGACGAAGGTTTTATCTGCTTACGAAACAGTTTCCAATGAAACAGGAGTGTCTATAGCTGATATCATAGTCTTAGCTGGTAATGTGGGTATTGAAAAAGCATCAAATGCTTCAGTACCTTTTACACCAGGTCGAGGTGATTCATCTCAAGAACAAACTGACATAGATTCATTTGCAGTATTAGAACCTGTATCTGATGGATTTAGAAATTATCATAAAGCTGGTTTAAATGTTACTCCTGAAGAGATGATGTTAGATAAAGCCCATTTGTTAGGACTTACAGCACCTGAAATGACGGTTCTTTTTGGTGGATTAAGATCTTTAGGTATTAGTTCAAACGGATATGGACTTTTCTCAAAGAATCCAGATGAGTTGTCAAATGACTATTTAGATACGCTTTTAGATATGTCTGTTGAATGGAAACCTAATGGTACTGGCAATTCTTATGAAGCATTTACAAGAACATCAGGCGAAAAGGTGCGTTCAGCATCGAGAGCTGACTTAGTATTTGGATCAAACTCGCAACTACGTGCTTTAGCTGAAGTATATGCTGAACATGACTCTAAAGAAAAATTCATAGCTGATTTTATAATTGCCTGGAATAAAGTAATGAATGCAGACAGGTTTGATATAGCTTAAGTAATTTATCTTTCGAGATTGCTGTGTAAGTAGTTTACCCTTAAAGTAGGCTTGATGAAAACTCCAACTCAAGAGAACTTCTATATGCCTGCCGAATGGTATCAACATGAATGTTGCTGGATGCAGTGGCCTACTGAATTTTTTCCAATAAATGCAACTTCCTCATGGTCTCACTTTGATTTAGATAAAGGTCGATTAGCTTGGGCTAATGTGGCAAATGTAATAAGCAGGTTTGAAAAACTTAAAATGATTGTGCATCCTAGCGACAGTAAAAGTGCATTAAATTTACTTGATAAAAATGTAGAAATTTTTCAAACACCTATTGATGATGCTTGGTGTCGGGATACGGGCGCCATCTTTTTGCTAAATGAAAAAAATCAATTAGGTGGAGTAGACTCTGATTTTAATTGTTGGGGTTATAAAGAAAATTTTGAGCAAGATGATAAAGTGGCAAAGTTTATGATCAATGAAGCTAATGCAAAATACTTTAAGAACGATATGGTCTTGGAGGGTGGGTCTATTCATGTCAACGGTCAAGGTACCCTTATTACTACAGAACAGTGCCTACTCCATGAAAATAGAAATCCACATCTTTCAAAAGATGACATTGAAAATAATTTAAAAAAATTCTTTGGTGTTACAAAAATTATTTGGCTTAAACACGGTACCGATGAAGGCACTAATGGTCACATTGATAATGTAGCTTGTTTTTCAGATACAGGTACTATTTTGGCTATGACGTGCTCTGATAAGGAGGATACTTATTATGATCTTTTGTCTGAAAATCTCGAAATATTGAAAACATCTGTTGATCAAGATAATAATCCTCTAAAAATTGTAGAACTAGAAATGTCAAAAAAGAGACTTATTCCTGATGATGATGAGCCAAGTTCATATATAAACTTTTATATTGCAAATGATGCAGTAATTTTTCCTATTTTTGGAGACGATGTTGCTGATCAAAATGCTATGAAAATCGTAAAATCTCAATTTCCCAATAGACAAATTGTATGTCTTGATGGTCATGATATACTGATGGGTGGTGGCAACATTCACTGTATAACCCAACAACAACCAAAGGCACTATTATGAGAGAAGTAACTTTTGCAGCAACTCAAATGGCTTGTAGTAAAAATTCTAGAGATAATATTGATAAGGCAGTAAATTTAATTGAAAGTGCAGCAAAAAAAGGAGCGAATGTTATCTTAATACAAGAGCTATTCGAGACTCAATATTTTTGCAAAGATCAAAAAGAAGAGTTGTTTGAGTTGGCAAAACCGTTTGAAGACAATCCAACAATTCATCTAATGTCTCAGGTGGCTAAAGATAACAATGTAGTTTTGCCTGTAAGTTTTTTTGAAAAATCGAATAAGGCTCATTTTAATACAATTGCTATGATTGACAGCGATGGAACTATAATGGGCAGATATAGAAAGTCACATATTCCAGATGGCCCAGGTTACCAGGAAAAATTTTATTTCAATCCAGGTAATACAGGATTTAAAGTATGGGATACAAAATTTTGTAAAGTCGGTGTTGGGATTTGTTGGGATCAGTGGTCCTCAGAAGCTGCCAAAATTATGGCGCTGAAAGGAGCTGAAGTTATACTTTATCCAACAGCTATTGGAGGAGAACCAGATAATAATGATGATTTTGATAGTTCTGATATGTGGCAACGAGCTATGATTGGTCACGCAGCAGTAAACCAAGTTCCAATTGTTGCGTCTAATCGGATAGGCAGCGAAGAAGGTTATGAAATATCAAATTTTTTTTATGGTAGATCATTTATAACTGATTTCACAGGTGAAATTAAAGCAGAGGGTTCAAGAGATAGGGAAGAAATTTTAATTGCTAAAATTGACCTTGATGAAGCAGAAGGTTTTAGAAATTCTTGGGGGATATTTCGTGATAGAAGGCCTGATTTATATAGAGCTCTATTGGATCTAGACGGTAATGAGTAACAATGGTCGTAAAAATATTTAAACCTGCAAAAACTGCGATGCAATCTGGAAAGGCCAAAACAAAGTTATGGCATTTACAAGTTATGGATGACACTATCCAAGTTAAAGACCCCTTAATTGGTTACCATGGTGGTTCAAGTACTAAAAACCAAATTAAACTTCAATTTGAAACAAAAGAAGATGCAATAAACTTTGCTAAATCAAAAAATTATGATTATGAAGTTGTTGAACCCTCTGCTAGAAAGATTATAAAAAAGTCCTATGCAGACAATTTTAAATAATAATGCGCCCGTAGCTCAGGGGATAGAGCAACTGCCTTCTAAGCAGTGGGTCCGAGGTTCGATTCCTCGCGGGCGCGCCATTTCAACAGTCATTTTTTTTCTTTTAGTACTAATTTTAATTTCAAATACTCTAAAAGCTGAGGAGCCTCTTGAATTATTCTTAGGAGGAAACGAAAGTGAAGCAATTGAAATTTGGAAAGAACAATCAATTTTAGGTGATATTGACGCTTCATATGCGCTTGGAATTATTTTTTATGATTCAGATGTTACAGGTCTATGTCGAAGAATAGATGACTCTTTTTGTAAAGAAAATTTTAAAACAGGAATTAAATTTTTTAAAATTGGACATGCTGCTGGCGATCCTAGAGCAACTTACGCATTAGGGGAACACTATGATTATTTTAGAAAATATAAAAAAGCATTTAAATTTTATTTGGAGGCTGCTGAAAAAGGAGTTCCTGAAGCACAATTTAATACAGCGAGTATGTACGAGCATGGAGATGGTACAAAAAAAGATCTTGTTCAATCAGTAAGGTGGTATCTTCAATGTAATGAAAGTAAATTGTGCCTTCAAAAAGAAGATGGTATCTCTGATCTGATAGAGCAATTGTCTGATGAAGAGTATGCGAAGGCAAAATCATTTGTAAAGAAAGATCAAATTGTAATTAATATTAGGCTATCCAGTGTCAAAAAAAATAATTTATAGTTTATACAATATATAGATAATCTAGAAACGTATTACACTCTATATTGATCGGAATAGACTTTTTTTTTATTAGTATATTATAGGTACTTGTGCTTAAATTAAGTCTAACGTTTTAATTTAATTAAATTATAGAAAAGGAATATTTTATGAAAATATTAAGAATATCAGCCCTTCTAGCTTTAGTTACATTTTTTTCAGCACCAGCTATGGCTGGTACTTTAGAAGATGTACAATCTAGGGGATATGTGAAATGTGGTGTTACCACAGGTTTACTTGGCTTTGCTGCTCCTGATGACTCAGGAAAGTGGTCTGGTTTTGACGTAGACGTATGTCGTGCCGTAGCTGCAGCAGTTCTAGGGGATTCAAGTAAAGTTGAGTTCACTACTACAACAGGTAAAACAAGATTTCCAACTCTTGCATCAGGTGAAATTGATGTATTAGCTAGAAATACAACTTGGACTTTTAGCCGAGATGTAAATCTTGGTTTTGAATTTGTTGGAGTAAACTATTATGACGGTCAAGGTTTCCTTGTTCCATCTAATCTAGGTGTTACTTCAGCTACTCAGTTAGACGGCGCTTCAGTTTGTATTCAAACTGGTACTACAACTGAATTAAACTTAGCTGACTTCTTCAGAGTTAATAATATTAGCTATGAAGCAATTCCAGTTGAAACTAATGATGAATCACGTGAGAACTTATTTGCAGGAAGATGTGATGTTTATACAACTGATGCGTCTGGCTTAGCTGCTACAGCTGCTCAAGCTGATAATCCAGCTGACTGGGTTCTACTTCCAGAAATCATTTCTAAAGAACCACTTGGTCCACTTGTAAGACATGGTGACCATGTTTGGGGTGATATCGTTCGTTGGTCGCTTAACACTATGATCATTGCAGAAGAAAAAGGTTTAACTTCTAGCAACGTTGACTCAATGGTAAGTTCAACTAATGACCCTGAAGTACTAAGACTTACTGGTAATGAAGGTGAGTATGGCGTGATGTTTGGTCTACCAAATGATTTTGGTTACAATATCATTAAGCAAGTAGGAAACTATGGTGAAGTATTCGAGAGAAATATCGGATCTAGCACACCACTAGCGTTAGCTAGAGGTTTAAATGCACCATGGACTGCTGGTGGAATTTTATATTCTCCACCATTCAGATAAAATTAAGTTAAAACTTAAGTAAATAATGCCGGGCTAAGAATTTAGTCCGGCATTTTTTTTATATTTATTATTTACTGTAAGTTAGTATAGAGTATCACACGGATATGTTTAAAATTGATTTTTCTGATCAAAAGTTTAGAGCAATAATAATTCAAACTATTGTGGTTGGATTACTAGCATATGGTTTATATTGGATAGTTCAAACAACAGCCTATAATCTTGAAAAAAGAAATATTGCTACCGGCTTTGGTTTTTTAAATGACCCAGCGGGTTTTGATATATCGTTTAGTCCATTTATTAAATTTGTTGCTACCGACTCACATTTTGCTGTTTATTTAGTTGGACTTGCGAACACACTTTTAATTTCAGTAATCGGATGTATAGCAGCAACTTTTATGGGTTTTTTTGTAGGAATAATAAGACTGTCTTCAAACTGGCTATTAAGTCAAATAGCTTATGTATATGTAGAGATAACAAGGAACATACCTCTCATACTTCAATTATTATTTTGGTATGCACTTCTTATAAATTTGCCACGAGTTAAAAATAGCATTGCCATTGGTGAAACATTTTTTTTGAATAATAGAGGTTTAAATAGTCCTCAACCTATCTTTGGTGAAAATTTTATTTATGTGACAGTAGCAATAGTTATAGCGATTATTGTATCAATAGTATTTTCACGATGGGCCAAACGAACACAAGAGACAACAGGCAAGCAATATCCAGTAGTTTTAATTAACTTTGCTTCGGTGATTTTCTTTCCACTAATTGTATATTTTATATCTGGCTCACCACTTGATTTTGAAAACCCAGAACTTAAAGGGTTTAATTTTGTAGGAGGAATGAAAATTCCACCTGAGTTTGTTGCCATGTTTTTAGGTTTGAGTATTTATACCGCATCATTTATATCCGAAATTGTTAGAGCTGGAATTTTATCAGTTAGTAAAGGACAAATTGAAGCAGCAAACTCATTAGGCCTCAGGCAAAATGTTATTATGAATCTTATAATAATACCTCAAGCACTAAGAGTAATTGTACCCCCATTAACTAGTCAGTTTTTAAATTTAACGAAAAATTCATCATTAGGTATAGCTATTGGCTATGCTGATTTAGTTCATGGTTTTGGAGGTATAAGTTTAAATCAAACTGGTCAAGCAATTGAGTGCATGGCCATTGTGATGGCAACTTACCTAACAATTAGTCTTACAATTTCATTTTTTATGAATATCTACAATAGAGCTATTCAATTGGAGGGTAGATAGATGCTAAGTTTTAATTGGATTAGACAAAATCTATTTTCAAGTTGGACTAACTCAATAATTACAGTGGTCTTAATTTATTTCCTTGCGAGTATTATTCCACCAATGTTTGATTGGCTGTTTTTTGAAGCCACTTGGATAGCTGATGATAGGACTGGGTGCACTTCAGATGGTGCTTGTTGGGCCATCATAGGCGCTAGGTTTTATCAGTTTATGTATGGGTTTTATCCAACTGAAGAGGTTTGGCGTGTAAATTTAGTTTATGCATTGCTGCCTTTTGGGATTTTGCCATTACTTTGGGACAAAATGCCATTTAGAAAACAGTTTCTAATTTTTGCTATTGTCTATCCTTTTTTAGTATTTTTTCTTTTGTATGGAGGTCCAGGATTAACAGCAGTCGCAAGTAATAAATGGGGTGGATTACTGCTTACATTGTTTCTGGGGTTAGGAGGAATAATTATTGCCTTTCCACTTAGTATTTTTTTGGCACTAGGAAGAAGATCTGAAATGCCAGCCATATCTGCAATTTGTGTTGTTTTTATTGAATTTATTCGCGGAGTTCCATTAATCACTTTATTATTTTTTGGAAGCATGATGCTTCCACTTTTTTTACCTGAAGGTTTGGACATCGATACTGTTCTTAGAGCTTTGGTTGCAGTCATAATATTCCAAGCTGCTTATGGAGCAGAAGTAGTAAGAGGTGGATTACAAGCAATGCCTAAAGGACAATATGAAGCAGCTCAAGCATTGGGTCTATCTTATTGGCAGATGAATTTAAAGATCATATTACCACAAGCATTAAAAATAACAATTCCTGCGTTAGTAAATACTGCAATTGGTTTATTTAAAGATACCTCATTGGTGATTGTTATTGGCTTATTAGATTTATTAGGTATTGGTAGAGCAGCCTTAGCAGATACTAAATGGATGGCATTACATGTCGAAGTTTATGTTTTTATATCGGTAATCTTCTTTATATTTTGTTTTGGTTTCTCAAGATATAGTCTATATTTAGAAAAGAAACTTAATACCGATAACGATAGTGAGAATAAATGAATCAAGACTCAATAATATATTTTGAAAATGTCAGTAAATGGTTCGGTGACTTTCAAGTACTAAATAATATTAATCTAGAAGTTAATAAAGGTGAAAAAATTGTTGTTTGTGGACCCTCTGGTTCTGGAAAATCAACTATGATTAGGTGTATTAATCGCCTTGAAGAACATCAAGAAGGAAAGATAATTGTCGATGGAACTGAACTAACTGGTAATGTCAAAAATATAGATACAGTTAGAAGAGAAGTTGGCATGGTATTCCAACAATTCAATTTATTTCCCCACTTAAGTATTTTGGATAATTGTACGCTAGCTCCCATTTGGGTGAGAAAAATGCCAAAAGCTGATGCAACTGAATTAGCTATGCGCTATTTAAAAAGAGTTCAAATTGAAGACCAGGTGCATAAGTATCCTAATCAATTATCCGGTGGTCAGCAGCAAAGAGCTGCTATTGCCCGTGCTTTGTGTATGCAACCTAGGTTAATGCTATTTGATGAACCAACTTCAGCTCTTGATCCTGAGATGATCAAGGAAGTTTTAGATGTGATGATTGGATTAGCCCAGGATGGAATGACGATGCTTGTTGTTACTCATGAAATGGGTTTTGCAAAAGAGGTTGCGGATAGAATTGTTTTTATGGATGAAGGACAGATTGTCGAAGCAAAAGCACCCACCGAGTTTTTTGAAAATCCTGAAAGTGACAGGACTAAGCTATTTTTAAGTCAGATTTTATAGAAATTTGGCTCCGCCTGCTGGGCTCGAACCAGCGACAACCTGATTAACAGTCAAGCGCTCTACCAACTGAGCTAAGGCGGAATAATCAGTTCTTATAACAAAAGTAATTATATTTTACTAGTTTAAGTTTTAAATTTTAAGGATATATATAACATATTAACATTATTTTAAAATATGCCTTTAATTAAAGACTCACTGTATGAATTTGGCTTTGGAAGAACCGATCAAGTAGTTGAGAACAATGTTAGCTTATTAGATGAAGCTGTATTTAGTTTCTTATATGGCGGTTTATTCAGAGTTTTAAAGTCATTAAATCTATCTAGCATACTTGACCTTGAAATAGTATTTCGATTGTTTGTTAATTTTGAAAAAGGCTTGTCATTTTATGACATTCATTATTTTACACAAGCCCCAGAAAGAACACTTTGGAGAAGGCTTAAATATCTTGAGGAAGAAGATGTAATAATGAGAACTCGAGGTGACTCAGATAAGAGAACTATAAAGTTCCAACTTTCAAAAAATGCTTACGCAAAATTAATAGAAAGTATACCAAAAGAAGATTTGGCAATTACAATTTCAAAAATTGCAGTTTCATATGCAGATAAATTGTGGATGTTCAATGTTAGAGACCCCAACAAAATAAAAAAAATGTTACTTAATTTATCAAGAAGTGCTGTTTCTATGAATGAAAATAATTTTCTTTCTCAGTTTTGTTTTGGCTTAGCTTACTATTATGGCTCCAACTATGATCTGACTATTAATCATGCATACAAGTCCATTCAATTAAATAAGAAGTTTGCTCATTCACGAAGACTTTTTGGATCTGCATTATTTCAAATTGGAGAAAAGAAAAGAGCTTATCTTGAAATGGAAAAAGCTCTCAAGCTTTATGATGATGATTATGGTAAATGGCGTACAAATTATGAATTTTGGAGATTTAATTATTTTGATGGAAACTTAAAAAAAGCATCTGAATTTGTAAAAATTTTAAAAGAAATAGAACCAGATTATCCACAAACTTACTTAGCTGATTTAATTACAAATGGTGCACAAAAAAAGAAGGCTTTAAAATCAAAGAAAAAATTGCAAGAGCTGGTAACAAACTTTAGTCCAGGCATGATTAAGAATTTTCATTCATGGATAACTGAGGAACAATCAGATAAATTTGTGGAAGATTTAAAATTTCACGATTTATAGTGGAGGCCACGCCCAGAATCGAACTGGGATACAAGGATTTGCAGTCCTCTGCGTAACCATTCCGCCACGTGGCCATATATTTTAAAAAGTTATATCATTAATAAGTTTAACTTGTGAAGAACTAATCTTTATAATAATAAACACTGAGTATGGATACTTATTTGGAAAATAAGAATATGATAGATGGACAGGTAAAACCTTTATCTAATATTGAACCAAGTATTCTTGAAGCCTTATATAATATTGATAGAAAAGATTATATACCTGAAAATTTTAGAGATTTTTCCTATTCTGAAAAAAATGTTTATATAGGTAACGAAAGGTATCTACCAAAACCAGCAATAACAGCAAAGCTTTTGTCGGCATTAAAAGTTGAAACATTAGAAACAGTTTTAATCATAGGCTCAGGAACAGGGTATTCAGCAGCAATAACTTCAAAAATTGCTGAAACAGTTATATGTATTGAGGAAGATCAAAACCTAATTACATTCTCGGAGTCAATAGCTGGCAGTAACTCAATGAATAATATTGTTTTTATTAATAATAAATTGAATAAAGGTTACAAAGATCAAGGACCGTATTCTTGCATCTTAATAGAAGGGGGTATCGAAGAAGTTCCAAATATAATTTTAGATCAGATCGCTGAAGGTGGTAAATTAGTTACAGTAATTATGCAAAATGATACAGGATCTGCAATCAAGTATATTAGAAAAAATAATCAAATTATTAGTCAATTTTTATTTAGTATTGAAGCGCCAGCATTAAAAAGCTTTGAAAAAGCAAAAAAATTTAAATTTTAGATTTTATTAAATTATATTGATCATATATCAATATGATATATATAAGTTCTTCAAATCATGTATACATTAAAAAATATTTACTTTTATTGCTATTTAATTCTTATAGTTTCATTTTCTTCTTCAGGCTATTCACTCTCGCTTGAGGAAGCGTTAACAAGCAGTCTGGAAAGTAATTATGAAATAAAAATTGAGGAGTCAAATCTAGCTGCATCTAAGGAAAATGTAACTCAATCTATCTCAAATTATTTTCCTTCAATCTCTTTTCAAGGGTCAATTTCTGAAAATGAAGTTGCAGGCATTAAAAGTCAAACAGGCTCTTCAAGTTCAGGCTATGATTTAGAACCATCAGTTGCTTCTATTACTATCACCCAGAACTTATTCAATGGTTTAGCAAACTATCACTCTTTAATAAAAGCAAAAACAGATGAACAAAGTCAAAAATTATTATACGAAAATAAGAAGCAAGAAATTATTTTAGAAGCATTAGAGAGTTATTATAATGTACTATTGGCTGAAAAAAGTTTTGAATCTTTTAAGAATAATTTTAAAGCTATTGAAAAAAGATATAATTCTGCACAAGCTGAATTTGATGTTGGCTTATTGTCTAAAACTGATGTAGCTCTTGCAAAGACGAGAATGAGCGCAGCTAAAATTTTACTGATTAATTCTGACATTAGTTTTCGGCAGGCAAAAAATCTTTTTATGGATATCATAGGTAAAAAAGCACAAAACTTAGAGTTTGAAAGTATTAAATCGACTGAAACTTATAATATTGATGAATTTATTGAAAATGTTAGACGAGGTAATTTTGCTATCAAATTAGCTTCCCAAGATGTAAAAGCTAAGAATGCGTCCGTTGGCATCGCAAGATCAAATTTATTACCTAAGATTTCACTTAATGCATCCCGATCTGAATACTACGATTACTCAACTACAGTAGATCAGTATGATAGTGAAACTATTAGTGCCAATATAACATGGCAAATATTTAATTCAGGTAAATCACTCTCTAAAACGAGACAGGCTAAAAAGTTAAAAAATAGCAGTTATATCAATCAATCTTTGATCACTCGAGACACACTTAATAAGGCAAGACATGCTCATTCTCAATACTCTATTTCAGGAGAAACAGTTGAGTCAGCGATGATTGCTGTAGAATCTGCAGAATTTGCGTATAGTGGCACTGTTATAGAGCAAGAAGTTGGGGAAAGAACTCTACTTGACGTTCTAGATGCAAGGCAGCAGCTATTAAATTCTGAAATAGATCTATTCAAAGAGCAGCGTAATGAGCAAATCATAGAAGCTCGATTACTTTATTTAATGGGTGAATTAAAACTGGATAAATTATTCAAGAATTAAATTCTTTCATAGAAATCTTTTTATTTGCCAAATATAATAGCCTCATGAGTAATTCACAAAAATCCACTGATGAAATCTTATCAGCTATAAAAAATTTAATGGAAGGTGATGAAGTGTCAATTAAGGCAAATGATGCGCCCCTTCCAGAGGATATCATGGAACTAACAAAACCTATTTCTGATGATGTCTTAGAACTAAAAGACCCTATAAATGTAAACAAAGAACCAAAAAAACAATCTAATGAACAAGACACTCTTGAATTAAATCAGATGGCTGATGAAAATTTGAATGTAGTTGATTTATCAACAAAAGTTCATGACAATATTCTCGATGATGTTGATGAAAATTTAATTAGAGATATGGTTAAAAATCAATTAAAAAATTCACTAGAGGCAAAAATAGATATCATCATTAAAGAAGAATTAAATACTTTGATATCTGATAGAATTTCATTATCTGAACTATCATTAAAATCTAAAGTGCTAAAAAATTAAAAAGCATATGCTAGAAAAATACTACAAGCATGAACTTGTTGAAAAGCAGGTGTATGACGGTTGGGAAAAAGATAATGACTTTAAATCATTCACTAATAACGAAAAAGAGTCTTACTGCATTGTAATCCCGCCACCAAACGTTACTGGAACTTTGCATATGGGGCATGCACTTAATAATACCCTTCAAGATATTTTAATTAGATACAACCGCATGCTGGGAAAAAATGTTCTTTGGCAACCAGGGATGGATCACGCAGGAATAGCAACTGAAATGGTTGTCGAAAGGGAACTGGACACTAAAAATATTAAAAAAACTGATTTATCAAGAGAAGAATTTGTTAAAAAAGTATGGGAATGGAAAGACATTTCTGGAGGACAAATTCTAAATCAATTGAAACGACTTGGAAGTTCCTGTGACTGGGAAAGAGAGCGATTCACGTTTGATAAAGGCCTTTCAGAAGCAGTTAAATATGTTTTTATAAAACTTTATGAGGACAATCTAATTTATAAAGATAAAAGACTGTCTAATTGGGATCCGAAACTTAAAACAACTATTTCAGATTTAGAGGTAATTCAAAAAGAGGTCAAAGGTCACTTATGGTACATTGACTATCAAATTGAAGATAGTGATGAAGTTATTACTGTAGCGACAACAAGACCAGAAACAATGCTTGGTGATACAGGTATTGCTGTACACCCAGACGATGACCGTTATAAGAAGTTTGTTGGCAGACATGCTATACTTCCAATTGTAAATAAGAAAATTAAAATTGTAGCAGACGATTATGCCAAATCAGATCAGGGCTCTGGTGCAGTAAAAATTACCCCAGCGCATGACTTTAATGATTTTGAGGTAGGCAAACGTAACAATTTAGAGGTAATAAATATATTTGATGAAAACGCATGTCTAAATGAAAATGCGCCTAAGAAATATCGAGGCTTGGATCGATATGTTGTAAGAAAAATGATTATTGAAGATCTAAGTGCCATAGATAGTTTAAATAAAATTGAAGAAAATGAACACACTGTTCCGTATGGGGATCGATCTAATGTCGTTATAGAACCATGGCTTACTGATCAGTGGTTTGTTGATGCAGAAAAATTAGCCAAAAAAGCAATTGAAAAAGTAAAAAATAAAGAAACGAGCTTTATACCGACTAACTGGGAAAAAACTTACTTTGAATGGATGGAAAATATACAACCTTGGTGCATTTCAAGACAACTAATGTGGGGTCATCAAATACCAGCATGGTATGGTCCTGACAAAAAAATATTCGTGTCAAATAGCTATGAAGAGGCTTTACAAGCTGCATTTGAACACTATGGAAAAAATGTAGAGCTTAAGCAAGACCAAGATGTTTTGGACACTTGGTTTTCTTCTGCGCTTTGGCCATTTTCAACTCTTGGATGGCCTGAAGAAACTAAGGAACTCAATACTTTTTATCCCACAAGTGTATTGGTAACTGGATTTGATATCATCTTTTTTTGGGTTGCAAGAATGATGATGATGGGGCTTTATTTTACAGGAAAGGTTCCATTTAAAGAAGTTTATGTTCATGCTTTAGTAAGAGATGAAAAGGGGCAGAAGATGTCTAAATCAAAAGGCAATGTTATAGATCCTTTAATTTTAATGGATCAGTATGGTGCTGATGCTTTACGTATGACCTTGTGCTCAATGGCGGCACAAGGTAGAGATATTAAATTATCAACTCAAAGAGTTGAAGGTTATAGAAATTTTATTACTAAAATTTGGAATGCAATAAAGTTTTGTGAAATGAATGAGTGTAAGTTTACTGAATTTGAGATCAAAGAAATTCAAAACACGTTTAATATCTGGATCATACACGAACTTCATAAGTGTGAACAGTCAGTCAGTGTGGCTATAGAGAATTATAAATTTAATGAGGCTGCAAATACTCTGTATAAGTTTACTTGGAATATATTCTGTGATTGGTATATAGAATTTTCAAAAGCTATTTATTTTTCAGATAATGAAGTCAAAAAAGAAGAGACAAGATACACTTCTTCATATGTGCTGAATAAGCTAATGATTATGCTTCACCCAATAATGCCTTTCTTTACCGAACACTTATGGCAAGAGGTTGATTTCATTAACAACAAATCTGACAAAAAAGTTATTAATTCTAATTGGCCTACAATAGACCTGCCTAACAAATCAAACAACGAAGATATTGAAAGCCTCATGCAAATCATATCTGCGATCAGGTCTGCTCGTTCTGAACTAAATGTTCCTGTAAAATCGATGCTATCTATTAAATATAAAGATGACCAAACTCAAATAAAGAAAATATTCAGTACCTATGATCAAACAATTGAGTCCATTGCGAAGGTTAATCGTTTTAATTCCTTTGATGGTGAACGATTAGAGGGAGATATACAAATTATTGTAAATGATGAAATATTCTACCTCAGTCTAAAGGGGATTATTGATTTTCAAGAAGAAAGCAAGAGACTTAAAAAAAATTTATTAAAGATTAACAAGGAGATAGAGAAGGTTTCTAATAAGCTAAATAGTTCGAAATTTATTGAAAATGCTCCTCAAGACATTATTTCTGAGCAAAAAGATCGATTACAAGAATATATGTCATCAAAAAGTAAAATTGAAGATGCAATTAAGAGTTTTTCCAATTAAAAAGTAAATATGGCGGATAAAACAAAATTACCTAGCAGACATGTTTCTGTTGGCCCTGAAAAAGCACCGCATAGATCTTTTTACTATGCTATGGGTATGGATGAAACAGATATTGCAAAACCATTTGTAGGGGTTGTCTCTACTTGGAATGAAGCGGCACCATGTAATATCGCTTTGATGCGACAGGCACAATCTGTAAAAAAAGGTGTAAAAGAAGCTGAGGGCACTCCAAGAGAATTTTGCACGATTACTGTTACTGACGGAATTGCTATGGGTCATCAAGGAATGAAATCATCCTTAATATCTAGAGAAATTATTGCTGATTCTACTGAGTTAACTGTTCGCGGTCATTGCTATGATGCATTGGTAGGTTTAGCAGGCTGTGATAAATCTTTACCAGGATTAATGATGGCTATGTGTCGTTTGAATATACCAAGTGTATTTATGTATGGAGGATCAATTTTACCAGGCAGATACAAGGGTAATGATGTGACTGTTGTGGATGTATTTGAAGCTGTTGGTAAATATGCTGCTGGTGGCACTACTGAAAAAGATTTAAATGATTTAGAAAAAGTCGCTTGTCCAAGTGCAGGCGCTTGTGGTGGTCAATTTACAGCTAATACAATGGCATGTGTTGCTGAGGTTATAGGTTTGGCATTGCCTTTTTCCTCTGGTGCACCGGCACCATACGAGGATAGAGACAAGTATGCCTATGAGTCCGGCAAACAAATTATGAATTTAATTGAAAAAAATATTAGACCAAGAGACATTGTAACAAGAAAGGCTCTGGAAAATGCTGCAACAATTGTTGCTGCAACTGGTGGATCAACAAATGCTGGACTTCATTTGCCAGCAATTGCTCATGAATGTGGCATTGAATTTACATTAAATGATGTTGCAGAGATATTCAAAAAAACCCCTTACATTGCTGATTTAAAACCAGGCGGTCAATATGTTGCTAAAGATGTTTATGAAGCTGGTGGAGTACCAATAATTATTAAAACATTATTTGATGGCGGCTATATACATGGGGACTGTATGACTGTTACTGGAAAAACTATTGCTGAAAATTTGGCAAGTGTTGAATTTAACAAAGATCAAAAAGTAATTAGACCAATCACCAATCCGTTGAGTCCTACTGGTGGTGTTGTTGGCCTCAAAGGTAACCTTGCACCGGATGGTGCAATAGTTAAAGTTGCTGGAATGAAAAATACAAAGTTTGAAGGTATAGCAAAGTGCTTTGATTGCGAAGAAGATGCATATAAGTGTGTAATCAATGAAAACTATAGCGAAGGTGATGTTATCGTTATTAGGTACGAAGGACCGCGCGGGGGTCCTGGTATGCGAGAGATGTTATCAACTACTGCAGCTATATCAGGTCAAGGAATGGGAGATAAAGTTGCACTAATAACCGATGGCAGATTTAGTGGTGGCACTAGAGGCTTATGTATTGGCCATGTAGGACCGGAAGCTGCAGTTGGAGGTCCGATAGCATTAATAAAGGATGGTGATAAAATTAATATTGATGGCGAAAATGGAACAATATCTGTTAACTTAACCGATGAAGAATTAACAAAAAGAAAACAAAGTTGGTCGCCAAGAAAAACAGATTACAACAGCGGCACACTTTGGAAGTATTCACAAACGGTAGGATCTGCCCAAAGAGGTGCTACAACGCACCCAGGTGCTGCTGAAGAAACACATACTTACGCCGATATTTAAATTAAATTTATTTCTCGTTTAGATTCAAAATCTTAAAAGTTTTCCTTAATATTCCTTGCCGCTATTGTGCTACCAATTGACCACATTAACAACTAGTTTTTTATTTCAGTTGTATCTTTTTATTCTTAATACACTAAGATTAACGTATTATCCCAGAGTTTTAAATATAACTTATTTTGATTACTCTTTATATTAAAGACTTTGATTTAGTCACAATAATTTAATTAGGAGATATCAAATGGAAAACTACCTTAAAAAAAAATTTACTTTCACTTTAAATATTATAATTGGTGTGATTCTTTTAAACTCATATGCTTTTGCTAAACCTGGGGACACACGTATTTGGCTTCAAGGTTCAACTGGATCAGGTGATGTTAAATTAAATAATACTAATTATTCAGTCGATACTGGGGGAGGCACACTCTCTGGAATTTTTTATGCAGATCAAGTTTATTTTGAAGCAGGCATTGGATCTTCTGATTTAACCTTATCAGGCATAACAATTACCAGTGATATGACAATGGTTGGGTTTGGATTTGTAAGCGGAAGAACAGATTATATTACTGGATCTGGAGAGGAGTCTAGATTTGGAATCAATATCGTTGATATGGAATTAACACTGGGATCATATACTTCGTCAGAAACAGTTACTGAAATAGGCTACGGCAGTAGTTTTGGCTTAGGGGATGGGGCAACATTTGGTTTTGGATTCAGCACTGATTTTGATGATCCTTTTACTGATAATACCTATGGTGCGTCATTTATCAAATCTTATGGCGAAGCGTTATTTAAAATAGGACTCACATATAATACCTTTGTAACTGATGCTCGTAACTCAGGAAATTCAACCGTACTCACATTAGGTATTGGAACACAGTTTTAATTTGATTAAATTTATTTAAAAGCATGACTTGTAATGAAATTATTTGGTCAAAATTTTTTTGAAAATGTACTTATTCTTATAAGCTTACTTTTATTAACTGCCTGCGGTGGCGGTGGCGGTGGTGGAGCTAGTAGTTGGACCAATGATATAAATAATGTTCCAACTTGTTCTGATACTGGTACATCTTACCAAACTAATGAATATTATGGCATGAGTGCTTCAAATGGACTCTCAAGGGTATGTGCTAGTACAGCTTATGCCAACGGCGCTACAGGTGGAGATAATATAAAAATTGCAGTTATTGATACTGGATTTTCATTAACATCTGGCGGTAACAATGTTCATTTAGAATTTGGTAGTTATAATCAAAGCCTGCCAAATGGTAAGGTTGTTTTAGTTACTGGTTCTGACGCGGCCAATCAAGGTTCGACAGTAAATGATAATGATAATATACCAGATGATAATGATGGTCATGGAACACATGTAGCCGGAATTATTGGTGCTCAAAAAACAGGATATAATATGCATGGGGTTGCCTATGATGCAATTTTATATCCACTTAAAATGATGGATCCTTATGGAGTCAGATGGAATGCATCAGCTTGGGCTTTTTACCGAGCATTAATTAATGATGTTGATATTGCAAATATGAGTTGGGGAAGAAGAGATTATTTAGGAGTTGGTTCATCATCGTGTAATAGTTATACAAGCTGCAAAGCAACCTTGGATAGTGTTGATCAAAGTTATACTTACATGAGTTATATGGCTACAGGAGTTAGTTCATATGATGGCAATATTATTAGTGTATGGGCAGCAGGTAATGATGGTGAAAGTAACCCAGGCGTATATGCAGGTTCGTGTATTTATGACAGCAATATGCGTGATCTATGTGTTATAGTTGCAAATATTGGAACAGATGGAAAAATATATACAGACTCAAACAGATGTGGCGTAGCTGCTGAGAATTGTATTTCTGCACCCGGTACTAGTATTCAATCACCAGTTAGAGGTGGATCGGAACATTATGCTACTTATACTGGAACATCTATGGCAGCACCGATGGTTGCTGGTGGCTTGGCTTTAATTAAACAAAAGCATAGCTCTCTTACCAACCAGCAAGTAGTAGCAAGACTGTTTGCAACAGCTATAGATCATGATGTTTATTCTCAATCAAGTATTTATGGCCATGGATTAATGGATTTGGGTGCCGCAACGGCAGCAATTGGAACACTTCAGTCGTTTAGTAGCCCTATAAGTAATTTAGATTCTAGTTATGCCTCGTATTCAGAACTTAATCAAAATTCTTATTATAGTAGCCGTGCGTTTAATACCAGTTTGAATTTAGCACTTAAAGATAAAACAATGGAAGTATATGATAGTTTTGATAGAGCAAATTTTTCAGTTTACCTAGATGGTTTTTTTAAAAATACTCATCTAAAAAATATAAGTTCAATAGATAATCATTTAAATACGCTATTATTGACTGATGATTACGAGGTTACCAAATCTAATAAATTTGGAAGGCTATCATTTAATAGTAGAGACAATTTAAATCGTTCCTTATTTATCTCGTTTGATAAGCGAGTAAGTATTGGAAATAATACTTCAGCAAATACTTTTTTCAATCAATCTAAAAAAAGTCTTGGAGTAAATACTTTTATTATTAACAATAAGTTATATGACAATCCTTATTTTTATAAGAGCGAGCAAAATCTTTCATTAAGCGTTAATGGCAAGTACCTATCTTCAGAAGTATTTACTGACGATGAGGCCACCAATTTTGGCTACTCAATCAATTTTCAACCAACATCCAAAAATTACTTAGATAATGATACATACGGTGATATTGAAGTCTCATTTGGAACAGTGTTTGAAAAGAATAAGATTTTAAACTCATTCAGTACTGGTGTTTTTAATACCAATGAACTGTCTAATACTAAATTTGCTCGATTAAAGTATAGTCATTCAGTTGATGACTTAAACTTGTTTGCCAATATTAATTTTGGAAGTTCAGAAATTAACTCAAATAATAATTCTTATATAGGAAATACCAATTCAATTCTAACAAGAAGTTATGCGCTTGGTTTAATTAAAAATAATTTCTTAGAATATAATAATAAATTTGCATTTATAATTAGCCAGCCCCAAAAAGTAATAGAAGGGTACATGAAGTTAACTGTACCGACAGCTTCCAATAGTGATCGTGAAGTCACATACACTGATTACGATCTCAATCTTGCATCTTCTGTCACGGAGATGAATTATGATTTATTTTATATCATGAAATTAACACCAGACAATTCCTTGTATTTCAATATTACCCATATAGATAATCCAAATCATGATGCGTCTTTAAATCCACATAATAATGTTTCACTCGTTTATAAAAAATTCTTCTAAAAAAATATTATTTATCTTATTTTTTTTTACTCTAGGATGTTCCTCTAATGCAAAAGAGAATATTTTATACGAAATCAATCAAGTTCATTGTTTGAGTGCTTATCAGGACTATTTTATAGACGATTTTATCACTACAAATGATGAAATATTTGTATCAATAATAGATAAGTTAAAAAAACATGAAAATATAGTAGGCGAATATAATTTAATTGTTACTGCTGGACCAAAGAGCAATTCTAGCTATGGCATGCTTTTTAATAAGGCTGTTCTAAAAAATGATTTATTAAACTTTTACTTCGATATTACTCAGCAAGAAAATAGTTCAATTGCAATGACAGTAGTTACCTATCCTATATGCCTTCTAAATATTGAGAATATAAATAAATATGAATTTAAAATCTCAATACAATAAACTATCCTTGTACTATTTTTTATTGAGCCATTACTTCTAATGTCTGAACATCTATATCGAGACTTTCTTTCATGCCTCCATTGACAATGCCTCTAATGGGAGCAGCGTAACTAGAGTCTAGGCCACATGATACACGGATATATCTTTCATCAGGACAACATCTGTTAGTTGGATCGAAACCAACCCAACCTAAATCATTAATATATAATTCGGCCCATGCGTGTGTAGCTTGATACTTTGAATCATTTTTATTGTTATGCATGTATCCATTTACGTATCTTGCGGGAATATCTAGAACTTTTGCTGCAGCTATCATGATATGAGCATGGTCCTGACAAACCCCTTTTTTTTGCTTATATGCTTTTATTGCAGTCGTAGAAGTATTGGTTGAGAGCGGAACGTAATCGACTTCATCTGCAATTAGAGTGAGTAAATTATGTGCTGATTTAAGACTATCTAATTTAGCGGGTTCACCCGTTGGACTAAGAAGAGACTGTTGATCAAGCTCTCTAGCTTTTAAAGCAAGATTTTCTATACTAATATCTTTTTTGGTAAATTCAGTTTCCCTTAAGTAAACTAATTTATCAATTTTGTCATTTTTACTTCTATAAATTCCACTTGTGTCAGAAGTTTCTACCTTTCCTGAAACTACAAATTTAATTTTTTTAGTATCTTCATAGTTAGTAAAACTTTGTATATT
>CACCCN010000013.1 GCA_902544525.1 uncultured Pelagibacteraceae bacterium | reverse complement strand
CATTAGCATTTAAAGTGCCGTCAAACGGTACATAGCCCATCGCAATGTTAGTGCCTTTTTCTGGGTGATACCATGGAGAAGTAATGAAACCACAAGGATCACCACCCTCAGCTGGTGACACTAACCAAAAATCAGGTGCATATTCCTCAATTGGCTTGCCTTTTAGTTCCATGCCAACTAATTGAAGTTTGTATGGTTGCTTACCATCGGCAAGCTCAGTTTTCATTTTCTCTAAAGCTTCTTTGCCTACATAATCTGCTTTCTTATCCCATTCACCTTTTCCTGATAATGAAACCTGATAACCAAGGTTACACTGAAATGGATTGTGCTCATTATCCATGTCTTGACCCCAAGACAATATTCCTGCTTGGATTCTTCTATGGTGGGCTGGTGCAATAACCATTAAATCATGCTTCTTACCTGCTTCAACTACAGCATTCCACATATCATCAGCGTATAAAGTAGCGTCTCTTAAATAAATTTCATATCCAGCCTCTCCTGAGAAACCAGATTGAGAAATAACACAGCTTCTTCCTCCAATAGTGGCTTCGGCTAATCCATAAAATGGCATATTATCAACATCAACATGATCGCCAATTAAGTCTTTCATTAATGCTAGAGCTTTTGGACCCTGGATTTGTACTGGACAAGCATCGATTTCATCAATTTCAACATCGAACCTCTTATCGGCATTTACACCCTGCAGGTAAAGACCAATATCTGAGTCTGATAAGCTGAACCAAAATTCATTTTCAGATATTCTGAGTAAAATTGGATCATTCAAGACACCGCCTTTATTGTTACAAAGGATTACATAACGCGCTCTCATTGGTGAAATTTTTGTTGCATCTCTTGTTATTACATAATCTGTAAATTTTTCTGCATCCGGTCCTAAAACACGAATCTGCCTTTCAACTGCAACATTCCACATAGTAACATGGTTTTTAATCGCTTCATATTCAACCATTGCGCCACCATCTTCAGGTCTAACATAACCTCTTGGATGATATATACGGTTATAGACGGTTGCTCTCCAGCAGCCGTGTTCAATTGATTTATGCCAGTATGGAGATTTTCTGACTCTTGTAGAAATCAACATTTCAACTTTAGTCGGTCCACTTTGACGCAAGTTGTAGGGCACGTGACGATCGCTTTGATCGACAGTAGTATTATGTTCTATTTTTTTAGACATAGTAGTTCTCCTTAGTTAACCATTCATTTGTTTTTTTTATTCCCCCGAACGCATAAATATGAAAATTTTCCACAGAACCTCTTAGCTCCTTAATTACTTCATCCGGTGTTTGAACACTTAATAAATCAAGAATCTTTGAAGCATTTTTCTTGGCAAAGCTCATAGAATTTTTTAGCCCTACAAAACTAGCAAATTTAATTAGTGTTTTTAAAGATGCTGGACCCGCTAGTCCAACATGTACAGGTAGAGGCATATCAGCAATATATTGCTTTAATGCATCAACGTCTTGAGTCCACTGCGTTACAATGTAATCAGCGTAAGGTGCTTTAAGTTTAAGTGCTTCATTAATAATTTCATCACTCATGTTGGGAGAGCCTTCTGGGTGACCAGCAATTCCTATCTTCATTCCTTCAAACAAACCAGTTTCGATAACCTGCATTGAACAGTGAAAATCTCCAAGTATGTCTCTATCACCTCCAATTATTAATACTTGTTTAACGCCTGAATCTTTTAATTGAGTGACATAATCTTTTAACATGTTTAGGTCGGTAATAGATCGCGCAGGAATATGTGGAATTGCATTATAACCCTCTGAGCAAAGTACTTTTGCTTGATTAGCAACAGCTTGATATTCTGTTCCTGGCAAAAAAGTAATGTATATGTCTTTTAGCTTTGGAAGATCTGCTAATACGGACTTAGTAGTTACTTCCAATGAAAAATTCACATTTCCCATATTTGAAATAATATATACCGCTTAAGCCACGCGACATTATCTGAGCTTTGCTTGGCTTAATTTTGCAATGCTCTGTGAGTCTCCTTGTCGAAAAATCTATTCTCAATTATTGATAAACACAATACATTTTTTTATAGACTCTGATATTTATTATCCCTAAATTCGAAGCCTAAATTTAATTAAAAATGTCCTCGAGGCCTAGAAAGAAGTTTGAATGACGCATCTATCAGATATTGAAATTGCTAGAAAAAATACAATGGTAAAAATTGATGAAATTTCATCAAAAATTGGAATCGAAGACAAATCGCTCAACAGATTTGGCCAGAATATAGCTAAAATTGATATCAATAACATCGATGGTTTAGAAGCTAAGCCAAATGGGAATTTGGTATTAGTTACAGCAATTTCACCAACGCCCGCTGGCGAGGGCAAAACTACTACATCAGTTGGATTAAGTGATGCTTTAAATTTAATAGGAAAAAAATCAATTGTTTGTCTTAGAGAGCCGAGCCTTGGCCCATGCTTTGGAGTAAAAGGTGGAGCTGCAGGTGGTGGTTATGCTCAAGTTGTGCCTATGGAAAAAATTAATTTGCATTTTACAGGTGATTTTCATGCAATTACTGCTGCGCACAATTTATTGGCATCACTATTAGATAATCATATCTATTGGGGTAACGAATTGGGTATAGATATAAGAAGAGTTGCTTGGGGAAGAGTTGTCGATCTCAATGATCGTGCATTAAGATCGATTAATATAAATCTTGGTGGAGTTGCTAATGGTTTTCCAAGAGAAGATAAGTTTGACATTACTGTTGCATCAGAGGTTATGGCAATATTCTGTCTTGCAACAAGCCTTAAAGACCTTCAAGAAAAAATTGGAAATATTATTGTTGGATATACTCGTGATAGAAAAGAGATATATGCTAAAGACCTAAATGCAGATGGAGCAATGACAACTTTATTAAAAGATGCATTTATGCCTAATTTAGTTCAAACGTTAGAAAAAAATCCAGCTTTTATTCACGGTGGTCCTTTTGCAAATATTGCTCACGGGTGTAATTCTTTAGTTGCAACACAGACTGCCCTCAAACTGTCTGATTTTGTTGTTACTGAAGCAGGCTTCGGAGCTGATTTAGGTGCTGAGAAATTTCTAGACATTAAATGTCGTAAGGGCAATCTTAATCCGAAGATTGTTGTTATTGTTGCAACGGTTAGAGCTTTGAAAATGCATGGAGGTGTTGATAAAAAGGACCTAAAAGGTGAAAATGTCGAAGCAGTAACTGCGGGACTTGCGAATCTTAAGCAACATATTGCCAATATTAAAAAGTTTAATGTACCTGTGGCAGTGGCAATAAATCACTTTGTGCTAGATACTGATGCTGAATTAAAAGTAATTAGTAACTGTTGTGATGAATTAGGCGTAAAATCATTTAACTGTAAACATTGGGCTGAAGGAGGTGCTGGCGCAACAGAGCTCGCAAAACATGTCTCTGAGGTTGCTGAAAATAATCAAGAAAAAATTCAGCATCTGTATCCAGATGACATAACATTATGGGAAAAAATGAGAAAGATTGCTCAAGAAATTTATGGCGCTGAAGATATTATTGCTGACCAAAAAATTAGATCCCAATTTGATGACTTACAAAAAAAATATGGTCACTACCCTATATGTGTTGCTAAAACTCAATATAGTTTTTCCTCAGATCCAGACTTAAAAGGTGCACCTAAAGGCCATATGGTTCCTATAAGAGAAGTAAGAATTGCCTCTGGAGCTGAATTTTTAGTTGTTGTATGCGATAAAATTATGACAATGCCAGGATTACCTCGAGTGCCTGCTGCTAATTCGATTTTTTTAAATGACAAAGGTGAAATTGAAGGGTTATTCTAAGGCATGATGTACGATACTAATCTTGATAAAAATGAAGCTAATTATACCCCTCTCAGCCCATTAAGTTTTTTGCAACGAACAGCAGAAGTTTATCCAAACCATAAATCAATTATTCATGGACACAGAACCTATACTTGGAGTGAAACCTATAAAAGAAGTTGTCAATTAGCAAGTGCCTTATCATCCAGTGGAATAGGTAAAAAAGATACTGTCTCAGTGCTAGCTTTCAATACACCAGAAATTTATGAAGCCCACTTTGCTATACCTATGTTGGGTGCAGTGATAAATACTATAAATATAAGACTTGATATTGAAACAATCAGCTACATTCTAGAACATGCAGAAACCAAGGCATTAATTACTGATACTGAATTATCTCCTACAATGAAAGAGGTAATTAAAAAAATAAACAAAGAAATTTTGATTATTAATATCTGTGATGACCAAGCTTTGCAGCCAGATGGTGCAGGAGAAATGATTGGTGAAATAGAGTATGAAAAATTTTTACATTCAGGTAATGAAAATTTTGAATGGTCACTTCCAAAAGATGAATGGGAGTCTATAGCCCTAAACTATACTTCAGGAACCACTGGTTTGCCAAAAGGTGTTGTTTACCATCATAGAGGCTCTTATTTAATGGCTATGGGTTCAATTACAGCTTTTAGTATGCCTATGCACCCAACCTACATGTGGATTGTGCCAATGTTTCATTGCAATGGGTGGGGTAACCCATATACCTTGGCTGTCTTAGCTGGCACAAGCGTATGTCTTAGATACGTATCTGCTCCAAACATGTTTAATGCAATAGCAGATCATAAAGTTACTCATTTTGGCGGTGCACCTATTGTTTTGAATTTCTTAATACAAGCAACTGATGAAGAGAGAAGAAGTTTTGAACACAAAGTTAATATTGTTACGGCAGCGGCTCCGCCTCCAGCAGCGACTTTAGAAGCTGTCCAAAAAATGGGTTTTGATGTAACTCATGTATATGGCCTCACTGAAACATATGGACATGTATCGGTCTGTGCTTGGCAAGATCAATGGAATGCCCTTTCTGCAAGTGAACAATCTGATCTGAGATCAAGACAAGGCGTTAAATTTCCAATGATGGAAGGGCTTGCTGTAATGAACCCAGAAATAATGACACACGTTAAAAAAGATGGAGAAGAAATTGGTGAAATTATGATTAAAGGTAATTGTGTGATGAAAGGTTATTTAAAAAATAAAGAAGCTACAGATGAGGCAATGTCTGGTGGGTGGTTTCATTCAGGTGACTTAGCGGTAATGCATCCTAATGGATATATTCAAATCAAAGATAGAAGCAAGGATATAATTATTACTGGAGGAGAAAATGTATCTTCTGTCGAAATTGAAAATACTCTTTATAAACATTCATCAGTCTTATTTGCTGCTGTTGTTGCTAAGCCCGATGAAAAATGGGGTGAAACACCATGTGCTTTTATTGAACTTAAAGATCCAAAAGATAGTGTAACAGAGGCAGAAATAATTAAATTCTGTAAAGAAACCTTGGCAGGCTTTAAATGTCCTAAAAAAGTTATTTTTGGAGAACTGCCTAAAACTTCTACTGGAAAAATACTTAAATATGAGCTTCGTGAAAAAGCAAAAGCTTCTTAACTAAATAATCACTATGAAAAGACAGTTACTTTTTTTAGCTTGTTATATTTTAATAAATTTTCATAATATACATGCAAATGAAAAAGTCTGTGATGTTTTTTTTGATGAGTTATCTAAGGCAAATTTAACGGATAAAGTAAAAAGCAAATCGATAAATCCTCTTTCAGCTCCTACCGGCATAACCTTGGGAAGAAATTATAACTCGATTGATGGTTGGGAATTTGAAATGGATAATGGATATCCAATAATTAAGTCTCTAATGCCAAATACTCAGGCTGCTGCAGTGTTAAATCCAGGTGATGTAGTATTAAAAATGTATGGCGTTGATATAAGAAATGATTTTCGAATGTTTAGACAGTTAGGTGGAACAAATTACGATATTGGATTTGAAATTCCACTTCAGATAAAGAGAAAAATAAATGATGAAGAAAAGTTAATTGATACAGCAATAATAACTGAAAAATATAAATTTGATTTATTGATTGTACCAGAGTTAAAAATTTTAGATATTACGGATGTAAATGCAAAAAAAGGTACTTACAGCGTTAATTATGAATTTAATTACTATTGGGATGATATAGAAATATTTAATATTGCAAAATCCATTTTAGATAAAAATGTTGAGCAGGCTGAATATGAAGATCTTGGATTTTCTTGTAAGTTAACAGAAGAGGAATTTAATAATTTTGATTTTAATTTTTGGAAACCAAACATAAGTTTTAAAAATGTTATTCCAGATGCATCTGATAATAAGGAAATAAACTATTACTTTGCAGTTTTTTATAACAAGGTAAGGAATATTGAAGTGATAGAAATATCAAAGTTCGAAAAAGGCTTATTAACTCTATCAAATAAATACTCATTCCAGAATTTTCCTTTCGATAAGCAGATACTTCAACTTGATTTCCTAGAAAATTCCTCTGAAAACCTTAAGACAAATGTTTGGCTGTCACGTATATGGCTATTTGATTCAGATTATATAACTAATTTTGTAGATGAAAATAGTTTGTTTGATTGGAATGTAAATTCTTATTCAGTTAATTACTTTGATCAGACTGATATAAATTATGGTGTAACAAGTTATGGAATCTCAAATACTTTCGAAATTCAAAGAAATGCTACTTACTATTTATTTAAAATTATTGGCCCAATATTTTTAATACTTATTGTTTGCTGGAGTGTCATGTGGCTTACGGCTAGAGAAGTTGAAAGCAGATTGACTGTAACAACCGTTTGTCTTCTGTCATTAGTAGCATATAACTTCGTAATCGACCAAGATTTACCTAGATTGGCTTACTTTACAAAAATGGATTACATCATTTCTTTATCTTATTTGTTCGCTGCTTTACCAACACTAATATCAGTTTTAGAATATAGATTTTTCAAATTGTATAGCCGAGAAATATCATTCACCAATGTAATTAATTACTCAGGTCCTTTAATCTATATATCTATAGTTATTGGAATAATAATTAGCTAACTTACCTAATTGGCTTATCAATTGAGAGTTCTTGTTCATTGATTTTTTCACGATAGAAAATATATATACCACCAACGACTATAATAGTAATTCCTATCCAACTTTTTAAAGTAATGACTTCACCCCAAATCATCCATCCATATACAATGGCCCACACCAACAAAATATACTCAAAGGGTGCGACAATAAATGGTTTGCCAAACCTGTAGGCACTAATCGTAAACACAAAAGCAATAACTGCTGTAATGCCAATTAAAATCATTAAAAACATATTTGCGTTAAAAGAAAAATCCCATGATCTAAACATGAAATCTAAAGCTCTATTATCTATAACCTGTAGACCAAAAAATGATCCAGCAATCGAAAATATTGGGCACAACAACATTGCCATGAGATAGAAATGGAATGTTTGTGAATATACGGAATCTTTTTCTGAAGTTACTTTTATAATGATCATTGCTGCTGCATAACAAAGGGCACATAAGACCGGTAATAGCATATAATAATTAAATCCATCTAAACTTGGGTTAACTATTATAATTACTCCAATAAATCCAAAACCAACAGTGAGCCATCTTCTGATACCAATTTCTTCATTTAGAAAAATTTTTGATAAAACCGTTACGAAGAAAGGGCTAGTAAAGAAAAGAGATGTAGCAATAGCAAAAGGGATATTGGCTAATGCAACATAAAAGAGAGTAAATCCTAATAAAAATATTATTGCCCTTATTATAGTTAGGACAGGATATTGGGAAGAAAATATTATTGGAATATTTTTATATTTCAAATAAAGACATAATAGACTTGAACCAATAATACTTCTGGTAAAAAGAATTTGAAATGCTGAAATTTCATCAGATATAATGCGTATTAATACATCCTGTATAGAGAAAACACTCATACCGGTTAAAATACACAGTATTGCAAGTGTATTATTATTAATTTTAGACATAATCGAGACTAAGATATTGCTACTTATTAGAATAAAATTGCATTGATGGATCTCGAAGGTTCTTATATTTAATATCAAACCAATCTTTGATATAATTTTGGTAATTTCTCCATGGCGCTTTATTTCCTTGCTTAGGGAATAAATGTTTTGCTCTTTGAATATATCCTGATGAAAATTCAGAGGCTAACCAATCTTTATCTTCCTCCACATCATGAGGTATTCTAGGCACACAATATTGATAATTTTTTTTATCCATCATATTTATTAATCTACAAGCATACTGTGAGGTTAGATCTGCTTTTAGCGTCCATGAGGCATTAATATAACCAAAAGTACTAATAAAATTTGGTACATCACTAAACATCATACTTTTGTATGTCATTGTTTGAGACGTATCAGTTTTTTTACCGTCGACTACTAATTCAATACCGCCCAAAAGCTTAAGATTTAAACCAGTAGCAGTAACAATTAAGTCCGCATCTATTTTTTCACCAGACTCAAGTAGAATAGAGTTTGATGTAAAATTTCGTATCTTATCCGTGACAACACTTGCTTTATTTTCTTTTATACTATTAAAAAAATCACCATTAGGAACTAAACACATTCTTTGTTCCCACGGATTATAGCTTGGCGTAAAATTTTTCTTAATTTCATCTTCTGGTAAATACTCATTTATTCTTTTTAGCAGCTCTTTTTTCATACGTTCTGGAGAATTACGGCAAGCTCTATATATCCATTGCTGAAAAAGAACATTTTTAAATCTTGTCAAAGCATAAGAAACTTGTGATGGAAATATCGCTTTTAAGAAATTTGATATTTTATCTTGGTCTGGATAAGCAACAATATAAGTAGGTGAACGTTGTAACATAGTTACCGAATTAGCATCTTTTGCAATTTCTGGTACTAATGTTACAGCAGTTGCTCCACTACCTATGACAACAACATCTTTATTTTTATAATCAATTTTATCTGTCCATTTTTGTGGATGGATTATAGATCCTTGAAAATTTTCGATACCTTTAAATTCTGGAGTATATCCATTTTCATAACTATAATATCCACTGCACATAAACAAAAATTTACAACTAATAATAATATTTTTGTCTGAACTAGAGTCAAAAATTGTAAGCTTCCATAGGGCTTCATCTGAAGACCATTCTGCTTTTACGAGTGATTTATTATACTCAATATTTTGTTCTAGGTTATTTTCATTAACCGTTTCTTTCAAATATTTCATAATTGAAGGACCATCAGCAATAGCTTTACGTTCCCTCCACGGCTTAAAAGAAAAACCTAATGTAAACATATCGGAATCTGATCTTATGCCAGGATATTTAAATAAATCCCATGTACCTCCGATTGAGTCTCTTTTTTCAAATATAGTAAAATTTTTATTTGGACACTTCTTTCTCAAATAAGATGCAGCACTAATACCAGATATCCCAGCACCAATTACAGCTACATCTATATAACTTGTCATTTAATCTCTAATCCTGACTGATATTTCAACTGCATCATAGATATTTTCTCTATATTCTAAATGTGAATCTATATTATTTGAGTTATAAAAACTAGAATCTCTTACATGCTTAAAATATTCAGTCATATCTTCTTTAAACAAACCAACATTATCAGCAAAAATCACAGTATCTTTTTTAACAAGTCCAGTTTTCTCCAATAATATTAAATCAGATAGATATCTCTTTTTAGCATGATCAATAAATATAAAGTCAAAAGGTTCATCAAGTTTAGGGATAACATCTTCTGCTTTACCTCTTATAAATTTTACCATATTCGTTAATTTGGCTTGTTTAACTATTTTAGATGCTACTTCAATTGAGTTTGGGTCAGGATCAACACTAATTAGACAGCCATCACTCTTTAGATGCATTGCAATCAGTACAGCTGAATAACCAATAAAAGCCCCCAATTCTAGAATTCTTTTTGATTCATGCTTTATTATTAAATTTTTTAGTAGCAATCCTTTTTCTGGACCCACATTCATTAAGAACCTTTTTCTATCTAAAGCTCCTTCAAGCGCATAGCTATCAATAGTATCTAAAACAGATTGTGGATCTCCCTTTTTAGAATTTTTTAATACGTAATCTAAAACTGCATCCATTTTTAAATTTGACATTTCATTTACCAATTAATGCTGATCCCCAAAAATGGTAACTCAAGAATTTTGGCCCTGGTATGTACATACTATCTATTGAAGCCATTTCAAAACCTGCATCTTTTATTGCTTTTGGAATATTTACATCTAAATGACATCCGCCAGCAATTCTTTTTTGAATTGGATTTAATCTCTTTTGCCACAGATATACATTTCTGTCGGGTGCCATTCCATGCTCTGAAAAAAGCATTTTTCCATCAGTTTTAAGGACTCTTTTTATTTCACTTAGTGCTGCGGATAAGTTAGCGATTGAACACATTGTATAGGTGCTAACAACTGTATCAAATGTATTATCTTCATACGGAAGTTTTTCTGCAGATAATTGCTCTATGTTTAGAGAAAAATTATTTTCTTTAGCACGAAACTTTGCTTTCTCTAAAAGAACTCCATCAGGTTCTACTGCAAAAACCTCTTTAACATTTGTTTGATTGTAATACTTAAAATTTAAGCCTGAACCAATTCCAATTTCTAATACTCTTCCTGTTGCATCAGGTATAATTTTCATTCTTTGCTTGCTGAAAGGCTTTGCTTGCATTGCAAGATTAATTAAGTGTGGGCATATATAACGATCATATAGTTTTTGGATCATTTTTTTAAACCGAGTCGCTCGTGAATATCTTTATCAGATGTACTATAGCGAAAGAGAAGGTTCTCGTCAGGCTTTGCCCTTTTAAAAGCTTTTTGTGCTGCTAGCGCTGCTTCATGAAAACCTGATAAAATTAATTTGAGTTTGCCAGGATAAGTTGCAATATCTCCAATTGCGAATATACCCTCTAAATTTGTTTGAAAGTCTTCAGTGTTCACTACAATCTGTTTTTCACTAAGCCCTAATCCCCAATCATTTATCGGCCCTAATTCATTTTTAAGCCCATGAAAAATTAAAATTTTTTCACAGTCCAATGTTTTTATTTCACCTTCCTGGTTCTTAATAGATACATTTTTAATTCTCTCGTCACCATCCGCGTCAAAAAGTTGGTTTTTTGTATATAAAGAAACTTTTTCTTTTTCAACAAGTTCTCGCATTTGTGAAACTGTATGCTCAACAGCTCTAAATTCTTCTCTTCTATGCACTAAATAAATGTGTTTTGCAATTTTTGATAACTCTACAGTCCAATCTAATGCAGAATCACCACCTCCAAAAATTGCTACAGTTTTATCTTTATAGCTATCCTTATTTGGTATCGAATAAGCAACACCTTTATTTTCGAATTTAATTATATTTTCGATTGGTGGCTTCCTTGGTTCAAAAGAACCCACCCCACCTGCTATAAATATATTTGGAGTTATGAATGTTTTGCCTAATGAAGTAGTTGCTTTCCATTCTTCACCTTCTTTTTTTAAACTTTCCAATCTTTGATTCAAATGCATGGGAGTTTGAAAAGGTTTAATCTGCTCTAAAAGATTATCTACTAGAGATTGTCCCGTGCAAGATGGTAGTGCAGGAATATCGTAAATTGGTTTATCAGGATATAGCTCCGCGCATTGACCACCAATTTTATCTAAATTATCTACAACTTCTGCTTTTAAACCTAATATCCCTAATTCAAAAACTGCGAATAGCCCTACTGGTCCCGCTCCAATTATTAAACAATCTGTCTTAATTTGATCTGTCATTTGTCTATTATTGATAATGTGATATTAAATAATAACACTAAATTAATTTACAATGATAATAATACGAAAATATATCATATATGCCCTTCTAATAATAGGAATTGCAGTTGCTTTTACTTATTTGTCGGTTCCAATTTATAAAAACATCGTTTTTGTTAAAAATGATATTTGGAGTTCTGTGCCATCATTAGGCGATCCAAAAAGAAGTATTTACACTAGAGCGTATGTTGCAACTTATGGGTTATTTGCATTATCAAAGCCAGAATCTGTGTATTTCTCAGCTGATCATGACATCAGTGAAGACTCATTAGATGGGTCACTCTGCTATATCTTGAGTGGTAATGACATTCAAAGTGCTTCAGTTAGTCCAAGATGGTGGAGTTTAACTGTGTATGATGATGATGGATACCTAGTTGAATCTTCAGAGAAACAATATTCATATAATAGCGAAAATATTATTTACAATTCTACTGGAAATTTTGAAGTCTACCTTGCGGACCGGCCTACAGGCAATATTCAAAATTGGATAAAAACTCCTACCGATGGTTTATTTTCAGTAGTACTTAGAGTGTATCAGCCTGGAGAAGAATTCTTTTCTAATTTGAAAAGAGTCGACCTACCGATTATTGAGAAAGTTGATTGCTAATGAAAAGCTATTTAAAGAAAAGTTTGGTTCTTATTCTTTTTGGATTTATTTTACATATTTTATTTATTAGTTATTTCCACGTTGGAATGCTGTGGGTATTTGATAGAGAGACTGGTGCAAATGACTCCGTAAATACTGTCCTACTCCATACTGATACTGCTACTTCAGATACAAGAGGACTTAAAAGACCCAGTTCAGATGTGATGTACTCAATCTGTACCTACGATGTAAAGTATAAGCCATTAATAATAACTACACCGATACCTGATAGTTACTGGTCAATTTCATTTTACTCAAAAAATACAGATAATTATGTAACATTAAACGATCTCGATATTGAAAATAAATATTTAAAAGTTTATTTGGTAGGAATTAATTCTCAGCCAAAAAAAGTTAGTAATGGAACAGTAGTAGTATCTCCATCTGACACTGGCTATATTCTGATAAGAATGTTTGTAGGTAATGGTGAAAACCTGCAGCAGTTAAAAGATTTTCAAGAGTCTCTTAGCTGTATTGAGTATAACGATATTTAAAATTGTTTCTCAGGAATGCTAACAATTAAACCGTCAAGAGTATCATCAACAGTAATTTGACAGCTGAGCCTACTACTTTCTTTTACTTCAAAAGCAAAATCTAACATATCTTCTTCACCGTCTTCTTTTTGTGGTAGTTTTGCTGCCCATGATTCATCAACATAAACATGACAAGTTGCACAAGCACAAGCACCCCCACAGTCAGCGTCAATTCCGGGTACTTTATTTTTTATCGCGCCTTCCATAACAGTTAGTCCGTTAGCGACATCAATTTCATGCTCAGTGCCTGAATACTCAATATATTTAATTTTTGCCATACAATTTAATGATACCTATTTAATATTTAATAATATAAGTTCAATTAAATAATCATATAAGGTATGAATTATTGCAAAAAAGCGTCAAAGAAAGTATTAATACTCTCTTTAACGCTTTTTCTAGGGCCGGTCGAACCCCACGCATGTAAAAATGCGACAAGAGTAGAATAAATAAAAAATATTTGTCAAAATAGGCCTAATTATTAGTTTTTTTTATAAACATGATTGCAAACAGCTTATCAACAACCTTTCTCCAACTTATTAACAAATTAATCAAATGTTAATTCCAAAACCTTATTTATTATTTCTTGGAGAAGCAAAAGATGCTCTTGCCATTAAAACGGCCTCTGGAATATATCAATGGCGTCCTGAATGGTGTAAATCTCAGTTTGTATATGATGAAGCAAAAGTCAAATTAGACCTCCCTTTTCAAAGTTTTCAAGAAGCATTTTCAAATGATATAAAAACTATGGTCATAGGTGTTGTGAATGCAGGGGGCACCCTATCTGATCGCTGGAAGCGCTCAATAATTGAAGCAATTGAATCAGGCTTAAATATAGCCAGTGGAATGCACACAAGACTAAGTGATGTTCCAGAAATTCTTGATGCTGCGATAAGACATGGTGTCAATTTATACGATCTAAGATTTAGCAATCAAACCTTTTCAACTGGAAAAGGTATTAAGAGAAGTGGCAAAAGATTATTGACCGTTGGAACTGATTGCTCTGTTGGAAAAAAGTATACAGCATTAGCTATTGAAAAAGCTATGAAAGAAAATGCTTTTAAATGTGAGTTTAAAGCAACTGGACAAACAGGGGTATTAATTGCTGAAAGAGGAATAGCAATTGATGCTATTGTTTCTGACTTTATATCAGGCGCAGTTGAATGGTTGTCACCTGATAATGACTCTGATCATTGGGATATAATTGAGGGACAGGGCTCCTTATTCCATCCATCGTTTGCTGGAGTTTCGCTTGGACTACTTCATGGTAGTCAGCCAGATGCAATAATTCTTTGTCATGAACCAACTCGTACTAATATGAGAGGAGTGGATACATCTATTCCATCTATTCAAGAATGTATTGACGAAAATATACGACTTGGGAAACTTACAAATCCAAATATTAGGTGCATTGGTGTTGCTCTAAATACTTCAGATATGAATTCAGACTCTAAAGAATTAAAATCAAAAATTTCAAAAGAAAATAATTTACCATGTTTTGATCCACTTACAGATGATTTGTCTCAAATTATTGATGAAATAAGAGATATTTAGATTGATGCAACTAAAGCTTGAAAAAAAAATTTGGCCTCTAAACCAATCCTTCAACATATCCCGTGGCTCAAAAAATGAAGCAGTTACAATTGAACTAAAGTTAACTCATGATGGATATATAGGAAGAGGAGAATGTGTTCCTTACAGTCGATATAATGAAACTCCTGATACTGTAATAAAAGAATTTGATAAAATTAAATTTCAACTAGAAAACAATAAAATTGATAATAATAGCTTACAAAAACTGATGGAGCCTGGATCTGCTAGAAATGCCTTAGATTGCGCCTTATATGATTTGAATCTTAAAACAAATAAAATAAGTTCATGGGATTTTTTCAAAGTTAAAAAACCTTCAGAAGTTGAAACTTGTTACACTATTGTTCTGGATGATGTTAAAAAAATGACTCAAGATGCAAAAGACCATGCAAATTATCCCATTCTTAAGATTAAGGTTGATGAAAAAAATCTAAGAGAAGCGTTAGAAGAAATTAGGAGCGTAGCGCCTAATCCCAAAATTATTTTAGACGCCAATGAAGGTTTATCTGTTCAATCTCTTGATAAATTAATTAATTTTTTAGATCAAATGGATATTGCACTTATGGAGCAACCTGTTGACTCATCAAAGGACTCAGATTTGGAATTTCTATCGTCTCCCGTGCCATTGTGTGCTGATGAGTCATTTCACAATTACAATGATATTCAAACAATTTTCAAAAAATATGACTATATAAATATTAAATTAGATAAAACTGGTGGGTTAACTGAAGCTTTTAAAATTGCCAAAAAAACCAAGGAGCTTAATAAGGGTATTATGATTGGTTGTATGGTTGGAAGTTCTTTGTCTATGATGCCAGCGCTATTACTTCATGAATACGCTGACTATATTGACTTAGATGGACCTTGTTTTTTGAAACAAGATCAGGTTGATGGATTATCTTATAGTGAAGGACTTATAAATTTGACTTCAAATATGTGTTGGGGCTAGAGGCTATTTTTCAGCTTTAGGAGTAAATATTTTTTTTCCATTATACATGCCGGTACTCATATCTATGTTATGAGATAATCTCATTTCACCCGAGTCTTTATCTTCAACAATTTTAGCATTGGATAAGCTTTGATGAGCCCTTCTCATACCACGTCTTGAATTAGAAATCTTACTCTTTGGAACAGCCATAATATTACCTTTATAATTTTGTTGGATTAGGAGCGTCACCGTATACTTTTTTAGGATCAAATACTTTTTTGTGACCTAAATCTTCTAGCTCAACATTATTTTGATTATCTTCTAGTTTAATTTTACGATAAAAACAAGACTTATAGCCTACATGACAACTAGCACCATTTTCAGGTATTTCTACTCTCATATATAAAGCATCCTGATCGTCGTCTATTAAGATTTCTCTCACTTTTTGCACGAAACCACTGGTAGCACCTTTATGCCAAATAGATTGATGACTTCTGCTAAAATAGTAGGCCTCTTTGGTAGCTATAGTTTTCTCTAATGCTTCTTTATTCATATATCCAGTCATTAAAATTTGATCATTTAAAACATCAACTGTCGTTACAACAATAAGACCATTCTGATCAAATTTTGGAGCTAATTCAGTACTCTCCTCAACCTGTTCGACTGATATTCTGTTTTTAAACATACTTTTTATTTGTCAATTATTTTAAGAGGGTTTAACTTAATTATATTAATTATACAATGAAATATCAGGATTTTTATTAGTGAATTCCAGGAATGATCCAATAAAGCCAGTTAAAAAAAGGGGTGCAAAAACAACTTTTTTTCCTCCTTATGTGCTTATTCTAGGCCTTTTGAGCTCAAGTATTGTAGATAGTTTTTTAATTCATATGCCGATATTTAAGAGCAATTTAATATTACTTATATTAGGCCTAGGATTAGCAATTTCGTTTTTTGGACTAGCAATTTATACGCTTAAAATATTTTCTGATAATGAAGAGAATGCAAGCCCAAATTCAGCTCAAGGACAATTATTTGTTGGAGGGTCATTTAAGTACTCTAGAAATCCTATCTACCTTGCTATAGTTTTAATTCAATTAAGCTGTGGAATAGCATTCAATACATGGTGGTATATTATTAGTGCATTGATTTCTATACCAGTGCTTACATTTACAGCAATAATTCCAGAGGAAAAATATCTTGAAAAAGAGTTTGGAAAAGTTTACACGGAGTACAAGAAGACTGTACGAAGATGGATATAGCCTTTTTATAAATTTTTTTTTCATTCATGATTCTAATTTTAAGATCTAGTTGGGCTTTGTTTTTTGGTGTAGCAATGGTTTTTCTTGCTAATGGATTACAAGGAAGCCTGATTGGAGTTAGGGCTTCTATTGAAGGCTATTCACCTTTTATAGTTGGTATAATAATGACTGGTTACTATGCAGGTTTCATGCTAGGAGCGCTTTTCATTCCTGAGCGAATTCAAAAAGTCGGACATGTTAGAGTTTTTGCATCTTTAGCCTCAATTGCATCAATCTCAATCTTGCTGCATTCATTACATTTTTCAGTCATTACTTGGTTTATAATGAGATATACAACAGGATTTTGTTTCGTTGGCATGTATTGTGTTGCAGAAAGCTGGATCAATGACCAATCTGAAAATGAAAGTAGAGGTCAAGTACTATCTGTCTATATGATTATTAGTATGGGTGGAAATGCTATTGGTCAATTATTTTTAAACTTTGCTGATCCTAGTAGTGCAACCTTGTTTATGCTTGTTTCTATTTTAATTTCATTATCTCTAGTACCGATTCTAATTACTGTTGGCAAACAACCTGACTTTACTGCTGCTAAAATACTTTCGATAAAAGAATTGTATAGAGCCTCTCCTCTAGGAGTCATCTCTGCAATTGGAGTTGGTACTGCTCATGGCGCGCTATGGGGAGTAGGTTCTGTTTATACAATAAAAAGTGGTCTCAGTATTTCGCAAACATCATTCTTTATGTTTAGCTTCATTATTGGAGGTGCATTTTTTCAATATGTTATTGGCTATTTATCAGACAAATATGATCGCAGATTAATTCTAACTATCGTCACTTTCGCCGCATCTGGCTTTAGTGTACTTGCACTAATTTTTAATGGTTCTTTCACATTATTAATTTTTATTGCTTTTATATTTGGTGGATTAACTGTTCCACTTTATTCAATTGCTATCGCTCATACGAATGACTTTCTGTCTAAAAGTGAAATGGTAGCTGCAAGTGGAGGTTTGCTATTAGTGGGGGGTATCGGACTGACATTAGGACCAATTGTAGCTGGCCTATTTATGAATATTTTAGGTGCAAATGGCTTCTGGATTTATTTATTTATTATTCATACGGCAATTGGTATTTATGCACTTTATAGAATTTCAATTAGAGACTCAGTGCCCCTTGAGGAACAAGGTAGTTCTGTTTTTGTAACTAGTAGAGCTTCACCGGTGGTAATGGACCTTTATCCTGATGCAGAAGATTTAAAAAATGAAAATTAAAATTTTAATTTAATTCTTTTTTTTTCAATAATCTTTTTCTTATTTGGAATTACTCTTTTCTTAAACTTAGAAGTCCTAAGCTCTTTTGCTACTGGATTCGATTTTTTATTTGGTTTCACTTTTGTCATTTATGCTCAAAGCAAAACACTGCCACCATCGACCATTAATGTTTGTCCTGTAACAAACTTACTTTGATCACTGGCTAAATAGAGTATGGTGCCATATATATCATCAACTTCTAACGTTTTTTGAAGTATTTGTCCTTTAGCTATTACTTCAAAACCGCGTTCAGCTTTTTCACCAAGAAATTCCTCGGCAGATTCTGTTTTAACCATAGATGGTGCTACTGAATTGACTCTAATTCCATCTTTTCCAACCTCTCTCGCAATCACTCTTGTTAGCCCAAGCACCGCTGCCTTTGAAGTTGCGTAATCTGCAGCATATGGCATTCCATAAATAGCGGCCAATGAAGCTATATTGATTATAGATCCACTTTTTTGTTTTCTCATTGTTGGAACTACAGCCCTGCAACAATTCCATACGCCTTTAACATTCACACTCATTGCCTGATCCCATTGCTTGGGATCAATATCTTCAAATCTACTACTTTTTAAAGTACCATATAAAGCTGCATTATTAACTAATACGTCTATTTTTTTGTAATTTTGAAGTGTCTTTGCAACTAAATCCTCACAACTGTTATAATTAGTTACATCTAATTCAATTGATAAACAATCACTGCCTTTTTCTTCAATTAATTTTTTTGTTTCTTCACATGAATTAATATCGGCTGCAACTACTAAGGCTCCAGCATTGGATAATTCTATAGCATATTTTTGCCCAAGACCTCTTGCAGCACCCGTAACTATTATAACTTTATTTTTCATAACCCTCTTTCTATTAATAATTATTAATTATTTTATCAATTTCTTCCATAGACAACTCATAAAGTAACTTTTTAGATAACGCATAATTAAATCCAGCTCTAGCCAAAATTCCAAATTCTTTATTCTTAATTTTCTCATCCAAGGTATTTCTTCTAAATGGCCCGATTGACCTTTTTTTAACTAGTTTTGACGCAGCAAATAGCTCTATATCAGATTCTTCTGCATTAACCTTATCAATGCATGAATTGATAATATCTTCATTAACACCCAGCTGTTTTAATCTAAATTTGATTTTAGAAATTGACCAACCTTTATTTATAAAACTCTTAACTTTGCTCTCTGAAAATATACTATCATTTAAAATATTTTGTTTTTCTAGGTTTATTATAATTTGATTTATTACAATTTCACTATCATGATTTAATTCAGTATCTCTCACCTTTTTTTTTAAATAGTCCTTTAAGTTTTTTGAACTAGATGAATATCTTTCTAAATACCAAAAGGCTTTAGCTTCTATCTTTTTATAGGTCTCACTTACCATTTTTTAACATGTGAATTACTTCTTTTGCGGCTAAAGATGATGGATTTTCCTTACAGTTCAATTGCGCTATGGCTACCTCTGATGCATGAAGAATACTTTTCTTATATTCGTCATCTACAATTATTTTTTCTAGTTTTTTTCCAATTTTGTCTGCGGTACATTGCGTCTGTAGTAGCTCAGGTATATCTCCTTGATTATTAATAATATTTATTAAGTTAGCAAATTTTGTCTGGGCAAGTGTTTTAATGATAGCATAACTAAAAAAATTAAACTTGTAAGCTACAAGATAAGCAATATTAAAATAGGAAAGCTCTAGCGCAACTGTTCCTGAAGTAGCTATCGCATAATCAGCTACCACAAAAGACTCATATTTTGCTTCCTCATTATCCAGAATAGTGACATCAAAACTAATATTTTTTGCTTTTATTATATTTCTAACGTAACTTGCTAATTGTTTTTTTATAGGTAGCACTAAACTAAAATTATCATAGAATTTATAGTTTTCAACAGCATTAAGATAGACATTTAAAAGTTTATCGATTTCTGGCTTTCGACTTCCAGGCAAAATTAATAAAATAGGCTTCTTGTTTCCAGCAATGTATTTGTTATTAAAATCATCAAAAGTAATCTTTGGTTTTATTTTATCAGTAATCGGGTGACCAACATAAGTGGTTGCAACCTGCTTTTCTTCAAATAATTTTTTTTCAAACGGAAGAATAGTTAAAAGTTTATCTACTGCAGATTTGACGGTATAAATTCGATTGGGTCTCCACCCCCAAACAGATGGTGCCACATAATGTAAAATTTTAATATTTGAGTTTCTTGATTTTATTTTTTTTGCAATTCTTAGAGTAAAATCAGGGCTATCAATTGAAACTACAATATCTGGTTTTAGTTCTAATATTGTCTCAGTTACATTATTAATAATTTTTTTTATTTGTAATATTTTTGGAATAACTTCTATTATCCCCATGACATTAATTTCCTTTATATGATGAAAATTAGTCATACCTCGTTCAAGAAGCAGCGAGCCACCAATGCCAAATAGCTCGAATTCATTTAAACCAGAACTTCGAAGAGCATCTACTAATGATGCACCTAATTCATCTCCTGACTCTTCTCCTGTTATTATGACTATCTTCATTTACTACTCTTATAATTAATGTATACTTATCATTTAAACTATAACAAATAAATATGACCAAAACTGTTACTTTTTGCTACGATTTTGGAAGCCCATACTCTTATCTTGCTCATAGAAACCTAAAAGCAATTACTGAGACAGGTGCCGAGATTGATTTTAAACCAGTACTAGTGGGTGGAATTTTTAAATCCACAGATAATCGTCCACCTTTATCAGTACCAAAAAAATTTACATATATGGCTACAGATATGATGAGGTGGTCAAAAAAACTAAATGTTGAAATAAAAATGAATCCATACTTTCCAATTGTTACTGTTCCTCATATGCGTGGAGCTGTTTTGGCACAGGAAAAAGGCGTGTTGGATAAATATAATGAAAAAATGTTTGAAGCTATTTGGATTAAAGCTCTTAATCTAAATGATCAAATAATTTTATCGGAAGTAGCAACAGAATCTGGAATTGATGGCAATGAATTTGCTGAAGGCATTATGAGTGATGGAATTAAAGAAGGTCTTAAGATTAACACACAGTATGCGGTTGATAATGGTGCCTTTGGTGTGCCAACATTTTACTTTAATAACGAAATGTATTGGGGAATTGACAGTATGAAATTCCTTATAGAAGATTTGAATAAATAGTTATTGCTTGTCTTCGTCAAAATTTCTTGCAACTATTGCCGCCAATCCTGGTAGAAACCTACTTAATAATGATGCGAACATCAGCATCGAAAAAATTGGTATAACTAGCACTTCTCTTTTATTATTTTTTATAGCACTGATTATCATCTTTACAGCTTTTTCAACTTTTAAACCTTTAGAATCATGACCGCGATCATTTTTGCCATATGGATTACCATCCTCAACTAGGGCCTTAATACCAATATCTGTATTTACATATCCTGGTGCAATAGTATTTACTTTTATATTATGCTCATGTACTTCAGCTCTTAAAGAGTCAATAAAACCGTGCAATGCGTGTTTTGCTGCAGCGTATACAGATCTTTTTTTTGATCCAAATTTTCCACTTAAGCTTGTATTAGTGACTATTTGTCCTGATCTTCTCTTAATCATATCTGGAAGAACTGATTTGGTTAAGCTAACGACAGACATGTAGTTCATATTCATAACTTTTTTATAAACTTCGATATCAGTCTCATTAACCGATGACCATGCCGAAATGCCAGCATTATTTACCAAAATATCTATTTTTTTTATATCTTTGATAACTGCATTATATAGTGCTCCTATACCTTCAAGATTCTCAAGATCAAATGGGAATAAATGTACCTCAGCATTGCCACAAAGTTGTTTCACTTTCTCTAGTTCATTTTCACGTCTTGCTGTAAGAACTAGAATTGCACCCAATTTTGAAAGCTGTATCGCTAATTCTTTACCAATCCCTGAAGATGCCCCTGTTATCCAAATAACCTTATTTTTGTAATAATCCATTTTTGTTTTTATCTAAATCGACCCATGATTAACTTTATGTTCAGCATATTTAATAAATCGTGTAATTACAAAATTAATAAATAAGTAAATTGATCCTGCTACAATAAATATTTCAACAGGTGCATATGTTTTAGAAATGATAGTTCGTGCAATACCAGTAATTTCCATCAATGTAACTATACTTATCAATGAAGTTGCTTTAACCATTAAAATTAACTCATTACCATAAGCTGGCAGTGCTTGTCTGATTGTAATCGGTAAAATTATTTTTCTTAATCTCAACATCTTGCTCATTCCCATTGAGCTACCAGCCTCAATATAGCCTGGCGATACTGATTGCATCCCACCTCTTATAATTTCAGCTGAGTAAGCAGCTGTGCTTAGAGTTAAGGTCAGTATTCCACAAAAAAGTGGGCTCTCAAGTACATACCATAAAAAGCTTTCACGAATAAATGTAAACTGAGCTAAACCATAATATATGAAAAAGAGTTGAAGTAATAATGGCGTTCCCCGTATTGTGTAAATAAAATAATAGGCTGGATTACTAAAAAATTTATTTTTTGATACTCTCATCAGTGCAACCCCTACTGCTAAAACAAGTCCAAAAATAGTTGATAAAAAAACAACCTCTAAAGTTAAAGGTACTCCTTTTATGATTTCAAAAAATGACTCATACATTAATTCAAATCTCATTATGAGCTCTCCCTCACAAAACCTTTAGAGAACTTAGATTCTGCCCTGTTGAAAAACTGATAGGATATAGATGTGATAAATAGATATAGAAAAATTGCAACTGTATAAAATAAAAAGGGCTCGTGAGTAGAACCAGCTGCTATTTTTGATTGTCGCATAATTTCAACAAGACCTGTCACACTTATAAGAGCAGTATCTTTTAGAGTAACTTGCCATACATTTCCAATACCTGGTAAAGCAAGTCTTGCAACTTGAGGAAATATTATCTTTAGTGACATTATGCTTTTTTTCATGCCAAGCGTTTTTGCAGCTTCAAATTGTCCTTTTGGAACAGCCAATATAGCACCTCTTATAACTTCAGTTGAATAAGCTCCAGATATTGACCCAACAGCAATTGTACCAATTGTGAATGGACTCAATTCGATGTATCCCATATATCCAAATATTTTTGCAATATACATAACTGCGCTGCCTCCACCAAAGAATAGTAGGTAAATAACCAAAAGCTCTGGTACACCCCTAACTACAGTTGTATAAAATTCTGCAATTGCTCTTAATATTAATGAATTAGAAAGCTTAAAACTTGCAAAGAGAGTTCCAATTACCAGTCCAAAAGCTAGTGACGAAGTGCTGACCATGATTGTCATAATCATGCCCAGTAGTAACTCGTCACCCCAACCTGTATCTCCAAAAGTAATAAGCTCAAGCATATTTTGATAATAAGTTAAAAAAAAACGGCTGCAATATATTACAGCCGTTTTTTATATTATTATAGATTAGCTATTACGGAGCTAAATCTTTTCCAAAGTATTGCATAGATATTCTGCTGATTGTTCCATCAGCTGCAGCTTCAGCAATTGCTTTATCGAACATAGCTTTAAGATCTGAGTCACCCTGTCTAATTCCAGCGCCAACACCTTCACCTAATAAACCACCAAAAATATTTGGCCCGAAGAATGTAACATTTGCTCCAGATGGAGTGCCCATATATGCTTCAATTGTTCCACTATCACTTAAAGCGGCATCAATTCTACCGGCTGATAAATCAAGATTCATTTCATCCTGAGTTGGATAAATCTTCAAATCAACATCTAAATACGTATTCGCAAAATCTTCATGAATAGTTGCTGCAGTAACTCCTAATCTTAAACCTTTTAATGCTGCATTAAGAGTACCAATTGTACCTTTTGTAGCAGCGCTATCATCATCTAAGTTTAAATTTTTTGCAGTTGAAAGAGTTGTTAATGGTGAACCTTTAATTGTAGACATCTTAGCAGGCTCAGTCATGTAAGCGGAAGAAAAACTTATTGTTTTCATTCTTTCTTCAGTAATTGACATACCCGCCATAATTACATCGTACTTGCCTTGAACAAGAGCTGGAATAATTCCATCCCAATCTTGTTGCACGAATTCACAGTCAGCACCCATTCTTGCGCATAAATCTCGAGCAAGATCAAGTTCAGCTCCAACTAGTTCACCTGCAGCATTTGTATAGTTCCAAGGCTCATATGCCCCTTCTGTACCTACTCTTATTTTTGACCAGTCTCCAGCTAAAGCAAAAGATGACAAAGATAAGGTTATAAGCAATGTTGTAAAAACTTTAATTATTCTCACGATTGACCTCCATATTATATAATAAGATAGCCTATCTTTAAAAATGTGAGTTAAGCAAGGTTAATTTTACAAATTTTGAAAATATTAATCTTTTTTTACTCTTGACCAGAGATAAATGATAATGGCAATTGAGATAAGTCCGACTACACCGGCATCACCCAAATCTCTTACAAGATTTACTAAATTATCAATAATATTTTTTCCAAGAAAAGGGTTAGTTGGTCCAAACAACAGCTCTAATATGATTGCTATTGCTATTAATAGAATACCAAAATCTATTATTTCACGCAGAATTGTTTTAATTTTTGTCAACATACTGAAATTATATCATTATTTAGATCTAACCCCTAAGCATATTGCCTAGGGGTTAAAATTGCAGTTTAGTCTCTAAACAAATAGAGAATTACTCCTAAAGCAACAAGACCAACAATACCTTGGCTACCCAAGCTATTTATTAGACCTACAATATTGCCAGCTATGTCACCCAACCATGGAATTCTTCCAGTAGGGCTCAAAAGTGACGCAACAATTCCAAGACCTAATAGAGCTATTCCTAGCGATGTAAGGCTTGCAACCATTCTTTTAGCGTTATCTATCATCTGTTACTCCTCCCGTTATTGTGATTAGTCACATTACACAACATTTTGTGTTGACTTGAGACTAAACCCCATACATCTAGATTAAAAGAACCATATTGATTTTAACTCACTGATTTAATTCAATAATAATAAGTTAATAGAAGATAGTGATATATTTACAACATATTTTTTAAGCTTATTTATTGTTCCAAATCTTTATGATTCGATCAATATTAGCTCTTAAAAACTTAATTTAGACTAAGCGTATCAAATAGCTGATTAGAGATTTCGTTCAGATTATTTTCACTATCAGTAACACCGTAAATAAATAGGTCTGGCCTTACAATAATATTACCTGATTTAACAATCTCTCTAAATTCTGCATTTTTAAAAGAATACTCATGTATGTTAATGAGACTAGTATTCAATTTTTTGAAAATTTTAATACTCTTTTCATTTAAATATTTCTTAATATCTCCATCAGAAATTATTGCAAAATTGCCTTTCAAGAGATCATCTAAGTCAACTTCTTTATCTAATTTATTCTTTAACTTAAATTTGGGTAAGAGCTTTCCAGCATAATTGTGTTCAAGGGAATTAAAATATATTCCAGGATTAATGTCTTTTGACAAATTGGACTTTGATCCTCCAAAAGCCTGTTCTCTTGCCTCTGGTGCAACTGCATCCGCAAGTGGTATTTTTTTTCTATACGCCATTCCTAAAGAGTCAATTAGTTTTCCTAATGCAATAGATGATTTTATAGTTTCTTCTAAATGCAATTCTCTTTCAATTTGGTAAGACTCAAGCATACTATCATTTAGAGAGTGATTAATTACGAGATTTAGTTTCCAACATAAGTTAACAACATCTCTAATACCCGAGCTTAGACCTTGTCCTGCATAGGGAGGAATTTGATGAGCGGCATCTCCTAACAAAAAAATCTGTCCCATTTTCCATAAGTTAGCCTTTTCTGCTTTAAACTTGCAAACCTCTCTTCTTTCTATGCTATACTGGCTAGGTTTTAACCACTTTGATAATAATTTACTGATAGTGTCTTTACTTTTCATTTCATCTGGATCTTCTCCCGCTAAAAGTTGAAGTTCAAATCTATGTTTTGTTTTTGAAGTGTACAGGAATGCCATCGGTCTATCTGGGTCACAAATTTGCCTTGCGACTTTATCAAGTGATACCCCTCTATTTAACTCGATATCTATAATCAACCAGTCCTTATTATATTGTAAATCTAATTGAGTGATTCCAAGATTATTCCGTATAAAACTCTCAGCACCATCACAAGCAAGTAGATAATTAGTTTTAAAAATCTTATTAGTTTTTTTATCTGAGCTTGATGTTGTTAAGGTTAGCTCTTTACTTTTTTTCTTGAAATCAATTAGCTCATTATCAAAATAAAAATCTATATTTTTTGAAAAGTATATATTTTGATACAAAAAGGTTTCAAGCTCCGGTTGATAAAACATATTTACTGGTGAAAAACCATTGGATGTCTTTTTAACACTATTACGTTGAATATTTTTGCCATTAGGAAAATTAAATTCTATAAATTTTGGTGCACTTGCTTTATTTTTAAATTTTTTAAAATCATTAAAACGTGAAATTCTTCTCATAATTTCGTCGTCCAAATTGTTTGCTCTAGGTTTTAAATAAATATCTTGTGATTTTTCTATAACTGCAATTTTTAGATTGTACTGATTTAAAACGTTAGCTGCAAATTGACCAACAGGTCCAAAGCCTACAATGACTATATCAAAATTAGATTGCATGTGGATCGATGCTTTTAATATTAATTGTCTTGACTATTACTTTTAATTTATATTCAATTCAAGCCAATTATTTACGAAATTCTTATTAAAAAATATTTTAGTTTATGCCAAAAATTGTAAATTCTTGGAACGAATGGGACCCTTTAAAACATGTAATAGTTGGTAAAGCTGACAATTGTTGCATTCCACCGGCAGAACCTGCAACTGACGCAAAAATACCTGAAGACAGTGATATGCAGGGCGTTGATGGTCCAAGATCCGAAGAATCAATTGCAAAGGCTAATATTCAACTTGATAACTTTGCAAAGATACTTGAATCTAGAGGGGTTAAAGTAGACAGGCCAATACCGCTAGATTTTAACCAAAAGATATCTACTCCGGACTGGGTAAATGGCTCAATGTTTGGCTGTATGCCTCCACGTGACGTTATTCTTACTCTAGGAAATGAGATGCTTGAAGCAACAATGTCTTATAGATCAAGATGGTTTGAATATTTATGCTATAGGCCATTGCTTGAGGAGTATTTTAATAACGATCCTTTAATGAAATTTGAGTCTGCTCCAAAGCCAAGACTTACCAAAGACTCATATAGGGAAAACTATCTAAATAGTGAAATTACTACTGAAGATAGATTAAAAATGGTAGCAGATAAAAAATTTGTGACTACTGAGAAGGAAGTTTTATTTGATGCTGCTGACATTTTAAGGATGGGCAAAGATCTTTTTGTTCAGCACGGATTCACAACTAATTTAAAAGGAAGTGATTGGCTAAGAAGACATTTTTCAAATCATAGAATTCATACACTTAATTTTCCTGGTGACCCCTATCCAATTCATATTGATGCGACTTTTACTCCTTTAAGACCTGGCGTAATAATTAATAATCCAACTAGACAATTGCCTGAACCACAAAGAGAAATATTTAAAAAAAATGACTGGGAAATTATTGATGCAGCACAACCGGCACATAATCAACCACCTCCTTTATGCTACTCTAGTATTTGGTTAAGTATGAATGTCTTAGTTATAGATCCAAAAACTGTTTGTGTAGAAGAATCAGAAGTTTATCAATGTGAACAAATTGATAAATTAGGCTTTGAGGTTGTACCAGTTCCCTTTAGAGATGCCTATCCATTTGGCGGAGCTTTGCATTGCGCAACAACAGATGTTTATAGAGAAGGGGAGTGCGAAGACTATTTTCCTAATCAATAAAACCTTCTTTTGCTAAAATAGTATCTCTATTAATATAACAATTCATTATTAATCCAAAGCTAATCATAGTAGCTAACATAGAGCTCCCACCGTATGATATAAGTGGAAGAGGAACTCCAACCACTGGCAGCAAGCCCATGACCATACCAATATTTATAAATACGTGACTAAAAAATAAAAAAATTAAACCACACGACAGGTATTTGCCAAAACTATTTCTAGATTTAATAGCTAAATTGAAAGAAACTAAAATAATAGAAAAATAAATAATAAGTAAAAAGATAGTTCCTAAAAATCCAAATTCTTCACCAAACATTGTAAAAATAAAATCTGTGTGCATCTCAGGCAAAAAATTTAAGTGACTCTGTGTTCCTTCTAAATAACCTTTTCCTGATAAACCACCTGAACCTAAAGCTATTTTTGATTGCATAATATGATAACCATTACCTAACGGATCTCTTTCTGGATTAAAAAAAGTATAAACTCTTTCTTTTTGATAGTTATGGAGATATTGCCATCCAACTGGAATTGTGGCACACACTAGGGCAAATGCACCTATAAAATATTTATAATTGATACCAATAATCCAAAAAATTGATCCCGCTCCAATTAAAATAATTATTGAAGTTCCAAGATCAGGTTGAATCATCACTAATCCAACTGGTATTAATGTAATTATTGCAGGAATTACTATTCTTGAAATTTTACTAGCCTCAATAACAGGAATAGAATGATAATATTTTGCGAGGCAAAGTATAAGAGAAACTTTGATAAACTCAGATGGCTGTAAGCTTACACCCGCAAAACGTATCCATCTAGTGGCACCATAAGTTTCTGTACCAATAAAAAGTATAAGAATGAGTGCAAGTATATTTAAAAAAAATAATGGATAAGCTAACCTTACTATTAATTTAATATCAATTAAACATACAAAAAAAAATATAAATAAACCAATTAGAAACCTTATTAAATGATTTTTTGCCCACGGGTTAAAATTTGCATCTGCAATACTATATAATGATAATAAACCAAAAAAAAATGTAATTGATAATAGTCCTAGTAAGTAAATACTTATTTGTCTGAATTTATCAGTAAGGCTTAAAGAGGTTTTAATTTGATAAAAACTAGACATGATTTTTTACACTTGATCTATATTGATTTTATTTTTAAATATAAAATCCATTACATTTTTTGCAATTGGTGCAGCTGCTCCTGAACCACTTCCACCGTGTTCAACTAGAACTGAGATAGAAAATTTTGGTTTATTTACAGGCCCATAACCAATAAATATCCCATGGTCTCTTTTGCTCCATTCTAAGTCCTCATTCTTGATAATTCCTGTTTCCCGCTCTTTTTCAGAAATTCTTCTAACCTGGGAAGTTCCTGTTTTGCCAGCAAACTGAAAATTGCCTGTAAGTCTTGATTTATATGACGTACCTCCTTGTTCATTTGTTGATGCATA
>CACCCN010000012.1 GCA_902544525.1 uncultured Pelagibacteraceae bacterium | reverse complement strand
TTTAGCTGCTTCTTCAGCGTCTTTTAAAGCAGCAAGTCTCTCTTGTGCTTTCTTTTTAGGTTGAGCCTTCTTTGGATTATTTTTTTGTTCTGGCATAGGAATCACATTTGCCTCACCCAAAAATCTTCCCAATTTCTCAGTCGGTTTTGCTCCCTTGTCTAGCCATTCTTTTATCTTTTCTAAATCTAGGTTTAATCGTTCAGGATTATCTTTTGGTAAAAGTGGATTGAAATGTCCAACTTTTTCAATAAACCTTCCATCTCTTGGGCTTCTTGAATCGGCAACAACAACTTTGTAAAACGGTCTCTTTTTAGAGCCTCCTCTTGATAGTCTTATTTTTAATGCCATTAATGTTTCTCCTTTATAATTAATTATTTTTTAAAAAGCTCTGGTGGTATCTGACTTAAATCTTGTGGTAAACCCAGATCTTGAATACCACTCATTCCTTTTTTAGAAATCTTCTTCATCATATCAGCCATTTTTCTATGCTGTTTTAAAATTCTGTTTACTTCTGAAACAACCGTTCCAGATCCTTTTGCAATTCTTTGTTTTCTTGAACTGTTAATCATCTTCGGCTTACGTCTTTCCAATGCAGTCATAGATAGAATTATTGCTTCTTGTTTTTTGATTGCATCATCACTTACATTGCTATTGTTGTTTCCCATATTTTTCATACCTGGAATAAGTTTGAGCATGCTGGAAATGCCACCCATTTTTTTCATTTGATTAATCTGGGATAACAAGTCATTTAAATCAAATTGACCTTGTTGAAGCCTTTCAGCCATTTTTTCAGCTTCTTGTTGATCAATATTTTCTGCTGCTTTTTCTACAAGTGATACGACATCACCCATATCTAGAATACGATTTGCAATTCTGTCAGGGTGAAAGATTTCTAGATCATTAATCTTTTCTCCATTGCCGATAAACTTTATTGGACAACCCGTAACAATTTTTAGACTTAAAGCTGCACCACCGCGCATATCTGCATCAACTCTAGTTAAAATGGAACCTGTTAAAGAGATTTTTTCTGAAAAGTTTTTTGCGACATTAACTGCATCTTGACCTGTCATACTATCCAAAGTTAAAAGAGTTTCTGATGGATTAATTATTTTTTCTAAATCACTTAGTTCTGTCATTAGACTAGGATCAATGCTGGTTCTTCCAGCTGTATCAAATAGAACTAAATCAATATTTTCATTTTTCGCATACGTTATTGCCCTTTTTGCAATATCAATAGCTGTTTGGTTTTCTTTTTTTGGCAATATCTCAATATCAATACTATTTGCTAATGTTTGTAATTGTTCAAAAGCTGCTGGGCGATTTACATCTAATGAAACTAAAAGAATTGTTTTATTGAACTTATTGCTAATATAGTTTGCAAGTTTTGCAATTGAAGTTGTTTTACCTGAGCCTTGCAATCCTACCAGCATAAAAGAAGATGGTTTCTTTGCTTCAATATTTATTGGTGACTGATCTTTTCCAAGAATGTTTACTAGTTCGTCATTTACAATCTTGACGATCATCTGGCTTGGTGAAATAGATTGAATAATTTCTTGGCCTATTGCTTTCTCTTTGACCTCTGAGATAAAGCTTTTAACTACTTCAAGAGAAACATCGGCCTCCAATAATGCTCTTCTAATATCTCGCATTGCCACATTCAGAGCAGCCTCGTCTATTGAGCCAGTCTTTTTTAAATTACTAAATACGGCCTGTAGCCTATTACTTAAATTTTCAAACATATTTCATTTATTTCTTTATAGAATTCCAAATAACAAGTATTGCACCAGTGGGCGAAACTCGCTGACTGGTGTCGACACCCTTTTTCAGGGCACCGCAGAATATTATTCTTGCGGAAAACTGGTGAAAACTAGTCTTATCAAATAAATATGTCAAGTTGAATTTAGAAATACTAAATAAACTGGTAAATTTAATAAGCTAAAACTATAAGAATATTATGAAGAAGTTTGATTTTATAAAAATGCATGGGCTTGGCAACGATTTTGTTATCATTGATGAACGTAATGGTGAACTTGGATTATCTACAGCCGAAATAGTCTCAATTGCTAATAGACATACAGGAGTTGGTTGTGACCAGCTCATTACGATTAGTTATGATTCTATGTCAAATTTTTTTATTCGCTTTTTCAATTCAAGCGGTGAAGAAGTTTCCGCTTGTGGTAACGGATCAAGGTGTGTTGCAAGAATTCTTATGGAGGAAAATAAAAATACTGAAGTCTTAATTAAAACTAAGGCAGGATTTTTGCAATGTAAAAAAATTACTGAAAAAATAATTAGTATCAATCTTGGTAAACCAAAATTTAATTGGAATGAAATTCCACTTGATCAAGATTATAAAAATAAGGCAATTATTTTTGAAATTAATGATGTATCAATTACAAATCCTTATTTTGTAAATGTTGGTAATCCACATTCTATTTTCTTAGTAAGTAATCTTGAAAATTATAATATAGATGAGTTTGGGCCGTTAATTGAAAATGATAAAATGTTTCCAGAAAAATGTAACGTAACTATCGCCCAAATAATATCTCCAATTCATATAAAGATAAATGTATGGGAGAGAGGAGCTGGAAAAACACTTGCTTGTGGTACCGCTGCATGCGCTACAGCAGTAGCTGCCTATAAAAGTAAGCTTACTGAAAGTAAAGTTAGAGTCTCATTACCCGGCGGAGACCTAAATATTGAATATAATGAGGATATTATAATGTCAGGTACTACTGAGTTTAGTTTTAATAGTAGTTTTGAACTAAGTTAAAATTTTGCTTAAAAACTTTACAAATAAACTAGAAAATATTTTCTCATCAAAAAAAATCGATGAAAATTCTTTAAGTGAGTTAGAGGAGACACTTTTAATTTCTGATGTAGGCATAGAAACTGTTGACAAAATAATAAGTATGTTGAGAAATGCAAAGTTTTCTATGAACTTTGACATTGCTGAAGTTAAATCTAAGCTCTCTGAGATAATTTTGAATATAGTCGAACCCTATCAGACAAAATTACCCACAATTAATTCTCAAAAACCAATGGCAATTTTGTGTGTTGGTGTAAATGGGTCAGGAAAGACAACTACAGTTGCAAAATTAGCCCATTTCTACAAAAAATTTGGTTATTCAGGTATTCTTGGTGCCGCTGATACGTTTAGAGCTGCTGCCTCTGAACAGTTATCGGAGTGGGCACAAAAATTAAATTTAAAAATAATTACCAGTAAGCAGAATGCTGACCCGGCAAGTGTTAGCTTTGAGACAATTGATTATACTTTGAATAATAGTTTTAATTTATGTTTGATTGATACAGCAGGTAGATTACAAAATAGATCAGATTTGATGGAGGAGTTAAAAAAAATTGATAAAGTTATAAAAAGTAGGGACAAAGTAATAGATCAGAAAACAATTATGATTATTGATGGCACTACTGGACAAAGCTCTATTCAGCAAGTTAGGGAATTTTCAAAATATATAAATATCGATGGTTTGATTTTATCTAAGCTTGATGGATCAGCAATTGGAGGAACTATCATTAGTATCATTGATCAACTAAAGGTGCCAATTATGGCTATTGGAACAGGTGAAAATGAGAATGATTTAAATGAATTTGATGCAAAAGATTTTATAAAAAAGATTTTAGAAAAATAATTTTTTAATCTGACATTTCTAGATGAAGTTTGCTTTCTTTATAAGGATATTCTTCAAGTTTACTTTCATTGATTTCAATTCCCAGTCCTGGTTTTTCAGAGGGTATAATGTGTCCATTTTCCCACTTTAACGGATCTATTAAAAGGCTTGCATCAAAACCTGACCAAGTTTCGAGTCCCTCTATTATCATGAAATTTGAAATACTTGCAGCTACTTGTACATTTGCTGCAGCTATGATTGGACCACAATACATGTGTGGCGCTACTTGAGCATATGACGCCTCAGCAATAGCAGCAATTTTTTTTGCTTCTAAAATTCCACCAACTCTACCTAAATTCATTTGAATGATTGATGCTGCTTCTTCTTTTAGCAAAGCAATAAACTCATATTTTGTAGTAAGTCTTTCACCAGTTGCTACAGGGATATTAATTTTTTTTGCGATAGACGCCATAGCAGTAATATTTGCGGGTGGTGTGGGCTCTTCAAGCCACATAGGGTCAAACTTTTCAATTCTTTTTGCAAGCCGTATTGCGCTTGCGGGAGTCATCTGACCATGTGATCCAAATAATATATCGCAGCTCTTACCAACTGCTGTTCGAATAGCACGTACAAAATTTTCGGCATGATCTAATTCTTCTAATGTTAAATCTCTTGGGTCATTAATCGTATATCTTCCAATTGGGTCAAACTTAACTGCGTCAAATCCTAAAGCCTGATATTCTAATGCCCTTTGTGCAGCTAAATCTGCATCTTGATAAACGTTACTTTTATCCTCTGGTTTTGGATAAAGATATGTATAGGTCCTTAGCCTGTCATTTATTTTTCCTCCCAATAAATTATATATAGGTTGATTTAACTCTTTACCAACAATATCCCATAGGGCTATTTCAATTGCACTTAATACTCCCGAGATTGAAATATCTGGTCTTTGGGTATAGCCACTTGAATAAATTTTTCTCCATAATTTTTCAATTTGAAAAGGGTTTTCATTAACTACATAACGCTCACAAATATCTTCAATCATTTTTACTGCAACATTTGGGTGGAATGGAATTGCATATGCTTCTCCAAAACCAACTATACCCGTGTCAGTAGTCAACTTTAAAAAAATCCAATACTTACCACCAAATGATGGAGGGGGATTTCCTATAATAAATGTTTTGAAATCTTTAATTTTCATTATTGAGTTTCAGTTAATTAGAAAACTCTAATAAAAGAAATAACCATACTTTCAACACCGGGGTTTTCTTCACCTAAACTGGCATTAGAAATATGATTTAGACTTAGTGCGATTCTATTCATGCTTTCAAATTGATAAGAAAGTTCCAATTGACTTCTAAATTCTAAGTCGTAACCAAGGTCTTTGCTACTTTCTTGATCGTAATATCCTATTGCAAAACTTGGTGTAATAAAAATATTATCTCTTACATTAATATCTTTTCTTAGGCCGGAATATACATACATGCCATCATCTCCATTAACCATAATTCCATAAAAAGGTTTTAGAGATAGATTTGAGGGTGATATTGAACTTATGTCCCCTGAGAGATATTCAACCCTGTATTCAGCTGAGTCTTTTGAGTCATTTATGTCAAATTGTCCTAATGAAAAAGATATAAAATTATTGTTTTCACTAGCTTGAACGAATCCAGAAATTAGCAGAAATAAACCAAGGCTGAAGTAGAAACTTATATTGAAAAAATTATACATTATAAAAAGTATACTTTAAAAATAGTTCTTCACCACTTTTAATCGGGCGAATAGTTCTAATATAATACCTTTTGTTCTCTGGCCATTTTTCGCAGTTTGGGTTATCAGAGTGGTTTATAAATCCACCAAGTGGTGTTCTAAAAATCTCTTCGTTAATTAATAAATGAGATAAGCCTAATTCTTCACCCATTGGAATATTTGATCTTGCAAATAAACCTTGTCCAGCAATATTACTATCTTTTATATGGAGATTTTGTGGGAGAGCTAAATACATTTACTTATTAAGTCAATCTAACACCATCTAGCGTAATCTAAGTTGGTAGTTAATTCAGGATCATTAACATATTTTTCTGAACCAAATATAACAATACAGCTTTGATCTGGGGCCTCTGATAGCTCCTGATATTCATTAATATCTTCTCTTGTTGTAAGATTAACTGTAGAGTCTACTTGTTCTGAAGTTGTAGTTTCAGATAGTTCATCTGGGCCACTGTCTTCCTCAATCCCACCAGCAAAAGCAACTGAGCACAGCAGTGTTAAAAAAAATATAATTTTACTAAATGATAACTGCATAATTTTTCCTTTTATTTAATTTTTATTATGGGTTACTAAATACCTTGAAAGTGTCTAAATTTTGTCTTTCTCTAAAATTATCTAAAGCCCATTTTACACTAGGAAAGGCAATTTTGTCCCAATGAATATTTTCCCATTCAAATAATCCTACTTCTAAAGACTCAATGCCAGGCTTGATATTTTCTTCAATGAGCTCTGAATGAAATAAAATTTGTATTTGGCTTATATGATGTAATGAATAAATTGCTAATAAATTATTGATTCTAATTTTTGCATAGGCTTCTTCATAAGCTTCTCTAATTGCCCCGTCTTGAACAGACTCATTATTTTCAAGATAACCAGCGGGCAGAGTCCATAATCCTTTTTGAGGATCAATAGCACGTTTGCACATCAAAAATTTATTCTTAAATGTACAAACTGAACCAACAACAATTTTTGGATTTTCATATTCAATATAATTACAGTCCATACACACCTGTCTAGAATGTGTATCACCTTCAGGAATTTTGTTTACAACATTATTACTCCCACAATTAGGACAGAATTTACTTTTCAAATTTTTTGCCTTAAGTTTTTTTGGTTCTGATGTATCTGTATATCATAAATATTCCCAGTATCAGGAAAATAAAAGGACCAAACCATAGAAAGTAGTTTGATGTTACCAAAGAGGGAGTCATTAGAATCCACTCTCCATAGTTTGTAACGAGTTGTTTTTTAATTTGATCATCTGTTTTTCCAGCTACAATCTCTTCTTGAATATATAGCTTTAAATCGGTTGCTAATTCTGAATTTGAGTCATAGATAGTTTGACCTTGGCAAACTAAGCACCTGGTTTCTTTATACAAATCTATGGCGCGATTGCTTTGCTCATCTGTCATACTAGTTTGAGCACTAACTGAGTTTAATACAACTATAAAAATTATAGTAAAAGATAAATATATAATTTTCATAGCAATTTATCCAGTATTGGTAATACCGTTTCTTTTAACTCATTCATATGGATTGGACCAATATGCTTATATATGACAGTGCCTTTATGGATTATAAAAGTTTCAGGAACACCATAAACACCCCATACCATTGAAGATCTTCCATTATTGTCAGTACCAATTTTTTTAAATGGATTTCCAAGTTCTTTAATGAACTCAATAGCATTTTTTTTATTATCCTTATAATTAATCCCATACAAATCCAGCCCTTTTGTTTTAGATAAAAGCATAAGTATTTCATGCTCAGATCTACAAGGTACACACCAAGATGCCCAAATATTTACTAAAGCAACTTCAGAGCTAGTAATATCGATTGAACTTAATATATTATTTTCATCAAATAAAGAGGGCATGCTAAAATCAGGCACTGGTCTTTCAATTAATTGAGAAGATAGTTTGGTGACATCTCTTGATAGTAATTGCGAAAAAAAGACTAGAAAAAGAATTGTAATAAGAACTGGAATTAAATATTTGAAGTTTGATTTCTTCATCTTATTTTTTTAAATCTAAAGATAATTGCTGACAATCCACCGATTGCCATTAAAATTACACTCAACCATATGAACGATATCATGGGTTTGACATGAATTCTAACATTAACAAAGTTTGAATTTTCGGGAACATTCATTACAACATAAATGTCAGTCAGTAATTTTCTAATTATGCTCGTTTCAGAAGTAACTGTTGGTGGGTTACTATATACCCTAATTTCGGGAGTAAAAGTATCCATTACAGTCTGGTCATTCATTAAATGAAATGTAGCTGTAATAGCATTAAAGTTTACTCCTTTAGTTTGTTCCACACTATCAAACTTAAAAGTATAATTGTCTATTTGTAAAGTATCGTTAACTTTAGCTTGAAATATTTTTTCGCGTGCAAAAGTACCATTTGCTACTACTGATAATATTAATAACCCAAAACCAACATGTGCTAAAGATTTCCCAAGGGCAGGTTTTATTATTGAATAGTTGTTATTAACCCTTAATCCATTTTTTATACTTACAAAAACTAGAGTTAAGCTTAATGTTAATAGAGTAATTTGTGTTAATTCTAATTCTGAAAAATAAATACTGAATCCAAAAATTATAGCTAAGCTAAGTATAAATAATTTATTAATTGAAAAAATTATATTGGAGACTTTGTCATTTTTCCATTTTGTATTTGGGCCAATAATCATTAAAATTAGCAGCAGTATGGTAATTGGAAGTAGTGTTAAAATATAATAATTCGGACCAACTGAGATACTTTTTTGTAAAAATAAATCAGTACCTAATGGATATAATGTACCTAAAAAAACGACAAATAATATAGACAATAATAACCAATTATTTCCTAATATACTTGATTCTTTACTGACTAATTTTAACTCATCTTTGCTGTCCAACAACGGTCCTTTCTGTGCATAAATTCCAAAGCTAATTACTAGTATAATTGCTAAAAAAATTAATATAAATGATCCTCTAGCAGGATCGGATGCAAAAGTATGAACAGAATTTAAAATTCCAGACCTTACTAGGAAGGTGCCTATCAAGCTAAAAGAAAAAGTCAATATCGATAAAAGAATAGTCCAAGATTGAAGTATATTTTTTTTCTCTAAAATAAGCACACAGTGAAATAATGCTGTTCCAGCTAACCAAGGCATTAGTGAAGCATTTTCAACGGGATCCCAGAACCAATAACCACCCCAGCCGAGTTCATAGTAAGCCCAAAATGAACCTAATCCAATGCCAAGGGTAAGAAATATCCAAGCTACAAGAGCCCATGGATGCAACCATGCCGCCCATTCGTTATCGACTTTATTTGTAATCATGCCTCCAATTGCAAAACTCAATACTAGAGAATAACCAACATAGCCGACGTATAAAATTGGTGGGTGTATTGCTAATAATAAATCCTGTAACACTGGGTTTAATCCTAAACCCTCACTTACAGTTATTTCTGTTTTAAGAAATGGATTAGATGTAAAAAGTAAAAAAAGTGTAAAGCCAAAAATGATTAAGCTTTGGAATGCCATGACTTTATCTTTGAAGTTGACAAATTTAATTTTTGAAAATCCAAATGTAAAATTAAATATTGTTAAAACAAGTATCCATAATAATAAGCTTCCCTCATGATTACCCCATGCCCCTGCAATTTTATAAATTAGTGGTTTTTCTGAATGCGAGTTACTGACAACTATTTCATAATTAAAATTAGAATTAATAAATAAATAAACTAATAAAAGAAAAGAAATTAGAATTGAAAAAAATGATATACTAGTAAATAGTTTTTGGTCAATTACCAACCGATCTTGAATTAATCGACTCGATTGAATTAAAGATGCTAATAAACATATAGTTATTAATATATTACCAATATAACCAATCATAAATTATTCTTCTTGCCATTTACCATCTTTTTTAAGTGCTTCGATTACCTCTGGCGGCATATAGTTTTCATCATGCTTGGCTAAAACCTCCAGTGCTGTAACACTTGATTTACTAGTTGCTAGACCTTCAACAACAACACCTTTATTTTCTGCAAATAAATTAGGCATTATACCTACATAAGTCACACTTATTTCGTTCATATTGTCTGTAATTACAAAATTATATATTTTACTTTTTTCATCATAGTTATAGCTAGACTCTTTAACCAAACCACCCACTCTAATAATATTCTGTCTATCAATTTCAGCATCTTTAAGATCAGAAGGACTATAAAAATAGATGATATTATCTCTTAAATTCATAGTGATTAATAATGTAGCAATAATTAAAATTAAAAAACTTAACAATACAGTGATTAATCTTTTTTTAACTTTTTTGCTCATGCTTATCCTGAAGATCTTTTAATTTTCTCTCTTTTTTAACTAAGGTTTGATAATAAAAATAAAATAATAAAATTAAGCTGAAAATAGTAAATCCATACGCTGACCACACATAACTTCCATATCCATTCATATAAATTATTTCGTTCATTAATGTTTAATCCTAGAAATTTTTACCTCTACAAGTTCAGTCTTATATCTAATTAGAAACAACGTAATCAAAAGAAACAGATAAGCAATTGTCATAAGCATTAACGGTGTAAGCATTGAGATGTGAATGCTGGGCGCTGAGAGTTTTGATATAGTTGCTGGTTGATGTAATGTATTCCACCAATCAACAGAAAATTTTATTATTGGTATATTTATAAAACCTATTGTTCCTAAGGCTGCAGATATTTTTGCCGCAAGCTCTTTATTCACTATTACTTGCCAAGTCATCATATAAGCTATGTATAAAAAAAATAAAATAAGCATAGATGTTAATCTAGCATCCCATGCCCACCAAGTTCCCCAGGTTGGCTTTCCCCAAATGCTACCAGTAACTAATGCAATGATTGTGAATACTGCACCGATTGGTGCGATAGATTTTGCAAATAAATTAAATATTGGGTTTCTAAAAACAAACCAAGCAATGCAGGAAATTGCAAGTATAGAATATGATCCAAGTGAAAGCCATGCGGCAGGAACATGTACATACATTATCCTCATTGAGTCACCCTGAATATAATCAGGTGGCGAATTATAAATTGCATAATACAAACCAATTGAAAATGTCACTAATGTAGTGGAATAAAATACTGGAAGCCAATTTCTAAGAGTATCAATTAGTGTGTTAGGTAATTTATAAAACATAGGATCTATCTAGCACTGTTAATGAAAATTGCTATTCAACATAAAGACGCAGACTATAAGTGGTTGTAAATAATGAGAAAATGAAGGCAAACATTGACAATCCTATTAGAACTAAAACTGACTCCTGATTAGCTCCAAATATAATAAATGGAATATAAAGAGGAATTACAATTATTGATTTATATATTCCACTTCGTTTATTACCAAGTGTAAGTGAACTTACAGCAGAACCAATAAATACCATGCCGGTAGAACCAGCAAGTACGTTTAATATGATATTAATAATTTCATTAATATTTATACCAAACAATATTGCGCTAATTGGTATTACTACAATTATTGGAATACAATTTGCGATCCAATGAGAAATAAATTTTGAACAAACAATAAGTTCTAATGGTTTTTGAGTTAAAATTATTGCGTCTAAATTTCCATCTTCATAATCCGATTCAAAAACTCGATCTATAGTTAATAAAATCGATAAAGCAATTGATAGCCAGATGAAGCCTGTATATATTTGAATAAACTGATTAACTTTAGGGTCAATGATAAACGGAAGTAAAATAAGAATTAGAATTAGAAAACTCGCTGCAAATAAAAAATTTGTGCTTGAATAGAATGCTAGTTTTAAATCTCTAACTATTAAATTATAAAACCACATAATCATCCATAATAATTGAACTATCATACTCTAAGTTAATATCAGTATTTGAGGAATAAATAGTAATTCCACCACTTTTATTATGTCTAAGTATAATGTTTTGGAGTAAATCAATTTTATCTTGATCAAGATATACTAGAGGTTCATCTAGTAACCACACTTTAGCATTTGATATGATTAATCGAGCTAGAGAGATACGTTTTTTTTGTCCATCTGATAGTGAATTGATATCTACATTTAATATTTGTTCTATATTTAATATTTTCGAAATTTCATTTGTATCACTTTTAACTTGGTAAATTAATTCCCACAGAGCAATATTTTGCTGAACTGATAAGTTCCCTTTCAAAGTATTTTTTTGTCCCAAGAATCGAAATTCTGATAATAACTCCTTATCGTTTTTAATATTGTTGCCATTAAATAAAATGTTACCACTATAATTTTTTATATAACCAGCGAGGACTCTCAATAAACTTGTTTTACCAGAGCCATTTTTTCCTCGAACTAACATTGTTTGATTTGATTTGACACTAAAATTAATATCTTTGAAGATAGGCCTATTATCTCTTATGCATTCCAACCCATTAATTTCTAATTTATTACTCATATAGATAGTCAAATAACTTTAGTATTTTTTCATTGATTGAGGATCAAATTAGTCCTATTAATACACCCAGTAAAGGACGTATGCACGATAGTTATAAAACAAAAAAAACTCTAAAAATTGGCAAAAAAGCTTATATTTTCAATAGCCTTAAGCTAGCTGAAAAGAATGGTCTTAAGAATATTTCAAGTTTGCCATTTTCAATTAAAATTCTCCTAGAAAATCTTATTAGAAATGAGGATGGAGTTACTGTTACATCCAAAGATATAAAAACATTCAGTAAATGGAAAAAAGATAAAAAAATTGACTTAGAAATAAACTTTCGTCCTGCAAGAGTTTTAATGCAAGACTTTACAGGTGTGCCTGCAGTAGTTGATCTAGCGGCAATGCGTGCTGCAATGAAAAATTTAAAAAGTGACCCTAAAAAGATTAATCCTCTTACACCGGTGGATCTAGTGATTGATCATTCCGTTATGGTTGATAAATTTGGAAGTGTAGGGGCTTTTAAAGCTAATGTTGATTTAGAATATAAACGAAATATTGAAAGATATGAATTCTTAAGATGGGGTCAAAAATCTTTTGATAACTTTCGAGTTGTGCCGCCAGGAACTGGAATTTGCCATCAAGTAAATTTAGAAAATCTAGCAAGAACAGTTTGGTCCGATAAAAAAAAGATTGAAGGTAAATTAGTTAATTTAGCTTATCCTGATACGGTAGTAGGTACAGATAGTCATACAACTATGATTAATGGTTTGTCTGTATTAGGTTGGGGAGTTGGAGGTATTGAAGCTGAAGCCGCTATGCTTGGTCAACCAATATCAATGGTTGTACCTGATGTAGTTGGTTTTGAAATTGTTGGAAAACTAAAAGAAGGAACTACTGCAACAGATCTAGTTTTAACTATTACAGAAATTTTAAGAAAAAAAGGTGTAGTAAGCAAGTTTGTGGAATTTTTTGGAAGTGGCTTAAAAGATCTACCAGTAGCCGATAGAGCAACTATTGCAAATATGGCACCAGAGTATGGAGCAACTTGTGGGATATTTCCTATAGACAATGAAACAATAAAATTTTTAGAGTCTACAGGTCGTCCTAAAGATGAAATTGCTCTTACAAAAAAATATGCAATGGAGCAGGGTATGTGGGAGTCTCATAATAAAAAAAATACAACTGTATACACTACAAAACTTAAGCTTGATTTAAACTCAATAGTTCCATGTTTATCTGGCCCGAAAAGACCTCAAGATAAAATAGAACTTCCTAAAGTAGCTAAGTCATTTGATAATAGTTTAAAAAATGATTTTAAAATCAATACCACTTCTAAGGTTAGTGCAGTTAAAAATAAAGACTTTACTATAGACCATGGTCATGTTGCTATTGCAGCAATTACTAGTTGTACTAATACTTCTAACCCGAGTGTTATGATTGGTGCAGGAATTTTAGCCAAAAAAGCATATAAATTAGGGCTCAGAACTAAGCCATGGGTTAAAACTTCTTTAGCTCCTGGTTCGAAAGTTGTAACTGATTACTTAGTAAAATCTGGCACTCAAAGATATCTAGATCACCTTGGTTTTCAGTTAGTCGGTTTTGGATGCACAACTTGTATCGGCAACTCTGGACCACTTGATGAAAATATAGCTAACACAATTTCGCAGAATGATTTAATTGTAAGTGGTGTCCTATCTGGAAATAGAAATTTTGAGGGCCGTATCAACCCTCACGTAAAAGCTAACTATCTCGCTTCTCCACCATTAGTTGTTGCATATGCTCTTGCAGGAAGCACTAAAATAAATATTACTAAAGAACCTATTGGTAAAAACAAAAATGGAAAAGAAATTTATTTAAAAGATATATGGCCTACATCTAAAGAAATAAAAAAAATGATGGAAAAAACTATTAACTCTAAACTTTATAGTAATAGATATAAAAATGTTTTTTCTGGGGATACTAAATGGAAAAAAGTTAAGGCCTCATCTGGACTTACCTATGCATGGAATAAAAAATCAACTTATGTACAACATCCGCCATACTTTGAAAATATGAAATTAAGTGGTGGTAATATTAACAATGTACTAAATGCAAATATTTTAGGTATATTTGGTGACTCTGTAACTACTGATCATATAAGTCCTGCCGGCTCTATAAAAACAGATGGTCCTGCGGGTGAATACTTAAAAAATAAATCTGTAAAAGTACATGATTTTAATTCATTTGGTGCACGTAGAGGTAATCATGAGATTATGATGCGAGGTACTTTTTCAAATATAAGAATAAAAAATGAAATGCTTGATGGAATTGAAGGTGGATACACATGTCATTATCCTTCAAAAAAACAGATGTCAATTTTTGATGCTTCAATCAAATATCAAAAAAGTAAAACTCCACTTGTAATATTTTCTGGAAAAGATTATGGCATGGGCTCTTCTAGAGACTGGGCTGCGAAAGGAACTAATTTACTAGGAGTGAAAGCGGTTATTGCCGAGTCTTACGAACGAATTCATAGATCGAACTTGGTTGGGATGGGAGTTTTACCACTACAATTTACAAACGGTGAGAATCGAAAAAGTTTAGAGCTAAAGGGTTCTGAAATTGTCTCAATAACTGGTTTAGATAAAGACATAACACCAAATATGCAGTTAACCATGAGTATCAAATATGCCTCTGGGAAAACCTTAACTTCAAAAGTAAATTGTCTAATCAAAACTGAAAATGAAGTTGAATATCTGCAAACAGGTGGAATTCTTCAATTTGTTTTAAAAAATCTTGCCGAGTCTGCTTAAACTTAGTTAAGAGATGCTGATATAGTATCGATCAATTTTTTAGAAAAGTTAGTAGGATCTGATGGTTTTTCGCCATCAAGTATCATAGACTGTTCGTATAATAAAAATCCTATATTTTCTATATCACCTACAGAGGCTTTGTCCTTAGACATCTTAGCAAGTTTTTTTATAAGCTTATGGTCAGGATTTATTTCTAAAATTTTAAGAGAGGCTGCTTGCTGTAATTGATTATGTTGCTGCAATATCTTCTCTAATTGTGGATCCATGGCCGACTCATCTGCAACAAGGCATACTGGACTTTCAGTCAGTCTGGAAGAAGTCCTTACGTCCTTCACTTTTTCCTTTAGCTTCTCCTTTAATAAGATGATTAATGGCTCTAAAGACTTATCTTCTTTTTTTTCTTTACTATCAGTTTTCTTTTTACCAATAGAGTCTAAATCATCCACACCTTTTGTAATTGACTTAATGTTCTTTTCTTTAAAACTTGGCGTTGAAGATGTCCAAAAACTATCAACCGCATCGTCGAGAATTAAAACATTAATGCCTCTAGATTTATATCCTTCGAGTCTTGGATTATTTATAATATTGTCATAACTATCTCCAGTAATGAAATAGATATCATTTTGTTTCTTATCCATTGCTTCAATATATTCTTCAAGGGTGATCAATTTTGTGGAATTTGAGTTTTTAAATAGAGCAATTTCTAACAAGTTATCTTTTTTTTCAAAATCTTCATAGATACCTTCTTTAATAACTGGTCCAAAATTAGACCAAAATTGTTCATATGATACTCTGTCATTTGTTAATTTTTTCTTTAAATCACCAATAGTTCTTCTGACAAGTGAGTTACGTATTTTTTTAACAACTGGGTTATTTTGCAGCATTTCCCGACTAATATTTAGCGGTAAATCCTCAGAATCAATCACTCCTCTTAAAAACCTTAAGTATGGAGGAATTAATTCTGGGCAATTATCAGTAATGAAAACTTTTTTAACATACAGTTTTAATCGATTTTCCCGAGCTGGGTCGTATAGATCAAAAGGCTTTGTTGAGGGAATAAAGTTAAGTACAGTATACTCTATTTGTCCTTCAGCTTTGTAATGTGAAGTAAGCCAAGGATCATCAAACATTTGTCCTACGTGATTATAAAATTCTTTATATTGCTCTTTGGTAATTTTATTTTTAGGTCGAGTCCATAAAGCTAGGGCAGAATTTATAGCTTCAGGCTTATCTTCAATCTTATCTTTTGAATCTTTTACAAAGATTGGGATACTGATGTGATCCGAATATTTTCTTATAATTTCTTCTATTCTGATTTTTTCCAAGTACTCTTTATTATCTTTATTTATAGACAATATGATTTTAGTGCCCCTATTAGAATCTAATTGGTCAAGATTTTCAGATTCTTCAATAGTAAAATTGCTTTCACCATCTGATTTCCATATCCAAAGTTTTTTTTCACCTGCTTTACGTGTAATAACTTTTAAGTCTGTAGCAACCATGAATGCCGAGTAAAACCCTACACCAAATTGACCTATTAGAGATAGGTCTTTAGTCTTGCTTGCTTCTTTAATAAATTGTGCTGTTCCAGATCTAGCAATAGTTCCTAGATTATTAACTAAATCATTTCGGTTCATACCAATACCATTATCAGCAATTGTGATTAAGTTACTTTTCTTATCGATTTCAATATTAATTTTTAATTCTGGATCATCTTGGAGAAGTTTCTCTTTAGTAGTTGCTAGGTATCTTAATTTATCACATGCATCTGAAGCATTAGATACTAGCTCTCTTACAAATACTTCTTTTTCCGAGTATACGGAGTTGATCATCAGCTTTAAGAGCTGACTTACCTCTGTTTGAAATTCTAATTTTTCTGATTTAACCATCGTGTTTAACTTTATAAGTTGTGTATATTGTAATTTTCAGACAAATTTCAAGTCTTTTTTTAAAAAAAAATTCCATTTTTTGTTGATTTTGCTTTCTTTTTTTATTGAATTTTAGTTAAAATGAGAAATGGTCATTCGTTATCTAAACTCTCAAAAAAACACAAGCCATCAAAACTCTTATTCTCAACCTGCTTCATCACTTACTTTTTTTAACCGAAACGAACTAAATCAAATTTTATCAATTTATGGTAAAAAAGTTAGTGAAGGTAAATGGAAAGATTACGCAATAGATCATTTAGAACATTCAGCAATATTTTCTTTTTTTAGAAACACTTTTGAAAATGCAGCTTTGAAGATTATAAAAAATAAGAAAATGAATAAATCAAAATTAAAATATCATTTAGTTAGTGCTGCAGGAATAGTTATAAAACGAAGTAATGAAATTGAAAATATAATTAAATACTTAAATAGTGCTAATTTAGAAATCATAAAAAAATAGAGTCTCAGTTTTTTTGAGACTCTATTCTAATAAATTTTTATCGACGTTGACCGAACAACCTTAGTAACATTATAAATAAGTTTATGAAGTCTAGATATAATGTTAACGCACCCATAATAGCCTTCTTAGATGAAGATTCACTTGAGTCATAAGCATTATACATATTTTTAATTTTTTGAGTATCGTATGCAGTTAGTCCTACAAAAATTAATACGCCTAAAATTGAGATTGCAAAATATAATGCAGGAGATTGCATGAATATATTTACAATTGATGCAATAATTATGCCTATTAACCCCATAAATAGGAATGATCCAAATCCAGTCAAATCTCTTTTAGTAGTATAACCATATATGCTCATAGCTCCAAAAGTTGAAGCCGTTATAAAAAATACTCTAGCAATACTTGCTCCAGTATACTGAAGAAAGATTGTTGACATTGATAAGCCCATCAAAAAAGAGAAGATCCAAAACATTGTTTGTGCGCGACTTGCTGACATACCTCTGATGCCAAAACTCATATACATTACCACCCCTAAAGGAGCAAGAGCCACTACCCACATCATTGGCCCTGTATAAAGTGAAACGCCTAGAGAAGTTAGGCCAATTATTTCACCGCTTGAGCCTACTACAGCAGTTGACTGAAACAACATATAGGCGACTAAACCTGTAATACCCAATCCTCCAGCCATAAAATTATAAACTCGTAACATATATTCTCTTAGTCCTACATCTATTGTCGATGTGGCCTGAGAAGTTCTATTTTGATATTCCATTTACTATAATTCCTCTTTGAAATTTACTTATATTACTACATAATAATTAATTAGATCAATACAAGTAGATCAGATTAATAAATATACAATATTATCAATAAGATAGAAAAAAATGGATAAAGTTTTAGTTACGGGAGCATCAGGCTACATCGCTTTGCATTGCGTGGTTGAACTATTAAAAAAAGGCTATGCAGTCAAAGGATCTCTTCGGGATATGGGGAGAGAAAGTGAGGTCAGAGATGCTGTGAAAAAAGTAACAAAAGATGATGAGCTTGAATTTTGTAAACTTGATCTTTTAAGTGATAAAGGTTGGAATGAAGCTGCTATGGGTTGTGATTATATGCTTCATTTAGCATCTCCTTTTATCATTGGGGAACCAAAAAATGAAGATGAACTTATAGTGCCTGCAAGAGAAGGAACCATGAGAGCAATGAATGCAGCAAAAAAATCTAATATAAAAAAAATCGTACTTACTTCATCAATTGTAGCTGTATCCTATGGTCATGATAAAAAAATTTGCTCAGGTGATGACTGGACTGACTGCAGAAAAAAAGTTGGGGCTTATACAAAAAGTAAAACCCTTGCAGAGAGAGATGCATGGAATTTTGTAAGTTTACATGAAAATCAGGGGTTAAGAATGACCACAATTCACCCTGGCTTTGTAATGGGTCCACTATTAAGTAATGACACTAGAGGTGCTTCCGCGGATTTGATGGCAAAAATGGTTCTTGGAAAACTTCCAGCATTGCCAAACCTATATATGCATGTATCGGACGTAAGAGATACTGCGATGTTGCACGTAAAAGCTCTTGAGTCTAAAGAGTGTGATGGTAAAAGAATTTTAACTACATCAGCAAAAGATTACCACATTACAAAAATTGCAAAAATAGTAAAAGATAATGGTTTTGAGAAATCATCAACTAAAATTATACCAACTATATTGGTTTGGGTGATGTCTTTTTTTAATTCAGAAATGAAAGGAGTCTTGAGAAATATTAAAAGAGGCAGTTACACAACAGACAATTCACCAACAGTTTCAATATTTAATTGGAAACCTATTCCACTTGAAAAAACAATTGTTGATATGGCGACATCTATTAGTGAAATTCTTAAAAGAGGAGAAAAGGTATAGTTATGAAAAAAGTACTAGTGACAGGAGCATCGGGCTTTATAGGACTTCATTGTATAGCTCAACTATTACAGGCAGGCTATCAAGTAAAGGGGTCTCTTCGTTCACGAGCAAGAGAATCTGAAATAAGAAATGCTTTATCTAAAGTGGTAAATGCTGAAAATAGATTAGAAATATGTGAACTTGATCTTTTAAAAGATGATGGCTGGGATAACGCCGTATCTGGATGTGATTATGTTATGCATGTGGCATCACCTCTTTTAGATCGAGAGCCCAAAGATCAAGATGAAATTATTCGCCCAGCTCATGAAGGTTTGATGAGAGCTATAAAAAGCTCAGTAAGAAATAAAGTTAAAAGATTTGTCATGACGTCTTCGTTCTCTGCAATTGGCTATGGTCATGTGAAAGATGTATTTGATGAAAGTCATTGGACAGATACTACACAAAAAATTGGTGCCTATAATAAAAGCAAAGCAATTGCTGAGAAGGCCATGTGGGATTACCTTGATAGTCTAAAAGATGAAGAAAAAATAGAAGCTGTAGCTATTAACCCAACTCTAGTTATAGGTGCCTCATTATCAGATGATGTTGGTACTTCGAATATTTTTTTACAAAAAATGTTGGATGGTTCGTACCCTGTCGTTCCAAAAGTACACTTTGGTTATGTTACTGTTAAAGATACGGCAAAGGCTCATGTTGCTGCCATGACTCACCCACATGCTAGTGGAAAGCGGTTTATTCTCGCTGAAAGATGTATGTGGCTTTATGAAGTCAATAAAATTTTAAGAAAACATGGTTATAAAAAGGCCCCAATTAGACAAGCACCTAATTTACTAATGAAATTTTTAGCTCTTTTTAATAATGAGGCAAGCGCGATAGCCGGATTTGTTGGTAAAACTAAATTTACAAATTCTGAAAATGCAAAGAATATTCTAAAATTTAGTTTTGAGAATGTTGAAATAGGAATACTTGAAATTGCACAACAATTAGAATCCTTGGGAGTAATTAAAAAATAATATGGAATATAGAAAATTAGGTAGAACTGATATTGAAGTGAGCTCAATTTGTCTTGGTACGATGACGTGGGGTGAGCAAAATACAGAGGCAGATGCACACGAACAGCTTGATTATGCTTTAGCCAATGGTGTTAATTTTATTGATACGGCAGAACTTTATGCAGTTCCTACAAAAGCTAACACTCAGGGATCGACTGAGGAATATATTGGCAACTGGATTAAAGCAAGGAATAATAGAGATAAGTTTATCCTAGCATCAAAAGTCGCAGGTCGATCTGGATTAAATTATATGCGTGAGGATAAAGAGCTGACGCGACTTAGCAAAGAACACATCCACTATGCAATAGATAAAAGCTTACAGCGCTTACAGACTGATTATATTGATTTGTATCAAGTACATTGGCCTGATCGGCCGTTTGGAGCTTTTAGTGGAAAGTTAGAATATAGATATAGCCCAGTTCCTGAAGATACTATCGAAATAGAAACTACGTTAGATGCTTTGAATGATTTGGTTAAGGCTGGAAAAATTAGGCATATTGGACTCTCTAATGAAACTCCATGGGGAACGATGAAATATTTAGAACTTTCTAAAACACACTCTTTACCAAGAGTTGTTTCAATTCAAAATGCGTATAATTTGGTTAATAGAGCATTTGAAGTTGGTTTATCAGAAATTACTAATCACGAGGATGTGGGTCTTTTATCCTATTCACCTTTAGGCCAAGGTATTTTAACTGGAAAATATCTGAATGGACAAATGCCGCAAGGTTCACGTATGGCACTATTTGGCGATGGACCTCTCGCATATAGATATAAAAGTGATAGAACCCTAAAAGCCACAGAAATGTACGTAGAGATAGCAAAAAAATATGATTTAGACCCAGCACAAATGGCCATTCGTTTTTGTGATATTCAGCCTTTTATGACTTCTACTATTATTGGTGCTACTAAAATGGATCAATTAAAAGCTTGTATTGATAGTATTCATGTTGATTTGACTAAAGAGATCTTAGGAGAAATTGCAAAAGTTCATAGAGAATTACCACACCCCGCACCATGATAAATAAAAAATTAACTATTCAAGAAAAAAAAGTAGCTATTGCAAATCTAAAAAGTTGGAAAATAGTTAAAGGTAGAAACGCTATATCAAAAACTTTTGAATTTAAGAATTTTAATCAAGCATTTAGCTGGATGACTGCTATGGCACTTCATGCAGAACGAATGGATCACCACCCTGAATGGTTTAATGTTTACAATAAAGTAATTGTAACGCTTTCTACTCATGATGTTGGTGGTATATCTAAATTAGATATTAAACTTGCTAAGTTAATGGATAAAAAATATTAAGAATCAGAAACTGTAATAGTAACTGTTGGGTTTCCAACATTCAAAGTGCATGAATTAGTTACAACAGCAGGACTTTCATCATTATTTGTAAATTTAGAAAACTGTGCCTCCAATCCATTTGCAACATTAAAAGACATTTCTACAATTGGATTTATCCCACTCTTTACAGTATAGGCAGCCATTTTATAAATAAGAGTGAATGAAGTATCTGAACTAGTTAATTCAGATTGCCAAATCTTATCAGACTCACCACCTGCAGCTTCGCACCAAGTGCAGCCATAATCAGTGGAATATGTATAATCAGGTGGGTTTTTTGCTGGAACGGTTTGGTACCCTGCCTCCTTTAGTTCCTTGTGTTCATTAAAAACACATCCACTTCCAGTACCGGGATTGCAAGACTGTGATGTACTTCCGGTAGTTGATGAGTTGTTATAGCTAGAACCCGAAGTATCGTTACCAACACCATTAATAAAATATATAGATTGTTTTGAAGCAGTTGCTGCATTAGATCCCAAGTTTGGTGTGCCGTCTGTATTTACATTTGAAGAACTCGTTGCACAATAATCATAATTAATATCAGAGTCACTATTGGCTACTACACCAGTCATTCTGAAAGATCTATCTAACTCCATCCATACATAATTATATGTAGCGCCAACTGTCATACCTGATGTTGGACCAAACTCACAAGCCGTTGTACCTGTTGCTGCTGCCGCTATATCACACCAACCATCATTTGCCGTATATGTTTTTATGAAAGTAAAATCATCAGCCCCGTTACAAGCACCAGTTGATAGATTAAAGCTTTCACAAAATTTCATACTAATAGGTTTAACTTCAAATACTGTTGGTGTTGCTTTGCTGCTACTTGAAAAGTAACCACTAAAGCTGGTTATGGCAAAGGCCGAATTTGATATAAAAATTAAGGCAAAAAAGATGCTAATTAAATAAATAGTTTTTTTCATTTAAGAAGCCCTAACTATTCTGACACCACCTGCACTAGTTGTTTTTTCAGTGACAATATTATTTGTTCTTCTAACTTTACCTAACATTTTTGATGACATATTTTTTTCAGGAAACATAAAATCTGACACAGTGTGAGTAAATATAGTTTGCTTAAACTGATTAGCTGGCCATCTTAATGTGAGTTTAAAAAAATCTTCTTTTGCTGATGTCTCTGGATCACTCTGTCCAATCTCAAATACCATATTTCTTAAAATTTGGGCTTCTAAACTGTAACGTTCACCTTGAGTATCTTTGCCTGTGGCATTCCAGCTATAATTATTATAAGCAACCTTTCCCCAAGGTAGATATGGTAATTGACCCACAATATGAACGTCATAACCATCAAGAACTGTTTCTGTAGTTGTACCATACTTAGCAATCTCAGATAATCTCTCATATCTATTGGCATATACTTCAAATACACTTGTAAGATACTCAGCCCCTAAACTTACTCTTTGATGTTCTTGCTCAAACTCATGATCATAAAATAAATTTAATCCTAATATTGCATTATTGTCCTGAGCTAAAGTTCGAAAACCTATACCAGCATTGAATAATGTTCTTTGATCACCATCTGCATAAGGCTCATGATTAGCTAAACGTAATTGAGTAAAATATAAATGTTTATTTGAAATTGACGAATAGGGATTCATCATTAATGGTCTGACCGCTAAGATTGAATAACGCAGATCATATTTATCTTGTGTATTAATTGTAATCTCAGTATCTCCTGGACCGGGTAAGGCCGATTGAATAGCTTCACCTAAATTATTAAGCGAGCGGTTTAAACCCTCTTGGAGAACATCTTCAGCATTAACTATATATAAAGAGGATATGATTAATAATACTGATATAAGTAAAATCTTAATTTTCTTAACCATAAGAAAATAATATTGAATATAAAAAAAATTAAAAGAATATTTTTTCTCTATTTTTTCCCAGTATTTCTAAGCCTCAAGGCATTAAGTTTAATAAAACCCTCAGCATCTTGTTGACTATAAATGTTATCATCTTCAAAAGTGGCTAGATCACTATTGTATAAGGAATTAGGGGATTGTCGACCAGTGATCATGACGTTGCCCTTGTAAATTTTCATTCTTACGGTTCCAGTTACATTTCGCTGTGTTTGATCTATCATTGCTTGCAACATATCTCGCTCTGGCGAAAACCAGAGCCCATTGTAAATTAATTTCGCATACTTAGGCGCGACTTCATCCTTAGTATGAGCCGCTTCCTTGTCTAAAGTTATGCTTTCTATAGCTCTGTGTGCATGATAAAGAATAGTTCCACCTGGAGTTTCATAAATGCCCCTAGATTTCATTCCAATAAACCTATTTTCAACTAAATCAATTCTACCCACTCCATGCTTGCCACCTAATACATTTAATTTTTCAAGCAGTTGGAATGGTGACATTACCTCTCCATTTACGGCACAAGCATCACCTGATTTAAAATCGATAACAACTTCCTCAGCCTCATTGGGTGCATCGATCGGAGAGACTGATCTCGTATAGACATATTCAGGAGCTTCTAAAAATGGATCTTCAAGAACTTTACCTTCTGCAGATGAATGTAAGACATTAGCATCAATACTAAAAGGCTGTTCGCCTCTTTTGTCTTTAGCAATTTGAATATTATGTTTATCAGCATAATCAACTAAAGCAGCTCTAGAATTCATATCCCATATTCGCCATGGGCTAATTATTTCAATATCAGGTTTATGATAATAATAACCAAGTTCAAATCTAATTTGATCATTGCCCTTGCCCGTTGCTCCATGTGATACAGCATCCGCACTAATCTGCTCGGCTATTTGAATTTGTTTTTTTGCAATTAAAGGTCTTGCGATTGCCGTACCTAATAAATAATACCCTTCATATAAAGGATTAGATCGAAACATTGGAAAGACATAATCTTTAACAAATTCTTCTTTTAGATCTTCAATAAAAATTTCTGATGTACCTTGCTGTTTAGCTTTAGTCTCTACTGCAATAAAGTCCTCTTCTTGTCCTAAATCTGCAGTAAAAGTTGCAACTTCACAGCTATAGTTTTCTTTTAACCATCTTAAAATCACGGAGGTATCAAGTCCTCCAGAATATGCTAATACAACTTTATTAATTTTTTTCATTTTTGCAGTCTGCTTATACTTTTTCTTATTTTAACACTATCAGATTTCAATTGGCCGCATGCAGCCATAATATCCTGCCCTCTGGTTTTTCTGACAGGGCTTGAATACCCCGCATCATTTATAAAGTCACCAAATTTTTTTATTTGATTATTGCTAGAGCACTCATAGGGAGAATCGGGCCAAGGGTTAAAGGGAATTAAGTTAATTTTTGCAGGAATTCCGCTAATTAAGCTAACTAAAGCTTTAGCGTCCGCCAAACTGTCATTTACCCCTTTTAACATAACATATTCAAAAGTAATTCTTCTTGAGTTTCTTGATCTTGGATAGTCTCGACATGCTTGTATAAGCTCATCAAGCGGGTATTTTTTATTGATAGGGACGATTTCATTACGCAACTCATCATTGGTAGCGTGCAACGAGATCGCAAGTACAGTATCAACCTCTTTGCCCCACTCTAAAATTTGAGGAACAATTCCAGAGGTACTTAAAGTTATTCTTTTAGTTGAAAGTTTAATACCTTCTTGATCAGAAAAAATTTGCACAGATTTTTTGACAGAGTCGTAATTGTATAGTGGTTCGCCCATGCCCATGAAAACAATGTTGGATATTTTTCTATTTTCATTAGTTGGCCAATCACTCAGCTGATCTCTAGCAATCATGAGTTGTGAAACTATTTCCTCAGTAGATAAATTTTTAACTAATCTTTGTGTGCCAGTGTGACAAAATTTACAATTAAGGGTGCATCCAACTTGAGACGAAACACATAGGGTGCCCCTATTTTCCTCTGGAATATAAACAGTTTCTACTAAATTGCCGTCAGCTAACTTAATAAGCCATTTAATGGTACCATCTGATGAGTGCTGTTCTTTATTAAGCTTTGGCCTTTGAAGTGTAAAAAATTTTTTAAGATCCTCTCTAAATCTGATAGATAGGGAAGTCATGTGATCGATGTCAGTTACACCATGAAAATAAAGCCAATGCCAAATTTGTTTGATACGAAATTTTTCACTTGGTTTGATTAAATTGAACTCAATGAGTAATGATTTAAGTTGTTCTCTATCAAGACCAATAATATTTGTCTTAAGGTCTGTCATTTAAATTTTAAATTAAGAGCAGGCTTTATTAATTGCTTCTAGAGCTTTAGTAAATCCTATAAGTGAGTAGGTATCTTTTACCTTTGTATTTCTGGTTGAAACACTTTTCACTTTTACTCTCGCACCTTTTTTCATTTGTTGAATAATTTTTTTTTCAAGTTTTACGTCTTCAACCCAAGCGCCTTCACCCGCCGTAAAGAATTTGTGTGAAGAACTTCCAATGCTTACAATAGCATCAGAACCAAGTTTAAAGGGGAACCCTGCTTGAATACTTGGTTCATTAAATACTTTTTCACCTGGCATATTTGTAATCATCAAAGCAGCTGAGCCACGATTTAAATTATCGGGTGAAGTTTCAATCGGATTTGACGACATAAAACATATTTTTTGCCCACCATTTTCAGCAACTCTAGCCATCCAGGCCTTACCTGAGCCGTATTCTCCAATAAGTTTAGATTCTACAATTGCAAAAGCATTTGCTGAAGATGCTAGTAGAAATAGTGCGATTAGTTTAGTATAAAACCTCATATTTAGTAATTTATATATCGGGAATTAACATTATGAAAGCAATAGTTTGTAAAGAATTTGGCCCTCCAAGTGCTCTAGTTTTAGAGGATATGGAACCTATTTCACTTGATAAAAATGAAATTCTAATCGATGTTCACGCGGCTGGGGTAAACTTTCCTGATACTTTAATTATAAAGAATATGTATCAATTTAAACCCGAATTACCGTTTACTCCAGGTAATGAGGTATCTGGTATTGTTAGTGCAATTGGAGAAGGCGTAACGTCTTACAGTGTTGGAGATGAAGTAATTGGTATGCCATTGCATGGTGGATATGCAGAACAAATCAAAGTATTACCAAATCAAGTCTATAAAAAACCAAAGAACATGGATTTTGCTACCGCTGCTTGTTTTACAACAACCTATGGTACCTCTCACTATGGTCTTAAAGATAAGGCAGAACTTAAAGAAGGAGAAACTGTTTTAATTTTAGGAGCTTCTGGTGGAGTTGGAATCTCTGCTATTGAAATTGCTAAAGCTATGGGAGCAAAAGTAATTGCTGCAGCTTCTAATGATGGAAAATTAGAGATTTGTAAGCAATATGGTGCTGATGAATTTATTAATTATGGTAATTATGATTTATCAGACCGTGATCAAATTAAATTGTTTCGAACTGATATAGCTAAGGCATCAGGTGGTAAAGGACCTGACGTAATTTATGATCCATTAGGTGATAAATTTAGTGAACCATCTTTAAGAAGTATCGCATGGGGTGGAAGACACCTTGTAATAGGGTTTGCTGCAGGCGAAATTCCAAAAATTCCTCTAAATTTATATTTAGTAAAAGGCTGCTCTATGGTTGGAGTCTTCTGGGGAGCATTTGTTATGCGTGAACCACAAAACCATTTGGCAAATATGGAGCAATTAGCAAAATGGCATGAAGAAGGAAAAATTAAAGCACCAATTACTCAAATGTTTCCATTAGAAAAAGCTGCAGACGCACTTGATCATATTTTAGCTAGAAAGGCCGTTGGCAAAATTGCATTAACAACTTCTTTTTATAAAGAATAATTTTTATAATTATCAGTTTTGTTGTCTGAATGCGGCCTCAACTGTATTTTTTAACAGACAAGCAATTGTCATTGGTCCTACACCACCTGGAACTGGAGTAATTGCTGAAGCAATATTGATAGCATTTGCAAAATCAACATCGCCTACTAGTTTTGTTTTTGAGGTATCATCTAAGCTTTCTACTCTATTGATCCCAACATCTATGACAATTGCTCCTGACTTGATCCAGTCAGCTTTAACCATTAATGGTTTTCCAACTGCAGCAACTAGGATGTCTGCCTGTCGTGTAATTGTTTCAAGATCTTTTGTTTTTGAATGAACTATGGTTACAGTGCATGACTCCTCAAGTAAAAGTTGAGCCATTGGCTTTCCAACAATATTTGATCTTCCAATTATTACTGCGTGCATCCCAGCTAAGTTTGGTACACTTCTTTTTAACATTAGGAAGCATCCCAATGGGGTGCAAGGAACAAATGACTTCTTCAACAGATCTCCACCTATTGAATTTCTTCCAACATTAAGTGCATGAAATCCATCAGCGTCTTTTTTTGGATCTATTGCATCTATAATTACTCGTGAGTCAATGTGATCGGGTAAAGGTAACTGTACTAAAATACCATTAACTCTTTTATTGTTGTTTAATTCATAAATAATACCTATGAGATCTTCCTCAGAAATATCTTTTTGTTTAATATGGTCTTCCACATCCATACCGATTTCTTTTGCCATTTTTGATTTAGTCCTCACATAAACTTGACTAGCAGGGTTTTCTCCAACAAGCACAACTGCTAGACAGGGCTTGGTTTTATACAGCTCAGTAAATCTCTCTACTTCTAGTTTTGCCTCAGCTCTTACTTCTGCTGAAATTATTTTTCCGTCAATAATCGATGCCGTCATAGTTTTCCTCTAAATGTATAAGTTAAAGCGAATATAATCTTGAATAAATAGCAATCCCAATACCAATACAATTGGAGATATATCAATGCCACCTAAATTAGGAAGGACTCTCCTAATTGGATTTAACAACGGATCAGTCAATCTATTTGTTGCATATAGCATTGTAGCAACAAACCTGTTTTGCATGTTTACAACATTAAAAGCAACTAACCAGCTCAGTACAATGTTCACAATTAATATGTAAAAATAAATATCAATGACTCTATAAAAGAGTAATAAGATTGGCTCCATAATTTATGCTTTTAATAAGTAATTATCTAAAAAATGATCTAACCACATATTGATTTTTTTACCATGTTTAATTCTTAAATTTAGCTGTTTTATGCGTGTTTGGGCCCCTGGTTCCTTCAGTTTATATGCTGCATAATGTAGCCAAGCCAAATGCATTCTAATATTTACTTCAGGATGAAATTGAATACCATAAGCATTACCATATTGGAAAGCTTGTTCAGGAAATTTTTCACCTCGAGCTAAAATCTTGCATGATTTAGGTACTGTAAACCCTTCGTTGTGCCACTGAAAGAAAGTCTTTTGATCCTGAAAAACTTGTAAACCTTCACCATGTGGAATTACATCAAAAAAACCAATTTCATGTGACCCATCGCCAGCTCTCTGCACCGAGCCTCCTAAGTTATTTGCAAGCATCTGACCACCAAGACAAATACCTAGAAAAGGTTTTTCAGATTTTAGAGCTACACTTATCCAGTCAGTTTCATATTTAATAGCATCGTTGTCATCATTTGCACTCATTGGACCGCCATAAATTACTGCTAAATCATGTTCATTCATATTTTGAGGAAGTTTTTCTCCCAACGCAGGTTTTTTAATATCTAATATAAAACCACGCTGTTTAAGTTTGATGCCCACATCCCCGTATGATGAGCGGCTTTGATGTAAAATTAGTAAGGCTTTTTTTTCTTGATCCATAGCTTAAATATTTTCCAAGCTACATTGCGCTTAAGCCGCCATCAAGAACAATTTCTGATCCTGTCATAAATTTAGATTCATCAGAGGCCAAATATAAAACTGCGTTAGCAACATCTAAAGGCTCGCCAATTCGATTTATTGGAATTTGACGGGCTAGTTTTTTTATTGCCTCGTCCTTACCGAAGACCTGTTTCATGGGATCTAAAATTGGAGTATCAACAAAAGCTGGGTGTATTGAATTACACCTAACATCAATTTCCTTTTTTCCACAATAAAGTGCAATTGATTTTGTCAAATGCCTGACAGCAGCTTTTGATGAATTGTACGCTGCTGTATTCCAGCCAGCAACAATGCCTGAAATTGAAGACAAATTAATGATTGACCCTAAACCACTTTGTGACATTAGTGGCAAAGCATACTTACAACCCAAAAAAACTCCATCTAAGTTGACATCGTGTACTTTTTTCCAAATATCAAATGACGTAGAAACAATATCTGCACCTAGGGTTATACCTGCGCTGTTTAATAAAATATTTAAACCGCCAAGTTCTTCTTCTGTCTCTGATAGAACACTTTTCCAATTTTCCTCACTTGTGACATCTAAAAGTTTAGTACTATATGACTCCACAAATTTACTATCAATTTGGTCATTGATGTTATTTAGCTCATCCTGATTAATATCGGTGAATATGACTTTTGCACCTTCTTCTAATAAAAGTTTTCCACTTGCTAACCCAAGGCCAGAAGCACCCCCTGTTATAACGGCGGCTTTATTTTCTACGCGTTTCATAATGTTTTAATTGATATTTTTGACAAGCCATGTATTGGTGCTATTAGCTTGTAAAGAGCTTGTTTGACATGCATTCATATCATGGAATCTTGAGCCTTTTTGACCGATAATGAGAAAATTATTATCAGTTGTTTCTAGGATCGCATTATTACCTAATCTATCTTGCCTTACACATGTCGAAATATCACTACTATCGTTGAAATCGACGACTGAGACTACTCCGCCCAAACCCGCAATTGCTATTCTACCATCAGATAGATTTGTAGCACTTGTGAGAGTATTTTGGATTCCATTATTGTAGATTTCAAATTGAAAGTTTATATCATCTACCAAAGTAGCTAAAATAATGTTACCCGACATACCTATTAAAATTAATTTATCATCTTTAATTAATAAAGAAGACCATAACGAACCATTATAACCTGTTTCATAAGTTGTCCAATTTTGCCCTTGATCTGAAGAATGATAAAATAAACCAAGTTCTCCAGCTACATATGCGTTCATGCCATTTGTTAAGACATTATTTAAGTGTGGTTGAAATTCATCTTCAGTTACAAAAAACTCCTCCCATGTGGCTCCACCATCATTAGTTCTTAATGATTTAGCAAATGCTCCAACCGCTATGCCCATACGATTATTAAACATTGAAATAGAAAGTAATGGAGCATCAAAAATTTCATCAGAATGTTGTATATTCCAATTCTCACCACCATCAGTTGTTTTTAATATGAATGCATCATGCCCTACTGCCCAACACAGATTATCATTGAGACAGTCTATAGCAGTTAAAGATTTAGTTGTCGGCACGTTTGATTGTTGCCAATTTTTACCTTGATCATCTGAATAAATAATTACCCCATGAATACCGACTCCTATTATTCTAGAACCGGCCATATCAACTTCGTTTATTAGAGTTTTATCATACTTACTGGCACTTGCTGCGTAGCCGGTATCAAGATTAAAATTAGCCGCGTTTGCTGAAAAAGTTGCCAGTAAAAAAATAATAGATAATGTTGCTGTTATAATTTTCATTTTTGTATTTATAAATAAAATAGTACCGGAGTGTACTTTACTTTTTTAAATTTAAAAGAAAAAAAAGGCCTGAAAAATCAGGCCTTTT
>CACCCN010000011.1 GCA_902544525.1 uncultured Pelagibacteraceae bacterium | reverse complement strand
AATAATGCTGATCCATTTAAGAGCTTAGAAAATCTAATCAGCAATTTAAAAATTAGAATAGACAATTCATTGCCACCAATGTCATCAGGTGTTTTTGGTTACCTAGGTTATGAAGCCATCAACTATATAGAAAAGATATCAAGGAATAAAAAAAAGGATATTTTAAATTTACCTGATTGCCTGCTCTTTTATCCAAAAAATCTCTTCATTTATGATAATCACGAAAAAGAGTTATTTATAATCAAGGCTTTTATAAAAGGCACTTACAGTAAAACTCTAGATAATTATTCTAATATCAAAAAAAACATTATTTCTGATCTAAATTTTATCAATGATTATAATGAAATAAAATTAGATTTCGATTTAACCAGAAGAAAAACTTTAAAACCAAAATCAAATATTTCTAAAAATAAGTTTTATAAAAATATAGAAAAATCAAAAAATTACATCAAGCAAGGTGATATATTTCAAATTGTACCTAGTCATAGATTTGAAATGCCTTTTGATCATAAGGCTAGTTTTCTTTATAGAGTGTTACGTGAAACAAACCCCTCACCATTTATGTATTTATTTAATTTCCCAAAATTCGATATTATAGGATCTAGTCCTGAGATACTTGTACGTGTAAGAAAAAATAAAGTTACAATAAGACCTATTGCAGGCACAAGGCCTAGAGGTAAAACAAAAAAAGATGACTTAATGAATGAAAAAGATTTATTAAAGGATAAAAAAGAAATATCTGAGCACTTGATGTTATTGGATTTGGGAAGAAATGATGTTGGTCGAGTTGTTAAAACTAATACGGTAAATGTAACGTCTAGCTTTGCAATTGAACGTTACTCTCATGTTATGCATATTGTATCAAATGTTGAGGGTGAATTGAAAAAAGATAAAACATTAATGGATGCATTAATGGCAGGTTTTCCTGCCGGCACTGTTACTGGAGCACCAAAAATAAGAGCCATGCAAATTATTGATGAACTTGAAACTACCAAAAGAGGTCCTTATGCCGGTGCTGTTGGATACTTTTCTTCTATGAATGAAATGGATACATGTATTGTGTTACGTACTGGAATAATACAAAATAAAAAACTTTATGTTCAAGCTGGTGGTGGCGTTGTTTATGACAGCAAACCTGGAAATGAATATAAAGAGACTATAAATAAATCAATGGCTGTTATAAAAGCAGCTGAAATAGTTCAGGGTAATATAAAATGATACTGTTAATAGATAATTACGATAGTTTTACTTTCAATCTAGCTCACTACATTGAGGAAACAGGTCAATCAGTTACGGTTTTAAGAAATGATAAGGTGTCAATAAGAGATATACAATACAAAATTAAACCAAAAAAAATTATTATTTCACCTGGACCATGTACCCCAAATGAGGCTGGTATTTGTATTGATGCTATAAAGACATTCCATAAATCCATTCCAATACTTGGTGTTTGTCTTGGGCATCAGTCAATTGGCCAAGCGTTTGGAGGTAAAATTGTGAGAGCAAATAAAATAATGCATGGTAAAATTTCTGAAATGACTAACGAAAATAAATCTAAAATTTTTATTGGATTACCAAAAAGGTTTGATGCAACAAGATATCACAGTTTAGTAATAGAGCCAAAATCATTACCAAGTTGTTTTAAAATTATTTCACAAACAATTGATGATAGAAAAGATATTATTATGGGCATTGAGCATAAGGATTATCCAATTTATGGGGTTCAATTTCATCCAGAAAGCATTGGAACCTCAAAAAAATATGGTAAAAAAATAATATCAAATTTTGTAAACCTATGAATCAAAACTTAAAATCATTTATACCCCTTGCCTATAATAACGAGTTAGATAAAAATCTAACTTCTGAGGCTTTTAATATAATCATGTCTGGTGAAGCTACAGATGGTCAAATTGCAGCCTTTTTAACAGCGCTTCAGAAAAATAATGTAAACAAAGACCATGTCTTAGGGGCGTTGGAAGTCATGCAGGATAAAATGATCCCTGTAAATGTTCCCAAAAATGCTATTGATACCTGTGGAACAGGTGGAGACGGTATTGGCTCACTCAATGTGTCAACTGCAACTGCATTTGTTGTAGCTGCAGCAGGTATACCAATTGCTAAACATGGCAATAAAGCATTAACGTCAAAATGTGGTTCTGCAGATGTTTTAGAGGGGCTTAATGTAAAATTGTTGTCTGATCCAAATAAATTAGAAAAATGTATCAATGAAGTGGGTATTTGCTTTATGTTTGCGCCATATCATCATCCCGCGATGAAGTATGTAGGTAAAGTAAGGCAAGAAATTGGGATTAGGACTATTTTTAATATGTTAGGTCCACTGCTAAATCCGGGTAATGTAAATTCACAATTAGTTGGAGTTTATAGCGAAGAAGTGCAAAAAATTTATTGTGAGGTTCTTGAAATGCTTAATAAGAAAAATTCAATCATTGTAACAGGAGGGCATGGCATGGATGAAATTAATATTAATGGTGAAAATAAGATAACTGTTCCTGGAGGTGAAATAAAAAAATGGTTAGCAAGCTCTATTGGAATTGCAGATCAAAATGAAAAGGAATTAGATGGTGGTGATGTGGTTTATAATTCATTAAGAATTAATGAAATCTTTTCTGGAACCAAGGACTCTTTTTATGAAATTGTTGCTCTTAATAGCGCTTTTGCACTTTCACTCAGTAAGGTAAAAAATATTTCAGATGATATTATAAGTGAAAAATATAAACTAGCTAAAGATTTACTAGATTCAGGAGCGGCTTTAAAAAAGCTAAATGAGTTAGTAGAATTTACTAAAAGCTATTAATTATATGTCCATATTATCTGAAATTTACGAATATAAAAAAAATTTTGTTGAGAACAAAAAAATAGAATCTGACATTAACAAGTTAAAAGAACTGTCTGCGAATTACGCTCCAAAAGGTTTTACTGCAAAAATAAAAGATAGTATTTCAAAAAAAAATATATCTATTATTGGTGAATTAAAGAAAGCTAGCCCATCGGCAGGTATAATATTTGATAATGATAAAGATTATTTTGATATAGCAAAAAAATATCAAAATAATGATATATCGTGCTTATCCATTTTAACAGATAAAAAATTTTTTAAAGGAAGTGATAGTGATTTAGTAGGAATAAGAGAAATTGTAGATATTCCAATTATAAGAAAAGATTTTATTTTAGATTCCTATCAGTTATATGAATCAAAAATGCTTGGTGCAGATTGTATTCTTCTAATACTTTCAATGATTGATATTAACCTAGCAAAAGACTTAGAGGCAGAAGCCATGGATATTGGGCTTGATGTTTTAATAGAGACACACAATAAGGAAGAGATGGAAAATGCCCTATCAATGAAATCTGAATTAGTTGGCGTTAATAATAGAAACTTAAATGATTTTACAGTTAATATTGATAATACAATATCATTAACCAGTGCTTCAGTTAGTGAAAAAATCTATGTGTCCGAAAGTGGGATTAGATCTAGATCTGACATAAACTACATTTTAGATAAATCTCCAGCCCGCACTTTTTTAGTAGGCGAATCATTAATGCGCTCTGAGAAAATAGAAGAACAAATAAGAACACTTTTAAGTAGCTGACTCATATAATCCGATTAAGTTATTGATAATAAACATTAATAATTAATTGAAACATTTAGCGAACATTGATAGAACTTTTTAATATAACTTTTTATAGAGTATTTTATGTTAACCAAGAAACAAAAAGAACTATTAACTTTTATAAGCACTTCGCAGAATAGAAATGGAGTATCTCCTTCATATGATGAAATGAAGTCAGCGCTTAATTTAAAATCTAAGTCTGGTATTCACAGACTTATACTGGCACTCGAAGAAAGAGGCTTTGTGAGAAGACTTGCCCATAAAGCAAGAGCTTTAGAAGTGATTAAAGACAGTTTTACAAGCATTGATATCGCTAATCAGGATAAAAATAACCTAATTATTGGTAAATTTAATGGAAAAAATGATCAAGACGATAGCCAAAAAGTATCAACACTTCCTTTGTATGGAAAAATTGCTGCTGGAACACCTATTGAGGCAATACAGCACAATGATGAAACTATTGATGTACCAAAAGAAATGATGCCTATTGGAGAAAGTTATGCTTTAAACGTCGAAGGAGACTCAATGGTCAACGAAGGAATTTTTGACGGGGATACTGTCTTAATTAAAAAAACGAATTATGCTGACAGTGGCGATATAATTGTAGCTCTTGTTGATGATACTGAGGCAACTCTTAAAAGACTGAGAAAAAAAGGACAAAGTATTGCACTAGAGAGTGCTAATCCGGCATATGAAACTAGAATTTTATCACCTCATCGTGTAAAAGTTCAGGGTAAATTAATCGGACTTCTAAGAAAATATTGAATTTAAGCCATTTTTTTTTAATTTTCTTTGAATATTCTTATAAATCGTCTATTTATATGAATAATTATGAAAAATAAGAATTTTGCCAAGCTCTCAATAAATAATAAAACTTATAACCTACCAATATATAAAGCCTCAGAGGGTAATGACGTAATTGATATAGCAAAACTTTTTGCGGAGAGTGGTCATTTTACTTATGATCCAGGCTTTACCTCAACTGCATCTTGTCAATCTAAAATAACTTATATTGATGGCGATAAGGGTATTTTAAGATATAGAGGTTACGATATTGAAGAACTTGCAAAAAATAGTGATTTTATTGAAGTAACAAATCTTCTTATTTATGGAGATTTGCCAAACAAAAAACAATTAAGTAAATATTATAAGTTGATTTCAAACCATACTATGGTTCATGAGCAGCTACTTAAATTCTTTAACGGCTTTAGAAGAGATGCTCATCCAATGGCTATGATGGTTGGAGTGATGGGTGCCCTATCATCATTTTACCAAGATTCATTAGATATAAATGATCCTCATCAAAGAATGACTGCCTCAAGAAGGATTATTGCTAAAGCATCAAGCATTGGAGCAATGGCATATAAATATTCCATAGGACAACCATTTGTTCAACCAAATAATAAACTTAGTTATTCTGAAAATTTTTTAAATATGTGCTTTAGCGTGCCTGCTGAAGAATACAAAATATCAAAAGTTATCGCAAATGCTATGGATGTTATTTTTATACTTCACGCCGATCATGAGCAAAATGCATCGACATCCACTGTAAGACTAGCCGGCTCATCTGGTGCAAATCCATTTGCATGTATTGCTGCTGGTGTTGCCTCGTTATGGGGTCCAGCGCATGGTGGCGCAAATCAAGCAGCATTAGAGATGTTAAAAACTATAGGTCACAAAAAAAATATTTCTAAATACATTAAGAAAGCAAAAGATAAAAACGATACATTTAGATTAATGGGTTTTGGTCATAGAGTATATAAAAACTATGATCCACGTGCTAAAATATTAAAGCAAACTTGTAAGAAAGTTCTTAATCACATCGGAATTAAAAATGATCCAGTGCTTGAAGTTGCAATCGAGTTAGAAAAAATAGCTCTTAAGGACAAGTATTTCATAGATAAAAAGCTCTATCCCAATGTAGATTTCTATTCAGGTATTATTTTAAGAGCGATAGGTTTTCCACCTGAAATGTTTACTGTAATCTTTGCTATAGCAAGAAGTGCTGGTTGGACCGCTCATTGGCATGAAATGATAGAAGATCCAGTTCAAAAAATCGGCAGACCAAGACAACTATACTCAGGAAACAAAAAGACTAAATACGGTGTCCGTCGTTCTACTAAAAACACTCGTTAATTAATAAATGATAGTGAAATATTATATTTTTTAAGGCTTCTGTAAAAATTTTTTTTACCAACCACAATTGTAAAATCTTTTCGAAGCGCTATAACATTTAATTTATTTTTATGCATCATATCAAGTGTTTTTACTCCTACTGTTGGCAAGTCAATATTAAGATTTTGTTTTTTCTTTGGAATTTTTATTAAGCAACCTTCAACCAAGTCTCTTGATATCTTTTTCTTTATAGGTCCAATTCTTGAAATCATTTTATCTGTACCTTCAACTGCTTCAATAGCCAAAACATATCCATCTGATACAACACAAGATTGAGCATTGTCATATTTACTTATTGAATTAAGAATTGAAACACCTTTTTCTATATCACTTTTATTCTTATTAGTTATTTTATTGAACTCACTATCTAATAAATATTCATTTGGAAAAATATCTATAAATGATTTAGATATAAAACCTTCTTTAGCAAAAATATTAATAATTACGTTTAAAATATTTCCATCACCAACTTTTGATGAAGCTACTAAATCATTAATATATTTTTTAAGAACATTGTCGATTTTAAGCAATGATAAATCAGGTCTATTAATAGATCCCAAAAAACAAATGTTAGAAATATTATTTTTATTTAGAAGATCTATACATCTTTCTAGTTCGTGAATTTTAAAATGATAGACGTTTTTATATTTTTTTAACAGTTGTTTATTTTGTCTTGAAATATTAATATAAACAAAGTTTTTAAATTTTTTTTTTGCTGTATTATATGCATGCATAGGAAGATCATTATCCCCACCAATGATTGCTAAATTATAAAGTTTCTTGTTCATTTAAATGAGCATAGTCCACGTTGACTATCAACTATTATAAAATCAATTAGTTTTTTTACTAATTCATTATTTGTACTTTTATGTAAATTAGACTCATTTTTTATTTCTGTTGAATTAAAAATTTTATTAAATATATCCTTAAGTTCTATAATTGTTTGATTTGTGTAATTTGCACGTCTTAATCCAACAATGTTTAATCCTAAAAGTTTTGCTCTATTTCCAGTTACTAATCCAAATGGAACAACATCATTTTCAACTGCACTCAAACCGCCAATCATAGATAATGAGCCAATTCTACAGAATTGATGAACACCGGAAAGACCTCCAATAATTGCATTATTTTCAATAACAACGTGCCCTCCAAGTGTTGCTTGATTGGCCATAACAATGTTATTGCCAACAATGCAATCGTGTGCAATGTGTGAACCAATCATGAAGAGAGAATTATTACCAATTTTAGTCATTCCACCACCTCCGATAGTTCCTAAATTTACTGTAGAGTGCTCTCTAAATGTGTTATTAGATCCTATTTGAAGATAGGTTTTTTCGTTATTAAATTTCAAGTCCTGTGGTAGAGAACCAATCGAGCAAAATGGATAGAATATGTTTCCTGGGCCTATATCTGTATTACCTGAAATATAAACAGATGACTTAATTATATTGTTATCAGCAATCTTAACATTTCCTTCAATTACAGTATAAGGTCCTATTGATACATTATCGCCTAATAAAACATTTTTATCTATGATTGCCGTTTTGTGAATTTCAGACATCAGGTTTTATCCATTATAGTAGCGCTCCAGGTAGACTCTGCAATAATCTTATTGTCAATATCTTTTGCAATACCATTAAATTTCCATACTCTGCCACGTGATCTGCTTGCACTAACATAGGCATAAATCTCGTCGCCAGGAAACACAGGCTTCCTAAACTTGGTATCCGATATATTCATTAAATATACAATTTTATCAAATGTTTCTTCTTTAATGCTGTAGGCTATTAGAGCTGCAGCTGTCTGAGCCATCATTTCTACAATAATAACTCCAGGTACTACTGGTTGTTCTGGAAAATGTCCTTGAAAGAAATTATCATCTTTAAAAACTTTATATCCGGTTGCACTAGTTAGTTTCTCAATATTAAATAGCTTGTCTAAAAATAAAAAAGGTTCTCTGTGTGGAATTAATTCTTTAATTTCGTCTATTAAAATTTCTGTTTTCATGAGTCAATCATCATTTTTTTATAGTTTTTTAAATATTTACTAATTTTAATTGCTGGATAACCCATGACTACCTCATTACTAGGTATATCTCTTATAACACCAGACTTTGCAGCAATCTTAACTCTATCATGAATTTTTATATGGCCTGCAATACCTGTCTGACCACCTATATGGACATAATTACCTATATTTGCACTACCTGCGAAACCACATTGACCTGCTATTATACAATGATTTCCTATTGTTACATTATGAGCAATGTGTACCAAATTATCTATGTAGGTATTCTCACCAATAACTGTATCATTGAAGCTACCTCTATCAATCGTACAATTGGTGCCAATATTAACTCCATTTTGAATTATGACACGTCCAATGTGAAAAATATTTGTGATGTCACTTTTATCATAGACAAAACCAAAACCTGCTTGTCCTATTTTTACACCGTCTGAAATATGAACATTATCACCAATAATTGCATTACTCACACTAACATTATTTCCTATTTTAACATTATTACCAATCAAGCAATTATGATCAATTGTTGAAAAGTGGCCTAAACTAAAATTATCACCAATAATAACAGCTTTATTTATATATGAATTTTCTGAAATAGAAGATTCTATTCCAATCTTAGAATTTTCAAGTTTTGAAATTTCATTCTTACGTTTTGAACGATAAAAAAAATTTGAAAGCTTAGCAATATCACTTTCAATGTTATTAGATATTAATAATTTTTTATTTTTATCAAATACATTTAAAAATTTTTCAGTAGTCAGTATAAAATTTGACTTAGTTTTCTTGCAATATTTATTATTATTATAAAAAGTTAAATCATTTTCAGATGCAATAGATGATCTGAGAAATCTAGAAATCAATATACTTCTATCAAAATCGTCATACTTTAAATCACAAGTGTCAATGATATCACCTATCGTGATATTTGAGTTTAAATGATAAAAGTGCATTTGGATTAATTTAATCTAAACTAACCTTAATTTTTGGAAGCTTTTTATTTAATTTTTTTATTACTTCGTCTGTGATGTCCATATTTGTCGCACTAAGTAAAACAGAATTTTTTTCTAAAATAACAGTGACACCAAGTTCTTTACTTAGCTCTTCAAGTATTGGCTTAACATTATCTAGAATTTCATTTCTTGCTTTTTGCAAAACACCTTCTAAGTTTCTTAGTTTATTCTGTTTTTCAACTTGATAATTTTGTAACTTTTTTTCATAATCTTGAGCTTTCACTTCAAAAGCCTCTGGGGCAATTACACTTTGCTGCTCAATCAATTTATTTCTTTCCTCTAACATTAATTTATCAGACTCAACAATTTTTGACTCGGTATCTTTTTGAATTTTTTCAAAATCTTTGGTTGCAGCTTTAGCTGCTTTGGAATCAGATAAAATTAAGTTTAAATCTACTATAGCTATAGAGGTATTAGGATATGTATCTGCATGTGCATTAAATCCATTAAAAAGTAAAATAATAATAAGTAAATAAATTGGTTTCATTAATGTTTTCATATTAAAAATTATATCCTATATCAAAAGAAAATTTATCAGTAATGTCAGTAGGCTCAGACATAAAAGGTTCAGCAAGAATAAAATTAATTGGACCTATCGCACTATCCCATCTAACGTTTATCCCAACAGATGCTCTTAATTTATGCTCATCATCAATCGAGCCATATCTATCGTCCAAACCCCAAACGCTTCCTAAATCTACAAACAACGAACTTGATATATCATATTCATCAATTGGTAAATCAAAATTTGTTTCAGTAGCTATCACATAATAATAATTACCACCGGTAAAAGATCCACTAAATATTGGTCCAATTTTGCCATACTTAAAACCTCTTAAATTTTTACCACCAATATTAAACATTTGGTCAACCGGTGCATACTTACCACTATATCCATTAATTGAACCAAACTGTGTCTTTATAGCGGCTATAAAATTATTATTTAATTTTAAATACTTTTTATATGTAATCTTATTTTCCAAGTAATTTGAAGTACCACCCAAACCTGCTAAATTTTGCTCTATGGTAAAAATTGATCCTTTTGATGGTTTGTAAGGACTGTTCCTTTTATCTAAACTTAAAACATATCCAGCAATTGAGAGTGTATTAGTACCTGCTAGTAATTTTTCATAGTTTGTAGCATTACTATCCGCAGTTGTGTCTGAAGTTAACAATGAATACTTTATTGTAATTCTATTCTGATTTGATAATGGAAATGCTAGAGAAGCGGCGACACCAATAGTTTCTGTTTCATAGTTTACACTATCCGGGTCAGAAAATCTACTATATAAATCACCTCTTACCGAGAGATCTTTATTAAAAAAATATGGCTCAGTTATTGAAATATCATACAAATTTTGTGTGCTTGAAAAACTTGTACTAAATTTTACTTTTTGACCTTTTCCAAGAAAATTTCCTTCTGATATACCGGCAGTAAGTGTTGTTCCGTTTTGATCGCCGTAACCGGCGCCTATAGTTGCGCTACCAGTATTTTTTTCTTTGACTAAAACATTTAGATTTAATTTATCTGCTTCTGATACTCTTTCTTCATTAATTTCAACACTTTCAAAAAAATTCAGCGATCTTATTTTATCTTTTGAATAATTAATTGAAAATTTATTATATGCATCACCTTCACTGAAAGAAAATTCTCTTCTAATTACCTTATCTAATGTTCTGTCATTACCGTTTATATTAATTCTATTTACATAAACTTTAGGGCCTTCATTTATATTGAATTCAACATTTACAACCTTATTTATATTATCTATTGTAATATTTGGGTCAATTTCAATAAAAGTAAAACCGTAAGCAGAAGCTGAATTTTTTATAAATTCTACTGAGTCTTTTACTATCTTGCTATTAAATATATTTCCTTTGTTCGGTGCTAAATTATTTTCAAGTATTTCACTGTTAAGTTTTTGCAATTTTGTATTAACTTTTATGTCACCAAAATTAAATTGATCTCCCTCAGAGACAGTAAAAATAATTTCAAATTTATTAGAAGTATTAACTAATTGAGCAATCGATGAAGTAAATGTAAAATTAACATATCCATTTTCATTATAGAATTCTTTAATTAGCTCTTTATCATACTCTATTCTATCTGGATCATATGTACCACCAGAAGACCAAAATCTTAACAATGATGGGGTTTTAGTTGTCATAATTTTCTTTATTTCTTTATCAGTAAAAGCAGAGTTACCAATTATTGTAACTTTGGACACCCTTAAAATGTCAGACTCATTTATAGAATAAATAATGTTAACTCTATTATTGTCTAGCAATTCAACAGAAGGATCGACTCTTGCTGATAATCTACCTGATCTCTGATATAACTCTAAAAGCCTTTTTACGTCTTCTTTAACTTTACTTCTTGAAAAGATAGATCTTTCGGTAAGTTTAATTTCACCTATGAGATCCTCGTCTTTTTTGGATTTATTTCCTTCAAATAATACTAAATTAATTGTTGGATTTTCTTTTAATTTAATCGTAATTATTTGATTTAAATATGTAACCGATACATCAGAAAATAATTGAGTATCATATAGTTTTTTGATTATCTCATTGGAAATTTTGTTTGAATAAGGAATATTAGTTTCTACTTCAGCATAAGACAGTACAGTTTCATAGCTAATTCTTTGCAATCCCTCAACATCTATTTCTTTTATAATTTCATTTGCAGATGAATGAGACGAAAATACAAAAAAAATACAAAAGATAAAAAAACTTATAAATTTAAGCATAATTATGTATATATAATAATAATCTTTATATCATCTATTAAATTGATCAATAATAGAATTATTTGGCTTAATATATGAGTTAATGATGCTAAATGCATTATTAAGATCCGTTATTCCTGGAGTTTGAACATTACACCCATCAATTAAAAATTTTTTCATTATTTTTTCATTATTTGTTGTTATTTCATTAAATGATATTGCCTTATTTAAAAATGACTCAACCATTAGTTCATTTGAGTAATTTAAAACTGCAGGCATTAACCCCCCTTCATTAAGAGAAAACTTAGCTAATTTAATTGCATTAAATTTAGTGTTATCGATTTCAAAAAAATTAAATGATTTTAACTTTATTAAATCCAATTCGTGGTCTTTCAAATCAACAATATTATTTTCAAATAGAATGCTTGAAATAGCTATTTCCATATTTGGTTGACTTAAAAATGCATGACTAGACCGGTCATTAAATTCAATTATACCATGAATAATTGATTCAGGATGTACAATTGCATCGATTTTATTTGAACTAATATTAAATAAAATGCATGCTTCTATTATTTCAAGTCCTTTATTCATAAGAGTTGATGAGTCAACTGAAATTTTTTTTCCCATTTTCCACTTTGGATGAGAGATGGCCTGATTTGGTGTAATATTTTCCATTTCGTTTTTTTTAAAATTAAGAAAACTCCCACCACTTGCTGTAATTGTATACTTTCTTATTGATTCTTTATTTTTATTTTTCATTAATTGAAATAAAGCATTATGTTCAGAATCTAATGGCACAATTTCAGTAGATGACTTATTCGCTAAATCTAGTAATGTTTTTCCTAAACAAACAATACATTCTTTATTAGCTATTCCAATAATTTTTCCAGAGACAATAACATCCATTAGTAAACTAAGAGATGATGATCCAGCTATTGCAAATATGATTATGTCTACTTTATTATCAATTAATTTCGAAAACTCATCTAAACCAACATGTACATTATAATTTTTAATTTCTGAATAACTTTGTACTTTTGTCTTATTATTAATTCCTAATTTATGACATTCAAATTCATTAGCAATATCTAAAAGTTTATCAATATTGGAATTGCATGTTACTCCAACTACATTAAATTGTTCTCTGTTGTTTCTAATTAAATTTAAGACGGAGCTTCCAATTGATCCAGTTGCTCCGTATATAAGTATATTTTTTTTAAGCATATAGACTAAATGGGTTAAAAATTAATACACTGAAAAAAAAATGAATTAGGAAAAACAGTAAAAATGCATCCATACGATCAGTAATACCACCATGCCCCGGCATCAAATTACTGAAATCTTTGATTTTTAAAAATCTTTTAATAGAAGACTCAATTGCATCACCAACGAATGAAATTAAACCTATTATTAATGAAAACACAATTATTAAATTATTTAAATCATAGTAAATAATTAAAGAGCTAGAAAAAAATATTAGTGATACAATCCCAGAAATGAAACCACTATATGTTTTATTTGGGCTTATTGATGGCATTAACTTTCTTCCTCCTATTAATCTACCGCCAATAAGCGAAAAAGAATCAAAAATCCATATTGAAAAAATTATGAATAATAAATATTCAACGATAAAAATATCAAAAATAACTCTTAAAAAGATGAAATGAAAAAAACTTATTATAAACATGGTTATTATCAAGAATCTTAGCCATAGACTGATTTTATTCTTGGACGATGTATTAAATTCGTAAATAATTACCACTAAAAGTAAAATAAAAAATACGACAAAGTATGCCCCACCTTTAAATATTAAATAAATAAATGGTACAGTAAAAAAAATACCAGAAATCATTCTTTTATAAACATTCGGATTAAAAAAATTTTTAATTAATTCAATCATTTTCCAAAGTTACGTTTTCTTTTATTAAAATTATTAATTATCTTTTTTAATTGATTATAATTAAAATCAGGCCATAAAGTTTTAGTAAAAAAAAGTTCAGAATAAGCTAATTGCCATAGTAAAAAATTACTTATTCTTAAATCACCACCAGTTCTAATTATAATTTCAGGATCAGGTAATATAGGGTTATAAAGAAATTTATAAAAATTTTTTTCATTAATATTTGCTTTATACTTTTTAAATTTTTTAAAGGCATCGATTATCTCAGATCGACCACCATAATTAAAAGCTATATTTAGAATCAACCCATTATTCATTTTAGTACTTTCAACTACATCATTCACTATATTAATGGTTCGCTTTGGTAATCTGGTTTTCTTGCCTAAATGAACTATCTTTATATTTTGATCTTTAGCAGTATCCTTTAATTTTTTATAAACGCTATTTATTAATTCAAAAAGTTGGTTTATTTCATTGAGTGGTCTGTTCCAGTTTTCAGTTGAAAATGTATAAAGGGTTAAATGCTTAACTATCGAGTCTTTTGAAATAGATTTGCAAATTTTTATTGCTGCATCAACACCTGCCTGATGACCATCTTTTTTATCTACTAAGTTTTTTTTTGCCCACCTGCCATTACCATCCATTATGATAGCTATATGATTTATTTTTTTTGTTGAAAATGGCATTGATCTTAAACTTTAGACAGATCAGCTTCCTTTTCTAAAACAATGCTGTCAATCATTTTTATGTGTTCTGATGTTAAGTTTTCAACATCAGATTGAAATTTTTTTGAATCATCTTCACCTATTTCTTTGTCTTTTTCCATTTTTTTATATTGTTCAATTCCATCTCTTCGTATATTTCTAACAGCTACCTTAGAGGACTCACCAATTTTTTTTGCAAGTTTGATGTATTCAATTTTTCTTTCTTCAGTTAACTGAGGTAATGGTAATCTAATCAAAGTTCCTTCAGATGATGGATTGATACCCAAATCAGATTCCCTTATAGCCTTTTCAACCGCAGAAATATTCCCTTGATCCCAAACTTCAATATTTATTAATCTGGATTCTGGAGTAGTTATATTCCCAATTTGATTTATAGTCATTTTCGAACCATAGACGTCAACTTTTATTGTATCCAGCATTGATGGTGATGCGCGTCCAGCTCTAATTCCACTCATTTCAGATTTTAAGCTTGAAATACTTGCTTGCATGCGCTTATTTAAGTTATTATTTATTTCATCAGACATATTACGAAATCCTTGTATATTTATTTTTTTGAGTAAGCGTTTTTATTAAACAATTTTTTTCGGCAATCGAAAACACAATAATAGGTATATTGTTATCTTGCGCGACTGTAATAGCAGATGAATCCATTGCTTTTAAGTTATCATTAAGAAATTTCTTATATGATATATTTTTGTATTTTTTTGCGTTTTTAAACTTTTTAGGATCTTTATCATAAATACCATCAACTTGTGTTGCTTTATAAATTACATTACATTCTAATTCAGCTGCTCTCAATGCCGCAGCTGTGTCTGTAGAAAAATATGGGTTTCCTGTGCCTGCTGCACATATTACAACTCGACCTTTTTCCATATGACGTATAGCCCTTCGTCTTATATAGGTTTCACATATTGATTGTATTGGTAAAGCAGACATAACTCTTGTATCTATATTGATTTTTTCAAGTGCATTTTGTAAAGCAAGAGAATTTAGTACAGTGGCTAGCATACCCATATAGTCAGCTTGAGCACGATCCATACCCTCAGAGGATGCCGATAAGCCTCTAAATATATTACCGCCCCCTAATACTATGCATATATCTATTTTCTTTTTTGACAATGCTTTTATGTCTGAAGCAATCCGATCAACAATTGATAATTTAATTCCATAAGAGTCATCACCCATAAGTGCTTCACCGGATAATTTAAGTAAAATCCGTTTTATTTTCTTACTAGACATTTATTATTGACCTAGTTCGTATCTAGTAAATGAACTAATATTTACTTTAGTTCCCTTTTCATTACCTACATTATCAAGTAGATTAGAGATTGTTAAGCTTGGATCAATTACATATTTTTGATTAAGTAGAACAACTTCTTCAAAAAATTTATTCATTTTTCCATCTAGCATTTTTTCAATTATGTCATCCGGCTTACCAGATTCTTTTAATTGTTCTTTAATTATATTTTTTTCATTCTCAATAATGTCATTATCCAAAGAATTCTTGTCTAAAGATTTAGGACTTGATGCGGCTATGTGCATACATATATTTTTGCCAACATCTTTTAAATCTATATCACTTTCAGTTTCTAAAGTTAAAATTACACCAATCTTTCCTAAATTTTCACCGAGTGAATTGTGAACATAGCTATAGCTATTACCTTCAATATAATTAGATCTTTTGAATACAATATTCTCACCTATAACACCAATCGCATCATTAATAGTGCTTGAAATCTCATCTTTGACAGAATTATAATCATTTTTAGATTCAAGAATTAATTTTGTAATATTTTTTACAAGAGAATGAAAATCATTATTTCTTGAAACAAAGTCAGTTTCTGAATTTACTTCCACAATAGCTGTACCATTTTCATTTGACATTATTGAGATAAGACCCTCATTTGCATCTCTGGTTGATTTTTTTTGGGCTTTTGCAATACCTCTTTCTCTCAGCCATTGAAAAGCTAAATCAATATCTGCATTATTTTCAGCTAAAGCCTCTTTACAATCCATCATGCCGGCTCCAGACATTTTTCTTAGATCTTGTACTTGTTTTGCTGTTACTGACATCTGTTATTCTCCTTTTTAAGAATCAACTTTTTCTTCAGTTGAAGAATTTGGCTTATCAACTGTTAGACCTTCGACATCAAAAACTATGTCACCAGCACTATTATTAATTGCTTCCTTAACAAGCTTACAATAAAGGTTTATTGATTTTCTTGAGTCATCATTTCCAGGTATTGGATAATCAATAAGATCAGGATCGCAATTTGTATCTATAATTCCAATAATAGGAATTTTAAGGTTCTTGGCTTCTGCGATCGCAATATGTTCAAGCTTCGTATCAATTACAAAAACTAAATCTGGTGCTTTTTGCATTTCACTTATACCGCTTAGAGATCTTACTAGCTTTGCATGTTTATTAGTAATTTTTAAAACCTCTTTTTTAGTAAACTCATTATTGGGGTTAGTTTTCAGAACCTCTAATTCTTTCATTTTTGAAATTGATTTTTGAATGGTAGAATAATTTGTCATCATTCCACCCAACCAGCGATGATTAACGTAATATTGATTTGTCTCTTTAGCTAATTCAGCTACTTGTTGAGACGCTTGTTTTTTAGTTGCTACAAACAAAATTTTTCCGCCCTTAGCAACAGTTTTTTGTATTACATCTAAAGCAGTTGCCAGCATTCCCATAGTTTGAGACAGATCTATGATATGAACATTTTCACGTGTACTGTGAATATACTGCTCCATTTTTGGATTCCATTTTTGGGTCTTGTGACCAAAATGAACGCCACATTCAATTAATTCTTTTAGATTAAAGTTCGGTATTTCCATAATGTTTTCTCCGGTTATCCTCGCACAGCATTTTCACCCATTTGGGACCGGACAGCATATGCTATCGCCATGTGATTTATGACGTATCATGTATCTTATTAAACCTCTAAATTCAATAGGAAATTATGATAGCTCTACACTAATAATTTCAGGTATTTTCCTTATTTTCTCAGCTAAAATATCATTAATTTCAAAGTGATTTCCAATTTTAATTTTTTTATCTTCAAAAAATAGAACAATTGGAGACTCGCCTTTAGGAATATCTAACTGTTTTATTAACTGTACTGCAGTTAAGGAGTTGGTATTGATTTTTAAAACTTTTCTAGACGAATTTAATTTTTGAGAATTACTTGTATTAATAATATCGTTGAGATTATAAACTTTTTTAATCTCAACTCTAATCTGACCATTGTCATCAGTAAAATCAGCACCAACTACATATGATTGTCCAACTATAAGTTCATCTCGGTATTTTCTTAAATTAGCCTCAAATATAATGCCCTCATAGATTGAAGTGGTATCAGAAAAATTTAAGAAAGCATATGCATTACCTCGTGCTGACCGTTTTTCTTTTTTTGCCAATAAAGTGCCTGCTACTAAAATATTTTTACTGGCCTGTAATTCCTTAGATTTGTGTATTGTTACATAATCTCTAACATTATTTTCAATTAGACTTTGTTTATATGCACTGAGTGGATGTCCTGAAAAATAGAAGCCGACAATTTCGAATTCTTTTATTAACTTGGTTGCTTCAGTCCATTCTTCTGTTTTAAGAAATTTATATGAAAACTCATCATTATTACCAAATATATCTCCTTGATTACTGTCAGATTTTAATTTGAAGTCTTTTAAAGCTTTAACAATCTCATTTGATTGATTAAAAATATACTCTCTTTTTATTTCTAATGAGTCAAATGCCCCTGCACATGCTAGTGCCTCTAAAGTTTTTTTATTAGCAATTGAACTATTTACACGGTCTAGAAAATTATCAAAAGAAATGAATGGACCATTTTTTTTTCTTTCCATAACCAAGTCCTTCATTGACTCTATCCCTACATTTTTAATTGCTCCCAAAGCATACTTTATACCTTTTTGATCTGTTACGAAATAAATGTCAGACGAATTTATATCTGGAGGATAGAGCTTTATCTCCATCCTTGATAGTTCTTGCTGAAATATTGCAAGCTTATCGGTGTTATTAATATCTAATGTCATTGATGCAGCAAAAAACTCTAGTGGATAATGGGTTTTTAAATAAGCGGTTTGAAATGAAATTAATGCATACGCTGCTGCATGACTTTTATTAAATCCATAATCAGCAAACCTAGCTAATAGGTCAAAAATATTTTGCGCTTCATTGTCTTTAATTCCTCGTTCAATACAGCCAGACACAAATCTCTTTCTTTGGTCTCGCATTTCTTTTTGAATTTTTTTACCCATGGCACGTCGTAAAAGATCAGCTTCTCCATCAGAGTAACCAGAGAGTTCTCTAGCAACTCCCATTACCTGTTCTTGGTAAACAATAACGCCGTATGTTTCTTTTAAAATATCTTCTAATTTATAATGAATATATTCAGGTTTTTCTCGATTATGTTTTCTTTCGATATAGGTAGGTATATTTTGCATTGGCCCAGGTCTGTACAATGCGACAAGTGCAATGATATCTTCAAGTGCATCAGGTAGAAGTTGCCTTAGAGTCTCTTGCATCCCTGGACTCTCAAGTTGAAAAATACCAGTTGTTTCACCTGTGCTTAAAAATTCAAAAGTTTTTGAATCAGATAGGTCAATTTTATCAATATCAAAATTAAGTACTTTTTTTTCAATCAATTGAACACAACTGTCAATAAGAGTGAGTGTTTTTAAACCTAGAAAATCAAACTTAACTAAACCTGCTTTTTCAACATGCTTCATATCAAACTGGGTTAGATAAGTCTTAGTATCTGGATCACTATATAGAGGTACGTCTTTGTAAATATCTTCTTTTGATATTACAACACCTGCAGCATGAATTGATGTATGTCTTTTCAAACCCTCTAATTTCAAAGCTATATTAATAAGCCTTCTAACTTTTTCATCATTATCAGCTTCTTCAGATATCTTTGGTTCATTATCTATACACTCCTGCAAAGAAAGTGGTCTTGATGGATCAAATGGTATTAATTTGCACAAATAGTCTACTTGACCATAAGGTATGCCTAAAACTCTGCCAACATCTCTCAACACTGCCCTGGCTTGAAGTTTTCCAAAAGTTATAATTTGTGCAACTTGTTTTTCACCATACTTTTGAGAAACATAATTTAAAACTTCATCTCTTCTATCACGACAAAAATCTATATCGAAATCAGGCATTGATACACGTTCTGGATTTAAAAATCTTTCAAAAATTAGGCCAAATTTAATTGGGTCGATGTCTGTTATTTCTAGAGCCCAAGCCACCAAAGAGCCTGCTCCAGAACCTCTGCCTGGTCCAACAGGAATCTTGTTATCTTTTGACCATTTAATAAAATCTGCAACAATTAAAAAATATCCTGAGTATTGCATATCAATAATGATATCCAGTTCTTTATTTAGTCGTTCATTGTATTCATTTATAATACCATCATTATTATCAATGACATTTTCAATTTCAAACTTAAATTCTAATCGTTTATTTAGACCACGTTTAGCATCTTCAATTAAAATATCATTTTCAGATTTATCTTTTGTTGAAAAATTAGGAAGTGATGGATTTTTTGGTTTAGGTCTTGATGAACAACGTTTTGCAATTTCTAAAGTATTACTGATTGCTTCAGGTATATCTTCAAAAATGTGTGACATTTCTTCAGCAGACTTAAAATAAGTTTCTTTTGGAAATTTTTTTCTGTTAGTTTGCGACAAATATTCTTTTTTTTCAATACACAGCAATGCTTCGTGAGCATCGTAATAATCTGGATTTTCAAAACATACTTCATTTGTGGCTACTAGTGGAATTTCATTTTCGTAGGATAATTTCAAAAGTAATTTTTCAGATTGTATTTGGATTGGATCTCCTATTCTTTGGATTTCAATATATAAATTATTCAAAAATTCTTGTTTAAATCTTTTAATAAGATTAGATGCCAAATCATATCTATTGTGAAACAAAAGATTATTAAAAATATTTTGATATCCACCAGTTAGAGCTATAAGGCCATCTTTTCTCTCGAAAAGTTGATCTAGAGTGATAAACGCATTCTCAGATGAGTTTTGTATATATGAAATTGAGTTTAGAAATAATAGGTTTTCATAGCCAACTTTATTTTGAGATAATAAATTAATATAGAAATATCGATATATTTCATTTTCAGGATCTATAATAAATTCATTTGGAGTTTTAATTTTAATTTTAGCTCCAATTATAGGCTGTATCCCAGACTTGAATATCGTTTCTGAAAATTCCAAGGCACCAAATAGATTGTTAGTATCAGTAACTGCTATTGCAGGCATATTATTTTCAGAACAAAGATCAGCAATTTTTTCAATTGTTAATGCCCCTTCTGACAACGAGTAATCACTTTTAGTGTTTAGATGTACAAAATTATTCATCATTATTACCTATTATAATTCTTTTATTTGCTAGCTTAGCCAATTTATCATTATGCGTTGCCATGATTACAGCACAATTATTTTTTTTAGTATATCTCATGAAGTAATCAAATACACTTCTAGAAGTATCTATATCTAAATTACCTGTTGGTTCGTCTGCTATGATAATAGTAGGTTTTAATATAATAGCTCGAGCAATGGCCACTCTCTGTTGTTCTCCAGCCGATAAATCTTTAGGTATATGATTACAACGTGTCGAGAGATCAAACTGAGCTAAACAATCTTCACTTTTTTTAAAAGCAAGTTTTTTTGTCACCCCAGATAGTAGAAGTGGTAGCGCAACATTTTCCTTAGCAGTAAAGTCATCAAATAAATTATTTGATTGATAAACAAAGCCAAGATTGGTCATCCTGGTCTTATCTTTATCAATTTCACTCATATTTAAAACATTGTGTCCAAGGTAATTTAACGAACCAGAGTCAAAATTATCAATTAGTCCTAGTATATTTAACAAAGTAGTTTTTCCTGAACCAGATTGACCTGTAATTGCTAAAAAATCACCCTCTAAAAGCTGCATTGAAAAATTTTTTAAAACTTCTATTTCAACGCCACCTTGGTGATAACTTTTACAAATATTATTAGCCTCGATTAGTGATTTAAGCATTCTTTAATATTCCTTTAATTTCTAATCTTGAAGCGGTATATGAAGGGTAAATTGTTGCAAGTATAGATACAGAAATTGAAAAAATAATTATGTAAATTATTTGCGTTGATTGAATATTGGTTGGGATTTGATCAATATAATATAATTGAGATGGAAAAAGATTTAATCCAAATTGATTGTTCAAAAGGGATCGAATATTTTCTAAGTTAATTGTAATCACATAGCCCAATGTTGTTCCAATTATTGTTCCAGAAATTCCAACAATTGATCCAATTAATAAAAAGACTCTCATTATGCCATGTCTACTTAAACCGATAGTTCTTAATATTGCTATCTCTTTGGTTTTATTTTTAACAAGAATAAATAAACTAGTAATAACATTAAATGCAGCAATCAAAATAATAAGAGACAAAATAATAAACATGACTGTGCGTTCAACTTTTAACGCTTCAAAAAATGTGCTGTTAACTTCTTTCCAATCTCTTATAAGATATTCTTTGTCAGGATAATATTTAGTTAATAGTAATTTTGTATCATCTATTTTATTTGGATTTTTAAGATGGATTTCTATTATAGATACTTGATCTAATGAACTTGTTAAGTTTTGACCATTTTCTAATGAAATTAAAGTAAAGTTATTATCATATTCACTCATACCAGAATGAAACGTGCCCGATATTTCAAATTCTTTAGATTTTGGCAAAGAGCCAAAAGGTGTCATAATAGTTTGAGTTGAATATAGTTTTATTTTTGAACCTATTGTCAAACCAAGTTTTAAAGCAAGCATATCACCCAAAATTATGCTGTTACCAGATAGAGGATCTAACATATTTGTATTAAGGTTTTTATAAATAAGGTCATAATTTTTAAGATTTTTGGGATCTATTGATTTAACTAAAACGCCATTATTCTTGTTACTGGAAATCATCAATGACTGAAATGTTATATTTGGATCTACAAACTTAATATTCGCAAACTCATTTTCATTGATAGCAAAATTATCTATATTTTCTCCCAGCTTATTTATATAAAGGTGTCCATTAAATCCTATTATTCTGTCCTGTAACTCCAACTTAAAACCATTCATTACAGACATAACAATTATTAGAGTAGCAACACCAATTGCTATACCAATGAATGAAAACCAAGAAATAATTGATAAAAGGCCGTCCGATCTTAGCGGCTTAAGATATTTAAAAGCTAAAAATCTCTCAAAATAATTAAATGGCACTCTTATTTACTAGTTATTAATTTGCCCGCCAAATCACTAATTTTTACTTTTTCAGTATGGCTGGTTTTTCTATCTTTAATTTCAATCATTTGGTCTTTTAAACTATTATTTCCAAATATAATCTGCTTTGGTAAGCCAATTAAATCCATGCGAGAGAATTTAGCACCCGGACTGTCATCTTTGTCATCATACAAAACCTCGATACCCGCTTGATTTAAAGTATTATAAATATTTTCACAAACAGCAATTGCCTCAGTATCTCTTGATTTCAAATTTACCAATCCAACTGTAAATGGTGCAACTGCTTCTGGCCAAATAATACCATTCTCGTCGTGAGAAGCTTCAATTATTGCCCCAACTAATCTTGAAATACCTATCCCATATGAACCCATATGTACTGACACCGCTTTGCCGTTAGAGTTTAAAACATTGGCTTTCATAGGTTCAGAATACTTAGTTGAAAAATTGAAAATATGACCAACTTCAATACCTTTTGAATTATTTTGAAATTCTATTGGAACTTTTTTTTCAAATTCATCTTTTGAGTATTTATCATCAGCTGCTGCATATAGCGCTTGATAAGAACTAACAATAGATCGTAAATCTTTTGTGTAATCAAGCTCCTGATCAACATCTAATAAATCTAAAATTCTTTTATCATAGAATATGTCACTTTCACCAGTCTCAGAAATAATAACAAATTCATGTGACATATCTCCACCTATTGGACCAGTTTCTGCTGCTATCGGTATTGCTCTAAGTCCAAGCCTCTCAAATGTTTTAAGATAACAAACAAAAAATTTATTATAGGAAACACGTGAGGTATCTTCATCTAAATCAAAAGAGTATGCATCTTTCATTAAAAACTCTCTGCCACGCATAACACCAAATCTTGGACGCAGCTCATCTCTAAATTTCCATTGAATATGGTAAAGCAAACTTGGCAATTCTTTATAAGATTTAATGGATCTCCTAAAAATATCTGCTACCTGTTCTTCGTTTGTTGGCCCATAGAGCATTTCACGATCTTGACGATCATTAATTCTTAGCATCTCCTTGCCATAGTCATCATAGCGTCCACTCTCTTTCCAAATATCAGCTGGCTGAATAGTTGGCATTAGTATTTCGTTTACACCAGCAGCATTTTGCTCCTCACGTACAATATTTTCAATTTTTTTTAAAACCCTCAGTCCTAGTGGCAACCAAGAATAAATACCTGAACTAGATTGGCTTATCATTCCGGCGCGTAACATAAATTTATGTGAAATAATTTCAGCGTCTGCCGGAGTTTCTTTTAATACTGGTAAAAAATAATTACTTAACTTCATTCGAATAAAATACGTCTAAAATATATAGCAAGAGACCTTGGTCTCTTAAAAATATGTACATAATAGACCATATTATGATCGAAATGATAGTAGTGATCAAAAATTTCTTAAATATTTGTGGATTACTGGGGGCCCCAGTATCATTGCCACCTTCCACGTTTTTTTCAGCTTTATCACTAATGTTTAGTGGAAGTACAGTGAACAAGAGCAACCACCAAATTAATAAGAATAGGATAATTGATCCAGCTAATCCCAAAACTATACTTCTTCTAGTTCTATAAGAGTACCATTACAGTCTTTTGGGTGAAGAAATACAACTGGCTTACCATGAGCACCAATTTTAGGCTTGCCTGTTCCAGTTATAGCAACTTCGTGATCATTTAGCTTATTAATCGCAGCATTGATATCTTCAACTTCGATACAAATATGGTGCATTCCACCTTTTGGATTTTTTTTAACAAAATTTCCAATTGGCGAGTCTTCACCTAACTCTTCAAGCAATTCTATTTTAGTATTTCCAAGATCAATGAAAACAGTTGAAACACCGTGGTCTGGTTGTTCTACTACATCAGATACTTTGGCACCAAAAATATCTTTATACTGTTTTGCTGCAGCCTTAATATCTGGAACAGCAATTGCAATATGATTTAATTTTCCTAACATAATTATTTAAATATGTACCAAGTGAATGTTTGTCAAAGGTTTTTTTCTAGTGCGTTTAAATATAAAGTTTTTTGAAACACTCTCAAGTTTTTTATGAACTTTTGAATCCTTCTTGCTTAGGTTTCTTGTATCATCAAAAAAATTATAAATTTCTTCCTCAAGACTATCAATTATATCTTCTTCATAGTCATCAAATAAATCAATTCCATTACATGATATTATAGGAGGTGAATTGAGTCTTAATTTTTTATTCAATACACATGTGATATTTAATACACCATTATAACTCATACGCTTTCGCTCAGATATATGATAACTATCACTTGGAACTAATTTATTGCCATCAAAGTAAAGTCTTCCAGATATACACTGATCTATTATCTCTGGTTCTCCTGGAGCGAGTTTTAGAATGTCTCCATTTTGGATCAACATAGGATGTTTTACCCCTAATGAGTCTGCCAATTCAGAATGATACTTAAGATGGCGATGCTCACCATGAACAGGAACAGAGATTTCTGGCTTGATCCAATTATACATATCAATCATTTCATCCTCACATGGATGTCCAGAAACGTGTATATCTTCATCATATTCTGTGATTACATCAACCTGCATTTCAGAAAGTTTATTGAACATGGCATAAAGCTTTTTTTCATTTCCAGGTATTATTTTTGATGAAAAAATTACTGTATCGCCTTTATCAATATCAATCCCATGAAAATCATTATTTGCAATTCGCATCATTGCCCCTCTTGGCTCCCCTTGACTTCCAGTACACAAGTAGAGAAGTTCACTTTTCTTTTTATTCTGAGCCTCTTTTTCACTGAGAATAATATTAATATCTTTTAATATACCAACTTCGCGAGCAACTGAGATCATTCTATGCATTGATCTGCCTACAACTACTAATGCTCTATTAGTTTCTTTAGCGACATATGCAACTGTTTCTAGCCTTGCAACGTTTGATGCAAATGAAGTAATAAAAACCTTGTTTTTTAGTTTACTAACAACATCTACTAAATTTTTTCTAACAGAAAGCTCAGAACCTGACCTACCCTTAGTCATAACATTGGTTGAGTCACATATCATTGCTGTGATTTTATTTTTATATTTCTCTTTAAAATTTTTAGGGTTTGGAGAACCCACTAATGGATCAGGATCAATTTTCCAATCTCCTGTGTGATATATCGTTCCTAAATCTGTAGTAATGAACATTGAGTTCGGCTCAGGGATCGAGTGAGTCATAGTATGTAGCTCAATATTAAAAGGTCCGAGTTTAAGCTGTGAATCAAGATCAACGATGTTTAAAAACCCGTTTAAATCAATGCCTCTTTCTTCAAATTTAAGTTTTATTATACAGGCGGTGAATGGTGTTGCATAAATTTGGCATTCTAAGTCAGGCCAAAGATAAGCCAATGCTCCTACATGATCTTCATGTGCATGTGTAATAAAAATACCTGCCAAATCATTACGGCGATCTGCAATAAACGCATGATCAGCCATTATGATGTCTATGCCTGGTAAACTATCGTCCCCAAAAGTAATACCTGCATCAACTAGAAGCCATTTCATTTCATCTATCTCTGGTCCATACCCATAAAGATTCATATTCATTCCTATTTCGCCAGTTCCAGCTAGTGGTAAGAATACCAATTTATTGTCGTTATTTTTGTTCATTATATTTTTTATTGATTAGATAAAGTCCTTTTAAGGTAAGATCGTCATTAAAGTAATTAATTTTTTTAATATCTTTTTTAAATATATGCGAAAGTCCTCCAGTCCCTACAACGGTCCAAGTGCTAAATTGCATTTCATTACTAACTTTTTCAATCAGCCCCTCTATTAAGCTCACATACCCCCAATATATTCCTGATTCAATTGCTGTTTTAGTATCTCGACCAACAATAATTGGAGTGCTCTTTAAATCTATAAGTGGTAATTGTGCAGTCTCACTATTTAATGATTTAATAGATAACTTAATACCAGGGCAAATTAAACCACCTTTATAAGTACCTACTGAGTCTACAATATCAAATGTAGTGGCGGTTCCAAAATCAATGATTATTAAAGGTCCTCTAAATTCTTCGTAAGCAGCTATTGCATTAATAATTCTATCAGTTCCTAATTCCTCAGGTTTATCTATGTCAATCTTCATTCCAAGTATTGGATCAGTTGTCTTGATAATTTTTGGAACAACTTGATATTGATTTAAGATTGCACTTATTTGACTTAATGCATTTGGTACTACTGAAGCAATTATAAATTCATTATTATCATGATTTCTAATTTTTAATGACTCAACAAGATCACTATGAATAGACTCTTTATTTTCTATAAAATCATTAGTAGAAATTCTGTATTGATCATGAATATCGCCATCCACACCAATCGTACCAATGAGTATATTTGTATTGCCAATATCAATTGCTATTAACATTTATTTCCTTATCAATTTCAATTCACCAGAATTTAACTTAATTTGATCAGTATCAGTTCTTATAAGAATTTCATAGTTATCTGATATACCCTCAAAAATCCCCGAACCACTTAAAGAGTTAGATATAAATTCAATTTTTTCATTGAATTTCCATGACTTAGATAACATTTCTAATCTAATTTCATCAATATTTACTTCTGAGTAATTGTTTAATTTGTCTTCTAAATTATTTTTTAGATTTAAAAAGACTTTACTTACATTAGTTTTATCATTGAGATATTGATTAATATAACTTGTTTCATAGCCAGCTAATTGAGGTGACGAAACAACATTAATTCCTATTCCAATAATGGAATATTTTTTTTTGCCACTGAGGACATTTTCAATCAATACTCCTGAAATTTTTGCATTATTAACCAATATGTCATTTGGCCATTTAATCTTAATTTTATTAGTAGAATTAATATAAAAAGAAATTGTTTCATGAATAGCTAATGCAACCAGACAGGATAGCATGGGTAGGATTTTTAAGTCCCACACTATTGGATAAATAAGTGTGGCAAACAAGTTGCCTTTGGTAGAAACCCAACTAGAACCCATCCTCCCTCTGCCAGATGTTTGTTGCTCAGCAATAAGCCAAGTCGGGTTAGATACACTATTTTTTTCAAGATATCGATGCGCTTCTAGATTAGTACTATCAATTGACTCATAATGAATTATTTGTGATCTAATATCTTTTATTTTGATGGCCATCGGTATTAAAAAAATGAACTCGCAGCGTAATTAGAGATTGCAATCAAAGGAACTGGATATACACAGAATGCTAATATTAAAAATGCTGAAGGATTTATTAAAATATTTAATGATCTCGAATTAAAACCTTCAAAAGAATTTTTGTTTTCATCAAAATAAATAACTTTAATAACTCTTAAATAATAGAATGCACTAATAACACTTGCTAAAATTCCAACAATAGCAAGAAGCATTAAGTTGCTCTCAATAGCAGCTATAAAAATATAAAATTTACCAAAGAACCCTGCTAATGGCGGTATACCTGCTAATGAAAACATAAATATTGTTATTAACAATGAATAATATGGATGTGTTTTGTAGAGACCTGCCAAGTCTGAAATATTTTCAAAATAATCCCCTTTATTTTTCATACTTAAGATAAAGGCAAATACACCAATGTTCATTGCTAAATAAATTGTCAAATAAATAATTAATGAACTAATGCCTTGTGCTGTTCCACAGGCAAGTCCAATTAAAGCATAGCCAACGTGACCTATAGAACTGTATGCCATTAGTCTTTTTATATTTTTTTGGGCTATAGCAGCAAATGCAGCAAAAATCATTGAAGCGAGTGATAAAAAAATAATTATTTGCTGCCAGTCAAATGAGATGTCTCCAAATCCCACCACTAAAAATCTTACTGCAAGGGCAAGGGCAGCAACTTTAGGTGCTAGAGCAAAAAATGCAGTAACCGGGGTTGGGGCGCCTTCATAAACATCGGGTGTCCACATGTGAAATGGGACCGCGCTTACTTTAAATGCTATACCAGAACAAACAAAAACAATACCTATGATAAGTCCAATATTACCCGAAGTAACAGTAGTGGATATTAAATTAAGATTGGTATTCCCTGTAAAGCCATAAATATATGAAAGTCCAAACAATAGAAGTCCTGATGATAATGCACCTAATAGAAAATATTTAAGACCTGCTTCAGATGATGATAAGTGATTTCGATTTAAAGCCGCTAAAACATATAAAGTTAAACTTTGAAGTTCTAATCCAATAAAAATTGCAATTAGATCATTGGCAGAAACCATTATCATCATGCCGATAGTTGCAAGTAGAATTAAAATTGGAAATTCAAATAAATCAATATTGAGATCTTTTCTCGAGGAATGATACATTACAATTGCAGACAGAGAGCCCATTAATATTAGTACCTTCATAACCTTACTAAACTCATCTATCACTAAGCTATTATTAAATACTGTTTGAATGGATTGCATAAAAACTAAAACAATCGCAATGAGGAGTGCTAAAATTGATAGATTAATAATTAGTTTTATATTTTTTACAAATAATCCGACAACAAGCAAAGTTACAGCGGATAAAAAAATAAAAAATTCAGGTACGATTGGTATAAAAATACTCACTAATATACTCGCCTCTCAATTGTTGATGGCATAACTAATGTTAGATCGTCAGTAATATTTGAGATTAATTGAGTTGTAGACGGCTCCATTATATCAATTAATGGCTGGGGATAAAAACCAAAAAATATTGTTAAGAACACTAATGGAAATAAAATTATCATTTCGCGATAAGTTAAATCCATAATGTCTTGTAAATCATCTTTTATAAGTGAACCAAAAATTACTTTTCTATATAGCCATAATGAATAGGCAGCGGCAAGTACTACTCCTGTTGTAGCAAACACAGCAAAATAAGTATTTATAGAGAACAAAGACATAAGAACTAAAAATTCACCAACAAAGCCACTTGTTCCAGGTAATCCAATGCTGCCCATAATAAACACCATAAAAGCGAATGCATAAATAGGCATACGATTGACTAACCCCCCATATCTATCAATTTCTCGAGTATGAATTCGATCATAAACAACACCCACACACAAAAATAATGCTGCAGATACAATTCCGTGACTTATCATTTGTATCATAGCGCCTTCAATGCCTTGCAGAGTAAAAGTAAAAATTCCAAGTGTCACAAAACCCATATGGGCAACAGATGAATAAGCTATAAGTTTTTTCATGTCTTTTTGTACCAAGGCAACTAACGAAGCATAAATAATTGCAATAATGCTTAAAGTAAAAATAAATGGCGCAAAGTAACTTGAAGCTATTGGAAACATGCCTAATGAAAATCTAATAAAACCATATCCAGCCATTTTTAACAGAACGCCAGCTAATATTACTGAACCTGCTGTAGGAGCTTCAACGTGTGCATCTGGCAACCACGTATGAACTGGCCACATTGGGACCTTAACAGCAAATGAAGCAAAGAAAGCTAACCAAAATATATACTGTAAAGATGGCTCAAGATCATAATTTAATAGATAAGTTATATCTGTTGTGCCTGTCTTCATGTAAATAGCAATAATTGCAAGCAGCATTAAAACAGAGCCTGCCAAAGTATATAAAAAGAATTTAAATGTTGAATAAACTCTTCTTTCACCACCCCATATCCCAATGATCAAGAACATTGGTATTAAACCACCCTCAAAAAATAAATAAAATAAGACTAAATCGAGAGAGCAAAAAACACCTATCATTAAAGTTTCTAAAATTAAAAATGCAATCAAATATTCTTTAAGTGAGGTCTTAATACTTTCAAAGCTAGCCAGGATACAAAATGGCATTAAAAAAGTTGTCAGGATTATTAATAATATTGATATTCCATCAATACCAAGGTGATAACTAATACCAGAACTTAACCAATAATATTTTTCTACAAATTGAAAATCAGGGTTACTTTTATCAAAATTTATTAAAAGTATTATGGATACACTAAAATTAAGACATGTTACCCATAGAGCAGTTTGTTTAAGGTTTCTTGCACCATTCTCAGAGGACGAGTTGATAATACTTAAAAGTAAAACACCCAAAAATGGTAAAAAAATTATAATTGATAGTATGGGTAGAGTTGACATTTAAAAACTTCTATAAATAAAATAAGTAATAAATAGAGATACTCCTATCAATATTGCAAAAGCATAGTGATAAATGTAGCCAGTTTGAATTTTCTTTGCTCGATTTGACAAAATTAATACAGTTTTAGCAATACCATCAGGTCCAAATCCGTCAATGATATATCCATCAAAAATCTTCCAAAAGAAATTGCCAATCATTTTTGCTGGACGGACAAATATAAAGTCATAAAGCTCATCAAAGTACCACTTATTTAATAAAAATTGATAAAGAGGTTCATTGAGTTTAGCAATGTTGTTGGCTAAAGTTTTATTTTTCAAATACATATACCAAGCTAAGAGTAAACCAAGAAAACCTAATATCATTGGGGCATAATAAATTAAAAAAGGTATATGATGATGATCGTGATGGTGGAGTGCAATTGATTGTCCCCAAAAAGACTCAGCGCCAGAACCAATGAAAAACTCCTTAAAGAAGAAGCCAGAAAATAAAGCGCCTATCGCAAGAGCGATTAATGGTATAAGCATTACATTCGGTGACTCGTGAATATTAGGAATATCTTTTTCATTTACTCTAATTGGTCCATTAAAGGTTAAAAATATCAAGCGCCAAGAATAAAATGAAGTCATAACAACACCAAGTAAGCCAATTATAAAAGCATAAGAGGAGAACCCACTACTTGCTAAATAAGCTGACTCTATTATGGCATCTTTTGAATAATAACCAGCAGTGAACGGGAAGCCCATAAGAGAAATTGTTCCTACAATCATCAACATATGAGTGAAAGGAACATAATTACTGAGACCACCCATTTTTCTAATATCCTGCTCATCATTTACAGCATGTATAACTGATCCAGCGCCTAAAAATAACAAAGCTTTGAAAAATGCGTGTGTAAATAAATGAAACATAGCGGCACCATACGCACCTACGCCAACAGCAAAAAACATATACCCAAGTTGACTACAGGTTGAATATGCAATAATTCGCTTAATATCGTTTTGGACTAAACCAATGGAAGCTGCAAATATTGCAGTCGTTGCTCCAATGAAAGTTATAAAGCTTAAAATATCAGGGGTTAAGTCATACATTGGTGAACACCTAACTACTAAAAAAACGCCCGCTGTCACCATTGTCGCCGCATGAATAAGAGCTGAAACTGGAGTTGGTCCTTCCATTGCATCTGGCAACCATGTATGTAAAAAAATTTGCGCTGATTTTCCCATAGCTCCAATAAATAATAAGAAGCAAATTAGATTTAAGCTTCCAATTTCATAGCCTAGAAAATTAATCGAACTAGAAAGATCTGATTTACCCGCAGCTAAATCAGCTGATTTTTGAAATACCTCCGCATAATCTAAAGTTCCAAATAAATAAAATATAGCAAATATTCCCAATGCTAGTCCAAAGTCTCCAACTCTATTAACAACAAAAGCTTTTATAGATGCTGCATTGGCAGTTGGTTTATTATACCAAAAGCCGATTAATAAATATGACGCTAAACCAACACCTTCCCAACCAAAAAAAAGTTGCAAGAAATTGTCAGCTGTTACTAAAGCTAGCATAGCAAAAGTAAATAGTGACAAATAAGCCATAAATCTGGGCTTAGAATTATCGTGGCTCATGTATCCTATAGAATAAATGTGTACTAACGCGGAAACAGACGAAATTACTACCAGCATAATACGAGTTACTGGATCGACATAAATTGACCAGCTCACAACAAATGTTCCAACAGCAATCCAATCAAACAATTTAATATGGGTAACGCTATGATCATTTATATGTACAAAAAAAACATACGCAGATAGAACAGCAACAATACTAACTAAGACAACTGTTATAATTTGTGATGCAGTATCAATTTTTTTGTTTCTTGAAATAAAAGAGAAGAGCCCAGCAATAAAAAACCCCAACAAGGGTAAAAATACTATCGCGTAATACATATAATTATCCCTTTAGGCTGTTGATATTTTCGATTTCTATGTTGCCAGCATTTCTATTGTACACAACAAGAATAGCTAATCCAATCGCAGCCTCAGCAGCAGCAACGGTTAAAACAAAAAGGGCAAATATTTGTCCAGTCAAGTCACCCAAGAAATAGGAAAAAGCTACTAAGTTAATATTAACTGCCAGCAGTATAAGCTCAACTGACATTAAAATGATAATTACATTTTTACGGTTTAAAAATATACCTATAACACCGATACTAAAAATTAAGCTCGATAATATTAAAAATTGCTCAAGTTGTATCATTAGATGTCAACTCCCTCACCAGACTCTACCTCTTTCAATACTGTACTCGAAGAGTTTCGTTCCAATTGTACTCCTATTATCTGCCTTCTAATTCCAGTACGATCTCTTAGTGTAAGTACTATTGAACCGATCATTGCAACCAACAGAATTACTCCAGATAATTGAAAATATAAAATGTAGTCTGTATAGAGTACCGACCCCAAAGCTTGAGTGTTGGACATATTGCTAAATTTTGCGAATGGATTTGATAAGATTTGAATATTTGCTAAATCAAGCTTCGAATTAATTAAAACAATTATAAGCTCGCAGACAAATACTGCTCCTATGAAAAGACCAAAAGGCATATAGTGAAGAACGTTTTCCTTACTTTTGGTAAAGTTCACATCTAACATCATTACTACAAAAAGAAATAAAACAGCTACTGCTCCCACATAAACAATAATTAATATCATTGCCAAGAATTCAGCATGTAAAATTATAAAAAGACCAGCGGCATTAAAAAAAGTTAAAATTAAAAACAATACTGAGTGAACAGGATTTTTAGAGGAAATAACCATTAATGATGACAATAAAATAACAGCTGAAAATAAATAAAATGATAAAAGAGGTGCTGTCATATTTATTTATATTTCGAGTCCATTTCTAGATTTGCGGATAGAACACTCTCCCACCTATCGCCATTAGCTAGAAGCTTTTCTTTATCATAATAAAGCTCTTCTCTTGTTTCAGTTGAGAATTCAAAATGAGGACCTTGTACAATTGCATCTACCGGACATGACTCCTCACACAGGTTGCAGTATATACATTTGACCATATCGATGTCGTATCTAGTCGTTCTTCTGGTGCCATCTTCTCTTGGCTCGGTTTCAATAGTGATTGCTTGAGCGGGACAGACCGCTTCACAGAGTTTACATCCGATACATCTTTCTTCACCACTAGGATATCTACGTAAAGCATGTTCACCTCTAAATCGTGGGCTAAGTTTACCTTTTTCATATGGATAATTTAAAGTAGCCTTTTTTCTAAAAAAATACTTTTGTGCAAGGACATAAGCACCAAGAAAATCAGTTAAGAAAAATGCTTTTATTTTATTTAAAAACTTCATATGAGATTTGGCGCCAAATTAAAGAAGAATAATATGCTTGAAGTCAGAACAACAGCGGCAAGCGAAATCGGTAAGAAAACTTTCCATCCTAGTCGCATTAGTTGGTCATACCTATATCTAGGAACAAAGGCTTTAACCATTGCAAACATATAAAAAACTAAAATAATTTTTAGTAGAAACCAAATAAACCCGGGTACCATGTTAAATGGTGCAATATCCATTGGAGGCAACCAACCGCCTAAAAATAAGATTGTTGTCAAAGAACACATCAATAGAATATTTGCGTATTCGCCAAAGAAAAAAAGTACAAAAGGGATCGCTGAATATTCAGTTTGATATCCTGCTACGAGTTCGGACTCTGCTTCAGGCAAATCAAAAGGTGGTCTATTAGTTTCCGCTAGTGCAGAGATAAAAAAAACAATAAACATTGGAAATAATGGAATAAAAAACCATACATTTTTTTGTGCTAAGACAATGTCAGTTAAATTTAATGACCCCACACACATTAAAACTGTGACAATCACAAAACCTATAGATACTTCATAAGAAACCATTTGAGCGGCTGATCTTAAAGCGCCAAAAAAAGGATACTTACTATTTGATGACCAGCCAGCTATTAAGATACCATAAACACCCAAGGAACTAATTGCAAAAATATATAAAATACCAACATTGATATTTGAAAGTACAACACCTGCTTGAATCGGAATAACTGACCAAGCAGCAATTGCTAGTGAAAACGTTAAAATTGGAGCTAAAATAAACAAAACTTTATCTGCACCGTCTGGTATAATAATTTCTTTGAATATATATTTAAGTCCATCGGCAGGAACTTGAAATAGTCCAAAAGGGCCTACAACATTAGGACCTTTTCTTTTCTGAACTGCGGCCCAGATTTTTCTATCACCATAAACGGCTAGTATAACGCCGACTAATATTGGAACAAAAACCACAATACTCCACATAAGAATTTCAAGTATCAAAAAAATATTTTCAGTGATTAAGGTTATTACACTCATACTGCTGACAACTCATTTCTTGCCTGACTGCACTCTGCCATTGTTTTTGAATTACGTGCTATTGCATTTGTTAAATAAAAATCTTTTATTAAATAATTGATACTTGACTCACAAAGCTTGGCTTTAGGGTCCAAATTAGCAAGAAGTCTTTCATAATTAGATGTAGCACTGCCATCAAATTCAAATAAGTTTGAATATTGGTTTTTGATTAAAGATCTGAGTTGTTGTAAATCAACAATTTCCCAATTTAATTTCAATAAGTTACTTATTTCATTAATTATCTTCCAATCATCTTTTGCATTCCCCGGAGGAAAACTTGCTTTAAAGGCATACTGAAGTCGACCTTCCGTATTAACATACATGCTATCTTTTTCTGTATATGCGGCACTTGGTAATATAATATTGGCATTATTTGCACCTTTGTCACCATGTGTTCCAATATAAACTATTTTGCTTTTTTTTATTTTTTCATAATCGATCTCATCTGCTCCAAGTGAAATAACTAATTTAATCTTATCACCCTCAATATCATCATAAATTTTTTGTAAGGACCCGCCTTTTTTATATAAGCCTAAATCAAGAGCACCAGTTCGAGCTGCAGCTATTTGTAATAAATTATATCCATTCCAATCATCTTTTAGAAAATTATGTTTATGAATAAGTTGTTCTACTAAACTAAATATTGCTAGTGAATCTTTTCGGTTCAAAACTGAATTACCAATAATTAACATTGGATTATCTGCTTTTTTAATTTTTTTAATAAAATTATTTTTACCTTTAGTTAAATCGGATAGAATATTTAATTCATCACCTAAGTGCTCATACTCATATGTAAGGTCAAATTTTGCTCCAATGACACCGATTGGTAAATTGGTAGATATTTTTTGCTTCCTTATTCTAGCGTTAATAATAGGAGCTTCTTGTCTTATATTGCTACCAACTATTAAAATACAATCAGATTTTTCTATATCAGCGATTTTAGTGTTAAATGTATATTGAGAGCGGTCAGTAAAAGGAATATTGCACCCTTCTTGTCTGCACTCAATGTTACTAATATTTAAATCTTCAGATAGCTTTTTAAATAAAAAAAGTGTTTCTAAATCACACAAATCACCTGACAAAAATGCTATTTCATAAGAATTATAATCTCTTAAAAGTTGTGATACTTGTTGTAATGCATCTGACCATTCAACTTTACCAAGTTTACCATTATCTTTAATATATGGCTCATCTAAGCGCTGCATAAGTAAGCCGTCGCAAGCATATCGAGTTTTATCTGAAATCCACTCCTCGTTAATATCTTCATTTAGCCTTGGAAGTACCCTTTTTACCTTCCAACCATAAGTATCCACTCTAATGTTTGAACCAACTGCATCCATAACATCAATTGTTTCAGTTTTTTTTAATTCCCATGGACGTGCCTCGAATTGATATGGCTTTGAAGTCAATGCTCCAACTGGACAGAGGTCGATAATGTTAGCAGACAGTTCTGAGTCAATTGTTTTTTCTAGATACGTAGATATTTCCATGTTTTCGCCACGATTAAGAGCGCCAACTTCGTTAACGCCCGCTACTTCATCTGCAAAACGAATACAACGCGTACAATGAATACATCTTGTCATATACGTTTTGATTAATGGGCCCATATGTTTTTCTTTAACGGCCCGTTTATTTTCATCAAATCTTGAGTGTCCTGATCCGTAGGCTACAGTTTGATCTTGCAAATCACATTCGCCACCTTGATCACAGACAGGGCAATCAAGTGGGTGATTGATTAATAGAAATTCCATAACACCTTCTCTAGCTTTTTTAACTTTTTCAGTGTTGGTGCGTATACTCATTCCTTCATTGATTGGCATAGCACAAGAAGCAACTGGTTTAGGTGTACCCTCAACCTCAACTAAGCACATGCGGCAATTTCCTGCGACCGACAGTTTATCATGATAACAGAAGCGCGGGATTTCTTTTCCAGCTTCTTCACAAGCCTGCATTATTGTTAACTCGTCATCAACTTCAATCTCAATATTATCAATTTTTATTTTTTTCATTAAGCAGCAAAGCTTCCCTTCTTTAAACGTTCCTCAATTTCATCTCTAAAGTGTCGAAAGAGTCCTTGTATTGGCCATGCAGCTGCATCGCCTAGTGCACAAATTGTGTGTCCCTCTATTTGTTTAGTTACATCTAAAAGTTTATCAATTTCGGCTGAGGATGAATCACCTGCCGCTATTTTTTCAAGTATTCTCCACATCCAACCAGTGCCTTCTCGACAAGGGGTACATTGGCCACAGCTCTCATGTTTATAGAAATAGGCTATTCGCGCTATTGCTTTTACTAAGTCAGTCGATTGATCCATAACAATAACAGCTGCAGTTCCCAATCCACTTTTAACAGCTGACAATGAGTCAAAATCCATTAAAACATCATCGCAAATATTTTTTGGTATCATAGGCACTGACGAACCTCCTGGTATAATTGCTTTTAAATTATCCCAACCACCTCTTACCCCGCCAGCGTGTTTATCAATTAATTCTTTTAGTGGAATGCTCATTTCTTCCTCAACATTACATGGATTATTTACATGTCCAGAAATACAAAAAACTTTGGTTCCGGTATTTTTTTCTCTACCAAAAGATGAGAACCAGCTGGCTCCTCTTCTTAAAATTGTTGGGATTACTGCTATCGTCTCAACGTTATTAACTGTTGTCGGGCTTCCATAAAGACCTTTATTAGCTGGAAAAGGTGGTTTTAATCTTGGTTGACCTTTTTTACCCTCTAAACTCTCTAATAATGCAGTTTCCTCTCCACAGATATAAGCGCCAGCGCCTCTATGCACATAAATATCTAAATCCCAACCAGAGCCACAGGCATTTTTACCAATTAAGCCTGCATCATATGCCTCAGCTATAGCTTTTTCTAATACTACACTCTCATTGTAATATTCACCTCTGATATAAATATAACAATTATGTGCTTGCATTGCATAACTAGCTAATAAACATCCCTCAATTAACTTTTGGGGATCATTTCTAATCATATCTCTGTCTTTGCATGTTCCTGGCTCAGACTCATCTGCATTAACAACAAGATAATTATTCTTAATGGAGTCTCTAGGCATAAAAGACCATTTTAATCCGGTAGGAAAACCTGCACCTCCTCGGCCTCTTAATTGTGAGTTTTTTATTTCATCAATAATCCAATCAGGACCTTTAGCCATTAGTGCCTTGGTATTATCCCAATCACCTCTTGTATAAGCCATCTTTAGCTCAAATGACTCTAGACCATATAAATTTGTAAATATTTTATCTTTATTATTCAGCATTATTTATTCCTTTTGAACCCTGCCTGCCAATTTGTGAACCAATTTGTAATGGCTTATTGTCAATGAGTGAAATTAATAGATTCTTTGTAGACACGTAATCTAAGTCTTCATAAAAATCATCATTTATTTGGACCATTGGAGCATTTACACAGGCGCCTAAACATTCTACTTCCATCCAAGAAAACAAGTTGTCGCTAGAGACCTCTTTAGGATTTTCAGAAATTATTTCTTTGCATGCTCTAACAACATTTTCTGAGCCTCGTAACCAACATGGAGTTGTTGTGCAAACTTGAACAAAATTTTTACCGACAGGTTGCGTATTGTACATCGAATAAAATGTAACCACTTCCCAAACTTTTATGAAAGGCATTTCTAATTGTGTAGCTACAAATTCAATACAGTCTTGACTTAACCAATTATCATTTTGTCTTTGTGCGATGTCTAGAAAAGGCATTACTGCACTATGCTTTCTGTCATCGGGGTATTTAGCTAAAGCAATTTTAGCCAGTTTTTGACTTTCTTCATTAAACTTAAAACTCATCGATCTACTTCTCCAAATACGACAGCAATAGATCCTAGTATAGCTGGGACATCTGCTAAAAGATGACCTTTAGTTAGAAGGTTAAATGCAGCTAAGTGAGCAAATCCGGGAGCGCGTATTTTACAACGGTAAGGTCTGCTAGTTCCGTCAGATATTAAGTATACTCCAAACTCACCCTTTGGAGCTTCAACGGCTGTGTAAATTTCTCCTGCTGGAACCTGAAAGCCCTCTGTAAAAAATTTAAAATGATGAATTATAGCTTCCATCGAAGTTTTCATATCGCCCCTTTTTGGAGCAGCAATTTTAGCATCCTGATTAATAACCTCACCATCAGGCATATTTTCAATGCACTGAAGCATAATTTTTATACTTTCTCGCATTTCCGCTATTTGACAGAGATATCTATCATAACAATCACCATTTTTTCCTACCGGAATTTGAAAATCAAAGTCTTGATAAGAGTCATATGGCTGCGACTTTCTTAGATCCCAAGGAATACCAGTACTTCTAAGAATGAAGCCGCTGAAGCCATTATCAATCGCTTCATCTTTAGTTATATTGGCAATGTCTACGTTTCTCTGTTTGAATATTCTATTTTCTGTGAGCATCGTTTCGATATCGTCAAGCGCTTTTGGAAAGCTTTGACAAAAATCATATATTTTTTGCAATAGTCCATCTGGCAAGTCTTTATGAACACCCCCAGCTCTAAAGTACGCCGCATGAAACCTTGAGCCAGAAACTTCTTCATAAAAATCTAAAAGTTTTTCTCTTTCATCAAAACCCCAAGTAATAGGACTCATTGCACCAACATCCATCGCAGAGGTGGTTACATTTAGTAAATGGCTTAACAATCTTCCAATTTCAGCAAAAAGCACTCTAATATATTGACCTCTTTTTGGAACCTCAGCACCAATAAGCTTTTCAATAGCCAATGCAAATGCATGCTCTTGATTCATTGGTGCTACATAATCCAATCGATCAAAATATGGTATGGCTTGTAAATATGTTTTGTGCTCAATAAGTTTTTCCGTACCTCTATGCAATAAACCTATGTGCGGATCAGCTCTTTCAACTACTTCACCATCTAAATCTAATAATAACCTTAGAACACCGTGCGCAGCAGGATGAACGGGACCAAAATTTACTGTGACAGTTTTATTGCTCATTATCACCTTCTTTTATTTCAGATACGGACTCATACTTAGTACCCTCCCATGGACTCTGGATATCAAAATTTCTATAATCCTGTTGTAGTTTAACCGGCTCATAAATAACTTTTTTTTCAATTTCACTGTAGCGCACCTCAACTGATCCTGTTAAAGGAAAATCTTTACGTAACGGATAACCCTCAAAGTTATAGTCTGTTAAAAGTCTTCTTAAGTCAGGATGATCGGTAAAATTTATTCCATACATATCAAAAGCTTCACGCTCATACCAATTTGCTGATGGGTAGATACCAGTTATAGATGGAATAGTATCGTCTTCTGAGATCTTAGTTTTTACTCTAAGTCTTATATTTTGTTTAAAATCTAATAAATGATAAACCACCTCAAACCTTGGAAATCTATTGGGATAATCGACACCAGCAATATCTGTTAACTGTCGAAATTGACAAAGTTCACCATCCTTAAGACTAGATAATACTTCTAGCAAACGATCTTTATCTACTTCTATTTCAAGTTGATCAAAAGCAATCTTACATGTATCAAGCTTACAAGTATCCTTTACTACCTCAAGGGCTTTTTCTAAATTTATGGCCATCTCTATCTGACTATATTGCCTTCGCGTCTAATTCTTTTTTGCAGTTGCAGTATTCCATAAAGTAGTGCTTCAGCTGTCGGTGGACATCCTGGAACATAAATATCAATAGGAACAATTCTGTCACAACCCCTTACTACAGAATATGAGTAATGATAATAGCCACCACCATTTGCACAGCTTCCCATAGAAATTACATATCTTGGTTCAGGCATTTGGTCGTAGGCTTTTCTTAATGCGGGTGCCATTTTATTTGTAAGTGTTCCAGCTACAATCAAAACATCGGCATGTCGAGGTGATGCTCTTGGAGCGGCACCAAATCGCTCAACATCATATCTAGGCGTTCCTACGTGCATCATTTCTACAGCACAACAAGCAAGTCCAAAAGTTAACCAATGCAATGATCCTGTTCGCGCCCAATTAATAAGGTCATCTACCTTAGTAACAACAAAGCCTTTATTGGCGTATTGTTGCTTAAGGTGTTCAAATTGTTCCTCTTGAGGCTTAGTAAGACTTACTGCCATTCTAATGCCCCTTTTTTCCACTCATAAATAAATCCAATCGTAAGGACCGCTAAAAAAAACATCATTGACAAATAGCCAAATAAACCAAGGCTGCCAAAAGTTATGGCCCATGGAAATAAAAACACCACTTCCAAATCAA
>CACCCN010000010.1 GCA_902544525.1 uncultured Pelagibacteraceae bacterium | reverse complement strand
TATTTGCAATAAATGGTATTCGTTTAATTTGTTAAACTCTAATTCAAAAAAAAATCTTGCTCATGAAACTGACATAGATTTAATTAATCAGTTAATTGTTAACAAAATTTGTCGCATAAATAAAAGTGAGTATAAAAAGTATGTAAACTATTTGCCAGGTAAGTTTGATCATAAGGAACTTGAAAAGAGGGTACGAAAAAATGAGGCAAATATAGCTTTTTTTGTTTGCCCAATGACCATGCATGAGATAATGTCAATTTCAAATAGAGAGGCTACGGTACCACAGAAATCAACTTTTTTTGATCCAAAGCTAATCGATGGACTGGTAAATCTTAAAATGAAGTTATAAAAATGAATGAGAAGCCAAAATTAAAGCCCCCTTATCCTTACTTTTCTTCTGGACCTTGTGCGAAACCACCAGGCTGGTCCTTAAAGAATTTAGAAAATGCAGTTGTTTCCAGATCACACAGATCAAAAGTTGCCCTTGATAGACTGCAAGAGGTAATTACTAAATCAAGAAATGTTCTACAAATACCTGATGACTACCATATTGGAATTGTTCCAGCATCTGATACAGGTGCGGTTGAAATGGCCATGTGGTCAATGCTAGGTCAACGTGGAGTTGAAGTTTATTCTTGGGAAAATTTTGGGCATGATTGGTCAATCGATGTTGGTGATCAATTGCCACTAGAAAATAAGATTGTTCAAAAAACTGATTATGGCGTATTGCCTGATTTCTCAAAAAGCAATCCAAAAAATGACATTATTTTTACTTGGAACGGGACCACTGCCGGAGTAAGAGTTAAAAATACAGACTGGATTAGCTCTGATAGGGCAGGACTAGTAATTTGTGATGCAACTTCTGCTGTATTTTCAATGCATATGGATTGGAAAAAATTAGATGTTATAACTTATTCTTGGCAAAAAGTTCTTGGTAGTGAAGCTGCACATGGAATGCTTATTTTATCTCCAAGAGCCGTTGAAAGACTTGAAACTTACACACCTCCTTGGCCTATACCAAAAATCTTTAGGTTAGCTACTAATCAAAAATTTACTGAAGCTATATTTTCAGGAACAACAATCAATACACCTTCTATGCTGAGTGTTGAGGATGCTTTAAACTCATTAAATTGGGCTTCATCGATTGGTGGAATTGATGCGCTTGTTGAAATCTCCGAAAATAATTTAAAGATTGTATCTGAATGGATTTCTAATAATGACAATTTTGAATTTCTTGCCAAAGATCCAGAAACCTTATCTTGTACTTCAATATGTTTAGTGCCGAAGGACCCATGGTTTAAAAATCTTGATTTAGAAAAACAAACTGATTTCATGAAAAAAGTTTGTGGTGAGCTTGAAGTTAATGAAGCAGGTTATGATTTGAATTCCTATAAAACAGCCCCTCCAGGTATAAGAATATGGGGTGGCTCTACCGTAACAAATGAAAATGTTAAACTCGTTCTTCCTTGGATTGACTGGGCTTATGAAACAGTTAAATCTGAGTACAACTAATGAATAAAGTTTTAATTGCAGATAATGTTTCTAGTGCTGTATCAGAAGTATTTGATAAAAATGGTATAGCATACGATACAAAAATTGGCCTATCTGAGGACGAGTTAGCCACTGAAATAACTGAGTATTCTGGTTTAATTGTCAGATCAGCTGTGACTGTTACCGAAAAAATCATCAATAGTGCAATCAATCTCAAGGTTATTGGTAGACCTGGGGTTGGTGTAGATAATGTTGATTTAAAGGCTGCTACTAATAATGGAATTATTGTAATGAACACTCCTCTTGGTAACGTTCAAGCTACTGCAGAGTTGACATTCGGAATTATGCATTCTTTGATGCGTAAAATAAGTAATGCAAACCAATCTATGCATCAAAAAAAATGGGAAAAAAAGAAGTTTATTGGTAATGAAATGTATGGAAAGACTATAGGTATTATAGGTTTTGGAAACATTGGGAAAAAGGTTAGTCAAATTGCTCATGCATATGGAATGAATGTATTAGTGTATAGTGCATCTATTTCTCCTGAAGATGAAAAAAAATTTAATGTAACCAATCAATCAATTGACGATATTTTAGAAGGTGCTGACATAATTACTTTTCATAATAAACTTTCTGAAAATTCAAAGTACCTAATCAACTCGAATGCAATTACAAAAATGAAAAAAAATGCCATTATAATTAATTGTGCAAGAGGAGGTTTAGTAAATGAAAAAGATATTAAAGAGGCATTAGAAAAGGGAAATATTGCTGGTTATGGCTGTGATGTATATGAAAATGAACCTGAACAAGATAGTATTTTTTCTTCAATGGATAATGTAGTTATGACGCCTCATATTGGTGCTAGTACTATAGAAGCACAAGAAAAAGTAGCATATCAAATTGCAGAACAAATTGTTGAATTTTTAAAAAATAATAAAATTATTAATCAAGTTAATAAATAGCATGACACGATTAATACTTATCAGACATGGTCAAAGCGTCTGGAATGCTAAAAATATATTCACTGGATGGGTTGATGTAGATCTTACATCAGCTGGAAAGCAAGAGGCGAAGCAATCTGGAGAGTTAATTAATAAGATAAATTTTAAACCTCAAATTTGTTTTACATCATATTTAAAAAGAGCAAGAGATACATTAGACATAATATTAAAAGAAATTAATTTTTCAGAAGATTTAAAAATAAATAAAAGCTGGCAACTTAATGAGCGCCACTATGGAAATTTACAAGGGTTAAATAAAGACGAAACACGAAAAAAATATGGCGAAGATCAATTTCTTAAATGGAGAAGAAGTTATGATACCCCTCCACCAAAATTAGATATAACAAGTGAAATGAATCCAAATAAGGATCCTTTATACGCAAATATTCAAGATACTGAGCTGCCACTTTCGGAATGTTTAAAAGACACTTATGAAAGAGTAATTCCGTATTGGGAGGAATTTATTAAGCCAAATTTAAAATATGGAGATACCTTAATCGCCGCGCATGGCAACAGTTTAAGAGCACTATGTAAACAATTATTCAATATATCAGACCAAGAAATTGTAGGGCTGGAAATTCCTACTGGAAATCCTTTACTTCTAGAATTAGATAATAGTTGCAAAATAAAGTCAGCTAGCTATCTTAATTCCTCCAGGGCTGAAAAAATCCCTCAAATTAATTAATTATTTAGGACAAATGTATGACAGATGTATTTATCACTTCCGCTATAAGAACTGGTGTAGGCTCATTTAGCGGATCATTAAGTAGTTTACAAGCTCATGATTTAGGTAAGGTTGTAATAAAAGATTCACTCAAAAAATCCTCAGTAGAGTCATCAGAGGTTGATGAAGTTATTTTTGGTCAAGTGCTCTCAGCTGGAACAGGACAAAACCCAGCAAGACAAGCATCAATGAATGCAGGTATTGATAAAGAAACGCCAGCTTATGTTGTTAACCAGGTTTGTGGATCTGGCCTAAGAACTGTTGCTCTAGGATTTCAGTCTATTAAAAATCAAGATGCAAATATTGTTATTGCAGGTGGCCAGGAAAGTATGAGTCAATCACCACATTGTATGCATTTACGTTCTGGAACAAAAATGGGTGACACTAAAATGATAGACACCATGATAAAAGATGGTTTGTGGGATGCATTTAATGGCTATCATATGGGAACCACTGCTGAGAATGTTGCTGAGCAATTTCAAATTACTAGAGAGCAACAAGACGAATTTGCTTATAATTCTCAACTTAAAGCGAGCAAAGCTAAAGCCGAGGGTTTATTTAAAGATGAAATAACCCCTGTTGAAATTGTAACAAAAAAAGAAACAATAGTTTTTGATCAAGATGAATATATTAAAGATAATGTTCAATTAGAAAAACTTGCTTCATTAAGACCTGCATTTTCTAAAGATGGGTCAGTAACTGCGGCTAATGCAAGTGGAATTAATGATGGTGCTGCAGCTTTAACTTTAATGAACGAAGTAGAAATGACTAAGAGAAATTTAGAACCTCTAGGAAGAATAGTCTCATGGGCAAGTGTTGGAGTAGACCCATCAATTATGGGAACTGGACCAATTCCTTCAGTACGTAGGGCACTTGATAAGGCTGGATGGAATATAAATGACTTAGATTTAATTGAGTCAAATGAAGCTTTTGCTGCTCAATCTTGTGCTGTTAATAAAGACTTAGGTTGGGATCCAAGTAAAGTTAATGTAAATGGTGGAGCCATTGCTATTGGTCACCCCATTGGAGCATCTGGAGCAAGGATTTTGGTCACACTGCTTCATCAAATGAAAAGACAAGATGCTAAAAAAGGCCTGGCCACACTATGTATTGGTGGGGGAATGGGCATAGCACTTTGCGTAGAAAGATAAATAAAGGAGAATAAAATATGACGAAAGTAGCATTAGTAACCGGTGGAACCAGAGGTATAGGGGCATCAATATCAATAGCTTTAAAGAGCCAGGGTTGCAAAGTTGCTGCGACTTATAATTCTAATTCTGAAAAAGCAAATGCTTTTGCTGATGAACATGGAATTGAAGTTTTTCAATGGAATGTTGCAGACTCAGCAGCTTGTGAAGCTGGTGTAAAAGAGGTCTCTGAAAAATTAGGAACTGTAGACATACTCATTAATAATGCCGGTATCTCAAAAGCAGCAATGTCTCATAAAATGACTGTTGAGCAATGGGACGATGTAATAAGAACTGACCTTGACTCAGTTTTTTATATGACAAGATGCGTACTTGAAGGTATGCGAGAAAAGTCATTTGGAAGAATAATTTCAATTTCATCGATTAATGGTCAAAAAGGTGAGATGGGTCTTGTTAATTATAGTGCTGCAAAAGCAGGTGTTCTTGGATTTACAAAAGCTTTAGCTCAGGAAACTGCTAGAAAAAATATAACAGTTAATGCAATTGCTCCAGGTTATATTGATACTGAAATATTGTCAGATGCTTCCGAGGAGTTTCTTAAAAGTTTAATTACTAAAATTCCTGTTGGGAGATTAGGCACAGTCGATGAGATTTCAAGAATTGTAACATTTTTAGTTAGTGAGGACGCTGGTTTTGTTACTGGTTCAACAATAACTGCTAATGGTGGACAATACTTTATCTAGAAATTATCTTTAGCCAATCTTATCATTTTAAAAGCTTCCTCATCATTAATTAACTCTTTAGAAAAGAGGCTTTTAATTTCATCACTGTCTGCTTGAAAAAAAATATTTAATTTTTTTTCTGCTGCAATAGTGGTGGGAATTGTAGGTATGTTATTACTGCGCAGTTTTTTAATTTCTCTTATTTTAAGATCTATCGCTTCATTATCGATTATTGCCTTTGTGAAAATGGCATTATTCATTGTATATTCATGTCCACAGAAAATATTAGTATCATCTGGTAGAGATTTTATTTTACAAATCGATTTCCACATTTCATTTGGAGATCCCTCAAATAATCTTCCACAACCAAGAGAAAATACCGCATCGCCAGTGAAAACTGACTTCATAGATTTGACATAAAAAGATATGCAATCAGAGGTATGTCCAGGGGTATTAATAACTTGAAACTCATGAGAATTAAAAACAAATTTTTCAGTTTCATTTAAAAAAATATCAATACCGGGAATTCTTTTTTTGTCATTTTCATTACCCGCAATTAATAAATTATATTTATCTTTAAGTTCAAGGTTGCCACCAACATGATCAAAATGATGATGAGTATTTAATATAAACTTAAGTTCTAAATTATTTTTCTCTATGAAATTAATTATAGGTTTTGACTCAGAGGGATCAATCACTAGTGCATCCCTACCTACAGATATGACATAGGAATAGTTATCATTGAGGCATGGTATAATATTAATATTAAAATCTTTCATTTATTTTTTAGAAATTAAAAACATTCCAGAACCTGAAAAAAAGTTTTCAAACCACTCTTTATTATTATAACTTTGAATTACATTCTTTTTCAAATTCACTTTTTTTTCAATCTTAATATCCGTTGCTTCGCACAAATCAATAAAATCGTATATTGTACAAAAGTGAAGGTTTGGAGTTTCATGCCATGAATAACTTAATTCATTACTCACTGGCATTTTGCCATTTAAAAGCAAACTCATTCTTATTTTCCAATATCCAAAATTTGGAAACGAAACTATTGCTTTATTAGAAATCCTGACTAATTCCTCTAAAACTTTTTTAGGTCTCTTTGTAGCTTGCAAAGTATACGTTAAAATAGAATAATCAAATGACTTATCTGGATAATCGATTAAATCAATATCAGCATCTCCCTGAATAGCTGATATTCCTTTTGCAAGACACTCTCTGATTTTATCTTGGTCTATCTCTAAACCTCTACCATCTATATTTTTCTTTTTTATAAGGTAGTCTAATAAAGATCCATCACCACAGCCAACATCTATTATTTTTGATCTTGAGGGTATCATTTTGGAAATGATACTGAAATCCCTGTCTGTATTAAATAAGCTCATAATTTTTTATAAGTTGCATCCAAAAACCCTTTTATTGTTTGAAAAAATTCTGGTTCATCTAGTAAAAAAGAGTCATGTCCATTGTCTGTTTCTATTTCTACAAAACTTACATTTAATCCAAGAGCATTGAATGCCTTTATTATTACCTTATTTTCAGAGGTTGGATATAGCCAGTCACTGGTAAAAGAGGCACAAAGAATGTGAGAATTGGTATTCTTAAACGCTTCAATAAGTGAGCCATTATTTTCTGCCTTTAAATCAAAGTAATCCATTGCTCTTGTTATATATAGGTAACTGTTGGCATCAAATCGATCAACAAATTTAAAACCTTGATGTCTTAAGTAGCTCTCCACTTGAAAGTCAGCATCGAAAGAAAATTCAATTTTATTTTTATTCTGCAAATTTCTTCCAAATTTCTCATGCAAAGATTGCTCTGAAAGATAGCTTATATGCGCAGCCATTCTAGCCACTGACAAGCCTTTAACTGGCTTAGTATTCTCAATATTGTAGTTACCTGATTTCCACTCAGGATCGGCCATAATTGCTTGCCTAGCCAGTTCGTTTAGAGCAATATTTTGAGCTGAATGATTAGTAGTTGTAGCAATAGGTATCGCAGAAAAAACATACGAAGGAAATTTGGATAACCATTCTAATACTAGCATCCCACCCATTGATCCACCTATAACAGAAAAAAGTTTCTCAATTCCAAAACTATCTATTAATAATTTTTGTGCTTTTACCATATCTCCAATAGTAACGACTGGAAAATCTAAGCCATATTCCTTACCAGTTTTTGGATTTATTTCATTAGGGCCAGTTGAACCCATGCACCCACCAATGACATTAGGACATATTACAAAATATTTATTTGTATCAATTGATTTTTCAGGACCAATTAATAAAGACCACCAGCCATCTTTTTTGGTAATAGGATGTTCACTAGCTACGTATTGGTCTCCAGTTAATGCATGACATACTAATATGGCATTAGACTTAGTTTCGTTAAGTTCGCCATAAGTTGTAAAAGCTGTCTTAATTGGACCGATAGATTTACCACAATCTAAAACTAGTGGGTCTTCACTTGATCCAAGATCTATAATTTTATTATTACTCATTTTTCTAATCTATAATATTTCTATCGAGCATAAAAAAACCGCCTATCAACTAAGTTCGGCGGCCTACAGATCACCTCTTTAGCTGGATTTATTTTGCGCCCGCAAGCTGTTTTTCAAATCAGCGCATTTATTTATTACTATTTGCATCTAAATAAGTCAATTGACTTAATTAATAAACATCAAATTATAAAAGAATTTCTTTAAAATTAGTCAATATTCACTTATCTATTACTAATATGAATACTAGAAACAAGCTAAAAAATATTAATCCTTATAAGGCAGGTAGCAGTAAAATTTTAGGTAAAAAAAATGTTATTAAATTATCCTCAAATGAGTCTCCATTTGGACCTAGTCAAAAAGTTTTAAAAGTAATTCAACAAGTATCGAATACTGCAAATAGGTATCCAGAGAGTGAATCGCGCAGCCTTAAAAATTCTATATCAAAAAGATATAAACTAAATAAGAAGAATATTTTTTGTGCAAATGGATCTGACGAGATTTTAGGCTTAATTTGCCAACTTTACTTAACAAAAGGTGATGAGGTAATTATTCCAAAGAATAGCTTTCTAATGTATGAAATCTATTCAAAGATTCATAATGCTAAAATAATTAAATCTAAAACTTCTAACTTTGAAGTGGATACTAATAATATTTTAAGTAATATTAATAAAAAAACAAAAATAATTTTTGTTGCCAATCCCAATAATCCTACTGGCTTATATATTGATAAAAATAATCTAAATAAGTTCATAAAAAAAATTCCAAAAAGAATTATTCTCGTACTTGATGCGGCTTATGCAGAGTACATAACAAGTAGTGATTATGAAAACGGTATGAAATATGTTTCAAAATATAAAAATATTATTGTTACTAGAACATTTTCAAAAATATACGGTTTAGCGTCTTTGAGATTAGGTTGGTGTTACGCCAATGAAGAAATTATTGAATTGCTTGATAGGATAAGAGGACCTTTCAATGTTAATAGAGTAGCACAAGAAGCGGGCAGTATTGCAATAGCGGAAGAAGATATTGAAAGAAAATTAGTAGCTCATAACCGTAAATGGCTTAAAACAATTAAGCTTGAACTTAATAAATTACCTCTAATTGTTTACAATAGCCAAGCAAATTTCATATTTATAAAACTGAATAATGGTATAACTGAGAAAAAAAAATTAAATAAGTATTTATTAAGTAAATCTATTATTATAAGGACTCTAGATAATTATAATCTGCCTGAGTGTATTAGGGTGACAATAGGTACTGAAAGTGAAAATAAAATGCTTATAAGTACTTTCAAGTCTTTTTTTAAAAATGCAAAGTAAATTAAAGTTTAATAAGATTGCAATCATAGGTCTTGGCTTAATAGGCTCTTCTATTGCATTAGCAATTAAGAAACATAAAATAGCTAAATCGGTATCTGGCTATGCCAAAAGTTTGAAAACAAGACAAATAGCCAAAAAAATCAAGCTAGCTTCTAAAGTTGAATCATCGCTAGAAGCAGCTGTAAAAAATGCAGATTTAATAATTATCTGCACTCCGTTGAGCAGTTATAAAAAAATATTTAAATCTATAAAGCTACATTTGAAAGACGGTGTGATTATTACTGACGTTGGGTCTGCTAAGACTAAATCAATGCAAGAAGCACAATCAATTTTAGGAGATAAAATAGAGTTTATTCCAGCGCATCCGATAGCTGGAACAGAGAAAAGTGGACCAGAATCAGGATTTGCAGAATTATTTATAAATCGATGGTGCATTATTACACCCTTTAACATCTCTAAGAAAAAAAACGTGAATTTGATAAAAAAACTATGGGAAAAATTAGGAAGCAGTGTTGAAATAATGACTCCTCAGCATCACGATAGAGTTCTTGCAATAACTTCTCACCTGCCACATTTAATAGCTTATAATATTGTTAATACAGCTGCGGATCTTGAAACAGTTACTAAGTCTGATGTTATCAAATATAGTGCAAGTGGTTTTAGAGATTTTACAAGAATTGCTTCATCAGACCCAACTATGTGGCGAGACATATTCATAAGTAATAAAGAGGCAGTATTAGAAATGATTGGAAGATTTTCTGAAGATTTAAGTGTTTTACAAAAAGCTGTAAGATGGAATGATGAAGATACGTTATTTAAAATTTTCAGTGAAACTAGAAAAATTAGAAAAAAAATTATTGCTGCAGGACAAGATATTGACGCTGACGATTTTGGACGAGTTAAGAAAAATTTAAAATAAGCTATTTAAATCTAATTCAAAAAAAAGTATTTTTAATTTATTATTATTAATTTCTACCGGTGTAGAAAACTTTTTTTGCTTATCTTCATCATAAATATCCAGTTGAAAGTTTCCTTCAATTTTTTTATCAATTACATTAACCTTGCCATCTAAGATGATATTGCTAAAATTTTTATTAAATTCTCCTAAAATTATATTCTTTGCAATTATGTTGTTTTCTTCGAACATAAAAGTTGATCTTTGAATCAAGCCATTTTCAATCCTTATTGACAATCTTCCCTGTTTATTAAAGATATCAATATTTTGAGTGAAACTTCTATACTTTAAATTTGAGGAATTAGACTGGATAAAAATCTTTTTAAATGAAAATGGGGAGACACTTATTTTAATTTGCGGCACATTGATGCTAAAGAAGTTTTCTGCTTCTTTCTCTAAAGATAAATTTGTTATATGTGCTTCAAGCCTGTAAGGAAAACCGGTTACGTAGATTTTTTGCGTTTGTATACCGTGACGTATGATCTCGTTATTTACTTCATTCTTGAAAACAAATGATATGTAAATCCAGTATGCCGAGTAAAGGAATAATGATATGAGTATTAGATAAAATATTTTTTTTAATGATGAAATCTTATCCATGTTTGTTAATATTTTTATAAACAATTAAGTAATTGTTTTTGTTGTAAAAAAAAAAGTTATCCACAATCTAAACTCAATTAAGTTTTTCTGTGGATTGATTTTGTGCCTCAAGAAGCAATTCATCTGATTTATTTTCAATTGTATCTTCTAATAATTTACTAAACTCATCTCCAGTCAAACCAGGCTCTATCGGTTTTAGAAATTCAATTACCATTGTGCCAGGGTATCTTAAAAATTTCCTTCGAGGCCAAAAGTAGCCAGCATTCACGGCAACTGGTAAACATGGAACATTTAATCCTGTATAAAGTGCTGTAATACCGTACTTATAACGTCTTTTTTCCCCAATTGGTGTTCGAGTTCCTTCTGGAAAAATAAGTAAAGGTCTTGGATCTTTATTCATACTTGTCTTTGATGTTCTTACTAAAGTCTCAATAGGTGTTTCACCTTTAGTTCTATTTACATAAATAAAGTTAGCTTTTTTAAAGCATAGACCAACTATTGGTATATATAAAAGTTCACGTTTGGCAACTATACTTGGTTTATCTATTATATAATTTAAAAACATTGCTTCGGCCAAAGATTGATGTTTTGAAGCTATTAAGTATTTTTTAAATTTAGGAATATTTTCTGTGCCTCTAAATTCTACGTTTAAGTTTACTAAATACTTTAAGTTTATAAGGGCATGAATTGATTGAAATTTTATCATCCAAAACATTACTGTTCTAGGAAGAATAAATGTAAAAGGTGCAACTAGTATGGATCCTATTAAAAAAAAATAAAATACTAAGTTTGATAAAAACGATCTGATATAAAGCATACTATATTTCAATTAATAAACTTAATGATGTTCTTGAGTATTTTATATATTCAAAAAATACTTTTCTAATTAATTCTATAGAAATATCAGAAATATTATTAATAATATCTACAGAATTATAGTGTAAGGTATCTTGACTAAAAAATCTTGAGAATTCTAGCTTTACTCTTGGAACATGATAATGAGAAGTTACAATAAGTAAATTTCTAAAGCCCAACTCTTTTGACCAGATGTAAGTTTCTCTTGAGTTTTCAAAAGTATTTGTAGAAATTCTGTCAATATCAATACAACAATCAAAAAGTTTTTTACTATTAACATCGACTCCATAAAGGTCTTTAATCTTTGTATTGCTAATTTTTTCATTAACTCCTGAAATTAGTAGTCTTTGTCCAGATCCATTTTTTAAAATATTTATTCCATGAGCAATTCTATTTTTATCTCCAGTCAAAACAATAATAGCATCAATTTCATCGAACATATTAATGTCATCAATTTTGGTCTGAATTTGTGAAATGTAATAAGAAAAGTGAATAATTATAAAAGTACATATTAGGATAATCGAAGAATTTAATATTTTTCTATTAATTTGGTGTATCATGCTTGAAAATAGATTATTCTAAAAAAGTATAATTTTAACTAATTTTTTTATGATTATTTCCTGTTCGTCTTGTGGGGCAAAATATTTAGTTGATCCAGTACAAATAGGTAATGGAAGACAAGTAAGGTGCGTGCGTTGTAATTTTTCATGGTTTCAAGAAAATGATGGCCTAGATAGCAATACTAAAGAAGTTTCAAATAAAATTATTTCAAAGAGAGACACTCAGTCAGATAAAAATTTACCTGCAGTGTATAAAGAAAGAAGCTCTATTTCTCAAGATACAGTTGTTATAAGTTTCTTTTTGTTATTTATTATTGTCGCATTAGCATTTGATCAATTTAATAAAATTAATCCTTTAGAAGTAATTTATATAAAAGCTAGTTTTTTTGAATTATTTGAAAAAATTTTTGTACCAAAATAAGCAATTTTATTTTTAGGTCTCCTGAAGGATACTTTCTTCAAAAGTTTGACGTTTTCTTACTATTCTGTATGTATCTTTACTTATCAATACTTCATCTATTAAAGGCCTAACATTATAATTTGAACTCATTGAAGAACCATAAGCTCCAGTATTAAGAACTGCTAGAAGGTCACCTTCTTTTACATCGTAAAACTCATCAATTGAAATAAGTTTATCGGTTGTTTCACAAATAGGTCCAACTACATCAGTTGAGATCTTCTCAGTTGATTGAATTTCAATCAAAGGTATAATTTTGTGAAATCCTTCATATAATGCTGGTCTCATAAAGTCATTCATACCACAGTCCGTAATAATAAATTTTTTATTCCCATGAATTTTAATATAAAGAACTTTCGTAACCAGTATGCCTGCATTCCATGAGATATACCTCCCAGGTTCAAGGATAATTTTCAAAGCTTTAACATCAAAAAATTTTTTTATTAAATCTACATATTCATTAAGTGGAAATTCTTGCGTATTATTTTCATAATCAACACCAAATCCTCCACCAATGTCTAAAAATTTAATAATTTGTCGATCTCTATTAACTTCCTTAATTAGTTCACTGGTTTTTTTAAAAACTTTAGTGAAAGGCTCAATAGTTTTAATTTGACTTCCTATGTGAAAAGCAATTCCTGAAATTTCAATATCTGCAAAAGATGAGTTATTAAAAAATAAATCTTTTACGTCTGAGAAAGGGATACCAAATTTATCTCCAAGACCACCTGTTGAAATATTTTTATGAGTATCACCAATAATATCTGGATTAATTCTGATACTAACTTGTTGTCTAATATTTAGACTTTTAGCAATTTTATTAATTGTGTGTAACTCACTTACAGACTCAGCATTAATTTGAAATATTTTGTTTGAAATTGCGAATTCAATTTCTTCCTCTGTTTTTCCTACTCCAGAAAATACGATTTCACTAGGATTGATACCTGCGAGTAAAGATTTTTTTAATTCTCCTACTGATACTACATCCGCTCCGGCACCTTCTTTATTTAATAATTTTAAAATTGATAAATTAGAATTAGATTTGGTTGAGTAACAAATTTTTGGACTAATTTCGTTGAAAGCTTTCTTTAGTTTATTAATGTTGCTAATAAATGCATCAGAACTATAGCAATAGAAGGGAGTAGCATTTTCACTAGCTATGTCCTTAATTGCAACGCCTTCAGAATATAAAGTTCCTTTATTATAGTTGAAGTAGTTCATACTATTTAAACCCTTGTGTGGGTTATTTGATAATTAATATTTGTTTGAAGTTCATTTTGAGGAAGCTCTAGCGAACCTTTTTTTCCACAACTCAGTAGAAAAAAACTCAAAGCTAAATAAATCGTAATTTTTTTCATTTATTAATTTTCTTTGCTTTTTTTATCATCTTAATCACTTCTATCTGACTAGTTCCACCATAGCTTGTTTTACTTAGAACTGCATTTTTAATGTTAAGATCTTTAAAAACTTTGTTACTAAATTTTGCATCAAATTTTCTAAATTGATCTAGAGTTAGATCTTCAAGTTTAAGAGAATTTTTTTCAGCAAAATTAACGATTTTAGCTGTCACTGTATGAGCTTTTCTAAATGAATATTTTAAATTTTTTACTAGCCAATCAGCTAGTTCAGTTGCATTAGAGAAGCCTTGAGCTGCAGATAAATGTAAATTCTTTTTATTCAACTTTAAACTTTTTAGGATCTCAGTAATGACTTTAATAGATATATGGAGATTAGAGCTACTATCAAAAACTAATTTTTTATCTTCTTGTAAATCTTTACTATATGATAAAGGAAGTGATTTCATGATTCCAAGCATAGAAGATAAGTTGCTATTTATTAATGAGGCCTTTGCTCTAACTAATTCAGCTGCATCAGGGTTTTTTTTCTGAGGCATTATTGATGAACTTGACATCATGTCATCTTTAATTTCACAAAAATTTACTAAATTAGAAGACCATAAAACAATCTCTTCAGCTATTCTTGATAAATGCATTGCGCAAGTACTTGCAGAGTATAAGAAGTCTATAACGAAATCTCTGTCAGAGACACTGTCTATAGAATTATTTGTTGGCTTATCAAAACCAAGTTTCTTAGTGGTTAAAAATCTGTCTATTTTGAAAGAAGTTCCAGCCATAGCACATGATCCAAGTGGATTTTTATTTAATCTTCCTCTAGTTTCAATAAATCTTTCAGTATCACGCATAAACATCTCATAGTATGCCATATAATAATGACCTGCTGATATAGGCTGGGCAGATTGCAGATGAGTAAATCCTGGCATCAAAACATTGATATTTTTTTCCGCATTTTTAATAATAATTTTTTTTAGAATTTTTAATTCTTCTAATATCATATCAATATCTTTTCTTAGCCATAGCTTTAAATCAGTAACTACCTGATCATTTCTTGATCTTGCTGTATGAAGTTTTCCAGCAGTATCTCCTATAATTTCCTGTAATCTACTTTCAATATTCATGTGAATATCTTCAAGCTCGGATCTGAAGACAAACTTATTTTTTTTTATTTCAATCTGAATTTTTTTTAGGCCTTTAATAATTTTATTTTTTTCTGAATTAGAGATTATTTTTTGTTTAGCTAACATTTCGGCATGAGCTATTGATCCTTCAATATCTTCATTAAACAACAGTTTATCAAAGTCTATAGATGTATTAATTTCAGTAAAAATATCATTATTTTTCTTACTAAATCGGTTTCTCAGTATAGATTCTTTTTTTCTAGACATTATTAATAATCCTACTATGTATCATTCGTATGAAATCATATGATTATAACTTCATATCTAAATTATCGGTGCTATATGCCACATTATTAATGATTTGCAACCCTTTATATGCAAACTCAGATACACTCAAAAAGATAATCTTTGAAGAAAAGCCAGGTTTTACAAGCAAATTTGAAGATGAGAACAGTTTAAGTCATAGTTTAGATAATTTTAATGGTCAACTTACATTAGTAAACCTATGGGCTACATGGTGCGAACCTTGCAAAGAAGAAATGCCATCCTTAGATAGACTACAAAGCAAGTTTGATAAAAACAAACTTAAAGTCATAGCAATCAATCTTGATCGAGGCCCAAAGAAAAAAGCAATTGCTTTTTTTGAAGATAATAATATTAAAAACATTTCACTATTTTTTGATAGCAAAAATAATATACCAAGGGAAGTAAAAGCTCTTGGGTTACCAGCAACTATTTTGATTGATCAAAATGGAACACAGATTGCAAAGTATCTTGGTCCCGCAGAATGGGATGATCAGTATTTTATAGATCTCTTGTCTAAATATGCTTTTTAGAGTGCGCCTTCTAACTCAGGAAGAACTTGAAATAAATCAGCAACAAGACCGTAATCAGCAACATCAAAAATAGGAGCTTCTTCGTCTTTATTAATGGCTACAATAATTTTAGAGTCCTTCATACCAGCAAGATGTTGAATAGCTCCTGAAATTCCTACAGCAATGTATAGTTCAGGTGCTACCACTTTACCAGTTTGTCCGACTTGATAATCATTAGGTACAAAGCCTGCATCTACTGCTGCTCGCGAGGCTCCTACGGCAGCATTTAATTTAGCAGCAACTTTATCTAGAAGTTCAAAGTTCTCACCATTTTGCATTCCTCTTCCACCAGATATAATTGTTTTTGCTGAAGTAAGTTCGGGTCTATCTGACTTTGTAAGTTCTTCTCCTACAAACTCAGATATTGCTGGAATATTTTGAGGATCAATTATGGACACTTCACAGGCGTTTTCAGTAACTTTACACGCCTGAAAAGCAGTTGGTCTAATTGTCAAAACTTTTTTTTCGTCTGACGATTGGACTGTCGCAATGGCATTACCCGCATAAATAGTTCTGACGAATGTATCAGGTGACTCTACACCTATTATTTCTGATATCTGACTAACATCAAGTTTTGCAGATAATCTAGGCATTACATTTTTTCCGGTGGTAGTTGCGGCAGCAGCAAAATAACTATACTCACTTGATAGGTCAAACATAGCTGCAGCTAATTTTTCAGCCAAAATATTATCAAATTCATTACTATTTAAATGAATTACTTTAGATACTCCTTCAATTTTACTCGCCTCAGCGACCGCTTCATCTATATTGCTTCCTGCAATAAGAATATGAAGATCATTACCAAATTCTTTTGCGCCAGAAATAGCTTTTAAGCTTTGGTCGTTTAAAACACCATTTGCATGTTCAGTAAAAAATAATGTTGTCATATTACACCTGCCTCATTTTTAAGTTTTTCCACCAATTCAGATACTGTTTCAACTTTCACTCCAGCCTGTCTCTTAGGTGGCTCTACCACCTTCAAAACTTTTAACCTTGGAGCAACATCTACACCGTAATCACTTGGTGATTTTTGATCTATTGTTTTTTTCTTAGCTTTCATAATATTTGGAAGAGATGCATATCTCGGTTCATTAAGTCTTAGATCAGTTGTTACAACTGCCGGTAAGTTGATTTTTATTGTCTGTAAGCCACCATCAATTTCTCTAGTAACAACAGCCTGCTTGCCGTCAATCTCTATTTTAGATGCAAATGTACCTTGAGATAGGTCAGTTAGTGCTGCAAACATTTGACCAGTTTGATTGTTGTCCCCATCAATTGCTTGTTTTCCCATGATAACAAGACCAGGATTTTCTTCTTCATAAACTTTAGCTAAAATTTTAGCTAAAGCTAATGGCTCTAGAACATCATCTGTTAAAACGTGTATACCCCTATCTGCGCCCATAGCTAAAGCAGTTCTAATAGTTTCTTGACATTGCTGGTTACCAATAGAAATTGCAATAATTTCTTCTGCTTTATTTGCTTCTTTTAGTCTTATAGCTTCTTCAACGGCAATTTCACAAAACGGATTCATTGACATTTTTACATTGTCAGTTTCAACTCCTGTCTCATCTGATTTAACTCTTATATTCACATAAGGGTCAATCACTCTTTTCACGGGTACTAAGATTTTCATTTATTATTTCTTTCTATTTATGCTTTACTCTGAAATATACTTTTAGGAATTATAGCATTTTTAAGTTTTGATCAATTAATTTAAGTGTTTTGACCAGGCTTCCAAAGCACATCTTTTTTACCATTTGCATTTTCAACTCTTGATAGGACAAAAAATAAGTCAGACAGTCTATTCACATAAGTCATTGAAAATACGTTTATTTTTTCTTTATTATTAAGTTCAACTATTAAGGTTTCCGCTCGTCTGGTCACAGTTCTCGCATTGTGTAAATATGCCGCACTGATTGAGCCACCAGGCAATACAAAAGAATTAAGACTTGAGAGAGGTTTATTAAACTTATCAATTGCGGTTTCAAGTCTTTTAACTTGGTTCTCGGTAATTCTTAAAGGTGGAAATTTAGGAGACTTAGATATAGGAGTTGCAAGGTCGGCACCAAGATCAAATAAGTCATTTTGTATTTCAGACACAATTTTAATAAGTTTCTTAGAGACATGATGTTTAACAACTCCAAGAATAGAGTTTAATTCATCTATCGTTCCATAAGCTCTTATTCGAATATTATCTTTTGATACCCTTTTTCCTGAAACAAGGCTTGTTTTTCCTTTATCACCAGTTTTAGTATATATTTTATTTAACTTTACCATGGTTAGTCAGCAGCAATATATAGCGCAATCATTATGATAGTTATGGCTAAAAATTGAAGTAAAATTCTTAGTCGCATTAATTTATTAGAGTACTGTTTATTAAACTTTCCTCCCTTAAGCATTCCATAAATACCTGTGAATAAAACTAGTGTTACTGCCGCAATAGTAATCGGTATTAATAAGTAATAAAATACGTTCGGCATTAGTTAGAAGTAAGCAATCTTCTTGCTATGACATCTGCCTGCATTTCAGCGGCACCCTCAAAAATATTAAGAATTCTGGAGTCACAAAGAAGTCTGCTGATAGGATATTCCAGAGCAAAACCATTACCGCCATGTATTTGTAATGAGTTGTCTGAAGTAGCCCATGCAACTCTAGCTCCAAGAAGTTTAGCCATACCAGCTTCAAGGTCACATCTGTTCCCTTTATCTTTCTCTCTTGCAGAGTAGTAAGTTAGCTGTCTTGCAGCCATGATTTCAGTAACCATAGATGTTATCTTAGAGGATACTCTTGGAAATTCGTATATTGACTTACCAAACTGATTTCTATCAAGGGCATATTGCATCCCTGTTTCCATGGCTGATTGTGCCACACCAACAGCCCTAGCAGCAGTTTGAATTCTTGCAGACTCAAATGTTTCCATCAATTGTTTGAAACCCTTGCCTTCTTCACCACCTAGCAAGTTTTCTCCCTTAACCTTAAAATCATCAAAAGCAATTTCATATTCTTTCATGCCCCTGTAGCCTAGTACCTCAATTTCACCACCAGACATTCCATCGCTAGGAAACATATTATCATCATCGCCTCTTTCTTTTTCAGCCAAGAACATAGATAAACCTTTGTATCCTTTTTCATTTGAATTAGATCTTGCTAGCAATGTCATCAGATCACTTCTAGCGCCGTGAGTGATCCAAGTTTTGTTGCCAGTTATAGAATAATCATCACCATCTTTTACAGCTCGAGTTTTTAACGAAGCTAGGTCTGAACCTGTATTTGGCTCTGTAAAGACAGCTGTAGGAAGAATCTCCCCTGAAGCAATTTTAGGAAGCCATTTTTTCTTTTGCTCTTCTGTTCCACCAATTAATAAAAGTTCAGAAGATATATCTGTTCGTGTTCCCAGAGATCCAATTCCAATATAACCTCTTGCTAGCTCTTCCGTTACAACACACATGGAAAGTTTACTCATTCCTAGCCCACCATATTCTTCGGGAATGGTTAGTCCAAAAATGCCAAGCTCTGACATTTTATTTATGACCTCCATAGGAATTAATTCATCTTTTAGATGCCACTCGTGTGCATGAGGAACTACATCTTCTTCAACAAATTTTTTAAATTCTTGAATAATCATTGAGGAGGTATCATCTAGTCCTAAGTTACCAAAATTTTTACTTGAGAAACTATTTTGTAGAATGTCAGCAAGCTTAACTCTATCTGAAGCCTCATTGCCATTTAACATAAGATCTTTTACAGATGTAGTTGAAAGTTCATTAAATAAACCGTTTTTTAAACCTAAGTCTTGAGGTCGGGCATATTCCATCTGTGACATTGGGATACCATGCCATAATTGAGATAAGTATTCCGAAAATGCAAACTGTAATATTAATTGCTCTGTTTCTAAAAACTTATTTTCACTCTCAAGTCTTTCAGCCCAATTTAATAATTCAGTGAGGGTAGCTTTGTATGTTGCTATCCAAGCTAGGCTGTGAGCAGCATGCTGTTCTCTAGCCATAAGACCCTTAGAAACAACACCGTCTTCCATAACAAGTTTTTTAACTTGCTCCTTGGCTGCATCTGAGTACTTATTTATAGATTCTAGAGAATCCCTACACTTTATTAATAAATTATCCATATTGATTAAGCTTCCTTGATTGTTTTTAAGCCAGTTTTATTGGCACCTACTAAAACTGCCATATTTCCTGCCTTATGTTCATTATTCATCATTTTTTCGTGAGCAAGAGGAATTTTATCCCATTCAAAAACTTCTGACATGCAGGGATTTATAGCTCCATCGTGTACTAGGTTATTTGCTGCATTTGCTTGTTTTGAATTTCCAAAGTGTGAACCTTGCAGTCTCTTACTATGCATCCATAAATATCTAGCATCTAATGTAAGATTGTAACCTGTAGTTCCGGCACAAATAACAACCATGCCTCCTCTTTTTACTATAAACATAGAAACAGGAACTGTAGTTTCACCTGGATGTTCAAAAACCATATCTACATTTTTACCCTTACCAGTGAATTCCCAAAGAGCCTTACCAAACTTTCTAACTTCTTTCATGTAAGCATTATATGCTTCTACATCATCAATATCCGGATGCTCACCCCAGCAGTTGAAGTCTTTTCTATTTAATACGCCAACCGCACCTAAGCTTTTAACATATTCTGCTTTTGAGTTATCAGAGATAACTCCAATTGGTTTAGCGCCAACAATACTTGCAAGCTGTACAGCGAAGCTTCCAAGACCACCTGATGCACCCCAAACTAATACAAATTGTCCTGGCTTAAGTTCATTAGGAGCATGTCCGAATAACATTCTGTAAGCAGTAACGAGAGTTAGATTGTAACAACCACTTTCTTCCCAACTTAACTGAGGCGGCTTTCTCATTAACTGATGAGCTTGGACCGCAGTAAATTGTGCAAATGTTCCATCGGCAGTTTCATAACCAAAAACTTTATTAGACTCGGATAACATTGGTTCTCCACCATTAACTTCTTCATCTTCATGATCCCAAGTCATCGCATGAATTACAACTTCATCGCCAACCTTCCATTTTTTTACGTTTGATCCTACCTTCCATACTATTCCAGAGGCATCTGATCCGGCTATGTGATAATCTTTTTTTGTTACATCAAGAACTGAAATTGGTTTTCCAAGCCCAGCCCATACTCCGTTGTAATTTACGCCAGCGGCCATCACTAAAACTAAAACATCACTAGGCCCAATTTCAGGAATATCAAATTCTTCTGATTGAAAGGACTGCATTGGATTTCCGTGCCTATCTTTTCTAATTACCCACGCGTGCATTTTATTTGGAACAAATCCTAAAGGGGGCACTTCACCTATTGCATAAATATCTTTTTCTTCAGTAGTCATTATTATTGTCTCCTAAGTGTGAAATTTATTCGAAATATAGCCTAATTTAATCTTTTTTCTAGGTTAATAGCCAGTTTATGAAGAAAAATATGTACACTTCTTTTTTCTAGGTTTATAGCCAGTTTGTTATTATTAATATATTAGATATAACTAGAACAAATAAATTGAAAAACAAGCTCAAGGACTAAAAATGACAGATAAACCATGGTTAATTCGGACTTATGCTGGGCATTCAACAGCTAAAAAATCTAATGAGCTTTACCTTAAAAACCTTGCAAAAGGGCAAACAGGGCTATCTATTGCTTTTGATCTTCCTACACAGACAGGTTATGACAGTGACCATATTCTTGCTAGCGGCGAGGTTGGTAAAGTAGGAGTTCCCATAAGTCATATAGGAGATATGAGAACTCTTCTTAATAAAATCCCTCTAGATCAAATGAACACCTCCATGACGATAAATGCCACTGCTGCTTGGTTATTAAGTTTATACATTGCATTAGCTGATGAACAAAAAATTGATAGAAATAAATTACAAGGAACAACTCAAAATGATATTATTAAAGAGTACTTGTCTAGAGGCACTCATGTTTTTCCACCCGCACCAAGCCTTCGACTTATATCTGACATGATTACTTTTACATACACTGAATTACCAAAATGGAATCCGGTAAATATTTGTTCATATCATTTGCAAGAAGTAGGAGCTAAACCTGTTCAGGAATTAGCTTTTGCTTTATCTACCGCGGTTGCATATTTGGACAGAGTAAAAGAGTCTAATGTACTATCTTCAGAAGAGTTTGAAAATGTTGTAGGAAGAATAAGTTTCTTTGTTAATTCAGGCATTAAATTTATTACAGAGATGTGTAAAATGCGTGCATTTGTCGACTTATGGGATGAAATAACCAAAGAAAGATATGGAGTTAAGAATCCAAAGAATAGAAGATTTAGATATGGAGTACAGGTTAATAGTTTAGGCTTAACTGAGCAACAACCTGAGAACAATGTATATCGAATTCTCATAGAAATGATGGCAGTTGTTTTGTCAAAAGATGCAAGAGCACGTGCAGTACAATTACCAGCTTGGAACGAGGCATTAGGATTACCTCGACCTTGGGATCAGCAATGGTCACTAAGGCTTCAACAAATTTTAGCCTACGAAACAGATCTTTTAGAATTTGAAGATCTGTTCAACGGTTCAAAAGTGGTTGAAGAAAAAGTAGAAAAAATGAAACAGGAAGCAAAAAAAGAATTTAATCATATCCAAGAAATGGGTGGAGCCGTTGCCGGTATTGAAAATAGCTACTTAAAACAGGAACTAGTCAACTCCAATAAAGAGCGAATACAGAATATAAATGATGGTGAACAGATAGTTGTAGGTGTTAACAAATTTACTGAAACAGAAAACTCTCCTTTGACAGCAAATGATAGTGGAATAGAGACAGTGGATGCATCAGTTGAGGCGGAGCAAGTGAAAGCATTAAATGAATGGAAATCTAATAGAGATCAGTCTCTAGTTGATAAATCTTTGTCAGAATTAAAACTAGCTGCAGAATCAGAAAAGAACATTATGCATGCCTCAATTGCTGCAGCTAAAGCTGGAGTTACAACAGGTGAATGGACAAATGTTATGCGTGAAGTATTTGGAGAGTTTAGAGCTCCCACCGGTATTACGCAAAATGTAAAAACAACTACGAATAACGATTATTTAGAGGTAAAAAAAAGAGTTGATAAAATATCAGAAAAAACAGGTCGAAGAATCAAGTTTTTAGTAGGAAAACCTGGCTTAGATGGTCACTCTAGTGGAGCTGAACAAATTGCTGTAAGTGCAAGTGACTGTGGTATGGATGTTCTTTATGAAGGCATAAGATTAACTCCTCAGCAAATTGTAAAATCATCAGTTGAGGAAGATGTTCATATTATTGGCTTATCAATATTATCGGGTTCACATATACAACTTGTTAGTGAAATCATGTCAGAACTAAAAAAAAATAAAATCGATAATATTCCTGTTATTGTAGGTGGAATAATTCCTATTGAAGATGAAAAGGTCTTAAAGTCAGCAGGGGTTACCGCCATCTATACGCCTAAGGATTATCAGTTAAAAGACATTATGGCTGACATAGTAAGTATCGTTGAAAATAATTTAAATTAATTATGATAACTGGACCAATTATAGAGCCATCAAGTGGAAATCAGCCAAAACAAGTCGTAATTTTTGTTCATGGCTATGGTGCAGATGGCAATGATTTAATTGGATTAGCAAACTACTTTAAGGGCAATTTACCAGACACAGTTTTTTTATCACCTCATGCGCCAGAAGCTTGTCCAATGAATCCTGCGGGTTATCAATGGTTTGATCTAACATCTAGAGATCCAGCTATTTTATGGAGTAAAATTTTAGTAGCCGCAGATCATTTGAATAAGTTCATAGACTCAACATTGGAAAAATACGAACTCACAGATGAAAATTTAGCATTGGTAGGCTTTAGTCAAGGTACCATGATGTCATTGCATGTCAGTTTGAGAAGAAAAAATACGATGGCAGGTGTATTAGGTTATTCAGGAAAATTAATTGCTCCGGAGTTACTTAAAAATGATTTAATTTCTAAGCCGCCAATATATCTTATACATGGTGATCAAGATCCGATGGTTCCTTTTCAAGAAACATTAGATGCAGAGACTAATTTAAAAGAATATGATGTCGATATTAAATCTCATATATCTAAATTTACTCAACATTCAATCGCTGAGGATGGCCTACAGATTGGAATTGAATTTTTAACGTCCAGACTTATAGTTTAAATTAAGTTTTAAGCTTCAAAAAAATTTCACACTTTTTTTTTCACTTTCTGATATTATATTAATATTATGAATTTCGCCGGCAATTTAGACCAATGTCCTACATTAGTTTTGAATGCAGATTTCAGGCCTCTCAGTCACTTTCCGTTATCATTATGGTCATGGCAGGACAGTGTTAAATCAGTAATATTAGATAAGGTTAACATTGTCTCAAATTATGATAGAGAGATAAGAAGTCCTAATTTTACAATGAAATTACCCAGTGTAATTAGTTTAAAAACTTACATTAAACCAAATGAGTATCCAATTTTTTCTCGCTTTAATGTTTTTCTTAGGGATCGTTTCACGTGCCAATACTGCCCATCACAAAAAGACCTTACATTTGATCACTTAATTCCAAGATCAAAAGGAGGCGAAACTACTTGGACGAATATTTTAACCGCTTGCTCAGCTTGCAATGTAAAAAAAGGTGGGAAAATTTTAAAGGTGTCTGGCATGACACCAAGAAATATGCCTAAAAGACCTACTGTAGCCGAGCTTGATAAATGTGGCAGATCATTTCCCCCCAATTTTCTTCATGAAAGTTGGAATGATTTTTTATATTGGGATACTCAACTTGATATTTAGATTAACTTAAATTTTTTCAGCAAAATATACTGCCGCTTGAGTTGTTTTTCTTAAAACTTGTCGCAATGCTCTATAAGCAAAAACCTCTTTTGAACCGCGGTTAATTGCAGTTTGTTTATGCCCTTCTTCATCTTGCTGAAATTTTTTTATTTTATCTTGAAGCTCTGGGTCAATTCCCTCGAGCATATCAATTTGACTCTGGTAATGCTCGACAATAACTTCTTCAACCGCCTCAGTACATGTATACGCTGCTTTGGGCCCCATTACAGCAGTTGTTAAACCAATTGCTGATGCCCCAATTTCCCAAAAAGGTCCAAGAGCTGTAGGTCTTACATTATGATATCGCATTTTTTCATTAAAATAATTTAAGTGTTCTTCTTCCTCTTTCGCCATTCTTGAAATCTCTTTAACGTCATCGTGCTTGCCTAAGAATTTAAATACTTTTTTTTGTGCGTTATAGATCCTTTGAGCACCTATTTCTCCAGCTTGATTTACACGAATAATTCTTGCTAATAATTTTTCTTTTGAACTCATATTTTTTTATATAACACAATTAAGCTAAATATCAAAAGTATCCCCATAGCTATAGAATTTAATTCAGCTATTGATATGAAATTAAACAAAAAAGTTGGCTCATCGCATCTAATAATAGGCATTTCCATTAGCTGTGATGATAAGGTTTCTATATCTAAAGCATTAATTTTACTTGAACAGTTTGAACTACCAATCCAATACTTTCTTTCAATTCCAACGTGATATACTGAATATATAAGACCAATAAAATAGATTATTGCGAAGATTAAATTTGTTATTATCTCAACTACCTTTGTATTTGATTTTATACCATAGCTAACTGTGCCTAAGATAATAACTATAAAGTAAGGATATCTCTCATTAATACACATATCGCATGGCGCCATACCAAAAAAATACTGTAGTACATAAACTATAAATAAAATTACTACTGAAATTGAAATATTTATTGCAATATATTTTTCTAAAATATTATTCATCACAGAATTAATTTATAAGTAAAGAAAATCAGAAAAACTATAAGTAATATTATAAATGTAATTAGATTTAATTTTCTATCAATTATATTTATTACATTATTACCATATTTATAGGTTAAAAAACCAATCAAATAAAACCTGATACTCCTGGACAAAGTTGCTGCTAATAAAAAATTCCAAATTGGAATATTTAATGCTCCAGAAGACAAAGTAATGATTTTAAAGGGTAGCGGCGTAAATCCCCCAATAAAAACATAGATAAAACCATACTCATTAATTTGATTTTTGAAATATAAAAAACTTTCTGAATAATTATAAAAGTTAATTATAGGCATAACTAAAGAATCAAAAAATAATAGTCCTAGATAATAAGCAGTAAGACCTCCTATTATAGAGCCAAGAATAGAAAAAAATACAATTCTAAAGACTTTTGCTTTCTCGGAAAGCATCATAGGCACCATAAAAACTTCTTGTGGAATCGGGAAAATTATTGCTTCTATGTAGCCAATAAAGAAAACAAACGGCATAGCAAATCTTGTATTAGAGAATGCTCTAATTCGGGTTTCGATTAGATTTCTACAAAAGTTAAATAACTTTCTCATATCAACTATTACTTTCTATAATGATTAATACTATATTTAAGGCAGTAATAAAACTATGCTTATAAGCTAAGCAATTATTTCTTATTTATCATCTTAATTATTTGAAACTGTTTCAAATTAGTCTTACTTTACCCTTTAATATATTAATTTAGGGGATATGGCGGAATTGGTAGACGCGCCAGACTCAAAATCTGGTGACTTCGGTCGTCTCGGTTCGACTCCGAGTATCCCCACCACATTAGTTTGTAGATGAGAAGTATCAAAGTTTTAGATTTAGATTATCAAGAGCCAATCAATTTTTTTAAAAAATTGAAAGGCTTAAATGGGCTTGTATATTTAGATAGTGCTGGAAAAGATAAAAAACTCAATCAATTTAGTTACATTGCTGCACTTCCTGTCCTAAAAATTAAAAAAAGGCAAAACGAAATATTTATTGATGCAAAAAAGTCACAAGACACATTCTTTCAAATACTGGACGGTTTACTAAGAAGCTTAAAAATAAAAAAAATTTTTGGATTGCCTAGTTTTCAGTGTGGACTTGCAGGGTTTATTTCATATGAATCTTGCCTAGAAATTGAAAATATTAACAATGTAAAAAATAGTACGTATAACTTTGATGATATCTGGTTTGGATTGTATGATGTTGTGTTTGCATTTGATCATAAAAAAAAGAAAGTATATTTATTTTCAGTAAATCTTGATGATTATCAGGAGAGTACAAATAATTTATCTAATGAAAATAAAATAGAATATTTAAAAAAAATTTATTTAAGTAATAATATTAATTGTGCAAAAGTAAAAAACTCAAACTTTGATTGGGAACCATATCAAGACAAAGGATCGTATAAAAAATCAATTAATCGAATTTTGGATTACATAAATGCTGGAGATATTTTTCAGGCTAATTTTACGCATTGTTTTACAGCCAAAAGCACTAGTACATTAGATCATTTTGATACTTATTTAAATTTTAGAGAAAAGACTCGTACTCCATTTTCAGCTTTTATTTCTAATAATGATGTCGAGTCAGTCTGTTCTTTTTCTCCCGAGAGGTTTTTAAGTCTTGATAACTGTAAGATTATGGCAGCGCCTATTAAAGGAACAAATCCAAGAGGATTAACTGAGAAGAAAGATAAAGTGCTAATTTCTGATTTAGTGAACAGTAAGAAAAATTTAGCAGAAAACTTAATGATTGTTGATGTATTGCGCAACGATATATCAAGGGTCTCGATTTCAGGTTCTGTCGAAGTAGAAAAACTTGCTTCATTAGAAACTTATGAAAACGTTCACCACCTAGTTTCATACATATCAAGTCAAATTAGACCAGAAAAAAATGCTGTTGATTTATTAAAGGCCTGTCTGCCAGGGGCTTCAGTTACTGGTGCACCCAAAATTAGAGCTATGGAAATTATTAGTGAATTAGAAAAAACAAAAAGGGGCCCATACTGTGGTGCCTTAGGATATATCTCTCTAAGTGGATCACTAGATATGAATATACCTATTAGAACAATTATGTTAGCTGAAGATAAACTAATTGTTAACTGTGGCGGAGGTATTGTTAGTGATTCTGATTCTGACTTAGAGTACCAGGAGTCTATTGATAAGATAAGTAATCTAATAAATAATAGAATAAATCTCTAAATTTAAATCTATGATTATATATGCTAATGGAAAATATATTCTTCAAAACAAATTAAATTTTGATATTTCTGATAGGGGATTACTGCTTGGTGATGGTGTCTTCGATACTATGCTATATCAGGACAATGAATTAATTTTTTATGATGATCACTATGCTAGATTAAATAGAGCAGCTAAACTTCTTTATTTTAATTTTAGTATAAAAAATGAGGAGCTAAAAAAAATTATTTTAAAGTTAATAAAAAAAAATAATTTTCAGAATAAAAAAGTCGCAATAAGAACCAATATTACACGAGGAATTTCTAAAAGAGGTTTAGACTTTGAAAAAAATCATATGATTGGGTTATACATTAAATTAAACCTTGTTGAGAGTTCTTTGCTATTGAAACCGATAAAACTTAATATTGCCAATATAAGAAGAAATAATACATCTCCAATTTCTCAGAATAAAACTTTGAACTATTTGGATAATGTAGTTGAAAAAAATAGAGCCTCAAGGCTTGGCTACGAGGACTCAATATTTCTTAATATTGATAATAAAGTCAGTTGTACTACTACATCTAATATATTTTATGTGCAGAAAAATAAGATTTTTACTCCACCTTTAAAGGATGGAGTATTAAATGGTATAATAAGAGGGCAATTTTTAAAAAAAAAGATTGCAACGACACGAAGTACAACATTAAATAATCTTATAAAAAGTGATAATATTTTTTTAACTAATAGTATATTTGGGGTAAGACCAGTAAGACATATATTTGCATACAAAAAAAAGTTTGATGATGATAAAAACTTCTATACAAATTTATTAAATATTTTAGAAAGTAAAAAAATCCTATGAGCATTTTAAAAGGAATTAAAAGAGAGTGGACCTATTTTAAATTTTTATTACCACTATTAATCAAATCAAGAAAACTTGACAAAAATCAAAATTTAACGGTTGCAGACTTAATTGAAGAGCAGGTAGATAAAAATCCAGATCTAATAGCCTTACAATATGATGATCAGCAATTTACGTATCGTGAGTTAGATCAAGAATCAAATAAAGTTGCAAATTGGGCGATAGATAAGGGCTATAAACATGGCGATGTTATCTCTCTATTGATGGAAAATAAACCAGAGTTTTTGTTCACTTGGATTGGTCTTTCAAAATTAGGTGTAACTATCGCTTGTTTAAATTCTAATATAAAAGGAAATTCTTTGGCTCACTGCATTGGTACATCGCAAAGTTCATCGATTATAATTGGACCAGAATGCGTAGAGAATTACTCATCTGCAGTAGATCAACTAGAAAAAAAAATTGATGCATTTGTATTTGGTGATAACACCCAAGGCTTTGAAAATATTAAATCAGATAATAAAACAAGACCAAACAAAACACATCGTAAAGACTTAGTAAATACTGAGTCATTATTTTATATTTATACCAGTGGAACTACTGGCCTGCCAAAAGCGTCAAAATTTAATCACTCAAGGTTCATTGCTGGCGCTTCTTTACAATCATTATCTTTAAAAATGGATACTAATGATAAAACTTATATGGTTTTACCACTTTATCACTCAACTGGAGGTGTTGTAGGGGTTGGCTCAACATTCTTTACTGGTGGTACTTTAGTATTGAGAAAAAAATTCTCTGCTGAGAGGTTTTGGAAAGACTGTGTAGAAAATAATATTACTATTGTTACCTACATTGGAGAAATGTTGAGATACTTAGTTAATACTAAAGAATCAGAATATGAAAATAAGCACAAAATTAGAGGAATTTTTGGGAATGGACTTAGACCAGATGTTTGGAAAATATTTGCAAAAAGGTTTGGAATATCGAATATAAAAGAATTTTATGGTTCATCTGAAGGCAATATAGCGCTTATTAATGCGGACAGTAATTTTGGATCTATTGGCAGAATTCCTCCGTATTTAAGCTCTGTTATGAAAACAAGAATAGTTAAATTTAATGTAGAAGAGGAAAAAGTTGAAAGAAATGCAGATGGGTTTTGTATTGAGTGTGAGCCAGATGAAATAGGAGAAGCAATAGGTTTTATTCCAGATGATGGAAAACTTACTGGTCGCTTTGATGGATACACTAACAAAGAGGCTTCTAAGAAAAAAATTTTAGAAAATGTATTTGAAACTGGTGATCAATGGTTTTCTAGTGGTGACTTACTCAAAAGAGACTCACAAGGATATTATTATTTTATTGATAGAATTGGTGATACTTTTAGGTGGAAATCAGAGAATGTTTCAACAAATGAAGTAAGTGAAATAGTTTCTGCAATATCAGGTATAAAAGAAGCAAATATTTATGGGGTTGAAGTTCCTGCACAAGATGGACGGGCTGGAATGGCTTCAATTGTTATTAATGAACAATTTTCAATAAATGATTTTTATCAAAAATTACTGGATCAACTCCCTAAGTATTCAATACCTGTGTTTCTAAGAATATCGCCAGAAATTGAAAAAACTGGAACATTCAAGTATAAAAAAACTGACTTAGTTAAAGATGGCTTTGATCCAAGTTTAATTTCAGATGAGCTATATTTCGCAGATATAGCAACTAATAAGTATGTGAAACTTGACTCAGAACTTTTTAATAAAATTCACAGTCAAGAAGTTAGAATGTAGAAATTGACATATTTTGGAATAATTTAATAAATATTCATTTTTAGCCATTTATTTTTTTATGAAAAAGAAAATATATTTAATAGCACCCCGTGGTTTTTGTGCTGGAGTTACCAGAGCAGTTGATACAGTAACTCTTGCAATAGAAAAATATGGGGCTCCGGTTTATGTTAAACATGAGATAGTACACAATAAGCATGTCATAGATGAGTTGGAACAAAAAGGCGCAATATTTATTGAAGATTTAAATGATGTACCTATCAATCGTCCTATTATTTTTTCAGCGCATGGAGTATCAAAAAAGATTATTAATGAAGCTAATCAAAAAAAAGGCATAACTATTGATGCAACATGTCCATTAGTTACAAAAGTACATATTCAAGCATTAAAATTTTATAACCGTGGATATCAGATAGTTCTTATTGGTCATAAAAATCATCCAGAAGTAGAAGGCACAATGGGTCAAGTACCTGAAGGAGCAATTGTTTTGGTCGAAGATATAAATGATGTAGATAGACTTAAAATTAATAATAATAAAATTGCTTACATTACACAAACAACATTATCTGTTGATGATACAATTAAGATAATAGAAAAACTAAAAACTAAGTTTCCTTATATTGAATGCTCTCCAAAAGAAGATATTTGTTATGCAACAACAAATAGACAAAATGCAGTCAAGAAATTTGCAAGTATTTGTGATGCCTTCATAATTGTTGGTTCTAGCAACTCATCAAACTCAAATAGATTAGTTGAAGTAGCCAAAAATTCTGGGTGCCTTAAATCAGATTTAATAGAAGACTCAACCAAATTAAATATAAATGATTACAAACATTTTAACAGCATAGGCGTGTCTTCAGGAGCATCTGTACCAGATATTTTAGTTATGGATGTTATAAAAAAATTAAAAACTAATCATGAATATGATTTAGAGGAAAAGACTCTTGAGGATGAAAATGTGACTTTTAGAATACCTTCAAGTTTAAGGTAATATAATGTCATTAAAAAAAAATTTGTCTTGGGATTTTAACAATCCTCATATACTTGAGTTTAAAGTTAATAAAAATGATATTGATATTTTAGGCCATGTTAACAATAAAGTCTATTTAGATTGGTCTGAAGCTGTAAGTTGGGATCATTCTAAATTTCTTGGTGTTAGTCACGAAGATTTTCAAAAGGTTAAAAGTGCGTGTGTAGTAGTTAAAAATGATATTGAATATTTGGGGTCACTGTTTCTAAATGATGAAGTAGCTATCTCAACATGGATTACAAAGTGTGATTATAAAATTAAGTTGAGTAGGCTGTTTCAAGTTGTTCGTATCAAAGATGATAAGACTGTATTTAGATCTAGAGTTGATTATGTTTGTATTAGTCTAGAGAATTATAAACCAAAGAAGTTCCCTGATTTATTTAAAAAAACCTATAAAGTAACCACAGAATAATGTCTGATTTAATTCGAAATGTTAAATCGAGTGATATTCAGGAGATTATTAGAATAAATGATTTAGCGGTTCCTGCAGTAAACTCTATTTCATCAAATAAATTTGAATGGTTTTTAGAAAATTCATTATATTTTAAGCTGATTGAATCTTCTTCAAAAGAAGTAAAAGGTTTTTTACTGGTTTTGAGACAAAATCTTGAATATGAGAGTTTAAATTATATATGGTTTAATAAGCGTTTTAAAAAATTTGCGTATATTGATCGTATTGCAATTTCGAGTCAGTTTAAAAGAAAAGGCTTCGGTAGAAAATTTTATTCAGATCTTGAAAACACGATTAAAAGTAATTATGACATGATTGCCTGTGAGTATAATCTCAAGCCAATGAATTATGAGTCTGAGAAATTTCATTTATCTATTGGTTTCGAAAAAATTGGTGAGCAAACTACAGATAATGGAAATAAAGAAGTTGCCTTGATGGTAAAAAAAATATGAGTGAGATTAATAAAGTAGATATAATTGTAATTGGCGCAGGGGTTATTGGACTTGCTATAGCAAAGAATCTTGCACAACAAAAAAAAGATGTCATTGTCATTGAGAAAGAGAATATTTTTGGTTCAGTTACAAGTACCAGAAATAGTGGTGTAATTCATGCGGGTATTTATTATGATGCTGGGTCAATAAAAGCTAAATTTTGCGCAAAGGGAAATAGAGCTCTATATGATTACTGTCAAAAGAAGAATATTCCGCATCTAAATGTTGGTAAATTTGTAGTTGCAACATCTAAAGATGAGATTGAAAAATTAGAGTCTATTTATGATAAAGCTAAAATTAATGAAGTTGAGGGGATTTCAAGGGTCTCTAAAGAATATGTTAATAACCAGGAACCTCTAATAAATTGTTATGAGGCACTTGAGGTAAAATCTACTGGCATTGTTGATCAACAAGCATTAATGACGGCTTACGTTGGCGATCTTGAGGATAACGGTGGAATGATTGCGTATAATAACGAAATAAACAGCATAGACTATAAAGAGAATGGATACAAAATTAAATTTTCGGATGGTACAATTATATTTGCTAATTCAATTGTAAATTCAGCTGGTCTCTCAGCTGATAAAATAGCAAAATTAATTGAGGGTTTTGAAGTATCAAAAATACCTAAAATTTATTATGCAAAAGGAAATTATTTTGAAACCAATAGGAAGCTTGGTGTAAAGCATTTAATTTATCCGATACCTACAGAAGCAAGTCTTGGTCTTCATCTTGGATTAGATATTTCAATGCAAATGAGATTCGGCCCAGATGTTGAGTGGGTTAATGATTTAGAATATACCGTGGACCCAAATAGAATTAATTTGTTTTATGATGATATAATTAAATATCTTCCTGATATTAGGAAGGAGGATCTTATTCCAGGGTACTCAGGAATCAGACCAAAACTTAAAAATCAAGGCGAAGGTAAGAGTGATTTCTTAATTCAGACATCTAAAGAACATGGATTTAAAAATTTAGTGAATCTATTTGGTATGGAATCACCTGGACTAACGTCATCATTAGTTATTGCTGATTATGTATCTAGCTTATTAGATTAAATCTTATTCAAAGTGACTGTCGATAAATGCTTTCATTTTATTCATTGCATTTTTTTCAATTTGTCTAACTCTTTCTTTGGAGATTTTAAGTTTCTCGCCTAAGTACTCAAGTGTTTTTGGATTTTCAGACAGATGCCTTTCATTAATAATCTGAGTCTCCCTATCATCAAGTGAACCGATTGCCTGGCTAACCATATCTTTTTTATGATTTAGTTCATCTTTTGCAAAGATAATTTCATCAGGCCTTGCATCTTCATCTTCGAGTAGAGACAAAAACTCGTCTTCACCATCTTCGCTTATTTTTTTATTTAAAGAGCTATCATTTTGGGTAATTCTACTATCCATATTAACAACTGCGGATGTAGAGATGTTTAAGTCACTAGCAATGTTTTCAGCTGTATTATAATCAATATTACCACTATCTGTTCCATTAATCTTTTGTTTTAAGCGACGAAGACTGAAAAATAAACTTTTTTGCTTCGAGGTTGTTGCAATTCTAACAATTGACCAATGCTTAAGTAAAAAGTCTTGAATTGAAGCTCTAATCCACCAACTTGCGTAAGTTGAAAATCTAAATCCACGGTTTGGCTCAAATTTTTGAGCTGCTTTCATTAAACCTATATTACCTTCTTGTATTAAGTCACCCATACTAAGACCATAATTTTTATATTTAATAGCATAGGATACAACTAACCGCATATGTGCTTGTATTAGTTCATGTAAGGCTTTCTCATCGTTGCTATCTTTCCACTTATTAGCAAGATCCAACTCATGCTTTTCTTCCAACAGAGGAAGAGACATTGCTTTTTTTACAAAACCTTTACTATCGTTATCAATAAAATTTGTCATGGGTGGAAATTATTATAATCGGAATTAGATTCCAAATTAAACTAACAATTATTGATTCTAATTAATGCCAATTTGTCATTAGTAGAGTAGAATAACTTAAGATTGAGAATTATTATCAAAAAAAAATGTCGAAAAAAACAACAGATTCTGTACTTTATTGGATTAGGTCGGATTTAAGAATTTTTGATAACCTTGCCCTATGGGAGGCCGCAAAAACTAATAAAAAAATTATAGTAATTTACATAAAGAATTTAACAAGCAAAGAATCGACGGACAACTTAGCATTAAATACGTGGATCAATAAGAGTTTGCAAGAACTGTCCGAACGCTATAAGGAATTATATAATATTAAACTTAAGGTTTATAATGATGATATTTACCAGGTAATTGGTGCGATACACAAAGAGACAAATTTTACAGATATATATATTAATACAACTTTTGACCCTGAAGTTGATAAAATAGATGCTAAATTAGCTTCGAAATTTAACAATTCTTTTACCGTTAACTCTTATAATTCATCACTATTATTTAAACCAAATGAAATCTTAAATAACTCTGGAGATTTCTTTAAAGTATACACGCCCTTTTGGAAAAAAGCTTTGAGCAAACTATCTTTAAGAGAGCCTTTGCCAATTCCAAAAATAAATTCAGTTTATAAGGGTAATATATTATCAATTAAAGAATTAAAAATTACCCCCCCTAATAAAATATGGCAAAAAAAAATTTTAGAACACTTTACCCCAGGAGAATTGAGTGCCAGACAAATACTTAAAAATACTTATGAAAAGATTAGTGGCTACTCAGAGAATAGAGATTTTCCAATTAAAAATAATACTAGCCAACTCTCACCCTATTTAGCTAGAGGAGAGCTTTCTGTTAACGAAATATTCTTTTCAATTAAAAAAAATAAAAATAAAATTAAATCTAATGATTACAACAAATTTACAGCACAATTAGGCTGGCGTGAATTTTCTTATAATATACTCTATAACTTTCCTAATCTCTCTAGCAAAAACTTTATAAGCAAGTTTGATAATTTTCCCTGGAAAAAAAACGAAACTAACTTTCAAAAATGGAGGGATGGAAACACTGGCTTTCCCATAGTAGATGCAGGTATGAGAGAATTAAAAGCCACAGGATATATGCATAATCGACTTAGAATGATAGTTGCTTCATTTTTAGTAAAAAACTTAAATATATCTTGGGTGTTTGGAGCTAAATGGTTTTGGGAAAATTTATTTGACGCGGATGTGGCAAATAATTTTGCAGGTTGGCAATGGGTAGCAGGTTGTGGAACAGATGCATCTCCATACTTTAGAATATTTAACCCAACGCTTCAAAGTACAAGATTTGATAAAGAAGGTAAATATATTAGAAAATGGATTCCAGAATTAAAAGATCTTCCTAGTAAGTATATTCATGCTCCATGGGAAATGACTGATTTGGAATTGGTTGGCTTTAATGTTAGGTTAGGCAAAGATTATCCAAGACCTATTGTTGATCACAAAACGACAAGAGATGAAGCTTTAAAAAATTACAAAAAAATGAATAATTTGAATGAATAAAGAAAATATTAACTACGTTGATTTTGAAAAAGTTAAAATGGTTACTGGAACAATCATAAATGCTGAGATTAATGCAAAAGCACATAAGCCAGCGTATATTCTTAAAATTGATTTTGGTCCAACTATTGGAATTAAAACTAGTTCAGCTCAAATAACTAATTATTCAATTAAGGATTTATTAAATAAACAAATAGTAGCTGTAATTAACTTCGAAACAAAAAGAATTGCTGGTGTCAAATCTGAAGTTCTAGTACTTGGTGCAGTTAGTAAAAAAAACGAAATACTTCTTATTAGTGCTGATAATAATTTTGAGAATGGACTTCCCATTGCATAAATTATTTTTAAAATGATTCGAAAATAGTTGTGCGGTGAATTTTTTTTTACAAAAAAAATTTTTTTTTATTTAATTTTTTTCTCCTATTTAATTATAGTCAATAATAATTTTTTTTTATTAAGAAAAAAACTAATAAAACTAGGTGTTTAACTAAATTTTCTAAACCAATGTAAGACTCAATTAATAATTTTAAATTCAATTAAATTTAGAAGTTATTGAAAAATTGACACTTTTTTTAAAATGTTTAATCATTGTAATTAATACGAATCACTTTTGTGATTCATTTTTTTAACCTCTAACTAAACCCATTACGGGGGGAGATTAGTATGGAAGACCTAAAAATACTCTTTGCAGCAGCAAAGAAAAAAGCTAAGAAAAAGGCAGCTCCTAAGAAAAGAAAAGCTGCTCCTAAGAAGAAGAAAAAAGTAGCTAAAAAGAAAAAAGCAGCTCCTAAGAAGAAGAAAAAAGCAGCTAAGAAGAAAAAGGCAGCTCCTAAGAAAAAGAAAAAAGCAGCCAAAAAGAAAAAAGCAGCTCCTAAGAAAAGAAAAGCCGCTCCTAAGAAAAAGAAAAAAGCAGCTAAAAAAAGAAGAAGATAAGTAGCTACTTATAAGCTTTTTAAAAAAGTGCGCTCTTAGTTAAATAGCTAAGGGCGCATTTTCTATTTTGTCTCTACCTAGAAGTTTATCAACTTTTTTCTTTCCAGCCTCATCAGTAATTTTTAAACTTACAATAACCTCTCTTAGAAGCCGTCCATATGCCAGCTCAAATAATTGTCTTTCACTGTAAGATTGCTCTGCTTGACTATCTGCTCTATTTAAATCTCTGACAACTTCAGCTATTTGCTCAATTTCACCTGAATTAATTTTTTGATCGTACTCCTGTGCCCTACGACTCCACATCGTACGTTTAATTTTAGCCTTCTCTGTTAGAATTTTAAATATGGTTTGTATTTTCCCAGGTCTTGATACTTTTCTTAAATTATTAAGTTTAGTTTTATCAACTGGCACTCTTACAAGCATATCCATATTTGGAAACTCTATAACATACATCTCAAGTTTTTGACCAACTACTTCTCTTTTTTCAATATCTATTACTTGTCCAACACCATGAGTAGGGTACACAACATAATCTTTTGTGTTAAAAATCTTTTTAACCTTCTTCTCTTTGATATCTTTAATTTCTAATACTTTTTTTGTTTTCTTTGCTTGCCAATGACTTGGATTCAAATGAGCTCTCTTGTGTTGAATGCCTGGCAAAGAAACAATCCTCTTTTTCTTAACTGGTTTATCAATTACTTCTTTTTTCTTTTCTACTACCTTTTTTGAAACTTTTTTCTTAGCTACTTTCTTTTTAGCAACTTTTTTCTTAGCTACTTTCTTTTTAGCAACTTTTTTCTTAGCTACCTTCTTTTTAACAACTTTTTTCTTAGCTACTTTCTTTTTAGATATATTTTGTTTTGTCTTTTTTTTAGTCATTCTCACCTCGATTATTATGTATTTTCTGAGAAATACTTATTGAATTTATTTTTTTCACTTTCATATTTTTCTGCTTCTGGCAATGGGTCTTTCTTTTCATTAATATTAGGCCACAATTTTGAATATTTTTCATTTATGTCAACCCATTCAGCAGTACCGTCTTCTGTATCGGACAGTATTGCGTCAACGGGACATTCTGGCTCACAAACACCACAATCTATACACTCATCTGGATTTATTACGAGCATATTTTTACCCTCATAAAAACAATCTACGGGACAAACATCAACACAATCAGTATGTTTGCATTTAATACATTTATCGTTAACTATGTATGTCATTGGTCATCTTATTTTTTATATTTCCTATGTCTTTATCCTGTAAATATAAAAGACCACTTAAACGCCTTACTAAATTTTCCTCGTAGCTATCAACAATACCATCTGCCATAACTATTTTCCAAATCAATTCGATAATTTTAAGCTTTTCCTCATCATTTAAAATTAAATTTAAAGTTCTTGTAAATTGCTGTAAATCATTTGCTTCATCTTCAATAATTTCAGCTGCTTTAAAAAGCTTGTTACTATCATCTGAGGATAAAGAAAAATAGTTTTTGATCAAAGTCATAATCTCATCTCTCTCAACTTCATCAAAAGCTCCATCATATTTGGCAGTTGAGATTAGTAGAGCAACAGTTGCAATCTGTTCTGGAGTAAAGTTGATCTCGGAAATATCCGTTTTATCATCAAAAAAAGTCTTTAGTTTATCAAACATTAAGCTCTATTAAGTTGTATAGGTGATATTATGTATTACTATATATAGCATTGAGATTAGAACAAATCGGGTAGAAATGATGATCGAATCATTAACATTGTATGTTCCTTAAATATTCTAATACACAATACATTCATTAGACTATATATAACAATTTATCAATATTTCATATAAAGATTAAAAAATGAAAAAAGACAAAAATAATAGATTAAATGATTGGGAAAAGAAATTTGTAAAAGAAGTAAAAATAGAGGCTTCTAACGAATTTTCTTATGAAACAGACGAAGGTATTAGCATTAATCCATTGTATACCAGTGAAGATTTATTAAATTACGAATTTAATGATGTTAATTCATTGCCTGGCGAATGGCCATACACACGTGGTCCTAAGGCATCAATGTATACAAATAGACCGTGGACCATACGACAGTACGCTGGTTTTTCTACAGCAGAAGAGTCAAATAAATTTTATAGAAAAAATCTAGAAGCAGGACAGATGGGACTTTCAGTTGCTTTTGATTTACCAACTCATAGAGGCTATGACTCAGACGATGAAATTGTTATGGGTGACGTTGGAAAGGCAGGAGTGGCGATTGATAGTGTTGAAGATATGAAAATTTTATTCGATGGAATTCCACTAGAAAAAATGTCAGTTTCAATGACTATGAATGGAGCTGTGTTACCAGTATTGGCAGCTTTTATAGTTGCAGGAGAAGAACAAGGTTTAGATAAAAAAGTTTTATCAGGAACAATTCAAAATGATATTTTAAAAGAATTCATGGTTCGAAACACTTATATATATCCTCCTGAACCCTCAATGAGAATTGTTGCGGATATAATAGAATATACAGCCAATGAAATGCCCAAATTTAATTCAATTTCTATTTCTGGTTACCATATGCAGGAAGCTGGTGCAAACAATGTTCAAGAGCTCGCCTTTACACTTGCAGATGGAATGGAATACGTAAGAGCTGCTATGTCAAAAGGATTGGCTGTTGATGATTTTGCTCCAAGACTTTCATTCTTTTTTGCAATAGGTACAGATTTTTTTATGGAGATTGCAAAATTAAGAGCAGCAAGAACACTTTGGGCAAGAATAATGCAAGATTTTGGGGCAAAAGATGAAAAATCTTTAACCCTGAGAACGCATTGTCAAACTTCAGGAGTATCTTTAACTGAAAAAGACCCTTATAACAATATTGTAAGAACATCTTATGAAGCACTGTCAGCTATTTTGGGTGGAACGCAAAGCCTTCATACTAATTCATTTGATGAAGCAATTGCGCTTCCGACCGAATTTTCTTCAAGAATTGCTAGGAATACACAATTAATACTTCAGAATGAAACTGGAGTAACTAATACAGTTGATCCATTAGCAGGCTCATATTTTGTTGAAAAATTAACAGAGGATATGTGCTCTGCAGCATGGAAAATTATCGAAGAAGTAGAAGAAATGGGTGGCATGACCAAAGCTGTTGCTGCTGGAATGCCAAAACTTAGTATTGAAGAATCTGCTACTAAAAAACAGGCTAAAATTGATAGCGGCAAGAGAATAGTGGTAGGTGTAAACAAGTTCAAAAATCCAAAGGAACCTAAAATTGACGTATTGGTTATAGACAATGAGAAAGTAAGAGAAGATCAAATAAAAAAAATAACTATTCTAAAAGAGAAGAGAAATAATGATTTACTTAGAGAAAAATTAAGTATTATTACTGAAGCTGCAAAAAATAAAAAAGGAAATTTATTAGAGCTATGTGTTGAAGCAATAAGAGCCAGGGGAACCGTTGGGGAAGTATCAAAGGCTTTAGAAGATGCATTTGGCAGACACTATGCAACTAACTTAGGTGTCTCAGGAGTTTATGGTAAATTTTTTGAGAAAGACGATAAATTTATGGCTATTCAAAATAAAATAAATAATTTTGAAAAAGAAAATGGAAGAAGACCAAGAGTTTTAATTGTTAAAATGGGACAAGATGGACATGATCGAGGAGCAAAAATTGTTGCAACGTCATTTGCTGATTTAGGTTTTGACATCGATATGGGTCCTTTATTCCAATCACCTAAAGATGTAGCAAAAGATGCAATAGAAAATGATGTTCATGCTATTGGTGTCTCAACTCTTGCTGCAGGCCATAAAACTCTTGTTCCAGAATTAATGAAACAACTTAAAGCTCTTGATAAAAGTAATAAAATAATTGTATTTGTCGGAGGAGTTATTCCTGAGCAAGACTATCAGTTTTTATACGATAACGAAGTTTCGGCAATTTTTGGTCCTGGAACAAGTATTTTAGATTCTGCGGAAAAAGTAATTGAATTAATATCTAAAAAATAAGAACTATATTATGAAAGAGCTAAAAGACAGAATTGTTGCTGGAGAAAGGGCTGCAATCGCAAAAGCTATTACTTTAGTCGAATCATCGAGGGAAGAAGACATTCAGCAAAGTCACGAGCTAATATCTCAACTAATCAAATCTCCTGGACACGCTATTAGAGTAGGATTTTCAGGACCTCCTGGTGTGGGGAAATCTACCTTTATAGAGTCCTTTGGAACATTTTTAGTAAATAAAAATTTTAAATTAGGAGTTTTAGCTATCGACCCATCATCAAACTTTACAGGGGGCTCCATTCTTGGTGATAAAACTAGAATGAGTGAGATTTCAAAGAATGATAATACTTTTATTAGATCAACTCCATCTAGAGGATCGTTAGGTGGAATTGCCGTAGGAACAAGAGAAGCCGCAATCATCTTAGATGCCGCTGGCTACGACTACATATTTATTGAGACAGTTGGCGTGGGGCAGTCAGAAATTACAGCTGCCAATCTTGTTGATATTTTTACATTAATAGTTGGCCCTGGATCTGGTGATGAATTACAGGGTATTAAGAAGGGAATTACTGAGTATGCAGACCTTTTCATAGTTAATAAAAATGATGGAGATTTAGCAGCGCAAGCTTCAAAAACCGCTTCAGATTATAAGTCGGCGCTAAGCTTTTATAACAAAGAGAGTAATACATTAGATACGCAAGTTGTTTTAGTTTCCTCAGTAGAAAATAAGGGTATGGATTTAGTACTAGATGCATACAATCAGATTACTGAGACCAATAAAAACAGTAGTGAGTTTCAAAATAGAAGAAAAAATCAACTTTCCTATTGGTTAGAAGAAGAGGTACGAAATAAAATATTATTAAAACTTGATAAAGATAGAGAGATATCAAAGAAAATTGCAAATGAAGTAACAAAAATTATTAGCGGAGATACTGGATTTTATACTGCATCTCAAGCAATCATTGACACTTTTTTAGATAAAAATAAGTAGCTATTGACATACTTGATTTGAATGATTAATACACATTCACAATGACTAGAGCATGTGATTTAACAGGAAAAAAAGTTCAGTTTGGACATAATGTTAGTAAAGCTAACAATAAAACTAAACGTAAATTTATTCCAAATATTCAATCAGTCACATTTAAAAGTGATATTCTTAATAAAAATGTAAGGCTATCAGTAGCTGCCTCATCAATAAGAACTGTAGCTAAGTATGGAAGTATTGATGATTATTTGTTAAAAGTTAAAAGTAATAAATTATCTTCAAAAGCAAAGACTATTAAGAAAAGTCTCGTTAAAAAATCTGCTCAACAATAATTTAATTTAAAGTTTCTTTTTTTATTTTTGGATTTTCTTCAAATAAGTCAACTAACTGTTCTGTCATTACATCAGCTAATTGCTCTGCATCAACAATAGTTACAGCCTTTTTATAGTACCTAGTAACATCATGGCCTATGCCCACTGCAAGCAACTGTACATCAGATTTATTTTCTATCCAGTTGATCGCTCCCCGCAAATGTTTTTCAAGATAGTTTCCTGAATTTACTGATAAAGTGCTATCATCAACAGGAGCTCCATCAGATATTACCATTAATATTTTTCTTGCTTCATATCTATTTTGAAGACGTTTATGAGCCCATAATAAAGCCTCACCATCAATATTCTCTTTAAGCAAACCTTCTCGCATCATTAGTCCTAGATTTTTTTTAGATCTTCTCCAGGGCTCATCGGCTGCTTTATAAATAATATGTCTTAAGTCATTTAATCTACCAGGTGATGGAGGTTTATTATTATGCATCCAGCTTTCTCTGCTTTTGCCACCTTTCCAAGCTTTTGTGGTAAAGCCAAGTATTTCAACTTTTACACCACATTTTTCTAGAGTACGAGCAAGGATATCAGCACTCATTGCTGCAACTGTTATAGGTCTACCTCGCATTGATCCAGAGTTATCAATTAATAGAGAAACAACAGTATCTTTAAAATCCGTATCCTTTTCTTTTTTAAAAGACAGGGAATAAAATGGATCGGTAATAACTCTTGTTAATCTTGATGTATCTAGTAGTCCCTCTTCAATATTGAATTCCCAACTCCTATTTTGCTTAGCAAGTAATTTTCTTTGTAATCTATTTGCAAGTCTTGAGATAATAGTCTGAAAAGATTTTAGCTGCTGATCTAGATATTTTCTAAGTCTACTTAATTCCTCATCTTCACATAAGTCTTGTGCGGTAATAATTTCGTCAAATTGATTAGAATAAACTCTATATTCAGTGAGTATAGTTTCGATTGATTTGCTCTCTTTATATTGTGGAGTTACATTTTCTGACCCATTATCCTCTAGGTCCTGCATATCATCAGTATTTTCATCTACTGGCTGCTCACTATCTTCTGTTTGAACCTCTTCCTCTGAATTTTCCATTTCCTCGTCGCTCATTGATGATTGATTTTCAGTTTCATCTACATCAGGATTGTCTAACTCTTCAGTCTGCTGTCCTTTATTTTCATCTTCTGACTCATCTCTATTTTCATTTGTATCGTATAGCTTTAAGTCTGATATCAATTTATTTGCTAGCTTAGCAAATCTTTCTTGGTCATCTATATTTTCTAATAATTCATAGATCGAGTTACCAATTTTATTATCTAACCATTTATCCCAATACGATAAAGCATGGGATGCACTTTTAGGTATTAGAGAATTATCAGTTTTTTTCTTTATATAAATTTCTAGAGCATTTTCGATATCTATATCTGATTGACTGGTAACATTAGCATAGTTTTTGTCATTACAATTTTTTTCATATAGACTTAAAAGGTTAGATTTTAT
>CACCCN010000009.1 GCA_902544525.1 uncultured Pelagibacteraceae bacterium | reverse complement strand
TGAAAAATAAAGTTGCAATTGGTGAAGTTGTTTCTCCATCTGGATTCAAGGGTCATTTTAGAATTAATTCTTTTACTGAAAAAAAAGAAAATTTTTTTAAATATGGTCCTGTATTCATAAATGATGAGCTTAATAAAATTAACTTAGTAAAAATAAAAAGTCTTAAAGAGATGTTTATTGTTAGCTGTGAAAATATTACAACCAAAGAGCAAGTAGATAATATTCGTGGATCATTAATTTTTACTGAAAGAGCAAAATTACCTAATTTAAATCAAGATTCTTTTTACTATCATGACTTAATTGATATGAAAGTAATAAATGAAAAGAATGTAAATTTGGGAAATGTTGTATCAGTTAATAATTATGGTGCAGATGACATTATAGAAATCAAAGGTAAGTCAAGTAACGATACTAATCTTATCCCGATTAATAAAAAGTTTATAATTGAGATAAAATTAAATGAGAAAGAAATTTTAGTTAAAAATATTGAAGGCTACTTAAATGAAAAAAACATTTAATTCTAAAGTAATAACTTTATTTCCAGAGAGCTTCCCTGGCCTACTTGGAGTTGGTGTAATAGGTAAGGCATTAAAAAATAAATTATGGAAACTTCAAACAATTGATATTAAAAAATTTGGCAAAGGAAACTATAAAAAAATTGATGATACCACTGCTGGTGGTGGACCTGGAATGATTTTAAAAGCTGATGTACTTGGTCCAGCAATAGATAAAAGCCTAAAGGGATGTGAAGATAAGAAGATGCCAATAATTTATCTTTCACCACGCGGCAAACCTCTTACTCAAAGCAAAGTAAAAAAACTCTCAAAAAATGATGGATTAATTTTGCTTTGTGGAAGATACGAGGGGGTCGATCAAAGACTTTTAGAAAAATATAAAATTGAAGAAATCAGTTTGGGTGATTTTATTCTTGCAGGCGGAGAAATTGCTGCACAAGCAACACTAGAGGCTATAATCAGACTAATACCAGGTATTTTAGGAGATGCAGAATCTCTTAAAAATGAAACGTTCAATTCCGATTTGCTGGAATTTCCTCAATATACTCGACCGAGAAAGTGGAAAAACATTGAAATACCTGAGGTTTTGAATTCTGGAAATCATAAAAACATAGATATTTGGAGAAAAGAAATGTCAAAAAAGCTCACAAAAAGGAATCGGCCTGATTTGTGGGAAAAATACAAAAAAAAACAAGACATTAAATAAATAAAGTATTAAAACACCCCATCGGAGAAAACCATGAATATAATTGAAGATTTTGAGAATTCACAGATCAAAAGTTTGATCAAAAATAAAAAAGTAGCTCAGTTTCACCCAGGCGATACGGTAAGAGTTAATGTAAAGGTTCGTGAGGGTGCAAGAGAAAGAATACAGGCTTTTGAAGGTGTATGTATTGGGAGACGTAACCGTGGGTTAAGCTCAACTTTTACTGTTAGAAAAATTTCTTTTGGTGAGGGTGTTGAGAGAGTATTTCCAATATTTAGTCCTTCTGTTGACTCAGTTGTTTTGGTCAGAAGTGGATCTGTAAGAAGAGCAAAACTATATTATTTAAGAAATCTTACAGGTAAGAAAGCAAGAATTGTAGAACGTATTAGAGCTAAACAGCCCGATTTAGCAAGTCAGTTTACTTATGAAGAAGAAGAAATTGAATACTTAGAAGAAGACCTGACTGATGAAACCACTTCAGAAAATTCAGCTCCAGTGGAAGCTGAAGCTGCTGCAGAAGTAGTTCCTAGTGAAACTGTAACTGAAGAAGAGTCTAAAGATCAGTAATTTTTCTAATGTTAAATAAAATTTTAACATTCACTCTATAATTATGACTGATAAAAAAACCATTTATGATAAAATATGGGAAAGCCATGTCGTTTCAAATAACGACGATGGAACAACTATATTATATATAGATCGACATTTAGTGCATGAAGTAACTAGCCCTCAAGCCTTCGAAGGACTTAGATTGGCAGGAAGAAAAGTTAGAAGGCCAGAATTCACATTAGCTACAGCAGACCACAATGTACCAACGTCTGACAGAGATAAAGGAATATCAGATCCTGACTCAAAATTACAAGTTGAAACTTTAGAGAGGAATGCCAAAGAAAATAATATTACTTACTTACCAATGTCAGATAAACGTCAAGGCATAGTTCATATAGTTGGCCCAGAACAAGGTTTTACTCAACCAGGCATGACTGTTGTTTGTGGTGATAGTCATACTTCAACCCATGGTGCTTTTGGGGCACTTGCCTGGGGAATAGGTACTTCAGAAGTTGAGCATACGCTTGCTACACAAACATTAATACAAACTAAAGCAAAAAATATGTGCATTAAAATTACTGGTAGCGTCATAGATGGAGTGACTGCTAAGGATATAGTTTTGGCTATTATTAGAAAAATTGGAACAGCTGGTGGAACCGGTTTTGTGATTGAATATACCGGAGAGGCAATTAGAAACTTATCTATGGAAGGAAGAATGACAGTTTGCAACATGTCAATTGAGGCGGGTGCTAGAGCTGGTTTAATTAGTCCTGATAAAACTACTTGGGACTATATAAAAGGTCGACCTTTAGCACCAAAAGGCAAAGATTTTGATGAGGCTGTAAAGTACTGGGAATCATTGGCTACTGATGAGGGTGCACATTACGACGAAATTGTCGAAATTAAAGCGGAAGAAATAATCCCACAAGTCACATGGGGCACAAGCCCTGAAGATGTAGTTTCTATTGATGGTATTGTTCCAGACCCTAATAAAGAAAATAATGAGGAAAAAAAGAAATCTATTGAAAGAGCATTAGACTATATGGGGTTAGAACCAAATACGCCTGTTAACGAAATTAAAATTGATAAAGTTTTTATTGGATCATGCACAAATGGCAGAATTGAAGATTTGAGAGCAGTTTCAAAAATTGCAAAAGGGCGCAAAGTTGCTGCTACCGTTGATGCTATGATTGTTCCGGGGTCTGGTTTGGTTAAAGAGCAGGCAGAACAAGAAGGTTTAGATAAAATATTTATAGATGCTGGATTTGATTGGAGAGATCCTGGTTGTTCTATGTGTTTAGCAATGAATGCAGACAAACTTAAACCGCAAGAACGATGCGCTTCAACATCAAATAGAAATTTTGAAGGAAGACAAGGAAGGGGTGGAAGAACTCATTTAATGAGTCCACAGATGGCAGCCGCTGCAGCAATAAAAGGTAAATTAACTGATTTTAGAGATTTGTAATGGAAAAATTTAATAAATTATCTGGTAACGCAATACCTTTGAGAATTACTAATGTTGATACTGATATGATTATTCCAAAACAGTTTTTGAAAACAATAAAAAGAACTGGACTTGGTGAATTTTTATTCTTTGAATTGAAGTATGATCAAGATGGAAATGAAATTAGTTCATTTGCTCTTAATCAAGACCAATACAAGGGAGCGAATATACTTATAGCTAGCAAAAACTTTGGTTGCGGTTCTTCTCGTGAGCATGCTCCATGGTCAATAGCAGATTATGGAATTAAATGTATTATTGCCCCAAGCTATGCCGATATTTTTTATAATAATTGTTTTAAAAATGGCATACTGCCAATTATTTTAGATGAAGAAACAGTAGCAAAATTGCAGGACACTGCAGAAAATTCTCTAAATTTTAACATTGATTTAGAAAAGCAATGCATAACATTTATTGAAAATAATGAACAAAAAGAAATTAGTTTTGATATTGATCCTGCTAAGAAAAATTCTTTATTAGAAGGATTAGATGATATTGGATTAACACTAAACAAATCCAACACCATTACTGACTTTGAAGGCATTCAAGAAAAGAGAACTCCTTGGTTGTATGGCAGTAAATTGGTATGAGCAAAATATTTAAGTTACTGATTCTTCCAGGAGACGGTATTGGTCCTGAGGTAATGGCTGAAGTAACAAAATTAATTTTAGCAGTTGAACAGTCAAGTGGTATCAAATTTGAAATTACTTATGATGATATAGGTGGTGCAGCCTATGATCGTTACGGTTATCCATTAGCAGACACTACTTTGGAAATAGCAAAACAATCTCATGCCGTATTGCTAGGTGCTGTTGGTGGTGAAAAATGGGATGATTTAGATTTTTCACTTAAACCAGAGCAAGGATTATTACGTATCAGAAAAGAACTTGAACTGTTTGCAAATTTACGACCAGCCATGTGCTTTGAGTCTATGGTTGAAGCATCATCACTGAAACCAGAATTAGTTGCTGGGTTAGACATAATGATTGTAAGAGAACTTACCGGTGGAATTTATTTTGGTGAGCCTAGAGGAATTCAAACACTTGACGATGGAACAAGACAAGGTGTGAATACGCAAACTTATAATACAAAGGAGATACATCGAGTTGCTCGAATAGCATTTGAGCTCGCACGAAAGCGAGATAATAGAGTTATGTCTTCAGAAAAATCAAATGTTATGGAGTCCGGAATTTTGTGGAGAGAAGAAGTTACTAAAATACATGCAGAGGAATATAGCGATGTTGAGCTTACTCATATGTATGCTGATAATTGTGCAATGCAGTTAGTAAGAAATCCAAAGCAATTTGATGTGATTGTAACCGATAATTTATTTGGTGATATTTTATCAGATGAAGCTTCTATGTTAACAGGGTCTTTGGGAATGTTACCATCAGCTAGTCTTGGAGAAATCGACGAAAATAACTTTAGAAAAGCTCTGTATGAACCGGTACATGGATCCGCACCAGATATTGCTGGAGCAGGAATTGCTAATCCAATTGCTTGTATTCTAAGCTTTGCCATGTGTTTAAAGTATTCGTTTGCAATGGATTCTGAGGCTGAAAAGATTAATGAGGCTGTAAATAATGTATTAACTGCAGGCTTTAAAACTAAAGATTTAATAGGTAATAATGAACAAAACTTATCTACTCAACAAATGGGAGATAAAATAGTCGAAGCATATAATAATTTAGGATCAAAATGAGTTTAAAAATTGGTGTAGTGGGTGCTACAGGAAATGTTGGAAGAGAAATGCTCTCTATTTTGTCTGAAAGAGGTTTTAAGTCTAACGATGTTTTTGCTATTGCTTCTAATCGAAGTGAGGGCATGAAAGTGCCCTTTGGTGAAGACGAGTTAAAAGTTACATCTTTAGATAAATTTAATCCAAAGGAAATAGAAATAGCTTTATTCTCTGCAGGTGGAGACATCTCAAAGGAATGGGCCCCCAAGTTTGCCGAGGTCGGTTGCATAGTAATAGATAACTCAAGTCATTTCAGAATGGACCCCGAAGTTCCATTGATAGTCCCCGAAGTGAATGCAGAAGCAATTTCAAGTTTCAGACATAAAAATATAATTGCAAATCCAAATTGCTCTACAGCACAATTAGTATTAGCTTTAAAACCACTTCACGATAAAAATAAAATCAAAAGCATTATTGTTTCTACTTATCAGTCGGTATCAGGCGCAGGCAAAGAAGGGATGGATGAATTATTTAATCAGTCAAGAAAGTTCTTTGCAAACGATGTTTTGGATAATGTAAAATTTACCAAACGAATTGCATTTAATGTAATACCTCACATAGATAAATTTATGGATGATGGCTATACGAAAGAAGAATTAAAAATGAAACAAGAATGTCACAAAATACTTGATCCTGATATAAAGTTTTCAGCAACTTGCGTAAGAGTTCCAGTTTTTATTGGTCACTCGGAAGCAGTAACAATTGAATTTGAAAATAAGATGACAGTACAAGATGCACATGCCGCATTAAAAGACGCACCAGGCTGCTCAATATTAGATGAGAGAAAAGATGGAGGTTATGTAACTCCCATTGAATGTGCTGGCAATGATGATACTTATATTTCAAGGATTAGAGAAGATACCGCTTTTGATAACGGTTTATCTATTTGGGTGGTATCTGATAATTTAAGAAAAGGTGCAGCCTTAAACGCAGTTCAAATATTAGAATTATTAAGAGAAAAACATTTAAAATAATGGAAGAGATTTTACATCGACCAAGAAGAAGCGTGCTTTATGTGCCTGGTTCCAATGAAAAGGCACATAGTAAAATTCCAACCCTTGATGTTGATGCATTAATTTATGATTTAGAAGATGCTGTTGCACCAACTGCAAAAGATCAAGCAAGATTAACCATTATTAGTTTAGTTAATTCAAACCAAAATAGTAAAAAAGAGCAAGTTGTTAGACTTAACTCAGATGATAATGAATTTGGAAAAAAAGATTATGAAGTTCTTGAAAAATGTGAGCCTGATGCAATTTTAATTCCTAAAGTTAATGCACCTGAAGATGTACTTAAATATGTTCCCTATCTGCAAAATAAAAAAACCATGATTTGGGCTATGATGGAAACACCACGTGCAATTATTAACGCTAATGATATTGCATCATGTTCAAAAAAATTAAATTGCTTTGTGATGGGAACTAATGATCTTTCAAAAGAATTAGATCTAAAAGATGCTATGCGACGTACTGGCCTTGAAACGAGTATTTTAACTTGCTTGATTGCCGCAAAAGCAAATAAAATTTCCCTTATTGATGGTGTTTATAATAATATAAAGGATGCTGAGGGGTTTGAGGAGGAATGTAAATATGGAAGTGGCTTAGGTCTTGATGGCAAAACACTAATTCATCCATCACAAGTAGATATATGTAATAAAGTTTACTCACCAAGTGACGATGAAATAAAGAATGCTGAAAAAATAGTTCTTACGTATGAGGAGGCACGAAAAGAAAATCCTAAAGTTGGTGTAATAATCGTTGATGGGAAACAAATAGAAGAACTTCACGTTATCAGAGCAAGAAAATTATTAGCTTTTAAAAATTTGTTAGGTAAATAAACTATGACTTTACAAAATAAAAATAGTGTTGGAAATTTCTTTGAAGACTTTTCGTTAAACCAAAAGATTGATCATGCCACACCAAGAACAATAACACATGGTGATGTGGCGCTCTACACGGCGCTTTACGGAACAAGGTTTGCATTGCATTCATCAAATGAATTTGCAAAAAATCTGGCATTAAGAGAATCTCCAATTGATGATTTTTTGTTGTTTAATATAGCTTTTGGCAAGACGGTACCAGATATTTCACTTAATGCACTTGCAAATCTTGGTTATGCTGACTGCAAATTTCTTAAACTTGTCTATCCTGGTGATACCATTAAATCTACTTCTCATGTTATAGGCTTAAAAGAAAACTCCAACGGTGAAACTGGTGTAGTGTATGTTAATTCAATTTGTACTAATCAAAATAATGAAGTTGTCCTAGATTTTAAAAGATGGGTCATGGTAAAGAAAAAAAATAAAGGTTCTTTAGATACTAAGACCACTCTACCTGAATTACCGAATGAATTATCAAAAGTAGACATACAAGAAATCGCTTTGTCTTATAATTTTGACTTAAACAATTTTAATCATACAGACTCGGGCTCAACAGCTTCATTTGAAGATTTTACTGTTGGTGAAAAAATAGATCATATTGATGGCATGACTGTTGAAGAATCTGAGCATATGTTAGCAACTAAATTATATCAAAATACTGCCAAGGTTCACTTCAATCATTATTATGAAAAAGAAGGACGGTTTGGTAAGCGTATTGTTTACGGTGGTCACGTAATTAGTTTGGTGAGATCATTATCATTCAACGGGCTAGCCAATGCATTTAAAATAGTTGGTATCAATGGCGGATCACACGCCGCACCATGTTTTGCGGGCAAGACCGTGTTTTCGTGGAGTGAAATTATTGATGTATTAGATATTAATGCAAATATTGGAGCAATTAGAATCAAAACTAATGGAATCGGTGATGCACCAGCCTCCGACTTTCAAGACAAAAATGATGATGGTAAATTTGATCAAAATGTCTTGCTTAGCCTTGATTATTGGGCCTTGATTCCAAAGAAAAAGTAATACATAAGATGTAAGGATACATATATAATGTATGTTATACATTAATTGGATACTTTCTTATGAATAACCCACTCTCGCCACACTTACAAATTTACCGGTGGCAGATTACTTCAGTGCTTTCCATTCTGCACAGAATTACTGGAATAATCCTATCTCTCGGCACAATTATTTTATCCGCATGGTTGCTCTGTCTAAGTTTAGGGGAGTTTTATTTTGATTTCTTCAATTTCTTAATTTCTAATTTTATCGGTCGTACTATTATGATTGGATATACATGGGCAGTTTGTTTTCATACCTTAAATGGTATAAGACATTTGGGCTGGGACTATGGCTATGGTTTAGATCTATCAGTAGTTAAAGTCACTGGCTGGGCAGTAATAATAGGCTCCTTAATTATGACAACTGTCATATGGTTTTTGTCAGTTTTATGAGTAATTCAGGAAAAAAAACATGGCTTTTTCAAAAATATAGCTCAATTGCACTTATACCCTTGGTTTCGTACTTTTTAGTAAAAATTTTACAATTATCTTCAATGACTTACGAGCAGATCATAGTTGAGGCTGGTTCAATATGGTTCCTGCTTCTAGTGTTGATTTTTGCTATAATTGGCTTACTTCATATGAGACTGGGACTTCACGAAGTAATTGAGGATTATGTTCACAGTGAACTCTCGAAGAAGATGTTATTTATTGCCATCAACTTGTTTGTTGTAAGTATTTTAGTAATAGTTTCGCTCTCAGTAATATTATTAGGTGTTAAATAAGAAATAAGAATGTCATACGAAATAGAATATCATGATTATGATGTAGTTGTTGTAGGTGCTGGTGGTGCTGGTTTAAGAGCAACAGTTGGTGCTGTTGAAAATGGTTATAAAACTGCGTGTATATCAAAAGTCTTTCCTACGAGAAGTCATACCGTTGCAGCACAAGGCGGTATCTCAGCTGCACTTGGTAACATGGGTGAGGATGACTGGCGCTGGCATATGTATGACACCGTTAAAGGTTCTGACTGGTTAGGTGATCAAGATGCAATTGAGTATTTGTGTAAGAATGCACCAAAAGCAGTTTTAGAATTAGAAAATTATGGCGTTCCATTTAGTAGAACTGAGGATGGTAAAATTTATCAAAGAGCTTTTGGTGGAATGACAAAAAATTATGGCGAGGGCACTGCTCAAAGAACCTGTGCTGCTGCCGATAGAACTGGTCATGCCATTATACATACGCTTTATGGGCAATCGTTAAAACATGGGTGTGACTATTATATTGAATACTTCGTGTTAGATCTTCTCATGGTTGATGGTGCGTGTTGTGGAGTAGTAGCGTGGTGTTTAGAAGATGGTAAATTACATGTCTTCAAATCAAAAAAAACTATTCTAGCAACCGGTGGCTATGGACGGGTTTATTTTTCTGCTACCTCAGCCCATACCTGCACAGGAGATGGTAATGCCATGGTACTAAGAGCAGGCTTGCCACTTCAAGACATGGAATTTGTTCAATTTCATCCAACAGGAATTTATGGTGTAGGCTGTTTAATCACTGAGGGCGCTCGCGGTGAAGGTGGTTACTTAGTTAATAGTGAAGGTGAACGATTTATGGAGCGGTATGCTCCATCTGCAAAAGATCTTGCTTCAAGAGATGTCGTATCGAGATCCATAACTAAAGAAATCATCGCTGGCCGTGGAATTGGTAATGAAAAAGATCATGTATATTTGCACCTTGATCACTTAGACTCCAAGATCTTAGAAGAGCGCTTACCAGGAATTTCTGAATCAGCAAAAGTTTTTGCTGATGTTGATGTCACTAAAGAGCCAATTCCTATTATTCCTACAGTTCATTATAATATGGGTGGTATACCTACTAATTTCCATGGTGAAGTAATGACCACCGTTAATGGTGATGAGTCCCCAATTGAAGGGTTAATGGCCGCTGGTGAAGCAGCATGTGTGAGTGTTCATGGTGCTAACAGGCTTGGTTCAAATTCATTAATTGATCTTGTTGTATTTGGCAAAGCAGCATCAGATCGTATTAATGACACTGTTAAAAAAGGTGAACCAAACAAAGACATTCCCCAAGGTGTTATTGATGAAGTAATAAATCGTTTTGATACTACTCGACATTCTAACGGCTCTAACCCAACTGCAGAATTAAGAAATAAAATGCAAAAAGTTATGCAAAATCACTGTGCGGTATTTCGGGATGAAGAAATTATGTCTGAAGGAAAAAAGTTGATTGAAGACATTTGGTTACAATCTTCTGATATAAGTGTAAAAGATAAGTCTTTAGTTTGGAACACAGATCTTCTTGAAACACTTGAGTTTCAAAATTTAATTTCGCAGGCTGTAGTAACAATGTCTTCAGCGTACAATAGAAAAGAAAGCCGAGGTGCGCATGCAAGAGATGATTTCACTGAGCGCGATGATAAAAATTGGATGGTCCATACTTTAGCTTGGGCTCACAACAATAATTGCACGCTAGATTATCGACCAGTTCATACCTATACATTGTCAAATGAAGTTAAATATATTGAGCCGAAAGCAAGGGTCTATTAATGGTCCAATTTAATCTTCCTGATAATTCGAAACTAGTTGAGGGAGAGCACTATGCATCTAAAACTAAATCTGACAACATAAAGAATTTTAGAGTATATCGTTGGTCGCCGGACGATGAAAAGAACCCGCGTGTTGATACTTATGAAGTTGATATGGATAACTGCGGTCCAATGGTATTGGATGCCGTAATGAAAATTAAAAGTGATATTGATCCATCATTAACATTTAGACGTTCTTGTCGTGAGGGCATATGTGGTTCATGCGCAATGAATATTGATGGAACAAACACGCTTGCATGCACTAAACCAATTAAAGATTGTAAGGGCGACGTAGCAATCTATCCCTTGCCACACATGCCAGTAATTAAAGACTTAGTTACAAATTTAAAAAATCTCTATAAGCAACTTACTTCAATTAAACCTTGGTTACATATAACCGACAAGAAAGATAATGAAAACCTTGAAAACTTACAAACAAAGTCTGATCGAGCCAAATTAGACGGGTTGTACGAATGTATCTTATGTGCATGTTGTTCAACATCATGCCCAAGTTATTGGTGGAATAGTGACAAATATTTGGGTCCAGCTGTGTTGCTTCAATCCTATCGTTGGTTACAAGATAGTCGTGATGAAGCGAGAAGTGAAAGACTAAAAGACTTAGATGACACCTTTAAAGTTTATAGATGTCATACCATTATGAACTGCACACAAACCTGTCCAAAAGGCCTAAACCCTGCTAAAGCTATTGCAGGTATAAAGAAAATGATAGCTGAGAATAGAACATAAAATTATTTAGTATAAAAATAATACATACTTTTTAAGCATAATAAAAAGCTATGCTATTTTTTCCCTTTTGCGGTTTAATCCTTCAATAATTATAAATTGGTAAAAAATTACCTAATTCATGTAGGGGGAAAATTTTCATGAATAAAATAAAATCAATTTTTTTAACTTCTGTATCCACCGTTGCACTTATTTTTTCAGCAATTAGCGTTTCAGTTTCAGAAGAAATTAATACTCCAAATTTTAATGGAACAATAAGTACAACAGTAAGTTCAGGTGTAACAGTTAGAACCGAAAGAGATTGTGGAAATCTCGATGGATATTCTTTAACTTTACCAGGAGTAACAACATATTATGACGGAAGTGGTCAAGGATGTGCAACTACCCTTACTGACGCTTACGGCAATACAACTACTAAAGCATTATCTCGATCTTCTGGTCAAGCCGATGATGGTACAATGAATTTTGATAAAGGCTCCATAGTGCATGCAACGCAGAAAGCATTTACAGAAATAAGAGGAACTACCTCTAGTGGACTTCGTGTAGGCCTGTCATTTACAGGTTATGTAGATCCAGCTCTAGATATTAGCAGTTCTGATTATGCCCCCCTAACTCAGAAAGCTAAAAATCATTTTGAAAGAGGTATTGATATATTAGATGCCTACATTACAGGTTCATCAGATTTAGCAAATGGAAGCTATATTGATTATACGCTTGGTAAACATATTACTAACTGGGGTGAAGCTACATTTATTCCAATTGGCATGAATGGATTAACTACTAATGCTCTTGATGTATCTAAGCTCAGAGCTCCAGGAGCAGCTATTAGAGAAGCTTTACTTCCTACAGAACAGATTACTTTTTCAACTCCTTTAAATAATAGTATAAGTCTTGAAGCGTTTTACCAATTTAAACACAACCCTGTAGTATTAGATGCTGCAGGTTCTTTCTTTGGAAATGAAATTGTTGGAGTTGGTAGTAATAAATTTATTACTAATGGTAATTATAATAAAGAGAATTACAATTTTGATAACTGTGAATACTCAGCTACAGGTACCACCACCACTGCCTGTAATGCTACACTAGTGGCTACGCTTAATACAGATGCAGGCATTAAAGCAAATAATACCAACTATTTAATTACTGAAGGTTTTTTAGGAACGACACAAGCTGAAGCTCTGGCGGGATCAATTGCTGGTGCTTCTCATCAATTTGGATCAAATCCTAATGGTGATACTGATTTGAGCACGATGGCCGCGGCATCATGGACGGATCTTTATACTGCTACACTAAATACTTTTCTTGGAAGTACAACTTCAGCAATTGCCACTGCTACAGGTGGTGCAGCTGTAGTTGGTACTGGATCGGGTGGTGTAAATAAAACTTTTTATACAACCAATACTGTTGGTTACAACACTCAACTTTCAGCAGGAATCTTAAAGACTTCATATGCAGCTGTTGCAGCAGGCGGTCTTAATGATACTGATGGCTCTAAATTTTATGCAGCATTACAAGACATGAGACTTAGCACAGCTGACGGACTTGATACTTATGCAACTGTATCAATTAGAAAGGATCCTACAGGGTTTATTAAAAAAGCAAGTGACGATGGTCAGTTTGGCTTGAAATTGTCAGGTTACTCAGATGCTGGCAATGGCATTGACTGGGCAGTAAATTATTCTCATTTTCATAGTAAAACTCCTTACCTGCAGGTTAAAGGTAAAGGAGGACTCTATGCTGGAGATGTCTACGGTTTAGTTAAAATAGCTGGAGATTCAGGTTCTCCATCAGCCGCACAATCAAAAATAGTAGCTTCAGTTACTAATGGTGCTTACAGTGCAGGTGTTTGTAATGCAACATTGTCTGGCGGATCTGCGAGTGTAACTTATAAAACTGCTGACAGCGACGGTTCTGAAATGACTGCTGGGCAATTACTTGCTAAGGCTTATGATGGTACAACCAAAAACTATTTTGCTGGTAATATGACCTCGGCTCAGAAAGCTCTTGCGGATCAAGTAAATTGGCAAGAAACAATAAATGGTCAGCAAGTTCATAATGCTGCCAAGTGCTATGCAACAGCATCTCAATTTACTTCATTGTCTACAGCAGCTCTAGCTGCTGGTGATGTTGATGTGGCTGAGAATTTTCATACTAAACTATATGATAATTCTGAGATACTTTTATCAGCTTTGGTACCATTAAACTCAGCAACTTATCAATTAGTCTATCCTGAGGATCTTGACGCGTTTGGTTTGAGTTTTAATACCAATGTCGCCGGATCTACGGTTCAAGGTGAATTAACATACAGACCTAATTACCCGTTAGCACATAGTCCTGGTGACCAAGTTGCTCAAATAGGTGATGCTTCTGGGGCATTTGATTTAATTGACATGTATGCATACAACGCAGTAGTTGGATTAAATAACTATAATACTAATAATGATGGAACTGACTTAGACGATATTGTTGCAGGCGTAACAGTTAGCCCTAACTTTTATAAAGCAGACACTACTGACATGACTGCAGTTGAAATTGCCCAACAAAATATAAGAATGTATATGGTAGGTCTTGCTACTGTAAATATGGGTACTGGTGTATTCACAGTTACTGGTACAGAATTAGGAAGCGACGCTGCAAAATTGACTATCTATAAAAATTGGATGGCATCAGAAAACAGTCGTACAGCTAGTATTTTAGGACTTATTGGCGTTAAAAAGGGTATCTTTGATGTTGCATATGATACAGCCTGTCAGACTTTATTGACTGAAGCGGCGTGTCTTGAAGACCAATATCAAGGTGGTTATGTGTCAGGTTTCTATACAGGTGCGAATGCAGTTACTGTAGGTGGTGCTTACGAATTTGGTACAATAGCGTTTAATCGTTCTTCGCTTCCAGCTTTAACAATGGCGCAATCGTCTGGCAATGATTATTTAGCTACAGCTTATACCAATAAAGATGTATGGAGCTTTGATGTTGGAACAACTACATCATTTGGTGCATCTCATCCTGTAACAAGCAGTCTTGGTGCCGACAGCTCAGCGTTTTTAACTGAAATTGGTATTGTACATATTAATGAATTAGATAATGCTAATGATGGTTATATTTCAAGAAATGGTTATCAAGAAGGTATTGGTAATGAGAAATGCTTAGGACCATTTGGAGCAGCAGTAGCTGGTGGATATAGTTTTGGTGGTGCTGCTGCGGCACTGACTCACCTTGGCGCCGGACAAGTAGACGGATTATTTGGTAATGGTGGATATTGTGAAGATCAATCAGGTGCAGATGCTACATCATTAAGCTATCGATTGATTGGATCAGCTACATATAACAATGTCGCTAACTCTCCATGGAGTCTGAACCCTACAATTGTATGGTCTCATGATCCTTACGGTTATGGACCATCATCATTGGGTGGTTTCGTAGAAGATAGGATGTCTATGGCACTTGGATTAAGAGCATCTAAAGGTGATTCTATATCAGCAAGCTTGAACTACACAGCACATCTACATGGACCAGAAGTTGCTGCAAGCTCAGATAGAGACTTTCTCTCAGCATCTGTATCTTATTCGTTCTAAAGAGGTAGAAGAAAAAAGAAATAAAAACCGGGCAAGGCTGGAGAGCCCTTCCCGGTTTTTTTGTGTTCAGAATTGAAGCTTACTTATAATACTAGTATTTAAAAATATACAGATGAGATCATCAAAATAATCAATGCTGGGTATAATTTTAATGACCTCAAATTTACAATTCTTATATCAGAGCGAGCCTCTATAGACTAAGGGGGAAAAAAGAAAGAATATTGTCGGCCCGCTCAATTAAATAATTACTAAGTATTTTCAAAAAAGTCTTATTGTTTTTTGATAATCAACTGCCAACTTGTCACAAATTTTTACTAAAATTTTTTTTCGATTTTAACAATAAAGCTTCCACCATGCCAACTAGGCTCAATATATTGAACTTGATGGTTGCTCTCTGCCCAAAACGGAAACTCTCTTCTTATGCGCCCACTTTTTCCAGTTATAATTTCAATTTTTTTTATATGATCCTTATAAGCTTCTGCAATAAACTCTTGGCTTTCTTGGTACGCGTCCTCAAGATTATAATCATGTAAATCAAGCGTTCTCATTATTTATACTGCTTTGTTATTAATTATTTTTCGTTTACAATCTTAAATTATGTCAAGTTCATACAAAAAACCAGGTTTTGATTCTAAGTATTTTGAACAATTACTTAATTCTCTGCCCGCTCTGGAAAGTAAAACTATTGCCATTACTGGTACCACTTCTGGTATGGGCTTCATCGCTGCAGAAGCTTGTGCTCGATTAGGCGCAAAAGTTATTTTATTAAATCGTCCCTCTCAAAGATCAGATACCTCGTTTGCAAAACTTAAAATGAATATTTCCAATGCTCAATTCTATAAAGTTGACTGTGATTTACAAAGTTTTGAATCGGTTAGAACATCAATTGAAGAGATTAATGAACTTTGCCCTGAAGGTTTGAACGTGCTTTGTAATAATGCCGGTATTATGGCCTTTCGTGACGAACCTACTATTGATGGGTATGACATACAAATGCAGACTAATCATCTATCACATTTTTTACTCACCAAGCTATTAATGCCAAAACTTGAAGTAGCAGCTGAAAAATTTGGTGAAGCTAGAGTGGTAAATCACTCCAGTGTAGCGCGACATCAGCAAAAGGAGTTGAAAAGTGAATATTTAGAGAGAAGGGGTGGAAAATTGGGTGGTGATGGTGCGAGTATGTTTTTTTTGGGGGCTAGATGGGTGCGTTATAGTCAAACAAAGTTAGCAAATGCAGCTTTTACTGCTTGCTTGCATGAGAAATTTCAAAAATCTAATCCAAAACTGAAAGCAATGGTTGCACATCCTGGTTTAGCAGAAAGTGACCTGCAGTCGAGTACGGTCAAGGATGGAGGAATGGGCAGTTTTTTCACAAGATATCTTATGAAGCTTGGCCAGTCTGAAAAAGATGGTTCTCTTGGACTTTTAAGGTGCATTGCAGACCCAAAAATTAACTCTGGAGTTATTGTTGGTCCTGGTTTAAGAGGTCTAAAGGGAAAAGCCAAAGCATTTCCACTTGAGAGATTTTATGATAACAAAAATACTAAATCATTGCTATGGTCTAAGAGCTGTGAAGCAATTTCAGAAGAATTCAACATTTAGCAATTAATGAAAAAAATTAATCACTTTATTGATGGTAAGGAATATTCAGGCCAATCTAAACGATCTGGTGATGTATATAATCCAGCTTTAGGCGAAAAAATAGCTGAGGTTTGTTTCGCAAATAGTGATGATGTAGAACAAGCGATTATTTCAGCAAAAAATGTCTTCAGCTCTTGGTCTAAAACGCCACCACTTACTAAATCAAGAATATTTTTTAAATTTAAAGAACTTCTTGTCAGAGATATGGATAAACTTGCTGCACAAGTGACAGAAGAGCATGGAAAAGTACTCAGTGATTCTATTGGTTCGATTACTCGTGGTATGGAAGTTGTTGAATTTATGTGTGGTGTTCCACACTTAATTAAAGGTGAGTTTTCTGAAAATGTTGGAAGCAATATTGATAGTTGGAGTATGCGGCAACCTTTAGGGATTTGTGTTGGGATAACTCCATTTAATTTTCCTGCCATGGTACCTATGTGGATGTTTGTGGTTGCGATTGCTTGTGGTAACTGCTTCATTTTAAAACCTTCAGAAAAAGATCCTTCTTTATTAATTTTATTAGGAGACTTGCTAAAAGAAGCTGGTTTACCAGATGGTGTTTTTAATGTTGTTAATGGAGATAAAGAAGCCGTAGATTGTTTAATTACCCATCCTGAAGTATCCGCAGTAAGTTTTGTTGGATCAACCCCAATTGCTGAGTATATCTATCACACCTCTTCACAGCACAACAAAAGAGTTCAAGCACTTGGTGGTGCAAAAAATCACATGGTAATCATGCCCGATGCTGATCTTGATCAAGTTGCTGATGGATTGATGGGTGCTGCTTATGGTTCTGCTGGTGAACGGTGTATGGCTTTATCAGTAGCTGTAGCTGTAGGAGGAATTGGTGATGCTTTAATTGAAAAATTACAGCCTAGAGTGCAAGCGTTAAAAGTTGGACCTGGTAATGATCCAGACGTGGAGATGGGTCCACTAATTAGTGGAGCACACCTCGCAAAAGTTAAAAGTTATGTTGAGTCAGGAGTTAAGGATGGGGCTTCACTACTGGTAGATGGTAGAGACATTTCCCTTCAAGGATATGAAAATGGTTTTTTTATTGGCGGCTGTTTATTCGATAACGTAACAAGCGATATGCAAATATATAAGGAAGAGATTTTTGGACCAGTATTATCAGTAGTTAGATCTGATGATTTTGACTCTGCATTGAAACTTGTTAACGAACATGAATTTGGTAATGGAGTAACAATCTATACTCGTGATGGCGATACTGCTCGAGCATTTAGCAATCAATGTCAAATAGGAATGGTTGGTATAAATGTTCCTATACCAGTGCCAATGGCTTTTCATAGCTTTGGTGGTTGGAAACGCTCATTATTTGGTGATCATGCTATGCATGGTATGGAGGGAATTAGGTTCTTTACTAAGCTTAAAACAGTAACATCCAGATGGCCAGATGGCATAAGAAGTGGTGCTGAGTTTAAAATGCCAACAATGAAATAATACCCTCTAATTAATTCATTCTTCACTTGATTTTCGTCCTTTTCAAGGTAGTTTACGGCTATAAATAACCATCTACACATATGAAAAAGTCAAAAATATCCCTTATTGGATCAGGACAAATCGGTGGAACATTAGCCCATCTAATAGTAATGAAAGAACTTGGTGATGTTGTTTTGTTTGATGTAGCTGAAGGATTAGCAAAAGGCAAAGCGCTAGACTTATCGCAATCAACAGCTGTTGACGGGTTAGATGTAAAAATTACAGGAACAAGTGATTATAGTGATACTAGTAATTCAGATGTAATTATCATTACTGCAGGAGTGCCACGCAAGCCTGGAATGACACGGGATGATTTACTTGGTACAAATTTAAATATTATTAAACAAGTTGCTGAAGGTATAAAAGATACATCCCCAAATGCTTTTGTAATATGTATTACCAATCCTCTAGATGTAATTGTAATGGCATTACAAAAATACTCAGGCCTTCCTAAAAATAAAGTTATAGGAATGGCAGGTATTCTTGACACCTCAAGATTTAAATTTTTTATTTCGCAAGAACTTAATGTTCCAATTAAAGAGGTTGATTCGTTTGTATTGGGTGGTCATGGAGATACAATGGTACCTGTCCCAAATAGAACTACCGTGTCAGGAAAACCCTTAATGGACTATGTCAATGAGGGTAAAATAACATTAGATAGATTAGATGAAATAATTGACCGCACCAGAAAAGGTGGTGCCGAGGTTGTAAAACTACTTCAAACGGGCTCAGCATTTTATGGTCCTGCAGCTTCAGGTATTGAAATGGCTGAGTCATATTTAAAAAACCAAAATAAAACATTGCCGTGTGCGGCATACTTAAATGGAGAATATGGAATTAATGACCTTTATGCCGGTGTCCCTGTTGTCATTGGCGCCAATGGTATTCAAAAAGTTGTAGAGCTTGATTTAGATGTAGAAGAAAAAAAACATTTTGATATTTCAATAGATGCAGTAAAAGAATTATTTGACTCTGCAAGAAAAATTGATCCATCACTTATATAAAATATGAACATTCACGAATACCAAGCCAAAGAATTATTTAGTACATATAACATTCCTGTTTCTACAGGTGCAGTAGCATTTACTAAAGATGAAATCGAGATGGCGGTAAGTAAAGTAAGCGGACCAACTTGGGTTGTTAAGGCACAAATACATGCAGGCGGCAGAGGCAAAGGTGGCGGTGTGAAAGTTGTTAGTTCTACAGCAGATGCAGTTGTTGAAGCTAAAAAGATGTTTGGCATGAATTTGGTAACCCCACAAACTGGACCAGAAGGTAAGTTGGTTCAAAGGCTTTACATAGAAAATGGTTCTGACATAAAAAAAGAACTTTACCTATCTTGTCTTGTAGATCGCGCTACAAGCAAAGTAGCCTTTATTGTGTCAAAAATGGGTGGTATGGATATTGAAAAAGTTGCTGAAGAAACACCACATGAAATAACAACAGTTTTTATCGAGCCTAGTGATGGAGTAACAGCAGACAATGTCACAAAAATAGCTGATAGTTTAAATTTAACAGGATCATTATTATCTGAATTAGATAGTCTTATTAAAAATCTATATAAATTTTTCATAGAAAAAGATGCAAGTTTGTTAGAAATAAACCCACTCATTATAACTGAGACAGAAAAATTAATCTGCTTAGATGCCAAAGTAAATTTTGATGATAATGCGTTGTATCGTCATCCAGAAATTATGGAATTAAGAGATCCAAATGAAGAAGATGAATATGAGATAGAAGCGGCAAAATATGATTTAGCTTACATTAAGTTAGATGGCAGTATTGGTTGTATGGTCAATGGCGCAGGTTTGGCAATGGCGAGCCTTGATATTATTAAGCTCTATGGGGGTGAACCAGCCAATTTTCTTGATGTTGGTGGTGGAGCTAGCAAAGAAAAAGTAACAAGTGCGTTTAAGATTATTTTGTCTGATCCTGGAGTGAAAGGTATTCTTGTTAACATTTTTGGTGGCATCATGCGTTGTGATATTATTGCTAGCGGTATTGTAGCTGCAGCCAAAGAGCTTCAAATTAATGTACCATTAGTAGTGCGCCTTGAAGGAACTAATGTTGAAGAAGGAAAAAATATATTAAATAATTCTGGTATAGACATTATATCGGCAACTGATCTAGATGACGCGGCAAAAAAGATTGTGGAGTTAGTTTAATGTCTATAATTGTTAATAAAGAAACTAGAGTTATTTGCCAGGGGTTTACTGGTTCTCAAGGTACTTTTCATTCTGAGCAAGCTCTAAAATATGGTACCAAACTAGTTGGTGGTGTTACTCCCAAAAAAGGTGGCACAACCCATTTAGACTTGCCGGTATTTAATTCTGTGCAAGAAGCAAAAGATACAACTCAAGCAAATGCCTCAGTAATTTATGTACCACCACCGTATGCAGCCAATGCAATATTAGAAGCTATCGATAGTGAAATTGAACTTATTGTTTGTATTACCGAAGGTATTCCAGTTATGGACATGATGAATGTTAAAGATAAATTGAGAGATTCAAAATCTAGACTATTGGGACCCAATTGTCCCGGAATAATTACTCCTGATGAATGTAAAATTGGTATTATGCCTGCGCATATTCATAAGAAAGGTAATGTTGGTATTGTATCTAGATCAGGTACATTAACATACGAGGCCGTATTTCAAACGACTATGGCGGGCATGGGACAATCAACATGTGTTGGTATTGGTGGCGATCCAATAAATGGAACTAATTTTATTGATTGCTTAGATTTATTTCTGAAGGATGATGAGACAGAGTCGATTATTATGATTGGTGAAATAGGAGGCTCAGCTGAAGAAGAAGCAGCAGATTTCTTGAAAAGCCAAAAGACTAAAAAGCCTACAGTTGGGTTTATAGCTGGTACATCTGCCCCTCCTGGTCGAAGAATGGGACACGCTGGCGCAATAGTGGCTGGCGGTAAAGGTGGAGCACAAGATAAAATCGAAGCTATGCGAAGCGCAGGCGTAAGCATATCCAATTCTCCAGCCGCACTTGGTTCAACTTTAGTGGAAGTATTAAAAAATTAATTACTTTCTATAGGTTTCATTCACCTCAAAATGAAATATATTAGTTATATAAATGTCGAAGTTATCAGATAACGAAATTTTTGAAAAAACATCATTTTTGCATGGCACAAATAGTGCATTCATAGAGCAAATGTACGAAAAATATCTGGAAAACCCAGTTAGTGTTCCTGGTGACTGGCAAACCTTTTTTTCTGGTATTGGTGATACAAACACAGACAAAGTTTCAAATGCAAGCTGGTCTGCATACGATAAAATAAAAATTAACAATGGTGATTTAGTGTCAGCAATTGATGGAAACTGGCCCTCAGAAATTCAATCATATGAAAATACGTTAAAGTCATCAAAGACATTTAAGATTCCTGAAGAAGCTTCAAGAAATGCTACTTTAGACTCTATACGTGCAATTATGATGATTCGGGCTTATCGAATTAGAGGTCATCTAAACGCCAATTTAGATCCATTAGAACTAGTAGAAAAATATGATCATGCAGAACTAAGACCAGAGACTTACGGTTTTAGAGAAGAAGATATGAATCGAGAAATATTTTTAGACAACGTTTTAGGATTAGAGTTTGCAACCTTAAAAGAAATTCTAGAAATATTACACCGAACTTATTGCTCTACTATTGGTATAGAGTTTATGCACATCAGTGACCCAGAGGAAAAGAGCTGGCTACAACAAAGAATAGAAGGTAAAGACAAAGAAATTACTTTCACTGATTTAGGTAAGGAGTTTATTTTAAAAAAATTAATTGAAGCTGAAGGATTTGAAAAGTACCTACATAAAAAATTCGTGGGGACTAAAAGATTTGGATTAGATGGTGCGGAAACAATTATTCCAGCCATGGAACAGATTATTAAAAAAGGTGGGCAACTAGGAGTTTCGGAAATAGTTATTGGAATGCCACACAGAGGACGCTTAGGAGTTCTAGCAACTGTTATGGGAAAAGCTTATCAAGAGATTTTTCATGAATTTGCTGGTGGGTCAATAATGCCGGAAGATGTTGCTGGGTCTGGAGATGTTAAATATCACCTTGGAACGTCATCAGATCGAATATTCGATGACAATAAAGTTCACATATCGCTAACAGCCAACCCGTCTCACCTAGAGGCGGTTGATCCGGTAGTTTTAGGCAGAGTAAGGGCTAAACAAGCTCATTTGAGGTCTGATGAAGGAAGATCGATACAAGAGTCATTTGATTCAGTGATGCCTATTCTACTTCATGGTGATGCAGCATTTGCTGGACAGGGCATAGTTGCTGAATGTTTTGCATTGTCGGGCCTCAGGGGACACAAGACAGGTGGCACCATACATATTATAGTCAATAATCAGATTGGATTTACTACAAGCCCAAGTTTTGGAAGATCGTCCCCATATCCATCTGATGTAGCTAAGTTTATTAATGCTCCAATTCTTCATGTTAATGGAGATGATTGTGAAGCAGTTATATATGCTGCAAGAGTAGCAACTGAATTTAGACAAAAATTCAATAAAGATGTCGTGATTGATGTTTTTTGCTATAGACGATTTGGACATAATGAAGGTGATGATCCTACTTTTACCCAACCATTAATGTATAAAAAGATTAAGTCGCACAAATCAGTTGCAGATACTTATGCAGAAAAAATTATCAGTGAAAAACTTTTTGATGATAATAAAGTTCAAGAAATGAAATCAAATTTTGTTAAACATTTAGATAATGAATTTGATGCTGCAAAATCATTTAAGCCAAATAAAGCAGATTGGTTAGATGGTTTTTGGGCCAATATGAAATCTTCAAGAGGCAGTAAGCGTAAGATTTTGACATCAATTTCAAAAAAAGACTTTAAGGAAATTGGATCTAAAATTTCTTCTTATCCAGAGGAATTAAAAATTCATAAAACACTAAAAAGAATTATATCTAATAGAAAAAGTGCTATTGAGGCAGGAGAGTCAATTGATTGGGCTACCGCTGAGTCACTTGCCTTTGGGTCTCTTTTAAATGAAGGTTATCCTGTTAGACTGGTTGGACAAGATAGCATTAGGGGTACTTTTAGCCAAAGACACTCAGCAATCGTAGACCAAGAAACTGAGGAAAGATATATCCCTTTAAATAATATTAGTGACAAACAAGCAAGATATGAGGGAATTGATAGCTTTTTATCAGAAGCCGCAATCCTTGGATATGAATATGGTTATTCATTGGATTACCCAGGAGCACTGGTTTTGTGGGAAGCCCAGTTTGGAGACTTTGCTAATGGTGCTCAAGTTCAAATTGATCAATTTATTGCTCCTGGAGAAGCAAAATGGTTAAGAATGAGTGGTCTAGTTCTTTTGCTTCCGCATGGATATGAAGGACAAGGTCCTGAACACTCATCTGCAAGGATAGAGAGATATTTACAGCTTTGTGCTGAGGAGAATATGATAGTTGCTAACTGCACAACACCAGCAAACTACTTTCATATTTTAAGAAGACAATTGCTAAGAGATTTTAGAAAGCCTTTGATCATGTTTACTCCAAAATCATTATTAAGACATAAGCAGTGTATATCAAAAGTTGAAGATTTTACTGATGATACTTTTCATAGAGTTTTACTTGATGATGGAGAGACAAAACATAAGAAACAATTTTTAAATGCTGACAGTGAAATCAAAAAAGTAATCATGTGTTCGGGTAAAGTTTATTATGATCTTATATCTGAGAGAGATAGTTCAAAAAAAGTAGATATTTATATTATAAGACTTGAACAACTATATCCTTTTCCAGCAAAGGCTTTAACCCCTATTATTTCAAGATTTAAAAAAGCTGAATTTATATGGTGTCAAGAAGAACCAAAAAACATGGGTCCATGGAACACAATGGAAAGATACATTAATTGGTGCTTAACAAAAGCGGGGTGCGAAAATAGCCAAGTAAAATATGTTGGCAGGTCACCTGCAGCATCTACGGCAACAGGTTTAATGAGTAAACACCAAAAACAGCAAAAAATGTTGATTGACTCGGCTTTAAGCGTATAAAGGCATATAATAAGTTATGACTACAGATATACAAGTTCCATCACTAGGTGAGTCTGTCACTGAAGCAACAATAGCAAGGTGGTACAAAAAAATTGGTGATCCAGTAACAGTTGATGAGCCATTATTGGAATTAGAAACTGATAAAGTCACTTTAGAGGTTCCAGCGCCTGCCACTGGACAACTTTCTGATATTAAAGTTAATGATGGAGATACTGTTGAAGTTGGAGCTGTTCTTGGATCAATAGTTGAAGGACAAGCACCTACTGATACAAAATCTGAAATTTTGCCTGATCCTGAACCTATTGAAATAAAAGAAGAAATTCAAGAGCAGGCTGAAACTATCGTCCCTGAGCCAGTTAAGCAAGTTGCTCAAGAAGTTAAAGCAGCATCAAATGAACTTTCTCCTGCGGTAAGAAAAATAGTAGCTGAAAATAATATTAATCCTGATCAAATTATGCCTTCTGGAAAGAATGGAAGAATAACAAAAGAAGACGCGTTAAATTTTTTAGCAAATAAATCAGAAAGTTTTAAAACCCAAGAAACTACTAATGTAACACAACCAAAAACTAAGTCTAATAATCAACTTATTGAACGTGTTAGCATGTCACGCCTTCGAAAGACTATTGCTAAGAGATTAAAAGATGCGCAAAACACTGCTGCAATTTTAACAACATTCAATGAAGTTGATATGTCTGAGCTTATTACTGTAAGAACTGAGTATAAAGAATTTTTTGAAAAGAAGCATGGTGTTAAACTTGGCTTCATGTCATTTTTTGTAAAAGCATGTATTACTGCATTAAAAGAAATACCAGAAGTAAATGCAGAAATTGAAAATGATGATATCATTTATAAAAATTACTACAATATAGGAGTTGCAGTTGGAACTGATCAAGGACTAGTGGTTCCTGTGGTCAAGAATGCAGATGAACTAACAGTAGCAGATATTGAAAAGGAAATTTCTAGTCTTGGTAAAAAAGCTCGAGATGGCAAACTAAGTATAAGTGATATGCAGGATGGAACATTCACTATATCTAATGGAGGAGTTTATGGATCACTTATGTCAACGCCAATCATTAACCCACCACAATCTGGAGTGCTAGGTATGCATAAGATTCAAGAAAGACCAATTGCTATTGACGGAGAGATAAAGATTAGGCCCATGATGTATTTAGCTTTATCATATGACCATAGACTAATTGATGGTAAAGCCGCTGTTACATTTTTAGTGAGAGTTAAGGAAAGTTTAGAAGACCCAAGAAGAATTTTATTGAGTGTTTAAAGATGGAACAATTTGATCTCATTGTTATTGGAAGTGGACCAGGTGGCTATGTCTGTGCAATCAGAGCTGCACAGTTAGGTTTAAAAGTATGTTGTGTTGAAAAGCGTCAGACATTAGGTGGAACATGCTTAAATATTGGTTGTATTCCCTCAAAATCTCTATTGCACGCCTCACAAATATATTATGACACTAAAAACTATACAGATATAGGAATTAACATTGATAATGTAAAGTTAGACTTGTCTAAAATGATGTCCTCCAAAGATAAATCTGTTGAAGGCTTAACCGACGGCATTCAATTTTTATTTAAAAAAAATAAGGTAAGCCATATCCAAGGCTTTGGAAAAATCAGCGGAAAAAATGAGGTAACAATTTTAAAAGATGATAGTGATCAAATCATAAATGGAAAAAATATTGTCATTGCAACTGGATCAGAAGTAGCAGTTCCAGATAATGTTGTAATTGACGAAAAAGACATATTAAGTTCAACAGGGGCGTTAAGCTTAAGCAAGGTACCCGATGAATTAGTTGTCGTAGGTGCAGGTTATATAGGCTTAGAAATGGGTTCGGTATGGTCACGATTAGGATCAAAGGTAACCGTAATTGAATATGCTGATAGAATTATTCCTAATATGGATCATGAAATCTCCAATCAATTCCAAAAAATTTTAATAAAACAGGGAATTGATTTTAAACTTTCTACTGCTTTCAAAAAAATCACTAAGAAGAATAATAAATTATATATTTCGATTGAAACTAAAGAAGGGCAAACTTCAGAGATAAGCTGTGATAAAGTCTTAATTTCAATTGGAAGAAAGCCTTACACATTTGGGTTGAACCTGGATGAAGCTGGAGTACAGATTGATAGTAAAGGTTTTATAATAACAAAAGATAACTTCCAAACATCAGCAGAAAATATTTTTGCAATAGGCGATTGTAAGCTAGGTCCCATGCTGGCACACAAAGCCTCAGAAGAAGGTACGGCATTAGCAGAAATCATTGTCGGTCAAGTGGGGCATGTTAATTTTGATACTATTCCCTCGGTAGTCTATACAGCCCCTGAAGTTGCTTCAGTTGGAAAGACAGAAGAAGAGCTAAAGTCACTGGGGGTAAAATATAAGGTTGGAAAATTTCCTTTTACTGCAAACGCAAAAGCAAAGGTTATGCATGAAACATTAGGATTTGTTAAAATTTTATCTGATGCAAATTCTGATAAGGTCCTTGGAGTTCATATGATTGGGCCTGATGTAGGTAATATGATTGCTGAGTTGGCGCTAGCTATGGAATTTGGGGCTTCATCTGAAGATATTGCTCGCACTTGTCATGCCCATCCAACACTTACTGAATCAATTAAAGAAGCAGCATTAAACGTAGAAAAACGTGCAATCCATATATAAAAAATCGTATAAAAATTAGGATTTTCTCTATTTTTTAATATCTTATTAAATTGTTAATAAAAAAATGATTGCAATAATTATATAAATCAATAGTTTACCTGCAATTCACGTTATCATCGTGTAAAAGGCTCTTTTTTTAAAGAGCCTTTTTTATTTCTGCGCTTTCGAATATCTGCTATCATTTTTCTGATGATAACGTGGAGGTTAAAAAGATGAATCCACCAACATAGCTTGGGGTGGTGTCCACAACTATCTAAATTTAAAAAAAATTCAAATTGATTTTAAATCAGTATTAGGCAAATGCCGAAATTAAAAGCCCCGTTACAATACGGGGTTTTTTAGTTTAATGCAAAATTAAGATTTAAAAGTATTGTTTTGACTAATTGTGTAACCGACTAAAATTACCCAGGTAGCAATAAGTATATGGTATAAGTGAAAACTAAGAGAAGGAGACAAAGATTTAGTAAAAATACCTAGTTGCTTACTTAGAGTTATGAAAGCAATTAAAATTAGTGACATAAAAAAAGCTTTGAATAATTTTATCAAAAATGATTTTTGAGGTAAGGAAAAAGTCAAAATAATCGAGAATATCGACCATATAAATAGTAAAGACAATTTTATAATCGGCTGAGTCCATATAAATAAAGACAGAAAAGCTAATACAGAAACTGCCAATGTAATGTTGGCTATTTTTTTTGAAATATTATTACTTATTATTTGAATACTAATTAATGATAGTGCAAGGATACCAGAAAAAATTGCTAAAACTCTATTTAAATTCATCATTAAATTATTATCTATCAGACCGAATCTAATTGCTCCAATTAAGGCAGTTAGACCAATTAAAAATATACCTACACTGGCGTAGAAATTTTTATTAAACCACAGACCTTTAATTGAAAAGTAGCAAGCTAAGACAATCAATATTTCAGTTAATGCATAGTGAGCTGGAAGCATACTATTTTTGGATGAATGCTTGCTTCTTATAATATTCAGCCTTTATATCGGTAGACATCATCCTACTGCCATCATGCGACCAACCTGGCGGACCAAATAAATATAAAATTCTGTCTTTAAGCGTTATACCTTTAGAAAAGACATCCTTAAAAATGTTAAAGTATTCAATAAAAACCACTTTTATTGGATTGTATGTTATTAAAGGAGTTACTAGGCCGTAGTCTGGTAAATCATTCTCATCCTCTTCAACAAAAGTTCCAAACAATCTATCCCAAATGATCAAAGTGCCAGCATAATTTGAATCCAAGTACTTTGGATTTTTGCCGTGGTGAACTCTATGATGAGATGGGGTATTAAATACTGCCTCATACCACCAAGGTAGTTTTTTTATAGTTTCGGTATGACAAAAGAATTGATAGGTAGCATTTAAAACTCCACAAAAGACTACAATTACTGGATCAAATCCAATTAATACAAGTGGTATTTTTAACATCATTGTTCCAGTAAAGTGTTTAGCCCAACTTTGACGCAAAGATACAGCTAATCCAAATCTCTCAGATGAGTGATGAGTATTATGCATTCCCCACATCCATCTAAATCTATGACAAATCCTATGATGTATATAAAATCTGAGATCGTCTAATATGAAACAAATAACAAGGGTAGTTACTGTAAGTGGAATTACTGCGATTTGATATTGTTTAGCCCAATATAATGCACCAAGCGTAATAAAAGCAGCAGCTGCGTTAATTGGAACACTCATAATTCCAATTGAAACATTAAAAAGACTGTCTTTTGTATCTACTGAGCCTTTAGTTTTAAAAATTCTAATTATTAATGATTCAAAAAAAATAAATGATAAATACAAAGGAACAACAAGTAGCTGTATTTTAGAAGTGACAATTGCTCCAAGTGTTCCATCAAACATATTAATTACTTTCAAACAAATTAATTATATTGCGAATACATATATATAAACATTATCGCTATTATCAAGTCCAAAAATACTCTGTCAAGCTTGAAAAACCTAGAAATTTTGTAATATTTTTATTCTTCTTGTCTTCCGTTACGGTTAAGACTATTAGAACAGTAAATATTAAGAAAATCCCAATAAAATCAAATGAATAATTTTGAAAGCCTAAGCTTATCTGAAGGTATTAAAAAAGCTTTAAAAAAAATCAATTTTGATAAGCCTACGCCAATTCAAGCGCAATCGATTCCAATAGGTATACAGGGAAAAGATATTCTTGGTTCTGCACAAACTGGAACAGGAAAAACTGCAGCATATAGTATACCCTTAATTGAATCATTGTTAAAAGCAGATAAGTCAATGGCATTGGTTTTAACTCCAACAAGAGAGCTAGCTAAGCAAGTGATGGATGTAATAACCAGTTTACTCTCAGATTTAAATCACATTAATACTGCCTGTTTGATTGGAGGTGAGCAAATGACTCGTCAACTTAAGCAGTTAAAAAAAAGACCTAGAATAATAGTTGGAACACCTGGAAGAATTAATGACCACTTAGATCGAAAATCATTGAAACTAAGTGAGGCAAAATTCCTAGTTTTAGATGAAACGGATCGAATGCTTGATATGGGCTTTGGTGTTCAAATTGATAGAATTCTAAAATTTGTACCTAAGGATAGACAAACATTATTGTTTTCAGCAACGATTCCGAAAGAAATTGAAAAGTTATCTTTAAAATATCTAATCAATCCTGAGAGAGTTTCTATCGGTGCAACCAATACTGTTGCAACAAATATTGATCATGAGGTTTTAGAAATTAAGCAAGAAGTAAAATACTCCAAATTAATTGAAGAAATAAATAATAGATACGGGTCAATCCTAATTTTTGTAAAAACAAAACATGCCACAGATAAAATGGCAAAGAATCTCACAAAAGATGGATTTAAGTCTCAGTCATTGAATGGAAATTTAAGACAAAATAAACGTGATAAGGTTATGAAAGATTTTCGTAATCAAAAATTTAGAATTTTAGTCGCAACAGATATTGCCGCACGTGGGTTAGATGTTCCTCATATAGAGAATGTAATCAATTTTGATTTACCACAGTTAGCAGAAGATTTTATACACCGGATGGGCAGAACAGGTCGGGCTGGTGCGGTCGGATCAGCAATTAGTTTTATTTCTCCAAGAGATTTATCAAAATGGAATGAAATTCAAATTATGCTTGATCCAAAACTAAAAGGTAAAGTTGGGAAAAAAGGTAAGAAAAGCTTAGGAAATGCAACAAAAAGTAGAAAAAAACTCACTCGTTCTAAAATTAATAATGAAGGATTTAAAAAACCATTTAAGAAAAAAAAGTTTCGTAAGGACGATAATCGTGATGAGGGATTTAAAAAACCATTTAAGAAAAAAAAGTTTCGTAAGGACGATAATCGTGATGAGGGATTTAAAAAACCATTTAAGAAAAAAAAGTTTCGTAAGGACGATAATCGTGATGAGGGATTTAAAAAACCATTTAAGAAAAAAAAGTTTCGTAAGGACGATAATCGTGATGAGGGATTTAAAAAACCATTTAAGAAAAAAAAGTTTCGTAAGGACGATAATCGTGATGAGGGATTTAAAAAACCATTTAAGAAAAAAAAGTTTCGTAAGGACGATAATCGTGATGAGGGATTTAAAAAACCATTTAAGAAAAAAAAGTTTTCAAAAAAAAATATTAAAAAAAGAAGAACATAGATTAATTCTTAGAAAAACTTTTCAACATATTTTGCATCATGCGATGTATTACGTTGACTCCCTGAAGTGGTCTGATAAAAACCTTGAATTCAATAATTAGTCCATCTTCATTCCAAGTAATTAAATCAATTCCATTAATTTCTATACCATCAATAATTAATTCAAACTCGAGTGTTGCATGATTTTTATTAACTATTTCTTTTGTGTAATTAAATGACTTATTATTAAAAACCTGCGCAGCTGCCATTAAGTAAAGGTAAGTTATATCTCTTCCTTTTTGTGGCGTGAATACTACGGGTGAATAAAAAACTACATTCTCAGATAATATTGATTTTAACAACTCATGATCTTGCGTAGCAACAACTTCATGCCATTTTTTTATTGGACTATTCATCTATTTATTTTTAGCTAATGGATGTGATTTTGTATACACATTTAGCAGCTGTGAGTTTTCAATTTTCGTATATTTTTGAGTAGTTGAGAGACTACTATGGCCAAGTAGCTCTTGAATAGTTCTTAAATCTCCACCATTTTCTAATAAGTGCGTTGCAAACGAATGACGTAAAGCATGGGGAGTTGCTGTCTCAGGTAATGACAAAGATACTCTTATCTTTTCAAGAGCATATTGAATTATCCTTGGACTAAGTCTTTTTCTTCTTTTGCCGATAAATAAAGGGTCTTCACCGGCAAACTCATGGGGACATGCATCTATATAACTATCTATACTTTCTCTGATATAATTCATTATAGGCACTATTCTCTCCTTATTACCCTTGCCTTTAATTAATAAATAATCATTATTTGTGATGTCTGAATAATTCAAATTTAAAGCTTCTGAAATTCGTAACCCACAGCCATATAACAAGATCAAAATAGCTTGGTTACGATACCCAATCCATTTTGCATCATCTATATTTTTTGCTTCCTTAATTACCTTTATAGCTAAATCGGCAATGATCGGACGAGGTAGACTTTTTTTAGTTTTAGGGCCTTTGAAATTAAGTATATGAGAATTTTTTAATTTTTTTATTCTTATTAAATAGTTAAAAAAAGATTTAAGAGATGAGATTTGTCTTGCGATAGAAATATTTGAGTTACCCTGATTTTTTTGATTAGCCAAATAGCTTCTGAAATTATTATTTGTTAACTTCTTTAAATCATTAATCGAAGGATCGTCACCTAGATAGTTTTGTAAAAATAAAATAAATTTTTTTATGTCGCGCTGGTAAGAAATAACTGTATTGTCGCTTAACCCTTTGATATTTTTTAAGTTAATACTCCAATCATTATATTCTTTTTCTAAAATAAATTCATTCACGAAATCAGTAATTATAAAATTGATTGTTTAGTTTCAGCCCAATCCTTAAGAAATGCATCTAACCCTTTTTTAGTTAATTCATGTTCATACATTTCCATAAATACTTTAGGGGGAAGCGTAATAGTATCTGCACCTATAATTGCTGACTTGGCTACATGCTCTAAGGTTCTTACAGAAGCAACTAATATTTTTGTGTTTAAACTTTTATAATTGTCATAAATAGATTTTATATCTTGAATAAAGTCTAAACCATTCTCTCCAATATCATCCAATCTTCCAATAAAAGGTGATATGTATGTTGCCCCTGATTTTGCCGCAATAAGCGCTTGGCTTGCAGAAAAACAAAGAGTTACATTAGTCGCAACTTTTTTCTTTGATAAAGCTACACAGGCTTTTAGGCCATCAATTGTTAAAGGCAACTTAACAACTATGTTTTTAGATATTTTTGATAACTTTAAACCTTCCTCAATCATCCCTGCAGTGTCAGTAGCAGTGACTTCTGCGCTAATGGGGCCATCAATAATTTTTGAGATATTCTCTAAAACAGTAAAAAAATTTTGACCTGATTTTGCGACCAAAGATGGGTTGGTAGTGATACCATCGATAAGGCCTGTTTCATTTAAGTCTTTTATAACCTCAACCTCAGCCGTATCTAAAAAAAAGTCCATATTGTTTTGATTTATAATTTATTTATATGATTATAACATGAAAAATAAATAATACATATGAATTCAACAGTACAAAAAACAATTTATGCTAATGTTTTATTAGCCTATCCGCTGGACCAGGAATTTACTTATTGTTTTAATGAAGATCAACCAATAAAAATTGGTTCCATAGCTGAAGTTTCATTTAGAAATAAAAATTATCTAGGTGTGGTTATAAGTATTTCTAATCAAACGCCAATAAAAAACAAAAAAATCAAGTCAATTCAAAAAATTTCAAATTATTTTTTAAGTAAAAAAAATATTAAATTTTTAGAATGGGTTTCATCATATAATTTAATACCAAGAGGACTTGTGTTAAGAATGATTTTGCCTAAAAGTGAGGGCTATTTTATAAAAGATGATGACTCAAAAAATTCTCAAGATTTATTATCACCAAAGTATTTAAAACTCAATGAAACTCAATCTAAAGCAAGAGCGAAGATTGAAAGAATTTTTTTACAAAACGATTATTCAACTATTTTACTAGATGGAATGCCTGGATCAGGGAAAACAGAGGTGTACTTTGATTTAATCGCAAAAAATATCTCAAGCAAAAAGCAGTCATTAATATTATTTCCTGAAGTATCACTCACTAACGAATTTATAAAAAGAGTTGAGGAAAGATTTGGATGTGCACCTGATATTTGGCACAGCAAGATTACTCCTACTAAAAAAAGAAAAATTATAAAGCGAGTTATTTCTGGAAAAAGTCAGATTCTTATTGGAGCGCGTTCAGCTTTATTTTTACCTTTTAAAAATCTTGGGCTTTTAATTGTAGATGAAGAGCATGACTCATCATACAAGCAAGAGGAAAAAGGAATTTATAATGCTAGAGACATGGCAGTAGTAAGAGCATCAATTGAAAAATTTCTAATAATTCTAGTAAGTGCAACTCCATCATTAGAAACTCTCTACAATATCAATCAAAAAAAATACACTCACATAAAGCTTGAAAATAAGTTTTCACATACACCTGAACCAAAAATAAAAATAATAAATATGAAAAATGTTAAGCTCAAAAAAAATAATTGGGTTTCGGAAGATTTAAAAAAAACTATGGAACTGAAACTAGCAAAGAAAGAGCAGTCACTTTTATTTATTAATAAGAGAGGCTTTGCTCCAATGATAATATGTAAAAGTTGTGGTCATAAATTTACGTGTAAAAATTGTTCAAGCTATTTAGTGGAGCATCTAAAGGATAATAAGTTATTATGTCATCATTGTGGATACAAATTAAACTCATTTAAAATGAAATGCCCAAGTTGTGGGAATACAGATGACTCATTTATCGATTATGGTGCGGGCATTGAAAAAATTTACAATGAGATTTCTAGAGAATTGCCTTCAGCAAAAATTTGTCTTTTTTCAAGTGATCATATTCAATCAAATGAAGATTTAAGTAAGAAAGTCGAACAAATTTATAATAATGAATTTGACATCATTATTGGAACTCAATTAATTACAAAAGGTTATCATTTTCCACATCTCACACTTGTTGGCGTTATTGATGCAGATATGACACTAAAAGGTGGGGATCTTCGTGCTGCAGAAAAAACATATCAAATGCTTTATCAAGTTGCAGGTAGGTCTGGAAGAGGAGATATACCGGGAGATGTTTACCTGCAGAGTTATTTTCCAGAAAATGAAACTATACAGGATCTTCAAAAAATGGATCGAGACAATTTTTATGTTAAAGAATTAAATATTAGAAAAAAAGCTAACCTCCCACCAGTCGCTAAGATGGCTGCAATTATTGTTTCGGGAAGAAATCTTAATGAAGTTCATGAAAGCTGTTTAAACCTATCAAGATCTTCTCCCAATATCGATAATGTAGATATATATGGACCTGCACCCGCTCCACTATCAAGACTAAAAGGCAGGCATCGTCAAAGGTTCCTAATACACGAAAAAAAAGGCAGAAAAATCCAAAAAATTATTCAACATTGGCTATCAAAAGTTCCTCAGACTTCAGGCGTTAATATAACCATTGATATTGACCCACAAAACTTCACATAAAAAGGACATATGCGACACTCAAGTGCTTGAAAAATACTAGACTTAATGATACGCAATGACTTTAAATTAATCTTAAAAACAGCCAACAATGTCAAATATTAGTCATTCAGCCTCTGCAGCAAGATATGCAAATGCTCTTTTTCAACTAGCAAAAGAAGCAAAGGTTTTAGATAGTATTTCGAGTGATTTAGAGAAAATTATAAAATTTTTACTTTCGGATAGCGATATAGCCAGTTTTATTGAAAACCCCTCAGTAAAAAATATAAATAAACTGAGCGTTTTAAATGTTGCATCAGATAAACTTGAATTTTCAAAATTAACTAAAGACTTTATTGGTGTTGTCACAAAAAAAGGTCGTATTAGCAATATTCGTGAAATAATTTCAAGTTTCAAGGATCTAGTGGCTGATATGCATGGAATTAAAAACGCAAAAGTTTCTGCGGCAAAAAAACTATCAGATACCCAAGAAGATCAAATCAAACAAAAACTAAAAGAAAAATTTAATTCAGATTTTATATTGCATACACATGTTGATGAAACATTAATAGCAGGACTAAAAATTCAAATTGGAAGTCAGATGATTGATAGTACAATCAAAAGCAAATTAAACTCACTAAAAGCTAAAATGAAAGAGGTAGCATAATGGATATTCAACCATCAGAAATATCAAAAATTTTAAAAGAGGAAATTAAAAACTTTGGATCCGATTCTGAAATACTTGAAGTAGGTCAAGTACTATCAGTTGGTGATGGTATCGCTAGGATTTATGGACTAGACAATGTTCAAGCCGGTGAAATGGTCGAATTTAATAATGGCACTAAGGGTATGGCCTTAAATCTAGAAAATGACAATGTAGGTGTTGTTTTATTTGGAAGTGATTCAGGCATTAAAGAAGGTGATACAGTTAAAAGAACAAATTCAATTGTGGATGTGCCAGTGGGAAAAGAATTGCTTGGAAGAGTTGTTGACGCGCTTGGAAATCCAATCGATGGTAAGGGCGCAATTAATTCAGAAAATAGATCTCGAATTGAAGTGAAGGCGCCTGGAATCATACCTAGACAATCAGTATCTGAGCCTATGCAAACAGGACTTAAAGCAATAGATAGTTTAATCCCTGTTGGACGTGGACAACGTGAGCTTATTATTGGTGACAGACAGACCGGTAAAACAGCAGTGGCTATTGATGCAATTATTAATCAGAAATCGATTAATGAGTCTTCTGATGAATCAAAAAAACTCTATTGTTTTTATGTCGCTATAGGTCAAAAAAGATCAACTGTAGCTCAAATTGTTAAAACTCTAGAAGATGCAGGAGCAATGTCATACACAACAGTAATTGCTGCTACAGCATCAGAGTCTGCACCTTTACAGTTTTTGGCACCTTATGCTGGGTGTTCTATGGCAGAATATTTTAGAGATAATGGAATGCATGCTCTTATCATTTACGACGACTTGTCAAAACAAGCGGTAGCATATCGTCAGATGTCATTGTTGCTTAGAAGGCCTCCAGGTCGTGAGGCATTTCCTGGTGATGTATTTTACTTGCATAGTAGATTGCTAGAAAGGGCTGCAAAACTTAGTGATGATAATGGAGGTGGTTCACTTACTGCTCTACCAATTATTGAAACTCAAGCTAATGATGTTAGTGCATTTATACCTACGAATGTTATTAGTATTACTGATGGCCAAATTTTTTTAGAAACAGAACTATTTAACCAAGGAATAAGACCTGCCGTTAATGTCGGTCTTTCAGTTTCTAGAGTAGGATCTGCTGCTCAAACTAAGGCTATGAAAAAAGTTTCTGGCTCAATTAAATTAGAATTAGCGCAGTACAGAGAGATGGCTGCATTTGCTCAATTTGGTTCAGATCTAGATGTTTCAACTCAAAATCTTTTGAATCGTGGCTCAAAACTTACCGAGCTTCTTAAACAAGATCAGTACTCACCAATGACAGTAGCAGAACAAGTCATTTCTGTATTTGCCGGTGTTAAGGGATATCTAGATGATTTAGAACTTAATCAGATCAAAGACTTTGAAAGAAATTTCTTTGCAAAAATATCTACATCAAACTCAGACTTAATTGAAAAAATAAACTCATCAGGTGTTTTAGATGACGATGCTGAAAAAATTATAACAGCTTCTATTGAGGAATTTAAGAAAGCTTAATCACTTATAAATATGCCTAGTTTAGACGATCTAAAAAAAAGAATTGCTAGTGTTAAATCAACGCAAAAAATAACAAAAGCAATGAAGATGGTAGCCGCTGCAAAGCTTAGAAAGGCACAAGAAGCTGCCGAACAGTCTCGTCCTTATGCCGATAATATGGAGAACCTAATGGACTCCATTTCAAGGGGGTATATTCAAACTGATAGCTCTAGAAACCTTTTAACAGGAAACGATGAAGATAAAACTATTCTATTAGTTTTGTTCACCTCTGAGAGAGGTCTTTGTGGAGGTTTTAATTCTCAGGTTTCTAAGACGCTTAGAGAAAAAATAATTGAATTACAGAATCAAAATAAGACAGTCAAAGTGTTATGTGTTGGTAAAAAAGGGTATGATATCATTAAGAGACAATACGGCGACTTAATTGTTGAAATGATTGATTTATCATCAGTAAAATCAATCCAATATGAGGATGCAAAAAATATTTCTGATAAAATTATAAAAATGTACTTTGATGCAGAATTTGATAGATGTCTTATTTTTTATAACAAATTTAAGTCAGTAATATCGCAGATACCAACTGAACAACAAGTTATTCCAGCTGAAAAATCTCAAGATGAAACTAATGAAGACCAATCTAAGGACAATAGTTTCTTTGAGTTCGAACCAAATGAAAAAGAAATATTAGAAGAACTTTTACCTCTTAATTTTGCAATACAAATTTTTAAAGCCCTATTAGAAAGTTCAGCAAGCGAGCAGGGAGCAAGAATGAGCGCTATGGATAATGCGTCAAGAAACGCTTCTGACATGATTGATAGCTTAACATTATTTTATAATCGCTCTAGACAAGCAGTAATCACAAAAGAATTAATTGAAATAATTTCTGGAGCAGAAGCAGTTTAAAAAAAGGAGAAAATATGACGAGTAATTTAAAAGGATCTATTTCACAAGTTATCGGCGCAGTTGTCGATGTTACTTTCGAAGAAAACCTTCCGGCGATATTAAATGCATTAAGCGTTCAAGTAGGTGATAAGACGGTAATTCTTGAAGTTGCCCAACACCTTGGGGAGTCAAGTGTGAGAACTATTGCTATGGACTCAACTGATGGAATGTCTAGAGGAGACGAAGTAGTCGATACAGGTAAACAAATTCAAGTACCAGTTGGCCCTGAAACTTTAGGAAGAATTATGAATGTAACTGGCAACCCAGTTGATGAAAGAGGAGATATCAAATCTGCAGAGTCTTGGGGTATTCATAGGGATGCACCTGATTTTGTAAATCAAGCCACTGAAACTGAAATACTTGTTACTGGTATCAAAGTTGTGGATTTATTGGCACCGTATTCTCGGGGCGGTAAGATTGGTTTATTTGGTGGAGCTGGTGTAGGCAAAACAGTGATTATCATGGAACTCATAAATAATATTGCAAAAGCTCATGGTGGATATTCTGTTTTCGCCGGTGTCGGAGAAAGAACTAGGGAAGGCAATGATCTATATCACGAAATGATTGAATCAGGCGTTATTGATTTAGAGGGAGATAAATCAAAATGTGCCTTGGTTTACGGTCAGATGAATGAACCTCCAGGTGCAAGAGCGCGAGTTGCATTAACTGGTTTAACACAAGCGGAATATTTTAGAGATCAAGAGGGTAAAGATGTTTTATTTTTTGTAGATAATATATTTAGATTTACCCAAGCCGGTTCAGAAGTTTCTGCACTTTTAGGTAGAATACCATCCGCAGTTGGGTACCAACCAACTCTTGCTACTGATATGGGTGGTCTACAAGAAAGAATTACGTCTACAGACAAAGGATCTATTACATCAGTGCAAGCAATTTATGTTCCTGCCGATGACTTAACTGACCCCGCACCTGCAACTTCATTTGCTCACTTAGATGCAACTACAGTATTATCTAGACAGATTGCTGAACTTGGTATTTATCCTGCAGTTGACCCTTTAGATTCAACATCAAGAATACTTGATGCGAGGATATTAGGCGAAAAACATTATAATGTTGCAAGAAATGTACAATCAGTATTACAAACTTATAAATCCCTTCAAGATATCATAGCTATTTTAGGAATGGATGAGCTATCTGAGGATGATAAATTAACTGTTGCACGCGCAAGAAAAATTCAAAGGTTTATGTCTCAGCCATTTTTTGTTGCTGAAGTTTTTACTGGCACCCCAGGAAAATATGTAGAACTTGAAGATACAATCAATGGATTTGATGCAATTTGTAAGGGTGAATATGACCACTTGCCTGAAGCAGCTTTTTATATGGTAGGTACTATTGAAGAGGCTGTTAAAAAGGCTGAAAAGATGGCGGAGGATGCAGCAGCCTAATTAAAATATGTCTGAGATTTTTAGAATAAAACTTGTTACGCCTTCAAATGTGTTTTTAGAGGCCAATGCATCACTTGTTACAGTTCCTGCAACAGAAGGTGATATTGGCTTTTTAGCTAATCATGTCAGTTTCATATCCTCTATCAGACCTGGGTTTATTTCTATCAAACTGGATAACGGAGAAAATAAAGAGGTTTATATCTCGGAAGGATTTGTTCAATTTAGTGAAAACAATTTATTAGTTATTGCTGTTGAGCTTATTGAGAAGCAAGATCTCAGCGATGACTTTGTTAATAAAAAAATAGCTGATTTAGAGAGTATACTGTCTTCAGCAGACAATAATATTAAGGTTCAAAGTAAGATTGATAGTTTAAAAGCTTTAAGCTTATAAAAAGTTTGAAAATTCAATAAAAGTTTTTTCGTATAGATTTTTTTTAAATGGTACTATTAAACTCATCAACTCATCTTTAGATGCCCATTTCCATTTTTTAAATTCAGGGTGCTTGGTCTTGATATTTATTTCATTATCCTCACCAAAAAAGTCAATTAGAAACCATTGTTGAATCTGACCCTTGTATTTACCTCTCCATAATTTTTTTTGAAGATTTTTTGGTAAATCATACGAATACCAATTTTTTGTCTTATAGATTATTTTAAAGTTTTTATATATACCAGTTTCTTCAGTCAACTCCCTTATACACGCATCATGTGGATTTTCATTTTTGTCAATTCCTCCCTGTGGCATTTGCCAAGCAGATTCATCTTTATCAAAACGTTGACCTATAAATATTTTCTTATTTTGATTTAAAATAACCATGCCAACACCATTTCTGTAGCCTTCTAACTGCATTATTTGTTTATATTTTTTCTTTAGTTAACAGATCTAAAGCATGATTTAATTGGTTATCGATTTTATTTTCTGAATTTCTATCATTTAAAATTTCTATATCAGGTGTAATTCCCACTTTATGGATGGAGTCCCCTGAGGGAGTATAGTAAAGAGCTGTAGTTAGTCTTATTGCACTTTTGTCATTTAATGGAAAAACAGTTTGGACTGATCCTTTGCCATAAGATTGTTCGCCTATAATTATTGCACGCTTATGGTCTTGAAGAGCGCCTGCTACAATTTCAGATGCAGAAGCTGAACCACGATTTATAAGTACAATAATTGGTTTATTATTTGTAAGATCACCATTTGACGCTTTGAAAGAGCCAATATCAGATTTATCTCTACCTTTGGTTGAAACTATTTCTCCTGAGTTTAGAAAGCTATCCGTGACCGCAATTGATTGTCCAAGAAGCCCTCCAGGATTATTTCTAAGATCAAGAATATACCCAATTAATTTATCAGAACCAATTTCACTTTTTAAATTTTTTATAGCTTTTTTAATTCCTTTTTCAGCTTGTTCACTAAAAGATATTAATTTTATATATCCTACATTACCTTCTCTTCGAAACTTCACTGCTTCAACAGTTATAATAGCCCGAGTAATTGTTATTTCTAATGGTTCATCCTCACCTTCTCTTGCTATTCCAAGTTTTACTTTAGTACCCACCAAACCTCTAAGCATATCTACCGACTCTGTGAGACTTAGTCCAAATATACTCTCGTCGTCTATATGAGTAATGTAATCACCTGGTTGCACTCCAGCTTTTGCACCCGGAGTACCATCTATTGGAGAAATTATTTTGACGTATCCACTTTCAGACGTCACTTCGATACCAAGTCCACCAAATTTACCATCGGTTTGTTCTTGCATCTCTTTATAATTTTCTAGATTCATGTAGCCTGAATGTGGATCTAGTGATTGAAGCATGCCATTGATAGCCGCTTCTATTACATCTTCCTCATCTACTTCGCTAACATAATTTGATCTTATAGTTTCAAATACATCTCCAAAAGTGTTTAGTTTTTTATAGAGGTTTTCATTACTTGCACTAAGTGAAAATGATAATAAGAGAACTATTAAAAATGAATATATGGATAATTTTTTCATAGGTTAGTTCTTATGATAGGGATGATTAATTTTTATAGTTATAGCCCTATATATTTGTTCTAATAAAATTATTGTAGCAAATGAATGAGTAAGAGTCATTGGGCTAATTGAAAGCAATAAATCTGCTTTTTTTTTCATTATGTCACTAAATCCATTCGTATCACCTATAAAGAAATTAATTTTTTTATGCGTACTTTCAATCAGTAATTCAGCAAATTCAAGTGTTGTTAAACTTTGCCCCCTTTCATCAAGAAGTATATTAAAGCTAGATGTGATTAATTCCTGATCTATCTCGCTAGTGTTTGCGTGTTTAAGAATTATAGGATTAATTAATTTATTACCTGCAAATTTTATTCTTTCTAAATACTTATCAGCTAGTTTTTTTTCAGCATCAAATTTTAATTTGTCTAAATATAAAACTTGTACTTTCATTCAGTATAGGACTCCAAGTTTATTGACCACATTTTTTCAAGATTATAAAACTCTCTTATTTCTTTCTTAAAAATGTGTACAACAATATCCCCACAATCTAAAACTATCCATCCTGTACTATTATCACCCTCTATACTAGCACCTTTAAATCCAGATTTTTTTAAATTTCTATAAATAGATTGAGAGAGTGCGTTAACATGTCGATTTGACGTACCTGTAGCAAAAACCATAAAATTTGCTATAGATGTTTTTTTTGAAACATCCATCGAAATAATATTTTCAGCCTTATTTGATTCTAAGTCTGAAATTATGTTTTTTAGATGGTCCAATTTATTCTTTCTTATCGAATTTTTGTTGATGATATACTTTCATCAAAATTTTGAACGAATATCCAGCTTGGAGTTTTTTTATCCAATAGTTCTATAGAACTTAAATTCAATCTAAATTTTGAATATTTATTCCCAATGAAGCCATTAGTAACCTCTTCTTCAGAATTCTCACGATTAAAAACTACAATTGGGAATTCATCTAATATACTTTCATAATTTTTCCATTTATTTAAACTAATAAAAGAGTCTGCACCCATCAAAAATATAAAAGTATCTGTGTTATTTGTTTTTAAGTATCGCAAATTATCTATTACATAAGATGATCCAGTCTTTTGTTCTGTATAGTTCAGTTCAATATTATTAGTGCCAATCATCTTCTCAGCTTCTTTACATCTAATTTCAAATGGTAAATACTCACTTTCAGTTTTCAGTGGATTTTTTTTTGTAATTAACCAATATACTTTATCAAGATTTAGCAATTCAATAGCAGTTAAACTAATTTTTAAGTGACCTTCATGAGCAGGGTTGAATGAGCCTCCAAGAATTCCAATTTTCATTATTTGTTCACGGTCTTACTTGACCTGATCCTTTTACAATATATTTGTAAGTTGTAAGCCCCTCAAGTCCTACGGGACCTCTTGCATGCAGTCTTCCAGTTGCGATCCCAATTTCTGCTCCCAAACCGAACTCACCTCCATCGGCAAACTGAGTTGATGTGTTATGCATTACAATCGCACTATCTACTTTATTGAGAAATTTTTCTGCAATATCAGAATTTTCAGTAATAATGCTCTCTGTATGTCCTGAGCCGTATTTAGCAATATGCTTAATTGCTTCGTCAATATCTTTAACTAATTTTAAAGATATAATTGCATCTAAATATTCTGTCTCCCAATCACTTTCAGAGGCAATAGTAATTCGGTCATCTAGCTTTCTACTTAAATCATCACCTCTAATTTCACATCCACTTTCATACAAGTTAGTCACAATTTCTTTTAAATTTTTATCAGCAAACTCTTTATCAATTAGAAGAGTTTCAGCAGCACCACATATTTCAGTCCTTCTTAATTTGGCATTATGTATAACTTTGATTGCTATATTTAAATCTGCTGATTTATTAACATACACATGGCATATTCCATCTAGATGGCCTATGACAGGTATTCTTGCCATATCTTGAACTTTCTTTACGAGACCCTTACCGCCTCTTGGAACTATAACATCAATTGTTTCTGACATTTCTGAGAGCATATAATCTACTGCAGCTCTATCAGTTGTTTCAATGAACTGAACAATATTTTTATTTAAGTTATGAGAAGTAAAAGCAGATTGTATTACTTCAGTCAATTTGATATTAGAATTGAAAGACTCTTTCCCTCCTCTTAAGATAACAACGTTTCCAGCTTTGATACAAAGAGCACTTGCATCTACAGTTACATTTGGCCTACTTTCATAGATAATACCTATTACGCCCAAAGGGACAGAGACTCTATTTATCTCAAGTCCATTGGGTCTTTTGGTTTCAAATAAAGTTTGGCCAGTAGGATCTGGCAATCGAACAATTTCCTCCACAGATTTAGCAATATTTTCTATTCTTATCTCGTCAAGCATTAGTCTATTAATCATAGCCTCTGACAAACCACTTTTCTTAGCTAAAACAATATCTTCATTATTCGCTTTAATGATCTCATTATTTTTAGATCTGATACTGTCAGCAATACTTAATAAAAGCTTATTCTTGTCATCTGTAGAAAGAGACTGAAGTTCATGACTTGCCTCTGTACTTCTTAAGCCAACTGTATCCATATAATCTTTAATAATCATAACAGTACCAAATCATCTTTGTGGATCATTTCTTCTCTGTAAGAGTAACTTAGAATATTACCAATTTCATTACTTTTATGTCCCATTATTTTTTTTCCATCCTCTGATGAGTAGCTGGCAAGCCCGATTCCAATTTTAGTTTTATCTGATGATAGTATTTCTATTGCATCACCTCTTTCAAACTCACCTGAAACCTCTAATATACCTGCTGGTAGGAGACTACTGCCATTTTGCAAAGCCTTGTAAGCACCATTATCAATTTTAACAAAACCAACGGCTTGCATTGTTCCAACAATCCATTGCTTGCGCGCTGCAAGAGGAGTTTTATTAGGAGTAAACCAAGTACATGGTCTGCCATTGAATAAAGCTTGTATAGGGTTATCAATAGTTCCATTAGTAATTGCCATGTGGCATCCAGCTGATAACGCTGTTTTGGCTGCCATAATTTTTGTCTTCATGCCTCCTTTACCAGTTTCTGTTATTGATTTACCAACCATACTTTCAATATCGTCATCAATTGATTCTACGCTGTCTATTAATTTCAATTCTTGATTATTTCTTGGGTCTGAGGAGTAGAGACCATTGATATTAGACAAAAGTATTAAACAATCAGCTCCTGTTATTTGTGCAACCCTAGCTGCGAGACGGTCATTGTCCCCATATTTAATTTCATTAGTAGCAATTGTATCATTTTCATTAACTATAGGTACAATACCTAATTTTAACAAATTATCTATTGTTCTTCTAGCATTGATAGAACGTCTTCTTTTTTCAGTATCATCTAGAGTTAATAAAACCTGAGATACTTTTGATTCATATTTTTCAAATGCATTTTTAAAAGCTGACATTAGATTAATTTGACCAATTGCAGCAAGAGCCTGATGAATATCAAGTCGTAACTCTGACATTTCTAAATTTAAATCTTTTGCACCAAAAGCTATTGCACCTGATGATACTATTATTACGTCTTTATTCTGATTTTTTAAAAAGTTGACATCCTCAGCAAGTGAAATAAGCCATTCTTTATTATGTTTTTTTGTTTCACTATTAAATAATAAAGATGAGCCTATTTTAATAATTATTCTTTTGGTATCTTCAATCTTCATCTTATAAACCCATTCTTAAAATCACTTCTTTTAATTCATCAATACCGTCATTAGTGATAGTTGATATTATATAAATTTTATTTTTTGTTATTTTCATAAGTGATTTTTTTACTTTTTTAATATCTTCATTTTCTAGTAAATCTGATTTATTTAATACGACAATTTCAGGCTTATTCTTTAGATCGACATTATAGCTTTTTAGTTCATTTCTTATAGTTTTATAATTGCTTACAACATTTTTCTCAGCAACATCTAAAATATGTATAATTGAAGTACATCTTTCTATATGTCTTAAAAATTGAAAACCAAGACCCGTTCCAGTATGAGCTCCTTCAATTAAACCTGGTATATCTGCTATTATTTTTTCACTATCTCCCTTTCTCATAACCCCGAGTTTTGGCACTATAGTTGTAAATGGGTAATCTCCAACTTTAGTTTTAGCAGCTGTAAGCTTTTTCATGAAACTAGATTTGCCAGCATTAGGCAATCCTATTAAGCCAGTGTCAGCAATAAGTTTCAGTTTAAATACAACATCTGCTTCGTAACCTTTTTCACCAAGGGTAATTTTTCTTGGAGCTCTATTTGTTGAAGACTTAAAATTGGTGTTACCTAATCCACCTTTGCCACCTTCAAATAACAATATTTTTTTTATACTGACTATATCTTCGATTAGTTCATCATCTTCGTAAATCTGAGTCCCTAGAGGAAGTTTAAGAACAATATCTTTACCTGCTGCACCATTACGCTTTCTACCAGCACCATGCACTCCCTTTTTAGCCCTAAAGTGCTTTTGAAACCTAAAGTCAACTAATGTGTTTAAGCCTTTGACACCCTGGACATATATGTTTCCACCACGCCCACCATTGCCACCATCAGGACCACCAAACTCAATATATTTTTCTCGTCGAAAGCTTAAACAGCCGTCACCACCATCACCACTCTTGATAAAAACTTTAGCTTCATCGATGAACTTCATTTTTAAAAGATTTTAATTTGATTAAATAAATTGTTATTTTAGTTTAAAATTAAGAGTAGGTCTTAATTAACTGAATTCGGGGCGACTGATATATATATCTTGCCGTTTTTCTTTTTTCCGAATTTCACAACTCCATCAATTAGGGAGAAGATAGTATGATCTTTTCCTAAACCGACATTATCACCAGGATGCCACTTTGTACCTCGTTGTCTAGCTATTATATTACCAGGTATAACTGACTGACCACCAAATTTCTTTATGCCAAGTCTACGCCCCGCTGAATCTCTTCCATTTCTTGACGAACCCCCTGCTTTTTTATGTGCCATTTATTTTTCTTCCTTTGTTTTGGTAGAGGTTTTTTTCTTCACTGACTTTTTTTTCACAGTTGGTTTAGTTGTCTCTTTTGAAGCGAG
>CACCCN010000008.1 GCA_902544525.1 uncultured Pelagibacteraceae bacterium | reverse complement strand
GCTTTAGGCGGTGGATTAGAAATATGTCTAGCATGTCATTATCGAGTAGCAACTGATAATGATAGAATACAAATTGGCCAACCAGAGGCAAAAATAGGATTGATTCCAGGTGCAGGTGGCACACAAAGAGTGCCCAGGTTAGCTGGAGTTACTCAAGACGTTATGGGATTTTTGATGGCTGGCAACCCAGTATCGCCAAAAAAAGCAATGGCAATGGGTTTGATTAATGAGGTGGTCGAAAAAGAAAAACTAATTAGCTCTGCAAAAAAATATATTCTTGATGGCGGCAAAGCTGTTCAACCTTGGGATGAAAAAGGATTTAAATTACCTGGTGGAGCCCCATATACACCTAAAGGAATGATGATTTGGGCTGCGGCATCATCTTCTTTAAGAAAGATGTCATATGGAAATTATCCAGCACAAAAAGCAATTCTCTCTGCTATTTATGAAGGCGTTCAGGTGCCTATTGATGCAGGCTTAAGAATTGAAGCAAGGCAAATGACCAAAGTTTTAATGGATCCTGTTTCGCGCAATATGGTTAGAAGTTTGTTTGTTAATATGCAGGCCCTAAATAAAGGAGCTAGAAGACCAAAGGAATTTGAAAAATATGATGTTAAAAAAATTGGAGTGCTTGGCGCTGGTTTAATGGGTGCAGGAATAGCTTACGTTACAGCTAAAGCTGGTATTGAAGTTATTTTAATTGACCAAAATCAAGAAAGTGCTGAAAAAGGTAAAGAGTATTCTGAAAATTTATTAAACAAAGCGCTTAGTAGAAAGAAGACTACTGAGGAAAAAAAACAAAAGCTTTTAGATTTAATAACACCTACTACTGACTATTCACAACTTAAAGGCGCAGATATGATTATAGAGGCAGTGTTTGAAAATAGAGATATAAAAGCTGATGTGACTGCAAAAGCTGAAGCTCAGATTTCAGAAACTGCAGTTTTTGGATCAAATACATCGACACTACCAATTACCGGACTCGCAAAAAACTCTAAAAGACCTAAAAATTTCATAGGAGTTCATTATTTTTCTCCAGTTGAAAAAATGCCTTTAGTTGAAATCATAATGGGCAAAGAAACATCCCAAGAAACACTTGCAAAAACTATGGATTATGTTCAAAAAATTAAGAAAACAGCAATTGTTGTAAATGATAGTAGAGGTTTTTATACAAGTAGAGTTTTTGGAACATACACAGGCGAAGGTATGGAAATGCTTGCCGAGGGGATCAATCCTGCATTGATTGAAAATGCAGGTAAAATGACAGGTATGCCTATGGCACCACTGGCCCTTATGGATGCGGTAGCTTTGGATTTAGCGCACAAAGTAGGTGTTCAAACAAAAAAAGATTTTGAAGCCGAAGGAAAAGAATTTCCAGTTTCTGAGCCACAAAAAGTACTTGAGGAATTTGTGGAAAAACAAGGAAGACTTGGCAAGAAAAATAATAAAGGCTTTTATGAATATCCAGAGAATGGAAAAAAATACTTATGGCCTGAATTATCAAATCTATTTAAGCAAAAAGAAGACCAACCAAATGTTGAGGAATTAAAGCAAAGACTTCTGTATATTCAAGCTTTAGAAACTGCAAAATGTTATGAGGAAAATGTATTAACAGATGTTCGCGACGCTGACATTGGTGCAATACTTGGTTGGGGGATGGCACCTTGGACAGGTGGGCCTTTATCTATGATAGATATGATTGGGGTGAAAGAATTTGTCGCTGAAGCCGACAGATTGGCTCAAAAATATGGGGAAAGATTTGCTCCATGTAAAATGTTAAGAGATATGGCTGAAAAGGGAGAGAGTTTTCACCCGAAATCAGATAAAGCTGCATAAATTAATCCACAGCAATTCTTTAAAATAAGAAAAATTGCTGATTGTTAATTTGTTCAATTGATCTACTTGATAGATAAGAATAGAATTTATTATTATTAATTGCACTTATTTTAAGTGACTAAAGGAGCCATATGGTCAATACAGCTACAACAACAAATTCTCTCGAAAATTTTTTTATGCCATTCACGGCAAATAAAGACTTTAAGCAAGAACCAAGATTGCTGGAAAAAGGAGAGGGGGTTTATTATTATAATCATAAAGGAGATAAAGTAATTGACTGCTCATCGGGATTATTTTGCGTTCCTCTTGGTCATGGCAGAAAAGAAATTGCTGAAGCTGTTCACAATCAATTGTTAAAATTAGATTACGCACCAAGCTTTGCTATATCTCACATGCCTGCATTTACACTTGCAGAACGATTAGCAAAAATGCTGCCTGGTGATTTAAATAACATATTTTTTACTATTTGTGGTTCAACTGCAATTGATAGCGCTATAAAAATTATTCAGGCATACCAACATGCAAAAGGTCAATCACAGAGAGTGCGATTTGTATCAAGAGAAAGAGCATACCATGGAGTAAATATTGGAGGTACATCACTAAGTGGAATGATAAAAAATAGAGAAGTTTTTACAGCAACAATGCCTGGTGTCATTCATTTACGTCACACGTGGCTGGAAGAAAATAAATTCAATATGGGTCAGCCTGAACATGGAGATTATTTAGCTGATGATTTACAGCGTTTTGTAGATATGTATGGCCCTGAGTCAATTGCAGGTTGTTTTGTTGAGCCAATAGCTGGTTCTACTGGAACATTAGTTCCTCCTAAAGGGTATTTAGAAAAGCTTAGAGCAACTTGTGATAAATATGACATTGTTCTGGTATTTGATGAGGTTATAACTGGTTTTGGAAGAACTGGTGAAGCTTTTGGTGCGAACAAATATAACGTGCAGCCAGATATGATTACAATGGCAAAAGCAATTACTAATGGCGCACAACCAATGGGTGCGGTCGGCGTGTCTGATGAAATTTATAGTACAATTGTAAATAGTGGACCAGAGCATGGAGTGGAGTTTTTTCATGGCTACACTTATTCTGCCCACCCTGCATGTGTAGCAGCTTCTCATGCAACATTGGATATTTATGAAAATGAAGGGGTTTTTGAACAAGCAAAGAAAACTTCATCATATTTCCTAAATGCTGTTATGAACGAGTTAAAAGATCTACCAATTGTAACAGATATTAGAGGTGACGGGCTTATGGCGGGCGTTGATCTTGCGGTAGATGGTAAACCAGGAGTAAGAGGCTATGATGCCCAAAGAAAAATATTTGCCAACGGCGGGCATGTTAAATTTACTGGTGATTGTGGAATTATTGCCCCTGCTTTGATTGCATCTGAAAGTCAAATTGATGAAATGATAAATGTAACAAAGGAAGTTTTGAGTAAGTATTAATAATGCTAATTGGCCTACCAAAAGAAATTAAAGATAATGAGTCAAGAGTAGGACTTACCCCTGAAAGTGTAAAAAAACTTATATCTCAAGGCCATGAAGTCTTAGTTGAAACTGATGCAGGTTTTGGGTCTGGGTTTTCTGATGGCGATTATATACATTTTGGGGCTAGAATATTAAAAAAACCTAAAGAGGTTTTTGAGAATGCAGAATTAATAATTAAAGTTAAAGAACCACAAAGTGCAGAGGTAAATTTATTAAAACCTGATCAATTATTATTTACATATTTACATTTAGCAGCAAATAAAAATTTAACGCAATGCTTGATGGATAGTCAGTCAACTTGTATTGCATATGAAACAGTTACGAGCAGTTCCAATTCACTCCCACTGCTTGCGCCAATGAGTGAAGTAGCAGGAAAAATATCAATCCAAGCAGGTGCGCGTGCCCTAGAGAAGACTCAGCATGGAAGAGGGGTATTAATGTCAGGTGCATATGGTGCCCCTCCAGCAGATGTCGTAATAATAGGATGTGGTGTAGTTGGATTTAATGCTGCCCTAATCGCAGTTGGCATGAAGGCAAATGTTATTTTAATTGATAAATCTGAACCAAGGTTATCAGAGTTATACAAATTTTTTGAAGGAAAAGTAACTACGGTAGTATCTTCTAAAAGTGAAGTAGAAAAATATGTTTCTAATTGTGATTTATTAATAGGAGGTGTGCTTGTGCCTGGATCTTCTGCTCCAAAACTAGTTTCAAAAAAACTAGTTTCAAAAATGCGGAAAGGGTCGGCAATAGTTGATGTTGCCATAGACCAGGGCGGTTGTATCGAGACAAGTAAGCCGACAACACACTCAGAACCAACTTATATATATAAAGATGTAGTTCATTATTGTGTAACTAATATGCCTGGTTGCGTTCCAAGAACATCCACGATTGCGCTTAATAATGCTACGCTTCCCTTTATAATCGATTTGGCTAATAATGGTTTAAAAAATGCACTTAATAATGACCCACATTTTATGAATGGTTTAAATATTTTTAAGGGTATGTGCACACAAAGAGAAGTCGCATCAGATCTTGGTATTGATTTTGTAGAGCCAAAAAAAGTCTTAAATTAATTTATTTGGCACCAGATCGGAACATGATCAGAAGGTCTTTCTAAAGATCTAAATCTTTTCTCTACTTGACAATCAATTAGTCTATCTGCTGCAAAAGGTGATGCAAGAAGGTGATCAATCCTTAGCCCATTATCTTTTTCCCATGATCCTTTGGAATAATCCCAGTAAGTAAATTCATATGGCTTTGAATTAAATGATTTTAGAGAGTCTGTTAATCCTAAATTCATTAAATTCCTATATCTTTTTAATGACTCAGGGTGGTGAAGAGCATCTTTGTACCACTTAGAGATATCAACCGCGTCTTCAGCAGTTGGAATAATGTTATAATCACCACCAAGTAAAAATGTCTCACAATTAATTATTTTTTTCTTTACATGGGTATAGAGTCTGTCCATCCAATCAAGTTTGTATGGAAATTTGTCTGTATCTATTGGGTTTCCATTAGGTAAATATATTGAACTTACAGTTATTGGATTATCAATTAAAATTTTAGCCTCTAGATACCTTGCTTGTGTATCATCATTATTTCCTGGCAAGTAATCAATTACAAGTTCAAGCGGTAGTTTAGATAAAATTGCCACTCCATTATAAGATTTTTGACCATTAATAATTATTTGATAACCTTTATTTTTAATTTCATCTTTAGGAAAAGTAGAATCCTCAGTTTTTGTCTCTTGTAGTAGAATTATTTCTGGTTGTACGGTATCAATCAATTCTAATAAGTGAGGAAGTCTAACTCTAATAGAATTTACATTCCAGCTGACAATCTTAGTCACTGCTTTGGTGAGAATGAAGTTCCACAACCACAAGAAGACGCTGCATTTGGATTTTCAACTTTAAATGACGATTCAATTAGCTTATCTTCAAAGTCAACTGTCGATCCGTTCAAGTACATTATAGAGACCTTATCAACAATTAATTCAGCACCATTTTCTCTAAAAATTATGTCATCATCGTCATAATTTGAGTCAAAATCAAAACCATACTGAAAACCAGAGCAGCCACCTCCTGAAATTGAAAGGCGCATCTTCATGTTAGGCTCTTCATTGGCCAGCAGATTTTTTATTTTTTCTGCTGCATTTTTAGTTATCTTTACTGCTGTTTGTTCCATAATAATCAATCTATAACACTAAGGTTATATAGTATATAATTAGGCATTATTTGATAATTATTCAACCTTTATGAAAAATACCAGCAATCTTAATCACTTAGCTGTACTTGATCAGAACTCTAAAGGTCGATTAATTACAGAGGATACTAGTAGGACTAGATCTGAATTCCAAAGAGATCGAGATAGAATAATTCATTCAAGTGCATTTAGAAGACTTAAACATAAAACCCAAGTATTTGTCTCCCATGAAGGTGATCACTACAGAACTCGACTAACTCATTCACTTGAAGTCGCGCAAATTGCAAGATCTATCTCAAGATATTTTAACTTAAATGAAACTCATACAGAAACTTTAGCTTTAGCACATGATATTGGGCATCCACCATTTGGTCATGCAGGCGAAGATACTTTAAAAATTTTAATGAGTAAAAATGATGGATTTGATCATAATGATCAGGCTATTAGAATAGTGCACACATTGGAAAAAAAATATTTTGATTTTGATGGTCTCAATCTTACCTGGGAGACATTAGAAGGGCTTGTAAAGCATAATGGACCATTGTTAAAAGTATTACCCTTATCTATAAAATCTCTAAATGCTGAATTTGATCTTAGATTAGAAGAGTTCTCATCACTTGAGGCACAAATAGCCGCTATTGCAGATGACATTGCTTATAATAATCATGATATAGATGATGGTTTGAGAGCTGGTTTTTTTAATTATGATGATTTAAGAGAGCTACCTTTAGTAGGCGAGGTCATATCTTCGTTTCCAAAAAATTTTTATCATTTTGATATTCCTCGGATTAATAATGAAATAACAAGAAAAAGTACCGCCCTCATGATAGATGATGTTATAAATACTATTGAACAAAATATAAGCTCATTGAGACCTGAGAATTGTGTCGATATTCGTAATGCTAAACAACAAATTGTTATTTTTTCAGAACAGATGTCGAATAAAGTTGAAATTATTAGAAGTTTCTTGGTTGAAAGAATGTATCAACACAATAAAGTTAAAGAAATGAGTGCAAATGCCAATGTGGTAGTCTTATTTCTATTTAATTTGCTGCTCACTGATCAACAAGTATGCACTGCTGAGGGATTAGAATCTTTGATTAGTGACAATAATCATCATAGAACTGTATGTGATTTTATAGCTGGAATGACTGATAATTTTGCCCAATCTATGTATAATAAGTACTCATAATTAAATGACTCAAATTTATCCAAAAATAAAAAAAATTATTTTAGATAAGGCTTCCATAGCACTTCGTATTGATCGGAGTGTTTTAAACAAAGTTAATTTTAATGTTGAAAAACCTAATGAAGAAAAAAATGGTGAAATAAGTACAAATATATCATTAGTAATACAAAAAGAAATTAAGCAAAAGCCATCAGAAATTGCTACTAAAATAATCTCTGAGTTAAAAAAATGTCCAGAATTTTTAAAAGTTGAGTTTGCTATGCCTGGTTTTATTAACTTTTGGCTAGATAAATCACTATGGCAAGATTATTTAAAGGAGTCTTTGAGTTTAACTGAGCTAATAGATTGTAATATTGGTAATGGTAGTAAAGTAAATGTTGAGTATGTCTCAGCTAATCCAACAGGACCATTGCACGTAGGGCATTGTAGGGGCGCAGTATTTGGAGACGTGTTGTCCAATCTATTAGAAAAGACAGGGCATAATGTTACAAAAGAATATTATATAAATGATGCTGGCTCGCAAATTAATAATTTAGCAAATTCTGTTTTTATTAGATATCAAGAAGCATTGGGAAAAAAGTTTACAGATTACCCTGATGATTTTTATCCTGGTGATTATTTATTACCAGTAGCTAGGCATTTTATTTCCGAATATGAATCTAAATTATTAGAGATGAATGAAGAAGATAGATTTGCAATAATCAAACCCTATACAGTCGAGTTCATGGTAAAATTAATCAAAAAAGATTTATCTGCTCTGTCTATCCATCAAGATATTTTTGTTTCTGAACAAGAGTTGGTAAGTAAAGGAAAGATAGATGAAGCTATAAATAATTTGAAAAACTCAGGATTGGTATACAACGGCGTATTAGATCCACCAAAAGGAAAAATACCTGATGATTGGGAGCCACGAGCACAAATGCTATTTGAGTCTACAAAATATGGAGATGAAGTGGACCGACCACTGCAAAAATCAAATAAAGAATGGACATATTTTGCCAATGACATTGCATATCATTTTGATAAATATTCTAGGGGAAGTGACCACCTTATAGATATTCTTGGGGCTGATCATGGCGGCTATGTAAAAAGAATGTCGGCGGCAGTGGCAGCACTAAGTGATAATAAAGCTAAGTTCACAGCTAAATTATGTCAAATGGTGAAACTTACAAGAAATGGAAAGCAAGTTAAAATGTCTAAGAGATCTGGAGAGTTCATTACACTAAGAGAAGTTATAGATGAAGTTGGTTCAGACTCTATTAGATTTATGATGCTCTATAGAAAGAATGAAGCTCCATTAGAGTTTGATTTTACTAAAGTAACCGAGCAATCAAAAGATAATCCTGTATTTTATGTGCAGTATGCTCATGCCAGAATTACATCAGTGATAAAAAAATTATCTGATAATAATTTTAATTTTAATCTTTCAAGTTTTAATAATGCAGATTTCTCAAAAATTGATAACAATTATGAAGTAGATCTTATAAAAAAAATTGCTGATTGGAACAAAGTTATTGAATCTGCAACCAATCTTCACGAACCTCATAGAATTGCTTATTACCTTTATGAGCTGTCTTCAGTATTTCATACTTTATGGAGTCAGGGCAAAATAGATCGAGACTTAAAGTTTATTATAGAAAATAATGAGGATCTTACGCTAGCACGAATAGGGTTATTAACTTTAACTCAAAGAACTATTAAATCTGGATTGGACTTGCTTGGTGTATCAGCACCTCATGAAATGAACTGATGATTAAGAAAAATTATATTTTTATCTTATTAATCTCTCTAATAGTTACACTAATATACTTCTTCTCATCAGCAAAAAATATGAATGAAGATGTAATAATTATAATTGATAGTAATCTAGGTGATTATCGCATGGTACCTGACGATAAAGGAGGGCTAACCATTTATGATTTAAAAATTCTAGATGAGTGATTATTTGCCTTTAATTATTGGACTAGAAGGAACTTCTCTAACTTCAAATGAGTCAAATTTCCTTATGAACTATAAGCCTTGGGGTATAATTTTATTCCAACGCAATTGTGTCAATCACAAGACTACGCTCAATTTAATAAATGATATAAAAGCCAAGACTCATCAAAATATACCTATATTAATTGATCAAGAAGGTGGGAGAGTTTCAAGATTAAATTACAAAGAATTCCCTAAAACCTTATCAGCTAAATCATTTGGAGATTTATATGAGTACAACAAAGAAAAAGCTTTAGAATCAGTTAAGTTGAATACAAATTTAGTTGCGGGATCATTAAAGCAGATGGGTATAAATATAAATACTGTACCCGTCTTGGATATGCCTTCACTGACTGAAAGTGGAGTAATTGGAGACCGAGCATATTCAAGTAATCAAAAAATAATTACTGAGATTGCTAAAATAGTTTTAGACACAAATAGCATTAATGGAATAGCTTCAGTCATAAAACATATTCCTGGTCATGGCCGAGCAACAGTTGATAGTCACGTTGATTTGCCAGTGATATCGGATGAAAAAGACCTACTTGAACGCCAAGATTTCATGACATTCACAAATTTAAATAAAGCACCTATAGCAATGACAGCGCATGCTATCTATTCTGGTTATGATGAAAAGAATGTAGCAACCTTATCTAAAAAAATAATTGGTCAAATTATCAGAAAAAAAATAAATTTTAATGGATTGCTTATTACTGATGATATTAGCATGAAAGCACTAAAGGGAGATATAGCAGAAAATGCATTCAACTCCCTGAAGGCAGGCTGTGATATTGTATTGCATTGTAATGGCAATTTTGATGAGATCATGAAAATTACGAATAAAATCTCTGAATTTGATTTAATTTCCATTGATACTAAGCTTTTAGAAATTTTCAATACAGATCTTAAATTGGATCTTAAAGAGGTTTTACAAAAACTTGAGGCCATTCAAAGTCAATATAGCTAGTGTTAATTTAACTCTTAGATTGCAACAATTTAATATATAATAAGTGAGTCGATATCATGAAAGAATTAGAAGAAAATTCAATTACTTACAATAATAATGCCAAAGAGCAGTTTGTTTCCTCTGAAGATCTAATTGTAAATTTAAAAGGATATGAAGGTCCGTTGGATGTTTTGCTTGCATTAGCCCGAAATCAAAAAGTTGATTTAATGGAAATTTCTATACTTGAACTTGTGGAACAATACACTTCTTTCATAGCAAAGGTTAGAAGCAATAACCTAGAACTTGCAGCAGATTATCTTGTTATGGCTGCCTGGCTTGCATACTTAAAATCTATATTATTACTGCCAAAAGCAGAATCAGGTGAGGAGCTCACAGCTGAAGAAATGGCTGAGCGTTTAAAGCTGCAATTAAAAAAACTAGAAGCTATCAGATTAGTGTCAAAAAAATTAATGGGCCTACCCAAACTTGGTCAGGATTTTTTTGCCAGAGGAATGCCTGAGGGAATTAGATTGATCAGAACACCAAATTACTATTTATCATTTTATGACTTATTAAAATCTTATGCTGACCAAAGATATAAAACTGCATATTCAAAAATGACTATTGAAAGGCCTGCAGTTTATGCGATGGAAGATGCGCTGGTAAGACTTCAAAGACTCATTGGACAAATACCTGAATGGACTAGATTAGAAACATTTTTACCCCCTGAATTTGCTGATGGTAAATCAGCAAGGACTGGTGTAGCCGGAACACTTGCCGCTGCTATGGAATTAGTAAGAGAAGGCACTATAGAAGCACAGCAATTGGAACCATTTGGACCAGTTTTTTTTAAACATAAAAAATCAGAGGACAATCTTATAAATTAAAATATGACAGAAAAAACAAAAAATAATGTAATGGATTTTCCAAGTGAGCATCATGATAACTTAAGAATTTTAGAAGCTCTTTTATTTGCAGCAAGTGAACCTCTAGATGCAGAGAGTATTAAGGCCAGGCTTCCAAAAAAAGCTAATTTAGAAAAACTCATTAACCTCCTTAAGGCACATTATGACAGTCGCGGTGTTAATTTAGTCAAAACTGCAAATAAATGGAGTTTTAAAACTGCACCAGATTTAGCGAGCATGATGCAAAAGGAAAAAGTTGTGCAAAGAAAGTTGTCAAAAGCTGCAACTGAAACTCTTGCAATTATTGCATATCATCAGCCTGTTACCCGAGCAGAAGTCGAGGATATACGTGGCGTACATTTTAGCCCTGGTACTCTAGATGTTTTATTGGAGTTGGAATGGGTAAAACCCATTGGAAGAAAAAAAACTCCAGGTAGCCCCATTATATATGGGACAACAGAAAAATTCTTAGTTTATTTCGGTATTGAAAATATAACAGATCTTCCTGGTTTGGAAGAGCTAAAATCAGCAGGTTTACTTGAAAGTAGATTACCTTCGAACCTTGATATAAAAATACCTGAAGAAATAGATGAAACTCAAATTGATCCGCTAGCAGAAGATGATAATCTTGAAGATATGATTGCTAGCAATATTGATGAGACTTAAATCTTTTAACTCTTTCATTATAGTATTTGTTTATTTGCTAGTTACTGCAAGTTTTGCAAATGCATTAGTAGAAAAAGAAAATAATCTTGTGGAAGCTAATGAAGCCTACTCAGGTGGAGTTGGAACCATCTTTACAGAAAATAAGAATGCTTACTCACTACCGTTAAAAAATTTAAAACCAGATAACAGGATAGATTTCTTTGTGGGTAATTCTTTATTTAGAAGAATATGGATACCTCCGTCCGAAGTAAGTATTGCCAAGGATGGACTTGGACCATTTTTTAATTCAAATTCATGTGATGGGTGTCATATAAATGATGGAAGAGGCCATCCGCCAAATGAGAGCTGGCCAAATGACGATGCGGTATCATTAGTGTTGGCTTTAAGTATCCCACCTCAAGATGACTTTCAAAGAATTTTGCTCAATCAGCTTAAAATAAAATCAATTCCTGATCCTAATTATGGATCACAATTAAGTGACTTTGCAATTACAGGTGTGAAGCCTGAGGGTAATGTTATGATCGAGTATGAGTATTTTCCAATATTATTTGATAATGGAGAAATAATTAATTTAAGAAAACCAATTTATTCTATATCAAATTTAAATTATGGCAATTTACACCCTGAAATAAATATATCCGCAAGAATTGCTCAACCTCTAATTGGTCTTGGCTTAATTGAGTCTATTAAACTAGATGATATTTTAGCCTATGAAGATCCAGATGATTTAGATGGTGATGGAATTTCAGGTAAAGCCAATAGATTGTTTGATTCAAAGGAGAATAGAGTTTTAATAGGTAGATTTGGCTGGAAAGCTTCCCAACCATCACTGTTATCACAAACTTTTGATGCAACATACAATGACATGGGGCTATCAAGCACATATACATCCAAAATGAGTAATTGTACCGAAATACAAATTGAGTGCCAGAAGCTAATTAATGGAAATTCTGAAACTTATGATGGAGTTGAAGTATCTAACGAGCAATTAGATTTAATGGTATTTTATCAAAGACATTTATCACCACCTGGAAGAAGAAATATTAATAACCCTAATGTTTTAGCTGGTAAAAAAATATTTTTTAATTCTGGTTGTAACTCTTGTCATGTTCAAAAATATACTACAAAAAAAATAGCTAAAAGTTCAGCGTTATCAGATCAATTGATATGGCCCTATTCAGATTTTTTATTACATGATATGGGCGACGAATTAGGAGATAATTTAAATGAATATATGGCATCAGGCAATGAATGGAGAACACCACCGTTATGGGGTATCGGACTTGCAAAAAATGTAAACGGTCAAATTAATTTGCTTCATGATGGAAGAGCAAAAAGTATATTAGAAGCTATATTGTGGCATGGAGGTGAAGCAAAAAAATCTCAGCAGAAGGTCTTAAGTCTATCAAAAGTAGAGGTAGATCAATTAATTCAATTTCTAGAATCTTTATAATAATTGATAATAATTATCATTAGCTTATAATAATTCTAAATAATAATAAAATAGTCATTTAATATCAATATTTTATAAATTCATTATGGTATTGATAATCATTATCATTATCAATATATATTTCTAAATTAAAAAATAATTAAGGGAAATTAAGATGAGCATTATAACTAAAAGCATTCAAATATGTTTGGCTATTTTTATTTTTTCAGCAAGCTCATTAGCTAATGAAGTAAATCTATATAGCGGAAGACATTATGATAGTGATGAAAAACTTTACGCTAAATTTACTGAGCAAACTGGTATAAAGGTAAATGTAATATCTGGTAAGGGCAAAGCTCTAATGCAGCAGATAATTACTGAAGGAGCAAGTTCTCCTGCAGATTTATTTATCACTGTTGATGCAGGTAACTTATGGAAAGCGCAAAAAGAAGGACTGTTCCATACAATTACTAGTAGTGCAGTTGATAATATAGTCCCAGCAAACCTTCGTGGACCAAATAATGAATGGGTAGCTTTAGCTAAGCGTGCACGTATTATGTATTATAACCCAAGAACAGTATCTGAAGCTGAATTAGAGGGATTAACTTATGAGGACTTGGCTAAACCAGAATGGAATGGTCGTGTAGTTATAAGAAAATCCAGCAACATGTATAATCAGTCTCTGGTTTCATCTTTGGTAGCAAATCATGGCGTTGAGGCCACTGAAGCTTGGGCAAATGGAATTGTGGCAAACATGGCGAGAAAACCTGAAGGTAACGACAGAGCACAAATTATGGCTGTCGCTAATGGTGAGGCTGATATAGCTGTAGCTAATAGCTATTATATAGCCCTCATGTTATCTGGAAAAAAAGGTGATGAGCAACAAGTTGCTGCAAATAAAGTTGTTCCTTATTTTCCTGGTCAAGATGGTAGAGGAACGCATATAAATATAAGTGGTGTTGGTTTATTAAAAAATGGCCCAAATAAAGGCAATGGTGTTAAGCTAATTGAATTCTTACTTTCTGAAGAAGCTCAAAATCACATTGTTAATAATTCATTTGAGTACCCGTTACTTGATAGTGTAAGTCCACATCCACTGATTGCACAATTTGGAACTGACTTTAAACAAGATCAAACACCAGTAAGTGCTTATGGCGAATTCAATCCTGATGCTGTGAAGTTGATGGAAAGAGCGGGTTGGTAAAATAACTTTGGGATTATTCCCCCTTGCATGAGTTATTTAACCCAAAAGACGGCTGTTTAGTTTATAATTAATATACTGTATCCTAATTTTATATTTAGATTAAACAGCCATGTCTTATAAAGATTTTTTGAATCCTTGGATTATACTACCTACATTTTTATTTGCGTTATTCGTTGTTCCAGTTATTTGGATAATATTCAGTCTATTTGGTAATTATTCTGATAATTGGGTTCATATTTATAATTACACTCTTTCCGGCTACATTTATAATACAGCTTTAATTATCATTGGTACAAGCATTGGAACTTTAATAATTGGCGTTGGAAGTGCATGGCTTGTAACCACATACAATTTTACTGGAAAAAAATTTTTAGAGTGGGCGTTACTTTTACCTTTTGCAGTGCCTCCATATATACTTGCTTATACTTTTACAGGCTTATTTGATAGTTATGGTACTGCCAATAACTTAGTAAGAGATTTATTTTCATTACCAAATGAATTTATTTTTTTTCCAAAATTAAGAAATGTGTACGGAGCATCAATTGTTTTTTCATTTACACTTTATCCATACGTTTATTTAGTATCGAGAATGGCTTTTATTAATCAATCTAGATCAATGTTAGAAGTCGGTAGAACTCTTGGTTATAATAAATTTCAAATCTTTTATAAATTATCAATACCAGCAATTAGGCCAGCAATAATAGCAGGATTAATGCTTGTATTAATGGAGACTATATCGGATTTTGGTGCTGTAGAGCATTTTGCTGTCAACACATTTACCACTGGAATTTTTAGTGCTTGGTTCGGGCTTTATGATTTTCATACAGCTAAGCAATTAGCAGCATTATTATTGATCGTTGTGATTTCTTTTTTAATTCTTGAAAAGTATTCACGTAGAAAAAGTAGATATTCATCAGGGTCTAATGTATTTAGCCCAATTGCTGCAGAAAAGTTAAATGGTTTTCAAAATATTTTTGCTTCATTATTTTGTTTTATACCAGTATTTGTAGGTTTTATTCTGCCAAATATTCAACTTGGTTATTGGGCATTAAACTACAAGCTTGATTTTTTTAATGAAAAATTCATCTCTACTGCATGGAATACATTTTACTTAGCAATAACAGCAGCTTTAATATGTGCAATGCTAGCAGTTATAATCAATTTTTCGATAAGATATAAAAAAAATAAAGTTTTAAATGTCATGAGCTCTTTTCTAACGGTTGGCTATGCTGTTCCAGGATTGATATTAGCACTCGGTGTATCGCAGTTACTAGTTTTTATGGATAATTTAATCTTTAGGGATTATTTAAATTTTATTCTTACCGGCAGTATATATGGTTTAATCTTGGCATTTATAATTAAATCATTTGCACTTGCTAACTCAACAATTGAATCTGGGTTTCTAAGAATCAATCATAAAATTGATGATGTAGCTAGATCGTTAAATACCCCAGGTTGGAAATTACTTTTCAGGATACATCTGCCACTATTAACGACCAGCTTTCTAACGAGTATGATTTTAGTTGTTTCCGAGGTTATAAAAGAATTACCAGCCTCACTTATCTTAAGACCCTTCAATTTTGATACTTTGGCCGTATCGACCTATATATATGCCGCTGAAGAAAGAATGTTTGATGCGGCTGCACCCTCTATAGCTATAGTTGCCGTTGGTTTGCTTCCAATATTCGTTTTATCAAGATTAATAGTCAAATCTAGGCCAGGTTATAGAAATAATGATAATCATTATCAAAGTTATTGATAATCATTATCATTTATTGTATAAATCACAGAATTAGACAATTTTTAAGCTAACTGTATGCAGGACAATATTCTAGAAATTAAAAATTTAAAACATTCTTATGATGCCTCTAAAGAAGTTTTAAAAGGAATAAATTTAGATGTAGCGCGTGGAGAGGTTGTTTCTATCCTTGGCCCTTCTGGTTGTGGCAAGACGACTTTATTAAGATTAATTGCAGGTCTAGAAAAACAAACTTTTGGATCTATAAATATAAACAATAATGTTGTGTCAGATAATAAAAACTTTATCTCAACTGAAAAAAGAGATATTGGGCTAGTAGTTCAAGAAAGAGCATTATTCCCACATTTATCAATAATCAAAAATGTTGAATTCGGTCTTAAAGGTAGCAAAAATGATAAATACAAAACTGCAATTGATTTATTAAAACTTTTTAAAGTTGATAAATATGCAGAAAATTATCCTCATGAAATTTCAAGTGGTGAGCAACAAAGAGTTGCAATGGCTAGGGCAATGGCTCCAAATCCAAAAATACTCTTAATGGATGAACCTTTTGGCGCGCTAGATCATGCGCTAAAATCTGAATTACGCGATGAAGCAAAAAAAATTTTTAGAGATAACGGAACAACTGCAATTATTGTTTCGCATGATTTTGAAGATGCAATTGCAATGTCTGATCACGTGTTAATCATCGATGAAGGCTCTGTAACACAAAAAGGGCCTGCTAAAGATATAGCGGTGATTCCTCGAAAAAATTCATTCAAAATAGCTTAAAAAAATAAATTACTCCTATCTTTTGCCTTTATTGACGTATATTCTTTAGTTCAACCTTTTAATTAATGAGGAATAAATGGGTATTAGTTTTTGGCAAATAATAATTGTTGTTGCTTTGCTAGTGATATTATTTGGAAGAGGCAAAATCTCTGAGCTAATGGGCGATGTTGCTAAAGGAGTTAAAAGCTTTAAAAAAGGCATGTCTGATGATGATGATAAAATTTCAAGTGACAACTCAGACGATTCATCTCAAAAAGATTAAATCTTAATTTTTGGAGTATAAATGTTACCTGGAGTCGGTGGTTTTGAGTATATAGTTATAGCTATACTATTAATTATTTTTGTAAGTCCGAAAGACCTCCCGGGCTTAATAATAGGCATCGGCAAGATCTTCAAAAAAATAAAAAAATTATCGTTAGAATTCAAAGAAATGATTAGCGACATTTCTAAAGAAACTGGAATTGATGAATTAGAAGAAATCACCAACAAAGCAAGACCAATAGACTTAACTGACGATATAGCGAATTCAATTAATGAGTCTATAAAAGATAATTTTGAAGATAAGTCGGAAAAGGATAAAAAATGAGTTCAGATCAAACAGATTTGAAAGACTCTAAGCAACCTTTATTGAGTCATTTAAGTGAATTAAGGTCACGACTTATAAAAACGCTGATTATGCTCACAGTTTTTTTTGTGATTTTTTATATTTTTGCGGACAATATATATAATTTTTTAGTCCAGCCTTATGCATCTGCTGTGGAGGGGGAAGCAGGAAGACGGCTAATTTTTACAGCCCTGCATGAAACTTTTTTTACTTATATTAGGGTGGCGTTATTTGCATCGCTTTTTATATCTTTGCCTTTTTTACTTATTCAATTATGGATTTTTATTGCACCAGGTCTTTATAGGAATGAGAAAAATATCGTTATGCCATATTTAATTGCAACCCCACTATTATTTGTCTTAGGTTCAGCGCTTGTCTATTATGTTATAATGCCACTGGCTATAAAGTTTTTTTTATCTTTTGAGACAATTGGCGGTAACGGGGTTTTACCGATTCAATTGGAAGCAAAAGTTAATGAATACTTAAGCTTGGTAATGCGTCTAATAATTGCTTTTGGTTTATCTTTTCAATTACCGGTAGCTTTAACTTTGATGGCAAGAGTTGGGTTTGTCTCAGCTTCTAGTCTGAGAAAAAATAGAAAATATGTGATTGTTGGTGTATTTGCTATGGCAGCATTATTGACTCCTCCTGATCCTATCTCACAAATTGGACTAGGAATACCAATTCTTATTCTTTATGAATTATCGATTTATGCAGTAAGCCTTATTGAAAACAGTAAGAATAACTAATATAAAATAGAATGTTCGATATAAAAAAAATAAGAGATAATCCGAGAGATTTTGATAAAAATCTGGCCAAAAGAGGCTTAAATCCTAACTCTGAATTATTAATTAAAATCGACGAAGAAAATAGAACAGCTATTGCCAACGCACAATCTTTACAAGAAGAAAGAAATTCAAAATCTAAGCTTATTGGTGAATATGCTTCTTCTGGTAATGTTGATGAAGCCAACAAATTAAAAGAAGAAGTAAGTTCATTAAAATCTAAATTGCATGATCTTGAAAATAAACAAAAAGAAATTGCAGAAAGATTAAAACTTGAATTGTCAATATTGCCAAATTTACCTGATGAAGATGTTCCTATAGGTGATGAGGAATGTAATCAAGAAATTAAAACAGTAGGAGAAAAAAAAGAATTTGATTTTGAAGCAAAAGAGCATTTTGATTTAGGTGAAAATCTTGGACTAATGGATTTTGAAAAAGCTTCAAAAATATCAGGTGCAAGATTTGTAATTCAGCAAGGAAGTTTGGCAAGACTTGAGAGAGCAATTGCAAATTTCATGTTAGATTTACATACAACAGAATTTGATTATCAAGAAGTCAATGTTCCAATTCTTGTTCGAGACAATGCCCTATATGGTACTGGTCAACTTCCAAAATTTGAGGAAGATTTATTTAAAACTATCAATGATTATTATCTTATACCAACTGCTGAAGTACCTCTAACAAACATGACGCGAGACTCAATTATTGATATAGCCGACTTACCTCTTAGATTTGTTGCTCATACCCCATGCTTTAGATCTGAAGCAGGGGCAGCAGGAAGAGATACAAGGGGTATTATGAGACAACATCAATTTTATAAAGTTGAATTGGTAAGCTTAACTGATGCGAATAATTCAAAAAATGAACATGAAAGAATGCTGTCATGTGCTGAAGAAGTTCTTAAAAGACTAGGGCTAAACTATAGAGTTATGCTATTGGCTTCACAAGATATGGGCTTTTCTGCAAATAAAACTTACGATATTGAAGTATGGCTACCTGGTCAGAGAGCTTACCGTGAAATTTCAAGTTGCTCCAACTGTGGAGATTTTCAATCTAGGAGAATGAATTCTCGCTATAAAGTTGATGGATCTACTAAATTCATACACACTCTTAATGGATCTGGGTTAGCTGTTGGAAGAACCCTTATTGCTATTATGGAAAACTATCAAAATTCAGATGGCTCTATTTCGATTCCTGATGTATTACAGCCGTATATGCATAATAATAAAACTCTCTAGTAAGTTTAAATGTTTCCAATTGACTTAAAAAATTCAAGGATACTCATTACTAATGATGATGGGTATAGCGCTGATGGAATAAAAATTCTTTATGAAATTGCTAAGAGCTATACTAGTGACGTATGGATAGTTGCGCCAGAATATGAAAAGAGTGGCGCTTCTCATGCGTTAACTTTTATTAAAGATTTAACTTTAAAAAAACAAGATGAAAATATTTACTCTGTCAATGGAACACCTAGTGATTGTGTTGTTATCGCTCTTGAGAATGTACTTCAAGATAAAAGGCCTGATATTCTATTATCTGGAATTAATAGTGGCGTTAATGTTGCTGAAGATGTTACTTACTCTGGAACTATTGCCGCAGCAATGGAAGGAGTAATTAGAAGAGTTCCATCTATAGCAATCAGTCAAAATTATGATTTGGGAAAAAAAAATGAAATTTCCTGGGATGTTAGCAAGGCATTTTTAGATAAAGTATTAGATAGCGTCTCAGCAACTGGATGGGATTTTAATTCTCTTTTAAATGTTAACTTTCCACAATGTAATGTTAATGAAGTTAATGGGATAGAAGTTACCTCACAAGGAAATAGAGAAACAGATGATTTGGTGTTATGGAAAAAAGAAAATAACTTATTTCGTATTGGCCTTCAAAGAAGACTAGGGGAGAGCTCTAAACCCAAAAATAATATTCTCAATAAACCTATTGATGGTGTTATGACTGATGTTGTTGCCCTAACAAGCAATAAAATCTCAATAACCCCTCTGCATTTAGATCTAACTCATGCAGCTTCAATTGAAATACTGAGAAAAAGCCTAAAATTAAAACAAACTTAATTGATTTTTTAGTTTATAAACATGATCTATCTATGTATATTGCCTTAATAATTAATCAGGAGAAACATTGATGGAATTCATAGTACAGTTCATACCCTTAATTTTAATTTTTGCAGTTTTCTATTTCCTACTAATTAGACCTCAGCAAAGAAGAGCTAAGGAGCATCGCGATATGGTAAGTGCTATGCAAAGAGGTGATAAAGTTATTACAGCTGGAGGTCTTCGCGCCAAGGTTATTAAGGTTGTAAATGAGACTGATGTTGAACTTGAAATATCTCCAAATGTAAATGTAGTAGTACTCAAGGCTACGGTTTCAGAGGTTTTAAAGTCACAATAACTCTTAATCCCATTTAAACTCTAACAATGTTACAATTTTCTAGGTCAAAAATTACTCTTATAGTTGCAACTATATTCATGGCAATGCTCTTAGCTTTGCCAAATATTTTTACTGACGAAAGAACTTCAAATTTTCCACCTTTCATTCCATCACAAAAAGTCAATTTAGGTCTTGACCTTCAAGGCGGATCTCATCTTTTGTTGGAAGTTGATACTGAAAGTATTAAGAGTGAAAAAATAGACGACCTTAGCTTTGATTTGAGAAGAATGTTAAAGAAAAATGATTTCAAGTACGGCAATCTTAAAATTATTGATGATAGTATTAAGTTTAAATTAAATAACTCTGAGTTGGCAAAAAATGTATCTGACGAAATTAAAAAATTATCTCAAAGTATTTCGCAAAACGCTTTAAGTTCCCAATCAAAGTCAAATTTGAATGTTGAGATTAATAATAGCCTAGTTAATATTTCATTGACTGAGGATTACTTAAAACAAATTTCTATAAGCGCCGTAAATCAATCAATCGAAATTGTTAGAAGAAGAATTGATGAACTGGGTACTAGAGAACCTACTATTCAAAAACAGGGAACAACGAGAATTTTAATTCAATTACCCGGGCTTGATGACCCTGAGAGAATTAAATCATTGCTGGGCCAAACGGCAAAGCTAACATTTAAACTTGTTGATCAAAAAGCCTCCTATGATCCAAGTAATCCAACCAAAATACCTGTCGGCTCGGAATTACTTCCATCAGACTCTGATTTCAATTTTAAATATATTGTTAAAAAAAAGGTTATGGTAGGCGGAGAGAACCTTGTTGATGCTCAGCCTGGTTTTGATCCACAGACTAATGAGCCCGTAGTTAATTTCAGATTCGATAGAATTGGTGCAAAAAAATTTGGTAAAGTAACGAAGGCAAATATTGGTAAACCATTTGCAATCATACTTGATAATAAAGTAGTAAGTGCGCCTGTCATTAGAGATGCAATTTTAGGAGGTTCAGGGCAAATATCTGGCGGTTTTTCTGCTGAAGAAGCAGCAGATCTAGCAGTTTTACTGAGGGCTGGAGCTTTACCTGCACCATTAATTATTTTAGAGGAACGTTCTGTAGGGCCTGATCTTGGAGCAGACTCAGTTTTTGCAGGAAAAATTGCTGCATTGATTGGTTTTGTTGCAGTAATAATTTTTATGGTTCTAATTTATAGAGCGTTTGGTTTTTTTGCAGATATCGCATTGATACTAAACTTAGTGATGGTTTTAGGTGTACTTTCTCTTTTACAGGCAACACTCACCCTTCCTGGTATTGCAGGTATTATTTTAACTATTGGTATGGCTGTAGACGCTAATGTATTAATATTTGAGCGTATTAAAGAAGAGCTTCGCAATGGAAGTTCCGTTATAAATGCCATAGATAGTGGTTACAAAAGAGCTCTATCAACTATTCTAGATGCCAATATTACAACTTTAATTGCTGCTTCTATTCTCTTCTTTATGGGTTCTGGACCAGTAAAAGGATTTTCAGTAACACTAGCAATTGGAATTTTTACTTCTGTATTTACTGCATTTACAGTAACAAGAATGATGATTTCAATCTATATAAGTAGAAAAAAACCAAAGGAACTAAAATTATAAAAAAAATGAGTATCTTTTCATTTGCAACTAATAGTAAAATCAAGTTTCTCTCATTAAGAAAGCCTGCTTTTATTCTTTCGTTAACGCTAATTATTTGCTCAGTCCTCATATATTCTTTTAAGGGTTTAAATTTTGGAATTGATTTTAGAGGAGGGACTCTTATAGAAGTAGAAACTTCTGAATCTGAAAATCTAAGCAATTTGAGATCAATACTAAACAACCTAGAATTAGGCGATATACAAGTACAAGAATTTGGTTCGGCAAAAAATATTCTTATACGAGTTGAGCAGCAAGCTGGTGGAGATCAGATACAACAAAATGTAGTTAACATTGTAAAAACAGCTCTCAATACATCTTTAAGTTCAGATGTTAATTTTAGAAGAACAGAAGTTGTTGGACCTAAAGTAAGTTCAGAACTTATAAAAGCTGGCATAATTGCTATTGTGGTCGCAGTATTTGCTATGCTGGTTTACATCTGGTTTAGATTTGAATGGCAATTTTCTCTTGGAGCAGTAATAGCATTGATACATGACGTTCTCCTTACGCTTGGAATATTTTCTTTACTCCAATTAGAGTTTAATCTTTCAATAATCGCTGCAATTTTGACAATAGTTGGTTACTCCATGAATGATACAGTAGTCGTTTATGATAGAGTTAGAGAAAATTTAAGAAAATATAGAAAAAAAGAAATTATCGACCTCTTAAATATCTCAATTAATGAAACTTTATCAAGAACAATAATGACATCAGTAACAACTTTACTAGCATTATTGTCTCTATATATTTTTGGGGGGTCTGTAATTAAAGGTTTTACATTTGCAATGATATGGGGTGTTTTAGTTGGAACTTACTCTTCAATATTTATAGCTGCACCTTTATTAAATTATCTAAAAGTCAAAAGAGATTGGTCAGTTTCTAGCGCAGTTGAGTCTACTAAAAACAATTAATTTAATTTTTCATTAAATAGCGATTTTAAGTATTGGCCAGTATAGCTTTTTTTAATTTTTGAAATCTTTTCTGGCGTTCCAGTTGCGACTATTTCTCCACCACCATCACCACCTTCTGGACCTAAATCTATAACCCAGTCAGCAGTTTTAATAACATCCAAGTTATGTTCAATAACAACAACAGTATTGCCTTGGGCAACCAGAGTTTGCAGAACTTCAAGTAATTTTTTGATATCATGAACATGAAGACCAGTTGTAGGTTCATCAAGTATATATAGTGTCTTTCCAGTCGCTCTCTTTGATAATTCTTTTGATAGTTTAATTCTTTGAGCCTCTCCACCGGAGAGAGTAGTAGCTTGTTGTCCTATTTTAATATAACCAAGACCAACATTTTTGAGGGTCATTAGCTTGCTTTTTAGAAGAGGAATTGCGTCAAAAAATTCACAGCCTTCATCAACTGTCATTTCAAGAATATCTGAAATATTTTTATCCTTGTATTTTATTTCGAGTGTCTCTCGATTATACCTTTTTCCCTTGCACTCATCGCAAGTTACATAAACATCTGGTAAAAAATGCATCTCAATTTTTATTACACCATCACCTTCACATGCCTCACATCTTCCACCTTTTACATTAAAAGAGAATCTACCAGGTTTATATCCTCTTGATTTTGACTCAGGCAAACCTGAAAACCAGTCTCTGATAAAAGTAAATGCACCGGTATAAGTGGCAGGATTAGATCTTGGCGTTCTTCCAATTGGTGATTGATCTATATCAATAATTTTATCTAAATGTTTTAATCCTTTTATTTCCCCATACTTAGAGGGATTATATTTTGAGCCATTCAACTCTCTTGCAACGGCTTTATAGAGAGTATTTATTGTTAGTGTGGATTTTCCACTACCGGATACACCTGTTATACAAGTTAAAGTTCCAAGAGGTATATCTGTGGATACATTTTTTAAATTATTTCCAGAAGCATCAACAATACTAAGAAACTTATTATCAAGCGCTGGTCTTCTCAATTTTGGAATTTCAATAGACTGTTTACGCGATAAATATTGTCCGGTCAGACTTTTTTTATTTTTTTTTACTTCGAGTGGTGTTCCTGTGGCTACTATATTACCACCATCTAATCCGGCAGCAGGTCCAAGGTCAATGAGATGATCTGCGCTCATCATTGCTTCTTCATCATGCTCCACAACTATTACTGTATTGCCAAGATCTTTTAATCTTTTCAGAGTTCCCAACAATCTAGCATTATCTCTTTGGTGAAGTCCAATAGATGGCTCATCTAAAACATACAGCACACCTGTTAATCCAGATCCTATTTGTGAAGCGAGTCTTATTCTTTGTGATTCACCCCCAGATAATGTTCCAGAGTTTCTGGATAATGTTAAATATTCAAGGCCTACATTATTTAAGAAATTTATTCTTTCATTTAGCTCTTTAAGGATTCGATAGGCAATTTCATTTTCTTTTTTCGATAGTTTTTTATTTAGTTCCCTAAACCATATTACCAATTCTTTAATAGATTTATCACAAACTTCACCAATATGTAATTTATCAATCTTTACACACAGAGCTTCTTCTTTTAATCTGTAGCCATTACATGCTGAACATTTTACCTCTGATTGGTAGCGTTCGATATTTCCTCTCATCCAATCACTTTCAGTTTCGATATATCTTCGTTCTAGATTTCTAACCACACCCTCGAAGGTTCTTTTAGAGGTTTGAACTCTATAGCCATCATCATAAGTAAATTTGATTTGTTCGTCATTTGACCCGAACAAAATAACATTTTGAATTTTTTTAGGTAGTTTTGTCCAGGGTGAGTCTAGTGAAAATTTATAGTGCTTTGCAAGACTATTACAAATTTGTCTAAAGTAAGGAGAGTTAGTTAATGACCAAGGAGCAATGGCACCATTATTGATTGTAAGTTGTTTATTTGGAATAACTAAGTTCGGATCAACAGATAAATCAGTTCCTATCCCGTCACATTCAGGGCATGCACCGTAAGGATTATTAAATGAAAATAACCTTGGTTCGATTTCATCTATAGTAAACCCTGACACCGGACAGGCAAATTTTGAGGAAAAAGTCTCACTGGTTGGAACTTCATTTTTATTAGTGTGATCCTCAACTGTAGCAAGACCCTCAGATAAATTTAATGCAGTTTCAAGGCTATCCGCAAGCCTATTACCTAGATCATCATTTAAAACTATTCTATCAACAATTATATCAATTTCATGTTTCTTTTTTTTGTCTAAATTAGGTAACGAGTCAAAGTCATACTGTACGCCATCAATTTTTACCCTCTGGAAACCTTTTCTTTGAAGTTCTGCTAGTTCTTTTTTATATTCACCTTTTCTTCCTCTAACAATAGGGGCTAAAATTATTAGTCTGCTAGCTTTAGGTTTGTCTTTTATTCTATCTACCATTTGGCTTACCGTTTGACTTGTAATAGGCATTCCCGTTGATGGTGAATATGGAACTCCAATTCTTGCAAACAGTAGCCTTAGATAATCATAAATTTCAGTAACTGTACCAACAGTTGAACGAGGATTCTTTGATGTAGTTTTTTGCTCTATTGCGATAGCTGGACTTAATCCTTCAATTAAATCAACATCAGGCTTTTGCATCATTTCAAGAAACTGTCTTGCGTATGCGGACAGACTCTCAACATAACGTCTTTGTCCTTCAGCATAAATAGTATCAAACGCAAGCGATGATTTACCTGAACCTGACAAACCAGTTATAATAGTAATTTTTTCTCTAGGGATTTTTACATTTACGTTTTTTAAGTTATGCTCGCGCGCACCCTGGACAGAAATATATTTGTTCATTGCTATATAAATTAGTCTTCAATTATTGAACTTAAAGTTCAAGCTGTGAATAAATTAATTTCCTTTTTTTGTATACACATTGTTATTAAGTAGTTAAATTTAAGAATGGCTGGAAGTTTAAATAAAGTAATGTTAATTGGCAATGTAGGAGCGGATCCGATCATACGTCAAACTCAAGATGGTAAGAAAATTGCCACTCTAAGCCTTGCCACAACAGATTCCTGGAAAGATAAAGCTACTGGAGAAAAAAGAGACAAAACTGAGTGGCATAGAATAGTTATATTTAACGAAGGCTTATCAGGTGTTGTTGAGAATTACGTTAAGAAAGGTCAGCAACTTTTTATTGAGGGCCAGTTGCAAACACAGAAATACACAGACGCAAATGGAATTGAGAAATATACTACGCAAGTAATTCTTCAAAACTACAATGGCACATTAACAATGATCGGCGGACGGAGTAATTCAACGGAGCAAATTGCACCATCACAAGACTCAGCATTGTCAAATTCAGATCCATTTCCTGGTGGTGATGATGTCGAAATTGATGATGAAATCCCATTTTAATTCGTATAATTTTCGTCGATAAATTTTACTTTTTCTGCTATAATTAATAGTATTAAACACAAATTAACTTACCCTAAAAATGACAGTTTTTAGGGGTTTTTAATGCTTCTCAAAGGTATTTTTTTTGACTGATTCAAAAGACGATATTGCTAGCACTGTACCTGAATTGGATCAGTCAATTATCCCAACTTTAATAGATACTGAAATGCAAAATTCATATTTGGATTATGCAATGAGTGTCATTGTAAGCAGAGCTTTACCTGATGTTAGGGATGGCCTTAAACCAGTACACAGACGAATTTTGTATGCAATGTATGAAGCTGGTTACGAGTGGAACAAACAATACAGAAAAAGTGCCAGAGTTGTTGGTGATGTAATAGGTAAATATCACCCACATGGTGATCAGTCTGTCTATGATGCTTTGGTTAGACTGGCTCAAGATTTTTCTATGCGACTGCCATTAATAGATGGACAAGGAAACTTTGGTTCTATGGATGGTGATAGAGCAGCCGCTATGAGATACACCGAAGTTCGCATGCATAAAATTGCGAAATATCTACTTGAGGACATTGATAAGGAGACCATTGATTTTAGACCTAACTATGATGAGTCTGAATACGAACCATCTGTCTTGCCAGCCAAATACCCTAATCTATTAGTAAACGGAGCTGGAGGAATAGCGGTTGGAATGGCAACGAATATATTGCCGCATAATTTGGGAGAAGTCATTGATGCAACAATTGCATTTATTAAGAATGAAAAAATTACTGACAGTGAAATAAATAATTTTATAAAAGGTCCAGATTTTCCTACGGGTGGAACCATTGTTGGAACCAATACTATAAAATCTTCTCAAAAAACTGGAAGAGGTTCAATTGTTGTTCAAGCAAAAAGCACTATAGAAGAATTTAAATCGGATAGAGACGCAATCATTTTTTCTGAAATACCTTACCAGGTTAATAAATCTATCTTAATTCAAAGAATTGCTGAACTTGTAAGAGATAAAAAAATAGAGGGTATTAGTGATCTTAGGGATGAGTCTGATCGTGATGGTGTTCGAATAGTGATTGAATTAAAAAAAGGTGTAATTTCAAGTGTTATTCTTAATAAGCTCTATAAATATACTCCTTTACAATCGTCGTATGGTGTTAATGCCCTTGCTCTAACTGGAGGAAGGCCAAAATTAATGGGCATAAAAGACTTTCTCTCTGATTTTGTAAAATTTAGAGTTGAAATTATTACTAACAGAACAAAATTTGATCTTAATAAAGCTAGAGATAGAGCACATTTATTAATTGGCTTAGGTGTTGCAATTGCTAACGTTGATAAAGTTATTGAAATAATAAAAAAATCAAAAGATCCAGCGGATGCTAAGCGAGAGCTATTGAAAACCAAATGGAAAAATTCTGATATTGCTGATTTGCTTGCTATAGTTGATGATCCAAGACAAATTATAAATGAGAATGAAATCTATTTAACCGAAGATCAGGCCAAAGCTATTCTTGAACTGAGACTGCAAAGATTAACTGCTTTAGGAAAAAATGAAATAGAGTCTGAGCTAAAAGAATTATCTTCAAATATAAATGATTTTTTAGAAATTCTGACTGACAAAGAAGTTTTGCTTAGATTAATTGAAGCTGAATTAATTGAGGTTAAAGATCAATTTGCAACGCCAAGAAGAACTAATATTAGTGAAATGGAGCTAGCTGAGTTTGATCAAGAGGATTTAGTTCAGAAGAGTGATATGGTTATCAGTGTTTCTAATTCTGGATACATCAAACGAGTTCCTCTGGAAATGTATCGTGCGCAAAAAAGAGGTGGCAAGGGAAGATCAGGGATGAAGACAAGTGATGAAGACTTTGTGACTCAAGTTTTTACCGCCAGTACACATGATAATATGCTTTTTTTTACATCAACAGGAATAGTTTATAAGTTAAAAACTTGGAAAATTCCTGAGTCATCTGTCACTGCCAAGGGAAAGGCTATAGTCAATTTACTAGATATGAAAGAAAATAGCCATCTCTCAAGTATTTTAGCTTTACCTGAAAGTAAGACAGCCTCTGATAAAGAATTATTTTTAATATTTGCTACATCAGACGGAACTATTAGAAAAAATAGTTTAGAAGATTTTAAAAAAATTCAATCTAGTGGCAAGATTGCAATGAAGTTATCTCAAGGGAATTCTATAGTAGGGGTCAAAGTCTGCTCTGACACCGATGATTATTTATTAACAACTTTAGATGGTAAGTGCATAAGAACAGCGGTATCGAAATTGAGAACTACAAAGAGCAGATCATCTGAGGGCGTAAGAGGCATAAAACTTTCTTCTCAAGATAAAATCATTTCACTTTCTATTCTATCACACACCGATGCTTCAAGTGGAGAAATTAAAGCTTATTTAAAGATGCAAAGAGATAAAAAAATTGATGTAGACGACAGTGAAGATCTTGAACAAGAAGATGATGGTGTAGAAACAGTCAATCTGTCTGAAGACATGTTTTCTGAAATGCAGGCTTGTGAACAATTCATACTTACTGTTACTGAAAATGGTTATGGCAAAAGAACCTCCTCATATCATTTTAGAATTACCAATAGAGGTGGTTCAGGAATAAAATGTATTACTACATCTAAAAGAAATGGAAAAGTCCTGGCATCATTTCAAATTGAAAATGCAGATGATATCATGTTAATAACTAAATCAGGTCAGTTGATAAGATGTCCCGTAAAGGATGTAAGGGTAGCTGGAAGAAATACCCAAGGAGTTAGTATTTTTAAAACATCAGATCAAGAAAAAGTTGTGTCCGCATCTAGAGTTGAGATCGAGACTGAATAATTTACTAGAGCAATTCAAATATTAGTTATATATTCCAATCATGACAAAAATTGCGATATATCCAGGCACATTTGATCCAATACATAGGGGTCACTGCGATATTATTAATCGTGCTGCTAATTTATGGGATGAACTTTATATAGCTGTTGCAGATAGCCCACACAAAAATACACTTTTTTCGCTTAATGAAAGAAAAGAGATGATTGATACTGAGTTTAATTCTCATAACAATATAAAGGTTATTTCTTTTAATAATTTACTAATTGATTTAGCGAAATCTTTAAATGCTCGTATTCTTGTTAGAGGTTTACGGGTTGTTTCAGATTTTGAGTATGAATTTCAGATGTTGGGAATGAATAGAACTATGGACCCTAGCATAGAAACTGTATTTTTAATGGCGGAACCTCAAAACCAACCAATATCTTCTAATTTTGTAAAAGATATTGCAAGACTTGGTGGTGATATTTCAAAATTTACTAGTGATAATGTTGCAAATAAATTAAAAGAAAGTTTTCAATGAGACTTATAATAAATTTTTTTTGTATTCTTATTTTTTTAACTACATCAGCTTTAGGGCAGGAAGAACATAATATGGTAAAAGATCCAGAAAATAGTATAAAAATTGAACTTAAGAGTGGAGATGTATATATAGAACTTCTTCCAGATGTGGCTCCGGGCCATGTTGACCGAATAAAAGAATTAGCGCGTGAGGGTTTTTATGATGGGGTTCCATTTCACAGAGTTATTGATGGTTTTATGGCGCAGACTGGTGATGGTCAGTTTGGTAATGGCACTGGCGGCTCTAGCAAGCCTGATTTGAAAGCAGAGTTTAACAGCACCCCACATTTGAGAGGTACAGTTTCAATGGCAAGAACTGCCGTTCCAGATTCTGCAAATAGTCAGTTCTTCATATGCTTTGGTCCTACTCCCCACCTAGATGGCCAGTATACTGTTTTTGGCCAAGTTGTTGAGGGTATGGAATTAGTAGATGGTATAAAAAAAGGATCGGGGCAAGGTGGTGAAGTTAAAGATCCAGATAAAATGATTACAGTTAAGGTCGTTGCCGATTTATAATTTCAAATGAACTTAGAAGATTTTAATTTTGATTTACCATCAGAATTAATTGCTACAAGACCAAGTAATCCTAGAGAAGCTTCTAAGATGCTGGTAGTTAACAATGATATTAAGCACAGTGAATTTAAAGATTTACCTGACTACTTGAATAAAAATGATGTTTTAGTTATTAACAATACAAAGGTGCTGCCAACTTATTTAATTGGTGAGCTTAATGGTAATAAAATAAAAGTTACTGCACATAAAGAAATTAATGACTGTCAGTGGCTTGCTTTTTTGAAACCAGCAAGAAAAGTAAATAATGGAGATATTATAAAGTTTCCAAATAATAATTATATCAAGGTAGAGCAAAAAACTAATTTTGGAGAGGCAATAATTTCTTTTGAGCTTCAAGATACAAAATTTTCTGAATTTATTGATACTTATGGAAAGATGCCTTTGCCTCCATATATTCTTAAGCAAAGAGAAAGCGATAATGAAGATATAAGTGATTATCAAACAATATATGCTAAGAAAAAAGGTTCCGTTGCAGCGCCGACCGCTGGATTACATTTTGATGACAAAATAATGAAAAAAATAAAAAGTAAAGTTTCAAAAATTGTTGAAATTACGCTTCATGTTGGCGCTGGCACATTTGCACCCATAAGAGACGATATTGAAAATCATACAATGCATAGTGAGTATGGTTATATATCAAATGAGAATGCTAAAATCATAAACGAATGTAAGCTTAATGGGGGAAGAATAGTTGCGGTAGGTACAACAACTCTAAGACTTTTAGAAAGTGCTGCAATTAAAAAAAATATAATTAGTGAATATGAAGATGAGACTAGCATTTTTATTAAGCCTGGATTTAAATTTAATATTGTTGACCTATTGTTAACTAATTTTCATTTACCCAAGTCATCGCTTTTGCTTTTGATTTCTGCTTTCTCTGGAACAAAAAAAATAAAATTAGCTTACAAAAAAGCAATTGATAATAGGTATCGTTTTTTTTCTTATGGAGATGTAAGTTTATTATTTAAAGATGAGTAAATTTGAAATTTTATCTAAAGATGGCAATGCAAGACGAGGAATTTTAAGCACCTTGCATGGAGATATAAATACACCGGCATTTATGCCGGTGGGCACAGCCGCTACAGTTAAGGGGGTATTTACAGATGACATTTTAAAAACAGGTTCTGAAATTATTTTAGGCAATACCTATCATCTGATGCTTAGACCTACTTCAGAGATAATCAAGAAACTTGGGGGCCTACATAAATTTATGAATTGGAATAAACCAATTTTAACTGATTCCGGTGGTTATCAAGTGTTTTCTTTGTCAGAGCTTAGAAAGCTAACTGATAATGGTGTTGAATTTAGATCTCATATCGATGGTAAAAAAATATTTATGTCACCCGAGGACTCGATTCAGATTCAAATCAACTTAAATTCAGATATTGTTATGGTGCTTGATGAATGTACACCTTATCCGTCAACTTACGATACTGCAAAAAAATCAATGCTATTGTCTATGCAGTGGGCAAAAAGGTGTAAAGAGTATTTTGGTGAAAATGATAATAGTCTTTTTGGTATTGTTCAAGGCAGTACATATGAAGACTTGAGGTCTGACTCAGCAAAAAGATTAATAGATATAGATTTTGATGGTTATGCAGTAGGTGGCTTAGCTGTTGGCGAAACTCAGGAGGAAATGTTCAGAGTTCTTGATTTTACAACTCCTGTTTTGCCAAAAAATAAGCCTCATTACTTGATGGGAGTTGGTAAACCTGAGGATATTCTTGGAGCAGTTGAGCGAGGTATTGATATGTTTGATTGTGTTTTACCAACAAGATCAGGAAGAACAGGCCAAGGGTTTACATCGTTAGGACCAATAAATGTACGTAACGCAAAATATAAACTTTCGAATGACCCTATAGACCCTTTTAGTCAGAATCCAATTTGTATGAATTATTCACTTGGCTATATTCATCATCTATTTAACGCAAAAGAAATGTTAGGTGGAATGTTACTTTCGTTACATAATATTTATTTTTACCAAGAGATGATGCAAAACATTAGAAAAGCAATTGAGAGACAAGAACTAAAAAGTTTCATAAAAAATTTTAGAGAAAGGTACAACACTAATTAGAATAATTTACTTTCCCTCAAATACTGGCTTCTTTTTTTGTAAAAAAGCCATTATGCCATTGCGACAATCTTCAGTTTTTCCAGCTACTGACTGTGCCGCACTTTCTGCTGAAAGTTGAGTTTCAAAATCATTTGATAAACTATCCCAATATAATTTTCGCATTAAGCTATAGGCAACAGTTGGTCCTTTTGCAATTTCATTAGCTATTTTCATTACTTCAGAAATTAGAACATCGTCTTCAAAGACACCATTAATTAGACCCCAAGAAAGCGCTTTTGAAGAAGAAATTTTATCACCTAGCATTGATAGTTCCATGGCTTTAGCCATACCAATTTTCCTAGGTAATACGTAGGTTGAGCTTGCATCAGGAACAAGTCCAATAAATTTAAAAGCTTGATAAAAATATGAGGATTGAGAGGCATATATTAAATCTCCAAAAACCGCTAGTGAACAACCAGCTCCAGCTGCAGGCCCATTTACAGCAGTAATAAAAGGTATCTTTAGATTCTTTAAATCAATAAGCATTGGATGATAATGAGTATTTAGAGCAGCCCCCATGTCTAATTTTGAAAAATCATCAATTCCAGAACTATCAACTAAATTTGCCCCTGAACAAAAGCCTTTGCCTTCACCTGTTATGACGAGACATCTCGCATCTGTTTTTCCGTCATTAATATCTTTTATTTTTTGATGAAGTTGAGAAATCATTTCAAGTGAAAATGCATTAAGTCTCTTAGGATCATTCAATGACAGTAAAGCAACTTTATTTTCGTTAACTTTAAATTTTATTAATTCAGTCATTAAAAAAGTATTTATCTTGCTACAACGTCTTTTATTTGCTCAATACCATTACTTATCTTTTTAATTACATCTTCTTGGTCAAGCATCTTGGTTTCATTATATTGAGGGTGCGCTAGTGTTGCCAAATCTTTGGCCTTCTCTAGTGCAATATCATAAATCTTATCTGCATCAACTATTTCATCTAGATATCCAGGCTCAATAGCATCTTCGATCGCATACATTTCTGCATTCAATAAAGCTCTCTGTTTATGTGATTTGGTAAGTTTAAATTTTGCAATCTCTAATATTGGGGTAGGAACAATCATATTATTTCTTAATTCATTTGCTCCAATTTTGTAGTCTCCTTTAACTCCAATTCGATAATCACTACTGCATAGTAAGAATGCACCTAATGCAATTGCATGACCCGTACATGAAGCAACGACTGGTCTTGGAAAAGAAAAGACCCTTTGCAACATCTTAAAACCTGAACGCACCATATTGACAGCCGGTTCCGCACCTGACATCATAACTTTTAAATCAAAGCCTGCAGAAAACATTCCTTCTCTTCCATAAATCAAAAGTGAACCCTTGTTTGTTGGAACTTGATCAAGTAAGGAATTAAATTCTGAGATCATAGTAGGGGAGAAAACATTTGCCTTACCATCGTCTAGAGTAATGATAGTTACGTTTTCAATTGTTTTAATATTTGCTATCATAGATATTGAAATTATATAAATATATATAAGCAACAAAACAACAAAAAAAAATGCATCTATTTTTGTAGATTTAGTTATAATAAATAGTATTAAATATATTAAGGGAAAAAATATGGGTTTAGGCGGTGTTTTTATTAAAAATAGTTTACCAGATACCTCTCTGGAAATTATGCAAGAGAAATTATCAATTCTTAAAGAACCTTTTTTAAAAAGCTTTAATCCAAGTGTTAAATCAAGAAAAGACAGAATTGAAAGGGTAATTAAGTTAATTGAAGAAAATTCAGATCAAATTCATGCTGTAATTTCAAAAGACTTTGGGTCAAGACATGAGCAGCTTAGTCAATTAACAGATACATTAGCAACTATATCCCATGCAAAACATGTTTTGAAAAAAGTTAGCTCTTGGGTAAAGCCTGATAGAAGAAAAGCAAGATTTCCATTAAATCTTCTTGGTTCTTCAGCTTATGTCCACAATCAACCACTTGGTGTTATTGGCATAATTGCTCCTTGGAATTTTCCTATTTCACTATCACTTGGACCATTAATAGAAGTTTTTGCAGCTGGTAATAATGCTATGATGAAGCTTTCAGAATTTGTTCCTGAAACTTCTAAATTAATTGATGAATTAATTAAAAAATACTTTAGTGAGGCAGAGGTAGTTGTCATTAATGGTGGTGTTCAAACTTCCACTGATTTTACAAAACTAAAGTTTGATCATTTAGTCTATACTGGTTCAACTGCTGTAGCAAAAAAAGTATCGGCTTCTGTTGCTGAAAATTTAGTTCCATTAACTTTAGAGCTTGGCGGTAAATCTCCTGTAATTGTTAGCAGTGATGCAGACATGAAAAAAAGTGTTGGTCAAATCATGACTGGCAAAACTGTTAATGCTGGGCAGATATGTGTTGCTCCAGACTATACTTTTGTTCCAGATTCTAAACAAGATGAGTTTGTTTCTTTGGCGAGAGAATTTGTACAAAATTCTTTTCCGACAATTAAAAATAATCCAGACTATACTTCGATTATTCATCTCAACCATTATGAAAGATTAAATTCATTAATATCTGACGCAAAAGAGAAGGGTGCGACTGTAGTAGAGTTAAATCCTGCCAATGAGGATTTTAGTCAGCAAGAGTATCATAAAATCCCGCCAACCTTAATTCTTAATCCATCAGATGATATGGAAATTATGCAAGAAGAAATATTTGGACCAATTATGCCAATTAAAACCTATTCTAAGTTTGAAGAAGTAATTCAATATATTAATCACCAACCTAAAGCATTGGCTTTGTATTATTTTGGAAATAATAAAAATGAAATTGATACTGTTATTAATGACACATCTTCTGGTCAAGCAGTTATGAATGAGTGGGGATTTCAATATGCATATGAAGATTTACCATTTGGTGGCGTTGGACCTAGTGGATCTGGCGCATATCATGGTAAAGAGGGTTTTTTAAGTTTCAGTCACAATAAAGCGGTGCTTAAAGGTCAAAAATTAATAAATTTATGGTCTTTGGTCGGAGCTCCATTTACTGAAAAAACCGATAAGATGGCTAAAAGGTTTTAAAGTACTATCTCAGCTTTTACTTTATTTGAATTCTCTTGAATAAATTTAAAACGTAATTCAGGTTTTTTGCCCATTAGAGCATCGACACTTTTTTCTGTTTTTTTTCTGTCTTTCTTTTCTATTTCTACCTTTAAAAGAAGCCTGTTTTCAGGTGACATCGTTGTTTCTTTTAGTTGTGATGGCATCATTTCTCCTAAACCTTTAAAACGACTAATATCGACATTTTGAGAATTTTTAAATTCATCTTTCATTAATCTGTCTTTATCTTTTTCATCTATTGCATAGAATACTTTTGGACCTTTTGAAAGTTTATACAATGGAGGTACAGCAAGGTATAAATGTCCATCTTCGATTAACTTTGGATATTCATTATAGAAAAAAGACATTATCAGTGTTGATATATGGGCACCATCAACATCGGCATCAGTCATAACAATCACTTTTTCATACCTTAAATCTTTTGAGTTATACTTATCACCTCGCTTACAACCCAGTGCTTGAATTAAATCTATGATTTCTTGATTTGCATTAATTTTGTCTTTAGTGGCACTTATCACATTTAATATTTTTCCTCGTAAAGGTAATATCGCTTGAGACACTCTATCTCGAGCCTGTTTAGCAGAGCCTCCAGCAGAGTCTCCTTCAACTAAAAAGAGCTCAGTTCCTTTATTTCCATCTTTTGAGCAATCAGCAAGCTTGCCTGGAAGAGTAGTCCTTTTCCTTTTTATTTGTTTTTCTATATTTTGATTTGACCTATTTTGCAGACGTAATTGTGATCTATTATATGCATAATTGAATAATACTTCAGCGGTTTGACGTTTTTTAGCAAGCCAACTTTCAAATATCTGTTTTGTTTTTGCTTCTATATTTTTCCCCGGCTCAACACTCGATAGCTTCTCTTTTGTTTGCCCCTGAAATTCTGGATTTTCAATAAATATAGATAATATTGACGCGGAAGATCCAAATAAATCCTCTTGATTGATCTGATTGGATTTTTTTTCATATTTTAACTTTGTGTAATCTTTAAATGCTTTAAATATGCCTTGCTTAAAACCATTTTCATGCGTTCCTCCTTGTGGTGTAATTATGGTATTGCAATAGGAGTTAGCAAACGGTTCAAAAAAATCATACCAATTAATTATTCCTTCCATACTTCCAGTATCATTAATTTTCTCATTGATATAAAATGCGTCATCTATAACTGAATCATTAGTACTAGTTATACTATTTAGATAGTCACGAATTCCGTCCGAATAGTGAAGCTTATCTTTTGTTGGAATATTTTTCTTAGCCAAAGCTTTAGGACATATCCAGTTAATTTCTACATTAGGAATAAGGTAAGCTTTTGATTTTGCCATATTGTATATAATGGAAGAGTCAAAATCAGTATTATCAGTAAAAATTTCTGGATCTGGAGTAAAAGTTATCTTGGTACCTTTTATTATTGAATTTTTTTTTACAATTTTAAGTTTTGATTTAGGTGCTCCTTGGGCATACGTTTGATAATAACATTTTTTATCTCTGGCTATTTCTAATATTAAGTTTTTTGATAATGCATTAACTACAGAGACACCTACACCATGGAGTCCACCTGAGGTCTTGTAGCTTCCATCACTGAACTTACCACCAGAGTGCAATGTAGTCATGATAACCTCTGCTGCAGAAACTTTGAATTTAGGATGTTTGTCTACCGGTATCCCCCGTCCATTATCTGAAATTTCAATAGTATTGGAATTTATAAGCTTTATTTCAACTTTATTTGCATGTTTTGCAACTACCTCATCCATTGAATTATCCAATACTTCGCTTACAAGATGATGGAGTGCAGTATTATCTGTTCCTCCCACATACATTCCAGGTCTTTTTCTAACTGGCTCCAAACCCTCTAAAACTTCTATATCTTTAGCGGTATAGTTTGTCTTTGACGATCTTGCTTGCTTTTTAGTTGAAGATTTTTTTTTAGCAGTTTTTTTTGGCATATACTTAAATTTAATTATTTATATTTTAGATTCTTTACATTGTGTATTATTAAAATATTCTTATTTTAGTTATAAATTATGCCCATTATTGAATCAAAAATTATGATTAATACCAAAGCATTTAAGAAGAATGCTGAGGATCATATTAAATTAATTGATGAATTTAGATCACTAGAAAAAAAGGTGTCAGATAATTCAGCTCGATCAAAACCAAAATTTGATAAAAGAAAACAGCTGCTACCAAGAGAAAGAGTTAAAAGATTATTGGATCCTGGAAGTTATTATTTACCCATATCTACATTGGCTGGTTATAAAATAGGTGATGACGATGGCGATAAAAATATCATGGGTGGAAACTCTATAAGTGGTATAGGTATTGTTGAGGGAGTTAGATGCATGATAACTGCATCTGACTCAGGAATAAAAGGTGGCTCGATGACACAGATGGGTGTTGAGAAGAGTCTAAGATGTGCAGAGATTGTTAAAGAAAATAAATTACCAATGATTAATTTGGTAGAAAGTGCTGGAGCTAATCTTTTTAAACAGTCAGAAGTTTTTATACGAGGTGGCCGAAGTTTTGCAAACCTTGCAAAAATGTCTGCAATTGGTATTCCCACGATTTCTATAGTTCATGGTTCGTCAACTGCAGGTGGTGCATATTTACCTGGATTATCTGATCAAGTTATTGTTGTTAAAAATAAATCAAAAATTTTCTTAGCAGGCCCACCTTTACTAAAAGCCGCTCTCGGAGAAATAGCAACTGATGAAGAGTTGGGTGGGGCCGACATGCACTATAATATCTCTGGCTTAGCTGAACATATGGCAAAAGATGATGATGATGCGATAAAGATATGTAGAGATGTCATCAAAAATTTAGGCTGGAATGATAAATTTACATCTACTCAAAGCTATGATTTTAAGGAGCCCATCTACTCTACTGATGAATTAATTGGAGTAGTTCCAACTGATTATAAAAAAGCATATGATGTTAGAGAAGTTATAGCGCGAATTGTTGACGGATCTGAATATTTAGATTTTAAACCAGAGTTTGGCAAACAAACAGTCACTGGAACAGCTGCAATACATGGATATAAAGTAGGAATTATTGGAAACAATGGTCCAATATTTGCAGATGGAGCATCTAAAGCGGCACAATTTATTCAATTATGTTCTAAATCAAATATTCCTCTTATTTTTTTACAAAATACTACAGGCTATATGGTTGGCACCCGAGAGGAGAGCAAAGGAATAATTAAACATGGTTCAAAAATGATACAGGCTGTAACAAATTGCAGTGTACCAAAAATTACTTTACGAATAGGTGCTTCCTTTGGCGCTGGAGAGTACGGCATGGCTGGTAGATCATTTGATCCAAGATTCATGTTTTCATGGCCTAATAATAAATTAAGTGTGATGGGTGGAGAACAAGCAGGAAAAACTATGTCACAAGTAGCGGTGGATTCTGCCAAAAGAAAAGGTGAAGAACCAAACATGGAAATGATAAAAATGATCGAAAAAAAAGTTGTTGATACCTACAACGAAGAAGGCGAAGCTCTGTTTGCGACAGCTAGACTATGGGATGATGGTATTATTGATCCACGCGATACAAGAAAAGTATTAGCAGAATGTTTAAATATAGTTTCAGATTCTGAAAAAAGAGAATTAAGAGCGAATAGTTTTGGCGTAGCTAGAATGTAAGTTAATTTTTGCCGGGCAAGATATCTAAATATTTTGAAATAATGCCAAGCATAACTTCATCAGCACCTCCACCAATCGAGCCTAGTCTTCCGTCTCTATATCTTCTTGATATTGGAGTTTCATCCATATAACCCATACCACCCCAGTATTGCAAACAAGAGTCATTTACCTCTCTTGCTAATCTAGTAGATTTGAGTTTTGACATTGAAGCTAGTTTAGTGCAGTCACCACCATTTACATGAATTTCAATTCCTTTCCACGTTAGGGCTTTAAGAGCCTCAACCTCAGTCATAAGTTCTGATAATCTAAAATGAACAACCTGATTATCTATGATTGGTTTTCCAAAGGCCTTTCTTTGTTTTGTGTATTCAATAGTCTCATTAATTGCGAGTTCGCAGCCAGCATAATTTCCTATAGCCGCATAAAGTCTTTCTTCTTGAAACTGCATCATTTGATACATGAAGCCTTTACCTTCTTCACCTATTAGATTTTTAGCTGGCACCCTTACATCCTCAAAAAAAATTTCTGCTGTATCAGAGGAACTCATACCTAGTTTTTTTAATTTTCTATTTATTGTGACACCTTTAGCACGCTTACCTTTTTCCTTTAAAGGAACACAAATTAATGATTTGTTAAGGTGCTTATTAGAATCTGTGATACCAGTATTTGCCAACATACACATCCAGTCTGCTTGCGTTCCATTCGTAATCCACATTTTTGAACCGTTTATAATATAATCATCACCATCTCTTACAGCCGTAGTTTTTATGGCAGCAACATCAGAACCAGCATGTGGCTCTGATACTCCAAGGCAAGAAACATAGTCTCCAGATATTGAAGGTTTTAAAAATTCCTCACAAACGTGTTCTGAGCCAAATCTTGCAAGCGCAGGTGTCGACATATCTGTTTGAACTCCGATAGCCATTGGAACGCCACCGCAATTTATATTTGCAAGCGCTTCATTTAATACCGCACCGTATGAATAATCTAGACCAGAACCTCCATATTTTTCAGGCTTAGTAATACCAAGAAAACCTTTATCTCCAAGTTTTTTAAAGACTTCGTGGGCTGGAAATATTTCATTATTTTCCCATTCATTCACATAGGGATTTATTTCTGTATCAACAAATTTAATTACTGATCTTCTTAATTCTTCGTGTTCTGATGTAAGTTCCATATACCAAATTATATTACAGTAGGTAATTTATAGCCACCGTTTTATAATAGTAAAATTAAAGACAATTTATATATTCTTTAGCAGAAATTAATTTTGTCTAAGGCGAGTATTGCAATTATGAATACAACGCCTTAGATAGATACTTATTTTGTTAGAGTTCCAACAATATGGGCTAGAATTTTATAGGGGTCTGCATTAGATGCAGGTCTTCTATCTTCTAAATAGCCATTCCAATTATGCTCAACTGTATAAACTGGAATTCGAATACTAGCACCTCTATCACTAACACCATATGAGAAGGTATCAATATTTTGAGTTTCATGCAGTCCTGTTAATCTCATATCATTATCTGGACCATAAGATGCAATACCTTCTTTATGAACAGCGCCTAATTTCTCACACATTGATGAGAATAATTCCTCAGATCCACCTGTTCTCATTGCCTCATTTGAAAAGTTTGTATGCATACCCGAACCATTCCAGTCACCAGTTTTTGGCTTAGGATGAATATTGACACCAACTCCATGTTCTTCAGCAATTTTGAATAACAGATAACGACTTACCCATAAATCATCAGCAGCCTTGATACCTTTGCCAAAACACTGGTACTCCCATTGTCCTAAGGCAACCTCTGCATTAGTTCCAGTTAAAGTTATTCCAAGATCAATACATGCTTGAAGGTGAGCATCAGAAATTTTTCTTCCAACAACATTACCAGCACCAACACCACAGTAGTATTCACCTTGTTCTCTTGGGGTTCCATCTTCCCAGCCTAGAGGTTCACCAGTTTTTGCATCAGTAAAAAAGAATTCTTGTTCAAAACCAAACCACCACTCATCAGTTACCACCTCAGCGGCAGCAGCTCTAAAATTTGAAGGGTGAGTAGTATGGTCAGCAGATTGAACTTGTGTCATTACTAAGTCGTGTCCATTAGGATTTGCATAAGTCTGAACTGGAAGAAGCAGACAATCTGAACTCCCACCTTCAGCCTGTTGCGTAGATGAGCCATCAAAAGACCAATCTGGCGCAGTATCTTCGCTTGTAGCTTTTACTTTACTTCTCATAAATGGTTCTGGTTTATAACCATCCAACCATATATATTCGTAAGTTTTAATTCCTGACATTTTATTCTCGCTTTCTTTAATTAATATTTAAAATTATAAGTTTATAGTGCTTCGTTACCAGTCTCACCTGTTCGTATTCTTATTACCGTCTCAATATTTGTTACAAATATCTTTCCATCTCCTATACGATTAGTATTAGCTGCTTTTTTTATGGCATCAATAGCTGGCCATAACATTTCGTCATCTACTACTAACTCAAGCTTCATTTTTGGAATAAAATCATTCAAGTGTTCTGAACCTCGAAAAATTTCTTCCTTTCCTTTTTGCCTTCCATAACCAACTGCTTCTACAACTGTCATACCTCTAACGCCAACAGCCTCTAAAGCTTCTTTCACATCGTCGATTTTAAACGGCTTGATGATTGCTTCTATCTTCTTCATATGTGGCTTTTTTTAAATATTGCCGCTTAACTTAATCCGAAAAAAAGCAATCCCCAACAGGAAATTTACATAACTATGAGCTAGAAACTAATGAGATTACATGCCACAATGACAAGGATATTTGTACTCACGGTTATGATTTATAAATATCTATTTTAATCAATATTTTAAAATATAAACTTAAGATTAATTATGAATATAAAGCAAAACAATCCAGATTTATGGATTTCATCATTTCCAAAGCCTAGCAGCTTAGATCATAAGTATACAAGAGGAATGGTGCTTATTAATTGTGGCCCAAAATCCAAAACTGGAGCAGCAAGGCTAGCGGCTCGCTCGGCGCTACGAGTTGGGGCTGGTGCTGTGAAAATAATTTGCAGTGAAGATGTTGTTGATATTTTAGAGCCTCAAATATCTGTTGAATTAATTGAAGTAATCGACAATAAACAGGACTTTCAAAATATTCTTAAAGATAAAAAGGTTTCTTCTATATTAATTGGCCCGGGTAATGGCATAAACGATGAAACAAAAGCTCGAGCTTTAATGGCCCTAGCATTTATTGATCATGTAGTTTTAGACGCTGATGCTTTAACTGTGTTTGAAAATAACCCCGAAGAACTCTTTATAGACTGTTATCCGCATACAATTTTAACACCCCATGAAGGCGAGTTTAAAAAAATTTTTGGAAAAGAAATTGATGAGATTAATGACAGAGTATTAAAAACTAAAGAGGCTTCCATAAAATCAAATACAACCGTAGTTTTAAAAGGAGCAAATACAATCATTGCCTCACCAAGTGGCGATGTGGTTATAAATAAATCGTCTGCAACTTATTTGGCTACAGCTGGATCGGGCGATGTATTGGCAGGCATTATAACAAGTTTAGTTGGTAAAAATAAAATGAATGCCTTCGATGCAGCATGTGCGGGCGTTTGGTTGCACTCAGAAATTGGGACAATACTTGGGGCCGGCATGATTGCTGAAGATATAATTGATTTGATCCCAGTAAATGTCAAAAAATTACTAAAAATGCATCAATAATCCTTGCTAAATAACTTATTAAATCTATGTATAATAATTACGTGTATTCAAAATTTTTATTAAGTATTGTTCTTATATTCTATGCTTCTAGTTCTTTTGCATTTGAACTAAACGTTGAAATTGATGGTGACAAAGTAACTGGAAAAATTATTTATGAAGGTAGCAACAGGAAAGTCAATGGATGGCTTGGTATTCCCTATGCTGAACCACCGATAGGAAATTTAAGGTGGAGAGCACCAAGAGACTTCAAAGGATTTTCTGGCGATTTTATAGCAGATAAATTGCCAAACAGATGCACACAAATATCAAATTCTTACGACACAATTATTGATAATATCGAAGCTGGTGACATTATCGGAACCGAAGACTGTTTATATTTAAATGTATATCGTCCAGATAATGTTGATTATAGTTCAGAAAAATTACCTGTTATGTTTTGGATTCATGGTGGAGGTAATACTTGGGGTTATTCAGCAAGCAATCTAACAACACCTAGAGAATTAATTAATAAGCACAATATAATTGTAGTTTCTGTAAATTATCGTCTAGGTCCATTTGGTTGGTTAGCTGTAGATGGTTTAAACAAAAATTCGGATTTTAAATTAGATACATCCTATAATTTTGGAACACTTGATTTAATCAAGGCACTAGAATGGGTAAACAAAAATATAGAAAATTTTGGTGGTGATAAAAATAATGTAACAATTTTTGGTGAGTCTGCTGGAGCGAGGAATGTTATGTCACTTATGATTTCACCACAAAGTAAGGATCTATTCCACAGAGCCATATCGCAAAGTGGTTACTTAAATAGTGATACACTTGAATTGGCAATCAATAAAACAAGAGCGGGGTCAAAAGAATTTATTTCACATTCAGTTAAAAAAACATCACCTCAAATTACAAATGCTGAACTAACTGACTTTATGTCTCAAACTAATAAGGTTGCGGAACTTTTAAGATCACTCTCTACTAAAGATGTTATCTCATTTTATCGTATAAGAGAAGGTGTTGGAGGTTTAATAGATGTTCCGAATGTTATTCCGGATGAAATTGTTATTCCAAAGGCAGGTCTTTACGGCGCTTATAAAAAAGGTTTAGCTCATGATGTTCCAATTATATTTGGAACTAATAGAGATGAGCACAAGCTGTTTATGTTTGATAATCCAGAGTTTGTTAAATCAAAAGGATTTTTCTTTTTAGAAAAAATATTCAGAGAACTAGATTTTAGATATGTGCCAAAGGACTCAGTCTATTATCAGGCTTATTCAAAATACATGTCGATGTCTTGGAAGATAGGTGGTGCTGATGACCCAGCTAATATTTTAAGTAATTTCAATACTGCAAAAATATTCAATTTTAGATTTGATTGGGATGAAGAGCCTATATTTGCTGGGATAGATTATTCAAAATACTTAGGTGCTGCACATGGGTTAGAAATTTCTTTTATATTCGATACTATTGATAGAGAAAGTTTGCTTTCAAATATACTATATAACGATAACAATGCTGAGTCTGAGCAAGAGTTAGCAAATGCAATGGGTAAATATTGGGTTAATTTTGCTTATAGTGGTGATCCCAATGAAGGTCCATATCCTGATTTGGTGAAGTGGAAAAATTGGACAGAAAAAAATCAACAGTACATTGTGTTTGATAGTTCAAATGATCAAGGTATTGCGATGAGAACAAACACTGATAGTGGCACTTCACTTTTACAAGATTTGTCAAGTGAACCCATTACTATTAAGCAAAAATGTACAATAGTTGACAGAATTTTAATAAATACAACTTTGTCGCTAGATAGTGTAAACGAAATTTATAAAAATTTTCTTAATGGAAAATGTATTAAATAGGATTATTTAAATAATAGTTTAAGTTGATGCATAAAAAAAATTTTTTACCCACCAAGATATGCGTTACCTGCAATTTACCATTTAAGTGGAGAAAAAAATGGGAAAAAAATTGGAAAGATGTTAAGTATTGTTCTGAAAGGTGCTCTAGAAATAAAAAATTAATTTGATTTTTGAAAAGATTAAATTGATAATCAACAGTAATGGATACTGATGAACTTGAGCCAATCCTTAAATCTAAATCAATTGATTTTGATACAATAAGCATCTCTGAGCTTGAAGAATATATCGAAGCACTTAATGCAGAAATTTTAAAGTGTAAAAGATACATTGAAAGTAAGCATAAAGACCTTGTGTTAGCAGAAAGTATCTTTAAAAAGTAAAAGTTTCTTAGGTATTTAGTGTTTTATTTAAGTGCTATAATAAATCTATTATCTATAAATCTTATGCAACCCAAACATTTAACCCTTGTATTATTAGTGATGGTTCTCTATGGAAGTGCTTATCCGGTTGGTAAAATTGGCACTCTTGGTGCACCTCCAATGTTTTTGGCTGCTATGAGAGTGTTGTGTGTATTCTTATTCTTTCTTCCATTTTTTAAATTCAAACTACCTCCATCACGTTTATTTTTACCATTGCTAGGCTTCTCATTATCAATGGGAGTTTGTACCTATGCATTTATGTATTATGCTTTGAGCTTTACGTCTCTTGTAGCTCCTATAGTAATTGGAGCACAGCTTGCAATTCCCTTTGGTTTGATTTTAAGTTTAATTTTTTTAAATGAAAAAGTATCATTTTTTAAATGGATTTTGATTTTAACTTCATTTATTGGCATTGTTGTAATTGCCTATGATCCTGCTTTCATTGACGAGAGGATTGCGCTAATATTTTGCATATTAATGGCTTTTTTCTATGCCTCAGCAAATATGATGGCTAGATATTTAAATGAAATTGATACATCTATCTTGAATGGTTGGTGCAATTTCCTTGCTTTTTTTCCATTACTTATTTTATCAATCTTTCTTGATGGAAATACATTATCTATCTTAACAGAACTAAATTTGTCCACGATATTAGTCATCTTACATGCCTCACTTATAGTTTCGGTGATTGGGCATGCGGGCATGTTTTACTTATATAGGTTTTATCCAGTAAATATGGTGTTACCGTTTTATTCACTTTTTCCTATTTTTGGAATTATTTTAACCTACTTGATGTTTGATGAAGTTATTACAACTCAGCAATTAATAGGAGGATTCCTTGTAATTGGGTCAGTTTATTTAATACACGTTGAAAACAAAAAGTAAAATAAGCTTATTTTAAATTATTTAGTAAATTTAAGAATTTGAGCAAATTACACATAATTTTTATATATAATTTTCAGTGTTTTATAAAAATCAAAACTAGTTAAATTTTTCTTAGTTTTCTTAATAAATATTTAAGAAATCAATGGAGTTAATCCATTTATTAAAAATAATTAGGGGGAAAGTAAATGAGCTTTACAAATATATTAAAATCAGCAGTGATTGCCGCCGTATCATTGCAGCTATTTAGTGGAATATCTTTGGCCGAGTCACCAAAATACACTGTTGATAGTTCGAATTATATGCAACATGCTGATAAACTTACAGAAGGTCAGATTAAAACATTCGAGACTTATCCTGAGTACCGAATTGATGTTTATGCATCAAGTGCTGAATGCAAAATACCAGATGCTGTAAGAGCAGTTAGTCAAACAAATTCTAAGATGGTAAATGGTAACGAAGGTATTGAATGGACCACTTTGGGTGCCAAGCCTTTCCCTAATCCAAGTCATGCTCAACACTATATTTGGAATCACCGTTCTGCACCGCACTACAATGCAAGTATTCATAGAACTTTAACGGCATATATTGTAAAGTCTGATGGCACAGCCACAGTCGGTCAAGGTGACAACTATATTGAATTTCCCGGTGCTTTAACTTCACCGCTTCGAGGTCAAGTTGATCCAAACATTTATGCACTATACATGGTGAAAAATATGTCACCAGCAAGAATTGCTGGAACATTAACAATGCTTCATGACATGTATGATAGTGCAATTCAAGCTCGTAAAGCATGGCAATACAGCCCGGCAACAAGACGTGTACGAAGAGCGCCAGATGTAAACTACGACTCATTTGTTGATCAAACTGGTGGTCTCGCAACAATTGACTCATACAATATGTTTACAGGTGCCCAAGATCGTTTTGATTGGACTTTAGAAGGTGAGAAAACAATGTTAATACCGCATGCAAATCACGACTTATCTAAAGTTGGTGCAAAAGATAAAATCCTTAATAGTAGATATTTTGTTGACCCAAGTTTATACAGATATGAAGAGCGAAACGTTGCAATTGTTAAAGCGACTTTAAAAGAAGGCTCAAGACATATCTTTCCAAAACAAATGATGTACGTGAGCACTGACGAACATAACGGTATTATGATCCGAGATCACTATGATGGACAGGGTAATTTGGCAAAACATCAAATAGGTTCACGTAGAGTTGATGGTTCAGGTGTTTGTCAGTTTAATGGTGAACAAACTAT
>CACCCN010000007.1 GCA_902544525.1 uncultured Pelagibacteraceae bacterium | reverse complement strand
ATTCCAGCTTTATAAGCATGATAAAAACCTAGAGCTTTGATTGCATCGGCAAATAATACTGTATCTTTTTGACCACAATATCTGTAGACGATATCAATTAATTCGGATAGCTCTTTTTTTCCAAGAATTCTATTAACCAGTGTAAACTTTAAATTTTTATTTTTTGGAATCAAATTCCAAATTATGAATCTTCCGGCTGTTGACTCTATTCTTTTAAACTCTTCAGTGCCATCTTCATTAATAACATGAATCCTAGAAGAAATCTTTGAGTGAAGAGTTAAAACCTTATTTTCTAAAGCTTGCTCAATTTCGTTAATGTCCTTGAAAACTGATCCTTCACCAGGCTCATTATTTTTTTCTTGAGTGAGGTAATAAATACCTAAAACAATATCTTGACTAGGAACAATAACTGGCTTGCCATTGGCTGGATTTAAAATATTATTAGTAGACATCATTAGAACTCTTGCCTCTAATTGAGCCTCAAGACTTAGTGGAACATGCACAGCCATTTGATCACCGTCAAAATCAGCATTAAAAGCGGTACAAACTAGCGGGTGAAGTTGTATTGCTTTACCTTCAATTAGTAGAGGTTCAAAAGCTTGAACACCAAGCCTATGAAGAGTAGGCGCTCTATTTAGAATGATCGGATGTTCTCTAATAACTCTGTCAAGAACATCCCAAACTTCAGGTCTCTCGTTTTCAACTAACTTTTTAGCTTGCTTTAAAGTTGTTGCGAGACCTAAAGATTCTAGTCTTGCATAAATAAAAGGTTTAAATAATTCTAGTGCCATTTTTTTTGGCAGACCGCATTGGTGTAACTTTAATTCAGGTCCTACAACGATTACAGATCTTCCTGAATAATCTACTCGTTTACCAAGTAAGTTTTGCCTAAATCTTCCTTGTTTACCTTTAAGCATCTCTGCTAAGGACTTAAGAGGTCTTTTATTTGTTCCAGTTATTACTCTCCCTCTTCTTCCATTATCAAATAGAGCATCTACTGACTCTTGAAGCATTCTTTTTTCGTTTCTTATGATGATGTCGGGAGCTCTTAATTCAATCAGACGAGCAAGTCTATTATTTCGATTTATAACTCTTCTGTATAAATCGTTTAAATCTGATGAAGCAAACCTTCCACCATCCAGAGGAACCAATGGCCTTAATTCGGGTGGGATGACAGGAATTACTGTTAAAATCATCCATTCAGGTCTATTCCCAGATGAAATAAAGGCCTCATAAAGCTTAATTCTTTTCAGAAGTTTCTCAGACAATGCAACTGCTTTGGTGTTGTCAAGTTTAGTCTTTAATTGTGATAATGTTTCTTCAAGCTCAATTTTTTCTAATACTTTTCTAACAGCTTCGGCACCTATTCCAGCACTAAAAGCATCTTCACCCCACTCTTCTTTTGCTTTCTCTAAGTCTTCTTCTGTTAATAGTTGATTTTGTTCGAGAGAAGTTAAGCCTGGTTCAGTGACCATGAATTGTTCAAAATAAAGAACTTTTTCTAAATCTTTTAATTTCATGTCAATCATTAGAGCAATTCTGCTTGGTAAAGATTTTAAGAACCATATATGTGCTACAGGAGCAGCTAATTGAATATGACCCATTCTTTCACGACGAACATCTTTTTTTGTAACCTCAACACCACACTTCTCACATATGATACCTTTGAACTTCATTCTTTTATACTTGCCACACAGACATTCGTAATCTTTTATTGGTCCAAAAATTCTAGCACAGAATAAGCCATCTCTTTCAGGTTTGAATGTTCTATAATTTATGGTTTCTGGTTTTTTTATTTCACCATATGACCAAGATAAAATTCTTTCTGGGCTCGCTATTGAAATTCTAACCTGATTAAAATCACTTCGTGATGCAGCAGGATTAAAGATATTCATTATAGATTGCGACATATTTTTTTATTCCTAGTTAGTATTATTTGATAATTCGATGTTGAGACCAAGAGCTCTTATTTCTTTTATTAAAACATTAAATGATTCTGGAGTACCAGATTGAAAAACATCCTCACCTCTAATAATTGTTTCATAAACCTTTGTTCTTCCAGCTACATCATCTGATTTAACTGTAAGGATTTCTTGGAGTGTATATGCTGCTCCGTAAGCTTCTAAAGCCCAAACTTCCATCTCACCAAATCTTTGTCCACCAAACTGAGCTTTACCACCTAATGGTTGTTGAGTGACAAGACTATATGGGCCTATAGACCTTGCATGAATTTTATCATCAACGAGGTGATGAAGCTTTAACATGTAAATAATTCCTACCGTCACCTGTCTTTCAAACTTCTCTCCTGAAATGCCATCCCATAGGTCTGATTGTCCACTTTCATTAAAACCTGCCTCTTTAAGCATGACAGATATTTCTGATTCACTAGCTCCATCAAATACAGGAGTTTTTATAGGGACACCTGATGTTAAATTTCCTGCTAACTCGATTTTTTCATTATTATTTAGTGATGAAATATCTTCAGAAAATTGTTTTTCTCCGTAAACAATTTTAAGTCCATCATCAATCAAGTTAATATTACTATTTTGTTTATATTGTTTTAGTGAGTTGTTAATCATGTCGCCAATGCCTGCACAGGCCCAGCCAAGGTGAGTTTCAAGAATTTGTCCAACATTCATTCTACTTGGAACGCCTAAAGGATTTAAAACAATATCAACAGTTCTCCCATCAGCAAGATAAGGCATGTCCTCTACGGGGTTTATCTTACTTATAACGCCTTTATTGCCATGTCTTCCAGCCATTTTATCACCTGGTTGTAGTTTTCTTTTTACAGCTACGAAAACTTTCACCATTTTCATTACACCTGGAAGCAGCTCGTCTCCTCTTTGAACCTTATTAACTTTATTATCAAAAACTTTTTGTATAGCTGTTCTTGCTGCATCATACTGTTTTTTTAAATTATCAACTTGTTCTTTACTAGATTTATTAGGCAAATGCATTTTCCAGATATCATCAAGTTTTATTTCATTAGAGTCTGAGCTAGAAGTATTCTTATCACCAATTAAATTTAGTAGTCTTTCCTTAATATTTCTATTGAGAATACCTAGTTCAGCTTCTCTATCATTAGCAAGCTTCTCGATTTCATCTCTTTCAATTGCAAGTGCTCTGTCATCTTTTTCGATTCCGTAACGATTGAATACTTTTACATCAACAACTGTGCCGCTCGAACCTGGAGGTAATCTCAGCGATGTATCTTTTACATCAGTAGCTTTTTCACCAAATATAGCTCTAAGTAGCTTCTCTTCAGGAGTCACTGGACTTTCTCCTTTTGGAGTTACTTTCCCAACTAAAATGTCTCCTGGGTGAACTTCCGCACCCACATATACAATACCTGCCTCATCAAGATTGCTCAGCATTTCATCACCAACATTTGGAATATCTCTTGTTATCTCCTCTGCGCCAAGTTTTGTATCTCGCGACATAACTTCAAAATCATCAATATGAATTGAGGTAAACTTGTCCTCTTGAACAATCTTTTCAGAAATGAGAATGGAGTCCTCAAAATTGTATCCACGCCAAGGCATGAAAGCGACAACTACATTTCTACCTAAACCTAACTCACCAAGATGAGTTGATTGACCGTCAGCAATAATATCACCAGTTTTTACTTTATCACCCACTTTAACTAATGGACGTTGATTTATGCATGTACTTTGGTTAGATCTTTGAAATTTTTGAAGTGTATAAATATCAACACCTGACTCTTCAGTGCTTATATTTTCAGTAACTCTAACTACAATCCGCTTTCCATCAATTTTATCAACCAAACCTTCTCTTCTTGCGATAATTGTAACTCCAGAGTCTATTGCAACATTCTGCTCAACACCTGTACCAACTAGAGGCGATTCAGCCTGGATTAAAGGCACGGCTTGTCTCATCATATTAGAGCCCATTAAAGCTCTATTAGCATCATCATTTTCTAAAAATGGAATTAGTGAAGCGGCACAAGAAACAACTTGCTTAGGTGAAACATCCATATAATCAATCTCATTTTGATCAGTCATTACAAAATCACCGTTTCTTCGAGATGAAATTAATTTTGTTAAAAAATTACCCTTTTCATCAATTTCAGTATTTGCTTGTGCTATCGTAAATTGTGTTTCTTCCATGGCTGAAAGATAATCTATTTGGTTACTTACTTTCCCATCAATTACTTTTCTGTATGGGCTTTCTATGAAACCATACTTATTAACTTTAGCATGAGAAGCCAGACTATTTATCAATCCAATATTTGGGCCTTCCGGTGTTTCAATCGGACATATTCTTCCATAATGAGTTGGGTGTACGTCTCTTACTTCAAATCCAGCACGCTCTCTACTTAATCCCCCTGGGCCTAAAGCTGATAATCTTCTTTTATGTGTTATTTCTGCCAAAGGATTAGTTTGATCCATAAATTGTGAAAGTTGAGAGGTACCAAAAAATTCCTTGAGTGAGGCAACTAGCGGTTTAGCATTAATAATATCTTGAGGTGTTACTGCATCAACCTCTAAAGAGTTCATTCTTTCTTTTATTGATCTTTCCATTCTAATTAAGCCCATGCGAAACACATTTTCTGTAAGCTCACCAACAGATCTAACCCTTCTGTTTCCAAGGTGGTCAATATCATCAATTTCACCTTTACCAGTTCTTAAATCTATAACTGTTTTGATTACAGCAATTATATCTTCACTTCTTAGAACTGTGACATCATCTGGGCAGTCTAGATTTAATCTAAAATTCATTTTTACTCTGCCTACATCTGAAAGATCATACTTATCTACCTTGAAGAAAAGTGAATTAAAGACTTCAAAGGCTGCTTCAATATTAGGTGGTTCGCCAGGTCTTAAAACTTTATAGATTTCCACAACAGCATCCTCAGGTGATAAATTCTTATCAAGCCTGAGAGTGTCTCTAATGAATGCACCAACATTGATGCCATCAACATTTAATATATGTATATTTTTAAGTCCTAATTCATCTATTTTTTCAAGTGTCTCAGGTGTTATTTCATCTGAAGCTTCAAAGTAAACTTCACCAGATTTACTATTGATAATATCTTCAGCAAGAAACTTGCCTATCAAGTTATCTGTCTCTAATAAGATATTTTTTAGACCATCTTTAGATAATTTATTGGCAATAGCAGGATTAATTTTTGTTCCTTGTTTAATTGCAACTTTACCAGTGGAAGCATCAACTAAATCCTCTTGTAATTTTGAAACTTTAATATTTTTAGGATCAAATGGGATCTCCCAATTGTCAGATTTTGTTGATTTTTTTACATTTATAATCTCATAAAACATTGCCAGTATATCGTCACGATCAATACCCATAGCCATTAAAAATGTGGTAATATGAATTTTCTTTTTTCTATCTATCCTTGCAAAAAGGATATCTTTATGGTCAAACTCAATGTCAAGCCATGAGCCACGATAGGGAATAACCCGTGCACCAAATAATAGCTTGCCACTTGAATGAGTTTTGCCTTTATCATGATCAAAAAATACACCTGGACTTCTGTGCATTTGACTAACTATAACACGTTCAGTTCCATTAGTAATAAAAGTTCCTCTGTCAGTCATTAGGGGGAGATCACAAAGATAAATTTCTTGTTCTTTTATATCTTTTACAGTTCTAGACTCTGTCTCTTCGTCAATATCAAAAACAATCAATCTAAGTTTTATCTTTAACGGAGCGGCATATGACTTGTCTCTTTGTCTACATTCATCAACATCAAATTTAGGTTGGTCAAAATCATATTCAATAAATTCGACATGCGCAGATCCTGAAAAATCCTCTAGTGGAAAAACACTTTTAAATACTTTTTGAAGACCTTTATCTGGTCTCTCCGATGGCTTGTGATTTTCTAGCAGAAAGCTGGCGTATGAGTCCTTTTGTATTTCAATTAAGTTAGGAAATTTAGTTACTTCTTTTAACGTCCCAAAGTTTTTTCTAACTCGTTTACGTTCAGTAAAAGATAATGAATTAACCATCAATAAATACTCGTATCCAATCACAACTAACCAAAAGATGATCAGTTGTTATAAAAAATTTAATAAAATTACTTAAGTTCTACAGTTGCCCCAGCAGCTTCTAACTGAGCCTTCATAGCATCTGCATCGTCCTTAGAAACTCCAGCCTTTAACTCTTTAGGAGCACCTTCGACTAAATCTTTTGCTTCCTTGAGTCCTAAGCCAGTAATAGTTCTTACTTCTTTTATGACATTAATTTTCTTATCTCCAGCTGCTGCAAGTACAACAGAAAATTCAGATTTTTCTTCACCAGCTGCTTCATCTCCACCGGCTGCAGGCGCTACTGCCGCTGCAACAGGTGCGGCTGCTGAAACACCCCATTTTTCTTCTAATAATTTTGAGAGTTCAGCTGCTTCAATTACAGTCAATCCTGATAACTGATCAACAATTTGTTCTAGGTCGGCCATTTTTAGTTCCCTTTCTTAAGATCTAATTACTTTTACTAAATGCATTTATAACATTTGCCACTTTTCCAGCAGGTGCAGCAACTAATCCTGTAATTCTTTGCGCTGGTGCGTTCAATAATCCTATTAATTTTGCCCTCGTCTCGTCGAGTGATGGCAATTTAGATAATTCTATGATTTTTTCAACAGTTAATATCTCTTTATTCATTATGCCACCAATAATAGCTAATTTTTCATTAGTTTTAGAAAAATTGGCCAATAACTTAGTTAATTCAACGGGGTCATTAGAATAAGCAATTGCAGTGGGTCCTTCAAAAAACTCTGACATTGCAGATTTTTCTGATCCATCAAGAGCAATTTTTATCAAACGATTATTAGTTACTTTGATGTTTGCTCCAGTTTCAAAAGATTTAACTCTAAGTTCACTAATCTCATTGACAGACATACCTCTGTAGTGAAAAACCAAAATGAGACTATATTCACTTATAATTGATTTAATGTTTTCTACAAAGTTTTGCTTCTGTAATCTATTCATTTTTTATATACCCAAACTACTTAAATCTAATTTTATTCCAGGTCCCATTGTTGGACTTATTGAAATAGACTTAATAAAATCACCCTTAACACCAGAAGGTTTATCTTTTGATATTGTCTCAACAAAAAACTTTATATTTGAAATTAACTCTTCTTTATTAAATTTTGATTTTCCAACACCCGAATGAATCACTATACCATTGGTTTTATATTCAAGCTCACCTGCCTTTGCATCTTCCACTGCTTTTTTTACATTTGTTGTTACAGTTCCGAGTTTTGGATTTGGCATTAAACCTCTTGGACCTAGAACTTGCCCAAGCTTCCCAACTTTAGCCATCATATCTGGAGTTGCTATACACCTATCAAAGTCAGTAAAGCCAGCCTGAACTTTTTCTACTAATTCATCTCCACCAACTAGGTCAGCTCCAGCATCTTTTGCTTCATCAATCTTATCCGCATTAGCAAAAACACAAACTTTAATTGTTTTGCCTAAGCTTTTAGGTAGCTGAATTTTACCCCTTACATTTTGCTCACTTTTTTTTGGGTCAACATTTACATTAATAGCAATATCAATAGTTTCTTCAAACTTTGCACTTGAGGAATTTATTGCAATATCAACACCCTCATCAACTGAATAAAGCTTAGTTTTATCAAACTCAGAGTATATTTTATTTAGACGTTTTTTCATAAAATTAATCAGTTACTTCTATGCCCATAGAACGTGCTGAACCTATAATAATTTTCATACCTTGGTCAACTGTATTAGCATTCAAATCTTTCAATTTTTTTTCAGCAATTTCCTTACATTTTGCAGTTGATATTGAGCCTGCACTTTCTCTACCAGGTTCTTTTGAGCCTTTCTTTAAATTTAGGGCTTCTTTTATAAAGAAAGATGCTGGAGGCATCTTAATTTCCATATCAAAGCTTTTATCTTTATAATAAGTAACAACGACTGGCAAAACTACTCCAGGGGTTTCGCTCTTAGACTTATCATTAAACATTTTACAAAAGTCCATTATATTAATTCCACGCTGTCCTAAAGCTGGGCCAACTGGTGGAGCGGGATTTGCTTGACCTGCTGGTATTTGTAGTTTTAACGAACCTTCAATTTCTTTAGCCATAATTTACTCTTTCTCTACTTGTGTGTATTCAAGTTCTACAGGCGTAGACCTGCCAAAAATAGAAACTGAAACTTTTATTCTAGATCTTTCTTCATCAATTTCTTCTATAAGCCCATTAAATGAAGCAAAAGGGCCATCTGTTACTCGAACCTGTTCACCAACATCAAATGTTATTGATGGTTTTGGTTTTGCAATTCCTTCTTCTATATCGGAGAGAATTTTGTTTATTTCTGCTTCTGGGACTGGTGACGGTTTGCCTTGAACATGTCCTAAAAATCCAGATACTTTTGGCAAACCTTTAACAAGATGATATGTTTCATCATTCATAATCATCTTTATAAGTATATAGCCTGGAAAAAATTTTCTTTCAGCATTTCTTTTTTTTCCTTTTTTAACTTCAACAACCTCCTCGGTAGGGACTACAATCTTCTCAAATGACTCTTCTAGGTCTTTGAGTTTTACTTTTTCCATAATTGAGGCGGCTACCTTTTTTTCATAACCAGAATATGCTTGAGCTATGTACCATTTGTGGGACATTTACAGACTCCACCCTATAATACTATCTAGTCCAAAAGAAAAAATTTGATCCACTATTAAGAAAAAAATTGCTGCAAATGTAGTTATTATCAATACCATTACTGCACCAGTCAGTGTCTCTCTAGTAGTTGGCCATGTAACCTTGCTACCTTCTTTTCTTACCTCTTGGATAAACTTAATAGGGTTCATAATAATTTCCGTTACTTCTCTGGCAGGAGTGAGAGGACTCGAACCTCCAACCCCCGGTTTTGGAGACCGGTGCTCTACCAGTTGAGCTACACTCCTCCAATTTATGCAATAATTTCGGTAACTACTCCCGAACCAACAGTTCGACCACCTTCTCTAATTGCAAAACGTACGCCTTTATCCATAGCAATTGGCGCTATCATTTCAACTTCCATAGAAATGTTATCACCTGGCATTACCATTTCAGTTCCTTCAGGCAATGCACAAACACCTGTAACATCAGTAGTTCTGAAGTAAAACTGCGGTCTATAGTTAGTGAAGAAAGGAGTGTGTCTTCCACCTTCTTCTTTTTTAAGAACATAGGCCTCACATTTAAACTTTGTATGTGGTGTAATTGATCCTGGATGAGCTAGAACTTGGCCTCTCTCAACTTGATCACGCTCAACACCCCTTAAAAGAGCTCCAATGTTGTCCCCAGCCTGACCTTCATCTAAAAGTTTTCTGAACATTTCAACACCAGTACATGTAGTTTTAATCGTATCTTTAAGACCAACTATTTCAATTTCCTCACCTACTTTAACAATACCTGATTCAACTCTACCAGTACATACAGTACCTCTTCCAGAAATTGAGAATACGTCCTCAACTGGCATTAAGAATGGCTTATCAGTATCTCTAGGAGGCTGAGGTATGAATGTATCAACAGCTTCCATAAGCGCCAAGATTGATTCTTTACCAAGAGCTGCATCACCATCTTCAACTGCAGCAAGCGCGGAACCTTTTACGATTGGCGTGTCATCACCTGGGAAACCGTATTCATTTAACATTTCTCTAATCTCAACTTCTACAAGCTCAACAAGTTCTGCGTCTGCTTGGTCCATCTTATTTAGGTAGACAACGATTGCGGGAACCCCAACTTGCCTAGCTAACAAAATATGCTCTCTTGTTTGTGGCATTGGTCCATCAGCACCATTTACAACTAAAATTGCACCATCCATTTGAGCGGCACCTGTGATCATATTTTTTACATAATCAGCATGACCTGGACAGTCAACGTGTGCGTAGTGTCTATTTGCCGTTTCGTATTCGACATGAGCTGTAGATATAGTAATTCCCCTAGCTCTCTCTTCTGGAGCTTTATCGATTTCATCGTATGCTGTAAACTCAGCACCACCTGCTTCAGCTAATACTTTTGTGATTGCTGCTGTTAAAGTAGTTTTACCATGGTCAACGTGTCCAATAGTTCCAACGTTACAATGGGGTTTACTACGATCAAATTTTTCTTTAGCCATTTTTTTGTTCCTCTCAAATTAAAACAAAGTTTTTAATAATTTTTCTTTTCTTGGAGCGGGTGAAGAGAATCGAACTCTCGTAATCAGATTGGAAATCTGGAGCTTTACCACTAAGCTACACCCGCACATTCCATCTACTTACCTTCCAAGGTACCAAATGGTGGAGGGGATTGGATTCGAACCAATGTAAGCATAGCTAACGGGTTTACAGCCCGTCCCCTTTAACCACTCGGGCACCCCTCCCGAGGTAATTCCTAACATTTTGTAAGATAGAAAAACAAAATGTTTCATTATCTTAAAAAATATCCCAAGATAAGGTCTAATAACTATCTGAGTTATTAGGCCTTAAGTGGTGTCTTATATGTAAAAAAAACAGGTTTATCAATAACTATTACACAGAAATCAAAAACTAATTTATAACTAAAACAGAAATGAAAAAAAGATTAAAAAACAAGACAAAACCAAGAAAAAATGCCGATAATTGGATTTATGGTTACCATGCTGTGATTTCAGCTATCAAGAATGATAATAGAGTAAAATATAGGCTCATTTTAGATCAAGGCGCTAAAAAAAAATTAGATAAAGAGCCAAATATTATAATTCCAAAGTCACTTACAGTTTCAATAAAAGAAAAAAACGAAATTCAGAAGCTATTTTCTAGCAAAGTTAACCATCAGGGAATAGCTTTGGAGATTGAAAAATTACCTCAATTAAAATTACAAGATTTTGTTAAGAAATTTTTAGATACACATAAATCAACTGTTGCAATACTTGATCAACTAGAAGACTCTCAAAATGTTGGAGCTATATTTAGATCAGCTTATGGACTTGGTATAGACGCAATCATACTCACAGAAAATCAAACGGTATCTGAGAATAGTTTCATTGCAAAAACTGCAGCAGGTGGTTTAGATAAGATTCCATATACTACAGTCACCAATATATCTTCAGCGATTAAAGTTTTACAGGAAAATGAGTTTTGGATCTATGGGCTTGATGGAAGTTCAAATAAGATAATGAGTGACATAAAATTTCCAAAAAAAACTGCACTTGTATTAGGATCAGAAGCGGAAGGTATGAGAAGTATTACCAAAAACTTATGTGATGAAGTTTTTAAGATTAACATCAATAAAAATTTAGAGAGCCTCAATGTATCTAATGCTGCTGCAATTACTTTTTTTTATTTAAACAATAGATAAATTAATTTTGATAACTTTAGTTGTGATATTTTTAAAAAATGTTAATTTCTAGTTATGCCCCTATAGCTCAGTTGGTAGAGCAATTGATTTGTAATCAATAGGTCAGCTGTTCGAGTCAGCTTGGGGGCACCATTTTAGTCAGTATATCCAGCAATAGATTTTGTAGTTTTACTTTTTTCTATACTTTTATTATCTTTTAAAGTCCCAAAAAAATAATCACCAGTCATATTAGTAATTCCCCAATTGTAATTTTCATTATGGAAATGATGGCTCATATGTGAGTCTCTAAGTTTTTTTCCTACACTAGTAAAAGGCTTGTATGACTTGCTATGATGAGCTAAATGGATCCACTCATACCAAAGGTGATATAGTAAGTGACCCGTAATAGGGACGATCGATTCCACAAAACTCCACATAATTAATGAGTAAAGTAAATATGTCTGTCCATAAATATAAATTAAGTACCTCCAAGGAGCGAATTGAAGCTTAATATTATCAGGATCTTTATGATGTCCATGGTGTAGTAAAATTTGATATCTTCTATACCAGCCATCTTTTTTGGTTAACTCTGCATGTAATTGATATTTGTGCACATACCATTCATAAAAAGGTGCGAGAATTATTGGGATAAAAAACCAGTAAATGTTGTCTATTAGTAGAGAACTCGAGGTGATAAAATATATTCCAGTAAATAGGAAAAAAAAGAATCCAATTACAGTTGAATGCGAAAGATAGTTCTTAAAAACTTGTAACATATATCAATAATATAGGACGAATTTTCATTCGTCCTAATTATTTTATAAGTTATTTTTTATAATCCGCTGCTTCCTCTGAGCCTCCAGTAGCATTTCCCTTACTATAGGAATGAGCCCCCATCCCAGCAAGTTCACCATTTTGAACAATTAAATAAGGATCTCTAATAGGCGAGCCATCAAAGAAGCATTCAAGTATCTCTCTAACCCCAGCCGCATACCTTGCTTGTGCAGAAAGTGAAGTTCCAGAAGTGTGAGGTGTCATACCATGGTTAGGCATCGATCTCCATACATGGTCATTTGGCGCTGGCTGAGGAAACCATACATCTCCCGCATAGCCACTTAGTTGACCAGATTCTAAAGCTCTTGCAACAGCGTCTTTATCACAGATTTTTCCTCTAGCAGTGTTTACAATGTAAGCACCTCTTTTCATTTTTCCAATTAACTCATCATTAAACATATGTTCTGTTTCTGGATGAAGCGGACAATTGATAGTAACAACATCACATACCGCAACCATTGACTCTACTGACTCGTGAAATGTAAGATTCAACTCTTCTTCAACTTCCTTAGGTAGTCTGTGTCTATCAAAGTAATGCATATGAACATCAAAATGCTTAAGCTTTCTAAGTGCGTCAAGGCCAATTCTACCTGCAGCAACAGTTCCAACATGCATACCCTCTAGATCGTATGAACGATGAACTGCATCAGCAATGTTCCAGCCGCCCTCATTAATAATTTTGTGTTGATTATGGTAATCTCTAACTAAAGATAAAATCATCATTACAATATGCTCTGCAACAGATCTTGAGTTACAAAATGTTACCTCAACAACATCAACTTTATGTTCCATTGCTGCTTGTAAATCTACATGATCAGAGCCAATCCCAGCAGTAATTGCCATTTTAAGATTAGGCGCAGTTGCCATTTTTTCTTTGGTTAAATAGTATGGAAAAAATGGTTGCGATATGACAACATCAGCATCTACTAGCTCTTTATCAGCCTGACATCCATCCCCATCTTTATCTGAAGTAACTACTAAAGTATGACCAGCATCTTCTAAAAATTTTCTAAGCCCTAATTCTCCAGATACACAGCCCAGTAGCTCGCCAGGTGTAAAGTCAACTGCTTTTGGTGTTGGAAGAGACATTCCGTCTGGATACTTCTCAATCTTTGGCAGATCATCTCTTGCATACTTGCTAGGCATACCTCCCTTAGGATCATCATATAGTATTGCTAATATTTTCATTAATATTCTCCTGTTATAAATATTCAGAGTGACCCTACAGTAATTTTTTATACTGTCTATACAATTAGTTCATAAATGATGGATCTAATTTTTCCATCTTTCTTCTAACTGCAGGCCATAAAAGTGCACCGGCCATACCTTGAGTAGCCTCACCTTGTTTTTTGGTAGTTTCAATTGCCTCGGGTGAGGGATTATTTAGTTCTAATTTACCCGCCATTGCACGTACTTGATAAGTGCAAGCTCTTTCTAAAAAATAGATATAAGTAAAAGCATCCGCAACATTTTTACCTGCTGCTAATGTACCATGATTACGTAAAATCATTAAATTTTTGTCACCTAAATCAGCCACAAGCCGTTTTTTTTCATCTTCAAGAAGAGCAACACCCTCATAATCATGATAAGCGATTTGGTTACGTACAAGCATTCCAGTTTGTGCTAAAGGTAAGAGACCATCTTTTAAAGACGCGACTGCCACACCATCATCTGAATGTAAATGTACAATACAATGAGCATCACTTCTTGCTTCATGAATTGCACTGTGAATAATAAATCCAGCCGGATTAATAGGATTGTTAGTTTCACTAATAATCTTGCCGTTAATATCAACTTTTACTAGATTTGAAGCTGTTATTTCATCAAACAAAAATCCATATGGATTAATTAGAAAATGATCTTCAGTACCAGGGACTCTTGCGGATATATGAGTAAAAATTAAATCATCCCAACCAAAGTATGGTATTGTTCTATAAAAGGCTGCAAGATCTACTCTTACATCCCACTCTTCTTTTGAAACTGAATTTTTTACATCAACCATATCTTATAATCCTATTAAATTATTAACTGTCTTTTTCCAACACATGTACATTAAGTTGCGTTCTTTATCATCCATATTTGGAATAAAAACTCTATCAGATTTCCATAGATCTTCAATATCTCTGAAGTTATTAAAAAAACCAACCTTCAAACCGGCTAAGTATGCGGCACCCATAACAGTAGTTTCACTATTTACTGGTCTTTCCACTTTAATATTTAAAATATCAGCTAAAAATTGCATCATCCAATTATTGTTAGACATCCCTCCATCAACTCGCATGGTCATATCATCTTGAATCTCTTCACCCAAATCCAGCTTTAATGACTCTAATAAATCCTTAGTTTGAAAACATATTGATTTTAGAGCTGCTTTGACAATATCACCTTTTGAGGTATCTCTAGTTATACCATATAGTGCCCCACGTACCTCTGGTTTCCAATGTGGAGCTCCTAAACCAGTAAAAGCAGGTATAAATGTAACATCATTTTTACTATCCTTTATTATTTCCTCAATTTCATTTACATGATTAAATAATTTCATTTCATCTCGTAACCATTGTATTACTGTGCCAGCATTAAATATACTACCCTCGACTGCATATTGTTTTTTTTCATCAATTTTTGAAGCAACAGTTGTTAATAGTTTATTTTTAGATGTGATTTTATTTTTATCAGTGTTTATTAAAACAAAACAACCAGTGCCATAGGTTGCTTTAATCATTCCTTTTTTCAAACATAGTTGTCCCAAAGAAGCTGATTGTTGATCACCAACTACACCGCCAATAGGGATCTCAATCCCAAAGTGCTCAGTGTGAATTGTTCCATATTCATCTTTATTTGATAGAACTGTAGGTAAAATTGATTTTCTTATATTGAATAAATCTAAAAGCTCATGATCCCAGATTTCATCGTTAATATTATATAACATTGTTCTGGATGCATTAGTGATATCGGTTACATGTTTTGCCTTATTAGTTAGGTTCCAAATAATCCATGTATCGATAGTACCCACAATTAAATTCTGTTGATCCTTAATATTTTCTAATAACCATTGTATTTTTGATGCAGAAAAATATGGATCAATAACTAGACCTGTTTTTTCTTGAATAAGATTAGTATAGTTTTTATCAACTAAATTTTTACAAATCTCATGTGTACGTCTATCTTGCCATACAATTGCATTGTGTGAAGGTTTACCAGTTACTTTATCCCAAGCAACAATTGTCTCTCTTTGGTTTGTAATACCACAACTGACAATATCATTTTGGATAATATGATTTCTCTCAAAAATAATAGAGATAGTTGATTTAACTGTCTGCAGAATCTCTAATGGATCATGTTCAACCCAGCCACTTGATGGGTAAATTTGTTTAAACTCAATACTTTCCTGATCAATAATTATCCCTTTTTTATCAATAAGAGCAGCTCTAGTGCTTGAGGTACCTTGGTCAATGGCTAAAATATAGGGGGTTTTGGACATTTGTAATTAAGCTAAGTAATTGTTATATAATTATCAGATATTTTAAGCTAAAGACAAAACTATTAACAACAAGAAATAACTATGAATTTACAAAAACCTTACTTTGTGACCTCATCTTCAAAGGAAGCTATTGCATATAAGGCTGAAATGGAGACTAGATACGGATCATTCTCAAGAGATGAATGTGATGTAATTGTAGCCCTTGGTGGTGATGGATTTATGCTGGAGGCGATTAAAGGTGATCTTGATCTTAACTTGCCCATTTTTGGGTTAAATTTTGGTAGTGTAGGTTTCCTTATGAATGCTCTTAATAATGAAGAATTAATTGAGCGTATTAATTTATCTCAATCAATCGATATTGCGCCTTTAAAAATGGCTGCCACTACTTCTAATGATAAAGTCCATACTGGTATAGCAATTAACGAGGTTTCATTGCTTAGAGAAACTCGCCAGGCTGCAAAATTAAAAATAACTATCGATAACAAAACAAGGTTAGATGAATTAATTTGTGATGGTATACTTTTATCTACTCCATCAGGTAGTACAGCTTATAATTTATCTGCTCATGGTCCTATATTGCCAATCAATGCTGATGTATTAGCTTTGACACCAATTAGTGCCTTTCGGCCGAGAAGATGGCGGGGTGCAATAATTGAAAACTCCTCTCAAGTTGAGTTCGAAATTTTAGAATCGGAAAAAAGACCTGTCAGTGCTGTTGCTGATAATGTCGAAGTTCGTGATGTTATAAAAGTGTCTATTGCTCAAGATAAAGAGCATAAAGTCAAAATCTTATTTGATGCAAAACATTCATTTGAAGAAAGAATCTTAAACGAGCAGTTTAAATTCTAAATTATTCTGCTGTCACTTTTATCTGAAATGGATCGGCACCAACTTTTTGAACCGTAAGATTGTTTGATCCATCTGAAGCAAAATCGACGCTTACCGCACCCGATACATTGAAGGACATTTCAAACTTAGTTGTATCATCGTCAATTATAACTGGGCTACTAAAGTTTATACCATAAAAAATTCGATAAGCATTATTGGCACTTGTTGCAATTGTTAGATTGTCGCTTTGTAATAACTTAGCGGCCACTGTTCCACCTAAGTCTGTATTATTATTATCACTAAACGATTCATAACTAGTATTACCAGATGAGAAAGGATCGTTATCTGGATCCTCTGCCATATCATCAATAATTTCTTTTACAAATGCTAGATCACTATCAACCGCACTTCCACACTTCATTGTTCTATTAGCTATATTTTCATCAGTTGAAACTACAGTTGCATTGCCTCTTATGTTTGAAGTTTTACCAGAAAAAGATGTCGTTTTATTTATAGTCCAGCAAACTTTGCCTGATGTATCTGCATTACCTATGACGTTTGCACTAAAAGATTCTGTATGTTGTACTTCAAGCATGTTACTTAATATTGCATAACCGTAACCATAACTTCCATTAGTTAGGTCAGTCACTCCAGCTAGCAATGAAGCATCAGCTGTTACAGTGCCGTCACTATTTGTTGATAGTATTATCGCAGTACCTCCTGTGTCTGAAGTTTCATCTGATTTATCAAAAAAGTTATAGCAACCTTGTCCAGCGCCTGTTGGATTCGTAGTACCCGATGTTGCTAATGGGGAGGATGTGCATAAGCCAACTTTATAAAATCTAATTTTATATTTATCAGGTTTCTCATTACAGCTATCCCTTTTAGACGTATTATTAGTAGCATCAGTTGGGGCATTGTTATCAGTTAAAAGTATTTCACCCGCATTATTTCTGGTGCAAACTCCATCACAATTGATACTATCACTACTCCTACATGTTTCAAAGCTATCATCTAGTGTGTCAGCAAGACCCATGGTTGATGAAAGAGGTAATAAAAATAAAATTACTATAAACAGTTTAAATGTATTTCTCATATTTACTTCCTTTAAAATCCACTCACAATAATTTGCACACCTGCTGATGCTTTTGCTACTCTAATTTTGTTTTCACGTTTTACTGGAATATAAAGTTGATCTCTAACACTTACATACTCTAATGCATCATTTGGTAATGATAATTGTTTTGGCGCACCTAAATCAAATACCATGCTAATATTGACATAAGCACCATCACCTATTTTATTATCATCAATGTAGCCTGCTTCAAAATTTGTTTTTCCAATATTTCCTGCTAGTCCAAATTTCTCACCTTCAACTTTTAAAGTCCCAGCACTATTTTCAAACTCAAATAAACCAGCAAAAATACTTACATCATATGAAAGTGGCAAAAAATAATCAAACCGAGTATCCCAGCCATCCATAGCCTCTTCGGTAGTTGTTGCGGTTACAGTTTGTATTCCACTAGTTGCGTCATAATAATTTCCACGTAGACCAAATACACTTGAAATTGCCTCAATACCCAAGCCATTTCTTTGATGAGCATTATCAAACGAATAGTCAAAAAATAAGTTAGCTCCTAACATTAGCTTGTCATCATTAAGTAAATTACGATAGCCGAGACCAAAGTTTATAGTTTGATCATTGTCATGAATTGAAACCGTATTTTGATTAAAAAATGCACTAGTTGTATCTTCAGTAAGCTTATTTACATTAGTGAGGCTAATTGTCGGTTTTAAATTTTCCTGAACTTGCACATCCAATTCAAGATATTTTACTCTCTCGTTATTAAGTAAATCTCCAGTCAACTCATTGGCAATAGTAGAAATAAAGCTATTTGTTTTATTAATAGTTTTGCTTATTAAATTATCTTTGAGATCATTAGAATATGCAAAAGAAGTTAAAATTAAAATTATTACTGATACTGAAATAGTTAATTTTATTTTCATTTAATCTAAAGATATATAAATAACTTAAAATTACTACTAATATTTACTTATTGGTGCCCTTGGCCGGACTTGAACCGGCAAGCCCGTGAAGGCCACGGATTTTAAGTCCGTTATGTTTACCAATTTCATCACAAGGGCAAATAAGACTTAGTTATATCTATTATTTATCTTTCTTACTAGGATTTTAATAAGTCTAAAATTATATTATTTATCGACTGTAAAAAAATACATATAATAATGTAAATGAAAGATTGGCTAAAAACTGTATACAGCGAAACGAGCTCATCAAAGTTAAATAAACACTATAAGAATTGGGCTAATTTATATGACACAGATATGTCTTCATGGGGTTACGCCTACCCTCTACAATTAAATAAAATTTTAACGAATAAATTAAAGCTTAAAAAAACTATTAAAATTTTAGATGCTGGGTGTGGTACGGGTTACGTCGCAGAAGTTTTAAGCAAATTAAATTATAAAAATATTACCGGAATTGATTTTTCTGAAGAGATGCTCACCATTGCAAGATCAAAAAAAATATACAAAAAACTCATGTGCCAATCTTTAAATGAGAAGATAGAATTACGTAGTAAGCAATTTGGACTCATCATATGTACTGGAGTTTTGACCTCAGGTCATGTAGGACCAAGTGCGTTGCATGAATTGGTTCGCATACTTAAACCGCAAGGTTTTTTTATATGCTCAATTGCGGAGAGTGTTTATAAAAAAAATGGTTTTGAAAAAGAGATAAAAAATCTCAAAAATCTAGTATCAATAAAGTCAATTTCAAAAGCATTCGTTGCACTTCCCAATAACAAAAACAGTGCAAAATCAAGAATGTATATTTTAGAGAAATTAAATTAAAAAAAAGGGGCCCGAAGGCCCCTTAATTTTTTTAGTGTCTTCGTTTTTAGCTATCGCTTCTAGCTGCTACATAAATAGCCATACCAAATGCGATTTTGTTAACAAAGTCAGCAAAGTTATAAATTTGGTTAAGAGTTGCTGCATCAGCTCCTCCACCAAGATAACTTACTGCATAACCTATAGGATAGATTGCCCATCCTACTGTAACTATCAGAGCTAAAGTTTTAAACGCCATTTGTCCTGCGGCATTGCCACTACCAGCATTAGCTTGACTAGCTTCACCAGCAAAGACTTCATAAACGATATATAACCAGCCTGCCATACCGATGACAAATGCAGTCATTACATTCATTGCTCCAATCTCACCTAGGTATCCAAATACTAGCATTACTAAAGAAGCAATTAATAGTTTCCAGAATAGGCTTGATCTAACTGTAGTTACTGCAGCTAAAATAAGATAAAACTCTACGATTTGAAGTGGCACTGTAATTAGCCAATCAATATATCTTAGTTCAGTTGGAGACTCTCCAGTCGCAACCCAAACACCTCTCATATAGAAATAGTGCCAAGCTGCCACACCAGTAACAAGTCCTGCGACAGTTAGTGATGTCTTCCATTTAACAGGAACAGTATCTCTTTCTAAAAAGAAGAAGGCTGTTGCTGCAACCATACCCATTGAAATAATCCAAAAAGACATTGCAGTGGGATCGCTTGAACTCACGCCAGCACCATGGCCATCCGCGAAAGCAGTTGCTCCAGTAATTAGTGATATCCCTAACACTGAGAACAAAATTGTTTTTAATTTAAGTATCATTCGTATGATTCTCCCCTTAATTTATAAATTAGCAGAAATCTTAGTAAAAAAACTTGGTTAGTAAATAGGAAATAAACAACTAAAATCTGATAATATGATAAGTAATTGTAAAATAATGATTATTTGTTCTTTTAGAATAATTATAACTTGAAATTAGCCTAATTTCTTAATCATTTCTGCCACTTCAATCTCGCAACGATCAAGAGCCGCCAAATCAGTTGATCTCATTACTAAACTGGTTCCAAACTTTCCGTCTTTATTAAAAGGGTAGCTTCCAATTTCAACATTAAGATAATTATCCTGAATTTGAGATAACTCAGTAGCTACAAAACTCTCAGGCATAAAAACATCAATAGATTTCGATGACATTTTAGTGCCTGTTTCTAGGAAGACCCTTGCTCCCTCTAACATACCCTGCATAATTGAGGGAATTCCAGCCATAACAAAGACATTGTCCATCTTAAACCCCGGAGCTTTAGTAACTGGGTTCTCGACTAATTCTGCGCCTATAGGTAACAGAGTCATTTTTAGTCGAGCCTCGTTAAGATCACCTTTTTTATAGTAGCCTTGAAGTATTTTTAACGCATCTGGATTTGTTTCTAGTTCAACATCAAATGCTTTTGCAATTGACTCAGTCGTAATATCATCATGTGTTGGTCCTATGCCCCCTGTAGTAAATACGTAGTCAAACTTTTTTCTAAGCAAATTAACACAATCGATAATTTCATCTTCATCATCACGAATTACTCTTACTTCATATAGTTGAATGCCAATTTCATTTAACCATTCTGCTAAATATGCTAAATTTTTGTCTTTGGTACGACCTGATAAGATTTCATTACCAATTATAATAAGTGCAGCTTTCATATGACTTCTAAAAATACTTTTTTAAATGGAATATTAATCAAGAGATATAAAAGATTTTTTGCAGATGTTCAACTTGATAATAATGTTGTGACAGCGCATTGTCCTAATACTGGCTCGATGATGGGTCTTTTAGATGCAGGGAATAAAGTTTTACTATCAAAATCAGATAATGAAAAAAGAAAACTTAAATATACACTTGAAGTTATCAAGTTAAAAAAAAGTCACGTTGGAGTTAACACGCACCGAACTAATAGAATTGTTGAAAAAGCATTAAATGATAATGTTTTTAATTTTGTTAAAAGTGTTACAGAAATAAGACGAGAGGTTAAATATGGTGAAAATAGTAAAGTTGATTTTGTGGTAACAACCCCCAAAGAAGAAGTCTATATAGAAGTAAAAAATGTTACTCTATCAAGAGATAAAAAAACAGCTGAATTTCCAGATGCAGTTACAACTCGAGGTAGCAAGCATCTCATTGAATTAGCTAAGCTCAAAAAAAAGGGTATTAGAGCAGTCATGCTTTATGTAATTCAAAGAGATGATATTGATAATTTTAAAATAGCTTCTGATATTGATCCCGTTTATGCCAAGAATTTAAAAATGGCTATGAAAAGTGGTGTTGAAGTTTTTTGCTATGACTGTAAATTTAGTAAAAAAGATATTTCTATAAATAGTGAAAAAAAATTTTTAAATGAATAGCTCTGCAACAATACATAATAAATCTGATTTTGCTGGCATGCGAAAAGCTGGACAACTTGCAGCGGAAATTCTTGATATGATTACAGAGCACGTAAAACCAGGAGTAACTACCGAAACGCTTGATACAAAATGTTTTGAGTTTGCTGATCAAAATGGTGCTTGTATTGCTCCCTTATTTTATAAAGGTTTTCCAAAATCAGTTTGTACTTCAATCAATCACGTCATATGTCACGGTATACCATCGTCTCGAGTTTTGGAAGATGGTGATATAGTCAATATAGATGTTACTGTAATTGTAGATGGTTGGCATGGCGATACTAGTAGAATGTACCGTGTTGGAAATATCAATAACAAAGCTCAAAAACTTATTGATTGTACTTATGAAGCTATGATGCTTGGTATAAATGAGATTGCACCAAATAAAAAAACTGGTGATATTGGTAATGCTATTCAAACTTATTCTGAAGCTAGATCATATAGTGTTGTTCAAGATTTTTGCGGTCATGGATTGGGTAAAGTTTTCCATTCTTTTCCAAATATTCTTCACTACGGAACACCCAATACAGGCGAAGATTTATTAGAAGGAATGTTTTTTACTGTTGAGCCTATGATCAATATCGGAAAGTACGACGTAAGACTGTTAAAAGATGGTTGGACAGCAGTTACTAAAGACAAGAGTTTATCTGCACAGTTTGAGCACACAGTTGGTGTTACGGAGAATGGCTTTGAAATATTCACTAAATCTCCTGCGGGACTTGATAAACCCTAATTAAATCTGTAAAACAAGAGATATATGATCCCTCGTTATTCTCGTGCTCCAATGACAGAAGTATGGAGTGATACTAATAAGTATAAAATATGGCTTGATATAGAACTATTCGCTTGTGAAGCCATGGAGCAGCTCGGTACAGTTCCAAAAGGCACTGCTAAGAAAATAAGATCAAAGGCAAAGATTAATATAAATCGAATTGATAAAATTGAGCGTGAAGTAAAGCATGATGTGATTGCCTTTTTAACTAGTGTAGCTGAGTATGCTGGACCGCCAGCAAGATTTTTGCATCAAGGATTAACGTCTTCAGATGTCTTAGACACTGCTTTTAACGCTCAACTTAGCGAGTCATCGAAATTAATTGAAAAAGAGTTAAACGCTCTTTTAAAAGCAATAAAAAAAATTGCTATGAAGCATAAACATACAGCTTGCATTGGTCGCAGTCATGGTATTCATGCTGAGCCGACAACTTTTGGAATTAAAATGGCTTCATTTTATGAAGAGTTTAGAAGAAACAAAGAAAGATTATTGCTGGCTCAGAAAGAAATTAGTATTTGTGCTATATCTGGTGCTGTAGGCAATTATGCAAACATAGATCCAAAAGTTGAAATACATGTTGCAAAGAAATTAAAGTTACAGCCCGAAACAGTTTCATCTCAAATAATTCCTAGAGATCGGCATGCTGTTTATTTTAGTACGCTCGCATTAATAGCAAGTTCTATTGAAAGACTTGCAACTGAAATCCGCCACTTACAACGTACTGAAGTTTTAGAAGTTGAAGAGTTTTTTTCTAAAGGACAAAAAGGCTCCTCTGCGATGCCTCATAAGCGTAATCCAGTTTTATCTGAAAACTTAACAGGTTTAGCAAGGCTAGTTAGAGGGTATGCTCAGCCTGCTTTAGAGAATGTAGTTTTATGGCATGAAAGAGATATATCCCATTCAAGTGTGGAACGAGTTATGGCGCCTGATGCAAATATTGCTATAGATTTTTCACTTGCAAGAATGACAAATATTATAAGTAATTTAATTGTTTATCCTAAAAATATGAAAAAGAATTTAGACAAATTAAAAGGTTTGCCAATGTCAGAGGGACTCATGCTTGCCTTAACACAAAAGGGATTAGCACGTGAAAAGGCTTATAAAATGATACAAAAAAATGCAATGATTGTTTGGAAAACAGAAGAAGAATTTTTAGATGTATTATTAAAAGATAAGGATTTAAAAAACTTTTTGAATACTTCCGAAATAAAAAGAATTCTTACAATTGATCATGCTTTACGTCGGACTAATCATATTTTTAAAAAAGTATTTGGTTAGTTACTCTTCAATATCATCTTCAAAAATTTTCAACTTGCGCATTCTTAATACAAGTACTGCCAACGCAATCATTAAAATTGCCCCCGCTTCGTAAAGTAAAAAGCTAGGATCACCAGACTTACCTTGTAATATGATGTAACGAGCTAATGCAGTGATTGCTATGAATAGAGGAATACTTATTCTGATTCGATCTAAGGTCCAATACTCCCTCACCATTTGAACTACTTCAATGTATATAAAGAGTAAAAGCAGGTCTGCTAATGACACTTCACGGTTGTCATACATATGCATAAATTCATTACCAATAGCAATAATGGTTGCGACCAGGACAGTTACGAGAATTATCTTTTCAAAAAACTTAATTCCATCAATCATTTAGATATTGTCCTTTCCAATTATTTCTTCTTTGGCCTGTAATAAGAATTGATCCATATATTGTCTAAGCTCCTCATCACTCACAGCGACATTTTTTTCATCAAAATCTTTTCGCACTTTACGAAAAACATCCATATCGCCAGCTTCTTCCATATCAGCTTTTATAACTTCTTTACAATAATCTTCAACTGCACCTCCAGTAATTCTTAACCTTTCTGCAGCCCATACCCCAAGATATTTATTTCGTCTCGCTAAAATTTTAAATTCTAAATCTTGATCTCTAACAAACTTGCCTTCAAAGCCTTTTTTTCTATCATCAAGTTTTTTCATTTTTTAATATTTGAATTGACCAATTATTTCGATATATTGATTTTACTCTAAGACGAATAATTGTCACCATAAATGTCAAAAGATAAAATACTCTACCAAGGTAAAGCTAAGACCATTATAAAAGGTCCAAAAAAACACACTTTAATTCAAAGATTTAAGGATGATGCCACTGCTTATAATAAGAAAAAGCATAAAATTTTTAAAGGCAAAGGAATTCTTAATAATAGAATCTCAGAATATTTAATGACTCACCTACGATCAGAGCGAATCCCAATGTCATTTATAAAACGTATTAATGATCGTGACCAATTAATACATGAATGTGAAATTATACCCATAGAGTTTGTAGTAAGAAATACGATTACAGGATCTATTGCAAAAAAATTAGATTTAAAAGAGGGTATTAAATTAAAAAAGCCATTATTAGAATATTACTATAAAGAAGACTCATTAGATGATCCAATGATATCTCGAGATCATGTCCAAGCTTTTAATTGGGCAACAAAAAAAGAAATTGATAAAATTGATAAGCTAAGCTTAAAAATAAATACTTCACTGAAAAAACTATTTAAAAAGAAAGGTCTTATATTAGTGGATTTTAAGTTAGAGTTTGGTCGATTAAAAAGCAATAGATCTAAAGTTGTATTAGCAGATGAAATTAGTCCAGACTCATGTCGTTTATGGGATATAAAAACTAATAAGAAATTAGATAAGGATGTATTTAGAAAAGGGCTTGGAAGCTTACTGGCAGCTTACCAAGAAGTTGCTTCTCGTTTGGGAATCGGGCATTAAATAATAATGCTCGCAAAAATTCATATCACATTAAAAAAAGACGTTCTTGATCCACAAGGCAAAGTCATTGCAAATTCATTGTCTAACCTTGGCTTTGAAGGAATTCAAAGTGTGCGGCAAGGCAAGTATATTGAAATTATGTTGGATGGTAACGATAAAAACACTGCCACCAATAAACTAAATGAAATGTGTGAAAAGTTACTAGCCAACCTTGTAATCGAAGATTACTCAGTAGAAATAGATTAAACAGTATGAAATCACATGTAATTGTTTTTCCTGGGTCAAATTGTGACAGGGACGTGGCAGTAGCTATTAAGAATATTTCTGGAAGCACACCTGATATGGTTTGGCATAAAAATACTTCAATTCAAGAGAGTGATTTAATTGTTGTCCCCGGTGGATTTTCATATGGTGATTATCTAAGATGTGGTGCGATTGCCTCCACCTCACCTGTGATTAATGAAGTGATTAATAAAGCTAAAGCAGGCGTTCCTGTAATTGGTATTTGTAATGGATTTCAAATTCTAATTGAAACTTCTTTACTTGATGGGGCACTTATTAGAAATAAAACACTGAGTTTTATATGCAAGGATGTATACATAAAACCTGAAAATTCTTCATCAATTTTTACCGAATATAATTCTGTTGCAAAAATGCCAATTGCGCACAATGAAGGCAACTATTTTGCATCTGATGATACATTAAAAAAAATTAAAGATCATGATCAAATTGCATTCAAGTACTGTGATGCTGATGGACTAGTTAATGAGGAGTCTAATCCAAATGGTTCTCTTGACAATATTGCCGGTATTTTAAATGATCGTAAAAATGTTCTCGGTTTAATGCCGCATCCAGAAAGAGCTGCTGAAATCACGTTAGGCTCAGATCAAGGTAAGAATATTTTTGAAGGAGTTTTAAGATAATGGATTGGTCTTATAATATTGAAAAATCACTTGTTGAAAGCCACGGTTTAAAAATTGATGAATTTGATAGTATTGTCCAAGGGCTTGGAAGAGAACCCAACCTTACAGAACTAGGAATTTTTTCCGCAATGTGGAACGAGCATTGCTCATATAAATCTTCAAAATATTGGCTAAAAAAACTCCCAACATCTGGTGATCGCGTTGTACAAGGACCTGGCGAGAATGCTGGGGTAATTGACATTGATGATGGCGATGTTGCTGTTTTCAAAATGGAAAGCCACAACCATCCATCATATATAGAACCATATCAAGGTGCTGCAACTGGAGTTGGTGGAATCTTAAGGGATGTTTTTACAATGGGAGCGCGCCCTATTGCAAATTTAAATGCCTTAAGATTTGGTGACTCAACTCACCCAAAAACAAAACACCTGTTAACTGGTGTGGTTGAGGGTATTGGTGGATATGGTAACTGCATAGGTATTCCAACTGTAGGAGGTGAAGTTAATTTCCACTCTTCATATAATGGCAATATTTTAGTAAATGCTATGACTGTGGGTATCGCAAAAAAAGATAAAATTTTTTACTCTGCCGCTGCAGGTATTGGTAACCCTGTTGTTTATGTTGGTTCAAAAACTGGTCGTGATGGTATTCATGGGGCAACAATGGCTTCAGCAGAATTTGACGATGACTCCGAAGATAAGAAACCAACTGTCCAAGTAGGTGATCCTTTTACTGAAAAACTTTTACTTGAAGCCTGCTTAGAGCTTATGAAAGAAAAGGCAATCATTGCAATTCAAGATATGGGAGCCGCAGGGTTAACTTCATCATCAATAGAAATGGCATCAAAAGGTAACGTTGGTCTTGAAATCGATTTGACTAAGGTACCAATGCGTGCCAGCAATATGACTGCCTACGAACTCATGTTATCTGAAAGCCAAGAAAGAATGTTAATGGTGTTGGAGCCTGGCAAAGAAGATATGGCCAGAAACATTTTTAAAAAGTGGGATTTAGAATTTGAAATAATTGGAAGAGTTACAGATACAAAAAATCTAGTTTTGAACATGCATGGTAAGGAAGAGGCCTGTATTCCTATCAATATTTTAGTTGAAGATGCTCCTGAATATCAAAGAGAGTACACAGTGAGAGATCCAGCTGCTGAATATCACCTTGATAAGGCAAGTCTAAATAACAAAACTATCATTGATGATCTTGTAAAGATGATTAGCCACCCTAATCTCTGCAGCAGAAGATGGATTTGGGAACAATATGATCATATGGTTATGACAGACACCTTAGTTAGACCTGGTTCTGATGCTGCAGTTGTTAGGGTTCATGGAACCAACAAAGCAATTGCTTTAAGCACTGATTGCTCTCCCACTTACTGTAAACATAATTCATTTGAAGGCGGCAAACATGCAGTTGTTGAAACATGGAGAAATTTAATTGCATCTGGTGCCGAACCTATTGCAATTACAGACTGTATGAATTTTGGTAACCCTGAAAAACCAGAAATTATGGGAGAGTTTGTTGAATGCATTCGTGGTATGACTGAAGCCTGTTCAGTTTTAAGTTACCCAGTAGTTTCAGGGAATGTGTCACTCTATAATGAAACAAATGGAGAAGGTATTTACCCAACTCCAGCAATTGGTGGCGTAGGTCTTATAAAAGATATCAAAAAGATCAAAACCCTGGCATTGAAGGAACTTAATTCAAAAATATATACTATTGGTAAAAATGAGGGACATATAGGGAATACACAGTTTCTATCGATAATACTAAATAAAGAGATTGGCAGTACACCAACAATTAATTTAAGTGAAGAGCTTAAAAATGGAAGATTTATTTTAGAATTAGTTAATCAGGATTTGATTTTATCATCTCACGATATTGGTGAGGGTGGCCTATTAGTTGCAGTTGCTGAAATGGCTATGAGTGGTGAGATAGGTGCATCCATTAATACTAATGATCACACATATTTTTTTAGCGAAGATCAAAGTCGTTATTTGATTGAAGTTTCACCAAATAATGAGGGCAAAATAAATCAAATGGCTTTAGATTCAAATATAGCAATTGAGCTAATTGGTGAAACTATAAAAGATGATTTAATTATTACAGATATTGGGCAGATATCAGTTCAGAATTTAAAACTTAAATCTGAAAGCTGGTTTCCAAATTTTACTAAGTGAATACTTTAGCAAACATAAATCTATTAATTGGTAGAATAATTATTGGCATTTATTTTTTAGTTTTCGGAGCCATATTTAAAATATTTAAATATGACTTTACATATGAATACATGCTCTCTCATGAGGTCCCCTACACCAACATTGCCCTAGTAATTACTATATTTATTCAATTTTTTTGTTCGATAGGTGTAGTCATTGGATGGCAAAGTAGAGTATCAGCATTTTTGTTGGCTATAGTAACTTTACTAATCAATTATTACATGCATGATTTTTGGAACATGAATACAGGAACTGATCAACAGCATGAAATGCAAAACTTCATCAAAAATTTAGGTATATTTGCTGGCTTATTAATTCTATCAGCGACACACCCTGGAAAATATAGCTACAAATCATATTGAAATTGGCAAATATAGTAATTAATTATAAATTATATTTATGGCAATGGAACAATCAGAAATAGAAAGACTTATAAAAGCTTCGCTGCCTGATGCTGAGGTTGAAATAATTGATTTAGCTGGAGATAACAACCACTTCTCAGCACATGTGACTTCTTCTACTTTTGAGGGTAAGACTAGAATTCAACAACATAAAATGGTATATGATGCATTGGGAGATAAGATGGGTGGAATACTCCACGCGTTGGCTTTAAAAACTTCAATTAAGAAAGATTAAATATGACTGATCAAACAACTCAAATGATACAATCTACAATTGATGAGAACTCTGTAGTTCTTTTTATGAAAGGTTCAAAAGAAATGCCACAATGTGGCTTTTCTTCTGCAGTAGTAAACGCATTAGCTTATCTAGAGGTAGATTTTAAGGATGTAAATGTTCTTGAAGACGGTGAATTAAGAGATGGAATAAAAGTATTTAGTGATTGGCCAACTATACCACAATTATATGTCAAAGGAGAGTTTGTTGGTGGATGTGATATTGTAAAAGAAATGTTTGAATCTGGTGAGCTCACTGATTATTTGAAGGAAAAACAAATTCCCCATAAAAACTCTTAAAGCCACTTAGTAGCCACACCATTTTATTTGATGTGGCTATAATCAAGTCTAATTATTAAAAACTAACATCCCATTATCTTCAGCATCTACGTGAGCAGCAATATTGGTAGCGACCCAAATCTGCATTTCATTAGACGAAAAAATATCCATGGCTTTGCCCATATCTGCAGGATTTGCAGCAGCAAAATATATCATGGCGTTTGCAGGTGAAATAGTTGCACCACAAGTTACACAAGTTAGCATATCAATATCAATTCTCGCTCCTGCAGATTGCATTTTTTCTCGAAACTTTGGCATATTCTCTCTTATATCAATACCATTAATAACTTCGACAAAAGTATATGCAACTGTTTGTCCATTAGATCCCACTCCAGGTAATGGTGAGCTATTGCTCATGATTGCATTATTACTTGTAGCACCCATATTAATTCTTCCATAAGTACTATCAAACCAATCTGGGTTTGCTGCAGTTAATGAAAGATCATGCATTAACTCAGAATAACTCTCATAGTAAACGTGAACAAAAGTTGTTTCTTGACTGTTATCGCCACGTACTTTTGTAGAGGATCTAATATTTTTCATCTTAGCACCACCAGCCATTGCTTTTTCTTTATAAGCAGCCGTTGCTTCTGATAATGCTTGAGAGTCCATACCTTCAATTGTCCAAACATCCATAATATATGCTTTACTAGATACCATTGAAAATAAAAATAGACTCATGCTAACAAGTAAAATTTTAATTATTCTATTCATTTATTTCTCCATTAATTAAATTAGTGGATGAATTTAAACATAATTTAAAAAAGAAATAAATTTTTAAATATTGCTAAAACTTAGTAACAATAAATATAGGTAAAATAATTTTTTATGAAATTATCGAGAATAATATTCGATAACTAAATTAGGATCCATCTGAGTAGCATAGGGAACTTCTGCAAACTCAGGTGTTCTAACAAATGTTGAAGTAAGTTTCTTTTCATCGACTGTTATGTATCCAGGCACATCTCTTTCTGCACTCTTCATAGACTCAATTACTATTGCTAATGATTTAGATTTATCTCTTACTTCAATAACATCACCTTCATTAACCATATAGCTAGCAATATTTACTCTTTTTCCATTAACCTTAACATGACCATGGTTTATAAATTGTCTTGCTGAAAATACAGTTGGAACAAATTTCGATCTATAAACAACGGTATCTAATCGTCTCTCAAGTAAACCAATTAAATTTTCTCCTGAGTTACCCTTCAATCTAAGTGCTTCTTTAAAGCAATTACTAAACTGACGTTCATTGAGATTACCATAATAACCTTTTAGCTTTTGTTTAGCCTGTAATTGAGTACCATAGTCGGATATTTTGCCTGCATGCTTTTGACCGTGCTGGCCAGGTCTATATTTTCTTAAATTAAAAGGACTTTTGGGACGACCCCACAGGTTAACGCTTAAGCGTCTATCAATCTTATGTTTAGCTGTAATTCTTTTAGTCATATGTAATTAATAGAGAGGGTTTATACTAGTTTAAGATCCTTTGTCAAACTTCAAAAAGCCTATTTTTCTTGTTTTTCCCTATATTTTGTAAGAGACGTCAAAACCCCCCTTAGAGAGGCAATTTCGCGCTCACTTAGCTCTGCTCTATGAAAGATATTTCGCAGTTTTATTAACATACTTGGTTTTTTTTCTATTGGCTCAAAGAATCCTCTGACGTCAAGTTCATGTTCAAGATGATCAAAAAAATGATGCAGTTTACTGTGGTCAACAACTCTAGTTTCTCCTTTACGAATTTCATTATTCTTTTCAGAGTTTTGCAAAGCAAATAAACTATGACAGAATACTGTAACTGCATGTGATAAGTTTAAAGAGCTGAATAAGTTGTCTGTCTGAATCGATACACACTCACTTACTAGAGAAATATCATCATTTGTTAAACCAGATTGTTCTCCTCCAAATACGACAGCAATATTAGAATTTTGATTTTCATTTAATACAATTTTTTTAACAACTTCTTCATTTGTGATTTCTTTTTTGTCCATCTCCCTACTTCTTGCTGTAAAAGCATAAGAATATTGAACACCAACAAGTGCCTCTTTTAATGTATCATAACATTTAGCATTTTTAATAATTGGTAAAGCATCAACTGAAACTGCTTCAGCTTTTTCAGAAGGCCAACCAATTTTTGGTCTAACCAAAGATAAATTCTCTAGTCCAAAGTTGTACATAGCCCTAGCAGCTAATCCAATATTTTCTGCCAGCTGGGTATCAACTAAAATAATAATTGGTTTTAAATTAGACATTAACAACTAATTGATTGGATGTGCCTTGTCTTTCATGAGTTTGTATTCAACACTATCAATTAATGCTTGAAAAGATGCCTCAATAATATTGTCTGATACACCAACTGTAAACCAACTCTTGCCTTCTTTATCAATACTTTCAATTGAAACTCTAGTTATTGCATCGGTACCTGTATTTAATATTCTAACCTTGTAATCAATCAGATTTACATCTTTTAGATAATCAGCATAACCACTAGACTGAAAACTCATTCGAATAGCTTTGTCGAGAGCATTAACTGGTCCATTGCCTTCTCCAGATCCAATTACATCACTATTGCCAATTACAAATATTACTTCCGCCTTAGATAGTGTACTTCCCTCATCACCTGAATTTTCAATATTAATGTTAAAACTTTTCGTTTCAAAGAATTCTGGAAATTCTCCCAATACTTTTTTTACAAGTAGTTCAAAAGAGGCATCTGCACCATCATAGGTATAACCAGTAAATTCTCTTTCTTTAACACGATCTAAAATCTTTTGTATTGATTGATCATCTTCATTAACACTAATTCCAGCTGATTTTAATCTAGAAATAATATTTGATTTTCCAGATTGTTCAGAAATTACAATTTGTCTTTGATTGCCTACTATATCTGGCTCAATATGTTCATAGGTTTTTGGATCTTTATTAACTGCAGATGCATGTAAACCACCTTTATGTGCAAATGCAGATGCACCAACGTAAGGTGCACTTCTATTTGAAGATCGATTAAGAATTTCATCTTGTAATCGCGATAAATCAGTAAGTGATTTTAAATTTTCAACTGAGATGGTTAATTCAAAATTATCTTTAAAATAGGGTTTGAGAAGTAGTGTTGGTATAATAGTAACTAAATTTGCATTACCACATCGTTCACCTAAACCATTAATTGTTCCTTGAACTTGCCTCACTCCAGCATGTATTGCAGTAAGAGAATTAGCTACCGCATTACCGGTATCATTATGCGCATGAATACCAAGTTTACTACCTGGAATAACTTTACTGACTTCACTAACTATTTCAGCAACTTCATGTGGAAGTGTGCCACCATTAGTATCACATAAGATAATCCATCTTGCCCCACCATCTACCGCTGCTTGCAAACATTTTAACGCATATTCTTTATTAGCTTTAAATCCATCAAAAAAGTGCTCTGCATCAAAATGGGCTTCTTTATTGTTCTTAACAATAAATTCTATTGACTGTCTAATATTCTCTAAATTTTCCTCAAGTTTAATTTCAAGAGCTAGCTCAACATGAAAATCCCAACTTTTTCCAACTACACACACAGATGTTGCGTTGGTATTTATTAATGAGGCAAGACCTGGGTCATTTTCAGCACTTCTTCCTGCTTTTTTAGTCATACCAAAAGCAGTAAAGGAGGCATTTTTAAAATCTAACTTTTCATTAAAAAAAGTTGTGTCGGTAGCATTGGCACCTGGCCATCCTCCTTCAACATAATCAACACCAAGGTTATCCAATTTATTAGCAATGATTTTCTTTTCATCGACATTAAAATCAACTCCATGTGTCTGTGCTCCATCTCTTAGAGTAGTATCAAAAATATATAGTCTTTCTTTACTCATTATTTTAACTTCCAAGTTGTTTTGCCATCTTTATCTTGAAGTATAACACCCAAATTTAATAGTTCATCTCTAATTCTATCCGCCTCAGAAAAATCTTTACTGTTTCGTGCTTGATTACGTTTAGCGATGAGTTCATTAATAAGGTTCTCATCCAAATTAGTATCACTGGGCTGCCATGTATTCCAATCATTATAACTAGAGTTTAGAATTCCTAAGAACTTACACGAGCTGTAGAAAGCATTTAAAGCTTTATTATCGCCATCGTTAGCAGCCTTATAAAGTTGATGGAGTTCTGAAATAGCTAAAGGGGTATTTACATCATCCGCTAAAGCAACCATCATTTTTTTAGATATGTTTTCGTGATCTTGTTGCAGGTTTTGGTTATTCGTTTCAATAATTTTATACCATTTATCAAGAATTTTTTTTGACTCTTTTAGGCCCTTCTCAGTCCAATTTAATGGTTGTCGATAATGTGTTAGTAACATATTGAGTCTAATCACATCACCTTGATATCTATTTTTAAGTTCATTTATAGTAATAAAATTACCAAGAGACTTAGACATCTTTTCACCCTCAATAGATAAAAACCCATTATGCATCCAGAAGTTAGCAAACTTCTTATCATTACAACTTTCACTTTGTGCAATTTCATTTTCATGATGTGGGAATGTTAAATCTTGTCCCCCACCATGAATATCAAACATTTGCCCAAGAAACTTTTCACTCATTGCTGAGCATTCAATGTGCCATCCAGGTCGCCCTTTTCCCCAAGGACTATCCCATCCAGGTTCATTTTCTTTTGATGGTTTCCATAATATAAAATCAGCTGAATTCTTTTTATATTCTGCTACTTCTACTCTTGATCCAGCAATTAAATCTTCAAGTGACTTGCCTGATAATTGTCCATAATTTTCAAATGTATCAACCGCAAACAATACATTTCCATCTGACTCATAGGCATGGTTTTTTTTAATTAGCTTTTCGATAATACTGATCATTTCAGAGATGTGATCTGTAGCCTTAGGCTCATAAGTTGGTTTTAAAGCGCCAACATATTCTGCATCATCATGAAAATATTCAATGGTTCGTTTTGTTAATGAGACAATATCTTCATTTAAGGTATTTGAAGCCTCAATAATTTTATCATCAACATCAGTTATATTTCTAACGTAGGTTACATGATCTTCGCCATACTTGAACTTTAGCATTCGATAAACAATATCAAAAACAATCACTGGCCTTGCATTACCTACATGAGCGTAATCATAAACTGTAGGTCCACAGACATACATACGAACATTAGTTGGATCTAAGGGTAAAAATATTTTTTTAGAATTAGAATATGTATCGTAAAATTGATAATCCATTTAGATATTGACTCTATTGAGTATTTTTTCTCTACCTAATAATTGAATCAACTGCTTCATTTCAGGTCCATGCTTCATTCCTGTAAAAGCTTCTCGCAAAGGTAAAAATAGCTCTTTACCCTTTCTTCCCGTGAGTTCTTTTATTTCGGCTGTCCATGCCTCCCAAGTATTTTCATCCCATGGCTCTGCTGGAATTACACTTAATGCCTGTTTTACAAATTCTTTATCTTCCACATCGATTTTATCTTCATTGAAAACAATATCGGCCCATTTTTTAATATCTTCAACTGTAGATAAATTCCCTTTCACAGAATTCCAAAATAATTCATCAATTCTGCTATCCACACGTTCTAAACGGTCTTTTATATCAATAAAGTTTAGCGACTGAACAAGTTTTTTGTTAAGAGCATTTAATAGATCAGTTTCAATTCTTCCTGGTGAGGTCGAAATTGTCTCAATCTTAAATTCATCTATGATTTGTTTTATATCTTTTTTTAACTCGATTGAATTTGAGGTTCCGATAGTGGCTAGCAGACTAAGAATTGCTAGCGGCTCCATATTTTGCTCTCGAAAGCTTTCAATAGATATTACTCCATCGCGCTTTGACAACTTATTACCAGTTGAAGCTTGTAAAAGTGCATGATGTGCAAAAGTTATGTCACATTTATCCAACGCATTTATTAACTCAATTTGTACTGCTGTATTAGAAGTATGATCGTCACCCCTTATTACATTGGTTACTTTATAATCTATATCATCTACCGCTGAAGTAAAAGTATACAAAGGAACACCATCTGCTCTTATTAAAACTGGATCTGATAAACTTGTTAAATCAATACTAATCTTACCTTTGAGTAAATCATTCCATTCTATTCTTTCAGAATTCATTAAAAATCGCCAATGTGGTTTTCTTCCTTCAGATTCATAATCTTTTTTTTGTTGATCTGTTAGTTTTAAAGCTGATCGATCATAGACTTGTTTACCACCAGCGGCACTGAGTAATTTTCTTTTTCGATCTAATTCCTCAGATGTTTCGTAACAGGCATAAACTCTTCCACTATCTTTTAACTGTTGGAATCTTTTAGCATAAACTTCAAATCTTGAAGATTGATCAAAAGTTTGATCATAGTTAATACCTAGCCAGTCAAGATCATGCTTGATCTTATCGGCATATTCTTTGGTTGATCTTTCTGCATCCGTATCATCAATTCTTAAAATGAATTTACCATTATTAACTCTTGCAAATAACCAATTAATAAGAGCGGTTCGGATGTTTCCTAAATGAATTAAGCCAGTTGGGCTAGGAGCAAATCTTGTGATTACAGTCATGGCATTACCTTTTAGTATCGCGGAAGCGATTGGTTATAGGGTATCTTCTATCAAGACCAAAATTTCTCTCTGAAACTTTCACACCAGGTGCCGATTGCCTACGTTTATATTCAGAATTATAGAGCAATCCTTGAACTTTGATAACAGTATCCTCGTCAAAACCTAAATTTACTATATCAGTAATTGAACTTTCTTTTTCAACTAATTCGTAAAGAATTTTGTCTAAAATATCATAAGGCGGCAGACTATCTGCATCTTTCTGATTTGGCTTAAGTTCGGCTGTTGGAGCTTTTGTAATAATATTTTTAGGAACAATATCTTTTACGTGATGTAATGAAATAGCTGGGAAATTTATGTTTCTCCATTCTGAAAGCCTATAAACATCCACTTTATAAAGATCTTTTATTACAGAAAAACCACCACACATATCTCCATAAAGAGTCGAATAACCAACTGATACTTCTGATTTATTGCCGTTAGTCATAACCATAAAACCAAATTTATTTGAATATGCCATTAGCAACATTCCTCTAATTCTTGATTGAATATTCTCTTCAGTAATATCCTGTTGCGTGCCTTTAAATACGTCTCTTAAAGTCGACTCGTATGCCAGAGCAGCTTCCTCGATTGAAAGTGAAATCATTTCTATATTAAGATTTTTTCCTAATAACGTTGCATCATTTATGCTATCGTCGCTAGTATATTTAGAAGGCATCATAATCCCCTTCACTTTGTCACTTCCTAACGCATCCACTGCAACACATGCGCTAAAAGCACTGTCAATTCCACCCGAAATACCAATAACTACTCCAGGAAAATTATTTTTTTCAACATAATCTCTCAAGCCTAATACTAAATTTGAATATAAAATTTCTTCAGGGCTTTTTTCATTAAAATTTCTATCATCAAATGAGAACTCTTTAGTTGCTTTATCAAAGTATACTAAATCAGTTATGCTTTCACATGCAGGTAACTTTCTTAATATATTGGAAGCATCGGCTATAAATGAACTTCCATCAAAGACAATCTCATCTTGTCCACCTACTTGATTAACATATACGACTGGTGCATCAATTTTTTGCGATAATAGCATAGCTAGATCTTCGCGCTTTTTTATTTTTTGTTGCTCGTATGGAGAAGCATTTACTGTAATTACTAGATCACAATATTCTCCTTCTATCCTACTATAAGTATCTGAGTCCCAAATTTCTTCACAAATAAATAACCCAATTTTATTTCCTTTTATTTCAAAGAAACTATTTTCATTTCCTGCCGCAAATATTCTTTTTTCATCAAACACTCCATAATTTGGTAATGCATTTTTTAAATGGCGGTGAAAAACTTCGCCCTTATACAAAACAATTGCAGCATTATAAAGTTGCTCATTTTCTTTCCAAGGTCTTCCAATCACAATGTAAGAATCACTATGCACGGATGCGTCCATGATTTCATGAAATGCGTCACACACTTTATTTTGAAAAGCAGATTTTAATACTAAATCTTCTGGTGGATAGCCACTTAATACAAGCTCAGAAAATACGATTAAATCAGCGCTCTTATTTTTATCAATAGTATCTAGAACTAGATCTCTATTGTATTCAATATTACCAACTATAGGGTTGGTTTGCGCCAATAATATACTTAATTTCTCTGCCATTTTTCGATACTACAACTTGTTAAATGAGTTGTAATTAGGATGCAATCGTAATTTTTTGATTATCAGGATTTTCTGACTCTTTTAGCTTATCAGATATCAAAAAAGCAAGTTCAATTGCTTGACTTGCATTCAACCTAGGGTCGCAATGCGTATGGTATCTTGCTGAAAGATCTGCATCTTTTATAGCCTGGGCTCCACCAATGCACTCAGTAACATTTTGTCCAGTCATTTCTAAGTGCACAGCGCCGGGATACATACCCATGTCATGATGTATATCAAAGAAAGAGTTTACCTCTTTTAATACATTTTCAAAAGCTCTAGTTTTATAGCCAGATGATGCTTTCACTGTATTGCCGTGCATAGGATCACATGACCATACAAGATTATGCCCAGAGTTTTGGAAAGGCTTAAGAAGTTTAGGTAAGCCACTATTAACCTCCTCTGCACCAAATCTACAGATTAAAGTAATTCGTCCCGCTTCATTCTCAGGATTAAGAATATCTAATAATTTTTTCAGATCATCAGTGGATAAAGATGGACCACACTTAATGCCTATTGGATTTTGAATACCACGACAAAACTCTACGTGCGCACCATCAGGTTGGCGTGTACGGTCACCAATCCAAACCATATGTGCCGCAGTATTATAAGTTTCTCCAGTGGTACTATCGACTCTGGTTAAGGCCTCTTCATAAGGTAATAATAAAGCTTCATGACTGGTATAGAAATCAACATTACGAAGACGACGTGAAGTCTTTGAAGATATACCAATCGCTTCCATAAAACCTAGAGTGTCAGAGATTTTATCTGCAATCATTTTATACTTTTCACCTTGCGCACTATCTTGAACAAAACCTAAATTCCAAGAATGAACCTTATTTAAATCTGAAAAACCTCCCTTAGCAAAAGCTCGCAATAAATTAAGTGAAGCTGCGGCTTGTGTATAAGCTCTTATCATTCGATCTGGATCTGGAGTTCGATCTTCTGCAGTAAAGCCCATACCGTTGATGATATCACCTTTGTAACTGTCCAGCTCTATGCCATCGATTACTTCAGTTGGTGCACTTCTTGGTTTTGCAAACTGTCCAGCCATTCTTCCAACTTTTACAACTGGTAAGTTACCGGCTGCAGTTAAAATAACTGACATTTGTAATAATACTTTAAATGAGTCTCTTATATAATCTGCATTGAAGTCTTTAAAACTTTCAGCACAATCACCACCCTGTAATAGAAATGCTTTACGATCAACAACTTTAGCAAGATTTCTTTTTAATTCTCTTGCCTCACCTGCAAATACAATCGGTGGATATTTTGATAAGTTAGACTCCACTTTAGCAAGCTCAGTAGTATTAGGATACTCTGGTATATGCTTTGCAGGGTATGCTCTCCAGCTATCTTTAGTCCATTTTTTCATTGTGCGTGTTATATTACTAAATAATCTAAAATGCTAGACTTTCTGTTGAAGTAATTGAAAATAAATAGTTTTTATATCAATTTATGATTAATTAAGTCTATAATTTAATTAATAAATATGAAAAAAACCAAATTTTTACGAATATCCCTACTCCTTTTATATTTTGTTACTATCTCGAGTAATAATTTTGCAGAAACTATGTTTAAGGATAACTTTCAAGATCCAAGTCAATGGCGTTACATTGGGGATAATGTAATGGGTGGTATTTCATCGGGTAATGTCGAATTTAAAATAATTAATGGTGAAGCAGTTGCAATTTTATCAGGTAACGTAACTACAGAAAATAATGGAGGGTTTATTCAGATAAGAAGAAATTTAAATGACTTTAAATTAGAAGACTCTAACTCCATCCGATTAGTTGCAAAAGGCAATAGTCAAAAATATTATATTTTCTTAAGAACAACTGGAACCAAATTACCTTGGCAGTACTATAAAGCTGAATTTACTCCTATAGAAAGTTTTAACGAATTTATTTTACCTATAGATAAATTTGAAAAGTCCGGCATGTTAATGACTAGTAAAATAAATCCAAAAAAAATTACTTCAGTGGGTATTGTGGCTTTTGGCCGAAATCATTCTGCGGATATAACTATTAAAGAATTAGAATTTATAAATTAAAATTATATTAATTTATTTTTAAAAATAAAATAATACAAAATACTAAATATAATAGAGATACCAATTACAATTGGCCCAATAATTTCAAACAATGCAAAAGTACTAACGCCTAAGAATAATATAACGCATAACTCTATTATGCTACTAATATGACCTTCTTTAAATGCTGCTTGTATAATTAGAAGATTAATCGGTAGATATAGAAGAGTTCCAGTAATTGCTCCAGGACTAAAGTCTTTGAAGTAAAAACTGAAAAATATATGAAATAAAGCGTTTACAACTTGAGTGGTCATTAAAAAGAATAATACAAGGTGCGCACTGGCTCTGTTATTTTTAATAAGATGAAAAAAAATAAATATTAGTAATAGAGAGCTTAGTATTATTAATATAGTTTCAGTAGAAATAGCATTATTATCTGAAAAGTATTTTAATCGCCATTCTCTAAAATTAAAGAGAACATGCTCCTCAAAATGGTGAATAGCATAAATTAGTGGACCGAGGACAATTAGGTTCTGAAATTTTAACAATTCTACTCCACGGTAACAGATTTTGCTAAATTTCTTGGCTGATCTACATCATTGCCTTTTTCTAATGCAGTGTAATAAGCTAGCATTTGTATAGGTACTGAATACACTAAACCTTCGATCGTAGAATTGATATTTGGTAAGCGAAATATATCCCAAATATTCTCTGAGTCTGCTTCAAGACTTGTTTCATCGGTTATCATCAAGACTTTTCCACCCCTTGATATAACTTCTTGAACATTGGATATGGTTTTATGAAATAGTGGTCCTGGTGGTACAATACACACCACGGGTAAATCTTTTTCAATTAGAGCTAATGGTCCATGTTTCATCTCTCCAGCAGGATAGCCTTCAGCATGAATATATGAAATTTCTTTAAATTTTAATGCCCCTTCTAAAGCTAGTGGAAATGAAGTGCCTCGACCTAAATACATAGCGCCCTTAGCATTTGCCATTACTGCAGCTAAATCTTTTAATTTATATGATCGCTTTATAGCTTCTTCGATAAATTTAGGTGCTTCAAGCAATTCCTTAGAAAGATTTTTATTTGATTCAGTTGATAGTGTTCCATTTATGGTTCCAAAATGAATACTAAGTGATAATAGTGCTGCTACTTGCGAGGTAAATGCTTTAGTTGAGGCTACACCAATTTCAGGTCCTGCTTTGGTATACAATGAATGACTACTTTCTCTATCAATAGAACTATTAGCTACATTAACAATACTTAAAGTTAATGCTTTTTTATCTTTTGCATACTTTAAAGCTGCAAGCGTGTCTGCTGTTTCACCAGACTGAGATACAAATATACAAAGTGTGTGATTATTAATAAGTGGGTTGCGATACCTAAATTCCGATGCCATATCACATTCAACCGAAATACCTGCATACTGTTCAAAATAATATTTAGATAACAAACATGAATAGTAAGCAGTGCCACAAGCAATTAGATAAACTTTACTAACTTCCGTTAAATTTAAATCTAAATTTTCTATTTTGATTGATTGACGATCATGATCAATAAATTGCCTAATGGTATCGCCTACTGCTCGCGGTTGTTCATGAATTTCTTTTTCCATATAATGAGAATAACTGCCCTTACTTACTTCATCATCAGTTAGGTTGTTATCTTCAAAGGGCCTGTTAGCTATTGTACCATTGATATCAAAAATCTCGATATTATCTGCTTTTAAAACTGCTAAGTCACCATCTTCTAAATAACAAACTCTATTAGCTAATGAAGTTAAAGCCAAACTATCAGAACCTAAAAAATGACTTATGCCATTTGAGCCTGCTACTAATGGGCTTCCATTTTTTGCTCCAATAAGTGTACCTTCTAGATCAGTAAATATAATTGCAAGAGCGTAAGACCCTTCAAGCATTTTAATGGTTTCTTTAACCGCCTCAATGTGTGATTTACCATTATCAAGCAAGTTGGTAATAAGAGCAGTAATCACTTCTGAGTCAGTATCTGATAGAAATTCATAACCATTTTTGATTAAATCTTTTTTCAGTTCAATTGCATTTTCAATAATACCATTATGTACTAATGAAACTTTTGCTGAAGAATGAGGGTGTGCATTTCTGTCTGATGGCATACCATGCGTTGCCCAGCGCGTATGACCAATCCCAATTGATCCATCAATTGAATTGCTTTCTAGGGAATTAATAAGATTTGAAAGTTTGCCTTGGATTTTTCTTTCAAGAATTGAGTCATTTTTTTTGATGGATATACCTGCAGAGTCATAACCCCGGTACTCTAATCGCTTCAGACCAGATATTATTTTGCCTGCGACGGGCTCATTTGATGCTATGCCAATTATTCCACACATAATTTATTTAGCTTTTTTCCTTTTTGCCCAGTTCTTAATTTCTATTTGATTATTCCTTTCCAGTGCTAAGGAATTTTTGGAAACATTTTTTGATATAACTGAGCCAGAACCTATATAGGCGCCATCCTTAATACTAATTGGTGCCACTAAGGATGAATTAGATCCAATGAATGCATTATCTCCTATTTTAGTAATCTGTTTATTCTTACCATCATAATTACACGTAATAACTCCTGCACCAATATTGACATTTTTTCCCAAAATAGAATCCCCCACATAGGCTAGATGGTTAACTTTTGTGCCTTTACCTAATTTTGATTTTTTAATTTCAACATAATTACCGATTCGTACATCGTCTCCTATTATAGAGTCCGGTCTTACTCTTGCATTTGGACCTATATTTACATTTTTACCAATTTTACATTGATCAAGATGAGTAAATGGATGAATAGTGCATCCATTTCCTATTTCTACTTTACTCCCGATAAAGACATTTGGATATATAGTTACATCTTTACCAATTTTAGTATCTGTTGAAAAATAGATAGTATCAGGATCTATGAGTGTGACGCCTTGCTTTAAAAACTTTTTTCTTAATTTATTTTGTATTAATTTTTCAGCTTCAGCTAACTCTAATTTATTATTAACACCCATAAATTCCTCTTCAGATCCATATACTACTTTTGTATGATATTTATCGTTAAAGGCAAGTTGAAAAAAATCAGTTAAGTAATACTCTTTTTTTTTATTACTATTTTTAATTCTTGGAATTAGTTTTAATAGGCTTTCTCCACTTGCACAAAAAATACCTGAATTACAAACTATTGGCTGATTTTTGGATTTAAATTCTCTAGCCTCTACGACTTTTTCAACTATATTATTTTTGATTATTAACTTTCCATAATTATTTTTTTCTCTCTTGTTAAAAGCTAAAACTTTTATTTCATCTTTAGAATTTAATTTAATTACTTTTTTAATACTATCTTCACTAATCAATGGGACATCAGCGTATAAAATTAAAACTTTAGTATTTTGCTTATCAATTTTACTCAAGCATACTTTTATTGCATCACCAGTGCCAAACTGATACCTTTGTACAATATAATCAATATTCGATCGAGAATCTTTCTTGGGAATAACAAATAATTTATTCACGACAATTATAATTTTATTAGACTTAATTTTTTTACTAGTCTCAATAATGTGAGATAACATTGAAAAATTTGCTAATTGGTGTTGTACTTTAGATAATGAAGAATTCATTCTCGTACCTTTGCCAGCAGCTAATATAATAGTTGTTAATTTTTTCATTGGATTTTTTAGTAAAAATAATAAATAAAGAACTTAAAGTACCTTAAATAATTATTTCAGAAGTTTACGAATATATATGCCAATTAATAATAGAAAAATTATGATTTTTGATCTTGATGGTACGCTTGTCGATACTGCTCCTGATTTTAGAAATTCAGTAAATTTCATGTTAAATCACTATAATGAACCCCCTGTTACTTTGGAAGAAATAAGAGATTGGGTTGGATATGGTGGTCGTGAACTCATCAAAAGAACTATGATAGCAAAACAGATTGAGTTTGATGATAATAAGTTGGATGAAATGCTAGCAATTTTTTTAAGCCATTATACTGAAAATATTGATGATGATAGTAAGCTTTACGATAATGTAAAAGAAACATTAAATTTTTTAAAAAAAGAAAATATAAAATTATCTGTATGCACTAATAAGGATGAAACATTAAGTAGAACTTTACTAGAAAAACTCGACGTATTACATTTATTTGATTATCTTGCTGGCGCTTATACATTTGAAAATCGCAAACCTCATCCTATGCCATTAATTAAAACTCTCGAGCATCTAGATATGAATAAAAATGAAGCAGTTATGATTGGTGATAGTGTAACTGATTTAAAAGCCGCACAGGGAGCAGGAATACCTGTGGTTTTGGTTGACTATGGATACACAGATAACAAAGATATTTACAATGAAGCTGATTTAGTTATAAGTAATTTTTCTAGTTTAAAAGCGTTGATCAGGAGTTAATAAATGACAATAAGTTTTAAAGATAAAGTCGTAATCGTAACTGGTTCAGGTGGAGGTCTAGGCCGTTCTCATGCCTTACAGTTTGCAGAACGTGGTGCAAAATTAGTTATTAACGACTTAGGTGGAGCTGTCGATGGCTCGGGAGGTTCAAGTGAAGCTGCAGATAAAGTTGTTAAAGAAATAAAAGATATGGGTGGAGAAGCAATCTCTAATGGATCTAGCGTTACCGACAAAGAAGGTGTTCAAAAGTTAGTTGATGACACAATGAGCGCTTTTGGTCGAATTGATGTTTTGGTAAATAATGCCGGTGTATTGAGAGATAAATCTTTTGCTAAAGTAACTCTAGACGATTTTGAATTTGTTGTTGATGTTCATTTAATGGGATCAGTATACTGTACCAAGGCTGTATGGCCAGTAATGGTTGAACAACAATATGGTCGAATTATTATGACATCCTCTTCATCAGGAGTATTTGGTAATTTTGGTCAAGCAAATTATGGCTCGGCAAAACTTGGAGTTGTTGGATTAATGAATACCCTAAAAATTGAAGGTCAAAAAAATAATATAAAAGTAAATTCTTTGATACCAGTTGCTGCTACTCGAATGACAGAAAATCTAGGAATGCCAGAAGCAGTATTTGAGCAACTTAAACCTGAAAGTGTATCTCCCGCTGTTTTATTTATGGCATCAGAAGAAGCTCCTACAGGTATTATGTTATCAGCTGGTGCGGGGGTTTTTGCTAAAGTAGAAATATCTCAAGCGGCTGGAGTTGGTTTTGCAGGAGATGAAATTAACCCTGATAGTATTGCTGATCATTGGTCAGAAATATCTGACATGTCTAATGCCAAGCAACTATTCAATGGCGGCGAGCACACTGCCGCTATATTTTCAAAAGTTAAAAAATAACTACTATAAATCATAATTGACTAATAAATTTTATTAGTCAATTATGCTGGCATGAATTCAGTATCGACTCGCTATAAAAATATTATAGAAAAACTTAGACGAAATGAGGTTGTAATATTAGATGGTGCAACTGGTAGTGAGCTTGAAAGTCGTGGCGTTAAGATGGATAACTCTTGGTGTGGGACGGCATCACTTGAAAGCGATATCTTAAAACAAATACATAAAGATTATATAAATGCAGGAGCAAGTATAATAACTACAAACACCTATGCCTCTGCAAGAATGCTATTAGAAACAGCAAATGCTGATGATAAGTTTGAAGAAATTAATTTAAGTGCCATCAATGCTGCTGTTGAAGCAAGGGCTGAATTGAATAGAGATGATGTCATTATTGCTGGTTCACTATCTCATCAGGTACCTTATGAGGATGCTTTTGAAACTCAAACAGAGCGGGAAAAATTTATTGAAAAACTTACTCCTGAATATCTAGAAAAATGCTTTGATGAATTGGCTCAGTTTTTAGCCGATAACGGTTGTGATGTTATCCTTCTAGAATTAATGTACCGTCCAGATAGAATGAAAATTATCTTTGAGTCTGCAAAAAAAACTGGCCTACCGGTTTGGGCAGGTTTTTCAGCAAGAAAATCTTGTCAGGGACAATCACTTTCATTAACTGATGACTATGATTTAAGTTTTAAAGATTTAATCGAAGGAGTTAAGCACTACAATTTAGATGCTGTTGGCATTATGCATTGCGACATAAAGGTAATTGAAGACTGCATCAAGGACTTGAAGGAGACTTTTAATTTGCCAGTAATGGCTTATCCTGAAGTTGCCACTTTTAAATTTCCTAATTATGACCTTAGCAATGTAATCTCACCAGATAAGTATGCTGCAGAGGCACTAAGATGGCGTGAAGCAGGAGCTCAGATCATTGGAGGTTGTTGCGGAAGTTCTATCGAGCATATAGAAGCTTTATCAGTAATAAAAAAAAATAAAGTTAATTAAACGCAATACTTGAGGCTTTAGCGTCAGTTATTTTGATAACATCTGCCTGTGTAATTTCAGAATACCGTTTCATATGATAATCTTCATTACCAAACAATATCCCTAACATTGTTGCACGCTTAAAATAGTGACTTACCATGTATTCATCTACCATGCCCATACCACCATGCAATTGTATTGCATTTTCTCCTACAAACTTGATAGCTTTACCAATTCTCGCTTTTGCTCCTGAAACAGCTTTTCTTCTTTCAGTTGCATCACTTAAATCAACAGTACAAGCCATATATAAAATAGATTTTGATTGTTCATACTCAATCATCATATCAACCAAACGGTGTTGAATAGATTGGTTTTTACCAATTGGCTGTCCAAATTGTTTTCTATTTTTACAATAATCAATAGTGGAGTCTTTGAGAACCTGTAAAGCGCCAACAGCTTCGGCACAAACAGCAATGGTCGCCTTATCCACCACCTCATCGATAGCATCATAAGCTTTACCTACTTCTCCAAGCACCATATCTTTTGAAACTTTTAAATTTTCTAAAACAACTTCAGAAGCTCTATATTCATCAATTGTTGGATAGTCTTGAGTAGTTATACCTTCGGCATTTTTATCTACTAAAAATAGAGTTATTCCTTCTTTGTCTCTTTGCTCTCCAGAGGTTCTTGCCGATATAATTAGGTGTGTTGCCATCGGGCCACCGAACACAACTGATTTGAACCCATTGAGAATATACTCATCGCCACTTAGTGAAGCTGATAATTTAATATCAAATAAATCAAATCGACTTTGCGGCTCCGAATGAGCAAATGCGTATCTTTTTTCACCCGATATGATTGTCGGTACAATGCTATCAATTTGTTCTTTTGAACCTAAAGAGGTAATTAGTCCACCTGATAGGATTACTGATGGCATATAAGGTTCAACTACAAGACCCTTACCAAATTGTTCCATCACAATCATGGTGTCTACAACCGAACCACCAAGACCACCAAACTCTTCGGCAAATGGTACTCCCAACAAACCTAATTCAGCAAATTGACTCCAATTTTCTGGTTTCCAACCTTCTTCTGTTTTGACAATTGCTTCACGAACTTCCCAAGGGTAGCTATCCCTCACAAATGAGGTAACCATATTCTCAAGTAATGTTTGTTCTTCGGTAAAATCGAAATCCATTATTTTCGCAGATATATTTAAATTTAAGTTATATTAAACTTATTTCTTATAGACCTAGGACCATCTTGGCAATGATATTTCTCTGAATTTCATTAGAGCCACCGTAAATAGAAGCTTTACGGAAGTTAAAGTATGTACCTGATAAGTTCGTTGCATAGTCAGGGCCTACATATTCATTGCTAAGAGTCGTTCCTGTATGTGGATTAGCATAATAACCTACTGCTTCCATACAAAGCTCAGTTATACGTTGTTGCAAATCTGTACCTTTAATTTTTAATATTGAAGATTCTGCACCTGGACCTTTTCCAGCAGCATCTTTCGCAAGTGTTCTTAATTCTGTATATTCTAATGCTGTAAGCTCTAACTCGGCATCAGCAATCTTTCTAATAAATGCAGGATCCTGTATTAGGGGTTCACCGTAAGACATTTCAGTAGCAGCTATCTGTTTAATTCTTTCAATTGCTTTTTTAGAACGAGCAACGCCAGCAATACCAGCTCTTTCATGCGCTAGTAAGAATTTTGCATAAGTCCAACCTTTATTTTCCTCACCAATCAAATTTTCAACAGGAACTTTTACATTATCAAACCATGTTTCATTAACTTCATTTGTACCGTCCATGAGGTAAATTGGGCGTACACTAATACCAGGAGTTTTCATATCAATTAAAAGAAAAGATATGCCTTCCTGTGGTTTTGCAGCATCGGGATTTGTTCTTACTAAACAAAAGATCCAATCCGCATGCTGAGCAAGAGTTGTCCAAGTTTTTTGACCATTAACAATATAGTAATCGCCTTCTCTAACAGCAGTGGTTTTAAGTGATGCTAAATCTGATCCAGATCCAGGTTCTGAATAACCTTGGCACCAAAATTGTTCGCCACTAATAATACCAGGCAAATGTTGTGCTTTTTGTTCTTCATTACCAAATGTATAAACAACTGGCCCACACATGTTGACGCCAAAAGGCATTACAATTTGACATTCAGAGCGAGCGCATTCTTGTTCGAAAATATACTTTTGAGTTGGAGTGAATTCTGCTCCACCATATTTTTTAGGCCAACCTGGGGCTGACCAGCCATTGTGTTTACCTAATATTTTGTGCCAAGTTGTTAAATCATCTTTTGTAAGTTCCTCACCTTTTTTTCTCTTGTTAGCAATGGATTCTCTTAGAGTGTTTGGATAATTTGTGTGTATAAAACTTCTTACTTCTTGTTGAAATTTTACGTCTTCAGGCGAAAATGTAGTGTCCATAGTGGTGAGAATCTCCAATAATATTTTATTTTAAGGAAAATAATGTCAATATGGCACAATTTCAAGAGCTAATAGGATTGTTTTTTTAGCTCGGTAAATAGCGCTTTGCAAGAAATTCAAACAGATAAAAGGCTGAAAAACCATACATTAATGAAGAAATTAGAGTATTTTGAAAAAATGGCAAGCCCATGGTATAGCAGGTAATTAAGCCTGCTAAATCATTTGAATAGTAACTGCTTCCATACCAAACTGCAAAATTAGTAATTATAAAAAATATTATCGCTCCACTGATTAACGTGCCACCAATTAGCAAAGGGCCAAAACGATCTTTGAGATAAAAACCAAAAAACACATTAACTAATATTGCAAAATATATAATGCTCATACCACTATGCAGACCAATAATTAAGTCACTTAAAAACATTGCAGTTAAAGGTGCAAGAATTGCAAATAGCTTGTTATCTAGTCGCGCACCTGCAAATACGGCCATACCTAATAATGGTGTGAAATTTGGTGGATGTGGAATCAATCTACTAAAAGCTAGAACAGCAATTAATACTAACACGGTAGATGTCTTAATTCCAATATTACTCATAAGGTTTTGAACATACCGAATTCAGACCTAAAGTGCAATACTTTGAGTCTTTACGGGATCTAATTAAAAAGTATATTCCACATTTATATAAGCATTTCTCTCAGCTAGAGGGTAAACACTTTGTGTCCCATAATGTGGATCATCATGAAAAGTACTTGAAACAGCAAAGTCGTAATAATGTTCATTGAGTACATTATTAATTCCAGCAGAAAATGACAGTGGTCCATTTAATGAAATCACTTTAGTATTAATTACATAATAATCAGGAATTTTTGGTTCAATATTTTCTTGATCATTTGAAACATATCTTTCATCAACATACTGCAGATCAACTAATGCTGTTGTTTTATTGTCGAAATCTAACTCTGCACCAAGTCTAAAGTTGACAGGAGCTACTAGTGGAACTTTTTTGCCTATTAAACTAAACGATTGATTAGCAGAGCTGTCAGAACCAAGATAATTAATTGCTGTATCTGTTAAGTATCCATAAGTTTCATTGCCGTTATAGTATCTAGTTCCAAAATATAAATATGTCCCAGTACCCATTGATAATGAACCACTTGTAAATTCTGCATCTACGTAGTTATACGAACCAGTGAATCTTAAATTATCTCTCGCTACAAAATTAAAATCAATATTCATACCTTCTCTTGAGATTGGATCTAAATTTGTATTTTTTGATTGGTCATACTGAATTTCATTTTCTGTATCCATTGAATAAATACTGCCTGAAATATTAAATAACTGATTTTCATATCTAACACCAATCTCTATCTCTTCTGCGCTTTGATCGTTTAATGCAAATGAACCTGATGTTGTAGATTTTATTCTCTCATCAATGTTAGGTGTACGAAAAGACTCTGCATATTTTGTGAAAATTTTAGTATTAGAATCCAATATTTTTTCAAAACCAATATTAAAAGCTGTATTGTTAGTTGAAGACGACATTGTTGTATGGTCAGTTGCATATGTGAATCCAAATACATTTGTATCAGTTATGTCTGCCCCATAGAAATTTGTACTTTCCTCTCTAATGCCTAGAGACATAACCGCATCTAAACTTATTAGACTTAAACTCGCCTGAAAAAATAATGCTTGGCTTTCTTGACTTGCATCATAGACCTGACCTGCATCGCCGCCCTCAACATTATATCTGTTTGAGTCATAATCTGTATTACTAAGATCCCCTCCAAACTTAATAACTATAGGATTATTATCAATAAATGTTGACTCATCTAATACTAATGATAATTGTGAATTTTCTAAAGTAGTCTCTATAAAACTATCGCCAGAATTTGGATTTGAAGAGGAGTTATTGCCGTTTGCAGCATAAAAAGCTTTTTGTTCTTTTGTTTTAGTCGATACATCAAATAAGATATTTCTATTTTCTGAATGTGCAATGTTTAGTCCACCAGCAATGGAGTGATTATCCTCATTTGCGTAGTCATCTCTTTGGGTAGAGTCACAGTTATTTGCATTTGTTGCATAGCCACCACCAATGTGCTTTGCGGTTCTACTTGAAGAAAGTGTATTACATAAGTGATAGGCATAAACTCCTCCTATTACTCTAGGCCCTGGAAGAGACTGGTTTTTTGAACTACTGTTAATATCAACATATGAAACAATATTGTCTTTATTGTGATTTAATCTAATTAGAATATCTTCTCTATCGTAATCACCAGAGTCTCTATAAGTGCTGGTGTCTTTAATTCTGCCTGCTACCATTACACTTGTATTGTTACTTAATGGTACAGAGGTTGTAAAATCTAGGCCAACTGAGTCATATGATCCGTAACTTAAATTTATAATATCTGAAACTTCACTACTATCTTTGGTGATTATATTAATTGCTCCACCTATCGCACCTGATCCATAAATAGTACCAGCTGAATTACCTCTTATTATTTCAATTCTATCTATTGATGAAAGAGGTATATTAGAAAAGTCTATACCTCCCATATCTAAATCATTGAGCCTTCTACCGTTTAGTAACATTAAAAAATTTGATTTAGAAGCTTCACCAAAGCCACGCATATCAATTGTTGAATTAGCGCCATCTATACCAGAATATAGACTTCTAACTTGAATACCTGAATAGGATTTTAATATATCAGTAATATCTTTTCCATTTAAATTTTCTATTTCTTTGCTTGATATAATTGAAATATTTGATCCTGCTAAGCCAGTTGCCAATCTAGTGTAATCCGATGCATCAGGTGTAATCCAAATTTCTTTTATCTCTGAAGCTTGACCTGTTGAAAAAAATAATAAAAATATAAATGCAAATATTAGTTTTCGTAACATGAGTTCTCCTTGGCCTAAGCCAGTTTTAGTGCAACGAAAATGAGATTTACCCTCAAGGATCGTAGCGGTTTATAAACAAAAAGTCACCGCTAACGCTTTAAGTCCAATTGATTTCACCGATCAAATGAGGATGACTGTAGTCTATTGGCAGGTCTCCTGACTCGCATATCAACGCCTAAACAAACCTTCCCGAAAAATCAGTGGTATATTATGTTTAAGCTCCTTGCTTACAGTTGCGGGAACAGTTATGGAATTTAACCATATTCCCTATTAATCACTTTTCAGTGAACCAATAATTCTATATTTATATAATTAAGATTACAAATCAATAAAAAAATGAATATATTTAAAAATCAACAACCACTAAAATTTAATTTTAATGAAGAGCTTGATAAAGAAATAATATCTCCTTTTGGCTTTAGAGAATATGACGCGCGATGGTTATTCCCTGATGATGTGAATCAGCGAGGTCTAGAAATTTTTGGCTTTAGTTTAGGTACTTATGTATCCAATCTAATCAAACCAGGCGCTACAATTGTCATTGGTCATGACTATCGATCTTACAGCGAAGAGGTAAAATACCATGTTGCTAAGGGGTTAATTACTGCCGGCTGCAAAGTAATTGATATCGGTTTAGCTCTATCCCCTATGGTATATTTTGCACAACATCATTTAAATACAGATGCATTAGCAATGATCACCGCAAGTCATAACGATAATGGCTGGACTGGTATTAAATGTGGAATTGAAAAGTCTTTAACATTTGGTCCAGATGAAATTAATGAAATTAAAAAGATCACTCTGTCCACTAATAATTTTCATGCTAAACAAAATGGCTCCTATGAGTTTAAAGATAATTTAAGACAAGCTTATTTAGAGTATTTGACACAAGGCTATAAAGTTAAAAGTAAATTAAAAATTGTAGCTGCTTGTGGTAACGGGACTGCTGGGGCTTTTGCTCCCGATGTATTAAGAGCAATTGGTTGTGAAGTGGTTGAACTTCATTGTAGACTAGATCACTCATTTCCAAATTATAATCCTAACCCCGAAGATATGGTTATGCTAGAAGACATGGTTACAGCTGTAAAAAATCATCATGCTGATGCTGCATTTGGGTTCGATGGGGACGGTGACCGACTAGGGGTTGTAGATAATGCTGGTGAGGAAATATTTTCAGATAAAATTGGTCTGATGCTCGCCCGTAATATCGCTAAAGATTTTCCTAATTCTACTTTCGTTATAGACGTTAAATCGACAGGTTTATATTTTCGTGATGAATACCTTCAAGAACAGAAATGTAGCATTGAAATGTGGAAAACAGGTCATTCACACATAAAACGAAGAGTGCGTGAATTAAATGCCATAAGTGGGTTTGAAAAAAGTGGTCATTTCTTTATTAACGAGCCACTTGGTCTTGGTTTTGATGATGGACTTAAGTCAGCAATCTTAATGGCCAAATTACTTGATGATAATAATATCCACAAATTATCAGAACTTAAATCCCAGTTACCTCTGACATTTCAGTCCCCAACAATGGCGCCGTTTTGTGCTGATAATGAGAAATATCAATTAGTTGATGACATAGCTCAATCTATTTTAGCTAAATTTAAAAATAATGAAAAAATTCTTGATGAGAACATAAAAAATGTCCTAACTGTAAATGGAGTTAGGTTTGAATTAGAAAATGGAGCGTGGGGATTAATTAGAGCCTCTTCAAATAAGCCTTCACTTGTCGTTGTCATAGAAAGCTTTCAATCAATGGATGAAGTTAAAGCTATATTTAAATACATAAACGAGATCTTAGATGCAACTGGCAAGGTTGGTGAATACGATCAAACGATCTAGTTTAACCACTCAAAAAATAATCTTACCGACATACAAAATATAAAAAAAGCAAAAGCTTTATTAAGTGCTGTTTTTGATAAGTAATGTGCAAGCTTCACACCATACGGAGCTGCAAGGACTGTCATAGGTGAAATCATTAATAAGCCAAGAAAATTAACATAGCCCAAACTTAAGGGTAAGTTAACATCGTTATAAATCCCAGAAATGATAAAACCGATCGTACCAGGCATTGCTATAACTGCCCCTATACCAGCAGCAGTGCCAATAGCTCGGTGGATTTCAAAGTTATAAATCTTAAGTAAGGGGGTGCTTAATGATCCTCCTCCTATTCCAATAATTGTAGATATAAAGCCTATTGATGAACCATAGACATGCTTCAGGTAATTTGTTGGAAATATACTTCCTAACTGCCATCGGTCTTGCCAAAAGAAAAATAATAATGCGATATTAAAAAGTAAAAATGCATAAATAAGCATTAAAATTGATCCAGAAATATTTGAAACTACCAAAGCTCCAAGAATGACACCAATAATTAAGGAAGGTGTTACAATCTTTATAAGATTGAAATCAACTGCTTTTTTTTGATAATGGGAGTAGGCCGATATGATTGAAGTTGGAATAATATTTGCCAGTGAAGTACCAACAGCTAAATGCATGCGAGACTGTTCATCGATTTCAGCAAGAGTAAATATGTAATATAGTGCTGGTACAATAACAACACCCCCACCTATTCCAAATAGTCCTGCAATTGTACCTGCAAATATGCCAGTAATTAACAATAATGATATAAGCAAAGCAATTTGATCGGGTGGAATATTATTTAAAATTGTAGAAAACAAATTTGATCCAAAATTAAAAAAATTTTTTAAATCTTAATTAGTTTTGCCTGAAGGCAATTTATTGAAAGGCATTGTTTTATCTTCACGAGTATCTTGCGGCAAACCTAAAACTCTCTCAGCAATGATATTTCTTAATACCTCATCGGTTCCACCAGCAATACGCATTGCTGTTGAGAACAATAATCCTTTTTGGAATACATTGTTTAATACAGGATTTTTTTCATCAAGAACATATCCACCCATATCCATCAAATCTAATGCATATGATGACACATCTTGCATTTTAGATGCTGTAACTAGTTTACTTATAGATAATTCTGGTCCAGGAGTTTGGCCTTTTGATAAAGCCGTTATACTTCTATACTTAGTATATTTTAAGCCTCTTGATTGCACATACCAGTCCGCCATTTTTTGTCTTACTTCACTATTATTTATAGCAAGACCATCCTCGACTTCTAAATCTCGAGTGATCTCAAATATTTCATCAAAATCTAAACCAGCAGGATCTCCAACAGCCAGTCTCTCATTCATTAAAGTAGTTAAAGATACTTTCCAGCCATCGCCTTCATTACCTAGTCTTTGTGAGTCAGGAATGCGAACGTCGTTAAAGAAAACTTCATTAAAATTAGAAGAGCCAGATATTTGCTCAATTGGCTTAACTTCAATTCCTGGAGTTTTCATATCCAAGAAGAAGTATGTTAATCCCTTATGTTTTACAGCATTAGGATCTGAGCGTGCGACAATCATTCCGTAATCTGCAAAATGTGCTCCCGAAGTCCAAACTTTTTGTCCATTTAATACCCATTCATCTCCATCTTTTTCTGCCTTCATTTTTATTCCAGCTAAATCCGAACCAGCAGACGGCTCGGAGAATAATTGGCACCAAATTTCTTCACCAGTTAACATTTTTGGAAGGTATCTAATCTTATCTTCATCTTTACCCCACGTCATCATGGTTGGCCCAAGCATTCCAATACCAATTTCAAAGTATCCAGAGTGAACAAAATAGTTTAGCTCTTCTTGCTGATAAATAACTTGTTCAATTGGAGTACCTCCAAAGCCACCATACTCTTTAGGCCATAAAATTGCTGCCAAGCCTGCCTCAGCTTTTTTGGCCTGCCAGTTTTTTGCGTCTTGTAAAGCTTTGATTTGAGCAGCTTTACCTTGCAAGGTTTCAGGAGCTGCTGCGTTTGCAGCAGATGAACTAGAACCAGTCCTCTTTCTCGCATTTTTATCTAAAAATTCTCTTACTTTAGATCTAAACTTGGCTTCTTTTTCGTTATCATTAAAGTCCATATTATTTCCTATGATATATTTCTTTTTTCTAAATTGGAAATTAAATTTTCTTTCCACTTTCTAATACTACCAATATTCAGCGAAAGCATTTTTGATCTTCTG
>CACCCN010000006.1 GCA_902544525.1 uncultured Pelagibacteraceae bacterium | reverse complement strand
GGAGGTTCAAAAAGAAGATATGCCTCTGTGGGCGATATTATTGTTGTAACCGTTAAGGAAGCAATCCCTAAAGGTAAAGTTAAAAAGGGAACCGTGCACAAAGCTGTTATAGTTCGAACTGCAAAGGAACTGCAAAGGAATGATGGAAGTACTATCAAATTTGACTCTAATGCTGCAGTTCTAATAAATGCTCAAGGCGAGCCTGTTGGAACTCGTATATTTGGCCCAGTTTGCAGAGAGTTAAGAGCAAAAAAACAAATGAAAATTATTTCACTTGCCCCGGAGGTTTTATAATGGTTGCTAGAATTAAAAAGGGGGATCAGGTTTTTGTCAATTGTGGAAAAGATATTGGAAAAACAGGAGAAGTTTTGAGAATGTTGGGTTCATCGGCAATTGTGCAAGGTGTGAATGTTGTTAAGCGACACCAAAAACAAGATCAAAAAAATGAAGGAGGCATTATAAATAAAGAAATGCCTATAAAACTAGATAATTTAATGCTTTTAGATAAGAAAGAAAAAAAACCTACTAGAGTTAGAACCAAAATACTTAAAGATGGAAAAAAAGTTCGAATCTCTGCGTTTTCAGGAGATGAAATAGATGCCTAGTATGAATATTCCTAGATTGAAAGAGTTATATATTTCTCAAATAATACACCAGCTTAAAGATAAGCTGGGTTTTAAAAACAATTTACAGGTTCCAAGACTAACTAAAGTAGTTTTAAATATGGGATTAGGTGAAGCAGCACAAGATTCAAAAGTTATTCAGGCAGCAAAAGATAATTTAGCAGTAATCTCAGGCCAACTACCTGTCACAACTACTGCAAAGAAATCTATTGCAACGTACAAAACTAGAACAGGTATGCCGCTTGGTGTGAAAGTCACTTTACGTGGGAATACTATGTACGAGTTTATAGATAGATTAGTGACTATTGCTTTACCAAGGATACGGGATTTTAGAGGTTTAAAAAATAATAGTTTTGATGGAAAAGGAAATTATGCTCTTGGGATTAAAGAATGTACTGTTTTTCCAGAAATTAATGTAGATAAGTTAGATAAAATTAGAGGTCTTGATATTGTCATATGTACCTCTTCAAGTAGTGATGATGAAGCTTTAAGTTTGCTGCAATCACTCAACTTTCCAATCAAAGAAGTAAATCAATTAGGGTAATTATTATGGCTAAAAAAAGTATGATTGAAAAAAATAAGATGAGAATTAGATTGTCAAACTTAGATTTGGCTAAAAGAAAAGCTCTTAAGAGTATCATCATGAATAAGGAAACGCCGATAGATCAGAGATTTCAGGCTCAATTAAAACTAGCAAAGATGAGAAGAAATGGAGCTCAAAGTAGAGTTAGAAATAGGTGTGAGGTTACTGGTAGACCTAGGGGTTTTCACAGTAGGGTTAAAATGTCAAGAATTGCATTAAGGGAAATGGCTTCAAATGGTCAGATACCCGGAATGACAAAGGCAAGTTGGTAGAAAGGAATTTAAATGTCGTTACAAGATCCGCTAGCAGATTTATTTAGTCGAATAAGAAATGCTCAGATGAGAAATAAGAAGGTGGTTACATCTCCAGCTTCTAAGCTTAGAGCAGGCATATTGGAAGTACTAGCTAAAGAAGGTTATATAAGAGGCTATGCAATGACTCAGCATCCTTCAGGTAAAAATGAATTAGATATAGAGTTAAAATACGATAGCAATGGACCAGTAATATCAAATATTACCCGCATATCAAAACCTGGAAGAAGAGTTTACTCAGGTGTTAAAAGTATTCCATTTGTTCATAACGGCTTAGGTATTTCTATTGTTTCTACATCACGTGGAGTAATGTCTGACACAGAGGCAAGGGACCAAAAACTTGGTGGTGAAATTATTTGTAAGGTATTCTAAGGAAGAAAATTATGTCAAGAGTTGGATCAAAAATAATTAATGTACCTGAAAATGTGAAAGTTTTCATAGAAAGTGGAATAGTCCATGCTGAAGGACCAAAAGGAAAGTTATCTACAAAGATTAATGATGGTATTGATGTAAACATTAATGAAAAAGAAATTGTTTGTGTTCCTAAGCAAAAAGATCGTCAGTCTTTAGCTTTTTGGGGTTTGCAAAGAAATCTAGTTAACAATATTGTTATTGGAGTAGGCGAAGGTTTCACAAAAAAACTTGAAATGAATGGAGTTGGATATAGAGCTTCAGTTAAGGGTACTAACTTAGAGCTTTTGCTTGGTTTTAGTCACCCAATATTATACCCAATTCCACAAGACCTTGAAATAAAAGTGGATAAACAAAATAATATTGAGATATCTGGAGCCAGTAAACAATTAGTTGGACAAGTTGCGTCTGAAATAAGAAGTTTTAGAGGACCTGAACCATACAAAGGCAAGGGCATTAAGTATGCCGATGAACATATAGTAAGAAAAGAAGGTAAGAAAAAATAATGTCAAATTCACAAAAGCAAAAAAGATCTAATAGAGTTCGATATTCTTTAAAAAAAAGAAATAAAGATAGATTGAGACTTTCTGTGTTTAAATCATCAAAAAATTTGTACGTTCAAGTTATTGATGATAATGAGAGTAAGACTATTTGCAGTGCTTCTTCGTTGGCTACAAGTAAGAAAAAAAATGGTTGCAATATAGAGTCAGCTAAAACATTAGGTGTAACCATTGCAAAATTAGCTAAAGAAAAAGGTATTGATAAAGTTTATCTTGATAGGGGTCCAAACATATATCACGGAGTAATTAAATCATTGGCAGATGAAGCAAGATCTGAAGGATTAACAATTTAAGGAATAAATATGCGAGAAAATCGAGATAATAAAGCACCAAAAGATGATATTAAAGATAAATTAGTCGCTATTAACAGAGTAACAAAAGTAGTTAAAGGTGGAAGAAGATTTGGCTTTGCAGCTCTAGTAGTTGCGGGTGATGAGTCAGGAAGAGTAGGATTTGGTCACGGTAAGGCAAAAGAAGTTCCCGAAGCAATAAAAAAGGCAAATGACTCTGCAAGAAAAAGTATGGTTAAGATTCCTTTAAGAGAAGGTCGAACACTTCATCACGATATTGTTGGAAATCACGGTGCAAGTAAAGTTGTTATGAGATCGGCACCTTCTGGTACTGGTATTATAGCTGGTGGATCAGTAAGAGCTGTTTTTGAACTTTTAGGTATCAAAGATATTGTTACAAAATCGATTGGCAGTGCAAACCCCTATAATATTATAAGAGCGGCTGTTAATGGTCTTAAAAGTCAAAAGTCACCAAAAATGGTTGCAGCTAGAAGAAGTAAAAAAGTTGCAGAAATCAATTCATCTAGAGATTAAAAATGAGTCAAAAAATTAAGATAACACAAATTAAAAGTTCAATCGGCTCCGTTCAAAAAACTATTGGAACACTTAGAGGTTTAGGTCTTAAAAAAATCCAAAGTTCTTCTATTTTAATTGAAACACCGGAGGTGCTTGGAATGATTAAAAAAGTTCAGCATTTAGTTAAAACCGAGAAAGTCTAATATTATGAAATTAAATGAACTAAAAAAACCTAAAGGTCATACCTTAAATTCTAAAAGAATTGGAAGAGGCATTGGTTCTGGTAAGGGTAAAACTTCTGGAAGTGGCCACAAGGGTCAAAAAGCAAGATCAGGCGTAGCAGTAAATGGCTTTGAAGGTGGTCAGATGCCGCTATTTAGAAGGTTACCAAAGTTTGGTTTTACAAATGTTGGTCGTACTAACTACATTGAATTAAATCTCGAAGATATACAAAAGATAATTGAAAAAAATAAATTATCAGCTGATCAAACTATTAATATTGAACTACTTAAGAAATTATCGATTGTTAAGAAAAAAAATAACTTGAAACTTAAAGTTTTAGGTCGTGGAGAAATGTCATCAAAAAACTCTATTGAATGCGCAAAAATATCAAAGTCGGCTCAGCAAAAAGCTGATAAATCTGGAAATAATATTACTATAAATTAAATTAATTATGGCTTCTGCAGCAGAACAATTAGCTTCAAATTTCAATTTTGGAATGTTTAGAAAAGCTACTGAACTTAAAAACCGTATCTGGTTTACATTAGGTATCTTAATAGTCTATAGATTTGGAACTTACATACCTCTTCCTGGTATTGATATTGATCAGCTGGCTTTGCTTGTTGAGACAAATCAAAGTGGAATACTTGGTATGTTTGATGTTTTTGCTGGTGGAGCCATCAGTAGGATGGCAATTTTTGCGCTCGGCATAATGCCTTATATTTCCTCATCAATTATTATACAGTTAATGACAAGCGTCTCACCTACACTGGCAAATTTAAAAAAAGAAGGTGAGCCCGGAAGAAAGAAAATTACTCAATACACAAGATATGGAACTGTAATACTTGCCTTCCTGCAGGGTTATGGAATTTCAGTTGGACTTGAATCTGCTGGTCAAATAGTTACTGATCCAGGTATGTTTTTTAGAATATCTACTACAATAACATTGGTTGGTGGAACTGTATTTTTAATGTGGCTCGGTGAGCAAGTCACAAGTAGAGGGATTGGTAACGGAATTTCACTAATTATCTTTTCCGGCATTGTTGCCGAAATACCAAGTGCGTTAATAAATACCTTAACTCTTGGAAGACAAGGCACTATTTCAACTCTAACTTTACTTTTATTGTTTGCTTTAATCATTGCGGTAGTTATTTTCATAATTTTTATGGAGAGAGCTCAGCGTAGATTGCTAGTTCAATATCCAAAAAGACAAATGGGAAATAAAATGATGGGTGGTGACACATCACATTTACCGCTTAAGTTAAATACAGCTGGTGTTATTCCTGCAATTTTTGCTTCATCAATACTGTTGTTACCAATTACTATAGCAAATTTTAATCTTTCAACTGATCAATCATGGTTAAGTGAAATTGCAGCTTTGCTTGGAAGAGGACAGCCTCTTTATATGTTACTCTATGCTTCAGCAATTATATTTTTTGCTTTCTTTTATACATCGATTGTTTTTAACCCTACTGAGACAGCAGATAACTTAAAAAGAAATGGTGGATTTATTCCGGGTATAAGACCTGGAGAAAAGACAGCTCAGTATATTGATTTTGTTTTATCAAGAATAACAACCATTGGAGCTTTGTATTTAGCTTTTGTATGTATTCTTCCTGAAATCTTAATTGCACAATATTCTATTCCATTTTACTTAGGTGGAACATCACTTCTGATTGTTGTGGTTGTTGGTATGGATACAGTAGGACAGATTCAAAGTCATTTATTTGCATATCAGTATGAAGGATTAATTAAAAGATCGAGAATCAGAGGTAGAAGAAAATGAATTTAATTCTTATTGGACCTCCTGGAGCTGGCAAAGGTACACAGGCAAAATCAATTTGTGAAAAATTTAATCTTTGTCATTTATCTACTGGTGATATTTTAAGAAATGAAGTGTTAAAGCAAACAGATTTGGGAAAACAAGCTAAAGACATCATTGATAAAGGCGAACTAGTTTCAAACGAAATTATATTAGAAATCATAAAAAAATTTATAAGCATTAATATGAATAATTATAAAGGTTTTTTATTTGATGGATTTCCTAGATCTGAAGATCAAGCGGATATGTTAAATAATTTGCTTGAAGAAATTAAGGTTGGTATTAGCAAAGTAATACTTTTAGACGTTGATCAATCAATATTGCTACAACGAATAAATAAGAGAAAAGAAGAGGAAGGAAGAGATGATGACAGTGAAGAAATCCTCAAATCTAGATTAGATGTTTATTTAACACAAACTCAACCATTGATAGATTATTACTCAAACTTAAAACTATTAGAAAAAGTAGACGGAACCATGGAAATTATTCAAGTAAATCAACGTATTAACTCAATATTGGAAGCCGTTTAATATGCTTGACCATTTGAACAATAATCATATAATCCGCCAATCTCTCGTTAACTGTTATCAAAGGATTCTTCTGTGGCTCGTATAGCTGGTGTAAATATTCCAAGTCAAAAAAAATTAGGTATTGCTCTTACATATGTTTATGGCGTTGGAAGAAAACACTCAGTTGATATTTGCAAACAAGCTGAAGTTGATCAGAATATTAGAGTACAAGACTTATCTGAAGTCGATATAAAAAAAATTACTGATGTAATATCTGCTGATTTTACCGTTGAAGGAGATCTAAGAAGAGAAGTTTCGGCAAACATTAAAAGATTAAAAGATCTTGGAGCATACCGCGGTGTTAGACACAGAAAAAATTTACCATGTCGTGGTCAACGTACCCATACAAATGCAAGAACTAAAAAAGGCAAGGCTATTGCTATTGCAGGAAAGAAAAAGGTAACTAAGTAAGATGGCTGATAAAAAAGTTTTAAAAAAGAAAAAAACAAAAAAAAATATCGTCTCAGGTATGGCTTATATCAGTGCAACATTTAATAATACAATGGTAACAATAACTGATGAACAAGGTAACAGTGTTGCATGGTCATCAGCTGGTGTTAAAGGCTTTAAAGGTTCAAGAAAGTCTACACCTTATGCAGCTCAAATAGCTGCAGAGGACGCAGGGACAAAAGCCAAAGAATTTGGTCTTAAAAATTTACAAGTATTCGTTAAAGGGCCCGGCGGCGGAAGAGAGTCTGCTCTAAGAGCGCTTCAAGCTGTTGGTTTTTACATTACATCAATTAAAGATACGACGCCTATCCCACACAATGGTTGTCGACCACCAAAAAAAAGAAGAGTTTAAATTTATATAATATAAGGATAATAGTATGAGCATAATTAATAACTGGCAGGCATTGATAAAACCATCAAAATTATCTTTAGTGCCTTCAGATACCTCTAGCTTTCAAGCAACTCTAACGGCCGAACCTTTGGAGAGAGGCTTTGGATTAACTCTTGGCAATGCATTGAGACGGGTTTTATTGTCATCTTTACAAGGAACTGCAGTTACTGCAATTAAAGTTGAAAATGTTCTTCATGAATTCTCTTCAATTGATGGTGTTAGAGAAGATGTAACTGACATTGTTTTAAATATAAAATCTCTTTCATTAAATATGCATTCTGAAGGTGTCAGAAAAATGTCATTAAATGTGACCGGACCTGGCGAAATTACAGCTGGAATGATTAATGCTCCATCTGAAATAGATATAATCAACCCAGAATTAGTAATATGTAATTTAGATGAAAATGTTGAACTTAATATGGAATTAACAGTTGCTAAAGGAAAAGGCTATGTTGCAGCTGAACACAATAGAGTTGAAGATGCTCCAATAGGACTAATCCCTATTGACTCAATTTTTAGCCCAGTCAAGCAGGTGGCATATAGTGTAGAAAATACTCGTGAGGGTAAAGTGCTCGATTATGATAAATTAACAATGACCATTGAAACAGATGGCTCAATTTCTCCTGAAGATGCTATTGCTTTTGCAGCAAGAATAATCCAAGACCAACTTCAGTCATTTATTAATTTTGATGAGCCAGAAGAAGTTATACCTGAGCCAGATGCACTCGAGCCTCAGTTCAATAAAAATTTACTTAGAAAAGTTGAAGAGCTTGAACTTTCGGTGAGATCAATGAACTGCTTACGAAACGACAACATCATATATATTGGAGATTTAGTTCAAAAAACTGAAACAGAAATGCTAAGAACACCAAACTTTGGTAGAAAATCACTAAATGAAATTAAAGAAGTCCTTGGCGTAATGTCTCTATACTTAGGTATGGAAGTTCCAAATTGGCCGCCAGAAAACATTGAAGAAATGGCTAGAAAAATTGAAGATCCCTATAACTAATTTTAAGAAGTAAATTAAATGAGACACGGAATAGCAAAAAGAAAATTAAATCGAACTTCAACTCACAGAATAGCGATGTTAGAAAATATGGCGGTCTCTTTAATAAAGAGTGAAACTATTAAAACTACGCTTCCAAAGGCAAAAGAGCTCAGGCCGTTTGTTGAAAAAATAATTACTTTAGGTAAAAAAAATACTAATGCCTCAAGAATAAATGCCTTTAGCAGTTTACGGGACAGTGAGGCGGTTACAAAAGTTTTTACTGATCTATCAAAAAGATTTGAAAAAAGACAAGGTGGATATTGCAGAATAGTAAAAGCTGGTTTTCGCACAGGAGACAAAGCACCTATGGCTTACATTCAATTATTAGACCAAGAAGCTAAATAGTCTAATTAATTTCAGAATCTTAGCCAAAAATTTAATTTTATGGCTAAGCACATTAACTCAATTGTAATAACAGAAATAGAATCTAATACTAGATTAGATAGGTATCTAGTAAACTCACTCAAAATCCCTCAAGGCTTAGTTCAAAAAGATTTAAGGAAGGGATTAATTAGAGTAAATGAAAAAAAAATAAGTGGAAGCTATAGAATTCAAGAAGGGGATATAATTCAGTTTGCAAAAGAATATTCTGAAAATAAACCCAAAGAAAAAATTCCGCCAAATAAAAAAGATTTAGGATTACTTAAAAAATCAATAATTTATTCTTGTGATGATTTTTTTATCATTAATAAGTGGAATAAGATAGCTGTTCAAGGTGGAAGTGGCCTTAAGACAAATTTAGATGATATTTTGTACCATGGACACTTATTCAAAAATAGACCTTTGCTAGTTCATCGATTAGATAAAGATACAAGCGGTATACTAATTTTTGCACTAAATAGAAAGTCGGCAAAATATTTTTCTGATTTATTTAGTGAGAGAAAAATTGAAAAAATATATGAAGCGGTTGTTATAGGTGAGCCGAGGGATAATGAGGGAATATTTGAAAACCATGTTGAAGAAGATGGAAAAACTTACTTAGCTGAAACTAAATATAAAATCATTAAAAGATTACCAAATGATTTAACACATATTGAATTAAGACCTACTACAGGCAGAAAGCATCAGATCAGAATCCACTGTAAGTTAAATGGTCTTCCAATATTAGGGGATAATAAGTATTACTTACCAATATCAAAAGTATATAAAAAGGAGAACAACTTACTTTTGCATGCAAAAAAAATTATTTTTAATGATCAGAATGGTGTTCTAGTTAAGGTAGAAGCAAAATTACCAAAATACTTTTTTAATTACATATGATTGTTTACTTAGGAATAATTAGTTATTATAAATATCTATATGACATCTATTATTAAAGAATTAGAAAAGAAAAGAAGTCAAGCAAGAGAGGGTGGAGGCAAAAAAAGAGTCGATGCCCAGCATGCAAGAGGCAAACTTACAGCTAGAGAGAGAATCAATGTTCTTCTGGATGAAAATTCTTTTGAAGAATATGACATGTATGTTGAACATAGAACAAATGATTTTGGAATGGCAAAGCAAAAATATCCCGGAGATAGCGTAGTAACAGGAAGTGGAAAAATAAATGGAAAGCTTGTATATGTTTTTAGTCAAGACTTTACTGTATTTGGTGGCTCATTGTCAGAAGCTCATGCTGAAAAAATTTGTAAAGTTATGGACATGGCCCTAAAGGTAGGTGCTCCAATTATAGGAATTAATGACTCTGGTGGGGCTCGAATACAAGAGGGCGTAGCTTCACTAGCAGGGTATGGAGATGTTTTTCAAAAAAATGTTTTGGCTTCAGGAGTTATACCACAAATTTCAGTAATTATGGGACCTTGTGCTGGTGGAGCAGTATATTCCCCAGCAATGACAGATTTCATATTCATGGTTAAAGATACTTCATTTATGTTTGTCACAGGACCTGATGTGGTAAAAACAGTTACTCAAGAAAATGTAACACAAGAGGAATTAGGTGGAGCTAAAACGCACACATCAAAGTCATCTGTAGCTGATGGAGCTTATGAAAATGACATTGAAACACTTTTTGAGGTAAAAAAATTAATAGATTTACTTCCATCAAGTAACAGAGAAAAATCAATTAAGCATAATTTCGAATATCAGGATTTAAGTCCAGACCCATCCTTAGACACTCTAGTGCCTGATAACCCTAACAAACCTTACGATATGCTTGAATTAATAAATAAAGTTGTCGATAACAATGATTTTTTTGAAATTCAGTCAGAGTTTGCGAAGAATATGATTATTGGATTTGGTAGAGTTGAAGGCCGTACTGTTGGTTTTATAGCTAATCAACCACTTGTTTTAGCGGGATGTTTAGATATAGATGCGAGTAAAAAAGCAGCTAGATTTGTAAGATTTTGTGATTGCTTTAATATTCCGATTATAACATTTGTAGATGTCCCTGGATTCTTGCCAGGGGTTTCTCAGGAACATAATGGAATTATAAAAAATGGGGCAAAATTGCTCTATGCATATGGTGAGGCAACTGTTCCAAAAGTTACAATTATAACTAGAAAGGCCTATGGCGGCGCTTATGTTGTAATGGCATCAAAACATCTACGAGGAGATATAAACTACGCATGGCCAACCGCTGAGATAGCGGTAATGGGGGCGAAGGGAGCAGTTGAAATTTTATATAGAAATGAATTAAAAAATGAAACAGATATTTTAGAAAAAACTAATGAATACACAAATCAGTTTGCTAATCCATTTATAGCATCAAGCAGAGGCTTCATTGATGATGTAATCAAACCTCAGTCTACTAGAAAAAGAATTGCTGTTGCATTAGATAATTTGCAAAATAAAGAATTGACCTCGCCATATAAAAAACACGATAACATTCCATTATAATATGATTAAAAAGATTTTAATTGCCAATAGGGGCGAAATTGCATGCAGAATTATTAAAACTGCAAAGAAGATGAAGATCAAAACCGTAGCAGTTTATTCAGATGCAGATAGGCAGGCAGATTTTGTTAAACAGGCGGACGAAAGCTATTATATTGGACCTCCATCACCAAGTGAGTCATATCTTGTAATAAAAAAAATTATTGAAGTTGCGAAAAAATCAAAAAGTGATGCCATTCATCCTGGATATGGATTTCTATCTGAGAATTATAATTTTGTTAAAGCTTTGGAAAAAGAAAAAATAAAATTCATTGGTCCAAATAAAAATGCAATTATAAAAATGGGAGATAAAATTGAGTCGAAGAATTTAGCAAATAAACTCAAATTAAATATTATTCCTGGTCATACTGAGGCTATTAAAGATCCAAAAAAAGCAATCAAAATTGCTGAAAAAATTGGCTTTCCTGTTTTGCTTAAGGCTTCTGCAGGCGGTGGTGGGAAAGGAATGAGAATAGTTGAAAACCGTAAAGAACTTGAGCCAAACTTAAAGGCTGCACAAGGTGAGGCCTTAAACAGTTTTGGAGATGATAGAGTCTTTATTGAAAAATACATTACTAATCCTCGGCATATCGAAATACAAATATTATGTGATAAGCATGGCAATCAAATTCACCTTGGCGAACGAGAATGTTCAATACAAAGAAGGTATCAAAAAGTAATAGAGGAGTGCCCTTCACCTTTTTTAGATGAAGAACTTAGAAATGCTATGGCTGAGCAGGCTTTGAAACTTGCAAAAGAAGTCAAGTATGACTCTGCGGGAACCGTTGAGTTTGTTGTAGATGACCAAAAAAATTTCTATTTCTTAGAAATGAATACTCGTTTGCAAGTAGAACACCCAGTTACAGAACTAGTAACAGGAGTTGATCTTGTTGAGCAAATGATAAATTGTGCAGACGGCAAAAAATTAAATATAAGACAGAAAGACATCAAATTAAATGGATGGTCTATTGAGTCAAGAATTTATGCTGAGGATCCACTTAAAGATTTTTTGCCATCCATAGGCAGAATCATTGAATATGAAGAGCCTACTAATTTTAATGTAAACGAAATCATTAGAAACGACACAGGTGTATCAAGTGGTTCAGATATCAGTATTTATTATGACCCAATGATTTCTAAATTAGCCGTTCACGCCAAAACAAGGTTAAAGTCAATTGATTTAATGATTAACGCCTTACAACAATATTATATTACAGGTGTTGATCATAATATTGCATTTTTAATATCAACTTTGAAAAATAATGATTTCAAAAGTGGAAATATAAGCACTAATTTTATCAAAGAGAATTATCCAAAGGGATATAGTAGTAACTTTGGATTAAATAAATCACTGATGAATAAATTTAATATGGCTGCAGTTTATGTGTACTCTAAGTTAAATAAGTTTAAGGGTAATAATATATCACTGTCATCTAAAAAAAGATCATTTGATTATCAGCTAAAAGAAGAGAAAATATTAGAAGACGGCTATTTGATTAGACTGGGCGACAAGCGCAACGATTTTGTTATCAGCTCGAACTGGAAAAATAATGAAAAAGTCATGTGTCTCAAAATTGATGAAGAGTTATGTTTCGTTAAAGTAAATGAAATCAAGAACTTAAATCAATTTTCGCTTACTATTGAAGACTGTACCTTAAATTTGACCTTGTCATCTCCACAGATCGAAAAATTGTTTGCCTATATGCCGGCAATAAAAGCTGAAGACTTGTCAAAAAAATTAATTTCACCTATGCCCGGACTTGTTAAATCATTAAGTATTAAAAAAGGCCAACCAATAAAGCAAGGTCAGGAGTTGATTGTAATTGAAGCAATGAAAATGGAAAATATTCTTAAAAGTGAGAAGGATTGTATAGTCGATGATGTTTTAATTAAAGAAGGCTCTAGTGTCAGTACTGATGAAGTTTTAATAACCTTTAAGTGACTATTTCATTCATAATCTTTAATTTACTTTGTAAAATATCTCTATCCAAATATCCTTGCCTAAAGTATCTCTGATTATCAACGTCTTTATATTTTGCTCGTCCGTGTAAAACACGATAATTATCCATAATTATCATATCTCCAGGTTTTTGTTTGATCACAATATTATTTGATTTGCTCTTTATTAATTTCCAAAATTCTCTCCTTGCATCAGTGTATCTATTAATTCTTTTAATGTTATCATATGGAATTATTTCAGTTCGATTATTAAACCTTACTTGTACAACGTTATCTTCGTGATCTGTCTCAATTAATGAACAATAATTATCGAGCAAAGTATCTTTATCTTTATATTGAAAGAAGGTCTTAAAATCTCTCAGGATATTATATTTTTCAATACTCTTTTTTTTAATTTGTTTAGCAATATTAAAACCATCTACTAGAGTATTTTCACCGCCAACTTTGCTATTTTTAATACAATGTAAAAAAATATATCCTTGAGTTGGAAACCGGTAAGGGTTATCTGTGTGATTTTCTAAAGCTCTTTCAGTCATGGTAAGATCATATGCTTTCTTTATATTCTTTATATCTGCTATGTTCCCCCAATTGGTTTCTTTAATAGGGCCTATATGCTTTGTTAAAGCATGAATACCATTTCTCGTAGTAGGCATATTTCTTATTAAACAAAAGCCAAATTCGTCAATTGCATTTAAGATTTCTTTCAGCAATTGATCATTAAGTTTTTTAAAATTAAACTCAGGTATTTCTTTTATTGAATTGTTCCATAAAGTTTTTTTTACTTTCTGTCTTGATGATACTAAATCTTTTACTAAATAACTGTGTTCTGATTTATCACTAAATCTTACTATTAATTTATCTTTAATAGATTTAAATTTATCAATTTTTAAATCCTGATCAATTTCAGCGGCTTCAATAAGCAATTGATTTGTTTGTTTATCTCTAATACATAGCTCTGTGCTGTGCTCTAGCAACCATGTAGGTGAAAAATTATAGGATCTATTTTTATGAATTATTTTTAAATAATTACTATTTTGGTTATTAATAATAGAGCATTTCATAATATTTATATATTTTTCAATATATTTCTTTTTATTGCAATATCTAATTCATTTACAGCAATATCTTTACCTAAATCGAAGATACTTGTCACAAATTTATTACTCAATCCACAAGGATTGATACCATTATAATTTTCAAGATCTGGATTATTATTTATACTAAACCCGTGGTAACTAACCCAGTTTTTGAAACGGCACCCAACACTAGATATTTTATATTTATAGCCATCATCTTTTTTAACAAAGATACCATGGGCACTTTTTTCTCTAAAGCCATTAATGCCAATATCTTCAAGTATACCAATGACAACACTTTCTAAACTTTCGACATATTTTCTAACATCTTTTTTTTTATTATTTAAATTAATAATTGGGTAGACAACTCGTTGCCCGGGCCCATGGTAGGTGTATTTTCCGCCACGATTCGAATGATAGATTGGAAACTTATTTTCATTAAGTAAATCGTCTCTTTTTGCTGATAGTCCAGATGTATATAAAGGTGGATATTCGAGGATCCATGTTAAATCATCATAACCATTTTTCGCAATATTCAATACTTCAGTTTCCATGTGCTTTATTGAAGAATTATAATCTTCCAGTTTATTTGATATTTTCCACCTCATAAATATAACTATTAATATACAATGATTTTCAATCTAATTTGATATAAAAATAGTAATTATGGAAATTAGCTCAAATAAACCAAAGAATTCTGAAAGAGTTGTCCTCGATAATGATTTAATCAAATCCGCAATTAGTTCTACAAATAATAAAGATCTGACATCACTTAAAGAGACTTTAAAAAATGTTCATCCTGGAGATTTAGCTGATTTATTAACTTTTTTAGATGTTAGTCAAAGAATATTTTTACTTAATAGCTTAACAAAAGAATTGTACTCATCAGTTCTAGCTGAAATTGACGATGCTATTTTTGACGAAACCTTCCAAGACTTAGAAAAAGCAGAGGTTATTGAAGCAATTTCAGACATGGAAACAAATGACGCAATTTCTTTAATTGAGTCATTAGAACCAAATGATCAGAGAGATATTTTAAATCAAGTATCAAGTGAAGATAGACAGATATTACAAGAGAGTCTTGATTACCCAGAAGATACAGCCGGAAGAAGAATGCAAAAAGAATTTGTTGCTCTTCCATCTTTCTGGACTGTGGGTCAGACTATAGACTATCTGAGAGAAGAATTAGATTTACCAAAAGATTTTTTAGAAATTTTTGTTGTAAACCCTTTAAATGAACCTATTGGCACAATCCCTGTTTCAAGAGTATTAAGGACTGCTAGAAGTAGATCATTAGAGGGCATTACTCTAAAAGATCCAATTTTAATTCCAGCCACAATGGATCAAGAAGAGGTTGCTTATCAGTTTGAAAAATATTCCCTAGTTTCAGCAGGAGTAATAGATAATGCTGGTAAATTGATAGGCCGTATAACAGCTGATGACATAGTTTGGGTTTTGCAAGAAGAGGCAGAAGAAGATATTTTAAGATTAGGTGGATTATCAGAAGCAGAATCAAATCAAAGCATCTTGGTTTCAACTAGAAAAAGATTTGTTTGGCTATTTCTAAATCTTTTAACGGCAATATTAGCTTCAATTGTTATTAGCCTTTTTGATGCGAGTATTGAAAAAATGGTTGCCCTTGCAATTTTAATGCCAATAGTAGCTTCAATGGGTGGTAATGCAGGTACGCAAACACTGACTTTAACAATCAGGTCACTTGCAACTAAAGAATTATTAAGTAGCAATAGAAAAAAAATTTTTAATAAAGAAATTAGTGTATCTGCTCTTAATGGAATTATATTTGCAATTATAACTGCAATTTCTGCTTATATATGGTTTAATGATTTAAGCCTTTCTGTAATAGTTGGGTTAGCTATTATTGTAAATATTTTCTCTGCTGGTGTATTTGGATTTTTAATACCGTATTCACTAAATTGGTTAAAAATTGACCCAGCTATTGCATCAAGTGTATTTGTTACAACAGTAACAGATGTAATAGGCTTCTTGTCTTTTTTAGGTTTAGCTTCAATTTTCTTGCTTTAAATCAATAAGTTATCAATTAATCTAATATTTTCAATCTTAGCTGCTATGAATATTCTGGATCTATGATGAGGTAGGATAGATTTTTTTAGGTCTTGAGTTCTAATTTCCAAATATTCTATTTTAGTAAAACCCTCATTAAGTAAAAAATTTTTTTGTTGATTAAGAGCTTTTGATGCATCTTCTCCATTTTTTATAATTTTTTTTAAAATTTTTAATGATTTGTATATATTTTTTGCAACTCTAGATTGCTCTTTACTTAAATAATTATTTCTAGAAGATAAAGCTAAACCATTAATGTCTCTGACAGTCTTTGCCATTACTATTTTTGTTTTTAATTGGGTCTGTTCAACAACCGTTTTAATGAAGAAAAATTGTTGGTAATCTTTTTCTCCAAAATATGCAACATTTGGTTTGATTATGGATAAAAACTTTAAAACAATATCAGATACTCCTAAAAAATGATATGGACGTGATTTTCCACAAAGCTTCTTTTCAATACCAAATGTTTTGAATGTATATTTTGGTGATTCATATTCAAACATATGTTTATGAAGTGGTGTAAATACTAAATCAGCACTAATCATTCTTAGTTTTTTTAAATCACTTTTAAGAGATCTTGGGTACTTTGAAAAATCTTCATTTGGTGCAAATTGAGAAGGATTGACATATATACTTACAATTGTGAAATAGCCTTTCTTTTTTGCTTTTTTTACTAAAGACAGATGACCGTCATGTAAAGCCCCCATAGTCGGTATAAATGCTATCTTTTTTTTTAATTTTTTTGTTTCACTATTTAAATATTTAGAAACTGAGATAGGAGTTTTCTTAATAATCATTCAAGGCACTATCTTTTCAAAAATTATATTATCCGAATACATTTTAGCTTTCTGTTTTTTTTCGAAACTATCTACTGTCCAAGTTATTATTGGGATATTTTTTTTTCTAACTTTGCTCATGAAATTTGAGTCAATAAAATCAATATCGCAAGAAATAAAATCTAAATTCATATCTAAAATACTTAAGTTATTATTATTATTTCTATCAACTATCAGTCCTTTTGTTAAAAAAGGTAAAAATTCACAAATCCACTGAATGTAAGCAATATTAAATGATTTTATTGCAACTTTTCCAGTATAAGATCTAATAATTTCGTAGATTCTATTTTCGATATAGGGTGAATAATTCCCTTTGATTTCTATAATTATTGGAACTGATGCATTGACAATATGAAGCATTTCATCAAGTGAGATAATGTTTGACTTACTATTATTAATTGTAAATTCCCTTAATTCACTCATGTACAAATCGCTAACATTAAGATTAGTTGAACACAGTCTTTTTAAGTTTTCATCATGAATAACAACAATTTCATGATCTTTGGACAAAACTACATCACATTCAATAGCATAATTATTGATAGCAGCAGACTTGAAAGCCTCTCTGGTATTTTCTGAGATTTTATCATTATGTAGCCCTCTATGAGCTATAGGCAGGTGTTTAATCCAATCCATTTTTAATAAATTTATAAATTTCATCCCAGGAAATTGCTTTTTTTGCAATATTTTTAGGCGTTTCGATAAGCTTTTCTAATCTTTTATCTGAAACATAGTGAATTAACTTAACATGAGGGACTTCTTCAAATGTAGATTTAAGATTAAATATCATGTCATCAATAAAATAAACTTCCTTATTAAAGTTCAATATTAAATTTCTAATAGTAGGTCCTTTAGAATTTATGTTAGCTATGACTGGATAATCTAAATTATTTTTTTTAAAACAAATAATTCGGTCTGATCTTTTTTTAATTGGTACATTAGTTAAAATAATTATTTGAAAATCTAGTTCATTTTCAATTTTTTTTAAGTTTTCGTAGGCACCGGGAACTATATTGATATCCTTAGTATGAACATCAAAAAAATTTTCTAAATGTTTAATTACATCTTCTTTAGAAATTGGATTATTATCATCAATGCTCAAAATATTTCCAAATAAGGAATACGTTGATAAATCAAATTTAAGTTTATGAGATAGTAAGTAACTTTCAAATGCTCCCAAAAAATCTAGTATTACTTCATCTGCATCGCAAATTAAAAGAGGCTTATTGGGATTTAAACTAATCTCATCGAGTTGACTTGTGACCTCTGCATGTACCTGTGTAATGCCTGGTTTGATTTCAGGTATACTTGAAGACATAGTTGACTTTATTTTAATTCAATCCAAGTTAATTTAGTTTGAGTATATTGTCCCATTGCTTCAAGTGATTTATCTCTACCAAAACCTGATTGTTTATAGCCACCATGTGGCACGGACATATCACCATCACTCATACTATTGACCAATACCTTTCCACTACGGATTCTTTTGGCAATTTTATGAACTTTATTTAAATCATTTGACCAAATTATTGCATTTAACCCATAGTCAGTATCGTTAGCAATTTTTAGAGCTTCTTTCTCTCCCTCGAAATCAATTGCACACAAAACAGGTCCAAAAATTTCATCTTTAGCAATTTTCATACTATTGTTTACATCTTTGAAAATTGTTGGAGCAATATAATAACCACCAGTATCTTTATTCACTTGTTCCCCACCAGTTACGATTTGAGCCCCTTCATTTTTGCCTGTTTCAATATAGTCTAATACTCTTGAAGCTTGGTTTTTATCAACCATTGAGCCCATTGATGTGTCTGGATGAAATGGATCATTTGGCATCCATGGTTTACTATATTCAATTAATTTTTCGATAAATTCATCTTTTATAGATTTTTCAATTAAAAGTCGCGATGGCGCATCGCAGACTTGACCACTATTGAAAAACATTCCATCAGCTGCTTGCTTAGCGGCAACATCTAAATCAGGTGCGTCAGCAAAAATTATATTTGGAGATTTTCCTCCACACTCAAGAGAAACCCTTTTCATGTTGGAATCTCCAGAATATCTTAAAAATAATTTTCCAACTTCAGTAGAACCTGTAAAACCCAATTTATCAACATCCATGTGCATACCTAAAGCTTTACCGGCAGTAGGACCAAATCCAGGCACTACGTTAAATACACCCTCTGGTATGCCAGCTTCCATTGCAAGTTCAGAAACTCTAAGAGCAGAGAGAGGTGATTGTTCAGCTGGTTTGAGAATAAAACTATTTCCTGTTGCAAGAGCGGGGGCAATTTTCCAAAAAGCCATCAATAATGGATAGTTCCAGGGAGTAACGGCACCGACTACTCCAAGAGGTTCTTTGGTAATCATAGCGATAATATTGTCTCGCGTGGGAGCAACATCATCATAGATTTTATCAATAGCTTCAGCATACCAATTTAGACAAGCCACACACGCAGCTATATCTCCAGTAGCTGCTGAAATAGGTTTACCCATATCAATTGTTTCCAGAATACCCAATTCAAGAATATTTTTTTTTATAAGATCAGCAAACTTAAAAAGTATTTTTTTCCTTTTATTTGGCGCCATTCGTGACCATGAGCCTTTTTCAAAAACATATCGCGCTGCTTTTACTGCATCATTGACATCGTCAACATCACATTCAGCAACAGAAGTCACTAAGCCCCCATCAACAGGTGAGATATCTTCAAACACCTTCTCTGAAAGAGAGTTTACATATTTTCCATTTATAAATGCTTGATTTTTAAAACTAATTGAGTCTTTAGTTTTTATAACATCTTCGTAATTTAGAGCCATATCATATCCTTTATTTAATTTGATAACTCTAATTTATTTTTTGCTAAAGCGAAGCTATTTTTTTTTAGATACAGTTTTTTTTATTGATTTTTTCTTCTTTTTTTTAGGCTTCTTATCCATTTTTTTGTCAATTAATTCAATGGCTTCATCAAGTTCAATAGTTTCAGGGTCAAATGAGTCCGGAATTGTCGCATTAATTGTCTTGTATTTCACATAAGGTCCAAATTTACCTTTCATTACTTTTATTGGTTTTCCATCTGTTGGATGGTCGCCTAAAGTTTTTAATTCAGAAGAACTTTTTAATCTTCCTGGCTTTGCATTAGCTAGCAATGTCACAGCTCTATTTATACCGATATCAAAAACTTCAGAACTATCTTCTAAAGAAGCATTTTTATTATCACAAGTAAGATATCCACCATATCTTCCATAATTTACAAATATTTCGTTACCGGTCTCTGGGTGGTCACCGATTTTTCTTGGTAAGCTCAATAATAATTTTGCTTTTTCTAAATCAATTTCTTTGGGCGATATATCTTTTGGTATTGTTGCTCTTTTTGGTTTTTCTTTACCTTCAATATTTCCAAGTTGAATATATGGTCCAAATCTTCCATTTAAAAGTTTAATCTCTTTTGAGGTAGCTTCATCTATTCCTAAAATGATATCATCAAATACTTCCTTTACCTTTTTGTGTGAAATAGGTCTTGTAAATTTACAATCGGGATAGTTTGTGCAACCAACAAAGGCACCAAAACGACTTACCTTTAGGCTTAATTCACCACCACATCCAGTTGGACATACTCTAGTAATTTTATTAGTACTTTCTTCAGTTTTAAAAATATGAGATTTAAGACTTTCATTAAGATTATCTAAAATATTTGTTATTCTTAACTCAGTAACCTGATTGATATTTTTTGAAAAATCTTTCCAAAATAAAGATAAAAACTCAGTCCAACTAATCTTTCCGGTTGTAATATCATCAAGTTTATTTTCCATATCAGCAGTGAAATCATAATCAACATACTTATCAAAAAACCCTTTTAAAAAGGCAGTTATAAGTATCGCTCTATCTACTGGCACAAATCTATTCTTTTCAATATCAACATAAGCCCGCATCTTTAAAACAGAAATAATACTTGCGTAGGTAGATGGTCTTCCAATGCCAAGTTCTTCAAGCTTTTTTACCAAACTAGCTTCTGAATATCTTGGTGGCGGTAATGTAAAGTGCTGACTTGACTCAGGGTTATGAGTTACAAGTACTGTGTCCATGGTTAAATCTGGCAACAGTTTTTCATTATTTTCTGTATTTTCATTTGACTCATCATTTGTTGAAGTATCTTTTTCTTTAAATTCACCATAAACATTTAAAAAACCATCAAACTTTTGAATTGAGCCATTAGCCCTTAATTGTAAAATTTTATCATCTGAAGTTAAGTCAACAGATGTACGTTCATATTGTGCTGAATTCATTTGACTGGCTAAAGACCTCTTCCAAATTAGTCGATAAAGTTTATTTCCATCTTCATCTAAATATTTTTTTACAACATCAGGTGTAATTTTTATATCTGTAGGCCTGATACCTTCATGTGCTTCTTGAGCATTTTTTGCTTTTTTACTCTTATAGGTTTTGATTTCTTCTGGGAGATAAGCATTGGTAAAATTTTCTTTTAAGTATTCTCTATAAGAACTTATAGCTTCACCTGATAGCTCCGTACTATCAGTTCGCATATAAGTAATAAGGCCAACAGTCTCACCATTAATCTCAACCCCTTGAAATAGTTTTTGTGCAATTTGCATTGTTCTTGAGGCACCAAATCCAAAGACGCTTGATGCTTCCTGTTGAAGAGTCGATGTTGAAAAAGGGGCATTAGAATTCCTTAAAGCAGGTTTTTTTGAAATATTTGAAATTTGAAATTTATTATTATTAAAAGCAAAAAGCACTTCATCTGCTTGATCTTTATTTTTAAAACTTTGTTTTTCAACTTTTTTATCTTTAAACGAAGTTAAGTTGGCTTCAAATTTTTCATTTTTATCAGTTGAAAATGTACATTTTATTTTCCAATATTCATCTGGATTAAAGGACTCTATCTCAAGTTCTCTCTCACATATTAACCTAAGTGCTACTGATTGAACCCTGCCAGCCGATTTTGCTCCAGGAAGTTTTCTCCAAAGTACTGGAGATAAATTAAAGCCAACTAAATAATCAAGAGCTCGTCTAGCTAGATATGCGGATACAAGAGAGTTATCAATTTCCCTTGGGTTTTCAATACCCCTTGATACAGCAGTTTTTGTAATTTCGCTAAACACAACTCTTTTTACTGACTTGTCTTTTAAGAGTTTTTTCTTTTTAAGGAGTTCTAATATATGCCATGCAATAGCCTCTCCCTCTCTATCTGGATCTGTAGCAAGAAAAAGTGTATCTGACTGTTCAGCAGCTTTATAAATTTCAGACAGATTTTTTTTTGATTTATCTGATGTTTCCCATTCAAATTCAAAATTATTTTCAGGATCAACAGATCCATTTTTTGACGGCAAGTCTCTAACGTGACCATAGCTTGCTAAAACTCTAAAATTATTCCCTAGATAAGCATTTATTGTTTTTGCTTTGGCGGGACTCTCTACAATTACTAAATTCATTTTGGCTTATTAAGCTAAAAAATTTCATTTTGTCAAATTAAGACATTGCATGAGCTTTAATTTACAGGATTTAAGGGAAATTTTTCTATTTTAACTTTTGCTCTTTACCTTGAATGAGCTTTAAAATATTTTTCGCGTGAGAAATTAAAATTATGAGACCTGCGATTAAAAAAACTTCTTTGTACTGAACATTAGGAATATTATAGGCGGCAATAACCAAAGCAATAATGCTTACTAGTGCAGATAAAGAAGATATTCTAAATAGCAAAAAAACAATAGACCAAGCGCATATTACAATAACGAATAATAAAAGATCAAAGGCCAATAAAATACCTAATAATGATGCATACCCTTTGCCACCGCTAAAGTTTTTCAACCAAAACGGAAAAATATGTCCAATTAAAATAAAGGTGGCCGTTAATAAAAATTTATCTGGATAAAAAAATTGACATATTTTAACAGCAACTATTGCCTTTAAAACATCAAAAAAAAGTGTTAGTGCTGACGCAAGATAATTACCAGTTCGCAAAACATTTGTTGCACCAGTACTTCCTGATCCAATATTTCTTATTTCACCTAAGTTGAGGCATTTAGTAATTATTACTCCACTTGGTATTGAGCCTAACAAGTAAGATATTATTATACTGATTAGAGCTGTAGACATATAGTTATTTAACCATAACTGCTAGACAGGCCATTCTAACTGCAACGCCATTTTCAACTTGCTCATTTATAACAGATTTATCCAAATCATCAGCCAATGAGCTTTCAATTTCTATGTTTCTATTAATAGGACCAGGATGCATTACAAGTACATCCTTTTTTGCATTAGTTAGTTTTTTGTGTGTTAAGCCAAAATGTTTAAAGTACTCATCTATAGAAGGTAAATTGACATCGTTTATTCTTTCTTTTTGAATTCGAAGCATCATTACAATATCTGCAGACTCAATCCCTAACTCTAAGTTATCAAAATATTCAACATCAAAGGAATCTAAATCTTTGGGCTTGAAATAATCTGGGGTAACAAACCTTATTTTGGATCCCATTTTTTTTAATAAATGATAGTTCGATCTAGCAACTCGACTATGTTCAATATCGCCACAAATTGAAACAGTTATTTCTTCAAACTTTTTTTGATTATCTTGAATTGTATATGCGTCTAAAAGAGCTTGTGTAGGATGTTCTTCAGTGCCTTCTCCCGCACTTATAATAGGACACTTAAGTCGAGAAGAAATTTCTTTTATAGAGCCTGACGATCCATGTCTAATTATGACTAAATCTGGATTCATTGCGTTAAGTGTGTCAGCAGTATCTATTAATGTTTCACCTTTTCGCAGAGAAGAGCCTTCTATATTCATATTAATCATATCTGCCCCAAGTCTTTTAGCGGCTACTTCAAAAGATATCAGAGTTCTAGTTGATGGTTCAAAGAATAAATTGATTATTGTTCTTCCATTTAAGATTGGAATATTTTTATTTTTTTCTTTATTATTTTTTTTGAAAAGATTTGCCACCTCTATAATTGACATTACATCAGCTTTTGTTAGATCTTTAACAGAGCTTAGATTTTGCACTGAAAGTTTTGGAAGATTATTTATTGTCAGCATAGGTTTAGTTATTAATATATTGTAAAGCACCATCTAGAATAAAGGCTGCAGCCAAGTTATCAATTTCTTTTTTATTTATCATATTTTTCTTTCGACTTTTTTTTGGTTTTTCAAAGTATCGCTCAACAGCAACACTAGATAGTCTTTCATCCCAAAACCCATATGGAATTTTTAAATTTTGAGAAATTAATAAAGCCGTGTCTGTTACTGATTGTGCGCTTTTACCTAATGATCCATCCATATTTAATGGCATACCAAAGATCAAACCCCCAATTTTAAATTTTTGAACAACATTATTCAAATCATTGAAGAGTTTTATTGATTTATCTCTATTTATAGTTTTCAGAGATATAGCAATTTTTAGTTCAGGGTCTGAGATTGAAATACCAATTCTTTTAGATCCTACATCTAAACCCATTATACGTTGATTATTTCCTATAATTTCCTTAAATTCTTTTATATCCTCGATTTTTTTTGTTTCAATGCTCATGATTTACTAATATATATCACAATTAACAATGTTAATAACAAGATAATCATTAAATTAAGTATGGAATTTGATAAAAACAGTACAATTAAACTAGCAAAACTAGCTCGATTGTCTGTAAATGATAATCAATTAAATAGTTTAGAAAAAGATCTAAAATCTATTTTAAAATTTATTGATCAGTTGAAAGAAATAAACACTGAGGACATTGACCCAACATCCAATTCCCTTGATCAAAAGTTAATTTTAAGAGATGACATCGCAGAAAATACTTTATCAAATGAAGATCTTCTTAAAAATGTTCCTGAGAGTGAATTAGGATTTTTTGTAGTACCAAAAGTTATAGAGTAATCATGTTGGATAATCTGACAATATTGGAAGCATCAAAGCTTATTGATGAAAAAAAAGTTTCAGCACTAGAAATAACTAATAGCTATTTAAAAAAAATTGAAGATTCAAAAAAATTAAATTGTTTTATAACAGTTTCACATGATAAAGCTGTGCATGCAGCAAAAGAAACGGATAATAGAGTTTCAAAAAATAATAGAATAGGCCCAATGGATGGCATACCTCTTGCCTATAAAGATCTGTTTTGTACTAAAGATACCCTTACAACAGCTTCTAGTAAAATTCTCTCAAATTTTATACCTACATATGAGTCGACAGTAACAAATAATTGTATAAATAAAGGTGCGATTACTCTTGGTAAGCTCAATTGTGATGAATTCGCAATGGGATCAACTAATAAAACAAGTTTCTATGGTCCTGTTGTTAATCCTTGGAAATCTCTTGATAGCGATGAAGAGTTGGTTCCTGGCGGTTCTTCAGGTGGCTCGGCAGCTTCGGTAGCTGCTGATTTATGTATTGCCTCCATTGGAACAGATACTGGAGGATCAATTCGACAACCCGCATCATTTACAGGAGCAGTTGGGTTGAAACCAACCTATGGAAGGGTTTCTAGATGGGGAACTATAGCATTTGCCTCATCTTTAGATCAAGCTGGACCTATATCTAAGACTGTCGAAGACGCTGCAATATTATTACAAACAATATCTGGTCATGATAATAAAGATTCTACCAGCTCACAAAAACCAAATGAGCATTATTTTTCAAATCTTAATAGCTCTGTAAAAAATTTGAAAATAGGAATTCCTAAAGAGTATATGAGTGATGATCTGCCATTAGAAATTCAAAATTATTGGAATGAAGGAAAAAAAATTCTTTCTGAAAATGGAGCTGAAATTATTGAAATAAGCTTGCCACATACCAAAACAGCTCTTCCCGCTTATTATATCATTGCACCTGCTGAGGCTTCATCCAATCTTTCAAGGTATGATGGAGTTAAATATGGATTAAGAACTAATGAAAAAAACCTTATTAAAATGTATGAGTCAACAAGATCTGATGGATTTGGAGATGAAGTAAAAAGAAGGATTATGATAGGCACTTATGTTTTATCGTCTGGATATTATGATGCCTATTATTTAAAAGCTCAAAAAATTAGATCGTTAATTAAAAAAGACTTTGATAACGTCTTTAAAGATGTAAATGCAATCCTTACACCAGCAACTCCCAATACTGCATTTGCAATTGATAAAGAAGAAAAAGATCCTGTTAAAAATTATTTAAATGATATTTTTACTGTTCCGATTAACCTAGCTGGATTACCAGCAATTTCAATTCCATTTGGATTAGATAAAAAAGGTCTACCTGTAGGCATGCAATTAATAACAAATTCATTTGAAGAACAACTTCTTTTAAACATAGCTAAGAATATTCAAGATTCAATAAATTTTAAAAATGAACCAAAATGTTGGTGGAAATAGATTATGATGGATGATTGGCAAACTGTAATAGGTATTGAAATACATGCCCAGGTAAATTCAAAATCTAAACTTTTTTCTAGCTCATCAACAGATTTCGGGTCTGCACCAAATACTCAGGTAAGTTTAGTTGACGCAGCAATGCCAGGAATGCTGCCGGTTATTAACAAATTTTGTATCGAGCAGGCAATAAAATCTGGATTAGGGTTAAATGCAAAGATCAACAATAAATCAATATTTGACCGTAAGAATTACTTTTATCAAGACTTGCCCCAAGGCTATCAAATTTCACAGTTCAAGGATCCAATTGTTGGGGAAGGTTCAGTTGAGATTGAAATCGAAGGAATAACCAAGACTATTGGCATTGAAAGATTACATCTTGAGCAAGATGCAGGTAAAAGCTTGCATGATCAAGATCCCAATTTAACATTTGTTGATTTAAATAGATCAGGTATCGCTTTAATGGAAATAGTATCTAAGCCAGATATGTCGTCTTCAGACGAAGCTATTGCATATGTAAGAAAAGTCAGATCAATTCTCAGGTATTTAGACACATGTGATGGCAATATGGAACAAGGATCTTTGCGAGCAGATGTAAATGTATCTGTGAGAAAAAAAGGGGAAGAATTAGGTACAAGATGTGAAATAAAAAATTTAAATTCATTTAAACATATTGGTGCGGCTATCAATTTTGAGGTAGATAGACAAATTAAAATAATTGAAAGGGGAGAGCAAGTTAAACAAGAAACTAGGTTATATGAAGTTGTTTCTAATAAGACTAGATCTATGAGATCAAAAGAGGATGCTCATGATTATAGATATTTTCCCGACCCAGATTTACTTCCACTACAGCTAGAGCAAGATTGGATAGAAAAAATAAAAAAATCATTGCCTGAATTACCTGATGAAAAAAAACTGAGATTTATTAATTTCTATAAAATTTCTGGCTATGATGCTGAGGTTCTTACTTCTGACAGACGTATTAGTGAATTTTTTGAGGAAGTCGCAAAGAATAGAAGCTCTAAACTTTCTGTTTCTTGGGTAGCAAGTGAATTATTCGCAGTATTAAACAAACTTAACTTAAATATAGAAAATTCTCCTGTTAGCTCAAGCCAGCTTGGTGAGCTAATCGATGAAATAGAGAATGGGACAATTTCCAATAGAGCAGCAAAAGAAGTTTTTGAAGAAATGTGTAATTCAGAAAAATCGGTAAAAGATATAATTGATGATAAAGGCCTTGTTCAGATTAGTGATACCTCTGAAATCGAAATATTTATCAATAAAGTTTTAGAAGATAATCCTGAAAATGTTGAAAAATATAAAAATGGCAAAACTAAACTTCTTGGGTTTTTTATTGGAGAAGTTATGAAAGCTACTAAAGGCAAAGCAAATCCAGGCCTTTTAAACCAAATAGTTAAGAAAAAACTAGATAATTAGAGATAAAAAGATTAATTACTATTATTAAGTGGAGTGATGGGTGAGTGGCTGAAACCGGTTCCCTGCTAAGGAATTTAACGGGCTTATACCCGTTACGAGGGTTCGAATCCCTCTCACTCCGCCACTTACGGTTTTAAAATCGGTTCTATAATTCTAGTAATATTTCTTTTACCTCTTATTAAATTATTATCTAAGCTAAAATAGTTTGGTTCAAAATTATTTTCCATAAATTCATAGACTTGAATATTTTCCATTACACGCTGAACATAATTTCTAGTTTCTTTAAATGGTATCAATTCAATCCAATCAATAGGATCAATGTCATTTGTTCTTGGGTCTCCATACCTAGCTATCCATCTTTTTACCCTTGACGAACCGGCGTTATAAGCTGCTAGGGTTAATATGTATGAGTCATCATATATAGACAAAAGTTGATCTAAGTAGGCACTCCCTAAGATTACATTATATTTTGGGTCACTTGTTAATTTAGATTTTGTGTATTTTAGATTTAATCCTTTGGAAAGTTTCTTTCCGGTATAAGGCATTATTTGCATAAGACCTTTTGCTCCCGCATAGCTACCTGCTTTTGGATCAAATTGACTTTCTTGCCGTATAACAGAATGAATAAAAGGTTGTGGAGGAAAAATGATTTTTCCAAATTCAGGCCTTTTAACTGAAGGAAAACTTTCTGGGGTAAATAGCAATGTATCATAGTAGACTAGTTTTCCAGCCTGAACTGCAAAATCATCTCTATTTAAATTTTTCGCTAATTTAGTAATTCTTAATCTTTCGATGGTATTATCGTCTTTTGCTATACTCCAAATAAATTTTTTCATAATCTTAAATTCTTTAAGCTCTTCTAATAAGTAAATTGTTCTATAAATTTTAAGCATTTCTGAGTTTATATTATTTAGATCAACTTTTTCAGTGTGTCTGTTCACATCAAATTTTAATTTGGTATCTAAATAGCCACTAGCTAATTGGCCATAAAATGTTAAATTATAATTTGAAGATTCTAAAAACCATTTTTGTGCCAACTCTATTTGACCAAGGTCTTGAAAAGTTTTTGCTAACCAAAAAGAACCTCTAGCTTTTGAAATAGGTCTAGATGAAACCTTATAAATATTTTTAAAATGTAAAGAAGCGGTGGATGGATCATTAAGAAATGAATAACTAATCCAACCCGCCATCCACTCGGCTTCAGCAATATTAGCATTTGTTTTTAGTCCATGGTTGATAGTCAATCTGTAGGCTTCGTCAAATCTACGCTCATCAATTAATTTTCTAATAGAGTAATTTTTTAATTTCCAGAATTTATCAGGTCTCTCAAGGTCTTGAGAGCTAGTTTTATTTATCTTTGTTAATAGGTCTAGGGCCGATGAGAACTTTTTCTTTTTAATTCGCCAGTTGATTCTATCGTGAACAAGTCCAGGGTCATCTTTTAAATATTTTGGAACCTTTGAAATTAATTCATCTACTCCTCCTGCAAAAGATATTAAACCTATTCTTGCTTCGTAAAGTTTTTGGTGATCTTTATCGACATATTTAATCAATCTTTGAGCAGTTCGATATTTTTTATTCCATAGTAAATTTGATATTCTTTTTTTGTGATGTTCGATATTTAAAAATGATTTATATTTATAAATAATATTTTTTTGATCTACCCTGCCAAATCTACCATCTACATATCCTTCTTGAATAAGATTTATTCCTATGTCTCTTTTTCCAACAGACATAAAAGCATTTCCTAGATAAATTTTTCCTAAACCTGTTTGAGCTTCATTAACATCAAAATAGTTTATAATATCAGAAGGTGAGTCTGTATAAGAAATCTTAGATTCTGCCTGAAACTTTATTTTTTCTATCTCAGGCCAATTATTATTTTTTATTATATAATTTGAGTAATCACTGAATGTTAAATCAGTAGCACCATTATAATAACGAATCCACTCTATTAAATTTAAGGCGTCTTGATCTTTGATATTTTTCTTAATATTTGATACTCGTTCCCATTTCCATTTTTTTGATTGCTCTAAAGCTAAATTTAGTAATTTAAACTCCTTATTAGATAGATTTCTCGATAAAAGAGGAGCCTCTGGTTTTTTAATAGGTAAAAGTAGAAAAGGTTTTTCAGGTTTCTTTGAAGGAAAATTTAATACAAATTTATTAATAGTTTCAGGATTTGAAAGTTCAAAATAAACACTTTCTTCAGCAGCCACTGCTTTAAATAAGCTTAAAATTAGAAAAGATAGTAGTATTATTACAGATTGCTTCACAAATTGAATTAATTAATAGTTTTGAGAGTATATTTATGATTTATATTTTTTAAATAATTAAAAATGATAGAGTATAACATATATGTTTAAAGGTTCTTTTACAGCACTAATTACACCATTTAAAAATGGTAAATTTGATGAAGCTTCTTTTAGGTCATTGATTGATTTCCAAATTAATTCTGGTACTCATGGATTGGTTCCAACGGGTACTACTGGTGAGTCTCCGACTTTATCTCACGATGAGCATATTAGGATAGTCGAGGTATGTATTGAACAAGCAAATAATAAAGTTCCAATAATAGCCGGTACTGGCTCCAACTCAACTGATGAAGCTATATATTTAACAAAGCATGCTGAAAAAGCTGGGGCGGACGCAGCATTAGTAGTAACTCCATATTATAATAAGCCATCACAAGAAGGCTTGCTTCAGCACTTCACTGAAATAGCTAATTCAGTAAATATTCCAATCGTAATATACAATATACCTGGAAGATCAGTCATAGATATGACCAATGAGACAATGGCTAAACTTTATAAATTAAAAAATATTATAGGAGTAAAGGATGCTACTGGAGATATTCCAAGAGTTTATTCTACAAAAAATGATGTTGGAGAAGATTATATTTTATTAACTGGAGATGACTCAACAACTTTAGCATTTATGACATATGGTGGGCATGGGGCAATCTCTGTAACTTCAAATATTGCTCCTAAATTATGCTCAGAATTTCAAAATCTATGCATAGATAAAAAATTTTATGAGGCATCTATAATCAATGATCAGCTAATGCCATTGCATAGAGCATTATTTTTAGAATCTAGTCCTGGACCTGTCAAGTATGCCGCTTCTGTTCTAGGCTTGTGTTCAGAGGAAGTAAGGCTACCTGTAACCACTATCAGTAAAGAAACTAAAGAGACTATTGATAGTGCTTTAAGACATGCTTCGCTTATTGACTAAAGTTGACTACAGTAGCACAAAATAGAAAGGCACGTTATAATTTTTCATTCTTAGAGCTGTTTGAGTCTGGAATAGAATTAAAAGGTAGTGAGGTTAAGTCTTTAAGGAATGGCAGGGTAAATATATCAGAGTCATACGCTAGAGAAGAAGGCAATGAGCTATTTTTAATTAATTCACACTTTTCAAAGTATAGTAATTCATCCTATCTTAATCACGAAGAAACTAGACCTAGAAAACTTCTTTTAAACAGAAAAGAAATTAGAAAGATTATCGGTAAATTAAACAAAGAGTCTTTAACTCTAGTCCCAACAAAAATTTTTTTTAATAAAAAAGGTTTTGCAAAAATAGAAATTGCACTTGCCAAGGGAAAGAAAAGTCACGATAAAAGAGAGGTCAGTAAAAAAAGATCTTGGGAGAGAGAAAAAAAGAATTATAAATGATTTATATAATAGGACTTGGATCTAATCTAGACTCTAAATATGGAGATCAATATCAAACTCTCAAAAAGTCTATAGATTTAATAAAACTTAAAAATATTGAGGTCAAGAGAGTATCAAAACTCTACGTTACTGAACCTGTTGGCATGACAAAAGTTAACTGGTTTTTGAATGGCGCAATTGTAATTTCAACATCTTTGAAGCCTAATAAACTTATAGTAGTCTTAAAGGAGATTGAAAAAAAAATGGGAAGAGAAATGCATAAGCCAAATATGTCAAGACCTTGTGATCTTGATATTCTTTTAACTGATAAAAAGAAAGAAATTAGAATTTTTTCAGGGAAATATCCAATTACTATTCCTCATAAAAAGTTACACCAAAGAATGTTTGTCCTTAGGCCACTTATGGATATTTGCCCAGATTTAATTCATCCAGTATGTGGAAAAACTATAAAAAACATTATTTCTAGTCTTAATTCTCATGAAAAAATTACACTTTATAATAAAAAATTGTGATATTTCCGATATTTTTAGGTATTCCTTTATGATTAAATTCGTGATTAAAAGTAATATATGAAGCACCCTGACTTTATAGAAAACATTAAGTCTAAAGAAATTGACGTAAACCAGGCACTTGTAGAAAAAGCCTATTTTTTTGCTTTAGAAGCACATAAATCGCAAAAAAGATATTCTGGAGATCCGTATATTTTGCATCCAATTAAAGTAGCAGAAATACTCTCGGAACTTAGACTAGATACTGCAACAATAATTACTGGTCTTCTTCATGATACCGTTGAAGACACCCCGGCATCAATGGACGAACTGAAGTTAAAATTTGGCAATGAGATAGCTACACTAGTAGATGGAGTTACTAAGATATCTAAAATGAAAACACAATCTGATATTAAAAATCAGGCTGAGAATTTTAGAAAGTTAATATTAGCAGTTTCAAAGGACATAAGAGTATTGTTGGTTAAATTAGCTGATAGACTCCATAATATGCGAACAATTACATTTGTTCCAAGTGAAGAAAAAAGAAAAAGAATTGCACTTGAAACGATGGAAATTTATGCTCCTTTGGCTGGTAGACTAGGAATGCAATCTTTTAGGGATGAACTTGAAGACTTGTCATTTCAAATATTAAATAAAGCTGCATATACTTCAATTAAAAATAGGGTTGATTATTTAAAGAATAGCAGCAGTAATCTTACTGAAAAAATCAATATTCAAATTGTAACTTTATTAAAAGATGAAAATATATCTTGTGAAGTTTTGGGAAGAGAGAAAAAGATCTATTCTATTTGGAATAAAATGCAACGAAAGGAAATTGCTTTTAGACAGTTATCAGATATATTTGCTTATAGAATAATTACTCAAAATAAAAAAGACTGCTATAAGGCTTTGGGAGTTATTCATTCCAAATGGTCAGTAGTTCCTGGATCTTTCAAAGATTATATTTCAACACCTAAAATAAATAATTATAGCTCCCTGCATACAACAATTGTTGGCCCTCAAAGACAACGAGTTGAACTTCAAATTAGAACAAAAGAAATGAGCCAGATTGCTGAAAGTGGTATTGCTGCGCACTGGCAATATAAAGAAAACTATAATCTAGTAGACGACTCATCATCCGATCCAATAAATGTCACCTGGTTAAGAGATTTGGTCGATATATTAGATTCTGGTGCAACCTCAGAAGAACTTTTAGAAGCTACAAAACTAGAGATGTTTCAGGAACAAGTTTTTTGCTTTACTCCAAAAGGAGATCTTATTCATTTGCCTTTAAATTCTAATCCAATTGATTTTGCCTATGCTCTGCATTCTGAAATAGGAAATATGTGTATCGGTTGTAAAGTTAACGGAAAATCACAACCACTATTTACAAAACTTCAAAATGGCGATGAGGTCGAAATATTGACATCGCGTGGACAGGAGCCATCAGAAGTATGGGAAAATATCGCTACGACTGCAAAAGCTCAGTCATCTATAAAACGATACTTTAAAAAAAAAGAAAATAATGATTTCTTAGATTTAGGAAAAAGAATACTTAGAAATTCATTAGGCTTTTCAAAAGATGTGCCTGAAGACATCATCAGTGAAATGATTAATAAGTTTAAGAAAAAGACTTTTAATGATTTATTAATAGCAATTGGCAAAGGGCATATTAAAAATAAAGAGATAATTAAATTTAAACCAAAAAAGAGATTGTCATTCTTCAATAGGTACAGAAAAAATCCAAATAAAAAACTGCCACTAGAAATAAAAGGATTACAACCAGGACTAGCAGTTCATTTTGCTGAATGCTGTTTACCGCTACCAGGAGAAGATATTTTTGGAATATCAGAAGTTGATGTTGGTGTAATCATACATAGTGCTAACTGCAAAAAACTTATTGAAGATTTTTCTGAAGACCTTTGGCTATCAGCTACATGGAAGGATGTAAGTAAAGAGCAGTTATTTACCTCAAGAATAAAAATTTCTGTTGTAAATGAGCCTGGCTCTTTAGGTATATTAGCTACTCACATTGGGGACCATGGTGGAAATATTATAAATTTGAATATATCTGAGAAAAGCAACGATTTTTTTGATATGATATTTGAAATGAATTTAAAAAACTTAGATCACCTTAAAACCATCATAGCTAATCTCAAAGAAATAGATCGAGTCAGTATGGTAAAGAGGCTATATATTAATTAACCATGGAAAAACAAGAAATTTCTAACCTACTTGAAGAAACAGGTGCCATTCAACATGGACATTTTATTCTTTCTTCAGGTAAACGATCTGCTACTTATTGCCAATGTGCAAAATTATTTATTTATCCTGAGGTAGCAGAAAAAATATGTAATGCGTTATCTCAGAGAGTATTAAAATATATAGGTGAAAATATTGATTACGTTGTTGCTCCTGCAATAGGAGGAATTCTTGTAGGATATGAATTATCAAGACAATTGGAAACTAAATCAGTTTTTTATGAACGAGCGAATGGAATGTTTCAATTAAGAAGAGGATTTAATATAGAACCCAATAGTAATGTAATTTTAGTTGAAGATGTCATTACTACTGGAAAATCTGCTATTGAGTGCATAGAGGAACTTAATAAAATTGGCGTTAACTTTTTAGGAACCGCATGTTTAATCGATAGAACTAATTCTGAAAGTAAGCTTAAAAACTTAATATCAGTCCATAAGTTAGATATCCCAATATATGACGAAAATTCGCTACCCGATAATCTAAAAACCATAGATCCTGTAAAGCCAGGTAGTAGAGATATATAATAGATGTCAAGTGCTAGACTGGGAGTAAATATTGACCATGTAGCAACCTTAAGGAATGCGAGAGGAGAGGATTATCCTAGTCCAGTTAAGGCAGCATTAAAGTGTCAGGAATTTGGAGCTGATGGAATAACTGCTCACTTAAGAGAAGATAGAAGGCATATCAGAGATGCTGACATTGAAGCAATTAAAAGCCAAATATCGATTCCATTAAATTTTGAAATGGCTCCAACTAATGAAATGGTTGAAATTGCAATTAAAACATTACCAAATGCGTGTTGCATTGTTCCAGAAAAAAGGGAAGAGGTAACAACTGAAGGTGGTATTGATGTAAAACGCAATCATAATATTTTAGGAACAATAATTGGTAGATTAAAAAAAAATAATATTAAAGTTTCATTGTTTGTTGACTCATCAATAGATCAAATAAAATTAGCAAAAGAACTTGGTTCTGATATTATTGAAATTCACGCAGGCGAGTTTTGTCGAAAAGTTCATGATAGATCAGATTTTCAAAAAGAGTTGAACACAATAAAAGAAGCTGCAAGTTTTGCGGAGAGTATTGGACTTGAGACACATGTTGGACATGGAGTTACTTTTGATTCAATCGTAGAATTATCTAGGATAAATGAAGTTAAAGAATTTAATATAGGTCATTTTATTATTAGTGAGTCATTATTTTTAGGATTAGAGACAACTATAAGAAAAATGAAAACTTTAATAGCTGAAGGATAAAAATGATTGGGATTGGTGCAGATATTATTGATATTAGACGAATTGAAAAAACTATTAATCGTTTTGGCAATAAGTTTAAAAAAAGAATTTTCACAGATGAAGAAATAAATAAGTGTGAAGGAAGAAAATTATCTATTAATTGTTATGCTAAGAGATATGCAGCTAAAGAAGCTGCCTCTAAAGCCTTAGGTAGTGGCTTTAGGAAAGGAGTTTTTTGGAGAGATTTAGAAGTTAGCAACTTGTCATCTGGACAACCAACAATAATTTTTCATGGAGGAGCTAAAAAACAATTAGAATCTATATCGCTCGTGAATAATAAACCTAATATCAATTTGACTATAACTGATGAATATCCATACGCTCAAGCAATTGTTATCATAGAAGGTAGTTAAGTAATGGCAGACAAAAACTCATCGCTTGATTGGTTTAAATCAAATTTTTTATCACTTTTTTATGCGATATTAATAGCAATTATAATAAGAACTTTTTTTTTCCAGGCATTTTTTATACCATCGTCTTCAATGGAACCAACTTTATTAGTTGGTGATAGAATTTTTGTATCTAAGTTTTCTTATGGATACAGTAAGCATTCCTTTCCATTTAGCTTGCCCCTTATTAATGAAAGAGTTTTATTTTCTGAGCCTGAGCTGGGTGATATAATTGTTTTTAAGACACCAGAAAATTTAAGAATAGATTATATAAAAAGACTTGTTGGCCTTCCAGGGGATAAAATTCAAATGATAGATGGTATTCTTCATATTAATGATATTCCCGTAAAAAGAAAAAAAATAAGAAGTGAGACAAAATTAATTAATAATGGGCAAATTCGTAATGTTTTAGTTTATGAAGAAACCTTACCAAATAATGTCTACTATGAAACTTTTGATATGGGAAATACACGTGCAGATAACACTAGTGAAATTTTTATCCCTGAAGATTCTTATTTTTTTATGGGAGATAATAGAGATAATTCAAAAGATAGCAGGTTTATCGGTTCGATCCCTAAAAATAATCTAGTAGGTAAAGCGCAAATAATATTTTTTGCGACCGAGGGAGGTTCCACCATATTAGAATTTTGGAGATGGCCATTTGATATTCAAATGGATAGATTATTTAAAATGATAAATTAATTATGAATTTAGAAAATCTAGAAAAAAAAATACGATATACGTTCAAAGATAGAAATATTCTTCAAATAGCCCTTACTCATAAAAGTACAAAATCTCTTACTCATAATGAACAGTACGAATTTTTAGGTGACAGAGTACTTGGTCTTGTGATTGCAGAAAATCTAATAAATAATCACTCTAATTTATCTGAAGGAAACTTAGATAAAATATTTAGTACATTTGTGAATAAAGATAAATGTGCAGAAATTGCGAAAAATATTAATTTAGGTGATTACCTGATCCTTGGAAAAACTGAAATAGCTTCTGACGGAAAAAATAAAATAAGTATTCTGGCCGATGCTTGTGAAGCATTAATTGCCTCTATATATATCGATGGTGGTTACAAAGCCGCTAAAACCTTTATAAATTTTAATTGGCAAAATACATTTGAAGCAATTGATTTAAATTTTAAAGATCCAAAATCTGCACTGCAAGAATGGTGCTTAAAAAAATATAAAAAACTTCCAGTATATGAGTTAATCAATCAAGAAGGAGAAGCTCATGCCCCATTATTTACAGTTAAAATTCAATTTAATACATATAAAAAAGCTGAAGCCTCTGCTGGGAATATAAAAGATGCTGAAAAAAAGGCAGCAATTCATTTTACTGAAATAAACAATATAAAAATTTAATTCTCATGAAAAGTGGTACAATTTTACTTTTAGGTGCAACAAACTCTGGAAAATCAACCTTGATTAATCAGATTGTGGGACAAAGAGTATCAATGGTCTCTAGAAAAAAACAATCTACAACATTTAATCAAAAAGCAGTGAGAAATATATCTGAAGCAGAATTTATAATTCAAGATACCCCAGGTATTTTCACAGCAAAAACAAAAATTAGCAACAAAATGACCAATACTGCTTTTTCAGGTATAGACGAGGCCGATATTGTTTTGGTTGTTGTAGATACAGGTGTGACTAAAAATAATGAATTAAAAAAGATTATCACGACTTTAAATCAGAATAATAGTCATTCAAAAATTTTTCTTGTATTGAACAAAATAGATAAAGTTAATCGTAAATCTGTTCTTGAAAAAATAAAAGAACTAGGTGATATGAATTTATTCAATGAAATTTTTCCTATTTCAGCACTTTTGGGTGATGGTGTTGATGAGATGTTATCAATAATTAAAAAATATCTACCTAAGCGAAAAAAAAAGTTTTCATCAAAAAAAACACTTCTTCTAAAAAAAGATATTTATTATACTGAAGTAACAAGAGAAAAAATTTATGATAGAACCCATAAAGAAATACCTTACCAATGTAAGGTTTCAACGGATAAAGTGGTAAACTCGAAAAAAATGATAACTATTCACCAAACAATACATATAACAAAAAAATCGCATAAATATATCTTAGTTGGTAACAAAGGTGTCAATCTAAAGAATATTGGTGAGTCTGCTCGTAAAGAGATATCAAAGTTTATGAATAAAAAAGTAAATTTATTTCTATTTGTAAAATTAATAAGCACGAATAAGTCGTGAGATGGTCTAGTGAAGGCTTTGTATTAAGTTTAAAACCACACAATGAAAAGTCATATATCCTTGAAGTATTGACTATTGAGCACGGAAAACATAAAGGCCTTATTAGAGGGGTACATTCAAAAAATATACGTTCAATTATAGAACCAGGTAACGAGATTATAGCGCATTGGTCGGGAAGACTTGAGACGCATTTAGGAAACTATGGCGTTGAAAGTATTAAGTCTTGGTCTTCATTGATACTAAATGACAGAAAAAAACTGTGTGCTCTAACTTCAGCATGCAGTTTGATTTCCAATACAATTGCTGAGAAGCAACCAAACGAGAATATATACACTGGTTTGAAATTTTTAATACAAATATTAACTTCAAATAAAGATCAATGGATAAAAGATTATATAATTTGGGAGCTGAATTTATTAACTGAGATTGGTTATGGTCTAGATCTAACTAAATGTGCTGTGACTAATGAAAAAGATAATTTAGTTTTTGTTTCTCCAGCAACAGGATCTGCAGTTACTGAAATAGGTGCGGGACAATATAAAAATAAACTTTTAAAACTGCCAAAGTTCCTAATAAACGAAAAATTTGACCACGATACGGAAGATGTCATAGACGGATTAAATCTAGCTGAATTTTTTTTTGATAAATGGTTTTATAAGCCTAATAATCTCAATTTCCCAGAATCAAGGAATCGGCTTAAAGATATGTTTATTAAATAAATTTTATGAAAGAAAAGAAAATACAGTTTTCCAAAGCTCTCGAAGAAAGATATCTCGCTTATGCTTTATCAACTATTACACATCGGGCTCTTCCAGATGTAAGAGATGGTCTAAAACCTGTACACCGCAGATTATTATTCGCAATGTCTCAACTAAAATTAGGGTCAGGTACTGGTTTCAAAAAATCAGCGAGGATTGTTGGTGATGTAATAGGTAAATATCATCCTCATGGCGATCAATCAGTTTATGATGCTTTAGTAAGATTAGCTCAAAACTTTTCAACTCGATACCTACTAATTAATGGGCAAGGTAACTTCGGGAATATTGATGGCGATAATGCTGCTGCAATGAGATATACTGAAGCCAAGCTTACTTCTACAGCCGAACTAATGCTAACTGACATTGGTGAAGAAACTGTGGACTTCATAAAAACTTATGATGGAACTGAAAATGAACCAATGGTTCTTCCGTGTGCATTTCCAAACCTTATAGCAAATGGATCATCCGGAATTGCTGTTGGTATGGCCACAAGTATACCTCCACATAATATATTTGAAATTTCAAAAGCATTAATTAAACTTTTGAAACATCCAAATACCCCTTTGTCTCAGTTAATGAAAATAATACCGGGACCAGATTTTCCAACAGGTGGAGAAATTATTGACAGTAATGTGTCAATTAAAGAAGCTTACTCAAAAGGTAAGGGTTCTCTAAGATTAAGAGCAAAATGGCATGAAGAAAGTTTAGGTAGGGGGCAATATCAAATTGTAATTACTGAAATTCCTTACCAAGTAAATAAATCTAGAATCATCGAGAAAATCTCAGAATTAATTGATAACAAAAAAATAAATTATCTTGAAAATATTCAAGATGAGTCGGCAGAAGATATTAGAATTGTTCTACTCCCTAAGACTAGAAATATTGAAGCCAAAATAATTATCGAAGATATTTGCAAAGTATCAGATCTAGAAACTAAATTTTCAATCAATATGAATGCAATTAATTCAAAGTTTGAACCAAAATTGTTTAATCTTAAAGAAATTCTCAACTCTTTTATATCTCATAGATTTGAAATTTTAAAAAGAAGATCAAAGTACCGTCTTGTGCAAACTGAAAATAGAATTGAAATTTTGAAAGGATTTTTAATTGTATATAAGAATCTAGATAGGATTATAAAGATAATTAGAGGCAGTAATGAACCTGAAAAAAAACTCATAAAAGCCTTTAGATTTACTAAGAGACAAGTTGAAGCTGTTTTAGCGATGAGATTACGACAATTAAAAAAATTGGAAGAAAAAGATATTAAACTTGAGTATCAAAATTTAACAAATTATCGAAAGGAATTAAATTTAATACTTAAATCAAAAATAAAACAGACATCAATTCTAAATGAAGAATTTAATAATATAGCTGAAAGATATAATAAGTCTTCAATTAACGGCAAAAGAAGAACAATAATAAACAATGAATTTAAAGCAGTTGAATATTCTATAGATGAATTTGATAGCAAAGAACCTGTATCAATAATCTGTTCACAAAATGGCTGGATAAAAGCAATTAAAGGACATCAAGAAGATTATAGTAATGTTAAGTATAAAGATGGAGATAAATCTAAATTCATCATTAAGTGTAAGAACAATGATAAATTACTTTTATTTTCTTCTTTAGGAAAATTTTATACAATTAATTGTTCTAAAATCATTACAGGAAGAGGATTTGGTGAGCCGGTTAGTGTAATTGTCGATAAGTCTGATAATGAGGAAGTAGTCGAACTGTCCGTTTACAATGAAAATGAGAATTATTTGATTGCCAGCGCCTCTGGAAGAGGATTTATTGTAAATACTTCGGATCTTATAGCGTCAACAAGATCAGGAAAGAAAATAATGAATCTTAAACAAGGAGATAAATCTATTTCTTGTTGCAAAGTCATTGGAGATTATATTGGCGTTATAAGTGGAGATAAGAAATCTCTTAAATTCCTCACTTATGATTTATCCGAAATACCACAGATGCAAAAAGGTAGAGGTATTACTCTTCAAAAAATAAAAATTGGTAAAACATGTTATGCTTTCACTTATAAAAAAGAAGACGGGATCATTTTTATGAATAAAAATAAAAAAACAATTCCATTTAATGACATTAAGCCATGGTTAGGAAAAAGAGCGCAAGCAGGAAAAATTCAACCTAAAAATTTATTAAATAGACTATTAGATAAGTAAAATTTTGATATAGTGGCGTATGCTTGATTACCCTAATAGCTATTACATTGAGAGTCTGGATAGAGACTTAATACATTACCCATCTTTAAGTGACAGCGACTCATGTGACTTATGTATAATTGGTGGTGGTTTTACTGGCTTATCAACAGCAATAGAGGCGTCAAAAAACGGACTGAAAGTTATTTTACTTGAACAAAATAAAATTGCTTGGGGTGCCTCTGGTAGAAATGGTGGTCAAATTGGACCCGATTTATCAAATGGTGTTGAGATTTTAGAAAAAAAATATGGATTTGAAGTTGTAAAAAATTTGTGGAACTTATCTTTAGACGCTGTTCGTTTAATTGATGAGAGGATTGAAGAGTTTAATATTAGCTGTGATAAAAAATTAGGTAATCTAACTGTTGCTACCAACAAATCTAAGCTTCTAGATTTTGAGCATGAAATTGAATATTTTCAAAATAAGCTTGATTATCATCAAACTAAAATACTTAGCAAAGCAGAGGTTTCAGAAGCAGTAGGGTCTGAGAGATATTATGGTGGTCATTTGTTTGAGCAAGGTGGTCACATTCATCCATTAAAATATGCATTAGGTTTAGCAGATGCAGCTACAACGTTAAATGTAGATATTTATGAAAACACTAAAGCTATTAAAATTTCTGAAGAAAGAAATCATGTCGAAGTGCGTACAGCAAAAGGAATTGTAAAAGCTAAAAATGTCGCACTTTGTTGCAATGCATATCTTGAAGAAATTGACTCAGGAATTAAGAATAGAATTATGCCAATAATAAACTACATGATTGCTACAAAACCATTAAACCAAGCGCTTCAAAAAACGGTTATACCAAGTGATTATTGTGTTAGTGATACTAACTTTGATTTAAATTATTATAGATTATCGGCAGATAAAAGAATGATATTTGGTGGAGGGGTAAGTTATTCACTTAAGCATTCTGAAGTACTTGCAAAAAAAACTGAAAAAAGAATGCTGAAAGTTTTTCCAAATTTACAGAATGAAAAAGCTGAATATATATGGGGAGGCTATGTCGGCATTACATTAAATAGAGTTCCTGATATTGGTCAAGCAAGTAGAAGAATTTATTATGCTCATGGCTTTTCTGGGCATGGCGTTGCATTAACAGGAATTGCAGGAAGAGTTATTGCTAATTCAATTCATTCAGACGAAAAGGGTGTTTTAGAAACGTTTGAAAAAATTAAACATAGAAATTTTCCTGGTGGAAGACTATTCAAAATGCCACTGCTTGTTATTATAAGTACGTTACAAAGAATGACAGATATTTTTAATGCCTAAAATATTATTTATTGGTTTGGGAACAATGGGATACCCTATGGCTGGACACCTTAGTCGAAGTAACGATGTGACTGTTTACAATAGATCACGATTGAAAGCAGACAATTGGATAAAAGAATATAAGGGAAATTTGATTACTAACCTCTCTGAATTGAATGATCCATTTGACTATATAATTTCATGTGTTGGGAATGATAATGACTTGAAGGAGATAACTATATCTAGTTTCGGATGTTTTAAAAATCTTAATAGTGAAACAGTTTTTATTGATCATTCAACGGTATCTCCAAAGATAGTGAAATTAATTAATAAAGAAGCATTAAAATTAGGCATACAGTTCTTAGATGCGCCAATTTCAGGTGGAGAAGCTGGTGCAATCAATGGGGCTTTAAGCATTATGGTGGGTGGAAACTTAAGTAGTTTTGAAAAATCAAGAGAAGTATTACAGTCGTATGGAAAAAAAATCAAATTTATGGGGGTTTCAGGATCAGGACAACTAACAAAAATTATAAATCAAATTTGTATTGCTGGTTTAGTGCAGGGCTTAGCAGAAGCAGTTCACTTCATGAAGAAAACTGATTTAGCTGTTGATGATGTAGTGGATGTAATATCTGGTGGTGCTGCACAATCTTGGCAACTAGATAATCGTTTTAAAACTATGTCAGAAGATAAATTTAATTTTGGTTTTGCAGTTGATCTGATGCGAAAAGACCTTGGTATAGCATTTGAACAGGCTACTGATTTTGGCATTGAATTAGAAGTAACAAAAATAGTAGATCAATTTTATCTTGAGTTGCAACAGATGGGTTATAATGACTTGGATACTTCTAGTCTTATTAAAAGATTAATTCGATGAATTAATAATTTTTGCAGCGTCTATTGCAAAATAACTAAGAATAGCGTTGGCTCCAGCTCTTTTAAATGAAGTCAGTTGCTCTATTATAATTTTTTCTTCTTCAATCCAATTATTTCTTGCCGCAGCTTTGACCATAGCATACTCACCAGAAACTTGATAAGCAAATGTAGGAAAATTATATTCAGACTTAATTCTATGAATAACGTCTAAATAACTGATACCTGGCTTAACCATAATAATATCTGCACCTTCAGCAATATCTATTGCAACTTCTCTAAGCGCTTCATCTGAATTTGCATAATCCATTTGATAAGTTTTTTTATCTGAAATTAAGTTATCAAGGGAACCGACCGCATCTCTAAAAGGGCCATAAAATCCTGAAGCATATTTTGCTGAGTATGATAGTAGAATTGTATTTTTAAAACCCTTGTCCTCTAGATTATTTCTTATCAAACCAATACGACCATCCATCATATCTGATGGTGCTATAATATCTGCATGATGTTCAGCAAGTAGAAGTGATTGCTTAACTAAGATTTTATTAGTCTCATCATTTAATATCTGATTATCTTCACTTAATATACCATCGTGTCCATGAGACGTATAAGGATCTAATGCAACATCACACATTATTCCTAATTCAACTTTCTTTTCTTTTATTTTTTTTAGTGCACTGCAAATTAAATTATCTGGACTTAAAGCCTCACTTCCAAGGCTATCTTTTTTCTCTTTAGGAGTAGAAGGAAATAGAGCAATTAAGCTGATTTTATTTAATAAGGCCTGGTCAACAACCTCGTTTAATCGATCTACAGAATACCTGTATACACCTGGCATAGAATCAATTTCATCTTTTACGTTAGATCCTTCACAAATAAAAATAGGCCAAATTAAATCATTAGTTGAGAGGGAGTTCTCACTAACTAGATTTCTAATCCACTGTGATTGACGTGTTCTTCTCAACCTATTATTTGGATATTTTTCCTGTAATTCACTCATAGCTTCTTTTTTGGTAAAATTATAAATGCACTGGTAGTTTTTATATATTCTTCATATCCATCTTTAGTGTGTTTTATTTGATTTTCTAACATAGAAACGCCTGATACTTTTATCAATAGGTAAGTCATAGCGATTGGAGAAATTAAATACATCATAAAATAAAGATTAAAGAATATTCCTTGCGCAATGATTATAATAAATCTTTCTAATGTAGACGGTTTTGCAATGTGAATGAATGTCATTAAATGCATGCGTTCATTCTCTGCCTCATCTAGAAGAATTTTAATCCATCCTGGATCTTGCTCCATTCTTCTTAAGCTTTTTAAATGATTAAGCATGCCAGCAACCATTCCTGGTACGGCTGCAATAGTCTCCAATACTACAGCTCTATGCCCGTATCTCTTAGCAAAGAAAAAGTCAGCAGTAAACCTTAGCAGTTTTGTGAAGGCAAAAGCGATCCTATCACTTAGATTCTCAGGTTTATAATGAGTATTTAATTTTTTATTCATACTACATACATAGCAATTAAATATTATTTTTAAATATTAATTTTAAGGATATTTAATGACAAATTGTCACATAATCTAGAATTTGGCGGTCCCTACGGGATTCGAACCCGTGATCTTCTGGATGAAAACCAGATATCCTAACCGCTAGACGAAGGGACCATAAAAATCTTTTATATATTTGAAATTATTTAAAATCAATCAATGATTACTTAATTTCTTTACCAATATCTTCAATATATAATTGTGGAATTCTTCGCCCTCCCCATTCATTGACCTTAATTTTTCCATAGAGTGATACTTGTTTTCCTTTATTAACCATAATTGCATCACCAAGTGGAGTATTCTTGCTTCTAAAGGCAATGCCCTCAACATTCTTATCTATATCAGAATTCAAACCACAGCGAATATGATTATCACCAAATTCTTTGATGAATGTAATCTTTGTACTTTTAATTATAAAATTTGGTTCTTCATTATTTGAACCAAACGGTCCAAGTTGATTTATATCATCATATAACTCTGTATTTATTGCACTAATATTTATAATGGAGTCAGCATAATTTTCTATATTCTCACTAAGCTGTTCATTACCAGTAAGTCTTCCCTCTATAAAATCTTGTAAATTAGAAATTTTGTCTTCGTCAATTGTTAATCCCGCCGCCATCGCATGCCCACCGCCTTGAGTAATAATCCCTTTTTGTGTTGCAGCTATAATTAAATTACCTAAATCAATACCTTTTACTGAACGACCAGATCCTTTTGCAATTCCATTTTTTGATGAGAAAACTATACAGGGCTTATTAAATTTTTGCTTTATTCTACTCGCAATGATACCTATAACTCCCTCATGCCAATCCTGGCCGAAGGCAAATATTATTTTTTTTTCTAACTGTTCAGTGGTTAAAGATTCAATTGCAGATTTAAGAATATGCGCTTCAATTGTTTGACGTTCTTTATTAAAATTATCTAGTTCTGCGGCAAGCTTTTTTGCCTCTAAACTATCCTCGCTAGTAAGTAACTCCGTACCATGTTTTGACTTACCTAATCTACCACCCGCATTAATTCTTGGCCCTAATTTATATCCAAGATCATAGGTTGAAATTTTATTACTTATATTAGCTTTTTCTATTAATGCAGCTAAGCCAGTATTAGAATTTTTTGAAAAAACCTCTAATCCTTTTTGAACAAGCAATCTATTAATTCCTATCAATGGCACTACATCACAAATAGTCCCAAGAGAAACCATGTCTAACAAAGCAATAATATTAGGTTCCTTTAGACTATCATTAAACCAGTTGTTCTCTCGAAGCTTTCGATTCAAACCAATTATAAACATAAAAGTGACCCCAACAGCTGCTAGGTAGCCTAATTTAGTAGTATCATCTAATCTATTGGGATTTATCATAGCATATGCCTCTGGCAAGTTTATCTCTGCTTGATGATGATCAATTACAATTACATCCATACAGTTTTCTTTTGCAAATTTTATCTCTTCATATGCCAAGGTTCCACAATCAAGTGTGAAGATTATATTTATATTTTGGTCTTTAAAACTTTGGAAAGTTTTCTTGTTAGGTCCATAACCTTCAGAGAATCGATCGGGTATATGATAAATAACCTCTACGTTAATAGACTTAAAATATTTTATTAAACATGATGTAGAAGTAGATCCATCTACATCATAATCACCTATGATAGCAATTTTTTCTTTATTTTTTATTGCGGCAAGTAATCTTTCACAAGCCTTATCCATATCTACTAAAATATTAGGATCTGGAATATTGTCTTTAAGAGTAGGATTAAGATAGCTTGAAATATCATCTACAGAAATTTGACGAATTGAAAAAAGTTTTGCAATCAAGTATGACGTATCAAATTTTTGACTAATCAATTCAGCTTGGCGTTCATCAAATGATTTGAGTTGCCATTTATTATTAGTATATGAATTAAAATCTTTTAAAATCTCTAAGTCCATTAACCAATATTGGGATGCTTGGTTTGGATATATTGTGTTGTATTTTTGTCAGATCGTAAGACTATTGAGTGAGTTGTATATAGATTCCCAGATTTTTTTACTCCTCTTACCATAGTACCCTCAGTTACTCCTGTAGCTACAAATACTATATCTCCCGAGGCAAGATCATTGATTGTATATTTCTTATCAAGGTCTTTAATTCCTAATTTTTCTGCCCGCGCTTTTTCATCATCAGATCTAATTACCAGCCTCGTCTGTATTTGCCCACCAATACATTGTAAAGCAGCGGCAGCTAGTACCCCCTCTGGTGCACCGCCGGTTCCAAAATAAATATCTACATCAATATCTTTTTGGGATGTCATAATGACTCCTTGAACATCACCATCGGGAATCAAAACAACTTTTGATCCTATAGCTCTTAAAGACTCAATAATTTCATTATGTCGATCACGCTCTAATACGCAGGCGGTAATATCTTCGGGGCTAGTTTTTTTTGCTTTAGCAAGACTTTTTATATTATCAGCAACTGATGCATCTAAATCTATAACATCGTCACCATAACCTCCACCAATAGCAATTTTATCCATGTATGTATCTGGAGAATGAAGCATTGAACCTTTTTTTGCAGCAGCAATAACAGCAAGTGAATTAGGCATGCCTTTTGATGTAATTGTTGTCCCTTCTAAGGGATCTAAAGCAATATCAACTGCATCACCATTCCCTGAGCCAACCTTTTCTCCAATATATAACATTGGAGCTTCATCTCTTTCACCTTCACCAATGACAATCCTTCCATCAAAATCTATTTCATTTAAGGCAGTTCTCATTGCATCAACAGCTAATTGATCAGCACCCTCCTTGTCTCCAGCTCCAATCAATGAAGATGCAGCAATTGCAGCCATCTCAGCTGCCTTTAAAATGCCAGTTGAGTACTTTTTACCGATATTGCTCATAACTTTCCTTCGATCCGTATAAACTTGAGCTTATTATTGATTCTTTTCATATTGTTAATTTCTTTAATGGCTTTTAAAACAATTTTTTCTTTAATTATGTGGGTAATTATTACAATAGTTGCATAACCCCGTTTATTAGAATGTTCTTGTTTCTGCTGATCAATAGAAATCTTATTTCTTGCTAGGATATCTGATATTCTTCTCATAACACCCACTTCGTCTTTAACTACTATTTTTAGATAGTAAGCAAAATGACTATTAAGAATATTGATATTTTTTATTTTTTTTGACGACAAAATTGACTCGCCTAAAGGTGAGTTTAGATTTCCTCTTTTTAAATCTAAAAGATCGGCTACTATCGCGGCACCAGTAGGTTTGCCACCTGCTCCTGGACCTATTAATACAGTTTTTCCAACCATTTCATCATTTATAACAACAGCATTTAATTCATTGTCAACCTTTGCTACTTCTGAATCTTCTCGGATTAAACAAGGATGAACACGTTGTTCATATGAATCTTGTTTTCTTTCAGCTATACCCAAAAGTTTAATTTTATAACCAAACTCAGAAGCAAAACGAAAATCATCTAGTTCAATTTTATCTATGCCTTCAGTATATGTTTGAGAAAATTTTATTGGAATATTAAAAGCTAGACTGGATAACAAAGTAATTTTATGAGCAGCATCAATCCCTTTTATATCAAATGTTGGATCAATCTCAGCAAAACCAAGTTTTTGAGCATCTTTTAATACTGATAGAAAGTCTTTTTCCTCTCTTTCCATTCTAGACAGTATGTAGTTACATGTTCCATTAAGAATTCCATAGACTTTTGTAATATTATTATATTTTAAATTTTCCCTAATAGCCTTTACAACTGGTATACCGCCCGCAATTGCAGCTTCGTAATTGATTGTAACGTCATTTTTTTTTGCAATTTTTATCAGCTCATTTCCATGAATCGCAAGTAAAGCTTTATTTGCAGTTATAATATGTTTTTTATTATTTAAAGCAGCCTTAACTAGTTTATATGCTGGTCCACTAGACCCTCCGATGCATTCAATCAAAACTTCAATGTCTGGATTAATGGCCAAGTCTTGTACTTTTGATGTAAGTTTGATTTTTTTTAAATTTACTTTTCTTTTCTTTTTAGGATTCTTAATAGCAATTTGGACAATATTAATGTCTTTATAAAATCTTTTAATTTGATTATAAAAACCCTGCCCTACTGTTCCAAATCCAGCAATTCCTATATTTTTCATTCTAACTCACTCTCTGGAACACTTTCTAAATCTACTTTTTCATCATTAATTTTTATTTCTTCAGAATAGTCATCCAAATTTACTTCATTATAATCAGGATTAATAAAAGTTTTGTAGAAAGAAAAAGAGCTACTGCTATTTGAATTGCCACAAGCACTAGTTAATAATAAGGATACTAGTAAAAATAAATTAGTAATAAAAATTTTAGAGAATATTCGCATTATTAGTTAAAGCTGTTCCTTCATCAAAACCGTTCATCAAATTAAAGTTTTGTATGGCTTGTCCCGCAGCGCCTTTTAATAAGTTATCAATTACTGCTACTATACACAATAAATCATCCTTGTACCCTCTTTTAACGCCAATTGATAACTTGTTTGAACCAATAACTTCTCTAGTACTAGGCACTTCATTAATTGGTAATAGAGTAACAAATTCTTCTTTTGCGAAAGTATCCTCTAGACATTCATATATTTTATTCTGTTTATTGACATCAAAGTTAATATAGATATTTGATAATATACCCCTATTTACTGGTATTAAATTTGCACTAAAAAATACATTTACCAAATCATCACTAAAGTTTGATAACTCCTGATTTATTTCAGCGGTATGTCTGTGATCACCAATACCATAAGATTTGATATTTTCATTTACTTCAGCAAAAATATTTTCTGTTTTTTTTGACTTACCTGCTCCCGAATATCCTGACTTTGAGTCAATAATAATATTATCGCCACTAATAATCTTATTTTTTAAAAGAGGAATTAATGGCATTAAAATACTCGTTGGATAGCATCCCGGGTTGGCAATATAGTTGGCTGCTTTAATTTTTTCTCTATTAAATTCTGTTAGACCGTAAATAAACTCATTTAACTTTTTAGGATGTTTATGAGTAAAGCCATACCACTTATTATAATCCTGAGAATCTTTTAATCTAAAATCAGCAGATAAATCAATTAACTTTATATTATTCGGCAGCTTACTGAAATTAGATTGCAATTCAGCGTGAGGCAAACAACTAAATATAAAGTCAGTATTACTAAAATTTATTTGATCTAAGCTTTTAAATGAAAGATCTAAAGAATCTCGAAGACCAGGAATAACTTTTGATACGTTTAATCCTGCTGTTTCATTGCCTGATAAGGACTCTATTTTTATATTAGGATGCTTTAGACATAGGTGGATCATTTCAGATCCGACGTAACCACTGGCACCTAAGATAGATATGTTCATAATGTTTGACATTAACTTGTCACCCTAAAATTAAAAAAATTATTTGTAAAAAATTATCTTTTTGAGAATTGGTAACGTCTACGAGCTTTTGCTCTACCATATTTTTTTCTCTCAACTATTCTTGCATCTCTGGTTAAAAAACCTTCAGATTTTAAAGAAGCTCTAAGATTTGGATCAAAAAGAGTTAGCGCCTTTGATATTCCATGGCGAACTGCGCCAGCCTGCCCAGATAATCCTCCACCACTAACAGTAATTATGGTGTCAATTGATGATGACTTATTAGTGAGGACCAAGGGTTGGTTTATAACCATATGCAATACTGGTCTTGTAAAATATTTATTGCTTTCCTTACCGTTAACAACAATTTTTCCTGTTCCAGAAGATACCCATACACGCGCTATCGAATTTTTTCTCTTGCCAGTGGCATATGATCTTCCCAAACTATCTAATTTAGGTTGAGCTTCATTAGCTTCATTAATGATTTCAGTATTTTCCATAATTATAACATTTCACTAATATTTAAAATTTCTGGTGCTTGTGCTTCATGTGGATGGTTACTCCCAGCATAAACTTTCATATTTGAAAATTGGTTACTGCCAAGTGGCCCTTTTGGAATCATTCTTTTTACAGCCATGCGAATAACACGATCAGGAAACTTTCCTTCTATTATTTGGCGAGCACTTCTACTTTTAATTCCACCAGGATGACCGGTATGCCAATAATAAGTTTTGTCATCTAGTTTTTTGCCAGTGAATTTAACTTTTTCAGCATTAATAATTATAACGTGATCTCCACAATCTGCGTGAGGAGTATATGATGCTTTATGCTTTCCTCTTAAAATCATACTTACTTTAGAGGCGAGCCTGCCAAGAACTATTCCGTCAGCGTCTATTAGAACCCACTTCTTATTTACATCTTCTTTACGAAGGGACGAAGTTTGCTTTATTACTTTACTTGTTGTCATAGCTGCTTACATAATTGTTTACAGCTATATTGTCAATTATTTAATTAAATCAATATCTTGATTAATAGGTATTATAGTACCTATTAATTGTTTTCTTATGTACTTTTTTTTATTGACCCATTAAAATAGTTTTTAACACGTCGATTTGATGCAGCTTGCGGACAATAACAGCTAAGCAATAAACCGCCGTTAAGTGCGGTTTTTTTTTTGCAAAAAATTTGATTAATTGAAAACAATAATAAGGAGAAATTAATGTCTAAAAATGAATTTAAGCCAAACCAATCTTCACACCCAGAGACGTTAGGTTTGCATGGTGGAGATTATCGATCAGATCCAACAACTACATCAGTAGCTGTTCCAATTTATCAAACTACCTCTTACCAATTTCATAATACTGAACATGCGGCTAACTTATTTGGCGCAAAAGATTTTGGAAATATTTATACAAGAATTATGAATCCTACAGTTGATGTTCTTGAAAAAAGAGTGGCGGCAATGGAAGGTGGAGTGGCAGCTTTATGCGTAAGTTCTGGTCAAGCCGCATCAATGTTAAGTATTCAAAATTTAGTTAAGGCAGGAGATAATATTGTAAGTTCTACTGATTTATATGGTGGAACATGGAATTTATTTGCTAATACAATGAAAGATTTGGGCATTGAAGTGAGGTTTGCTGATCCAACCGATCCTGAAAGCTTTAGAAAAAATACAGATGATAAAACTAGAGCTTACTATGCTGAAACTCTTCCCAATCCAAAGCTAAAAGTTTTCCCAATTAGAGAAGTTGCCGATATTGGAAATGAATTCAATATTCCTCTTATTGTAGACAATACATCTGCGCCAGTGATATGTAAACCTATTGAACATGGAGCTTCAATCGTTGTTCACTCACTTACAAAATTTATTGGTGGCCACGGCACAACTATCGGTGGAATAATTGTAGATAGTGGAAAGTTTGACTGGGCAAAAGATCCCAAGAGACAACCAAATTTAAATGTTCCAGATCCTAGCTATCATGGAATGGTATGGACTGAATTCGCTAAAGCAGTTGGACCAATTGCATATATTGTAAGAGCAAGATTTGTTGGCCTGCGTGATTTAGGGCCTGCATTAAGTCCAACTAACGCATTTCAAATTATTCAAGGCTTAGAAACAGTAACTCTAAGAATGGAAAAACATTGTTCCAATGCAGCAAAAGTTGCTGAATACCTGTCTTCTCATGAAAAGGTATCAAAAGTAATTTATGCAGGTCTTGATGAGGGAGAAGCTGGAGTTAGGGCTAATAAATATCTAAAAGGTGGCCACGGTGCCTTATGTGGATTTGAACTTAAGGGTGGTAAACCGAGTGGTGAAAAATTCATTAATAACTTGAATATGTTTTACCATGTAGCGAATATTGGTGATGCGCGAAGTTTAGCAATCCATCCAGCTACAACAACTCACTCTCAATTGTCTGATGAGGACATGGAGTCAGCTGGGGTAAATCCTAGTTATGTGAGGTTATCAATAGGTATTGAGCATATTGATGACATTATTGAAGATTTAAAAAATGCTCTAGAGGCTGCCTAAATACAATCTAAGTCTTCCCTACGTCTCATTAAGGGAAGACTTTGTGCTAAATAAATACATAGTAAGTACTAATAGAAACATGGCTATTGAATTACCTTGATGAAGTAAAGCTAGATACCATGGTATATTTAAGTATGTCATAGCAATTCCAAGTACCGCTTGGATAAAAAAAGAAATATTAAAAAAAACTATCAAGCTCAAATATTTATTAGATACCCGATGCATTAAGATTTTATAGTTTAAAAATATCAATAATATGAAAAGTAATAATGCAAAACTTCTATGAATAAAAATAATAAGACTAGAATTTTCAAATAAGAAACTTATTTTGAAGAGACTATTATCTAAAAAATTAGGAATCAAATAACCATCGTAAAGAGGCCATGTGTTATAAACAAGGCCAGAATGAGTGCCTGATACAAAAGCACCATAGGAAATTTGAAAAAAGGTAAAAATGAAAAATATAAGTAGTAATTTACTTAAGTTATTTGAAAAAATTGATCTTTCAGATATCAATTTATTATCTAAATAAAAAGTAAGCAAAGTGTGAAATATGAATCCCAAAATTATAAATGCCGTAGTCAAATGTAAAGCAAGTCGATACTGACTAACATCAACTCTGTTTACTAATCCACTTTTAACCATATACCAGCCAATAAACGCTTGAATAATTAATAGCAAACCAATTATAAAAAGATTTTGTAAGTATTTTTTTTCAATTTTTTGATAATATGCCAAATAAACAAAAGGAATTATGTAAATAACTCCAATTAATCTGGCAAATGCTCTATGAAACCATTCCCAGAAATATATTACTTTAAATTCTTGCAGTGTCATTGCGCTATTTATTAGCTTAAACTCATCAATAAGCTTATATTTATCAAATTCTTGATTCCAAGTGCCGCTTGTCAGAGGAAATAAAATCCCAGATATAGGCTCCCATTCAGTAATTGATAAGCCTGAGTCAGATATTCTTGTATATCCACCAATTAAAATTATTGATATTACACAAACTAACAATGTGATGAGCCAAAGCGAAAATAGATTGATTTTATTTAATATCATCTTTAATTAACAAGTATGAATAAGTTTAAAAAAATATTTAGCATTCTTTCATTTTTAGTCTTAACTTTTGTTTATATTTTAGTAATTATGGCTCTTTTACAGAAATTCAATGATACCTGGATTTTTAATAATTGGATATTAGAATTAATAGTGTATTTTATTTTAGGAAATCTATGGATATTTCCATCTATGTATATCTTAAAACCATTTAAAAAAGTAAAATGAAAAAAAAATTATCTAGCCTAAAAAAAGTAAGGTCAGAAATAGACAAACTTGATGATAAAATCTTGCCTTTAATGATTAAGAGATCTCGATTAGTTGAGAATGCATTAGAACTTAAAAAACTAAAATCTCAGATTAGAGACCCAAAAAGAATTAAAATTATTTTAGACAAAATTGAGAGAAACTCTGAGAAATATGATGTTAATAAGAAGCTTTTACGACAAATTTGGAAGTCTATGATAGAGTGTTACATAGATTACGAAAAAAAAATATTTGATAAAAGGTAACTACTTACTATGAGGTGGTAATTTTTTTTCAACAAACCATTCATGTTTCATTGTTGCAGGATTATACTTTTTCATTTTAAGCTTCTCTTTAGCCTTTTCACCAGCAGTTGGCTTTTTTGCATAATAGTAAAATTTACTATCGGTTTTTTCTTCAGGAACCAGTCTTACCTTAACCGTAGATTTTTTTGCCATGATATACTCTTACTTTGAACTAATTTTATTTTGAAGTTCCACGAGATTCTGCATAACATCCATAAGTTTCTTTCTTTTATTCTCGCTTAATGTTTGCCCTAATCTTGTGTGAACATTTTGTTCAGAAGTATAGATATTTTCACTATCTGTAAAGGTTTTTTGTTGAAGCTTGCTATTTGTCTTATTAGTGCTGAAAAGTATATTTTTAGGGCCATTCTCCTTAATTACCTTTTGAACACCTCTAATAGTATAGCCATCATTATATAAAAGATTTTTAATGCCCTTAAGCAAGTCTACATCTTCTGGTCTATAATACCTTCTTCCACCACCTCTTTTTATAGGTTTAATCTGGGCAAATTTTGTTTCCCAAAATCTCAGTACATGTTGCGGCAATGACAAATCTTTTGAAACCTCACTGATAGTTCTAAAAGCTTCTGGAGATTTTATAGCCACAATTAACGACTTTCCTGAATATTTGAATTATTATTCTTAGTTAAATCAGCAACCTCAGATTTTAATACGTTTGAAGATCTGAAGGTAACAACTTGTCTAGCTGTAATTGCGACCTCTTCACCAGTCTTAGGATTTCTACCAATTCTCTCTTTTTTATTCCTAACAATAAAGGTTCCAAATGACGAAATCTTTACGTCCTTACCGTCAATTAAACTTTTAGAAATTTCGTTGAATACAGAGTCAACAAGTGCTGCAGACTCATTTCTAGATAACCCAACATTTCTATAAACGGCCTCACTCAATGTTGATCTTGTTGTTGCAGTTTTTTCCATAAAAAAAATTATATTTAAAAAATACTTATTAACAATACTTTATTTAAATTAAATAAAAGAAGAAAAATTGAATTAATCGTAATTCAGTTTTTCAATAGTTTTCTTTACTTTATCGTTAATATTATCATTTATAAGCAAATATAATAAATCTGATGCATACGTAATTCCTACATGGTCAGATGCACCATGACATTTTATAACCGGTGCATTTAATCCAACAAAAATTCCACAATTATGAACACTTGGATCAAGTTTACTCTTCAGTGAGTTAAGTGCAAAAGAGGCAAAAAAAGAACCTAATTTAGATATAATTGAACTGTTTAAAGTATCTTTTAAGAAAGTTTTTATCATTCTCGCAGTCCCCTCTGCAGTTTTGAGGGCAATATTGCCAGTAAATCCATCGGTTATTACAACATTAGTTTTGCCACTTGAAATATCACTTCCTTCAATATATCCCACATAATTAATTAAACCCTTATCTCTAAGCTCAATTAGTCTTAAAGATGCGTCATTTACTATTTCATTACCTTTATTTTCCTCTTTCCCTACATTTAATAATCCAACTGAAGGGTTTTGAATTTTTAAAAGTGATGAAGCCAAACTTGATCCTAATATTGCATTATCAACTAAATATTGACTCGTAGATTTTATATTTGCACCTAGATCTAAAACTATGGATTCCCCTTTTGTATTAGGCCAAATAGATGCAATTGCTGGTCTTTTAATTGAGTCTAGAGATTTGATATTTAATAGCGAGAGTCCCATTAAAGCTCCAGTATTGCCACAAGATAAAACTGCTTGAGAGTCACTCTCTAAAACTGAGATTATCGATCTATACATAGAAGAGTTTTTTTTTGTTCTCATTACATCGGTTGGTTTATCATTCATTTCAACTATTTCAATACAATCAACTATTTCAACATTATTT
>CACCCN010000005.1 GCA_902544525.1 uncultured Pelagibacteraceae bacterium | reverse complement strand
TCTTGCACAATTAATTAAGAAAAAAGAAGTTGCTGTTAGTGATGTTTTAGAAACAGCAATAGAATCACTAATTGAAAATAATACAAAATTAAATTTCATAACTACTGATTTATATGAATACGCAAAACTAGCGAGTACTCGTATCGACATTGAAAATGATGTGTTTGCTGGTGTTCCTATGCTTTTAAAGGATATGGACTCCGCAATGGCTGATTTCCCAATGATGCAAGGTAGTAAATACTTAAAAAACACTAAGCAGAAAGTAAATAATGTTCTGACAGATCGTTTTATATCTAGTGGAGCATTAATATGTGGTAAATCTTCAGCTCCAGAATATGGTTTGATGATAACCACCGAGCCAACAGAATTTGGGCCAACAAAAAATCCATGGGATATTTCACGTACAACTGGTGGATCTAGTGGTGGCTCAGCCGCTGCTGTTGCCGCTCGATCAGTCCCTATTGCTCATGCAAGTGATGGCGGAGGCTCAATTAGAATACCTGCAGCTTGTTGTGGTCTGGTTGGCCTAAAACCCACAAGAGGACGCATTTCATTTTCGCCCACCCACGGTGACAAATGGGGAGGATTTACACACTCAGGCATTGTATCGAGAACGATTAGAGATACTGCCCATATGTATGACCATATATTTGGTAACGAAATAGGTGATCCCTATAAAATCGAATATTTAAAAGGTTCATTGACTAGTAATTTACATGAACCATTGCAAAAATTAAAAATTGGTTTTGTAACGAAGAATTTTATAGAAGGTACAGAACTCAGTGATAGCGCATCTAAAGCGATGTATTTTAATGCAAGCGCTTGTGAAAAATTAGGACATAATGTCGAAGAATTAAATCTTAATTATGATGCAGTAACTTTAGCCAGAGCTTTTGTAATCACTTTAACTTCTCATGTATCTCAAATGTTCAATGAACTAAAAGATTTGGTTGGAAGACCCTATAAAAGTAGTGAAATTGAAGTTGGCACTAGGATGTTTGATTATTTGGGCAGGACTTTTAGGGGTAGTGATTATACATGGGCAAGATACTATACGCAGAAAGTTGCCAGAGATGTTGAGCAGCAAATGCAATCATACGATGCAGTAATAATGCCAGTTATTTCGTCTGAGCCAGCAAAACTTGATACTATTAGACCATCTAAATCAGACGAAATGCTAAATAAAATAATAATGAGATTAAGACTTGGATGGTTATTTAATATTCCATCGATACGAAATTCTATATTAGATGGCCTGGCACCAAAAAGTTTGTGGTTTGCACCTGGGTGTATGTTGCAAAATATAACGGGACAGCCGGCAATATCACTACCTACCTACTATACTGATGATAATTTGCCTATTGGAGTTCAATATGTTGGCAAATATGGAACTGAAAAGGTTCTATTGAATCTTGGACAGCAACTAGAAGACAAATATCAGTGGCATTTACGTAAGCCAAATATTTAAGATAGATTTAATTCCTTAATTTTTTTCTTAAACCCAAAGCTAAGTAAGAAGATATTAAGCGTACTCACAAGTGCAATTAGTTTTTGAATTGACGCCTGTTCAACAAGAGCTTCAACACTTTCACGAGGGCTTCCATTAGTGAGCTGATAAATAACATAACCAGCGGTAAATAAGAAAAATATTAACGTTAAATAAGAGTAAAAGTTAGGGATCGAGCTTCTAAAAAAAACAATTATATAGATTAGCAATGCGGGAGCTATTAATCTAAATGCATTAATAGCAAAGTAAATATGTTCACTTAAGTACAAGTCATGAGGTGTAAGACCAACAGCAGCAAAATATATGGTGCCAAAAAAGAAAAAAATTGAACCCAGTATTGATAGATAAAATGTAATGCTGTTATCTTTGAATAACCATGGAACGAATAGAAACCCAACACCTACAAGCACAAACAGGAACATAGAAAAATTAAAGAAAAAAGCTGATAAAAAATTAACTTCTCCTGATCTAGTATAATAACCACCTAAATCACTAAGAAAATTATGCGTAAATGAATAACCTATTTGAAATGGATCATGCATATTGCCACCAGGATAGAAATACGCTGCAATAATAACTGATAAAATAAAATAAATGGATACAAATCTTAAAATAGTTACTGTAAATAAATTGTACATTACAACCCTCTTCTTTTAATTCGATCAGCAAATCCAAAACTAAACATAAGTAAAGAAATATTCATTAGCAAAACAACTACTTTTTGTAAGATTACATTTAATCTCAACATTTCTAGTGACACAGTTTCATAAAACAATTCTTTTTCATTTACTGGATCAATTATAGGTTGACCCGAAATATGAAATGCATAACCAACACTAACAATAAACATTAGAATGCATGCTATAGTATACTTGTTGCTCGAGGTACTGAAGAAAAATGCCAGACAAATAAATAAGTACGCAAGGAATGATAAATTAAAAGCAGTTTGAACAGAAAAAACATGTGCTGGAAAGTATAAATCACCAGGAGTTAGACCAACGCCAGCAAAGAATATGCACGAAATGGCAATTGTAATTGCACCAACCCAGGCAAATATTGACGCATATAAATTGTCAGAAAACAATTTTGGAATAAATAAAAAACCAAAACCCAATATTAAATTTATATACATTGCAGAATTAAAGAAAAAGGAAGAAATAAAATTATTTTCTCCTGATAACGTGTTGTAAAAACCTAATTCACTTAAAAAATTTAAAGTGTAACTGTAACCCTCTTGTGAAGCGTCTAAGTGATTTCCACCAGGATAAAAATGAGCCCCAATTAAAATAGCCAAAACAAAGTAAATTAGATAAAGCCTTGGGATATAAACACACCAAAAAGTATACATAGGTAATTAGAGTTGAGTGAAACTGGATGATACAATAAAAGCTATAAAAACAGCTAAAACAACGTACATTACTTTATTGTCAAGATTCATAAAAACTATTATTATTTAAATATGAGTAATTCAGAGAGATATACAACATATAAAGATTTCTTTCCATACTATTTACGCGAACATAGTAAAAAACGTACAAGATTATTGCACTATTTAGGTACTGGAGCCTCAAATATTCTCCTAATCACGTTGATAGTTACCCAAAATTACTTACTGATTCCTTTAGTGCTATTAGCCGGCTATGGCCCTGCATGGGTTGGACATTTTTTTGTTGAGCATAATAAGCCAGCAACTTTCAAATATCCTTTATGGTCTCTTTTAGGTGATCATCACATGACATATCTAATGCTTACAGGAAAGCTTAAAGACAAAATGTCTAAAGCAGGTGTTGATATTTAAATAAACATAATAAATCTAACAATTATTAGACTTAATACTACTTGGCTAAAAAGCCATACAGCTCCACGAATGTTGGTGTCTTTCATATAAATATGAATGTAGCTATGCCCTGCTCTAAGCAATACATAAATCCAACAATTAATTAACATAAAGCCATCGTCTATATTCTGTACAAACGAGATTGTGGCAATAACATAAAATAGAACAGGGAATTCAAATAAATTAATTAAATTATTTTTAATTAAGATCAACCATTCAGGAGAGTTTGGTGGTGGATCAAGTGGGATACCACTGGTTTTCCAGTTCTTATCATTTTTTAAAAGCCATACTGAGCCATAGGTATGAATGAAACCTACCACCAGCGTCAGTATGACTAAAAATAAAATGGGATAAATAATCTGATTAGTCACCTTATAACATGCCACATAATCTTAAAATCATATAAGCATTAATTAGTATTGCACCTAAAAATAAAGGCGCTCTAACCGGCAAGCCCCCAAGTATTAAATGATTACCAAAAACATGATAAACAGAATGCGCTACTCTAAAATAAAAGAAATAACACGCCAGATCAATAAACGTCTGATCAACATTATTAGTAACGTAAATAATCACAACGGTTGCATAGAAGAATATTGGAAACTCAAACAGGTTGATTAAGTTTCTCTGGGTATTTTGCAACAACCTATTACCTTGAGGAAATGTTGGGTGTCGATAATCCTCACCAGGACTATCTTTATCCAAATAGATTGACTTCATTCTGAGGCCTGTTGCCAGCAAAAAAACAGCAATAGTCAGCCAAAACATATTAAAAACGGGATGAAAAATATCTGTTGGATCCATTTAATTTATCTCCTTGATTGAAATTAGAATCTGTCTGATTATATAGATGTTTACGTTCTATAAAACATATTAATGAAAGGAGGTGGTCTATGTCTATTAGTAGTATAATGGAGCCCGCGATAATAATCGAAGGTAACCAAAATCTTGTAGATACTGGAAACCTTCACTTTATGAGTGGAGCTCCGAATTAAAAACTACATAATAACCCTCATAGCAATATGAGGGTTATTTTTTATTTAAGGTTTGGTTTAAATTTTCTTGGCTTACCTCTATCATTAACCGCTACATAAGTTAAGGCACCTTCAGCAACAACAACTTCTTTTTGATTTTTTTCAACTCTTTTAGCCTCAAGCTCAAAGATCATTTTTGAACCCTTAATTTCTTTTATTGATCCATAAACACAAATAAATTTACCAACATGCATAGGACTTTTATATTTTAGTTGAATGTCAGCAAGCACAGCATCACCACCAGATACTTTTAAAGAATAATAAATACCAGCATGTGCAACCTGTTTTGCAATCCATGCGCCATGTCCAGTTCCATAAGGGTTAGTATCAGGTGGCTGGCAAATATTTCGTATCAATAATTTTTTCATTGTTGTCTTCTGTATCTATTAACAATTAAGATTCCAATGACACAAGCAATAATATTAATTAAACCGTCTAGAATCTCAAAGTTTCTATATGGTACCATAACATGGGTAAATTCAATAAAAAGACTTATGATTAACGCTAAAGTGACCCCATAAGTATATTCATTTTTCGCATTGTTAGTTAACTGAGCTAATAACCCAAGAAATAGAAAAGTAATGAAGTGAAAGAATTTATCTAGATCGAGACCACTGGCCTCTTCTAAATATCTGCCTGTTGAAACCGGTCTTGTGTACATAAAAATTATATACGCAAGATATGAGTAAAAAAGAATTTTTCGATAAAAGTTGCCAATATTCATCCTATAACTTTTATATAATTAAAGTATATTAACAATATGAAAAATATACTCATTACTGGTGCTAATCGAGGCATAGGATTAAAATTTGCTGAGATCTTATCTGCAAATAATAATATTTATGCTACAGCTAGAGATATAACTAGTGCTGATGACTTAAAGAAATTTGATAATACAGAGTTACTGGAATTGGATTTACTCAATAAAGATAGCATTAAAAGTTTCTGCTCAGAGTTAAAAGATATCCCACTGGATATGATCATCAATAATGCGGGCATTTTCCAAGATGAACAAATGGAAGAGACAATTCTTGATCCGGAGCTGTGGTTAGATGAAATTATGATTAATGCTATTGGCCCAGTTGTTTTGTCGCAAAAATTAAAAGAAAATATTATGAGCGGCAATGATAAGAAAATAATATTCATTTCAAGCCAAATGGGCAGTATTGATGATAATTATTCTGGTGGTTATTACTTCTATCGTACAAGTAAATCTGCACTAAATTCAGCCGCTAAGAGTCTTTCAATTGACTGGAAGGCGGATGGTATTTCTGTATTAATGCTCCATCCAGGATGGGTTAGAACTGATATGGGTGGATCCAATGCCAAGCTTGATATAGATACGAGCGTTAGCAAAATGCTTGATGTCATCAACAGTCTAGATATGAGCAAAACAGGTGAATTTCTAAATTATGAGGGAAAAAAATTAGAATGGTAACCAATAATTTACCTGAACATTACAACGATATTGACAAAATCTATGATGAGATTTGGGAGCGACTTATCGATGGTAAAAAAAATAGGAACTCTGAGCTCCATCAATGTTACGTTGCCACCAATAGTGATAAATTTCCAGCCCTAAGAACAGTGGTGTTGCGACATGTGAGCCAAGAAAATTTATCAATTGGATTTCATACTGATAAAAGATCCAATAAAATCAATGAGATATTAGAAGACTCTAATGTATCAGTTTTATTTTATGATCATGAACATAAAATACAAATCAGAATTAACGGCCAGGCCGAGGTTAATCACAACAATGATTCCACTGCAGCAATTTGGTCAAATATAAGAAGTTTCAGTAAAAAATGCTATTTGATTGAAAAAGCGCCCGGTACCCAATCAGAAATACCTACGTCGGGTTATCCTCCCCAATTTGAGAACATACTACCAAGTGATGCAGAACTGGAGGCAGGTTACGAAAATTTTACTTACATAAATATCCAAATTGAATCAATCGAATGGCTGTATCTGCATAAAGATGGTCACCGAAGAGCCTTGTTTAATTTTACTGACAACAACATTAATAAACAATGGATAACCCCTTAAAACATGTTTGCCAGAGCTTTGGCTCCCCTACTTACAACCCTAATTTTAATCCCTTTTTTTCAACGCACAAATAAGTCTCATAGAGTTAATAGGGATATTATTAATTGTGGGTGCAATTTTTCCGCTTTTACCAAAAGCAATTATCAAGATTTTTTTTTGCTTTAACAATTTTCGAAAGCTTGATTTTAGTAAAGTTCAAATATAGGACTTTTTAATAAAAGGATGAAAGAATGAAATAGCTTCAGTTTTCTTTCCCTTAATTTTCGCCTTGTCATCATAATTTCGAAGTCTTACTGCATCTTCAAAATATTTATGACTTTCCAGTTTTCGAATAGTATCTTTATTTAAATATCCGCCTTGAAGTTTAAAACTTCTTTTGGAGCCATCTGAAAGATTGTCATAATAATCTGATTGAACAGAACATAGATATCTCTTTGCAATAACGTGCATTTTAATTGGGTAAGTAACTTCTTCAGGGAAATACTTGGATAAAAACGATGCAGCAACGTTTTCATGATACTGGTCATTGTTTAAAAAATCATGGTTATTTACATCTTCGCCAGTCAACATATGTCCTAAATCATGAAATAGTGAAGCAGTAATAAATTTATCACTTTCATTACTTTCTATAGCTAAAGTTGCGCACTGAAGAGCATGTTGTAATTGAGTAATCTCTTCGTCATAAAAACTGCACGAGCCTCTTTGATCAATAATTTCACATAAAATATTTGTACGCTCAATAATTGAAGCTGAATTTAAGTTATTTTCTAGAGATTGGATTTTATCTAATTGCATGTATTAAATACATAATTATATTTATTTATTTGTCAATAATTTGAGCTGCAACATTATTGTAATAAATTGCAATATATATGTAATAAAAATGCAACTTTGATTTAATTTTTTAGTACTAAATTTATCTGTATTAATGATCAAAGTAGAGAAATTAAATAAATTTTTTGGTGACAACCGTGCGGTCAACGATGTCACATTTGAGATTAATAAACCTGAAATGATTGGTATCATTGGCAGATCTGGTGCAGGAAAATCAACACTACTGAGAATAATGAATCGACTAACCGATGCAACTAGTGGATCTATTTTTATTGAAGGCAGAGATATACTTTCATTAACAAAGAAAGATAAACGAGTATGGCAAAAAGATTGCGCCATGATATTTCAGCAATTCAATCTTGTACCCCGTTTAGATGTTTTAACAAATGTGATTCTTGGGAGATCAAATATTCAAAGTACTATACGATCAAGCTTAAAACTTTTCACTAAAGCTGAACGTATTGATGCATTGATGGCTCTGGATAAATTGGGAATGGCTGAAACCGCGCTGCAAAGAGCAGAGACTTTATCTGGTGGTCAGCAACAAAGGGTTGCAATTTGTAGAGCTATGATGCAGCAACCAAAAATGATTTTAGCTGACGAGCCTATTGCTTCGCTAGACCCTCTTAATGCTCGACTTGTAATGGAATCACTTAGAAATATTCATAGAGAAAAGAAGATTACTGTTCTTGCAAATCTTCACACTCTTGATACCGCCAAAAATTATTGTGACAGAATCATTGGCATGAGACTCGGGGAAATTGTTTTTGATGATGTACCTTCAAGTTTAAAAGATGATGTTGCAAGAGAAATTTATGGTGCAGAAGCAGAAGAAGCATTTGAACCAACAGTTACTTCAACTTCACTTGGTGACGAAAAGTTTGCAGAGGCAGGATAATATGAGCCTTTTCAAAAAAAAAAATAACAACTTAACAACTAACAAGGAGATATACTAAAAAATGATTAAAAATTTAGTAAGGTCTATTATTGCTTGTTCATTCCTTTTTGTGTCTGCAAGTGCATACGCATGGGATGTATCTGGCTATAAAGGGCCAACAATGGATTTGGGTAAATATCAACCTGAAATGAGACTTGGATTTTTAGGTGATGAATCTGCTCAAGACATTATTAAGAATAATGCATGTCTTAAGGAATACGCAGAAGTTGCATATGGAGTACCAGCTAAAATTTATACTTTTAAAGATTATGCTGGAACAATGGAGTCAATGCTTGGTGGAAGCCTAGACTATGCTTGGTTTGGCTCATCGGGATATGCGGGTGTATATTTAGAAGACCCTACCGCTGCTGTGCCAATTTTAACCAGAATGCAGCCAACAGGAGATATGGGCTATTATTCAGTCATGGTTACAAGAGCAGACTCGGGTATCAATTCACTTGATGATTTAAAAGGTAAATCTTTTGGATGGGCTGATCCTAATTCAACATCTGGTTATCTAATACCGTCAATCGAATTAAAGGCTGCAGGAATGGATCCAGACTCATATTTTGGCTCTACACAATTTTCAGGTGGTCACGAAAATAACGTATTGGCAGTTCTTAATGGTGATATCGATGCAGGTGTGACATGGGTATCAGGAGTTGGTGAATGGAGCGAAGGTTACTCTTCTGGAAACTTAAGAAAAATGGTTGATAAAGGACTATTAAATATGGATGACATCAAGCAGATTTGGTCATCTGCTTTGATACCTAATGGACCGATTGTAATGCCAACTAATATGCCTGTGAGAGCACATCAGGTCATGGTAGGCTTGAAGCAGTGGATCCATGAAAATGACCCAAAATGCAGCGAAAATGTTGCAAATGGAATCGTTAAAGCTTGGGTACCAGTTGATCATAGCTTCTATGAAACTATTGTAGCTGCCCGTAAAGCTAAAATCGAAGCTAAAAAAGCCGAATAAATTTCGGTAGTTGTTTGCTAATTTAAGAGGATGGCATGCCCCATCCTCTTAATTAGTTGTTTATTTGGAGGGAACAGTGCAATCATCATTGCCAAAAAATTTAATTAAAATTGAAAATAATTTAAAATCTCTCACAAGAACAAGATCAATTTATTCTTTTCTCTCAATTGCGGCATTGATAGCAATTATTTATTCAGGATTAATTGTAGCTGAAACAGGAAATGCAACTAGCATCTGGGTCGGATTACCTAAATTTTTTGATTACCCTATTGATCTATTTGTTGGGTCATGGGAATACGGTTATAGATGGAATTTATTGTTACTTGAATACCTCCCAGACTTAATAAGCACTATTAATATGGCTCTATTTTCTACAGCAATCGGTACATTGCTAGCTTTTTTCTTAAGTATTTTTTCAAGTCGGAATTTAATTAAAAGTAAAACTACCGTACTAATATTTCGACGTATCATGGACGTATGCAGATCGTTTCCAGAATTAGTTATTGCACTTGTTTTGTTGTATCTGCTGGGAAAATCAGCACTGCCTGCTGTAATTGCCATCATAATTCATACCGCAGGAGCTCTTGGCAAACTGTTTTCAGAAGCTATTGAAAATGTCGACAAAAATCCAATTGAAGGTCTTGAGTCCTGTGGAGCTTCATGGTTTACCAGAATAAGATTTGGTGTGGTAACTCAGGCACTCCCTCTATTTCTAACTTACACAATTTTAAGATTTGAGATTAATATAAGGGCTTCAACTATTTTGGGATTTGTTGGCGCTGGAGGTATCGGTGAGCAACTTTACACTAATATACAGTGGAAATATGAAGCGGATACTATTGCAATAATGTTTTTACTTGTGTCAACGATCATTGCATTGGATTACTTATCAAGTTATTGGCGAAAATCATTAATAGGATTGAAATCATGAACAGGTCTGAAATTATTGAAAATTATTCAGATATAGTAGTTACTAAATTTTCATCTAAAGTGTGGTCAACTTTTTTAGTGCTCGGGATTATAGTGTATTTAATCATAGCAATTTTAAGTCTCGACATATTGCAGATTCATAAAAAATGGAGTCCTGAAAGAGCTTCATTGTTTGCCCTCGACACATATGCGCATAAAGACCATGTCACAATGAAATGGAGTGAACCAAATGATATAATTATATCCTTTGAAGGAAGCAGGTGGTCTCAGTATGTTGGCCCTTATCAAAAAAGTGACGGTCTTCCAGCAAGGTATCCTGAGTGGACTTCCATAGGTCCAGAGGGTGAAACAAAAATAAGTTTTAAAAATGGAGGGTTTGCAAATCTATACAATGATAAAGTTACAATAGAAAACTGGCCGAACACTCAAGAAACTCTTGTTTTTCGTCTTGATGCACAAGGTAAGCCTTACGTTGAAAATGCAGATAATCTACCAAAATGGATAAGGGTAACGGAAAATAAAATAGAGGTTAGACCATCTCTTTACGAAAGAGTTCAAATTTATTCAAAAAAAGTTGAAGTTCATAGGTACAATCTTGGTTGGAACTATTTCTGGTTTGACTTTGACAGTCCTCTAGAACCATATGGAATTTGGAATGCCATTTCACTTTCATTCTCAGGTGATAGAATTGACCCCAATATTTCAAATTTTTCGCTTCTAATTCAAGAATTTCTAAATAATGATATGTGGCATCATGGACAAATATTGTGGGCTTTATTAGAGACAATTTTTATGGCTTTATTGGGCACCCTACTAGCCGCTCTTCTGGGTTTTCCTCTGGCATTTTTTGCAGCTTACAATATAACACCTTTTAAATTTGTTCGAACGATATTAAGACGATTATTTGATACATTAAGAGGTATCGATTTTTTGATTTGGAGCTTAATTTTTTTAAGAGCCTTCGGACCAGGACCATTTACTGGAATATTTGCTATTGCAATTACAGATACAGGAACTCTTGGAAAATTAATGTCTGAAGCAATAGAAAATACTGAAGAAAAGCAGCAAGAAGGTGTAGAGTCTACGGGAGCGAACAAAACTCTTCAACATAGATTTGGAATTATACCTCAAATACTTCCTATTTTTATTTCCCAAACTCTTTACTACTTAGAATCAAATACTAGAGGAGCTGTTATTATTGGTGCCATGGGCGCAGGCGGCATAGGTTTACAATTACTTGGAGCAATAAATACAGGTACCAGTTGGGAAAATGTTATGTATATGTCATTATTGATTTTAGGAGTTGTTATTTTCATGGATACAATGTCCTCAAAAGTAAGAAGGGCTTTGATTGGTGATGAAACGCTAGGAGCAGAATTGCAATTGGCAAAAATGGCAAAAAAATAATTTTTTTTATGATCTTAATATTTTTTTAACAATCTATTTGTATGGTTAAATATGATTAAATTTATTCAATTCATTTTAATAACTTCAAGCATGTTATCATCACTAGCTCTTGCAGACAGTCATGAAGACAATACAATTGGGCAAGCTGGAAGTGACTATTCTACCAATACTGAAAGTACATTCGAGAACAATATAGGAAACTGTGAAGATTTAAGTATATTAATGCTCCGTGGATCAATTAAAAACGATATACAGCGAGCTGACCCAGACTCAGCAATGAAAGCACATAATTTAATGCTTGAAGGAATGGAATTGTGTAATAAAAATCAAAAAGTCCTTGCAAAAATGAAATTGAAAGAGGCTCAAACTATAGCGAGAGAAGGCAATGTTGCCGGACAAGATATGAGAATTGGAATTGTTAATGAGTCAGACGAACTGCATGAAGAGACAGAAAATGAAAAAGAAAAGTCATGGTGGCAGATTTTTTAACTACACCTCTTCTAATAACGTACAAAAGCCAGGATCACTACCATTAAAAAAAGTTTCTATATTAGAAGAACAGTGATTAATCACACATTGGTCTGACTCATAAAAATAATCATCAATATTTTTAGCTGATTTAATATTCTGCAACATACAAAGACTATACTCATTGAAGTTACTGCTAGGATGAGTATTAAAATATATTTCACAATTAATTAATGTCTCATCGTACCCTATTTCTAGAGTTGAAGTGTTTTGAAAGTAAGCTACACAACTCTTAAAGTCGTCAGCATAGATGTTTGTACTCAGCAGAATTTTAAAAATGAACATTAAAAGCACGAATCGTTTCATGTAACATTATTGTAATATTTCTTAACATTTTTGTAATATTTAAAAATTGGCAAACAATCTATTTTTTAACTATTGTAAAAATAACAAATTTATTCAATGACTTATAAAATGAATACTAAACAGGCATCAAGTTGAGAGAGAATAATAGTTTATTTCCTGTTCATACAATTGGAATTGTAACAATCATTGGTTACGGATTTTTATTCTATACTATTGCCCCATTAAAAGAGTATATCTCACTGCATACCAATTTAAGTGAGGAATTAATTCTCACAATGTTTAGTTTAGCACTATTATTTCAAGCCCTATTAGCGCCTCGGATTGGAAAATGGTCAGACCATCATGGAAGCCTAGTCGTAATTAAATACGGCCTGTTATTAGGTATGATTGGCTCAATTTTTATTGGAATAACTGAGATTGATTTATTTATTTTTAAAAATGTATTTTGGGTACTTATTTCTATGTCTCTAATTACCCTGGGGCTTGGTATGTCAACCTATGAAGTAGCGTTTAATGCAGCAGTCCAAATGGATGAAATGAATTCTAGAAAAAATATTTCAATAATTACTTTTTATGGAGCGGTAGCAAGCACTATTACCTGGCTTTCAATTTATCCACTTATATACAATGTAGGCTTATTCTATACGTGTTTATTTATTTCAATTATTTTATTAATTGGCTATGTACTTGTGTCCTCAAAAGAAATGAAATACAAATCAAATATAGAATACTTAAATGAAAGTAAGTTATTATTTAATTGGAATGAGCTAAATAAGACTCAAAAAAAATCATTTTTTTACATTACAATATCCTCTTCTTTACAAAATTTTTTTTTTGTAGCATTCACCCTTGCATTGGTAAATTTTTTTACAGAAACATTTAATGACATTAGTATCGCGGTTTTACTTGCGAGTATATATGGCCCGTTTCAACTTGTAGGAAGATACTTGGAAATGAAAATTGGAAAGCATTACGACGCAAGATATACAGGCTTAATAGCCTTTTTGTTTGTAATTTTTTCAATTTTTACAGCTCAATTTACAAATAATATTTTTGTTGCTGCAATTAGTATGGCTTTTTTCGGAATGGGTCATGGTGTTTTAACAATAACATATGGATATGTCACCAATTTGTATTTTGAGTCACAAATTTATGGCCAAGCTAAAGGGTGGATGGCCCTTTCAAGGAGCATTAGCTTTGCCGTAGGTCCAGCGGTAGGTGCATTTCTTTTTGCGTATAATTTAAACTTATTTACGATTACGATTGTAATAACTGCAATCTTATCAGCGTTTTCTTTCTTACTAATAATTTTCGAGAAACCTACAAATCAAATGCACAAATAATTATATTTAGCTTACTTCTAATTGAATTTTACTTCCAACAAAATAGCTATCACTTATCTCAATTGGTTTATTATTAATATCTGTATTTATTGCTTTTGTATGTATTAACGGGTCTCCGACATTTATTTTTAAATATTTGGATTGTACATTATTCGCACTCTCTGCTGATACTGTTGTTTTTTTTCTATATATTTTTTTTAATCCATATTTATTAAAGGACAATGTTATAGAACCAGTTTTACGAAAAAATAAATCAAATTTTTTAAATCTTTTTTCTGGGACTAATCTTTCTGATAAAATAAGTGGAATACCATTTGCTTTAGAGATTGTATAAATATAGAAAACTAAATCATTTTTTTTTAGATTTAATTCTCTTATTTCATTGCTGTACCCTTTTCTCTTATCTATAGAAATAATATCTACAGCAATATCAGTAGTTTCTTGATTTAAATTCTGTGATGCCCTTACTGTTTTTCCGATTTTATAATTGATTTTCTTAGAGTTAAGAAAATATCCTAAACCTCTTCTCGAATAAATGATATCTTCTTGTTTAAGGGCCTCGATTCCACGTCTAACTGTATGCCTATTCACCTTAAAAAGCTTAGCATAATAGTTTTCAGAATAGATTTTTTCCCCTAAGCGAAGCTTACGATCAATAATATCTTTTTTTATTGAGTCCCTTATTTCTTCCCAAGCAAACATTTATTGTAACATAATTTTAATAAATAAATTAAAACGAATCACAATAATTAATATAGTATAGTTGTATAGTTGTATAGGTTGTTATGGAAAGAAAATTTTGGCTAAGTACATTAGCTACATGCAATGATGCCCACCTCATTTCTCTTTGGAAAAAATTTGGTATTGAGGTAAATTTCACATGGCTTAGAAAACCGGAAATAGGCAGTATAATGTGTCAAGGAAAAATTGGAGTAACGGGAAATAATTTCAATTTTGGTGAAGTTACAATTACTCGTTGTCAATTGAAAACCTCTCAAGGAAAAATTGGACACGGATACGTACAAGGAAGAAATAAACATAAAGCTGAAATTGTTGCTATTTGCGATGCTTTAATGCAGACAAATAAAAAAGATCTTTTAATTAAAAATATAATAAACCCTCTAGTTGTAAGCGATAAAAATTTAAAAAAAGATGTAATGTCAAAATCAGAGTCAACAGCTGTAGATTTCTTTACATTAGTGCGAGGTGAAACCTAAAATGATTAATACAAATGAAAACGAGTCTATTATAAAAGCCGATGCATTCAGAGCTATATTATTTGCAACTTCTTATCCCGGATCAATTGAAAAGTTTTTAGAGATAAATAAACCTAAACAAATCTCTACATCGTCAGCTTCTATTTTATCCACTATGTGCGATCACACTAGTATGATTTATATTGGAAAATCATTTGATACTAAATCCTTAAGAGATTGGATAACCTTTCATACAAATTCTGAAATAGTAGATAAAAAATTTGCAAATTTTGCAATAGGTACTTTCAGTGACATGTTGCCCCTCACAGAATTCTCTAGAGGATCAGACGAATTTCCGGATAGATCATGTACATTAATCATTGAGACACCATTTAAATCAGACAATGTAAGTATTTCGGGACCCGGTGTCAGAGGTAGCAAAGATATCTACTTACCACATGCGAATAAAATAAGTGATGTGAATAACTCCTTCCCCCTTGGCATAGATTTCTATTTTACCAATAAAAGCAATTTTTTTTGCATTCCAAGATCAATAAAAATTAAAAAGAAAGGATAATTTCTATGTATGTAGCTGTCAAAGGTGGTGAAAAAGCAATTGAAAATGCCCATAATTGGCTTTCAGAAATTAGGAGGGGTGATGTTAATGTTCCCAACCTGGAAATTGAGCAAATTAAAGAACAGTTAACATTGTGTGTTGAAAGGGTCATGTCAGAAGGATCGTTATATGATACTGATCTTGCAGCTCTCGCCATAAAACAATCAAGAGGTGACCTTATTGAAGCCATCTTCTTAATCAGGGCGTATCGTACAACTTTACCAAGATTTGGAACATCCCGCCCTATTAAAACAGAAGATATGGTATGCATGAGAAGAATCTCAGCAACTTATAAAGATATTCCCGGAAAACAAAAGTTGGGGCCTACATTTGATTATACACATAGACTTTTAGATTTTAGCTTACTGGCTGAAGGCAATATACCTAAGGCAGAAAAACGAAAAGTATTAAAGGAAAAAATACCTCACGTACTGAGATTTTTAAATAAAGAAGGCCTTATTCAAAAAGAAAAAGATAATAATTATCAGCCAAAAGACATTACAAGAAATCCACTTGAGTTTCCAGCTAATAGAAGTGAGAGATTACAATCACTTTCTAGGGCCGATGAAGGATTTCTTCTTGCTTTAGCTTATTCAACTCAAAGAGGCTACGCTAGAAATCATGCCTTTGTAGGTGAATTAAGAATTGGCTATGTAAAAGTAAAATACAACATTCCAGAATTGGACATTGAGATCGATATTGCAGAAATAATTGTTACTGAGTGCGAGAGTGTAAATCAATTTCAAGGAAGCAAAAAAACACCCGCACAATTTACGCGTGGATATGGATTGACATTTGGTCAATTAGAAAGAAAGGCAGTGTCAATGGCCCTGGTCGATAGGGCATTAAGGTGGAAAGAAATTGGTGAAGAGTTTGTCGGAGCCCCTGCTCAGGATGAGGAATTTGTATTGTCACATTGTGATAATATACAGGCAACTGGGTTTTTGGAACATTTAAAGTTACCCCATTATGTTGATTTTCAATCAGAGCTGGAATTGGTTAGAAGAATTCGTAAAGAGTATGAGAAAAACAAATAACGTAATTAAGATTAAAGATTTCAAAGTAGACAAAGGTCTGCCTTTTGATCAAGAATACAATTTTGCGTATCTGGATGAGAATACAAAAAAAATGATAAGGCGTGCAATAATTAAAGCTTTATGTATTCCAGGTTATCAAGTTCCTTTTGCCTCTAGAGAAATGCCTATGCCCTATGGATGGGGTACGGGTGGAGTCCAAGTCACTGCAAGTTGCTTAACAAAAAGAGACACTTTGAAAATAATAGATCAGGGAGCTGACGATACTACCAACGCTGTATCAATAAGAAATTTTTTCAAAAAAACTTCAAATATTAAAACTACAGAAATTACTGAAAAAGCAACACTGATACAAACTAGACATAGAATTCCAGAAACACCATTAAAAAAGAAACAAATATTTGTTTATCAGGTACCCATCCCTGAACCCTTGGCCTTTCTAGAACCTAAAATATCTGAAACAATAAAAATGCACTCACTTTCCGAATATGGCGCAATGCACGTAAAACTCTATGAAGATATATCAAAAAATGGGCATATTGAAACCGCTTACGCTTATCCTGTAAAAACTAATGATCGTTATATAATGGATCCATCCCCAATACCAAAATTTGATAATCCTAAAATGAATAACTCACCAGCGATACAGCTATTTGGCGCTGGAAGAGAACAAAGAATTTATGCTATTCCACCATATACAAAAGTTAAAAGTCTCGACTTTGAAGACTACCCATTTGACCCATTTAAAGCTGAACACGCTTGCGATATTTGTGGATCAAAGAATACATATTTAGATGAGATTATTGTTGATGATGCGGGAAATAAATCTTTTATTTGCTCAGATACCGATTTTTGTAATAAAAGAAAAAACAAATGATAAGCCCTCTTTTAAACGTTACAAATTTAAGCAAATCTTATGATAATATTGTTGGATGTAAAAATATTTCAATGTCACTATATCCAGGTGAGGTATTGGGCATTGTCGGTGAGTCTGGTTCCGGTAAAACAACATTAATTAACTGCTTATCAGGGAATCTTGAGCCTGATAGAGGAAAAATAATTTTCAATATTAACAACAAAGAAACCGACTTTTTAAATATATCAGAGTCAGAAAAAAGAAAATTTATTAGAACAGATTTAGCTTTTGTTCATCAGAACCCGCGTGACGGATTAAGATTAAATGTATCAGCAGGTGGTAATATAGGCGAAAAATTAATGTCTGTTGGCAATAGACATTATGGAAATATAAGAAGCTTAGCAACAAAATGGATGAATAAAGTTGAAATAGACAAAAATAGAATTGATGATCTTCCCATTACTTTCTCAGGTGGAATGCTTCAAAGACTTCAAATAGCAAAAAATTTAATAACAAGCCCAAATGTTATTTTTATGGATGAGCCAACTGGTGGGCTAGATGTATCAGTTCAAGCTCGTGTTCTTGATTTGGTAAGATCACTTGTTAATGAATTGAACCTTACAGTAATTATTGTATCACATGACTTAGCCGTTATCAGATTACTTGCGGATAAAATGATTGTTATGAAAAACGGTGCTGTAATCGAGTCTGGTTTAAGTGATCAGGTACTTGAAGATCCTCAACAAGAATATACACAGCTATTAGTAAGTTCGGTGTTACACGTTTAATATGATTGAGGTAAAAAAAGTTAATAAATCGTTTACTTTATTTAACCAAAATAACGCAAAGATAACAGTTTTTAAAAATTTAAATTTTAAGGTTGAGCCAGGTGAAATTGTAGCCCTTAAAGGACCATCAGGCGTAGGTAAATCAAGTATTTTAAAAATGATTTATGGAAGTTATATAATTGATAAGGGAGCTATAATTATAAATAATAAAAATATTGCCACTCTATCAGCTCAGGAAATACTTAAACTTAGAAAAACTTCAATTGGGTATGTAAGCCAATTTTTAAAAGTGATACCCCGTATTTCTGCTTTAGATGTAATAATGGAGCCATTATTAAATTCAGGTGATAATAAGAATAATGCGTATAAAAAATCAATAAAACTTTTAAAGGACTTAAATATTGAGAAAAATTTGTGGCACTTATCTCCGCTAACTTTTTCTGGGGGCGAGCAACAGAGAATTAATATCGCAAGAGGTTTTATAAAAGACCTTCCTTACTTGTTACTTGATGAGCCAACTGCAAGTCTTGACAGTAAAAATCGTGATATAATTATAAATTTAATTAAAGCGAAGTCTAATAGAGGCGTATCAATTATCGGAATTTTTCATGACGAATATTCTCGAAAAAAGCTGAATGTAAGAGAGATTGATCTAAACATTGAAACAAAGCATTAAAAGAAACGGCAAGGCTTTTATCGTCTTAGGTCCATCAGGATCTGGTAAAAACACCCTTATAAATGGAGCCTGTAAAAATATCGATAACTTAAAGGCGATCAAAAGATACATTACAAGAACTAAAATAGATATTAATGAAGTCTACAACCCCATTGATGAAGAAATATTTACACAAATGAAGAGTGAAAATTTATTTTGTACAACATGGAATGCAAATAATTGCAATTATGGTATTCACAAAGATGCAATTGATGATCTTAAAGATGGGAAAAACATAATATTTGCTGGCTCTAGAGAATATATAAATAATATATTAAATGATATATCCTCTTCTATCGTTATACACATAAATGCTACTAGTAATTTAATAAGTCAACGAATTATTGATAGAAAAAGAGAAAACGAATTTGAAATCAACTCTCGAATAAAAAGAGGAAATTATAATTTACCAATAAGTACAAAATTTGTAGAAAATAATAACAGTATTGATCAAGGTATTAAGAATTTAACTGCACTGATTAAAAGTTTAATTTAAACCTTTTTATTTCTTCAAAATAGCCATTTTTATTTTCACCTAGTAAACTAATTTCGTTAAATTCTAATAAATTGTTTGATATTTTGTAAATTAATTTTTCTAGTTCCAATTTTTGTTTGTTAGATAATTTATTATTATTTTGGTTCATTAGTGTCATATGAAATTTAAATTGATCAAGAACGAATGGATACCCCCACTCTTTTAAATATTTGTTTTGCTTAAAAGTCAAAGAATCAGGGTTCCTTTTTTTTATTTCTGTTTTGTTTAGCTCTGCCCTAAAAGTATCTAGATGTTTAACAAGATCATTCTCAAGGTTTATTAATGACTTGATTTCTTTTCTGCTCGTTATGAAAGTAAATTTTTTTCTATAAACAATTTTTAAACCTTTTATCTTAAATCTACTATGTTGTGCTGCTATATAGCTAATAACATCATAAAAATCTTTTGTTTTAACATTTCTTTTAAGTCTAAATGGTGCCTTTAATGTTGCATGAAACCCATACTTTGCTGGCTTTTCACAATAATCTTTAAGCTCATCAAAGTATGTAAAGCGTCTGTTAATAAAATATTTTTGACGTCTTGTTAGTGAAATTTTTCTCTTTTTATTGATATCTCTACCTAGAAGGTTTTTCCCGAAGTTTTCTAAGCTAGAGTTTTTTTTAGGCAAAAAGTAAATTGCCACTCTTTTGTAATTAGTCATAATATTTTAACAATAATCTAATAAATTAGTAATATCTTGTTAAATAAATATGAATAAATTTGTAATAAAAAATGCTCATATAGTCTGCCCGGACGAATCTTTTATGGGCCATGTTTACATTGCAAACGGTATAATAAAGGATATAAGTAAAGGAAATTATACAGGAAATTCTGCTTTCGATTTAAATAATAATTACTTAATTCCTGGTTTAATCGAACTTCATACAGACAACATCGAAAGGCATTTAACACCCAGGCCAAAAGTAGAATGGCCAATTATAAACGCATTGCTTGCTCATGATAGGGAATTGTCTTCCGTCGGTATAACCACAGTATTTGATGCACTTAGAGTTGGATCGATACCAAAAGGGAACCTTCAAGGTGAATATAAAAAATATGCTAAAGCAACAGCTGACCAAATTTCAACTTTAAAAAAAAATAAACTTTTTAAAATTGACCATTATATTCACTTGCGTGCTGAAACCGCATCTGAAACGTTAGCAAATGAACTTGATGAGTTTAACGAATCAAGCAACGTTAAAATGATAAGCATCATGGACCATACACCGGGACAAAGACAATTTAGAAATACAGATAAATATAAGGAATATTTAGCAGGTAAATATCAACTATCTGATGAAGAAATGGAAAATCACTTCTCTAAATTAAAAGCACTGCAGTCAAAAAATAGTGAAATACATATAAAAAAAATATCTGAAGCACAAATGAGATTTCAATGTGTTCTTGCAAGTCATGATGACACTACTATAGAAGATGTATTAAGTTCAAAAAATCTAGGAGTTTCAATAGCAGAATTTCCAACAACAATCGAAGCAGCAAAAGAATCTCAAAAAAAAGGCATGAAAATTATCATGGGTTCACCAAATTTAATGAGAGGTGGGTCACATTCTGGAAATATTTCAGCTCAAGAACTCATAGACGAAAATTGCCTTGATATTTTTAGTTCAGACTATATCCCGTCATCCCTACTTTCATCAGCTGTCAAATGGGGGCTAGAGTCTGGTAATATGCCAAAAGCAATTGCCTCAATTTCAAGAAACCCAGCAATAGCTACAAAGCTTCTAGACCGAGGTAGTATACAATGCGAAATGAAGGCGGATCTAGTTAGTTTCAGTATTTATAACAATTTACCAATAGTAAAAAAAGTTTGGGTATCAGGACAAGCGATATAATTAATCGTAAAACCGAAGAATAAAGTATGCAAGCAAGAGACCAATTAATTGCATAAAAATAAACATCAACACGTTCTGTGGATCTATACCGGTAAATGTGTTGGTGAATGATCTACTGAATGTGACAGCTGGATTGGCAAATGATGTTGAAGATGTGAACCAATAAGCCCCAGTTATATATAAAGCTACCGCTATTGCTGGATCTCTTTTTGCCTTCAGTGTAAGCACAATTGTAATTAATAAGCCTATTGTTGCAACCACTTCAGAGACATGAATATTAATTCCTGTTCTTTCTTTAGTTGAAAATTCAATAAATAAATCGTCAAAAATATAATTTGCTAAAATGACACCAGAAGTACCACCCACTAGTTGAAAAATGATAAATAATATCATCGTTAAGTTATTAATATCTGATTTTAATCTAAAATAAAGTGTAACAACTGGATTAAAGTGAGCTCCAGATATAGGACCAAATATTGATATTGTCACGTAAAGCATTGCTCCTGTTGCTATTGCATTAGCCAGCAATACAATACCTTCATTTGTAGGAGATAGATTTTCGGCCATTATCCCTGATCCGACTACCGAGAAAACAAGTAAGAGTGTACCCAGATATTCAGAAAGTATTTTTTGAGGCATTTTATTTAAGCAAGTTTTCTTGTATTAATTTATCAATGTAGTGATAAGTGCTATGAAACTTATTTATGTCTTGTTGAGATGGATCTTCTTTGTTGACAGGATCTTCAATATTAAAATGAAATGTTTTAGGAGCTCCTGGCCAGACAGGGCACACTTCCTTTGATGCTTGATGACAAACAGTTACTACATAATCCATTATTGGTTTACTGCTCTGAGTAAATTTTTCCCAACTTTTGCTGTAAAGATTATCAACCGGTATTTTTAATTCATCCAATATCTGAATTGTCATCGGATTAATTATTCCAGATGGATTACTTCCTGCACTAAAGCCTCTTAAATAATTTGAGTACTTATAATTAGTTATTGCTTCCGCTATGATGCTTCTTGCAGAATTTTGAGTACATAAATAAAGAACATTTTTCATATTTACGCACCAAGTGAATAGCCTGCTGAACGAATTGTTCTTATAGGATCTAACTTATTACCATCGTTTAGAGATTTTCTCAATCTTCTAATGTGAACATCAACCGTTCTTGGCTCAACATAGGGACTTGTAGTCCAAACATGATCTAGTAATTGTTGTCTTGAAAAGACTCTGCCTTGATTTTCCATCAAAAATCTTAATAAATTAAATTCTGTTGGACCAAGTCTAATATCTTCTCCATCTCTTGATACTCTATGGGTAGCAGCATCTAGTGTAATACCTTGATAGGTTAATACTTCATTGTAAAAAATAGGTCTTAATCTTTTCAGAACAGCCTTTACTCTAGCAACCAACTCATTAATCGAAAATGGTTTAGTGATATAATCATCTATTTCATTTTCAAATGCTCTGATCTTATCTTCTTCTTCACCTTTTGCAGTAATCATTATAAGGGGGATATTTTTTATTGATTTATCTTTTCGAATTCTTCTGCACAATTCAAGGCCAGAAATATGTGGCAACATCCAATCTAGGAGTACTAAATCATACTTCACGTCTCCAAATATCTTATCCAATGCAACCTCACCGTCATTAGCAACATCAACATCGTATCCATTTTTTACTAAATTATACGATATTAATTCAACTAAAGATAATTCATCTTCAATGATTAAGATTTTAGGACGCATTATTGATTTAAGTCCTCCCAATTAATTCGTTTTTCTGACTTACGTTCAAGTGCTTGTCCAGTAACAATAAAATGAATATCTTCAGCAATATTTTGTACATAATCTCCTATTCTCTCAATATTTTTAGCAATTGATAATAAATGGGAGCATCCAGTTATTGTTTCAGGGTTTCCAGCCATTGTTTCAAGCAACTCTCGGTAAATATTTAAATATGAGTCATCAATATTTACATCGCTATCCCATGCTTTTATTGCAAGCTTATCTGATTTTTTTACGAATGAATCAAGCACCTGCTTAATCATAAATTGGACATCTTCGCCCATTTTTACAATTTCAATCGTGGGCGCATCAGGTAAATTTATTTTTACATTAGCTACTCTTTTTGCAATATTTGTTGCATGATCACCCATTCTCTCAAGATCATTTGCAATACTTAAAGCTGATAATACAACTCTTAAATCATTAGCTAATGGCTGCCTCATAGCAATAATTTTATATGTTAGTGCATCAATTTCTTTCTCAAGTGCATTAATTTTATGATCATCAAAAATGATTTGTTCAGCAAAGGATGTGTCCTTATTGCTTAAAGCTTGAAGGGAATTTTTTAATTGATTTTCAACTAACCCACCCATTTTAATTAAATTAGAGCTAACTAATTCTAATTGCGCATCATACGCTGAAACAATATGATCTTTCATCATCCAAACCTTCCTGTTATGTAATCTTGTGTTTTTTGATTTCCTGGGTTTGAGAAAATAGTCTCAGTTGAATCTACTTCGATTAGTTTTCCTAGATGAAAAAACCCAGTTTTTGTTGAAACTCGAGCGGCTTGTTGCATAGAATGTGTAACGATAATAATTGTAAATTCTTTTTTCAATTCATTCATTAATTCTTCAATTTTTGCAGTTGCAATGGGATCAAGGGCAGAACACGGTTCATCCATTAGAATAATTTCAGGATTAACAGAGATAGCTCTTGCGATACACAGTCTTTGTTGTTGACCTCCGGATAATCCGGTGCCTGGTTGATGCAATCGATCTTTTACTTCATCGAATAAAGCTGCTTTTTGTAAACTATTTTCTACTATTTCATCTATATCTGTTTTGGAATTTGCCATTCCATGAATTCTTGGTCCATATGCAATATTTTCATAAATAGACTTTGGAAATGGGTTTGGCTTTTGGAATACCATTCCAACATTTTCCCTTAAACTTTCTACTCTGATAGATTTGTCATATATATCATGTCCATCAATAGAAACATTACCTTTCACTGAACAGATATCAATGACATCATTCATTCTATTGATACATCTAAGGAATGTAGATTTACCACAGCCAGAAGGTCCAATTAATGCTGTAACTTCTTTCTCATACATATCCATTGAGACATCAAAAAGAGCTTGTTTATCACCATAGAAAACGTCTATATTTTTTGCACTAATTTTTACTTTATTCATATGTTTATTTTACCATTTTGTTTCAAATTTTCGACGAATAAGGACCGCAGCTAGATTTAATAATATCAGGAAACCAAGAAGCAACATAATAGTTGCTGATGTTTTTTCAACGTAGCCTCTTTCAGCGCTTTCAGCCCATAAATAGACTTGAACAGGTAATGAAGCTGATGCATCTAATGGACTGGAAGGAACATCAACTACAAATGCAACCATTCCAATTAACAAAAGAGGAGCTGTTTCGCCCAAAGCCTGAGCAAGTCCAATTATTGTTCCTGTTAAAGCACCAGGCATTGCTAGTGGAACTACGTGATGCATAACCGCCTGCATTTTGGTAGCTCCTACAGCTAAAGCACCTTCACGTATTGAAGGAGGAACTGCTCTTAGTGATGCTCTTGTTGCAATAATTATTGTTGGCAATGTCATGAGTGATAAAACAATCCCACCAACTAATGGCGTAGATCTTGGTAGGCCAAATACATTTAAAATTATGCCTAGACCCAATAATCCAAATACAATCGAAGGTACAGCTGCTAAATTATTAATATTAATTTCGATAAAATCTGTAAAACGATTACTTCTAGCAAATTCTTGTAAATAGACTGCTGCTAATATTCCAATCGGGAAAGATAAGATTAGAACTGTGATAATTGTTAAAAATGATCCTACTATTGATCCACCAACGCCAGCTAATTCAGGTTCTCTTGAGTCTCCCCTGGTTAAAAAAGGAATGTTAAACACATATTTAACACGGCCATTGTTTTCTAAAATATCATAATATTCTAATTGTATATCTTTTATTCTTCTTCGCTCTTCTGGTAAATCACGAGGATAATTACCTTTTCTAACTTGATCAACATCGTCTGATGCAGTCAGATAAACAGTTTCAATTTTATTTATATTTTCTTTATTCTTTATTAGGAATTGTTTAATTTCATCTTCATATTCAATACTGAATATTCTTATTAATAACTTCTTCTCTTTTCTATCTTCAATGTCTGGGAACAGACTGTAAATTGATTTTTTTGAGAATCTAAATAGATCCAACTTATTAATCTCATCATCTGACATAGTGGCAAATTGCGAAGTATCTTCTATAACTTGTGAATAATCTACTTCAATAGCTATTGTCGTTTTATAAAAAGCGGAATAACCAGATGAAAAAATATTTAAGAATAAAATTAATACAAAAATCAATGCAAATGAAATAGCAGTAATACATAATATCTGAAACCGGCGTTCTGATTTCAATCGTTTCTTTAAATTTGCACTAACATCAAACATAATCAATCATATCTTTCTGTGTATTTTTTGACTACTTGAAGAGCAATGAAATTGAGAAGTAGTGTTACAATAAACAATGTTAATCCTAGGGCAAAAGCAGCTTGAGTTTTAGGACTATCAAATTCTTGGTCACCAATTAATATAACAACAATTTGAGTTGTAATTGTTGTGGCTGCATCAAATGGATTGGCTGTTAATTTAGCTGCTAGTCCTGCTGCCATTACAACTATCATAGTCTCTCCAATTGCTCTTGATACCGCTAATAGGAAAGAACCAACAATTCCAGGCAATGCAGCGGGTAATAAAACTTTTCTTATAGTCTCACTTTTAGTTGCTCCCATAGCATAAGAACCTTCTCTTAAGCTCTGAGGAACAGAATTAATAACATCATCTGATAATGAGGAGACAAATGGTATTATCATGATACCCATTACAAATCCTGCGGCTAAAGCACTTTCTGAAGAAACAGTAAAACCAGCATTTTGACCAAGATCACGAACTATAGGAGCAACAGTCAAAGCTGCAAAAAAACCATAAACAACAGTTGGTATCCCTGCAAGAATTTCTATAATAGGCTTAGCCCAATCTCTCAAGTTCGGTGAAGCATATTCAGCAAGATATATTGCTGTCATAAGGCCAACGGGGATTGCAACACACATGGCTATAAATGCAATTAAAAATGTTCCTGCAAATAATGGTAATGCTCCAAATGCATTTTGTAAATCTCTTGTATCAAGATCTCCACTATCTCTAACAAACACTCTTTGAGGAGACCAATTAAGACCAAATAAGAAGTCGGTAATTGGAACTTGTGAAAAGAATTTTAAAGTTTCATAAAGTAATGAAAATATAATCCCTACAGTTGTCATGATTGCTACTAACGAACATGTGAAAAATAGAATTAATAAAAAAGACTCAACAAATTTTCTTGAATCTAAGTTTGATTTTATTTTTACGTAAGCAAATAATGAGAGTAAACCTGCAACAGATAACACGATAACATATGTCAAAGTATCAATTAATTCTTCAATATAGATATATTTATCAACTGCATCTGTTATTAACGGACTTATTTCATCAAAAAGCTTAATTCCTTCTGAAGTGTTGATAATTTGAGCCAGTAATAAGTTTTTATCCGATGCTAGAAGATTAGGATTAAGATCTATAAAGTCACTTAAGACATAAACTTCAACTATATAACCTTGGAATGCTGTGATAGCCAAAAAAACCAATAAAGAAGGAACAATAGCAAATATAGCTATGTAATATCCATAATAATGATTTAAAGAAGTAATTTTTTTTTGTGAAGCTGATCTTAATTTAATTGCTTTAAGTCGACCAATAAAAAATCCAAATGCGCCAATTGTTAAAATCAATAGAATTAAAAAAAGGCCCATAAAAAAACATTACTCCAAAAATTGTTTATCAAGGTGGGCATCTAACCCACCTTGACAAGAATTAATTAATAAAATTAATTATTAATTAAAACTATTCTATTACTTCCAAGTTAGCAACACGAGCTCGTATATCTGATGCATCACCATCAGATAAAGCAACAAGACCAATATCAGTTAAATATCCGTCTTCTCCCATTGCATTTTCGCTTGTGAAAGCAGCTAAGAACTCTTCAATTCCTGGAACAACTCCAATATGAGCTTTTTTTACATAAAATTGTAGAGGTCTAGCGATTGGATAAGAGTAATCTTGTATTCCTGCAAGTGTTGGAAGGATTCCAGTTATTGCAGCTGATTTAATCTTATCTTCATTTGCTAGCAGATAACTGTAACCAAAGTATCCAAATCTTTCTGGATCCTCAGCTAATTTCTGAACAATTAAAGTATCATTTTCACCAGCTTCAATAACTCTACCATCTTCTCTAACAACGGCACATTTCTTTTTAGCTTTTTCTCCTGCATCTTCCCATAACTTATAGGCGCCTGCGGCTTTACAGCCTTTTTTCATAATAAGCGAATTCCAAGCGTCACGTGTACCAGATGTTGGTGGTGCTACTAAGATTTCGATCTTATGATCAGGAAGAGATGGGTCAATGTCACTCCATTTTTCGTAAGGATTTTCAATTAATTTAACATTAAAATTTCCTGGACTTGGTACCATAGCAGCAATAGCAAGATATAATTGTTCTTGTGTAAAGTCTGCATCATTTGCATCTAAACTATGTGCTAGAGTTAATCCATCATTTCCGATTACGATTTCAATGATGTCTGTAACGCCATTACTTTCACATAATGCAACTTCTTTGCTTTTGATTTTACGAGAAGCATTCGTAACATCAGGATGATCAGTACCAACGCCAGCGCAGAATAATTTCATTCCACCACCGGTTCCAGTACTTTCGATTACAGGCGTGTTAAAGCCTGATTTGCCAAAACGCTCAGCAACAACTGTTGCGTATGGGTATACAGTTGATGAACCAACAATTTTAATAGTATCTCTAGCAAAAGAACTTACTGAAAAAAATGATGATACAAAAGCTGTGAGAATTAAAACTTTAATTAATCTCATTAGTATCTCCTAGTTATAATTAAAACGTCTTCAAAATACTTTTTTTATGTTAACTATTTGTCACATAAATATTACAATTTTATGACAATCAAAACTTATAATGGCTTGAATATCCCTTTTTTCCTCATTTTTTAATGAAATAATTGTTTGAATATTATTAAATCAAATAAAAAATAGCTAATCATCTTATTTATGTAATTGGCGCTACAGGTATTTTAATTGTAAATATACTACCTTTGTTAATTTCACTTTCAATATTGAGACTCCCACGATGCTTGTTCAAAATATGTTTCACTATTGTTAAACCAAGTCCAGTTCCACCTTTAGCTTTCGATCGCCCTTCATCAACTCTATAGAATCGCTCTGTTAATCGATGTAAATGTTTTTTAGGTATTCCCTGACTTTCATCTATAAGTTGTATAATTGCATACTTGTATGAAAAAAGTCTATTTACTGAATTATCAATATCTTTATCTTCAAGTATTCTTAATTGAATTCTAATTTTTGAATTTTCATTTGCATACTTTATAGAGTTTTCAATAATATTTGAGAAAACTTGAATTAATTCATCCTGATTACCTAATACATAAAGATTTTCATCATCATAAACTTTTTCAATAGAGATATTGTTTTTTTTGAGTGATTGTTCAAAGTTATTCTCAACTATTTCAAGGGTGTGCAGTAGATCAACTTTTTTAGTTGGGTGAACGTGCTCGTCAGACTCAATTTTAGTAATTATTAAAAGATCATCCAATAACCGCTTCATTCTGAGTGCTTCTTTTTCAATAATTGACAAAAATTTTTTAGTCGCCTCAATGTCATCTTTTGCAGACGAAGAAATAGTTTCAAGGAAACCAATAATTGCAGCGAGAGGTGTTCTCATCTCATGGCTAACATTTGCAATAAATGAAGAGCGAACAATCTCTAAATTTTTAACATCAGTTTTATTTTTCATAATAATTAGATTCATATCTTTACTTGGATATATCGAAACACTTAAGAAAATATTAGTTTGAGAAATATCTTGACTAGCAGGATCTATTAATAACTCCAAAGTATATGGAATTTTTTCATTAATTGATTTTTCAAGTGTATCTAAAAATTGAGGAGCTCTTATAAGGTTTGTGATATGCTGATTTGTAAAATCATTTTTAAATAAAGCTATTGATTCTTTATTTTGAAATTTAATTTTTTGGGATTGGTCAATTACTATTATTGAATCGTCAATGAAATTGAAAAACAAATTAATTTGTTGATCTAAATCCATTAATTAAATTAAAACTATTTTCTGCTGCATTTTTAAAACTTTAGACAAAGTATCGAATGATTTCTTTGTTTTTGATTTTAACAGATCTGAGTACAGTTTCGGAATTTTAAATATGATATTATGATCTTTTATATATATTTCAAAGTTCTGATAATTAAAATTTGTTAACAGCCCAATATCAATTGAGATTTTGTTAAATATACCTAAAGCAATCATTGAATAAAAAGAGTTTTTATTAATTAAATGTTTATATTTTTTTATTCCATCCCGCTTATAATTATCGTGAAAAAAATGAATAGCAGTTGCAAGTTTTATTCTATCTGAATGACTAAATTTAAGTAATTCCATTTTTAATATCTGATTAAATGCAAATTGTGCTCTTTCATCTTTATCTATACTGGCCCCAATTGAAGTTAAGTTAATTGAAGATTTTAGCAGTCTGCGAGAAACATAAGGATGATTTTTAAAAAATGAAAGGCAGAAATCATAAATTGCTGCATGATTAATATAGCTATATTCAAGATCATTATGTAACTTTGATAGCTTATTTGACTCATGGATTAGCGGATCAAATTTATTATTTATATTATATATATTTGATAAATATCCTTCTCTTAAAGCAGTGTAAGATATCACGATTTCTCTAGATTTGCTTTTTTGGATAATTTTTAAAGCAACATAAGAAGCATATTTAATATAGGGAGTTTTATCCTTAGTAATATATGAAATCTGCTTAAGTTCCTTTTGTTTATAGTTAGATACTTCCTCTAGCATCTCTATAAATAATTTAAAGTTTGGCTTAAAATGATGAATGACATTCAATGGATAATCATATTTAACAAAATAAATCTTAACTAGAGATCTCCATGTTCCCCCTGTTAATATAAGTCTTTTGAAATTGTTCTCTGAAAACCAATCGATTGATTCTAATTCTTTATCAAAATCTTTATAAATATTTTTATTTTTACTTATTGCCCTGTGAACACCAAAAGACATTGAAGTCGTGTTTAAAATCCGCTTTTTTTTTACTTCAGCAAGTTCTAAGCTTCCTCCACCAAGATCAGCTACAATGCCTTTAGATTTTTTAATCCCAACTATAGCACCTAGCCCAGAGTATTTAGCCTCATCTTTTCCACTTAAGACGTTTAAGCTAGTATTTAATATGCTTTCAGCCTGCAATTTAAAAACAGAACTATTATTAGCAACTCGAACAGCTTCTGTTGCAATGACATGAACATCATTGATAGCAGAGGCTTTTAAAATGTCAGAAATATATTTTAGAGCATTGATTGCTTTTTTGATTGAGTTTTTATTTAATTCATTAGTTGAAGCTAGGTCTTTTCCAAGGCCACATGATATCTTTTTATTGAAAATAGGAATTTGATTATTTTTAAAATTTTCAAAAATTTGAAAACGAATTGTATCAGAGCCAATGTCAACAATGCCTACACGAGTGTCTTTTTCAAATAATTTTTTCTTTGGAATAGAAAGGTTATACATTATCTAATAATGCCAAGAGCTTTTTTGGTTTTTTTGCACCCTTAATTTTACCTCTCCCTGAAAGGCTTGGATTCATCATAAAATAATCATGCGCACTAAAAACTCTCGATTTTTTATTGCATGAAATTTTTGCATAAGAACCATCACTATTCATTACCCACGAATGCTGATTATCAAGATAATTTGCAACCATAATTTGAGATAGAATTTGCTCATGAACAGTTTGATTAATAATTGGCGTCAATGTTTCGACTCTTCTGTCAAGATTTCGAGGCATAAGATCAGCAGACCCGATATAAACAATATTATTACGACTAGGTATATTCGATTCGTTAGCAAAACAGAAGATTCTTGCATGTTCAAGGTACCGACCAACAATACTTCTAACCTCAATATTCTCAGATAAATTAGGCGTCCCAGGTATTAAGCAACATATTCCCCTTATGAACAATTTAATTGATACCCCGGCATTTGAAGCATCGTATAATTTATAGATCATTTGTGGATCAACAAGTGAGTTCATCTTCATCCACATGCTTGCAGGTTTACCTTTTTTTGCCGCCTTAATTTCACGATCAATTAAGTGATTCAGGTGACTTCTTAAATTTATTGGAGATAAAATTAAATAATTTAGAGAATCTGGTTTGGCATAACCAGTAACATAATTAAACACTTTCTCTATATCCCTGCAGATCTTTTCATTTGCTGTAAATAAAGATAAATCCTCATAAATTTTTGCATTTATAGGGTGATAATTGCCAGTACCTACGTGAGCATATGATCTTAGTTTGCCAAATTCTTTTCTAATAATAAGACTTGCTTTGGAATGTGTCTTTAAGTTTGCGAATCCATATACAATTTGAACACCTGACTTTTCCATCTGAGATGCAAAAGCTAGATTCGCTTCTTCATCGAATCGTGCCTTGATCTCAACCACTGCAGTTACACTTTTGCCTTTTTCTGCAGCTTTTATTAAAGCTTTAATGATAGGGCTATCCATAGTCGTTCGATATATCGTTTGCTTTATAGCGACAACCTTTGTGTCATTCGCAGCTTGATCTAGAAAATCAACAACAACATCAAATGTTTCATATGGATGATGAACAACAAAATCCTTAGATCTTACAGCTTCAAAACAATTATTATTAAATTGTCTTAGTCGTTCAACAGGTCGTGAATTAAATTTTTTAAATTTGAGTTTACTGAAATCTAAATCAACAATTTCAGAGAAGCTTTGAATACCGTATATTTTCTTGAAATATATTATGTGCGCATCATTCAAGAAGATATTTTTTTTTATAAAATTAAAATGATTAGGAGAAATTGATTTTAATAATTCAAGTCGAACAACTTCTCCTCTTTTTCTTTTGTTAAACGCTTCTTTAAAATATGCAACTACATCCTCTAAATCATCATCATAATCGATATCACTGTCACGTATTAATCTAAATGAAGAAAAATCTATAAGTCTGTAATCAGAAAAAAGATTTTTATAAAAGAACTTAATAACATCCTCAATAAGTAGAATATATATTTTTGATCTAATTTTTAATTTAACAAAACGATCTACACTTTTGGGCAAAATAATAACTGAACTCATTTGTTTTTTTGATTTTAACAGCTGTAATGTCATGTGCAGGCAAGTAGATTCATTTGGGATAAATGGAAATGGATGCACAGGATCTATCGATATTGGGGTTAGTAGAGGTAGAACATTTTCTAAGAAGTTTTTTTTAAGTTTTATCTTATTGTTAGAATTTAATTTCCAGGGGGATGAGAATATTATTTTTTCTTTTTCAAGTTTAGATAGTAAAATATTGGTGATTTTCTCTTGCTCCTTAAAAATAGATAAACATAAGTTATAAGCGCCCTTCATCTGACCATCTGCGTTTAAGCCATCTGGACTTAATTTATTAGGATTTGCAGTTTTCTGATCTAATAAACTTGCAATTCGAACCATATAGAACTCATCTAAGTTACTTGCCGAGATAGATAAGAATCTCAAACGTTCCAATAATGGATTTTTTTCGTTATTAGCTTCAAATAAAACTCTCTTATTAAAAAGTAACCATGACAATTCACGATTAATGAATTTATTTTGTGGTAATTTTCTTGACGCTTTTTTTATATTCATGATCTTATTAAGAATGAAATATATATACCTGTTGCGTCATGCTAAATCAAGTTGGACCAACCCATTACTAAAAGACCATGATAGACCATTGTCTGATCGAGGAATTAAAGCTTGTCATAAAATTGAAACATTTATTTCACAAAACAAAATAATTCCAGAAATTGCTTATGTTTCTTCTTCACAAAGAACAATAAGCACATACGAACTAATTTTTAAAAGAAAGCTATACCCAAAGGTTTTAATTTCTATTGATAAAACTATCTATTTGTGTGACTCAAAGTTACTTAAGGAAAGAATAATAAACACAGATAATAAGTTTAATCATCTACTAATTGTAAATCATGAGCCTACGATCAGAAAATTAACATTAGAATTATCTGAAAATTCTAAGAAGATGAGATTTAAAAATGAAGTCTCACTCAAGTATCCAACGTGTTCACTTGCAATATTAAAATTAAATTCAGATAATTGGCACGATTCAAAAAAAGATGACTGCGAACTTATTAACTTTATAAAACCTAAAGACTTGTAGCAGCTTACTGTTGATACTCAATTTTTTTTTGTGATGTCATAAACTGCTTTGCACAATTTTCCCAAGTGAATTTCTTAGCATGATCTATACATTTTTTAGAGTCTATTTGAAGAGCTCTAGAAATTGATATTTCAAGATTTTTATCAAGTACATTAATATCTGAATTATTAAAAATATCTAATGGTCCTGGTACTGGATATGCTGCAACTGGTATTCCACATGCTAATGCCTCTATCATAACCATGCCAAATGTATCAGATTTAGATGGAAAAACGAAAACGTCAGATGATGCATAATAAGATGCTAATTCTTTACCAAATTTTGCACCAACAAATACAGAATTTTTTTTGTATTTTTTTTCAAGTTTTTTTCTATAAGGCCCATCACCAACAACCAACTTTGTTCCATCAAGTTCGAGATCTAAAAAATCATCAATTGATTTTTCAACAGAAACTCGTCCAACGTAGAGATAAATAGGCTTCTTAAATTTAAGGTCTATCTTAGATTCATGATTAAATTGTCTAAGATCAACGCCTCGCGTCCACTCAGAAGTATTAGTTATTCCACGAACTTTTAACTCATTTCTTATTGTTTCCGTAGTTACAAGAATATTATAAGAGTTTTTATGAAACCATTTGATGATTTTATAAGTAAAAGAAAGTGGGACTCTGAATCGCTCAAAAATGTACTCAGGAAATTTAGTACAATAAGCAGTTGTAAACGGGAGTTTATGTCTTGTGCAATAATTTCGCGTTGCTAGACCTATTGGCCCTTCTGTAGCTATATGAATTATATCGGGATTGAAATTTCTGATTTTTTTTCCAACACTGAACCAGGCATTAATCGCTAATTTAATTTCAGGATATGTAATCAATGGAATTGTAAAAAACATATTGGGCGTAATGAAAAATAGATCATGATCTTCTAATATTAGGTATTTACCAAGAGTTTCATATGTTCTGACTACTCCGTTAGTCTGAGGGGCCCAAGCGTCAGTTGCTATTAATATTTTCAAAATGAATTAGTACTATTGGTTGAATAAGTTGGAGATGATAATTGAGAGCCCTCATATGTCTCTATAATATCTTTCCAATATATCAGTTCTAGCTTGCCATCAAAATGTTCAACTAAAGCAGAGCAATTTTCCACCCAATCACCATCATTATAATAATGGACATCACCAATTATCCTATCTGATGCGTGATGAATGTGTCCACAAACCACACCATTCATATTTTTTTTAAATGCATAATTTGCTACAACTTCTTCATACCTATTAATATATGACACAGCTTTTTTGACTTTTAATTTTAAGAATTTTGATAATGACCAATATTTATAACCAAGCGCTTTTCTTATTTTATTGAGTGTAACATTTATCCAAAGTGCAAAGTCATAAGCATAGTCACCCAAATGAGCTAACCATGGAGCAACTCTTATGATTGCATCAAATTTATCACCATGAAGTATTAATAATTTTTTATTATCTGCTGTAATATGTATAACTTCATTTACAATATTTACTTCACCCAGGTTTATGGGTACGAATTTTCTGACTAACTCATCATGATTTCCAGAAACGTAATATACTTTTGTACCATGCCTTGCTTTTCTAAGAATTTTCTGAACAACATCATTATGTTCTTGTGGCCAAAACCATTTATTTTTTAATCTCCAGCCATCAATAATGTCTCCAACGAGATATAGATAATCTGATCTTGTATTTCTTAAAAAATCTAAAAGCATTGAGGACTGACATCCTTTAGAGCCTAAATGAAAATCAGAAATAAAAATTGTTCTATATTTTAGTAAAGGAATTACGTTGTTAGTAGACATAGATATAAAAAAAGAATCATTATTTCTATTTTACAGAAAAAATATTAATCATTTGTTACAACAAATGCATAAATGTTACATATGCAAGTAGTACTAATATTATTTATTAGTGTATTTTTGCTTCAATTATTTGCATAATAAAAAAAAACAAATCAATACAAAATATTTATGTTGGATTATTCCTGTATTAATATTGATGAAACTGTCTTTCAAAAAGGTAGATATGGGAAACTATACTTATCGAGCTGTCCTGGTATTGGAAAGGATCTTGATGAAGATATAAGGTTAATCGAGAGTTTGGAGATTTATAGGCTGGTAAGCCTAACTCAGAATAACGAGCTAAATTTGAATTATTTATTTAATAGCCTAACCAAAATTAATATTAAATATACAAAATTTGCTATCATAAACTTCAGTGTCCCGCCATTAGATCAATATGATGACTTAAATGCCCTACTTGATGAAGTCTTTACAGATTTATGTAATAACAAAAATATACTCATACATTGTATGGCTGGATTAGGGAGAACAGGTTTATTATCGGCTTTAATTCTAACTAAATTTGGTATTTCACCAAATGATGCAATTAACATAATCAGATCGGCTAGGCCTGGATCAATAGAGACTGAAGATCAGAAGAATTTCGTTTTAAATTTTAAAACGTATTAAAATATCGAAATAGCATTATTAGACAAAGCACAATTACAAAATATCGAAGATAAACTGGATTGATATTGATTAGGAATTTTGAACCAATTCGCGCTCCAATAAACTGTCCAATGATCATTACTATGCCAATTGATATAATAACTTCACCAATGTACAAAAAAACAATTAAAGCAGCTAAATTTGTGGCAAAATTTAATGCTTTTGCGTTGGCCGTAGCATCAATTAAATTTTTACCTCTTAAAGCAACGCCGCTAACTGTAAAGAAAGAACCGGTGCCAGGTCCAAACATACCATCGTAAAGCCCTATAATTGGTGCCAGTGTAAATTTGTATAAGGTGTCAGAAATTCTTGCCTCACTCGAGATCTCTTTCATACGAGGAGAGAATACGAAGTAAGTAACAATTATTATTAGAACTATTGGTATAATTATGGAAAGTGATTGATTATCAATAAAATGAACTAAAACTGTGCCTGTGAATGAGCCAATAAATGCTGTAACCATCAGTGGTTGCATTTGTTTAATAGTTATTTTTTTATATACAGTCATCATGTAGGTTGCAGTTCCAGTTCCTGCGAAAGACTGTGCTTTATTAGTCCCTAAGGCAGTCAATGGCGGTAACCCAGATAGAATTAATGCTGGTAAAACAATTAAGCCACCCACACCTGCCAAAGTATCTACAATGCCTGCTGTTATCGCTATTAAAAATAGAAAAATAAAAGTCTCAGTTGAAATTATAAGTTCCATTCTTCTATGATGATTTTTTTTGTCTTTTCCGCTCGATTGGATCAAGAAATTTTTTTCTTAATCTTAAGCTGCTTGGCGTAACTTCTAATAGTTCATCTTCATTTATATAAGCCATCATTTGTTCTAATGACATTACCCTTGGTGTAACAAGTTTTATAGCCTCGTCTGTACCAGAGGCCCTGACATTTGTTAATTGTTTGCCTTTTAAAACATTTATTTCTAAATCATTGTCTCGAGTATGTTCACCAACAATCATGCCCTGATATACAGGTGTTTGATGTGAAATAAACATAGTACCACGATCTTGAAGATTAAAAATTGCATAAGCAACGGCGGTACCTGTATCTGTTGAAATTAATGCACCATTTTTCCTGCCGGCAACGTCACCTTTATATAAATCATATGAACTGAAAATTCTGTTCATCACCCCAGTACCGCGTGTTTCAGTAAGAAACTTATTTTGGTAGCCAATAAGTCCTCTTGATGGGGCGTGAAAAATAATTCGAGTTTTACCAGCGCCTGCTGCTCGCATATCAATCATTGAACCTTTTCGCTGATTCATGCCATCAACTACTGCACTCACATATTCTTCATCGACATCAATTATAACTTCTTCAATTGGTTCAAGCCGATTACCATTATCATCTTTTTTATATAAAACTCGTGGTCTTGAAACAATAAGCTCATACCCTTCACGTCTCATAGTCTCTATTAAAACACCAATTTGTAATTCTCCTCTGCCGCCGATTTCAAATGCATCTTTTTGATCATTTTCTGAAAATGTAATAGCCACATTAGTTTCTGCCTCAGCTAAAAGTCGTTCTCTTATGACAGTTGAGGTAACTTTTTTACCCTCCCGACCACCAAAAGGTGAGTCATTAACAGTAATGGTTACAGACATGGTAGGTGGATCAATTGGTGTTGAAGCTAGAGGTTCAGATACACTTGTTTCACAAATAGTGTCGGCCACTGAAGCTTTGGTTAAACCAGCAATGCAAATAATATCTCCAGCATGCACTTCATCAACAATAACGCGTTCAGTTCCTTTAAAAGTTAATAATTTTGTTAATCGACCATTTTCAATACTACTTCCATCTAAGTTAATGGCTTTGACTGTGTCATTAACTTTTGCCCGACCTTGTGCTACACGACCAATAAGGCACCTGCCCAAATAAGGATCGGAGTCTAATAGAGTTGCGAGCATCGCAAATGGTTTATCATGATCTACTTCTGGAGGTTTTACATGATCCAGTACCAAATCTAATAGCGGGTACAGATTCACTCTTTCATCCTCTAATTCCTTAACACACCATCCGTCTCTACCAGCTGCATATAATATTGGAAAATCTAGTTGTTCATCATTGGCATCTAATGCAACAAATAAATCAAAGACCTCATCAACGACTTCTGTAGGTCTGCCGTCTGGTCGATCAATTTTGTTTATGATGACGATAGGTTTCAAACCTAAAGCCAATGCTTTACCAAGAACAAATTTGGTTTGTGGCATAGGACCTTCAGCTGCATCTGTTAGAAGAATTACACCATCAGCCATTTGCAAGACACGTTCAACTTCACCACCAAAGTCTGCGTGACCCGGGGTATCAATTATGTTTATTCTAACATCGTTATAAGAAATAGAGGTGGGTTTGGCTAAAATTGTAATGCCACGTTCTTTTTCAAGATCACCTGAATCCATTAAACGCTCATCGACTTGCTGATTTTCGCGAAACATTCCTGTTTGTTTCATTATAGAGTCAATTAAAGTTGTTTTCCCATGATCAACGTGGGCAATAATTGCAATATTTCTAAGTTCTGATTTCATTTGAAGGAATAGTATTATGTGAGCATCTTCTATCTGCTTCAGGCAATAAAAGAAACTTATTTTTTAATAATCAATGATATTTACTCAAATAAATACATGTATCCATATGCAACAATTACCGCAGGAATAGCGCTGTATAATGTTGCTACGATAGCTGCTTTAGGTGCCAAAGCTATCGCTGGAAATAGAGCATCACCATCATTTGAAATTGCATTACCCATTTCTGCAGATAAGGGAATGTAACCATTAAGGTAAAATGTAGTTACGATTATTTGTGGTCCACAGCCAGGTAAAAATCCAAATAAAATTGCAATCAACGGTACAAATGGTAACCACACACTAAAGACACTTTTCATATCAATAGCTGTAAAAAACATGAAAATTTCAAAAATTAAAAATCCACATATAACCCAAGTTGTTACAAAATTTGTTGTATCAATAACTCTGGATACATAATTACGAGATCGATCGGTTGAGCATTGAAAGTCACTTAATGGATTCAGAGCCCACATAAAAATAGATAAAAATGCTCCAATAGATCCAATTATAAATACTAAGCTCAACTCTTTTGGTAAGTTCAACATAGCATCAACATCAACTTGGAATGCTACTAATAATCCAATAATAAAACCTGGAAAAAAGATCACACACCAAAACAGATTGAATTTTGATACAAAAGTTTTTTCTAATTTTTCAAATTGTAGATCAATTTTTGATTCATTTTGCAAATAGTCTGTTGAATGAATTAAATCGACGATATAGCCAGAAATCATTCCAACTGTTCCACCAAGCAAGAATATAAAAGCTCCCGTCATTGGTTCTGATGCTAATAATAAGAATGCGGCATCACCCATCGTAGCAGTTAATACTGCTACCAATGATCCGAAACTAATTCGACCTTGAATATACTGTGTAACAACTATGATTGCGCCACCACAACCTGGCAATGCTCCGAGTAATGATGCGATTGCTACATGATATTTTTTTGAATTTTCTAAAAACTTATCGGTATTAAACTTAGTTAGCGAGTCGAGACCGATAAAAATAAATAATGTAAACCCTACAAAAACTGAAACTTGAATATAGGCATCCACCATTGAGGCTCTTACTACTTCTCCTAGAGGACCTTGTTGAAATGCGAGGGCCAGCACGCATACTGCTAAAAAGCATTTTTTTAGCAATCTACCTTCATTGGCAAATATTATAGTCCTTCTATCAATGATCGAGGCTATCAGTTCATTCATAAGCTAATATTACATTAGATTCATTCTAGTTTAGAATGATTATTATTATTATTTTAAATTAGCAGGAAAGAAAAGTATAAAAACTAGTTTTTTCGGTTGGCAATTATGTTTATGAGCTCATATACGATTGTTGCCGCCGCGGTCGAGGTCAATTCTGCGTGATCATAGGCTGGTGCTACCTCAACCACATCGGCAGAGACCAAATTCATCCCTGATAAGCCTCTTAAAACATTAAGCATTTCTCTGCTGCTCATACCAGCAATTTCAGGCGTACCGGTACCAGGGGCGTGGGCGGGATCTAACACGTCAATATCGATTGATAAATACAATGGATTGTCACCCACTCGATCTTTAATTCTTTGAACAATCTGCTCAATACTTTGAGTCTGAAAATCATCACAATGAATCACTTTAAATCCTAGATCTTCATCATCTTTCAAATCATCTCTGCTGTATAATGGTCCCCGAATACCAACATGCATTGAAGCATCATCCAAGAATAAACCTTCTTCACGCGCCCGTCTAAATGGAGTGCCATGCGTATATGGAGCACCAAAATAAGTATCCCAAGTATCTAAATGGGCATCAAAGTGGACAAGTGCGACTGGTTGACCACATTTTTTATTGATAGCACGTAATAGTGGCAATGCAATGGTATGATCACCACCAATTGTTAAAATACTACCAACCTTATTTAGTAGTTCAGTAGCACCATCTTCAATTTGTTTTATCGCCTCATCAATATTAAACGGATTACAAGCTATATCGCCTGCATCTGCAACTTGTTGAACTTTAAAGGGCTCAACATCATAATTTGGATGATAATTTGTTCGTAATTGTCTTGAGGCTTGGCGAACAGCTTGTGGTCCAAATCTTGCGCCAGGCCTATAACTGGTTCCAGCGTCAAATGGTACTCCAACAATTGCAACATCACATTCTTCAACATCTCTTAACTCAGGTATTCGAGCAAATGTGGATGGACCAGAATATCTTGGTACAATTTTACCACTGACAGGTTGAATAGGTTCTTTTTTGTTATCATCCATAATCAAAGAGATCGTATTGTTTTATAATTATGGTAGCAACAATAAATTAAAACTTTACAGCTAAAATCTAAAAGTTTTTGTGTTTATTTCTTGAAATATCTATAGGGAGCGTAGACACAAAGCATACAGAATAGACCAATAGGTATTAGGAAAATTATATTTAAAGGCGGATTAGGTAAGTAAGAAAGCAAAGAAGTTGCCTCTGGTATTGTATTTAAGTACCAGTAATTTGCTTCACTACCCAAAATAAAATTTAATAAATAAATAAAAGGTAAGAAAGCTAGGGTTATCGATACAACCCTAACTACAGACTTGAAATTAATATTATGATTTAGACAAAATAAAGTAAATATTATTGCAAAAAGAAGCATGAAGTGACCGAAATAGTATGTGAAATATAACCAATCAAAAAAGACATTTAAATCTGGTGTCAAGATTGCCATGACATTACCTGTCAAACCCCAGAAATATCCAATCTCAAAAAAAATATGTTTCTTTGTAAAAAAAAATAACCCCATAGATACTGAAGCTAGATGACACATGTGTAGAGGAATAATGTCAATCAGTGGGTCGTTATAAAACTGGTATCGATAAAATGGCTTTATTAATTCATGGATAATAAGTATTGAGCCTATGATATATGAAATATGTATATTTATACGTAGACTGAATATATTTTTACAAATAACTGGAATAAAAATTGATAAACTTACAACAATAGCAATTGTTACAAGATGCATAAAACTGAATAGTTGAAATGTATCCATGTTCCTATTGCTAGATTGTACTACTAATTATTAACTCTAATTTCATTTCAGTTTATTATATTAGTAATAAGTCTTTATATGTAGTTAAAGTTTTGTTAATAAATATCATGCTAAAATTTGATAGAGAATATCTTATAGTCATAATTCCAATCATACTGATGATTATTGGGTCATGGGTTTATCTTAATTCCATGTATATGCAGCCAATGGACATGAACACAATGAATATGGGTACGATGACCGAGGAATCGATGGATATGGATTCGATGGCTATGGACAAAGAAGATATGAAAAGTATGCAAGATAGTGACATCAGCATGCAAAACACTTTCAATATTTTAGCAATGCCGATGAATAGTGATTGGAATTTAAATGACCTTATAGTGATGGCATTAATGTGGATCGTAATGATGTTTGCAATGATGATGCCTACTACTTTTAATTTTTTATATCTATTTCATCAAATGCGTGCAAATATGGCATCCACGCATAATCAAAAAACTGAGCTCGTTATACTAGCAAGTACATATTTCTTGTTATGGATTTTATTTTCATTGCTAGCGGTGACGTTGCAGTACTTATTACACAATGCCAACATTGTAGACATGATGGGTGTGATTAAAAATAATGATATAGCTGGCATTTTGATAATTGGTGCTGGGGTCTATCAATTTACAAGTCTGAAAAATATTTGCCTTGAGAAATGTCGTAACCCGTTATCTTATATTATGGGAACTAAAATTGATGGCATGGGCTCTATTGTTAAGATTGGCTTGTCTAATGGTATTTTTTGTATTGGTTGTTGTTGGATTTTAATGCTGTTGGTATTCGTTAATGGCGTCATGAACTTATTATGGGTGCTAATTATTACGATTGCCGTATTAGCTGAAAAAGTTTTTCCTTATGGCAATATACTCAGTAAATTATTTGGTGTGGGCTTGTTATCTTGGGGATGCCTACTAATTTATTTTTGAACAATAGTAGAACCAGTTTTAACTAAATCATTATTTTCTTTTAATCTGGCTTGCATGGCTTTGATAATATCAACTGGAACGGTTACACCTTTTTGACATCCTGGACGTTCAGCAATTTGTCCTCGCCAGCGCTTAAGATTATCTAAACCATCAACATTTATACCAGACCAAGCATAGGTTCGAACCCAACACCAGTTTGCAATATCAGCAATACTAAAGTCTTCCGCTAAATATTCATGATCTTTAAGTTGACCATCTAATACTTCAAATAAACGACGACCTTCATTCTGATAACGATCAATCGCAGGTTGAATTTTTTCTGGCCAGTATCTAAAAAATACATTGGCCTGCCCCATCATAGGACCAATACCGCCCATTTGAAACATTAGCCACTGAATCACTAAAGATCTCCCCTTAGTATCTGTTGGCAAAAGCTTCCCTGCCTTTTCAGCCAAATAAATTAGTTGGGCACCTGACTCAATGATCGTTAGATCTACTTCAGTATCGACAATAACTGGTATTCTTCCATTGGGATTTAGTTTTAAAAACTCGGGAGTTTTTTGGTCCCCTTTTTGTAAATCAATTGCATGCACATTATAGGGAATTTCAAGTTCCTCTAAAGCGACTGAGGTTTTGTATCCATTGGGTGTTGGTGATGTATATAATTCTATCATTGATTATTTATAAATTAAGCCGTCTTGTTCTAATGCAGATATTAAATGATGAAATCGATCCTGACCAAAGAAAAATTTGTCTTTATAGACTGTTAACGGTACACCATGATGGCCAGCTTCTAATTGCTGCTTCTGGTTAAGTAAAATCTCATCTTTAAGTTTATCATCATTTTGCTGCCTACTCTGTTCAATATCATTAAAATTAAGGCCTAATCTAGCAGTAACTGCTGATATCGGCTCATCCATGTGCCAATCTTGAAACCCTCCAAAGATAAGATTGGAAACCTCCAAAGCAAAATCGAGTTGTTTAGATTTTTCTATAGCTTGGCAAAAGTGACATAACTTAAATATATAAGGTTGATGTTTAGAAATTTTACCAGTGAGCATATTTTGATTGATTGGATCTGGTTTAGGTGCAACAAATTTCATACCATTCAACTTAGCGTGTTTTTTATAATCAATTGATCTGATATAAAAATAGGTAAATAAATTTTTACCCTTGAAAAATTCTGGCTCTCTGATGGCCAAAGGATAAACTAATTTAAAGTTTACATTAACATTATACTTATCCCGTAGATTTACCATTCGCGGTAAAATTAAATAAGAATAAGGACTGCGAAATGAAAAATATAAATCTACTTGCATTGCTTGTTTTCTAAACTTTCTCTTCTTGCTTTTTCGCCACCAGAAAAAGCTCCTTGATTAATATATAAATCTCGTTGTACCACGATAGTCTCATCGGCATCGTAATGATAGTATTTATTTCTAACGCGTTTTATAGGTTGCTTTAAACGTATATCAAAAAACTCTAACCAATCATGAAGTGCTAAAAATTCCTTAACCAATTTTTTATTATTTTCACTTAATTGATCATATTCATGAAGAGTTTTTTGCCGAAGCCACGCCACATGTATTTCTGCAGGTCTAAGGCCTACATATTGACCTAGTTTAAATTCAATTTTACCACTCATACGTCTGAATAGTTGATTCCTATCTGATACCAAGTTCATGTACTCATCCGTTTTTTTAATTACTGCTTTTGTTTTTGGGCCTTGGCTCTTAAATATGATATCCAAAACTGGAATTAATGTTTCTGGTATTATATCACGAGGCATAAAATCAGTGTCAGTTCTATCAGGTAGGTTCATTCGCAAAACCCATTCAGAAACTTTTGGTGCTACTTTTTTCATTAATTTTTTAGGATAAGCATCTCTTCCTAGGTGGGCATAAAGTGGACCCATTAACGCGCAGTCGGCAATGGATGGCTTGTCACCAAATAAATAATGGTGATGTAAAAAATGGTTATTTAATTTTTCTAAAAAATCTAAATACCACAGCTCAATTTCTGGTAAAAAGTCTTCATCAAGTCCACCCATTTTTCGATAAGCCATTTCAATTCTTGGTGTGATATTAATAGCTATGAAGGGGCGCAAAAAAAATAAATAATCAGGCACAGCAAGTTTGGCAAATTCATAATAACAAATTCGCCAGTTTGTTCTTTTGAAATTCCAGCGATAATGCATTGCTGGCAAGATCATGAAATCATTTGAAAATTCTTGAATTATTTTTGCCAACATGAGCTGGATTGGCGTCTGTGGCATCATAGATTTTTCTGGATAGTTAGATTCAAGATAATCGCAGATAATTGTGGAGTCCTGAATTACTTTGCCATCTGGGGTTTCAATTTGTGGCAGTTGCACACTTCCACTTTTCTCAAAAAATCTTGAAAATATTTTACCGCCATATGTTGTTTCTTTAAATGGAATGCATTTATAGCGAAGCATTGGTCTCACAATAGCTGAATAATAAGATGCCTCTTGAGCAAAAAATTTTATTTTATTCATACATTTATCTTTCCAAGACTTACGAATTTATTATAATCAAATCTGTATCTTGATTAATAAAAAAATTAAATATCAAAAAAAATATGGAATTATTAACAATAGTCTTCACCAGCTTTCCAATCATAGCAATTCTAGCTGTTATCGCATTATTGCTACCATATTTTATGCGAGCACTTGGTTTTCATCCTGATTATGACGGTGAAAAATTTGATTTTAATGGCAAAAAGGCTTTAATTGTTACAACAAGTCATAACACCTTAAATAAGCCAGGTGAAACTAAAGGCAAAAAAACTGGCGTTGCCAGTTCTGAACTTACAATTCCCTATTACGAGTTTTTAGATAATGGTGTTGAAGTTGATCTTGCAAGTATAAAGGGTGGTGAAATACCAATTGATCCACAAACTATGCTTTATTTTATTAAATCTAAACTAGACAAACGCTTTCATAAAGATGGTAATGCATTAGAAAAATTAAAAAATTCCCAATGTATCGATGATGTTGATTTTACCAATTATGATTTGATATTAGTTGCTGGTGGTTGGGGTGCGGCTTATGACTTAGGGTATTCTGAAACTCTAGGTTCAAAAATTTCTGAAGCATACCATGCCAGAAGTATTATCGGTGGCGTTTGTCATGGACCACTTGGGTTTATTAATGCTAAAGATAAAGATGGTAAATTACTCATTGCTGGGAGAAAAATGACTGCAGTAACGAATAAACAAGTGAAACAACTTGGTATATCCATGACACCACAACATCCTGAGACTGAACTAAAAAAAGCTGGCGTTATATTTGATAGCAAATCAAAAATGATAGACTTGTTTGCTAATTTAACCGTTGTCGATGATGAAGAACGATTTGTTACTGGTCAAAATCAAAATGCTGGCCATGAAACTGCTCAAAAAATGATGTCAATTTTGGCTTCAAGAGAAATTAATTAGCCAAATCATTTCATTTCTTATTGGTATAAAGTTATTATGCTTTCAGCAAGTAGTTCAGGTTGATCTTCTTGAATAAAATGAGCTGCTTCAACTATCTGATGGTTCATATTCGATGTGCCGGGAATTTTACTTTGAAAAAATTTTTCAGCACCAAGCATGACACGATCTTTTGATCCAAAGATTGTTAGTACCGGTTTATCAAAAGTCTTTAATATCTCCCATGCCGCTATATTCTCATTCACACTGGGATCATCTGGATTCATTGGTACTAAAGTTGGAAATTGTCTCGCACATGCTAAATAAGTATCATCTGGAAACGGTGCGTTATACGCATGAATTTCATCATCAGTTAATTTTTTTAATGAAGCATTTTGTACTATTTTACCACTGTCAAATACTTCAACTTCTTGGCTATACTTTTTCCAGGCTTCAAAGCCTTCACTTGTGCCCTTACCAATGGGCAAGGATGTGTTTGCTAAGACCATGCCTTTGAATAACTCTGGTTGATTGGCTACCAACCTTAGTCCGATCAGACCTCCCCAGTCTTGACCAAATAAGGTAATATTATCTAAATTTAATATTTTTATAATATTATGCGTCCACTCAACATGTCTTTCATAAGTATACTGTTCTCTCTTAGGTAACTTATCTGACTTACCAAAACCAATGAGATCAGGTGCAATAACACGTTTGCCCGCTTTAACCAATATAGGTATCATGTGTCTGTAGAGATATGACCAGGTAGGCTCTCCATGCAATAATAAAACAATATCATCACTATCTTTATTTTCATCAAGATAATGCATCCTCAATAATGGACTATTATCTTCATCATTGAGTAGAGTTTTGAATTCAATATAATTTTCATCAAAAGAGTAATCTTTTAATTGTTCAAAATTGTTACTTGGTGTTCTTAGAATTTCCATAAAAAATTAAGTGTTTGAAACGATAAAAATAAATATAATTCAAAAAATAAATAAAAAAAACCCCCGCACTTAAATTAATACGAGGGTTTTATTTTTTTTTATTAAAAAAGAACTAGAGAAATACTCCAACTTTCATTTTTAATCGATTGTAGACATAGGCATTGCCTATAAATACTAATGCTGTTGCTATAAGTGGTCCATATATAACATCGCCTTCAGCATTTGCATATAAGTCTATAAATCTAATTAGAGTTATGAACGAGCCAATAACCATAAAGCGTATAAACACGGTTGATTGTTCTGTAGGCGCTATTAACACCATCATGTAACCAATACCCATTGCCAAGTATATCCATCCAACATTACCCATCATTTCAATGGTCGTTGCAGAAGCTTCTTGTCCAGTTCTCTCAAGAAAACTATTTGCAAATGGATCCAATACAAACATGAAGCCATAGAACGTACTTATAAGTAACAATAAGCTGATTATAGTAACTGATACGTTGTCTTGTATTTTTATCATAATTTTCTCCTTAAAATTTATCTTGGAGTCTGAAAAAGACTGTAAGGTTAATAATACAATTCACCATCAAGAAACCTGCAAGAAGCATGTTTGGCTCAGTGCCTGGTGCTGTTGCTGCTAGATTATTGAAAATCATAGCAATCATTATTGCTGACCAAAAAGCGCCCATAGAAAGTAACACGCCTTGAACACCGCAACGCCATTGATAAGCAAGCGCAAAGAGTATTGCTATAGGTGTCAAAACAAATATTCCAAGGGCATAGTGTTGTCCCTGAGCAGTAACTTCTAAACCAGCAGTATCTCTTAATACTGCCGATGGATCCACAAAGTACATTACAATTCCGATTACTGTTAAAAGAGCACCGAGATATAGCAAATTAGCAGATGTCTTGTCATCAGTTCCCCAGGCAGTCGCTGCTTTAGGATAAGAAAATTTATAACCAGCTCGTTGACGTACTACTAAAAGAATTATTAAGGCAGCAATTTGTGAGATCATGCCAGTATAGTTATCGCCACCAGATGCTGACATTGCCATATAAATCCAGATTATGTTTCCAATGATAAGAGGTATCATAAATACAAAAAAACCCTGTTGCAGACCTTTATATCCCATGTAATAAACACCTGCTAAGAATGCTAATGTGTTTATTCCAGTCCAGGTTATAAAGAATGAGTTGGTTTGATCAGCATTTATAGTTGGATACCTGGAAAAAAAGAATTCCAGATTAAAAGTCATCATACCGCCATACATAAGCAGCATTAGTCCAATCAGAAACATGCCAATTCTTATGACGTTATCTTGTGTATTAAACATATTTTCACCCCCAATAATTATTTAATTGGTTTATTGACCACGATTCGTATCAATTTATAAACAAAAAAATTATTAAATCTTTATGAAACAATACTTTACGCAATTAAATTACATAGAAAAAAGGGATTGAAAGTATAATTGAACTTTATGGCCCACTTTAATTAAGCAGGCCATAAAATTGATCTATAGGGTAGTTCCTTTATTTAAGCCCAGTCTTCTTAGGACTATAGAAAAGCCAATAAAGCCTAATATAGATAGAACCATCGGCGCTGGATCGACCAATTGGCCGTCCATATAATAAGCAATCATTCTTATTGATGTTATAAATGTTGCAATAACCATTAGTCTCAAAAATACAGCACTTTCTTCTTTTGGAACTATTAGTGTCATCAAAATACCAATAGCAAAAATCATGAAAAACCAACCGACATTACTGACCATGGCATCTAAATCAGCAGTCATCTCACCGTTAAAGCTTTGAGATATTCCGTCTAAAAATAAAACCGCGAAAGGATCAAAGATATGCATAAATGCATACATTAAATTAAAAACTAAAGCGATAGACAGTAAAACAATTGAAACATTATCTTCTATTTTTATCATAAATTCCTCCTAAAATGATTTCTGTAATCTAAAAAATGCTGTTGCACTAAATATAAATCCAAGTGTTATAGCTAATGCTAGCAGCGGATCGCCATTATCCAGTCCCTGAGAGGTTGCAACATTTACCATTACAATTGATATAAACATTATATGCCAAACAAGACCCATAGTTATTAAAACGCCATTAAAACCTGTACGCAGCTGATATAATAATGCTATGAGAACAGAGACATTTAAAAAGGTTAACCCTAGAGCGAAATGACTACCTGCCTCAGTAACTTCCAAGTTTGGATTATTTTCCATTAAGCCATTCGGTTGCATAAAATAACCAACCAGTATTACTAATTGAAGTGCTAAAGATCCATATAATGCAGCTCTTGCAACACTATCGCTTGTACCCCAAGCAACATCAGCCTTAACATATGAAAACGGCTCATTCATTCTTAAACGTGCTATCATTAATAAAGCAACACTTAAAATTACCAGAATTAATCCGGTATAATTATCGCCACCAGTTCTCATTTGAGCCATAATTATCCAAACTACTGTTAGTACTTGTGCTGGAACAGTAAATACAAAAAAACCTCTATTAAGACCTTTGTATCCCATATAATAAATACCTGATAAAAACATTATATTGTTAAGACCGAACCAGACTATAAAGTATCTGTTGGTCGCATCGTTATCAAATGTAGGATATCTTTCTATGAAAAAACCAGTATTGAAAGCCATTAGACCCGCATACATCATAAAAATTAATCCTGCTAAGAATAAGCATATTTGAGTAACACGATCATCTGTTTTAAACATATTGATCTCCTCCCTTAAAATTAATAGTTAATATCAAATAATAACACTCGCAATAATTTTTAAACATCTAAAATGTTAAACTATTTATTAGTAATAAATGTAAGAAATAAAAAAAGCTTAATTTTTAACAATTTTTAATAAGTTTGCCAGCTCTGTTAGCTAACTTTTTTTTCTTTTTCAACCGTTACTGCTGGATCGAAAATACCTGTATGCATCTTTATCCAAATCTCAACATATTTAAGGTGCTCTTCATTAACTTTTATATCTTGAACTCTTTTATCCATTTTAGATTGAACTTTAATAAAAAATGAATTCTTAAGTCCCATGTTTAGTATGTTTTGTATCGTAGCTCTCGAACCAAAACTTTTTGGAACTAGATTGCAAATCTTTTCAAAGCTAGTGGTATTTCCAAGGTACTGAGATTTAGCAAGCTCTAAGCAGATACAAAAGCTAAGTCTAGTGCTGTACATAAATTTTTGAAAGGGGGTGGCACTCTCTAGAGTGTAATATAGTTCTAAAAAATCTGAAATTTTTTTTCCATAATCCAAAGACATAAACTTCTCCTAATTTTATCCCTCCCCTATGATTTATGGTATCAACAATACGATATATTAAAAGAGATAAATCCAATAATTTCACTAGATATTTAAGCTTAAATATGTATCCTAATCGGATGCTAAAAACTCGAATTACCGAACTTTTTGATATTAAGCACCCAATTATTCAAGGTGGTATGCATTACGTAGGTTTTGCGGAAATGGCTGCCCCAGTGTCTAATGCAGGTGGGTTAGGCATAATTACGGGCCTTACCCAAAAGACACCTAAAGATTTAGGCAATGAAATTGCTAAATGCCATAAGTTAACTGACAAGCCATTTGGGGTAAATTTGACTTTTTTGCCAATGTTTGTGGAGCCTGATTATCCTGGTTATATAGACGCGGTTATTGATGGTGGTGTTAGAATTGTAGAAACTGCTGGAAGAAGCCCAGAGAAGTATATGGAAAAACTTAAAGGAGCTGGTATTAAAGTTATACATAAATGTACTTCGGTTCGACATTCTCTAAAGGCAGAAAAAATTGGATGTGATGCTGCAAGTGTAGATGGATTTGAGTGTGGCGGTCATCCTGGTGAAGATGACATTCCTAATATGATTTTGCTTCCTCGAGCGGCCGCAGAGTTAAAAATACCTTTTGTAGCATCCGGCGGTATTGGTAATGGGCAACAATTAGTCGCAGCTCTTGCATTAGGAGCAGATGGTATAAATATGGGTACACGTTTTATTGCAACTAAAGAAGCACCTGTTCACCAAAATGTAAAAGATGCTATTATTGAAGCCAGTGAATTAGACACTAAGCTCATTATGAGGCCACTTAGAAATACTGAGCGTGTTCTTAATAACTCTGCTGTAGATAAAATTTTACAAAAAGAAAAAGATTTGGGTGAAAATATAAAAATTCAAGATATCATGGATGAAGTTGCAGGTGTTTATCCTAAAATTATGCAAGAAGGCACTATGGATTCTGGAGCATGGAGTTGTGGTATGGTTGCAGGCTTGATTAATGACATCCCGACATGTGAAGAATTAATAAATCAAATAATGAATGATGCGATGGAAATCATTAACGATCGATTTAAAGCACTATCTGCATAAATTTTATTAACTTATTGAATTAACTAACTTTTATATAATTTTAGATTATTAGAATAAATTAGCTATAATTAAGTATGGCAGGTGTGTTAGTAAAATCACTCTCACAAAGAGAATGCTTTACAATTGAGGGTTCGGCAACAGTCTTAGATGCAGCAAATAAATTGACAAAGCATAATATCGGAGCAATGCCTGTTTTAGATAGCAAAGCTGATGTAATTGGAATCATTTCTGAACGAGATATTTCTAGATATTTATCTAGTAAAAGTATTAAGTTAGATAGCTCAATAACAAGTATCATGAGTACAAATATTATTTCATGCAATTTAAAGATTTCAGTTTCTGAATTAATGGAAACTATGACAAACAAAAAAATTAGACACATGCCAATAATTGATAAAAATAAACTTTTAGGCATTGTATCCATTGGTGATGTTGTAAATCATATAATTCATAAGTATGAAGCTGAAAATGATGCTTTAAGAAATTACATTAATGGCTTTTCTTGACTTCAATCCATCTCACAAGTAAATAACGATAAATATACTATTATGGCTATGGATTTAATCAATTTTATTAAAGAACACAAAGAATTAGAGCAGGCACAAGTTATTCAAGGATTGTTTGGTAATGCATCTCGAGACCAAAATAGTCTTTATCAAAAATGTCTACCTGTGACTGATTTTCATGCGCCCTTAATAAAAGATCTTTTAGAAATAATGTATAAAACAATGGTCGCTGAACATGGTATTGGGATAGCGGCCAACCAACTAGGTATTAACTTACAAATATTTATTATTGAGTCGAACCATGAAGACTCTGAAGCAAGATATAAAGATTTATTGAATGTTAAAAAACAAATTTTTATTAATCCAAAAATTAAATCGGCTTCAAAAAAACTAACTAATTTTTGGCATGGCTGTCTAAGTGCCAAAGGTCAATGCCGTGGTCAAGTTGCAACATATAAAACAATTACATATGAGGCACTTGATGAAAAATTAAATAAAATTTCTGGAAAACTTGATGGTATGGCTGCTGTCATATTCCAGCACGAATTTAGACACCTATTAGGCAAAACATACGTTGACTTTGCACATAAACTTTTGGATGCTGAAGAGCTTAATATTGAAATAGAAAATGGTAATTATGATGATCTTGAAGATTGCGACAGTTCAATTCCACATCTCTTATCTGATTATAAAATAGGTTCATCTATTTAAATGCTGTAAATCTAGCTCCAGGCACAGGGGGTTGCTCCGGCGGTCCAGCAAAACATTGAGCAATAGACATCCACTCTTTAGCAATTTTTCCATTAACTTTAAGATTTACATCTGCGATATTTCTAACTTGAGTAACAACCTGACAAAATTCATCAGCGCTTCCCTCAATAAGCTCTTCATCGGACTTATCGTTAAATTCCCATAGTTCTCCTGAAGGAGAAATTAATCTTAAGTGTGGCACAGTTGAAGGAATTGTTTTTCCATGAACTGTATAGCACCACTTAAATGTGTTATTTCCTAAGACTGCAATATTCTTAATGTGATCTTTATTTTTTCTAACAATGCCCAGAACATCATATATGGCCTGACCGTGCGCCCAAGTTTCCATCAAGCGGGCTGTTATTGAAGATTTAACGCTCATATCCGGCCCTACCCATTTTACTCTTTTCTTCGGCTCAGCTGATTTAAATCGTTCAGACATCTCAGGATAAAAACCCTGCCAGAGTTTAATTAAATCATGTCCTTTACGACCCTCAAGAAATGCCTCTTCAAAATCACGCATTTTCTGTCGCTTACTATACTCTTTACTAAATAAAGACACATAGTTTGCAAACTCTTCATCGCTAGTTAAACTTCTATCTGCAGCTATGTTCCATGTATGTAGATGACCAATGATATTATTAATAGTCCATTCTTTGAAGCCAGTTTTTTGCTTGAGTTCTTCATCAGTTAAAGTTTTAATAATCTGAAATAAATCATCACTTTCAGTTTTAAAATCGATTGCTTGTTCTAACATTTTTTATTCCGACCATTTTGGTTTTCTTTTTTCAACAAAGGCTGCAATCCCCTCCTTGCCTTCATCACTCATCATAGATTTTGCAAACCCTTTTGCTGCAAATTTTCTAAGTACATCTCCTTCTAGCTTTCTTGTGGCTAAGACTATTTCTTTAGTTATAGAATTGGCGCCGGGTGCACATTTATAAATATTTTTTTTAATTTCGTTTTCAACAGTTCTTAACTCATTGGAATTATCTGTTACAAAATCCGCAATCCCATATTCGCCCGCTTCTTTACCATGGAATCTCGAAGCAGTAAGCATTAATCTTCGAGCTTTAGATAAGCCAACCCGGCTCAAAATTAAAGGAGCAATTTGAGCCGGCACAATGCCTAAGGTAGTTTCTGTGAGTGCAAATTTACAGTCTGATGTAACAACAACAATATCAGCGGCACATAACATTCCTAGACCCCCAGCCATAGCGGCACCTTCAGCCAACATAATAGTGGGCTTAGGAAAACTGTTAATCAATTCAAAAAACTCACCAGTTTTTTCACTCATCCGTTCAACATCAGATAAATCTTTATCTCCACCCTGCAATCCAAACTTAAAGCTTTTCAAGTCACCGCCTGAACAAAATACTCCACCCTCGCCTCTAAATGTAATGCCTCTGATCGAAGACTCATTCCTTACTGACTCAAGTGACAAAATGATTTCATCTGTGAGTTGCTGCGATAGTGAATTTCTAGTCTCTGGATGATTAAAGGAAATTGTAAGCCAATTATTTGATAACTCTAAAATTATTCTCTCTGTTTTAGGCAATTCAACCATAAAATATTTATATATTAGTAGTCTTGTTAAAACTATAGTTTTTTAGTTCTCGCTCAACCTGAATATGTGCATCATATTCCCATATATAATTAGTTCTGCTAGAGATAACATTAGATTTCTTCATTATTATATTTCGTAATGATGCAAGATAATAATTTTCGATATGATTCAACCTAGCTTGTTGTAAGGACATTCTTGCAATCTTATTATTTCTTTGGATTCTTAATTTACTATAAATTTTTTGTACCATTGGAATATTCATGTCTAACTTATTTAAAAGGAGAGCGAATGTATACGAGTCCTCAATTGCCATACAGCCACCTTGACCTAAAAACGGAACTATGGGATGAGCAGCATCGCCAAATAAAGTCATATTCTCACAATATATTTCTTTTAAAAAAGGTCTTACGAATATTCCCCATTTAAAAATTTTTTGATTATCATTGATCATTGGCTCTAAATATTCCCTTTGATTTTTGAAGACATCTAAAAATTCTTCTATCGTGCTTTCTTGTTTCCAAGATTCATTATGCCAAGTTTTATTCTTAATTATCGCTACAACACTCTGATTTAAATTATCATCAATAGGATAATTAATAATATGAGATTTAGAGTCTAAATGAAAATTGATGTTTTTATTTTTATTTTTACCTAAGAATCTCCAAGCATTAAATCCACTATAAGTAATATTCTTAGTTCCTGAAAATGATATTTTTCTAATATTTGATTTTATTCCATCACATGCTGCAACATGCTTAATAACATATGATTTGAGATCCTTGAATTCAATTGTTTTACCATCATTTAATATATTAGAAACTTCATGATTAAAAAAAATTTCTCCACCTAATTTAATATATTCATTATAAAGTACCCTTATTAAATTTTGCCTACTTGCTGTAAAAGTATCAATGGAAATTTCATAAAATTTATTTTTTTTATAATGCCATACTGCTTTATCAGGTTGATACGAACTACTCTTAATATTCTCAAGCATATTTAAACGATCGAATATCTGTAGAGCATTTTTGGATAAGGATATACCGGCACCAAATTCATTTAATTCCGCATTTCTCTCAAATATGACTGTCTCAATATTAAATTTTCTTAGAGCGCAAGCTAAAGTCAGACCCGCAATGCCACATCCAATAATAGCGATATGATTAGTGAATTTCATTCTATTAAATTTCTACAAACACAAAGATATTTTCTGATGAATTAATCATAAATTGGTTTTCAAGAGCAATATTGCTAATGCCCAAGCTATCAGGAGTAAGCTTGTCTTTTGTCAGATTAAATTTTAGTCCTTCAGTTGTAATATTGTTAATTATTTTCAATGGTAATAGTGATATTGTCTGTTTTGGTTTACATGGATATATATTTTTGCCTTTATTAATAAATATCTTAAAATAATTTGATAACATAACAATACTCAAATATTTTGAGTACTTATCTAAAATAAGAAGGCTAGCTAAATTTTGATCATCTCTTAAACCATTAGCTCCAATGATTGTTAACTTTTCACCGGGGTATTTTTTTAAGAAAAATGCAATAGCTTTTTCTAAGTCATTATTATGTTGATCTAAATTCTCTACTTTTACTTCACTTGAAAAATTATTTTTATTTTGAATTGAATCAAAATCTCCAATTATAAAGTCTGGTATTTTATTTATTTTTGATAATTTATTGGCACTTCCATCAGTGCAAATGATTATTGATGCATTTTGTAGTACTTTAATTGCGTAACTATTAGTTGGAAATTCACCATCTGCTAATATGATCTTATCCCCTATACTCATAACCAATAACTTTCATTTTTTTAATCAATCAGCTTTGCGGGAATTGGTATTGTTTGATCTAATAATATTTGTGCATAAGCTTTACCCTGAGGATCATTTCTTAGGCTTGCGGGCCCTCCTCCTCCCAAGACATCATTTAAAATAAAGTTGATCGAATTTGATCCAGGTAAAAAATATCGTTCAACTGATCCCTCTAGAAAATTAGAAAAACAATCTTTGACTACTTTTTCATCAAGAAAATTACATATTGCTGGATAAAATTTGGGGTCTCGAGCAATAATGCCTATGTTAGCTTTATTGCCCTTATCTCCACTTCGTCCATAAGCAACTCTAATAAGAGGTACATCGGTAAGTTTGTCTGTCGCATCTTCAAAATTAGGAGCTGATGGTTTTTTTATGCTGTTCAAATTAAATTCTTTTGATGATGAGCTTTTCATTTCATACTGAGAAGTACCATTATCTATGGTTACTTTTATCTGATCTTTGTCTATTAGAAATGAAAACAATCTTACTATTGGTGAAGGTTTAGGTCTGCCACCAACAAATCCTGATAAGCCTGGAGGAGTTGCAAGACCCAATCCAACAGATTCCTTTAACATAATTCCAACAGCTCGAATATCCTGATGTTTAGATGCAAATTTCAATACCACTTCCCTATTATTTACATTTGAAGATTTATTGCTGTATTGACTATTATCTCCAATGATTTCTATACTTGTCTCATCAAAATCCGCAATATTCATCATACGCATGATCATTTTAGAACGCTCAAATATAGCCTCACCAAAAGTACGTGCTTTTTTTGCCGCATCGATACCTACAAAGGAGCAGACATGTCCTGCTCTAAAACCATCTGAATATGTTGCACACACCTTATACTGGTTTGGAGCTGGATACCCTCTAGCTCCTAAAACTTTAACTGTATCTTTTGCTATTTCTTCGATTACAACACTAGAAAAGTCGCAAATAACATCTGGTAAAATATATGCTTGAGGGTCTCCTATCTCATAAAGCATCTGTTCAGCTACAGTTCCAAAACTTACCATTCCAGCCGTGTCTTTTGACTTTGTGCATATAAAACTTCCATTATCAGAAACCTCAACTATTGGATAACCAATTTTGTGAAGATCTTTAGAAACTAATTCCCAATCAGTGAAGTTCCCTCCTGTGCTTTGAGTTCCACATTCAATAATGTGACCCGCTAAACTTCCAGCAGCAAGCTTATCGTAATCATTTTCATTCCATCCAAATGCATATATGCATGCACCTAGGGTGACAGCACTATCAACACTTCTGCCTGTTATAACTATATCAGCCCCCTCACTTAAAGCTTTTGCTATTGGAAATGCCCCAAGATAAGCATTTATACTTGCTATTTTCTCCTCTTTAGGAAATAAGTCATTTGAATACATTTCCTTAATATGCAATTTGGAAAATTGCTCTTTTTTATCAATCAAGTCATCTCCCAAAACAACTGAAACGTTTAGATCTAAGTTTAGCTCCTTAACAAGCTCTCTAATTGCTTCCGCACAAGCCGCTGGATTTACCCCTCCAGCATTGCTTAAAATTTTTATTTTTTGTTTAGCAATTTGCTTTAAATTTAATTTTAATACGCTTGATACAAAATCTACTGCGTAACCTTTTGTAGAATCTTTTGCTCGAGCTCGAGCCATAATAGACATGGTTATTTCTGCTAAATAATCATAGACAATAAAATCTAGTTTATTTCCATTTAATAATTGAGGTGTAGCAATTACTGAGTCACCCCAAAATCCACTTGCACCTCCAATTTTTATAGATTTATTCATAGAATTAGAAGTATATATTAAATTTTATGATATTATATTATCAATAAAATATTACTTAAATTATTCCAAAGTTACTATGTTTATTGAAGCTATTAAAAAAGGTTTTACAAACTGCTTTGATTTTCAATCAAGAGCGACCAGATCTGAATTGTGGTATTACTACTTATTTGCTGAGCTTTTGACGCTAGGTGCTATTATGATTGATGAATTGCTAGGTTTAAGTGTTCGATCTTTCTCAATTTTAATAGATAGTCAGACTATTGAGTTTAATATTGGGCCTATACTTATAATTTCTTTTTTTCTAACTGTCATACCATTGACTGCTCTTAGAATCAGAAGATTACATGACACTAATCGTTCTGGATATTGGTATTTAGCTTTTATTTTTGTTTATATAATTAGCTTTTTTTATGACAGGCTCTCTTTAATTGTTTTTTTTGGGTATATAAACTTAGTTATATTTTGGTGTATCAAAAGCGATAACGGTCAAAATAAATATGGACCTGAAAGCAGTTTAATTCGATAGATTTTTATTTAATCTCGCGATATTTGCTTTTGAAATAAATGAGGGGCTCTTTTTCGTTATTAATCGATAAGTCTTCGACCTTTCCGATTACAAGAACATGATCAGCAATATCGATTTGTTGGTAAACACTTAATTCTAAATGACCAAGGGTATCATAAAGTATTGCCATATCTTTCTCATTTTTATAATGAGAAACTTTTGACAATTTATCAGTATCTTTTGAGGCAAATAAATTTGATACGTCTTGTTGATCAGATGCAAGGAAGTTAATTATGAAACGGTTAAGACTTAAAAAACTAATATGATCAGTTTCGGTTTTATAAATATTAAATATCATCAGTGGAGGCTCAAGACTAAGAGATGAAAAAGAATTCACTGTAAAGCCACCAGAATGTGATGTAGCAACACAAACACCAGTAGCAAACGAACCAAATGATTTTTTAAGAGTGTCTTTATCAAAGATTTCTGTCATATAAATTCGCACACTATCATTATTCAATGCAATTTATACAATTTAATTTTGAAAAAAAGATTAAAAAAAAGGCCTGTAAAAACAGGCCTT
>CACCCN010000004.1 GCA_902544525.1 uncultured Pelagibacteraceae bacterium | reverse complement strand
TAGAAATAAAATATAATTATCATTAAATAAACATTTATTAAAAATATCTAAGATAATGTTTTCCTGTTGAGGTTGAATATATGAAAAGTTATCAATTAGATAATTATTTTTATCATTAATATTATATTTAAAGCTTTTGTCATGAATATCTATTAACTTAGCACGTGATCTTTTTAACCAAATACTACCTAGATGCGATTTTCCAGATTTACTTTCACCATATAAAATTGCCGCTTTATTATGCCAATCTGGCCATAACGAAATAAGATCAACAGCTTTCTTATTGGTAGTATTAACGATGAAGTCATGTTCATTATAGTTCTTTACAACTTCTAAATCGAAAATAAATTGACTCATATTTTTAATTATTAACTGCTTTTGTCCATACAATAATATAAATCAATGATGAAGCAATAGTTGTAAATGCAACAATAACAATAAATAAGTTTTTTATAATATTAATAATAATTAACTCATTTTGGAATACTGATGATAAACAGACAAATATAATTAATAATATTTGAACGCAAGTATTTAGCTTGCTAACAAAGATAGGTCTAATATTATGCCTTATCGATAAGGCTAAACCAAATAGATATGATCCCAGTATAAGTATCTCTCTAAATATAATTAACATTATTAAATTAAGCGGTAACAAAAATTTAAAACCTAGTATCATATATATACTTACTATAAGCATCTTATCTGCAATAGAGTCTAAATAAAAACCTACTAAGCTCTCATGATTGTATCTTCTTGCAATATAACCATCCAAATAATCCGTTAAACCAACTAAAGCAACAACAACAGCTGATAATAAAAAATAGTTTGATAAAATTAACCATAATATTAATGGAACAAATAACATTCTAACTAAAGATAAAATATTTGGAACCTGACTCATTATTCTATAAGTGAAATATCTGAATATTTACCTAAGTAAGTAAATAAAATATCAGTTTCTTTCATAATTAAACTTAGCTTGTCTAAATTTCCCGAAAAATAAATTGTACCCTGCAAATTATCTAAGTCATAATATTCTATACTTAATTCTTTTACAGACTCCAAGTCCAAAAGTTTATTCTCTATAATTGTCCATGTTTTGAGATCATTGCTTAAATATCTAAATTTATAAGGTTTCACTTCATCTATTGATGAAGTATTTTGAACCCAAAGGTTAAATAGATCTTGGCGTAAAGTTTTTACTGTTCTATTAATAAAATCATTTTCAGCTTCGTTTACTAAAGATGCAAATTCCTTGGTAAACGTAATCTCATTTTTATTAAAAATGCTTTTAATTATTATATTCATTTTTATTGGGCTATCTGCTTTGTTATATAAATTTGCCCAAATAAATATATTATTATTCAAATTCTTAATTGATGGCTCATCATTAATATTTAGCGATAATAAGTCTTCGACAGATAAAGTTGGATTGCTAAGATTTAATCTTTTGATGATATCAAAATTAAAAAGATCATCACTAGTATTATTTTCGATCCAAGAATTATACCATACATTTTCTAAGTTTAGCTTATTTGAATCAATTTTAAGTATTGGTATTATAGAAATAGGTTTTGACTCGATTACAGAGTATAAAATTTGATTTTTTTTAAATAACTCCTCTACTTTTAATGGGTTAAAATTTATCGTAAAATTTGCTTTATATTTATTTTTAAGAATTAATTCTTCTTTTAACTCCACTCCACTTACTAAGGAATTAATTATTATATTTTCTACTGAAAATAATTTATTGTAATCATCTGGATGAACTATTGGTAGTATCATCCTTTTATAGCCTTCTAATTGCGCTTTTAGTATCGCATTATTTCTTATATCGGTTACATTAGTATCATCAATCTCAATTAATATATCTTTTATAATATATCTAGAATCAGCTAATACTGTAATCGGTATCAATATTAATGTATAGATTAGGGCGCTGTATATTATATTATGACCTTTCATTGTAAATTTCTTAAAGCTCTTATATAGATTAGTCATGACAAAATATACTTATAGTAAATCTGGTGTTGATATAAATAAGGGTAACAAATTCATCGAAAACATCAAAAAAACAATTAAAAGTGACAAGAATAAATCATCAAAAGCATCAGTTATAGGTGGTTTTGCAGGATATTTTAAACTTAACAGCTTAAAAAATAGTCCTTATTTGATAGCAGCTACAGATGGAGTTGGTACAAAACTTGAAATAGCAAACGAGATGAATAACCATAAAACTATTGGGATAGATCTCGTAGCTATGTGTGTCAATGATATTGTTGTAACAGGTGCAAAGCCTCTTTTCTTTCTAGACTATATTGCAACAGGAAAGCTAGATCTTAAAAAGAGCACAGATGTTATTAAGGGTATTCTTAGAGGTTGTAATCAAGCTGGCTGTGAGCTTTTAGGTGGTGAAACAGCCGAAATGCCAGGATTTTACTCAAAGGGAAAGTATGACATTGCAGGTTTTAGTGTTGGTATTTTAGAGAATAAGCATATTAAAAAACTGAAGGTTAAAAAAAGTGATGTAATAATTGGTATCAAGTCATCAGGTTTACATTCTAACGGCTACTCTTTAGTAAGAAATATTATAAAAGATAAAAAGATATCTCTAAAAAAATATTTTGATTTTGATAAAAAAAAATCTATTGGAAACTATCTCTTGGAACCGACATTAATTTATGTAAATTTAATCTTAGAGCTTTATAAAAAAAATCTTATTAAATCCTGTGCTCATATTACTGGTGGAGGTATAATTGAAAATCTTCCAAGAATTTTAGATAAAAAGTTTCAAGCTCAAATCGATCTTGATAAATGGGATTTGGGAAATCTATATAAGTGGCTTATTTCATGTGGAATAAACCAAGGAGAACTTCTTAAAACATTTAATGCTGGTTATGGAATGGTATTAATTTCTGATAAAAGAAATATAAAAAAAATTCAAAGTGTAATAAAAAAGCACAATTTTTCCTCTTCTCTTTTGGGAATAATTAACATTAAAAAAAATGTAAAAGAAAAATCTGTATTACTTCATGGCAAACTAAATTCATGAAAAAGAATATCGTAGTTCTTATATCTGGACGTGGATCTAACTTAGAATCAATAATATCTGCTGCTAATAAAAAAAATTTTCCAGCTAAAATATCATTAGTGATCTCTAGCAATAGATCTGCACTTGGATTAAAAATTGCAGAAAAAAACCATATTAAGAATTTTGTGGTTGAACAAAAAGAATTTTCTAATAAAAAATTATATGAAGAAGATTTAATTGGTAAAATAGTTCAACAAGATCCAAGCCTTATCTGTCTTGCTGGCTATATGAAAATACTTTCAAAAAAATTTATAAATAAATTCAAAGATAAAATTATCAATATCCACCCTTCACTGCTGCCTGATTATAAGGGTTTAAACACCCATGAAAGAGCTATTCAGGCTGGGGAGAAGTATAGCGGCTGCACCGTTCACTATGTAACAGAGGAATTAGACGGTGGTAAAATAATTGCACAAGAAAGGATCTTAATAAGTCCTAGTGATACACCTGAAACATTAAGCAGAAAAGTTCTTGAAAGAGAGCATATTATTTACCCCAAAACGATAGAGTTGCTTTTAAGTTAGCTTTTATGGATGAATTTCATTCTCCGAAAAAAAATGTTCTATTTCAATAGCTGCATTTTCTAAACTATCAGAACCATGCACAGAATTTTTTTCTAAAGATACAGCATGTTTTTTTCTTATAGTACCTTCCTCAGCATCTTCAGGATTTGTAGCACCCATAATTTCTCTATTTTTTTTAACTGCATTCTCACCTTCCAATACTTGAACTATGATTGGACCAGAACACATAAAGTCACATAAGCTCTGGAAAAAAGGCCTTTCAGAATGAACACCATAAAATTCAGCAGCCTTTTCCTGGGTCATTCTTGTTCTCCTTGAGGCAATAATCCTTAAACCACTGTCTTCTATCATTGTAGTTATGGCGCCAACTAAATTTCTTTCCGTGGCATCAGGCTTAATCATAGAAAAAGTTCTTTCAACAGCCATATTTATTTTCCTTCGTAATACTTATTAACAAATCTATTCAACAGTTTCACACCAAACGCCGTGGAGCCCTTTGGTGAAGTTGGAAGCTGTGATTTTGTCCACGTAGTTCCAGCTATGTCTAAGTGCGCCCAGGGAGTTTTATTTACAAATCTTTGCAAAAATTGCGCAGCTGTTATAGATCCAGGATGACCTGTGCCAATGTTCTGCATGTCTGCAATTGGTGAGTTAATCATCTTATCAAAGTTTTTATGTAGAGGAAATCTCCATAATTTTTCATCCTCAATTTTACCAGCATCCTCTAATTGCTTACTTAATTTATCATTATTAGAAAATAGCCCAGCATATTCGTTACCAAGAGCGACAACTATTGCTCCAGTCAATGTTGCTAAATTTACCATAAATTCGGGTTTATACTGCTCTTGGGTATACCAAAGAGCATCAGCGAGAACAAGTCTACCTTCTGCATCAGTATTTAAAACCTCGATTGTTTGTCCAGAATAGGATGTTACAACATCACTTGGTCGAGTTGCCATATTACCAATATGATTTTCAACTAATCCAACGACACCAATTGCATTAACTTTCGCCTTTCTTAGCGCTAAAGTTTTCATAAGACCAACTACAACGCCTGAACCTCCCATATCATATTTCATCTCTTGCATACCATTTGCTGGTTTCAATGAAACACCGCCAGTATCAAATGAGACACCCTTTCCTACAAATGCAATTGGTTTCTTTTTTTTATTTTTATGACCTGACCATCTCATAATAGCAAGTTTTGACTCATGCTCACTACCTCTACCAACACTTAATAATGAGCCCATGCCAAGTTTGGTCATTTCTTTTTCCCCAAGTATAGTAACTTCAACTCCATATTTTTCTAATGAAGCGGCATTTTTTGCTATCTCTGGTGGCGTCATAACATTAGGAGGTTCTGTTACAAGATTTCTCGTCAAAGTTACACCTTCTGAAATCGCAACTACATTTGAATAATTTTTTTCAATTCTTGCATGATTGGCTGAATAAATTTTTACTTTTAGTGTTTTCTTTTCTTTTTTATTAACGGTCTTATACTTATCAAATTTATATGATGCCAATAAAGCGCCAAGGATTATTTCTGATGCAACATTAACTGCACTAATGCCTTTCGACACAATCCCATCCAAATATAGGCCTACTTTATCTTCTTGATAAAAAGAGATTAAAGAAAATAGATGTCCACCTAAAATCTGATAATCACGAAATGAATATTTTGAGGAATCTGATAATTTAAATACATACAGTTTAGCTAATTTAAGGTTATTTGGTGCATGAACTATAGCATAGTCGAATGATTTTGATTTTCTTTTTTGAAAAGAAAGATCATTATTAATAACTGATGAAATAGCTTTTTTTGAAATTTGATCAAGTTTCTTACCATGTCCAATTAATCTGTTTTTTGAATCACAAAAAACTACTCCAACATGGTCTTTTTCTATTGATATTGATTTAAACTGAAAATCCATTGTTTATGTACCTTTGAAAAAATATTGATATAATTAAGAGATTTTATGTCTCGCGTATCAATATATGTAATTAAAGAGATTTCTTCAAGTTTTCTCTTTATTTTTTCTTTTATAACGATGGTAGTTTGGCTCAGTCAGGCTCTTAGAAATTTAGAAATATTATCAAGCGATAATGTCACTGTTGGCTCTTTTTTTTTCTATACAATTTTATTAATTCCAAAGCTTTCAATGATTACAATTCCAATTTCAATTTTTTTAGCAATAATTTTTGCTTTAAATAAACTTCGCATTGACAGTGAATTGATTGTCTTTGGTTCTACTGGAAACTCAAATAGAAATATTCTATTTAAACCTCTGTTAGCAATCAGTTTATTCTTTTTTTTTATTATGTTTTTCTTAAGTATATATTTAGTTCCCCTATGCTCCGCTGAAATTAGAGAAAAAATAACTGAAATTCGAAGTTCAAGTATTAATACTTCTATACTGAAAGAAAAAAGGTTTATAACTCCAGATGATAATCTTACTTTTTTTTTCAAAGAAATAAAGGACAAAGATATTTATGGATTACTCATTCATGATCGATCAGAAAAAAATAATATTAAAACCTATGTTGCAAAAAGAGGATATCTGGAGAATAAAAATAACAATAATTTAATCTTGTTGTATGATGGTTCAATGCAGATATATGACGATAAACAAGGCAAAATATCAGAAATTGATTTTGATAGTTATTCAATTGATTTAAAAAACTTTGATAGAGTAGAAGATGGTTCTTTATATGTAGATGAAAAAACTACATTTGAACTTTTTGGCAAAGTTTATTCCAAGAAAAATAATAATGAAGAATTTGGTATATTGCATAGTAGACTTACAAAAGCATTATATATATTCAGCCTCGTCTTCTTGCCTCTGATTATTTTTAAAATAATTAAAAAACCTGATGATAACTCTGTAATTTTAATTTCATTTGTGATTATTCTTGGAATTATTATTAAGTTTTTTGAAATAACTATGGAAACTATATTAATTGAAAATAATAGTTTAGTTATAATAAGTTATACTTTACCAGTATTTATATTTTTAATAGTCATTTCATTTCTTTACTTGAATATTAATTATATTAAAGAAAAAATAAAAAAATAATTTATATGTTTTCTAAATTAAATATCTACCTCTTTAAGAATTTTATTTATACTTTTTTAATAGTTTTTATTTTATTTACAATGCTACTGTTTTTCTCTGATCTAATCGAGCAATTTAGAAAAGCAACAAATAAAGAAGTCCCAATCAAAATTATATTTAAGTTAACTTTATTAAACGCACCTTCCCTAAGTTTTTCAACATTGCCAATTGTAGTTTTCTTTTCGACAATACTTTGTTATCTGAAGCTCATAAGAAGTACTGAGTACATTGTTATGGGCAACACAGGAATGTCTCCTTTTCAGCTATCAAAAGCTCCAATCATATTATTCTTTACCATTGGTATTGCTTTTGTATTCATAGTTAACCCCATCACAGCTGTATTTCAAAAAGATTTTCAAGAACTTGATTATAAATATATAAAAAGGTTAGATCGACTCTCATCTATATCAAAAAATGGTATCTGGCTAATGCAGGAAAGTGCTCAAGGTTTAACAAATATTATTTACGCTAAAAATATTAAGGATAACGGCTCAACTCTTATTGATTTTATGCTGCTTGAATATGATGATAATAATAAACTAGTGGGAAGGATTGATGGAAAGACAGCAAAGCTAATAAGCGACAAATGGATCATGAATGATCTTCTTCTTACTCAAAAGGATGAGAAGCCACTATTTTATCCTTATTATGAATACAGTACTTACTTAAATAAAGAGGATATTAAAAATAGTCTATCGGCTCCAGAAATGATGTCATTTTTGCAGCTAAGCAATTTTATATATATTTTAGAAAAACTGGGTTATTCAGCTAATGATTACAAAATTTATTTCTATAATATTTTACTAATGCCAATAATTATTGTTGGCTTTGTAATTTTAGCAAATTCAATTGTTATTGGTGTCAAACAAAATGATAAATTTGCCAAAATTATAATTGTTTCATTTCTGATGATGATTATTTATTATTTTTGCTCAAGCTTAATGAATACTTTGGGTACAAATGCAAAATTACCACCTTTTATATCTACACTAGTAACTCCAATCATGCTATTTAGCTTAGCGCTCACCATGATCAAATATAAAACTATAAGAAGAAAAATATGAATTTAATATCTAAGATTAAAAACTATTTTAATTTACTCTGTTTTTTATATATTCTTATAATTACTATTTTCTTAGCAAACAAGGCTATATCTAATGAAAGTGAAAATGAAATTATAATTAATGCTGATGAAGTATTAATTTTAGATAATGGAAATAAAATAAAAGCTTCGGGAGATATAAAAATCAAAACTACAGAATTTAACAGTGTATCTGATAATTCAATATATAATAAAGAATTAAATCAAATAAAAAGCTCGGGCAATATTACAATTAAAGATAATTTAAATAATCATTATTATTTTGATTATTTAACTACTGACAAAAAATTTGATACTGCAGTGGGATCAAATGTTAAAGTAAGAACAAATGATAATGCGCGGATAGTTGGCAAGTCTTTTTCTAGGCAGGAGTCAAATTTCAATCAAATAGATAATGCTTCATATACTCCATGTCTTGCGGAAAACTACCTTATTAAAAATTGTCCCGGCTGGAAACTTGATGCAAAAAAAGTTATTCACGACACAAAAAAGAAAACCATATATTACGAAAATACAGTGTTGAGTATATTGAATATTCCAATTCTTTATACCCCCTTTTTTTCACACCCTGACCCATCAGTAAAGAAGAAATCTGGAATTCTCATGCCAAATATTACAAGCGATAACACACTTGGGACTACCTTGTCAGTTCCATTATTTTATAATATTGCACCTAATTATGATGTGACTATTACTCCAACAATTCAAACAAAAGCAGATGATTATTATAGTTTTAATTATAGACATTTAACTGAAAATCATATGTTTAATCTTGAATCAAGTATTTCATCGGATGAGTCAAATACGGGAACTAAAAACCACATCTTTGTAGATGGCAAAGTAAAAAATCCTTACGGAAAATTTGATTATCATATCCAAACATCAAATAACGATACTTATCTAAGAAAAAATCAGATTAATGATTTAACTATTTTAATTAGTGGACTTCGTTTTACAAAAGAAATGCAGAATAGCTATCTTGATTTCAAAAGTAATTCTTATAAACATTTAAACAATATACCAAATCAAAAATGGGAATACGTTTATCCGTCAATTAATTATAATATTTATAACTATAATGACCCTTTTTTAAATAAAAGCTGGGAAATAAAAAATACGTTTTTAAATTACAGAGATATTAACAAAAATTATAAGCAGGAAATATCATCTGAATTGATATCAAATGATATAATTGTCTTGAAAAATATTGGATTAAGATTTGAAAATGTACTTCAGAATAGAGTTATATACTTTAATGATACGGAGAATGATTTTAATCAAATGAGAGTTTTCCCTCAAATATCAAGTAAAATTTCTTTTCCATTAATAAAAAATGATAGTAAGAAATCTCAAATTTTAGAACCTGTATTAATGCCTATTATTGCACCCTACAATAATTACAGAAACGATCAGAGCGTATCTAATAGTAATATTTTTTCTTTAAATAGAGAAACATCATTATCACAGTGGGAAAGTGGACCAAGACTAAATTATGGTCTTAATTGGTTAGTGAGTTACAATGACTTAATTTTTAATACTAATATTGGTCAATCTATAAAATTAAATAAAAACAGTGAAGAAAGTAAGGAAGAAAAATCTAATTATTTCATCACAAATACAACGGATTTTAGAAGTTTTGGTTATATTAAAACTGATCTAACTATAGATAGTGAAGATATGTATTTAAAAGATAATAATATAAACACTTCTATTAATATAGGTAACTTCAAATTTGGCTTTGACTATGACTACGAGTCTAATAATAGAATTAAAACATCTGAACAGATTTCTGTAGGAACAAAAATTAATTTAAGAAAAGATACAAACTTTATCGCATCTATAAGAAAAGATCTTATGACTGAAAAGAGTATAGGTAATGCAGTTGGTATACATTATGAGAACGATTGTTTAGCAATTAATTTTGATTATTTTAAAGACTTTACAGCAGTAGGAGATATTAAAAATTCCCGTGGATTTAGTTTTACTATTACTCTAAAACCGTTTGGAACAAGCAAACAATCTGGTATAACAAGAAATTTTGGACCTGAATTATAGATGAATAATATATTTAAGTTTTTTTTGGTTTTTGTATTATCAATAAATTTTATTGTATTTTTAAATGCTAAAGAACAAAATTATAAGATTTTAAAACTTGTAAACGATAAAGTTATTACTAATTATGATTTAGAACAGAGATTACAATTATTTTCACTTTTGAATAAACAACAAATAAGTAAAGATGATATCGATCGATATGCTGACGAAATGTTAAAATTGATGATAGATGAAAAACTTCAACTTGAACAAATAAAAAAGTATAAAGTTCAAATACAAACAGACGAAATTAATGACTATATTAAGAGAGCTTTTTTAAACTCTGAGCAAAGTATAAGTGACTTTAAAAACCTACTTATGTCCAAAAATATTGATATCAATTTCTTGATTGAGTCCTTGGAGATTCAACTAGGATGGAATAAATTAACTGGTCAGCTTTTTTATAGATCATCAGAGATTAATAATACAGATCTTGATGAAGCTTCTAAAAAAAACCCGTCTTTATCTAGCGAACAGATCAAAAGTTCGCTTATTCAAAAACAAATAGCGCTAAGAGCGGAAAAACTTTTACGAGATTTACGTCTAGAAGCTAATATCGAAACTAGGTAAAGTTTGAAAATAAATACGAAAAAATCACTTGGTCAAAATTTTATTTTTGATAAAAATCTTCTAATTAAAATATCAAATTGTATTAAGTCTAAATCATCAAATTCAATAATTGAGATTGGTCCAGGTCTTGGAACTCTAACTAATTTTCTTTATCAAAAAAAATATAAACAATTAATTTTAATTGAAAAGGATATTAGGCTAATTGAAAATTTAAAAAAAAAATTTAATATATCAAAGGTAGAAATATTAAATATAGATGCAATAAATTTTGATTATAATATAAATTCTCTTAGGCATTCAATAATTGTTGGCAACCTACCCTTCAATGTATCAGTCGATCTTTTGTATTTATGGACAAAATATAAGAATTGGCCTCCACAACATGATAAAATGGTACTAATGTTTCAAAAGGAAGTAGCAAATAGAATTATGGCTTCACCAAACAATAAGTCTTATGGGAAATTATCTGTTGTTATACAATCAAGGTATAAGATAAAAAAATTATTAGATATACCAGCCTCTGCATTTACTCCTAGACCAAAAGTTGATGCTATTGTGCTTGAATTTACACCTTTTAAGGATTTTGGGCTAATTGATATTAATAAGATTGATAAAGTTGCAAAGGATGCATTTTCTCAACGCAGGAAAAAAATAAAAAATAATTTGTCTAGCTACCTGAGTGAAATTAACAACCTTTCAATTAATTCGGATTTGAGACCAGAAGATTTAACCGTATTAGATTACTGTAATATTGCTAAAAGTATTTAGACTAATCTTTAAGATCTCTTATTTTTTTTATAATTGATTTTTTATTCGCACGCTTTTTTCTTTCAACACTTATAATATTTATTATTTCTAGTACACAATTATCAAAATTATCATTGGTCACTACGTAATCATACTCTTTCCAGTGGCTTAATTCATCTTCAAACCTTAGCATTCTTTCTTTTACTAAATCACTATTTTCAGAATTCTCGGCTTCTCTTTTATTTAGCCTTTTTTCAATTTCTTTTTTGCTAGGAGGGAGTATAAAAATAGTTAAAATATTCTCTTCAAATTGAGATAATTGCTGAGTCCCTTGCCAATCAATATCAAAAAGTACATCATAACCTTTATCGGCTAAAAGTTTTGTTGAGCTAATTAATGTTCCATATTTATTATTAAAAACATCTGCATATTCTAAAAATTCACTGTTTGAGATTTTTTTTTTAAAATCTTTAATGGTTGTAAAAATGTAATCAACACCATTTATTTCGTTTCTTCTTGGCTTTCTAGTTGTTACAGAGACTGACGGCTTAATCTTATCATCTATCTCTAATAATTTTTTACAAATTGAAGTTTTGCCAGCACCAGAAGGAGATGAAATAACAATTAACATGCCTTTATTAAAATTGCCCGTCATTTAACTTTTTAAAAATTAGAGATACATTTGTTCCGCCAAAGCCAAAAGAGTTTGAAAGCACGCAACTTATATTAGTTGTTTTAGTTTTTTTTGATACTATTTCGATGTTTTCATGTTCTATTGGAATATCAATGTTAATACTAGCGGGCATAATTTGATTTTTAAGCGTAAGTATTGAATATATAGCCTCAACTGCGCCAGCAGCACCAAGCAGATGTCCCGTTTGAGACTTAGTAGACGATAGATTAATTTTTTTATTTACAAAGACATCTTGAACTGCATTTATTTCAACTTGATCACCTGCTGGTGTTGAAGTTCCATGAGCGTTAATATAGTCTACGTTATCTGCAGAAATATTTGCGTCCATTAGAGCATCTTTCATAGCTCTTTTTGCTCCATCTCCAGTTGGTTCTGGAAGTGTATAATGATAAGCATCAGCAGACATACCATAGCCAGTAATTTCACAGTATATCTTGGCTTTACGATTAACAGCATGCTCATACTCTTCAAGAATTAATATTCCTGAACCTTCCCCCATAACAAAACCGTCCCGCCCTTCGTCAAAAGGCCTTGATGCTATCGATGGATTTTCATTATATTTAGTACTTAGTGCTCTGCAAGCAGCGAAGCCTGCAATACCTATAGGTGAAATAGCCGCCTCTGATCCACCAGTCATCATTACATCCATTTTTCCCGACTGAATTAACCTTAATGACTCGCCAATTGCATGTGCTCCAGACGAGCATGCTGATACAGTTGAATAATTTGGGCCTTTTAGATTATACTTTATAGAGGCATAGCCAGACGCCATATTTATTAGTCTACCCGTAATAAAAAAAGGGCTAATTTTTGAATTATTATTATGAAAATCTATTGATGTTTTTTCTATACCTGGAAGACCACCGATTCCGGAACCTATTATGCAACCTGCTCTGGGAGATAGATCATTTGTAATTTCAATTTTTGAGTCTCTAAAAGCTTGCTCCGAAGCAGCCATTGAAAATTGTATAAATTCATCAATTTTTTTTATTTCTTTTTTTTTCAATCCATTCTTCAGGGTTAAATTTGCCATCACTTGAAGATCCTAGTGGAACTTGGCACGCAACTTTACACTTAAAATTTTCAGGATCGAATTTTGAAATTTTTACTCCGCCTGATAGGCCTGAGGTTAAATTACTCCAATTATGTTCAACACCACATCCAAGTGGTGTCACTAAGCCTAGCCCAGTGACAACTACTCTTTTCATATGCTAAGTTAAAATTAAATTTAACTTTCGAGGTGACTTATAGCATCACCCACAGTTAATATTTTTTCAGCTTTTTCATCAGGTATTTCTACATCGAAAGCCTCTTCGAAAGCCATTACTAATTCTACAGTATCAAGACTATCAGCCCCTAAATCATCAATAAATTTTGCATCATTTGTGATCTTTTCAATATCATCAATTCCTAGATGCTCTGCAATAATAGATTTAACTTTTTCAGCTACTTCACTCATAAATACTCCTGGTTATTTTATAATGCCTTTATCCTTATATTAATCACAATGTCAAGCCACCATTAACATGCAATACTTGACCCGTAATATAGGATGATTCGTCCGATGCAAGAAACGATACTAACTTAGCAATATCCTGGGGCTCACCAATCCTTCCAATAGGAATATTCTTGGCCATTTCCTCTAATTTACTTGGATCAATAGAATCTAATATTTCTGTTTTAATGAAACCTGGTGCTATAGCATTTACTGTGATGCCTCGAGATGCAATTTCTAATGCTAAGGATCTAGTGAAACCTTCAATTGCAGCCTTAGAGGCCCCATAATTTGTTTGACCGGGATTTCCCATTTTTGCTACTGCAGAGGATATATTAATAATTCTTCCCCATCTTTTTTTAACCATTTCTTTTATTACCATTTTGCAGAGATTATAATTTGCTTTTAAATTAACATTTAAAACTTCATCCCAATCTTGATCCTTCATTCTAAGGAATAAATTATCTTTAGTTATACCCGCATTGTTAATTAATATATCTACTGAACTTGGTTTGATCTTATCGGATAGATCATTTATTTCTGATATTTTTGCTAAGTTGCATTTGATTACTTTTGTATTTCTATCAAATTTCGATCGTAACTCATCAAGTTTAAAATCATTTGTTCCAGTTAATATTAGATGAAATTCTTTTTCATAAAAATCATTAGCAATAGAACGACCTAAACCACCTGTGGCTCCTGTTATAAGAACTGTTTTAATATGATTCATGGTAATAATTCTTTGAGTTTTGCAAAGTCACCTATATTTGAAATAGATATCGTAGTTAAAGATTTATCCATTCTTTTAGCTATATTGCTTAAAACATTGCCAGGACCAATTTCAATGAAAGTATTTACCTTTTTTTTGATCATATATTCAACTGACTCTCTCCACCTAACTCTGCTTACAACTTGATTAACCAAAAGCTCTCCAATATCACTTGGTTTGCAAGGTCTTGCCTCAACATTAGATATTAAAGGAAATTTAAAGTCTTTAAAGTTATAATTCTGAACCTCAGCTCTTATTTTTGATTTAGCGCTATTTATCAGCTCACAATGAAATGGAGCGCTGACTGGTAATTTAATTGCTCTTTTTATTCCAAAAGTTTTACTGTTAGAACAAATATGATCTACAGCACTAATTTCTCCACTTAACACAATCTGTCCGTCTGCATTGTCATTTGCTACATAGATTTTTCCAATTTCATTTAATTCTGGCAGTAGCTTGCTTATTTGACTCAATGAAGAGCCTATAATCGCAGCCATACCGCCAGTACCTATTGGCATACTTTCTTGCATAGCTTCTGATCTTACTTTTAATATTTTTACAGCATCCTTAAAATCTAGTGACTCAGTAGCAACAAGTGATGAGTATTCTCCAAGCGAATGACCGGCTGTATAGCTTACACTTGAAAGATTAATTAATTTTTCACGCTGTAAGCATCGAAGTATTGCAATGCTTGTAGCCATTATTGCTGGTTGTGAATTTGTTGTTAAAGCAATTTGTTCATCTGTTCCATTAAATATTAAGTCTGTCAAAGGCCTATTTAAAGCCATATCTAGCTGATTATATACATTTTTAGCTTGATCATATTTATCATAGAAATCTCTCCCCATACCAACAAATTGGGATCCTTGACCTGGAAAAAGTAGCGCAATAGTCATAAAAACATTTAAAAAGTAATTCTTGCTAATAAATACATAATAGAATATTTATTCTTTTTTTAACATTTAATTAACAATAAAAGTACCAAATAAATATGTCCTTATATGAACACGTTCTTATTTTTAAGCAAGATTTGAGTACGTCTCAATTAGAGAATGAAATTAGCATTCATAAAGAGCTTATTAAAGAACTTGGTGGTGAGGTTGTATATGAAGAAAGCTGGGGGCTCAGGAACTTAGCCTATATTATTAAAGATAATAAAAAGGCTTTTTATCAATTTATGAATATCAGCATGCCAGGCGATGCTAACAAGAAAATAGAAGCAAAATTAAATTTAAATCAAAATGTAATAAGGCATCTCTCCATTAAAGTTAAAGAGTTTGATGTAACCCCCACCCAATTATCAAAGGAACCTGAATAAATGGAAAAACAAGATGTTCCAGTAAAAAAAAATACCAAGTTTGATTATAAAAATCTTTATCCATTAAAAAAGTATATATCAGAAAAAGGTAAAATTACTCCTAGAAGAATTACATATATACCAATTCAAAAACAAAGAGAGCTTACAGTAGCAATTAAAAGAGCTCGATACCTTGCTCTATTACCATACGTAGGAAAGTAAAGGCCCTAAATGCAAATAATTTTATTAGAGTCAATTGATAGAGTTGGTAAAGCTGGAGAAATCGTTGCTGTCAAAGATGGCTATGCAAACAACTATTTAATACCTAGAAAACTAGCAATTGTTGCTAACAAAAATAATAAGTTAGAATTACAGAGCAAACTCGATGTTATATCAGAGCGAAATAAACAAAAAATTGAAGAGGCAAATGCCCTCAAATTAGAACTAGATAAAATATCACTCACAATGAGAGTTGAAGCCAATGATGAAGGTGGTCTTTATGGTACTATAACTCAAAAACAAATATCGGATCTTCTGAAGGTAGAAGGCCATAGTATACTTAACGAAAACATAATTACTGGAGAAATCAAAGCGCTTGGAGAGTTTGAAATTGCCATCAAAATATATGAGGATATTTCAAGTATAATAAAAGTGTCTATTGAAAAGAAATAGCTTACGGCCTTTAAATCAACAAATTGAGTATCAAAGTAGAAACTATATTAAGTATTATTTCAAAAGATCAACAACTACATTAAAAGTGTGAGTATCTTTTTTTATTATTTCTTACAATAAAATTTCAGATTGTTTATGTTAGAAATATGTCATCAACTATACAATTAAATCCAAGTATACAAAAAGATATCAAAGAATTGCCTCATAACGCTGAGGCTGAACAAGGTCTTATTGGTGCCATACTTTTAAATAATGATATTGCAGATGAAGTTAATTCAATAATTGATGCTAATCATTTCTATGAAGAAATTCATAAAAGAATATATGAGGTCATAAATAAATTGATTGCAAAAGGACAACTTGCAACCCCTGTTACATTAAAAAGTTATTTTGAAGTTGAAAAATCTCTAGAAGAAATTGGTGGTTCCGAGTATCTAGTAAGATTAGCAAGCGCAGCAGTTTCCTTAGAATATGCAAAAAATTATGCTCAAATAATATACGACTTAGCTGTCAGGAGAAATTTATATATTCTAGGAGGAAAAATTGAACATGATGCACTCGAAAGCAGTATAGATATTAATCCAAGCGAACTAATAGAATCAGCAGAAAAAGATCTTTATCAAATATCAGAAAAAGGTAGTCAACTGCATGCAATGCAAAACTTTAGCAACTCTCTTGATGAGGCCATGGAACAAGTAACGAAAGCCTATGAAAATGACTCAAGTGTAACAGGTATATCAACTGGGTTTATCGATTTAGATCAAAAATTAGGTGGACTACATCCGTCAGACTTGCTCATACTAGCTGGAAGACCGTCTATGGGCAAAACATCCTTAGCTACTAATATTGCATTCAATATAGCAAAAAAAGCTTATGATGATAATGATAAAAACTCAAACGTTGCTTTCTTTTCATTAGAGATGTCAGCAGAACAATTAGCTACACGCGTTTTATCTGAACAATCAAAAATAAGCTCAAATGAAATGAGAAAAGGAAATTTGTCAGAGAGTGACTTAGATACACTTGTATCAACTTCTCAAAAAATAATTGAACTGCCATTATTTATTGATGACACTCCAGCAATTAATATTGCAACACTCGCATCAAGAGCAAGAAGACTTAAGAGGAAGCATGGTTTAGGTGTTATAATTGTTGACTATCTTCAGTTGCTAAGACCTCCAAAGAATTCTAGAGGTGAATCAAGAGTATTAGAGGTCTCAGAAATAACTCAAGGACTCAAAGCGCTTGCTAAAGAGCTGAATATCCCTATTCTGGCACTATCTCAATTGTCACGTCAGGTTGAGCAACGTGAAGATAAACGGCCACAGTTATCAGACTTAAGAGAATCTGGCTCAATTGAGCAAGACTCTGATGTCGTCATGTTTATATTTAGAGAAGAGTATTATGTAGAAAGGACCGCACCTGCTCCAGGGACGACTGAATATATTGACTGGCAGCAAAAAATGAGCGAAATTCACGGTCAAGCTGAATTACTTATTGGAAAACAAAGACATGGTCCTACTGGTAATATTAGATTAAGCTTTGAAAGCAAGTTCACAAGGTTTGGTAACTTTATTAGCAATGAATATGCCAAAGATTATGATTAAATTAGATCAGATTTCAAATGCAAAGTTATTACCCTAAAGACCATAATGCTATTTTAGAGATCAATTTAAAAGCATTATCAAAAAATTATAAATTTATAAAAAAAAACCTTAAAACTACTACTGAATGTGGTGCTACCGTAAAAGCAGATGCTTATGGCATAGGTGCAATTAAAGTAGTAAAACATCTTATTGATGATGGTTGCAAAACATTCTTCGCTGCACATTTGTCTGAGTCAGTAGAACTAAGGAAAATTTCAAAAAAAATTATAATTTATTGCTACCACGGAATAGATGAGAAAAACTATCGTGAATTCACTAAGTTTAAAGTTACCCCTATAGCTAATTCAATAGATCAACTCAATTTAATTAATAAATTAAATAAGAAAAAAAAATTTAATCGAGGAATAGCTATTCATTTTGATACTGGTATGTCACGACTTGGTCTAGATGAGAATGAAACAAATCAATTTATCACCAATAAAATTAAATATAAGTCTTTAAAAATAGATTTAGTTATGTCACATCTTGTATGTGGTGATCAAATAAAACACCCGATGAACACTAAACAACTAAATAAGTTTAGAATAATACGAAAATGCTTTCCTAATTCAAAAGCAAGTTTAGCAAATTCAGCAGGTATATTTATAAATGAAAAGTATCATTTTGATTTAGTAAGACCTGGTATAGCATTGTATGGTGGGAGTCCATTTTTAAATAGCAAAATTAGTTTTCATCAAGTAGTTAACTTAAAAGCAAAAGTAATTCAAATAAGAAGTATAAAAAAAAATGATACTGTTGGTTATGGTGCTACATTTAAAGCAAAAAAAAATATGTACATTGGTACAATCGCAGTAGGTTATGCCGATGGTTTTAGTCGAAAATTTAGTAACAATATGAAAGTTTATTATGGCAAGAAACCGCTTAAGGTTTTAGGTAGAGTTTCAATGGACTTAATGACTATTGATCTAACCCCTATTTACGCTGAAAAGAAATACAATAAGTTGATGTATGTGGATGTAATCAATAAATATAATAATATCAATATTTTATCAGCTAGAATCAACACAATTCCTTATGAGATTCTTACTTCACTAGGCAATCGATATAAAAGAAAATATATTTAATCTTCTAAATGGAACACTTTCTTAAAAAGTACTCAAATATATCTATTCTTGTTCTTGGCTTACTTTTTTTTATTGCAGTATTTCAATCTCAGAATTTTCAACTTGATGCGTCTTCAGATACTTTAATTTTAGATAACGACAAGGATCTTAAAAACTATAGAAAGATTATAAATGATTACTCTACAAAAGATTTTTTATTAATAACTATTACAAGTCCTAATAAGATCTTGTCTAGGAAAAATATAGATCTTATAAAAAATTTAACTAACGATGTATCTAAATTAATGTTTGTTGATAGTATTCAGTCAATACTTGACGCTCCTATTTTAAAGTCAGGTAATCAATCACTTACAGATCTAGCTAATACTCAAATTACTCTTGAATCAAAGAATTTAAATCTTTTAAATGTTGAAAAAGAATTTATTGAAAGTCCAATATTTAGCGAACTTATCATAAGTAAAGACGGTACCACATCTGGCATTATAATTAATTTTAAAGAAAATACCGATTTTGTCGACATTTCTAAAAATAGGAATGATTTAAAATCAGTAAATAATTTGACCAAGAGTCAAAAAAAGAAATTAAGCTTGATTGAAAAGGAATACGAACTTTTAAAAAAAGAAATAGACCAAGATAGAAGTAACAATATCAAAGAAATAAAAGATTTAATATTAAATTATAATAGTCAGGATTTTAAATTACATCTTGGTGGAGTTTCAATGATAGCCGATGACACTATTTCATATGTTAAAAATGATATTATAATTTTTGGTTTTGGAATCTTATTATTTATTGTTTTAATTCTTTATTTAGTTTTTAGAAACTTTTTATGGATATTTATATGTCTAAGCAATTGTTTATATGCACTAATTATTATGCTTGGGACAGTATCATTTTTAAATTGGAAAGTAACTGTAATATCCTCAAATTTTATTTCATTAATGCTTATTCTGACCTTGTCGATGACAATTCATATAATAGTACGTTACAGAAAAGTTTTAGTTTCTAATCCTTTAAAAGCTAAGCATTTTGCGGTTGCACAAAATATGATGGAGATGATTAGGCCGTGTATTTTTACAACGCTTACAACTATTTTTGCTTTTGGAACACTATATTTAAGTAATATCAAGCCAATAATGGATTTTGGTCTTATGATGTGCACTGGATTAATAGTAACATTGGTTTCAAGCTTCACTTTTCTACCTATTATGATGATGAAATTTAACTTGAAAGTTCAATCTAATGAGAGCCAAAGATCATATGATACTTTTATTATTAGATTAATTAATAATTATTCAAATCTGGTAATAATTGGATTTATTATTCTATTTTCATTAGGTGTTTATGGAATTCAAAAATTAAAAGTTGAAAACAGTTTTGTTAATTACTTTAAGAGTAATACAGAAATTTATAAAGGTATGAAATTAATAGATGATAAGCTTGGTGGAACAACTCCTCTAGACATCATAATCCAGTTTAATGAAGAAAAATATGTCGATGACTTAGATGAAGATTTTCTAGATTTGGACTTTGATTATAATCATGAAGATTATTGGTTCACAAAAGAAAAGATGGATTTGATAAAAAATGTTCATGATTATATAGACAGCTTTGAATATACCGGAAAGGTTTTATCGCTTGCCTCTATTATTCGAGTTGCAGAAGAATTAAATTCTGATGAAGAATTTGATAATCTAGAACTTTCAGTGATTTATAAAAAACTCCCATTAGAACTGAAATCCCAAATTATTGACCCTTACCTTTCGATTGAAAATAATCAAGCCCGTATAACAGTTAGAATGATTGACACTAACGCAAATCTTGAGAGAAATAAATTTATAAGTGAAATAAATAACAAATTTAATACTGATTTTAGCTCTGAAAACTATAAAATTTTTACAACTGGTATACTTATACTTTATAACAATATGTTACAAAGCTTGTTTGATTCTCAAATAGTGTCTTTAGGAACTGTAATGCTTGGTATCTTTTTAATGTTAGCAATTTTATTTCAGTCTTGGAAATTAGCTTTCATTGGAATACTTCCAAATATTATTGCCTGTATAACAATATTAGGAGTGATGGGTTTAGCCAGTATACCACTAGACCTTATGACAATTACAATTGCTGCTATTACAATAGGTATTGCGGTAGATAATTGCATTCATTATGTATACAGATTTAAGGAGTCATATTTAATTACCAATGACTTCAATAAAACAGTTTTGGTGTGCAATCAATCAGTTGGAAAAGCTATCAGAAGTACTTCTATGACAATCATAGTGGGTTTTTCTATATTAATATTTTCAAATTTTTGGCCAACTATCTATTTTGGAATTTTTACCGCTTTAGCCATGCTTATAGCTCTAGTTGGTAGCTTAACACTCTTGCCAATTTTAATAGTAAAAACTAGAGTTTTAAAATGAATATTGAATTTATAGATTTTTTAAATGTTTTTGATATTTTTTCATTAATCATAATCATTTTTTCTGCATTATTTTCCCTCAAAGGTGGATTAATGACAAGCTTATTAAACTTAATAAAGTGGATACTGCTATTACTTGTTTTGAAATATTCATTCAATTATTTAAGAGTGCCATTTGCCGATGCCCTCGATCTTTCTCCAACACTAACTGATATTTTAATATTTATTTCAGTATTAATTGTTGGCTATGTAATTTTAACTATACTTAATAGACTTATATTAGGCTTATTAAATGCTGATAAAGCTGGACCTATTAATAGATTATTTGGATTAGTATTTGGAATTATTCGAGGCTATATACTAATAGTAATAATTTTCTCTGTTTTAATTAATTGGAGTGTTTCAGCAAATATTTTGAATTCATATAATGGAAATTCGGTTTTATTTAAAATTATAGAAAGTGGTAATACAATTTTAAAAATTGTACCACAACAAGTCCAAGATAAGATTGAATCAATATAATGAAAAAAGACAGAATATCTGTTGTTACAGGAGCTTCAGCAAATATAGGTAGAAGTGTTGCAATTGAACTAGCCAAATCTTCAAAGCATATATATTTAATTGGCAGAAATATTAAAGAATTAGAAAAAACAGCTGATTTTGTTGAGACAGAAAGTTGCGAGACTACTATAGTTCCAATTGATCTAACTAATTTTAAGCTAATTGATGAGTTGGGCCAAAGTATATACAAAAGACATAAAAAAATTGATGTACTTATTTCTTGCGCAGGAACTATTAAACATTTATCCCCACTCACTTCAATAAAACCATTAGATTTTGAGGAAATAATAAATTTAAATTTAATAGCAAATTTTAGAATTTTACGTTCATTCCATCCTCTTTTTTTATCATCATCTAATGCAAGAATACTTATAATTTCTAAAAATATTTCAACCTTAGGCAATCAGTATTGGGGCAGTTATAACTCAACTATGTTAGCACTAAATAATCTCATAAAAACTTATGCAAATGAAAATAAAACAAGTAATTTAAAAATAAATTTATTTGAACCTCCTTTAATAGAGTCTAATTTTATAGACATAACATCTCCAGGTGAAAACAAAAAAAATATGTATGAGCTAGATTTAGTTGCTAGAAAAATTGTATATTATGTCGATGAAGATATCACTGAATCTGGGAAAGTATTCAATTTTTCTTCAGATATGGATTTTTCGAGTTAATGAAATCTATTTTTATTGGCACACCAATTAAAGAAAATTTCTTTCTAAGTATATTTTCATAAAAGCGTCTATAAGTCTGGGGTACTTTTTTACTTGAATTAAGAAAAACTTTAAATCTAGGATAATCGTCATCAGTTTGAACCATATACTTCGGCTTAACTTCAATTTTATTAATTTTAGGAAATTTTTGATTTTTTAGAATATCTCTCACAAAATTATTAAGTTTTGGAGTACTTATTTTGAGTGATTTAATTTTAAAAGTTCTAATAACAGTTTTTAAAATTTGTTCAATGCTCTCAATAGAAAGTGCAGAGATAAACTTAAGATTAATAGTATTTGCGGGGCTATAATTATCTAAGAAATAAAGTTTTTGTTCCTTTTTAAACTTATGAATATCATCGATAAGATCAATTTTATTGAATACAACAAATAATATTTTTTTTCTTTTTATTACAATTTCAGCAATTTTGAGGTCTTGCTTTGTTAAGTTTTCACTGGAGTCAACTAATAAAAATACAACATCAATTTTATCAATTAAATTAATAACTTCATATGTTAGTTTTGTTTCATTTTTATCATTTATTTTATTTTTACGACGAAGTCCCGGTGTATCAAAAAAAACGAAGTTTGTATTTAGTATCTTAACTTCACTTTTAAAAATATCTTTAGTCAATCCAGATTCTGGGCCTGTAGGAGAGAGATACTTATTATTTAACGTGTTGTAAAAAGTTGACTTACCCGAATTTGGCTTGCCTACAATTAAAAAATTGATTTTCTCCACTTTATTAATCTAATTGATAAATATTTGAATTGCTGTCCATTAAATAAATATTTTTAGACACTATGACCGGATTATTTATTATACCTGAGATATTTAAGTTTTTAGTAGATAAAATTTCACTAGTTTTTGGAGAAACTGAAACTACTTCGCCATGCTCTGATATAAGATAAAGAAGACTGTCAATTAAGTAAGGCCCCTTCCAATTGTTAGATTTACCTGATTTTTTTCCTTTTTTATTTTTATCAAGTTGAGTAATCCAATAAATTTTACCTGTATCCTTTTTAAGGCATATTAATCTTGCATCATCATCAACTATATACATTTGATTATATGATAAAATTGGGGAATTTGATCCCGATATTTCAATAGACCATGCTAAAGATCCATCAATCAAATTAGTAGCTAAGAGTCTACCATTATTACTAATTGTAAAAATTTTATCATTATCTATAACAGGATTAGCTGCTATATCTTTAATGTCAAAATTACTTAGAGATGATATTTTTGACGCATTTTCAGACCAAATTATTTTTCCAGTATCATAGAGAAATGCAATTATTTCCCCATTGCTAAAGGGAACAATAATTATATTTTCAACTGCTGCAGGTACTCCGGTCTGTAAGCTTTTTTTATCATCAAAAACTGTTTGAAAACTCCATTTTGTTTCACCGCTAATAAGATCTATTGAATATATTTTATTATTTGAAGTTATAAAATATATGTTTCCTCTATATATGGTTGGAGCGGATAAGATGGGCAATGAGATATTTTTTTGCCATATTATTTTGCCGTCTATCGTATTTATAACTTTAATTTGTCCATAACCATCGACTAAAATAATGCGTTCATCAAAATATGCTAAACCACCTCTAAATACATCATAGCTCTCTTCAGTTTCTATTTTCAAATCTATTTCAAAAAGTATTTCATCATTACTTACGTTGATACATCTGAGCAGTCCTTTTGTACTTACATTGCATAAGTTACCCTCAAAATAAATTGGTTGAATTGTGTTTGTTGAATTGCCAGTATCTTTAATAATTTTTTGTTTATTTTCAAACTTTAAATTTGCAAGTATATGAGGCAAACTGTTTTGTGGATTTTGTCCTGTTTGAGACCAATAATAAATTTCTTTAGGAGCGCTTAATCCAATCTCATTAAGATTTAAATCTGCTGATACAATTAATTCAGAAGAATAAGAAAGAAGAGATATTCTATCATTAATAAGTTTCTCATCAGAGTTACTAGAACATCCAATAATGATTATCAACATTAGATTAATAACTAAGAGTCTCATTTTAACTAGCTATTTGAATTAATTTTTCTAATCTAACCTTTAAATCAAATGGCGTATTTTCCGATGATGATAATTCATCAAATATAAAAGATGCTTTTGATTTATTACCTATAGTAATATATTTAATGCCAAGAAGTTCTTCAAAATAAGGTTTGAGTTGACCCTCCTTGTTATCAATTATGCTAATTTTACTTTCAATATCACTTATATCTAATACGTCAAAATTAATCATTATATACTTGTATAAAGCTAGTTCCCGATAAATTGTTTCTAATGAATAATTACTAAAGATATTTTCTAGTACAGCAATTGCATCAATCTTATTATTATTCTCAAGATAAGTTTCTGATAGTTTAAAAGCACTAAAAGCAGCTAATGTATTATTCTTATCATTATAAATTTTGTTTAAATTTTCATATGCTATCTCAAGCTGATTCTTTTCAATATCTTCTGCTGCTGCAAAATATACATCCAGTAGTTTTTTATTATCAGCAATATTCTTTGATACTAAATATTGATTTATACTAAAAATTAGGATGATAGATATCACTAAACCAATTAAATATTTACCATATCTACTCCATAGCTTTTTATACCTCTCTTTTCTAATATCTTCGTCAACTTCATTAAAAATATTTGCCATAATTTACTTATTATCTTTCACAATTGAAGGTTTCATTTGATAAGTATGCTGTTGCTCAGGAAATTTACCTAATTTTACATCACTGACATATTGTTTCACAGCTTTTTCTATTGGAGCTCTAAGGTTTGCATACTCCTTAACAAATTTAGGTGAAATATTTGTCAATCCAAGCATGTCTTCTGTTACCAAAACTTGGCCATCACATTTTGCTGAAGCACCAATACCTATAGTAGGAATATTTATTGTTTTTGTTATCTCCTCAGCTAAGGGCTCTGCCATACCCTCTAACACTACACTAAAAGCACCAGCTCTTTCTAATGCAACAGCATCATCAATATATTTTTTCCATTCAAATTTATCGCGACCTTTAATTTTATATCCACCATCAATTATTACGCTTTGAGGTTGCAATCCAATATGTCCCATTACAGGAACCCCTCTCTCGGTTATGTACTTAACAGTTTCTTCTATTAGAGTACCACCTTCTAATTTTACACCAGCACAGTTAGTATCCTTAATTGCAGTTAGTGCGTTTTTTAATGCTAATTGCTTTGACTCCTCATATGTGCCAAATGGAAGATCCATAATTACACATGAATCTGAAGTTGCTTTAATAACTGATTTTGTGTGCTCAATCATTTGATCTAGAGTAACGGGAAGCGTATTTTCGTATTCATACAATACCATACCAAGTGAGTCACCAACCAATAAAATATCTACATGCTGGTCGAGTAATCTTGCTATTGGTGCCGTATAAGCAGTTAAACAAGTAATCTTTTCTTTACCAGTTTTAGCTTGAATATCATGAATAGTTTTTCTGCTCATAAATTAAGTCTTTTAGTTTAATTGATTAGAATTTTCTATATAAACAGTAAATTCAATATAAGTTATTGTTTTATATAAATTATTTATTTAACAAAAGTTGCCCAATCATCGATTGGCCTTCTTGTGGTTTGTAGTTTATTTATTTTACTATCTTTATCTGCGTAGCCAATAGCCATACCACAAAATAATATATATTCATCGGGAACTTTTAAAAATTCTTTTACACAGTTTTGCTTTAAAGACCAAGACTCTTGAGCGCAAGTATCAAGATCTTGGTCGACCGCTAACAACATAAAAGTTTGAAGAAACATCCCTAAATCAGACCATTGAGGCAAACCCATTTGCTTATCAACAAAACAAAATAGGCCAACTGGAGCGCCAAAAAAATCAAAATTCTTGAGCATCTGATTTAATCTTCCAACTTTATCTTCTCTTTTTATTCCAAGTAAAGAATACATTTCTTCACCCACTTCGTACCTAGAAGTTCTATATGGTTCTTTGAGTTTTTCTGGATATATTGGATAGGGAGGTTCTTCTTTGCCTTTCCATTTTTTTTGAAAATTTATAAATTTATCCATTGAGCTAGAATTGATCACATAGATTTTCCATGGCTGCAGGTTGCCTCCTGACGGTGCTTGTGAAGCCATTTTAAGCATCTCCTCTATTACTTTATTGTCTACAGGCTTGTCTAAGAATGCTCTTATTGATTTACGACTATTAATTATTTCTGTTAACGTTTTATTCATTTATTTTTTTTAGGTATAAAAATATAATTTTGAATATAATCAATATCTTTATTTGCTGCATTAATTTGATGATCTTTTATTGAAAAATTTTCAATTTGTTCTAGCTTTCCGTTTCTATTACAAAAATATTTATCAAAACCCATCTCATCCATAACTGAAAATAATTCATTTGTATCTTTTGTATGAACAATTTCATTTTCAATAATCATTACCGGCTTATGCTCTTTGATTACATCTTTTGCTCCCATAATTACTTCCATCTCAAAGCCCTCAACATCAATTTTAATTAATCCAATATTTTCAAGTTTTAAACTGTCAAGCTTTCTACATTGAATATTTATTAATTTACCACCTTCATTAGATTTTGGTGCAAGAGATGCGCCATTAGAAGACCAGCCATTTGCATGATGAGGAATTCTGATTTCAGTAGGCCCATCTGAACTTCCCAACGCTATAGGCAATATTGTCACATTATTATCTACAAGATATTTCAGGTTTTCAAGTGGATATGGGTTTGGTTCGAATGCATAAACATGTTTCGAAGATTTAGACATGTAGTGAGTAAATAGCCCTAAGTTCGCTCCGACATCAACTGAATTTTGATTCTTGTTAACAAAACTTGAAATAAGTTTTAGCTCAGGGTTTCTATATTTTGCGTATTTAAAACACCTAATTCGGTGATAAAGTCGAAATGGTAAGTATTTATATTTTAAGTCCTGCTTGAGGCTATTCCACTTATCTCTAGGGGTGATCATTGGTAAACTATCTATTTTAATCATAGATAGTTTTTCAACATTAATAGTCTGATTTATTTCTGTCATATATATTTTTACAGTTACTAATTATATTCTAATTACTTACTTTCAGAAAGTAACATAAAGGCTTCATCTGCTCTTTCTAAAGGTACAAATATGTGATCATGATAATAACCTGCATAAATATTTGCACTAATATCTTTATTAGCTAATATGTTAGCGATTTTCTTAGTTAATCCCACACTAGATAATGTTGATATTAACTTCAATGATATGCATTTAAAAATACCTTCAAAACTGAGATTATGGAGGTTTGCCATTTTTTCAGTAATCACTAATGTAATACCTTCATTTTCTTGAAAAAAACCAATTGGACTTAAGTGCTCTAAATCACCGTATTTTTTGTGAGGGAAAGTGCAAAATACATAATTATCAATTAGTAGATCTGGTTGTAAATCACTCATACAAATAACCTTCATTTTTAAGAAGCTTTTTTTTTGTTTTTGTTCCACCTTTACCACTGTAACCTCCTAGTTTACCATCTGAACGTATTACTCTGTGACAAGGTATTTTCACAGGGTAAGGATTTTTTCCACAAGCATTGGCAACAGCCCTTGCGGATTTAGGTCTATTTATTTGAATAGCCAATTCTTTATATGTTCTAACTTCGCCTCTAGGTATTTTAGAAATTGAATTCCAAACTTTAATTTCAAACTTGGTTCCATTTTTAAGTTTCATAAATTTTTTGTTTTTGCTATTACTTTTGACCATCGTAAAATCTTTGATTTGCTGCTTCTTTATTTACTAATGGAATTAACTGAGCAATTACAACCCCTAAGATGATTAAGACTGATCCAAATATTTGAATCGGAGTTAGAACTTGAGATATTATGATCCATGCAGCTAAAGCGGCAAATACACCCTCAAGGGACAAGGTTATTACTGCTGTTGATGGTTTTACATAATTTTGACCAATAATTTGCAATGTATAAGCAACCCCAGTTGACATAACTCCTACATATAATAATTGTCCAATCTCTTCATAAATACCTGATAATGATGGTTCTTCAAAAATAAACATTAATGGAAAGCTAATAATGAAACATGTAAGAAATTGAAAAAATGCCAATGAATAAGGCGCATTGACAATTTCAAAGAATTCATCGATCAAGATGCAATGGAGAGCAAAAAATATGGCACAAATGGCAACTATGATATCAGCTGATTGAGCTTTAAAAGAATTGCCTGTAGATAAATAGTATGATCCAGCTAAACAAATACTTACCGAAAGCCAGATAGACCAATGAATTTTTTTATTTAAAAAAAATCTTGAAATTATTGGAACAAATGGAACATATAAGATCGTTAAAAATGCAGCATTTCCAACTTTGGTATACTGAAGAGCATATTGCTGTAAAAAAGAACCTAAAAAAAGTGACGCTCCTGTTAAAAAAATAATTATATACAGTCTATTTTTTCTTTTTAAATCTACTTTAAATAGTACGTTTCTCTCGATTAAGAAAAACGGTAATATTACTAATACCCCAATCAAAAACCGAATATTTATAAACGTTAAAGGACCAATGAAATCCATTCCTGTTGTTTGCGCTACAAATGCAGTACCCCATATAAAAGATGCAATGACCAAGGAAATGGTGGCAGTTAATTGTCTTGAAAGCATTTTTTTGTCTATTTTTTACAAAATAAAACTATATCTTTAGTGGGTATCTCACAAGTCCAATCTCTTTGTTCTGCTATTATTTCGAATGTTTCCCTCGCATAAAATACAACATGTGTAGGGTCTTTTCTATAGTACCATTTATCAAACTGACTATCAGCTGTTAAAAAACATGTCATAACCCCAAGCCAGCCACCGCTTAATAATAACTTATCCAGTAAAGTAAATTCATTATAAGGATCAAAAAAATGTTCAACAGTTTCTGTGCACGTTACAAATTTATATTGCTTATTTAAAAGATCTTTATTTGGAAAAAAAAATGGATCATATAAATCAACTTTATAGCCATTACCGATGAGCATATCTGCTAAGGCTGGTCCATGTCCACATCCAAATTCTAATCCATTATCGTTGCTTGATATTTTTTTTTCTAATGGCTTTAACAGTCTTGATAAAAATTTTCTGTATTTTTCGTCTTTAATCTGATTATTGTGCTCTAGATAACGTTTCTTCTCCGATAAAGGGTCTAAGTGATGTTTACTGTCTAAAAATTTTGCTAGACAGTATTTACATGTCCAATATTTTTTACCTTCTACATACCTAAAAATAACTTTGCTGCTTTTACAAACAATACATTTCATAAATAATTTTTCTATGATTGTTCAGGATTAATACCCTTAAATTGCTTATAATAATTCATAACAAAATCTATATCTCGATTAGTATCACCACTTGGAGTATAAATCTCACCTATCTTTAAAGTTTTGACAGGAGCATCTATCGATAGAAAAACTATTTTTGAATTTGTTTGCTCAGCAATTCTTAAAAAACCACTTTTCCATCTACTTGTTTTTTTTCTCGATCCCTCAGGAGCCATACCAATCATCAGCCCTTTTTCCTTTTCAACTGTCCGAACAACATAATCTATCAGCGAGCTTGGATTTTCTCTATTTACAGGAATTCCGCCTAACCATTTAAAGAACCAGGCAATCCCCGGTAAGAATATTGAATGCTTACCAAGCCATTTTATATTCACATTCAGTGCAAATAGGGCCGCAATTCCAAGAATAAAATCCCAGTTTGATGTATGAGGAGCTGCGATGATTAAAACTCTCTCTTCATTTGGTATTTTGCCTATAATTTGCCATCCAGAAGCACCCAAGACAACTCTTCCAAGTAATTGAAAAAGCCCTCCCCATCGTCCTTTAAAGTGATTAGGGACTTGATCATCTAAAATTTTGGCTAACATCTTTTTAAGTCTTCATGTTTGTTGATTATGAAATTATTAGATTTTTTTCATTATCAACTATAACGGGACTTTCATAATAAGCTACTTCTGGTTTTGAAAATCGCTGCGTAATCCATTCAATTCTATCTTCATCAAACCAATTTTTAGCACTTTTCATGGATACAAATGTATATACCCCTCCAGCATACTTATTTTCGATATCGGCAATATAATTTTTTCTTAATAATCCATCAACCTTTTGGTACATTGTAGAAGTTTCAATAAATTTTTCTTTTAAAATTTTGGAGGTTAATGTGTCAGATATTTTAAACTTAACTACTACTGTAATCATTGTCATTCCTTTTTAAAAAAATTATAGAGAGTATTCAAAATTTTGGGTTGTAGGATTTAAGCCTAAAAGTTTTGCACCATTTCTAATATGATAATGGGTTGCCATTGGTGTTAATGGAGAGAGTGTCACAATTCTTTTATAGCCATTACTTTTAGCAAAACTAAGTGCTTCTTCCATTATTTTTTGGCCAGCTCCTTTTTTTCGAGACCAAACTGTATAGGCAATAATCGTGTCGGCATTTTCTTCATACTTAGTTACCTTACTCATTAAATCTAACTCACGAACAGTATGTGGAACGTCATTAGTAAATGCTAAACACATAATAGCTTGAATTGAGTCGTTATGCTTAAGGCCATAAATCTTTCGATCAAAAGATTTCCTCCAAGCTAAATCTAATTCAGGTCTTACAGGATCCTCAGAGACATCAATTTCATCCAATTCAATGAATTCAGCTTTTTTTAACCAGCTAAAATCGACAAAGTTTTTCTTTTGAAACCATTTTAATAAACTAGCAACCATATCTGTATCACTATTTACTCTTCATTTTTAAAAAATGGAATTAAAAAAACCAAACAAGCAATTAAAAAGAAGATGCTTCCAAACATTGACCAAAAATGGCCTATACTAGAAATGCAAAATCCTATAGCTGATATAATAAAAAGTACCCATCCAAGGAAGTTTATATGTTTATTTTTCATTATTTATCTTACTTCATTAATAACTATAAATAATATACTTAATATTAAGATGTTTCGACTATAGATAGTTTTAAACTATGATTTTGCTGATTCAAGGTTCCTTTTTTCAGCAGCTTGCCAGTCTCTTGGCAAAAACTTCGAGACCATAAAAAAACTAATAGCTGATGGTATAAATATAAAAAAAGTCACTGTCATAGCAAGTCGAATGGATTCCAAATCATTATAGTTCTCTTTAAACACATCCATAAGCCATCCAGAAAATGTAGGGCCGCCGCCAAGCGCTATCATATTTAAAATAAAGAAAAATAAAGCCGTAGACATTGCTCGCATTTTAATTGGCGCTAATGTTTGAGCTATAGCAAAACTTGGACCCAAATATACGCCTATAAATACTAGAAATAATGTTGTCCAAATAAGATTTAAATTTACTGAAGGTACCCAATAACTAATAACCCCAATTGGTAAACAAGTGAAAATGGTTATTGCGGGCAACCAACCATACGCACGAATATCTTTTTGGCCCCACTTATCAGCAAGTTTAGCACCAAAATATGTACCGCCAACATATGCTATGCCATTTATAAAACCTAAAATGATAATCATTTTTTGAATATTATAACTAGGATCAAGTGTAATTAAATACTTAGTGTGAAATGCAGCAGATGAATAAGCTGCAAAAGATCCAAAAGCTATGCCAAAACACATAGCCCACCATGCAGGAATTTTTAAAAGAACTTTTAGTGATTCTAAAAATGGTGGCTGTTCAATTTCAACTTTGCCCTCAAATTCCATTGCTCCACGAACTGGTTCTCTCAAAACTATTCTAAGTACAACTGCAAGTGCAATACCAGTAAGGCCAAGAAAAATAAAAATTCGCCTCCAATTAACTTCTTCTGCAGAAGTTCCCATAAGTGCGGCAGTTGCAAAATACGCTGCCATGATTCCAAGTGGTATACCCATTGAGTACACTCCTAATGCACCTGCTCGTTCTTCTTTAGCATATAAATCTGATATGATTGAATGTGATGGAGGGCTTCCTCCTGCCTCACCAATACCCACTCCCATTCTAGCTATCGCAATTTGAAAGAAGTTATTTGCTAGTCCAGTTAAAGCTGTAAACCCACTCCATGTAGCTAAAGCAATTGATAATATATTAACTCTATTATATCTATCGGCTAACCAAGCAAGAGGAATAGCAACTGTGGTATAGAGAGTTGCAAAAGCAAGTCCAATAAGTAACCCTAGTTGCGTATTTGACAGGCCTAGATCTTGCTGAATAAAGGGTGCAAGTATACCTACAATTTGTCGATCAATAAAATTAAAGCCATAAACAATTGTTAATAGAATTAACACAAAAGTTCTGTAATTTTTATTGGGTATATTTTTTGTATTCATTTAAATTATAAATAATTTTTGCATAAATCTTCAGTGGTGTCATTTTAATTAAGTATATATTTAAATAACAAATAATTGTGATTTTTGAGTGTTTTCTACTTTCTTATTAAAAGCAGATATGTCAATAAAAGTAGCGTAATTGGCAACATAGCAAGGAAACTAATCAGGCCAAACCAATATATACCTCTTTCAACAAATGATGCTTTTTCAATTTTTTTTTGTTTAGGTAAAAAATAGTCAGCTGAATATAAATGTGGGTAATCAGCAAATTTAAATTGCATATCTGAAATCCATTTTCTTAAATAATCTAATTCTTGATTTTTCTGAAGAGTTTCAATTAATGGCAAGAAAGGGATACTACAATGCGATTGAATGATACCAAATAACTGATAATCAATAATATTAAGAACGTCACCACCAAAAAATTTTGTTCCTTGTTTTGATAGTTTATTATTCCAGTAAGTATACTGATCGAGAAAATTCTCATTACTATTAAATTTTTTTATTTTTATTTTAATAATATTTAAAAGCGTAAAAAAATAAATTGTTATTATAGGTCTAAGAGCATGGCTAACTAAGTTAAAGATTTTATTTTTATTAAACCCCCTGCAGAGACTGAAATAATAAAAAAATTTAAAAGGATTATCAACTCTATGTTGTACTCCTTGCCAGGTTCTAAAAATTAATTTTTTTTCAGAACTTGGAATAGAATCATACCCAAAAGATAATAATATTTCCATTGAATCTAATTTCCATTGTGAATCATCAATGCGTATTGCTGGCATCATGACCCCACTTTTTGATAACAAACTTAAAGTTGGAATAGTTCTTATATTATAATTAAGTTTATTATCATATAAGCTAAGTAAAATGGATTGTACCCAAGGAGAATGATCTAACCCGTACACATCTAGTGTTTCTGATTTTTTTAATTTATTAATATCCATTACAAAATAAATTTTTAGTTATGTGTTAGAAAATTAGACTTTTGACGTCCAAAACTTTAGCATTTTTGAGGTTGTATCATCTTTTGCAATATAATGATGATATACTGCAGCAAGTATATGAATTAAAATTAAGACAATTATAGCATTAGTACAAAACTCGTGAATGGTCCTAACTAAAATAAAAAATTCAACAGAGTGATTAGCAAAAGCAAGATCAAATGAGCCAAAAACAATTATTGGATCAGATGCAAAGCTTGCAGATATAATTCCAGTAACAATTAATGCCCCCATTAGAAAATATAGACCGTAGTGTCCCAAATTAGCAGCAAGCATTTGCCATTTGGGCATAGAGGTCGGTAAGCTTGGAGCTCCATGTCTATATCGAAGAAATAATCTGAGAACAAATAAAAAAGTTACAATTAGGCCAACTGTTGCGTGGTCAACTCGAGATTCTAATCTATCCCACAACTCCATCTCACCTCCAAATTTTTGTGCAATGAATAAATCAAGCATGATTAAAAATGCCATTACCCAATGAATAATCTTTTGAGATTTTACATAATCCATTTAAAAATTCTTATTTTACGTATGTTGGATTATAGAGATTTATTTGGATATTGGAAATAAAGGTTGATCATTCGTATGACAGTGCACCCCACCCCCAGCTGCCCAAGAGCTTAACATCTCAATTAAATATACGTTACGATTGGGAAAATAGCTTTGTATGCGCGATTTAGCTGGAATATCTGTTTCTGGATTTCCAAAACCAGGTACTATTACAAATCCATTTCCAACTAACCAATTCATATAATTTGTATCAAACATTTGGTCGTTGTATTTAACAAAGCCTTCAATAGGCTCTCTCTTAATTTGAAAACCTGCTTTACCGATTATTTCCGCTGCTTTATCATAAATTTCTGCGTCTTTGCTACCTGGTTGACATAATGACTGGGTGGTACATTCAACTACAACTACAGTTCTCAATCCAATAAATCTTGCAATACCATCAATATGTCCTTTTGTAAGATCTCCTTCAGGTACACCTTCAATAAAAATAACTTTAGTTACTCCAAAATGTTTTTTTAGATCAATTTCTGCTTGCTGTTTATTGTAATTTAAATTTCGGTTTGTATCACCAATAGTACTCCAATTTAATATAACTGCATCAGATCCATTAAATTCTAAATTACCTCGTTCATGTACTATATCAATATGATCAACAGGTAAGCCTAATATTTCACCAACTTTATCTGGAATAGTGTTATCAAGTTGAAATGAAATATCTGAACCAAATGCACCACCCCATGCATCAAAATTCCAATTTTGAATCCTTAACTCATTATTATCTATAACATAAACAGGACCATTATCTCTCATCCAAGCATTATCATTAGGCACTTTATGCCAATAGATATTTTTATTGTTTGGATCTGCCTCGATATCTCTTATAGCTTTTTGCGCATCTTCATAGATTTGTTTTGAATCGTATAGAATATTAAGCTTTTCGTAACGCGAAACAATTTCACTTATCTTAGCAAAAGTTATTTCATAATCTTTTTCCCAATATCCAGGCCATTGCATCCAAATCGCCTCCTGGCGCTCCCATTCAGCTGGGACACGCTTAGTCTTATAGGTAGTTTCGTTTGCTTGACTATTAGTAGTTATTAATGACATTAGTAATGTTATAACAATAACCCAAACTTTATTTTTCAATTTATTCCCACTCAATAGTGCCAGTTTGTAGAAGCCTTGTATAACAATGCTTACAGCGGCTGTTTTTAAAGTGTGTAAGTTTTGTGCAAGTTTTCATTTATTTTTAAAGGTATATTTTAGATAAGTATCCAACAATACCAAAAAGGTAAATTAAAAGGAAAATCAAATTCACCCATTTTAATTGAGGCTCAGTGTGTAACCACGCCATATAAATCCAAATCAAACAGAATGGAAAAGAAAAAAACATAGCAAGAGGATACCAATTAAAAATAATTGCAAGTGCGCTAAGTATTCCAAGTAACAGAGCAAAATTTTTTAAAATTCTCTCAGTTTTTAATGAAATTGTTAATGGAAATAATGTTGAAAATATATGATTAATAAGTCTATCCATTAACAGACTTGTATTCTAACTAGAGCAACTATTCAAATAATTTTTTATTCCCACTCAATAGTGCCGGTTTTTAAAAGCCTTATGTAGCAATGCTTACAGCGGCTGTTTTTAAAGTGTGTAAGTTTTGTGTAAGAATTAATTTATTAAGTTCGGTAATCCAAAAAACTTCATTAAAATAGCCAACGCATGCGATCTTTACAATCAGCAATCCAAGCATTGGAAAAACCTCTCGCCTCACAATACGAAATTGTATAAACTGAGTCATGAAAAATAATAACACCAACAACAGCTATTAAAATTATATATAATGGATGGATTTTTTTATTTTTACTGGTTCTCCAACTATTTAAATAACGTCCAACAGGTGACTCATTCTGGGGGTCATTCTGGGGGTCATATTCAGACTTTTTTTTCACCCCTAATTTTGCTTCAAGTTTTTCCTGCTCTATTTGCGTATAACTTTTTTTTGGTTTTTCAATTTCTGCTATTGTAAGTTTTACTGGCGCTCCACAATTAGGGCATGTAGTCGCTCGTTTTGAAACTTGTTTACCACAATCTATACATTCAATTAAATTAGACATTTCTAAATCTACAGTTATTTGTTAAAAATGCAAATTAATCAAAACTAGTAAGAGTAAAATTGAGATCAACTCATTTTAAAAAATATTTGACCTTAAGTTATTGATTTTATTGTATTATTTAATTTATTCCCACTCAATAGTGCCCGGTGGTTTAGAGGTTGTATCATATACTACTCGGTTAATACCTTTGACTTCATTTATAATACGAGTCGAAACTCTACTTAAAAATTCTCCACTAAATGGATAAAAATCTGCAGTCATACCATCCACAGAAGTAACAGCTCTTAATCCACATACAAATTCGTATGATCTTTGATCACCCATTACACCCACAGTTCTTACAGGCAATAAGACTGCAAAGGCTTGCCATATTTCATTATATAAATTTGCTGCCTTAATCTCATCAATATATATTTTATCTGCCTGTTGAAGCATTTTTACTTTATCTTTAGTTATATTGCTTAACACTCGAATACCCAATCCAGGTCCTGGAAATGGATGTCTTTGAATGAATTCTTTTGGTAATTTTAATTCTTTACCTAATCTTCGCACCTCATCTTTAAATAGTTCTCTTAATGGCTCCACAAGATCTAATTGCATATCTTTTGGAAGCCCACCAACATTATGATGAGACTTTATCACTGATGTAGGTCCACCATGAAAACTCTGACTTTCAATTATATCAGGATAGATTGTACCCTGAGCTAAAAATTTTGCTTTTTTAATTTTTTTAGATTCAGTATTAAATATTTTAATAAATAAATTACCGATAATTTTACGTTTTTTTTCTGGGTCAGAAACACCCTTTAGTGCAGTAAAGAATTTATTCTTTGCATCAATTGTCACTAACTTTGATTTAAAATGTTTTTTAAATAAGTTTTGCACTTCTTTAGTTTCATGAAGTCGCATCAGACCGGTGTCGACATAAATACAAGTAAGTTGTTTATTAATAGCTTTAGAAATTATCGCTGCGGTTACCATACTATCCACACCTCCAGATAATCCACATATTACGTGATCTTTTTTGACGTCATTCTTAATCTTTGTAATTTGAGTTTTCAAATAATTTTGCATGCTCCAAGTAGGCTTAGTTTTACATACATGTATTATAAAATTATTTAATATTTTTTCGCCTTGATTAGTGTGAACTACTTCGGGGTGGAATTGTAAACCGTAGATGTTTAAATCTTTATTTTCTATACCAACAAATTTAGAGTTTTTACTAGTTGCTATTGTCTTAAAATGTTTTGGAAGTTTAATAGCTTTATCACCGTGGCTCATCCATACAAAATGCTGTTTATTTTTTAACTTTAGACCACGAAAAAGCTTACTCTTGTTCTTATGGGTTATCAAAGTTTTACCAAACTCGCGTTGTTTAGATATCTCAACCTTTCCACCTAGCTGATGAACTATTAATTGCATTCCATAACAAATCCCTAGAATAGGAATATTTAGTGAGAAAATTTTCTGATCAATCTTGGGTGTATGCAATTTGTGAACGCTAGCAGGCCCGCCTGAAAAAATAATGCCTGTTGGTTCTTTATCTTTAATTTTAACCAATAGATTTTTGTTACTTACAATTTCACAGTAAACATTTGCTTCTCGCACTCTTCTAGCTATTAGTTGTGTAACTTGTGAGCCAAAATCAACGATATAAATCAAAATAATCTCCTCTTAGTTTTTATCTAATTTTTTGATTTGATCTAAATAATCGCATCCATCTGGGCATAAGACTTCTAAATTATATATATACTCACTATAACTTTCTTTGTTATTAGCGTTGTAAAAATACTCACCTACTAAATAATTTAACTCTAAGTTATCGGGTTGCAGGGTTAAGGCGATGAGAAAGTAATGATTGGCTTTGTCTAATTCTTCTAAGTCTTTATTTATATAACCAAGATAAATATAAGATTCGGTATCTTTTGGATTAAATACTACACTTTTTTCGAATAAAAAAATTGCCTCATTAATTTTACCCTCATTATAAAAACTTACTCCATCACTAAAATATTCATTATTATTCGCGTATATATAAGTGTTAAGAATTAAAAAATTAAATACAATAAATGTAACTAACTTTGTCATAACTTAAATATTAGTGGGATAATTTGGAGACTCTCTTGTCACATCTATATCATGAACATGACTTTCTCTTAAACCTGCGCTAGTAATTCTTACAAATTCGACTCTACTTTGAAACTTTTCAATATCTTTAGAGCCTGTGTAGCCCATTGAAGACTTCAAGCCTCCAACTAATTGGTGAATAATTGGTTCTAATGGGCCCTTATACGGAACTCTTCCCTCAACACCCTCAGGAACTAGTTTCATGGTTTCTTTGATCTCTTCTTGAAAATAACGATCTGCAGATCCTCTCGCCATTGCCCCTAAAGACCCCATGCCTCTATAAGATTTGTAGCTGCGTCCTTTGAATAAGTATACTTCACCTGGACTTTCATCAGTTCCAGCAAACAAAGACCCTACCATTACAGTTTTAGCTCCCGCGCCTATTGCTTTAGCAATATCACCAGAAAATTTTATGCCACCATCAGCAATAATTGTAATACCTTCTTTTTTTGCTTCTTCTGCGCATTCTAAAATTGCAGAAAATTGTGGAACACCAATACCAGCAACTACTCTCGTTGTACATATAGAGCCTGGTCCTATTCCAACTTTAACACAGTCGGCCCCTGCATCTATCAAAGCTTTGGTAGCTTCTTTAGTAGCAACATTTCCAGCTATTACTTCAATTTTACCTAATTTTTTTATTTTTGTAACAGTCGATATTACCTTATCAGAATGTCCATGGGCCGTGTCAACAACTAGCACATCGACACCGGAATCAATTAACATTTCTGCTCTTGCTATTGCTTCATCACCTACTCCAATAGCAGCACCAACTCTTAATCTTCCTTTGCTATCTTTGGTTGCATTTGGATATAGTTGACTTTTTTCAATATCTTTAACCGTAATTAATCCAGTGCACCTAAATTCATCATCCACCACTATCAATTTTTCAATCCTATGTTTATGAAGCAAGTTCTTTGCTTCGTTAGTTCCTACTTCATCTTTCACAGTAATTAGGTTTTTACTTGTCATTAACTCATTAATGAGTTGATTTTCATCAGTTGCAAAACGAACATCTCTATTAGTCAATATACCAACTAATTTGTTAGATATTTCTTCAACTACAGGAATGCCGGATATATTTTCTTTATTCATCACATTTAGTGCATCTGACAAATTTTTATTTGGTGAAATTGTAACAGGATTTACTACCATTCCAGTCTCATATTTTTTCACCCATCTGACTTGCTCAGCCTGTTGTTCAATGGACATGTTTTTATGAATTATTCCAAGGCCACCAGCTTGGGCCATAGTAATAGCAAGCTTATATTCAGTCACTGTATCCATTGCTGAAGAAATTAGTGGTATAGCTAGTTTAATTTTTTTTGTAATGTGGGTATCTGTTATGGCTTCAGATGGTAAAAAAGATGACTGTGCAGGTTTAATCAGAACATCATCAAAAGAAAGTGCAGTTTTAATACTATTGCGTTCCATTTCTGGTTTTTAAGCCATTTATCTTTTATTGTCAATTTTTCCAACTATTTTTTTTGATAGCAGACTAGGTAGATTTCGCTTGAATTTTTTCGGCTAGCATTTGGTTTAAATGACGAAACTTTAGTAAATTTTTTCTTCGCATTCACGAGTAGTTGTCCTAAATCTCCTCTTCGAAAGTATTTGGCGATAAAATGTCCACCTTTATTTAAATAGCAATCAGTCAATGCAAATGCCTCTTCTAACATTTCCATAGATCTTAAAAAGTCAGTTTGTCTATGACCTGTCATATTGGGCGATATATCTGAGACAATTAGATCAAAAGGATCTATTTCTTTTAGATGATTACTAAATTTTTTAGATGTAAAATCACCTTTATATATCTCAACACCAGGAATTGCCTCAACATCTAATAGATCAATAGCTACAATTTTGATTGGTGATTTTAGTTCATTGACCATGACTTGCGACCAACTGCCTGGAGCAGCACCTAAATCTAAGGCTGACTTAACGTTAGTAAAAATATTAAATTTCTTATTAATTTCAGTAAGTTTATAGGCGGCTCTTGACCTATAGTTGTCTTTTTGTGACTGTTTTACGTATGGATCTTTAAGGTGTCGCCGCAACCATTCAGTACTTTGATGGTTTAAACTTTTATTTTTAACTCCTGACATATCTAAAAATTACCACAGTTTATAGGTTTTTACGTTATAAATAAATTTAGTATATCAGGTTGATATATATCTTGACGATATATCAATCTGATATATATAACTTCAGATCATAAAAGAAAATTATGCAAACTGATACTATTTGTCTTGGATTATTGATGAGCGGGCCAAAAACTGGTTATGCTATTAAAGGTATATTATCTGGACCACTTAACCAAATATATAATTTAAGCTTCGGTTCAATTTATCCTGCCTTAGGAAAATTAACTCGTGAGAAACTAGTTACATTTAAACAACAATCGCAAGATAAGAAGCCAGATAGAAAAATATACTCAATAACTAAAAAAGGTATTAATCACTTAAAAGAAGCTCTACTGCAAGACGCAGGGAATTATATTCGTTCTGGAAATTATGGTGATCAAATCAAATCAGAATATGCAATGTTACTTTTATTCTCAGAAGCCTTACCAGACGAAACTGTAAAATTAATAATTGATGAAAGAATATTATATATAAAACAGTTTCTAAATTTAATTACATATGAAGGACCTCTATCAGAAGAAGATAACCTTCAGCCTTTGCGAAGAAGTCCTCAAGCAAAATTTATGCGTGGTTTAATGAGTGAAGTGATTCAAACAGCATTAGATTATATAGAAAAAAATAGAAAGAAATTACATGGTTAAAAAATTTAAATCTCTACCAACAAATTATAAGTCAGCATTAATAATATTTGTTGTTGTAGTCATGTGGATTGCATCAGGATTCCTTAAGTCCAATGACAAAGAAGTTTCTATTGAAAGTATCGACTCTGAGCAGATAGTTTCAGTTCGAGCTACAAATATTAGTGCAGAGAATAAAATTTATTTTTTAACTATTAGAGGTAGAACTGAAGCAGATAGTAAAGTTATTTTACGACCTAAAACAACATCTACTATTCTTGAAACTCTTGACAAAGGACAAAATGTTAAAAAAGGCGATGTAATTTGTAAGCTTGATCCTGAAGATCGAGTTGCAAGGCTAGATGAGGCTATTGCTAATGAGAAACAAGCCCAACTAAAGTTTGATGCAACAGTAGCTCTGGCAAAAGAAGGTTATAGATCAGAAAATGCAGTGGCATCTGCTGAGGCAATTTTAAAAGGAGCTGTTGCAAGAAGAGAGATTGCTGAGAATGCTGTGAACAATACTATGCTTAAAGCCCCTTTTGATGGGTTTGTAGAAGACATAAATGTAAAAGTTGGCGACTTGATATCCCCCTCACAAATGTGTGGATCAATTATTCAACTTGATCCAATGATTGTTTCAGGTGAGGTAACAGAGAAAAATATTGTTCAGATGATACCTGATCAAAAAGTAAGCATTGAGTTACTTGATGGAAAAAAAATAGATGGTCAAATATCTTACATTAGCAAATCCTCAAATTCAGCTACTAGAACATATAAAATTGAAGCAACATTTGATAATAAAAATGGATTAATCAGAGAGGGTATTACTGCAACCATCAAAGTTCCACTCCAAGAAGTAAAAGCACAACTTATCCCCTCTTATCTTTTGTCTTTAAATGATGCTGGAGATTTAGGAGTTAAAATAGTTGAGGATAATATTGCCAAATTTTTAAAAATTCAAATTATCGAAGATACAGCAGATGGTATTTGGGTAATTGGACTGCCCGAACAAACAATATTAATTACTGTTGGTCAAGAATACGTAATAGATGGTCAAAAAATTAACACACAAATTGATCAAGGCTAAATTATAATTTTTTTGGAAATTAGATTAACAAAAGACTGCTATGATAGAATTTTTAGTTGATAGAAAGAGAACTACTCTAGCAATTTTAGTTGTTTTAATTTTTGCTGGAATTATTGGAAGAATTAATATTCCTATCGAATCTGAACCTGAAATCACATCACCTGTCGTTTATGCTGGTGTTGTGCTCCCTGGTATCTCTCCAAGCGACGCCGAGAGACTTCTTTTAAAACCACTTGAAGATGAGATAAGGGGAATTTCAGGAATAGAGGAAATGCAGGGGTTTGCCGGTGAAGACTATGCGGCTGTAATAGTCAGATTTGAAGCTGTTGATTCTATGAAGATTTCAATTGATAAAATTAGGGATGCTGTGAGCGATGCAGAGTCCAAATTTCCGGAAGATGCAAAGGATCCGGTTGTAAGAGAGTTGTCAATTTCTGATGAGCCCATAGTTATAATTACTATAAATTCTGATGTTTCTGGTGAGAGATATTTATTGAACCTCGCCCGAGAGATTAAAAAAGATATCGAATTAATACCTGCAGTATTTGACGCTGAGATAGTTGGAGCCAGAGATGAACAACTTGAAGCTACTATAAATAGATCACAATTAGAGAGTTATAACATCTCATACAATGAAATTTTAAGAGCAGTTGCAAACAATAATCAAGTCGTTACTGCTGGCGAAATTGAAACTGGTAAAGGCCAGTTTTCAGTAAGTCTTCCTGGTTTATTTGAAACCGCGAGAGATGTATATGACTTACCGGTAAGATCTACTGATAATAGTACAATATATTTATCTGATATAGCTAAGGTAAAAAGAAATTTTAAAGATCGTGAAAGTTATTCTAAAATAGATGGTAAAAAAACTCTCTCAATTTTTGTTAAGAAAAGTCGAGGTGAAAATATAATTGAAACACTCGATCAAGTTGAAGAGGTAGTTAACTCTTATAAGAATAAAATTTCAAGTGACATAAATATAAATTTTATTTTAGATAATAGAAATTATATTGCCAAACAGGTTCAGTCACTTCAGGGCAATATTCTTTTAGCAACACTCTTCGTTATTATTATAACTATGCTAGCTCTTGGAATACGTTCTTCATTAATTGTTGGTTCAGGAATTCCAATATCAATCTTAGTATCTTTATTTGTTCTTTATATTACTGGTTATGATTACAATTTTATGGTCATTTTTGGGATACTAGTAGCTTTAGGAATGCTTATAGATGGATCTCTAGTTGTTGTAGAGTTTGCTGATAGAAAAATGGTTGAAGGTTTCAAAAAACAAGAAGCTTATGTTTATGCCGCTAAAAGAATGTTTTGGCCAATCGTTGCATCATCAGCAACAACTCTAGCAGTATTTATACCATTATATTTTTGGCCTGGGATTTCAGGTCAATTTATGCGAGTGCTCCCCTTAACAATATTTATAGTGCTTCTAATTGCTCTATTTTATAGTCTTTTGTTTGTACCAGTTATTGGTAGTGTATTTGGCGTTGCATCATCATCATCAAAGAAAAACTTTTCGAGCCTTGGTTCTGAAAAGAATTTTAATCTTGAAGAATTAACTGGCTATTTAGGAAAGTATGTATCTATTTTAAATTGGGTAATAAAACGACCAATACTAGTTTTATCATCAATTATTATAACGCTTTATATTATTATATCTTCCTACATGTCTTTTGGTCCAGGTATGGTATTTTTTAGTCAAACGGATCCATATTTTGGAAATGTTAAAATTTCTGCAAGAGGTAATTTATCAATTGAAGAAATAAATAATCTTACATCTGAAGTTGAAGAAATTCTAACGGAAACACCTGGTATAAAAAATATATATTTACAAACTGGTCGATTTGGAGGAATTGGATCCCGTGGAGGGAATGCTGAAGATACAATCGCAAATGTATTCTTTGAATTTATTGAACGAAAAGAACGAAAAAATGGTTACGAAATAATTGACGATATTCGAAAAAAAACTGATCTTATTTCTGGAATAAAAGTTTCGGTTGATGAGTTGCAAAATGGGCCTCCTGTAGGTAAAGATATTGAAATAAGACTCTCAGGTCCATCTACTGACTTATTAATACCCTTCACCAAGGAACTAAGAACTTTCATAGACGAAAATGTTGAAGGGCTTGCAAGTATTGAAGACACACTTCCTATTCCTTTAGTTGAATGGCAGTTAACTATAGATAAGCCAAAAGCTGCTCAATATGGTGCCGATATATTCACAATTGGAACTGCTGTTAATTTAGTTACTAATGGTGTCATGTTGGGCAAATATCGTCCAGATGATGTTGATGAAGAATTAGAAATCTATGTAAGGTTTCCTGAGCAGGATAGATCAATCGATCAATTAGATGAAATCACAATTGAGACTAATAATGGCGCTGTTCCAATAAGTAATTTTGTAACAAAAAAAGCGAAAAAAAATGTCAGCTTTTTACGACGCTATGATGCTCGGAATGTAATGTATATTAAAATGAATACTACTGAGGGAGTAACAGTTGGAGAAAAAGTATCAGAAATAGAGTCATGGATAAAGACTCAAGAATATCCATCACAAATTGATATTGTTTTTGGTGGTGAAAACGAAGAGCAAAATGACTCTATGAAATTTGTTGTTCAGGCAATGATAATTTCCCTCCTTTTAATGGCTGCATTGCTTGTAACTCAGTTCAATAGTTTTTATCAAAGTTTTATAATTTTAACTGCTGTAATTATGAGTACGGCAGGAGTTTTCACTGGCTTATTAATATTTAATCAAGAATTTAGTGCAATTTTGCATGGTATTGGTGTTATTTCTTTGGCTGGTATTGTGGTCAACAACAATATTATTTTAATTGATGCGTTCAATTTTATTCATAATAAAAATGATATGGATATTAAAGATTCTATTTTAAAAGCGTGTGCACAAAGATTGAGACCAATATTTTTAACCACTGTCACAACGATGTTAGGTTTAATTCCACTTGCGCTTGATTTAAGTATTGATCCTGTTGGTCGGACTATTGATTATAATTCATTTACTACTACTTTTTGGGCTCCTTTAGCACAATGCATTGTTTATGGGTTATCTTTCTCAGCTATTTTAACTTTAATAGTTACTCCTTGTTTACTGATTTTGCCTGGACACGTGAGAAAAATAATTGCTTCTAGAAAGAAGAGATATATTTTTATTTAAGATGCTAAAAAATGCTCTAGCAACAGTTCTATTAAGGAAGAAAACAATTTCAACTTTGTTATTGATGATTTCATTGCTGGGCATTATTTCATATATCACATTTCCAAAGGAGGAAAGACCTGAAGTGAACCTTAAAACGGTTGCTGTAGTAGCTAGTTATCAGGGATTGGTGTCTGATGATATAGAGAAACTAGTAACTGAACCATTAGAACGAGAGCTAATGTCTTTAGAGGGAATAAAAAGTGTAATATCTATTTCAAAAGATAGTCTTGTTCAGTTTATGGTGCAATTCCATTTGAATACAGATGAGGAAAATTTATCAAAATTTGTCAGAAATAAAGTTGAGGATAGCAGGAGCAAATTACCGGATAATGTTGAAATAGAAGATGTAAGAGAATATGACTCATCACTGTTTTCAGAAATCAAAATAGGGATTTATGGCGATGTACCCTATAGAATTTTACATAACGTAGCCGAAGAATATAAGTCTCAATTTGAAACAATTCCTAATGTTACTGAGGTTGAAATAAATGGAGCTAAGGAAGAGATTGTAAAAATTACTGTTGATCCAGGGCTATTGGAAAAACATAAGGTAAATATAATCGAAATAGTAAATGCACTAAAATCTTTCAATAACTTGGTTCCCGCAGGGATTTTAGCTGACGATAATGCAGATTTTTCAATTAAAGTTCCTGGTCTTTATGAGGATTATGAAGAATTAAAATATCTCCCAATTAGATCAATAAATAATTTTGTCTTAGAATTAAAAGATGTTGCAAAGATTGAAAGATCTTTTTTAGAAAGAAAAGAATATGTAAAAGTAAATGGATATCAAGCTTTAGGAATGGACGTTGCTAGAAAACCTGGAACCAATGTCCTTGCTTCATACGAATCTGTAAGAGAAATATTAAATAATAATATTGGAAAATTTCATCCAAATATTGAAGCAATTATTATTGATGATGAGTCTATTTCTATTAATCAGAGAATTGGTGCTGCTGAAAATACAGTTATTACAGCAATAATATTAGTTATGATTATTGTCATTGGTATATTGGGAATTAGAAGTGGATTATTAATTGGATTTGCAATTCCTGTAACATATCTATTCTCAATATTAATTTTAGATTCTATTGGCATGTCCTACAATCTGATGACAATATTCGGATTAATTTTAGCAGTAGGTATGTTAGTTGACGGACCAATCGTAATATCCGAATATGCAAGAGCTGAGCAAGAAAGAGGTGTAAGGCGAAGAGACTCATATATTAACGCTTCTTATAATATGTTCTGGCCTATAATTGCGTCTGCCTTGACTACTATTGCCGCCTTTATCCCACTTGTTTTTTGGCCTGATACTATTGGTCAATGGTTGAGAGTAATTCCTATTACTGTGATAGTTGTTCTCAGCTGCTCACTAATAGTCACACTTATTTTTGTTCCTGCATTGGGCTCAATGATTGAGAAAAAAACGTCTGACATGAGTCCAGTTTCAGACAATAAAAATCAATTCTTAATTAAAAAATATGAAAATGTTTTAAAGCTAGCTATAGATTCACCTATCAAAATTGCGAGCTTAAGCTTATTAACATTCATAATGGTCATACTAATTTATGGAAAATTTGGAACTGGTATTCAATTCTTTCCAGATGATAAGGCGGATGGGGCAAGAATAAATGTTACAGCAAGAGGCAATCTAACTACGGAAGAAAAGACCAAATATATTAATGAAGTTGTTGAAATTATTGATAAAAATCCATATGTCGAGAACTACGTTGCAAATACAGTACAAAGAAAACATATTTGGATTTTTGATCAAAACCCATCTGATATAATAGCAAAAGTATGGATGGAATTTAAAAATCCAGACGAAATCTTAGATCCAAGTATAATAATTGACGAGCTTAGAAGAGATTTTGATAAAATTGTTGGTTATGGTATTGAAATAAAGGAAAACTCAATCAGTAGTGTTCTTAATGCTGGTAAACCAATTGAAATAGAAGTTTCTTCGTCTGACAAAAGGCTCTTAGCTCAAACAGCTGAGATAATTAAATCAAAACTAGATAATTTTCCTGAGATAGAGAATGCTGAAATTAAATATCCAATTACTGGGCTTGAGTGGAAATATGATATTGACAGAAAACAAACTAGTAAATTTGATGTTCCTATTCAATCAATCGGGGCTATCATAAACATTGCTACAGATGGTCTAAAAATTGGCACATTAAGACCAAAAGATACAGACGAACTTGATATTAAAATCTATCTTCCAGACGATCAAAGAACTCTCGAAAATATTGAGACACTTAAAGTCAACACAATGAAAGGTCCATTACCAATTTCAGAATTTGTTTCTAAAAAACCAGTAGACAAAATATATTCTATTGGAAGGAAAGATGGAGAAAGAAATTTAGTAATTGATGCAGATGTATCAAATAATGCTAATACTGTAGAAATAATAACTAAACTAAAAGAATGGGTAAACACAGCTGGATTACCACTCGAAGTTAATACTAAATTTATAGGAGAAGCAGAGGACTCGCAAAGCTCTGTTAACTTTGTGACTGGCGCATTTATATTTGCATTACTGGCAATGTTTATTATCTTAATCTCATTATTTAATAATTTTTATCATACATTTATTATCTTATTCTCATTGGTTTTATCTACGACAGGTATATTTGTAGGATTAATTGTTTTGCAAATGAATTTTAATATAATTATGACTGGGCTTGGTATAGTCGCCTGTGCAGGTATTGTTGTAAACAATAATATAATCTTAATTGATAGTTATAGAAAAATTAAAAAAAACGAGCCAGACAAAATTAAGGCCATTATTCTGTCAACAAAAAGTAGAATAAGACCAATCCTTCTTACTAATATTACAACAGTAATAGGAATTCTACCCTCGGCCTTACAATTGAGTATTAATATTTTTGAAAGAACTATAAGTTACAAAAGTGCTGAAACGTATTTTACTGAGCCCCTTGCATGGGCTTTAGTCTGGGGTTTGAGCTTTGCTGCTGTTGCAACTTTATTTGTAACGCCCGCCCTATTGGCATTACCAGATGCACTTAAATCTCTATTTACAAAAAGACACTCGCAAATAGCAATTAACTAATCTACATTGGGCACAATGAGATCAATAGCTGTATACTGTGGCTCATCAAACGGGTCAGAAACTATTTTTTCTAAAATAGCAAAAGAATTAGGGCATTTATTAGCAAAAAATAACATTAAAATTATATATGGTGGCGGTGACATGGGCCTGATGGGGATTATTGCTAATGCAGCATTTGATAATGGTGGAGTTGTTGAAGGTACTATAACTAACCACCTTGCAGATAAAGAAAAAAAGAATTTAAATATTTCTAGTATTGAAGTTGTTGAAACGATGCATGAACGTAAAATTAATATGTTTAATAAGGCAGATAAATTTTTAATACTTCCAGGAGGTATTGGAACCCTTGAAGAGTTCTTTGAAGTCTTATCATGGAAACAATTACAAATTCACAAGAAGCCAATAATTTTATTTAATATCGATAATTATTGGGAACAATTAATTTCACTAATAGATAAAACTATTGATTGCAAATTTGCCGGTGAAAATATAAAAGATGCATATATTGTTGTTAAAAATTCCGAGGAACTTCGAAAGGTTCTAAATTTAGATGTCAAAAATTAAAGTCAAAAATCCAGTCATTGAAGTAGATGGCGATGAAATGACGAGAATTATATGGGAATTTATTAAAGAAAAACTTATTTTACCATATATCGACGTCGACCTTCACTATTATGATTTAGGTATTGAAAATAGAGATAAAACAAATGACCAAGTAACTATTGATTCTGCTGAAGCAATAAAAAAATATGGCGTTGGTGTTAAGTGTGCAACAATTACTCCGGATGAGGATAGAGTAACTGAATTTGATCTTAAAACTATGTGGCGTTCACCAAATGGAACTATAAGAAACATTTTAGGCGGCACAGTATTTAGAGAGCCTATAGTATGTAAAAATATTCCAAAACTAGTACCAGGTTGGACTGATCCTATTGTTATTGGAAGACATGCGTTTGGTGATCAATATCGCGCAACTGATTTTAGGGTTCCTGGCAAGGGAAAATTAACAATTAAATGGACTCCCGAGGACCCTACTGCATATCCAATTGAACAAAATGTATTTGACTTTCCTTCAAGTGGTATTGCAATGGCAATGTATAATCTTGATGACTCTATTAGAGATTTTGCGAGAGCGTGTATGAACTACGCTTTGATGCGAAAGTGGCCAGTATATCTATCAACAAAGAATACAATATTAAAAGCATACGACGGTCGCTTTAAAGATCTTTTTCAAGAAGTATATGAAGAAGAATTTCAGGCTGAATTTGAATCTCATGGTGTTGCTTATGAGCATAGGTTAATTGATGATATGGTAGCCGCTGCCTTAAAATGGAACGGTAAGTTTGTTTGGGCATGTAAAAATTATGATGGTGATGTTCAATCTGATACAGTTGCTCAAGGATTTGGATCACTAGGTTTAATGACTAGTGTCTTAATGACCCCAGATGGAAAAACTATAGAAGCTGAAGCTGCCCATGGGACAGTCACAAGGCATTATAGAATGCATCAAAAAGGTGAAGCTACATCTACTAATCCAATAGCTTCAATATTTGCTTGGACAAGGGGTTTGTCTTACCGAGGCAAAATGGATGAGAATGAAGCATTGATTGATTTTGCTAGCAAACTAGAAAAGGTGTGCGTTGACACTGTTGAAAGTGGCAACATGACAAAAGACCTTGCTATACTCGTTTCTGAAAATCAAAAGTGGCTAAATACTCAGGAATTTTTAGCTAAGATTGACCAAAATCTTCAAACGGTAATAGCTTAGTCAATCTATACTTTTGACAATATAAATTCTTTTATTTTAGTTAAAGGATCTTCATTTGAATTATAGCTTCCTCCAGATTGAGCAAAATCCTTTCGACCACCAGCACCCTTACCACCTGAAATAGAAGCTGCATATTCCGCAATCTCAATTGCAGAAAGTGATTCTGATAATTTATTAGTAATACCAATCAGAAAAGTCAGTTTTTCATCATTTTCGACCTGTACAACAACTACACCATCTTTTTTTATTTTATTTTTTGTATTATCAATGACATTCCGTAGATCCTTAGATTTTATATTTTTACATGAAGCAGTTATTAATTTAAACTCATCTAGATCGTCAATCTGATCATTAATTAATGTTTCAAGTTTTTGTTTTTCTTGTTTGGCAATGTTAATTTGATCTTCTTTTATTCTATTAACTTCTAAGAGTTCTTTTTCTTTTATACTAAGTTCTGACTCATATTCGTCCACATCTGTATCTCTTATTGCCTCTATTCTTCTAATTCCAGCTGCTACAGATGAGTTACTTATAATTTTAAACTTACCAATTTCTCCAGTTTGTTTAACATGCGTGCCTCCACATAACTCAATGCTATATGCATCATTTTTATCTGCCCCAATAAATATAACACGCACCTCATCACCGTATTTTTCACCAAACAATGCTAGGGCTCCCATTTTGATTGCATCTTCTGGTTTCATTGACTGTGTCCATACAGGATAGTTTTGTGCAATTTTATTGTCTACAATAGACTCGATCTTATCGACCTCTTCTTTGCTTATTTGTTTGTGATGACTGAAATCAAATCTCAATCTATCGTATGATACCAAAGAACCTTTTTGTGTTACATGATCACCAAGAGTATCTCTTAATGATTGATGAAGTAAATGCGTGGCTGTGTGGTATGATCTTAACGAGTTTCTTTTTGAAATATTGATTTCAAGTGTTACGCTATCACCATTTTTCATATTTCCTTTTTTGACTTTACCGTAGTGCAAATGAAGTCCTAGTTTTTTCTTTGTATCTGTAACTTCAAAAATGCAGTCATCAGTAGAAATAATACCTGTGTCACCAATTTGACCTCCAGACTCTCCATAGAATGTAGTTTGATTCAATATTAATACCGCCTCATCATTAACACTAATGGTATTAACTATTTTATCTTTAACTACGATTGATTGTATTATCGCTGCTCCACTTTCCTCCTCGTAACCTAAAAAATCTGTTGGCGTGGTATTTGATAGAATATCAAACCATATTTTATCAGTAGCCTTACTACCTGTTCCAGACCAATTTTGTCGTGCCTTAGATTTTTGTTTCTCTAGGGACTCGTTAAATTCATTTTTATTAACCTTAATATTTTTAGATCTTAAAATATCCTCTGTCAGATCAAATGGAAATCCATATGTATCGTAAAGTTTAAAAGCAGACTTACCAGAAAGTGTGTCATTTGATATTTTAGATATCTCTTCATCTAATTGCTTAATTCCATTAGTCAGCAAGTCTTTAAATCGAATTTCTTCATATTTTAATGTTTCGGTAATTAATGTTTGTGCCCTTATAAGTTCTGGGTAATTTGCTGACATATTAGAAACAATTATTGGGACCAACTGGTGTATTAAGGGGTCCTTATAATCAAGCATATGAACATGTCTCATAGCTCTTCTCATAATTCGCCTTAAAACATAGCCTCTTCCTTCATTTGATGGAAGAACTCCATCTGCTATTAAAAAAGCTGAGGACCGTAAGTGGTCTGCAATTACACGATGACTAATCATAGCATCTTCACTATTTTTTTTTGTTATCTCAATAGAGTTTTTAATGATTGTCTGAAAACTGTCTATTTCATAATTATTATTTGTTCCTTGCAATACTGCAGCTATGCGCTCTAAGCCCATTCCAGTATCAATGGATGGTTTTGGCAAATCTATACGTTTTTGAGCATCTAATTGCTCATACTGCATGAAGACAAGATTCCATATCTCTACAAACCTGTCTTTTGTTGCATCTGCCTCACTTGGTGGGAACCCATCATACTCTTCACCATGATCATAGAATATTTCAGAACATGGACCACATGGCCCCGTTTCACCCATGGACCAAAAATTGTCATTAGTACTAATTCTAATTATTCTATCATCGTTAAAACCAGAGATTTTTTTCCATATTTGAAACGCATCTTCATCATCATGATAAATGGTTACCCATAATTTATCTTTGTCTATTTTGAATTCCTTAGTAATTAAATTCCAAGCCATCTCAATGGCGTGATCTTTAAAATAATCACCAAATGAAAAATTTCCAAGCATTTCAAAGAAAGTGTGATGTCTTGCAGTATAACCAACATTTTCAAGGTCATTATGCTTACCACCAGCTCTAATACATTTTTGTGAAGTAGTTGCTCTTGTAAAATTTAATGTCTCAAGTCCAGTGAAAACATTTTTAAACTGAACCATTCCTGAGTTAGCAAACATCAATGTTGGATCATTATTTGGAACTAAAGGACTCGAAGGAACAATTTCATGATCATCATTTTTAAAATAGTTAAGAAAAGTATCTCTTATGTCATTTAGTTTCATGATTAAGATATACCACTATATTGCTAAAACGCAAAAGGGCGCTTTACGCGCCCTAATTGCTTCAACCTAAGGAAAAATATATTATTCTGCTGGCTCTTGAACCTCTTCAGGTGAAGGCTCAGCTTTTGCAACTTCTTCCAGCAGCTCTTGCTCATTATCTTTATAGTAATCTCTGATTTTGGATTCAATCTCTTGAGCAACATTAGGATTATCATTAAGGAATATTTTAGAATTTTCTCTTCCCTGTCCTATTTTATCACCGTTATATGAAAACCATGCACCAGCTTTATCTATAATCCCAATTTTTACACCGGTATCAACTAATTCACCCAATTTAGAAATACCCTCACCGTACATTATATCAAATTCAACTACTTTAAATGGTGGTGCTACTTTATTTTTTACGACCTTAACTCTTGTTTGATTACCAATAATCTCTTCTTTATCTTTGATTGCCCCTATTCTTCTAATATCTAGTCTGCATGATGAATAAAATTTTAAAGCATTACCACCAGCTGTAGTTTCTGGGCTACCAAACATTACTCCAATTTTCATTCGGATTTGATTGATAAATATTACCATGCAGTTTGATTTAGATACTGACCCTGTTAATTTTCTTAAAGCCTGACTCATTAATCTAGCTTGTAATCCCATATGTGAGTCACCCATCTCGCCTTCAATTTCTGCTCTAGGCACAAGTGCCGCAACCGAATCAACGACTAAGACAGATATTGCTTTTGATCTGACAAGGGAGTCAGTTATTTCAAGTGCTTGCTCACCTGTATCTGGTTGTGAAATAATCAACTCATCTATATTAACCCCAAGTTTTTTTGCATATGCTGGATCTAACGCATGCTCAGCATCTATAAATGCGCAATTTTCGCCTTGCTTTTGTGCTTCAGCAATTACATGTAAAGCTAGTGTTGTCTTACCAGAAGACTCAGGTCCGTAAACCTCAACAATTCTGCCTTTTGGCAATCCGCCAATGCCCAAAGCAATATCTAGAGAAATTGATCCAGTTGAAATTGACTCGACATCCATGGCACTTCTTTGGCCAAGTTTCATGACAGAGCCTTTACCGTAAGCTTGTTCAATTTGAGATAAAGCTACATCTAAGGCTTTTGTTTTGCCCGCAGTGTCTAGTTTATTTTCGTCTACTATCTTCAAGTTTGTCGTCGCTTTGCTCATTTGTGACCTCCAGTTAAAATATTAATTAACTAAATGTACACATTTTGTTCTATTTTACAAATACTTTTAAAATATTGTTTTTATTGTATAATTTGACTTATGTTCAAACAATGTTCTATGATAAATCAAATATTTACAAACAATGATTCTAAATTAGATATTAATGCAAATTAGCAATTAGTTATATTAGTAACTAATAAATCTTGAAAATACTGTTGATATTTTGAACTAATCGTCTGAGTGGAGCTTTTCAGATCTTTCATGCATTTCTTGAGCCTCAATACTCAACGTAGTTACCGGCCTTGCTTCTAGCCTGGCGAGCCCAATTGGTTCTCCTGTAACCTCGCAATAACCATAGGTACCATTATCTATTCTTGAAATTGCTGCATCAATCTTGCCAATAAGTTTTCTTTGTCTATCTCTAGTTCTAAGCTCAAGTGCCTTTTCAGACTCTTGGGTAGCTCGATCTGATATATCAGCTGGAGAATTTGAATCTTGTAAGTTTTCTACTGTCTCTCTACTTTCTTTATAAATTTCAGACTTCCAGTCATTTAATTTAACTCTGAAAAATTCTTTTTGTTTTGCATTCATGAATTTCTCATCTTGAGAAGGTCTATAATTTTTTGGAAGTTTTGTAGCCATAATATTACCTTATAGAGTTATTTTACGTGGAAACTATCTAATGTTTTTTAGATTGATAGTCAATAAAGCATTATTTATCTTTTATTAAAATATGTGGTTTTTAAGTTGATAATTATCAAAAATATAATATCTTCCTTAAAAAATTTAAGAAATTCCATGAAATTTGAAGGCACAAAATCTTATATAGCTACTGAAGACCTAAAAGTCGCAGTAAATGCAGCAATTACTCTTGAACGACCAATTATTGTTAAAGGAGAGCCTGGCACAGGTAAAACAATGTTAGCTCATGAGGTTGCAAGTTCATTGGGATCAAAAATCATTACGTGGCATATTAAATCTACGACAAAAGCTCAACAAGGCTTATATGAGTATGATGCTGTAAGTAGGCTTAGAGACTCTCAGCTCGGTGATAAGAAAGTAAATGATATTAGCAATTACATTAGTAAAGGCAAGTTGTGGGAAGCTTTTGAAAGTGAAGGTAGACCTATTCTTCTGATTGATGAGATTGACAAGGCTGATATAGAGTTTCCAAATGATTTGCTTTTAGAGCTAGATAAAATGGAATTTTTTGTCTACGAAACAGGCGAAACAATTAAAGCAAAAGAAAGACCAATCGTAATCATAACATCCAATAATGAAAAAGAGCTTCCAGATGCCTTTCTCAGAAGATGTTTTTTTCATTATATAAAGTTTCCTGATGTAGATACCATGAAGCAAATTGTAGATGTGCATTTTCCAGATATAAAAAGTGAATTAATTAGAGAGGCTTTTAAAATATTTTACGATATTAGAGATGTACCAGGTATTAAGAAAAAACCATCTACCTCTGAATTGATTGATTGGTTAAAACTATTAATGACCGATGATGTTGATGCTAAAACACTTAAAGAAAAAGATCCTAATAAGCTAATACCGCCATTGCATGGGGCACTTTTAAAAAATGAGCAAGACGTTCATCTTTTTGAGAGATTGGCGTTCATTTCTAGAAGAGAAAATGACGCTAGCGAGTAAGATTGCTTACGTCGATCTTTATCAATTAATATAATTTAATTATGTTTCTAAATTTTTTCTTTGATTTAAAAAATGCCAATTTACCAGTATCTCTAAAGGAATATTTAATTTTGATGGAAGCTATGAATAAGCGTGTCATAGACTCATTTAAGATCAACGATTTTTACTATCTAAGTAGATCAGCGCTAGTAAAAGATGAAAGGTATTTAGATAAGTTTGACAAAGTTTTTGGCCACTCATTCAAAGGTCTTGAAAATACGTCTGAAGTTGAAGAAAAAGAAATTCCTGAAGAGTGGTTAAAACTCATGGGTGAAAAACATCTTACAGATGAAGAAAAAAAATTAATTGAATCTCTTGGTGGCTGGGAAAAACTTATGGAAACCCTCAAACAAAGACTTGAAGAGCAAGAAAAAAGGCATCAAGGTGGAAGTAAATGGATAGGAACTGGTGGTACATCCCCTTTTGGTGCATATGGCTATAATCCTGAAGGAGTTAGAATTGGTCAATCTGAAAGTCGTCACAAGAAAGCTGTAAAAGTATGGGACAAAAGAGAATTCAAAAATCTTGATGATGATGTAGAGCTTGGTACAAGAAATATAAAGATAGCCCTAAGACGTTTGAGAAAATTTGCCAGAGAGGGTGCAGACACTGAACTTGATTTAGATGATACTATTAAATCAACAGCTCATAAAGGTTATATAGATGTAAAAATGATTCCTGAAAGAAGAAATAAAATTAAAGTTTTAATTTTTTTTGATGTAGGTGGATCTATGGATGCACATATAAAAATTTGTGAAGAACTATTTTCAGCAGCAAGAACAGAATTTAAACATATGGAATATTTTTATTTTCACAATTGTTTATATGATTATGTTTGGAAAGATAATAACCGTCGTTACAATGAACACCAAAGTACTTGGGATGTTCTTCATAAATATCCTTCAGACTATAAAGTCATATTTGTTGGCGATGCTGAAATGAGCCCATATGAAATTACTTACCCTGGAGGAAGTGTAGAGTACTGGAATGAGGAGTCAGGGCAGACGTGGCTTACTCGAACTCTTAATACATACGAAAATGCTATATGGCTTAATCCAGTTCCAGAAAAATATTGGGGTCGAATTGCATCAACAACTGTAATTAGACAGTTGTTTTCTGATCGGATGTACCCTTTAACAATTGAGGGAATTGATCATGCGATGCGAGAACTCAATAAGTAGTTAATGTCAAAAGAAAATAATATCCTTTTCGGAGCAGGCTTTTTAATGCTTGGTCTTTTTATTGTTCCATTTAACGATGCTGTAGCCAAAGCTTTGAGTACAAATCTCAATATTATGGAAATAATTTGGTCTCGTTTCTTTGGGCATTTTCTTTTTTTAGTTCCCATAGTTTTTTATTTAAAAGGAAAAAAGGAATTTATTAATAAAAATACTAATCAACAATTGTTTCGCGGCTTACTAATATTTGGGGGAACATCATTTTTCTTTTTATCAATTAAATATATTCCATTAGTTAATGCACTTTGTTTATATTTAATAGCTCCAATTATTGTTGTTTTTTTCTCTTCAATAGTATTGAAAGAAAAAATATCTTTTTTAAAAGTTTTCTGTGTAACTCTAGGGTTTATTGGAACACTTCTTATTATTCAACCCGGCCTAAAAGGCTTTGATGTTAATTCAATATACGCCCTCTTGTCAGGCTTGTGCTATGCATTTTATGTAATGTTTACTCGAAAATTAAATGCAGTTTCAGATCCATTCATTACTTTATCTTTCACAGCAATTCCTGGCGCATTGATTATGAGCATACTTCTTCCATTTTATTGGGAGCATACACCATCAATAAACCAATTAATCGCTATGATATCATTAGGACCTATTGTGATTGCAGCTCATTTTTTTATTATAAAAGGTTATCAATATGCGGAGGCAAGCTCGCTTGCTCCAATTCATTATTTTGAAATTGTCAGTAATGTTCTTATAAGTATAATTTACTTTAATGATATACCTTCAATACTGGTTTCAACTGGAATTCTTTGTATAATTAGTAGTGGTATACTGATCAATCTAAAAAGTTTAAATTAGAGATAAGTTATGACGTCTGAGGGATTAGGACGTTTTCTTTCTGTTGGCTCATCAATTTTCATTCCTATATAAATGAAACCAGAAATTAGATCTTTATTTATATCTCCTCCAAGCCTTTCTAGCATTTTATTGTTATATGCATACCATTCAGTGAGCCACTGTGCTGCATAACCCATTGATTGAGCACAATTCAATAAATTCATACATACGGCTGCAGATGATAACTGCATTTCCCACTTTGGTATCTTAGGATGATCTATTGGCTTATAAATTACTGCAATTACTGCTCCTCCTCGCTGTAATCGAGAAGACTCTATTTCAATTTCAGCTTGAGAGGGATTCGGATTATCTTTTTTAAACTCTTTTAAAATTATCTCTTCATCAATTTCTCTTAATATGTCTCCTTGCATTACAATTAACTTCCAAGGATTCAAAGCTCCATGATCTGGAACTCTAATTCCTGCAGCTAAAATTTTTTCTAAGTCAGAAGAATTTATTGGTTTTGCAACCATTTTCTTTGCTGTGACTGATCTTCTGTGTGAAAAAAAACTATTATTTATTGTCATAAATAACATCATAGAGTATTTGATAAGAATATGTCTAAAAAATTAACACCTGAAAATTATAAATTCTCCGTTGCGCCAATGATGGGTGTCACAACACCACAAGCAAGATACTTATACCGTCTGATATCTAAGAAAGTGTTACTGTGGTCAGAAATGATTGCTGCTCAAGCAATACACAAAGGTGATATAAATAAATTACTAGGTAAAGATGATATTGAGAATCCTGTTGTACTTCAAGTAGGTGGATCAGAAATTGACTTGTTGAAAAATTCTGCAAATCTTGCTGAAAAATTTCGATATGATGGTATTAATTTAAATGTAGGATGCCCCTCCAAAAAAGTTTCACAAGGAAATATGGGTGCCTGTTTAATGAAAGAATCACACTTGGTAAGGGATTGTATAACTGCAATGATACAGGAAACCTCTATTCATGTTTCAGTCAAGTGTAGAATTGGTGTTGATGAATTTGAGTCATATGAGTTTTTTAAAAATTTTATTAGTACTGTTGCTGAATCTGGTTGTGATACTTTTATAATTCATGCGCGTAAAGCCTTTTTAACAGGGTTGGATCCAAAAAAAAATAGAACAATTCCACCTTTAAATTATGAATATGTTTATAAAATTAAAAAAGATCTGCCTGATTTGAAATTTATCATTAATGGAGGGTTTATTAATCTTAAAGACTGTCAAAACCAATTGTCTAAAGTAGATGGAGTTATGGTCGGCAGAGCCATTCAATCAAATCCATTTCTACTAACAAATGTTGATGAGGTTTTTTACAATCAAGAACCATCTAAAATTGATCGTTTAATGGTAGTTAAAGAATATTTTGATTATATTCAGTCAAGTTTTGATCACACTTCCGGTTACAAATTACTGAGCCCCCTATTAGCTATGTGCTTTGGACTGCCCGGCTCCAAAAAATTCAAACAAAATGTAAACGAATTGATACGTTCAAAAGATATTTTAAAACTCAAGGAAACTTATATAGATCTTTTGGCTGCTTAATATTTAGACTAAAGCTATAAAATCTCAGCAACCTCATCAAATTCATATCTTGAGCCTCTTTTAGATCCTTTTGGATCAATACCATATCCTATATTACATAGAATATTACTTTTTATAGATGTTCCTTGAAAAAACTCTTTATCTACTGCATCGTTTATAAAACCACTCATACAGGCTGCATCCAGACCAAGTGCGTTAACGGCTTTTAAAAAATAACCTATTTGTAAACTGCTATTCCTTAGTGAGGCTGTATAAGTAAAATCTTTATTACCTTCAAATATTCCTTTAACATCTTCTTTAGGCCAATTCCTTGGTAAATCTTTAAAAAACTCAATATCCATTGCTAAAATTACACAAACAGGTGCATTCTTTACCTTTTCCCTGTTAAACGGCATAACACAAGGATCAATTCTTTCTTTTGCTTCTTTGGACTTTAAGAATCTCAATCGTAGAGGACTACAATTGAACGAAGTGGGACTCCACTTTGTGAGCTCATATATTTCTTTAATTTCGGCATCTTCAACTTCTTGGTTAGAGAAATTATAAGTTGTAACAGTGTCTATAAATATTCTTTTTAAGTCTTCATTCATACTTTAAATTTATTTCTTTATTAAAAATTTTTTATATTTAATAATCATATTATGAATCAAACAGAGATTTGTCTATGGTGCAATTCACAAATTCAACCAATAGTTGTACACGGCCATTCTCAATGTCCAATTTGCAAAATAAATATAGATCCTTGTTGCTCAGGTGAGCAAGAATGTTTAGTTCCTGATAATACAGCTAGTCAAGAAGAATAGTCTCACCGTGCTTAACGGTAATAAATGAATCTTTAGGTAGTGAAATATTATTTACTTCTTCTTTTAAAAGTATCGGGGGTTCTGTTACAGGTTCGTCAGTTAAAATAAAGCAACCCCAATGCATACCAATAGCTTTTTTTGCATCTAGATCAATAAATGCTTGAGTTGCTTCTGCTGGGTTCATATGCGAGAATTTCATAAACCATCGCGGGTCATATGCTCCAACAGGTATTAATGCAAAATCAACTGAACCTAAGCGTTTTTGTATTTCCTTAAAATCATTTGTATAACCAGTATCGCCTAAATGAATTAATGTATGAAACTTGTTCTTAAAATACCACCCGCCCCAAAGTGATTTATTTCTATCAAATAAAGTTCTAGATGACCAATGCTGTACTGGGGTAAATGTTATGATAGTTCCATTAACTTCATAGTTTTCCCACCAATCTAATTCAACTACATTTTGAATTGATCGATTTAAGAACCATCTTTTTAATCCTAAGGGAACAAGAAATATTGCATCAGGATTGTCTTTTGCAATTCTCTTAACTGTTTTGACATCTAAATGGTCATAATGATTGTGAGAAATAGTTACAACATCAATTTTAGGAAGTTGCTCAAATGTCATTCCAGGTTTTGTATATCGTTTTGGACCAGCAAAACTAAATGGTGAGGCTCTGAGTGTTAAATGAGGATCAGTTAATATATTTAATTGTTGGTTTTGGTACAAAAAAGTAGCGTGTCCAATCCAAGTTACACTTTTTGATTTATTTTCGTGGTTTATAATTTCAAAGTTCGGGCTTACCATTTCAAAATTATAAGGAGTAGGTTTATTCCTATTTTTATCAGTTATCCATTTGTAGATTTCTTTATATGATTTGTTATTAGATATACCTGAAGTATTGGTAAAGGTTCCATCTTTTAGGTGATGTGATGGTCTATTTTCGTCTTGCGCCATAATGTTGCTAATAATAAATAACAAAAATATTGAGAAAATAAAAACTTTTTGCATGCTTTGTAATAAATTATTACAAACTTGTAAATTCAGCTAAATCTTTAACTGCTTTAATTGATAAATCGGGACACATAGTAACAAAATGTTCTGTCGCATGTATCGTACCTTTTGCTTCTGAAAAACTAGCAACTACTCCAGCTTCTTCAAGCAGTCTGTAAAAGTTATATCCTTCATCTCGAAGGGGGTCGCACTCGTTTACATGAATATGAGTTTTTGGAAAATCTTTAACATCATCCACTTTTGCAAAGCCCGGCCAAGCTAACGGATTCTTATTTTTCAATTCCTCAATTCCGTATGAAACAGGGCCTGAATTATCAGAGAGGTCTAAAAAAATTCCATTATTAGAAATTGATGATGGATTTGATTCTAAAGGCCAAATACCTGCAATATATGGACAAAATGCGTAAAGACCTCTAATTAAATTTAGCTTGCCTTGTCTCATTAGAGACATTCCAGTAGCTAATGTTAAATTACCGCCACCACTTTCGCCTGCTATTACAATTTTTGAATTATCAATCATTAATTTTGAACTATTTTCATACACCCATTTAACACCAGAAATACAATCATTTAGACCAGCTGGAAAAGGCCCTATCTCTTTTACTGATGAAGGCATAGTAGCATTTCTAAAATCTACCATAGCTACTGCAACATTCTGGTGAGCTAACAATCGACCCCAGGCCCTATAGTTACCATGAAAACAAGATAGCACTTCCATCCCGCCACCATGAATATAATATACACATGGAAGAATCTCATCGTTATCAGGCCTAATATATTGAATATTTATAATATTATTGTCAGGCAATGAATTTATTTTTATTGTTTCAATCTTTAATCCTTTTAATGGAGCAATCTGTTTATCATCGTAAATTTCAGAAAAACTTTCTATTAACTGATATTCTCTTTTCATATGGCTTGAGCCATAATATTTAAGCATTTCTTCACGAGTATCAAATTTAGGTCTTACCGGGATGTCAAACCAAAAATTCTTTTTAATTCTTGGATCAACTCGAGGATCATTTATTAATTTTGAATTATTAGCAGATTTTGTCCGATAGAAAATTCTTACTATTTTAATTAATAATTTGATTATAATAATTCTTAGCATTAGATAATCGTAAACTTTATATATATTATTAACAATAATTATTGAATATAATAAATCTACTTAAAAAATAACAATTAAAGGAGTGAGGTTATGGAATTTATGAATATAGTCAGGGCTAAAGTAAAGCCAGAGCATTTAGATGAATATATGAAATTAAATGAAGAATTTCCAATATATGATGGAATGCTATCAAGTAAACTAATTAAAACAGGTGATTATACTTTTTGTTATGTTGGAACTTGGGAGTCTGAAGACGCAATAGCCGCCCAAAGAGATAATATGATTGCAAACCTTAATACTATGCGACATATGCTTGAAGAGCTTTCACCTGAATTGGGCGTTACAGATCCTGTGTCCGGCACAGTAGTAGTAAGCAAATAACATAATACAAATATGTTGGTAAAGGTCACTGAAGTCGAACACTATACTGATAGATTATTTAGATTTAAAACTGAACGGCCTGTTAGCTTCAGATTTGCTGCTGGAGAATTCACAATGGTTGGAATAGAAAAGCAAAACCAAACTATTCCAAAAAGAGCCTATAGCATGACAAGTGGTCCATACGATGATTTTATAGAGTTTTTAAGTATAAAAGTTGCTGATGGACCACTAACAAGTATATTACAAAACATTAAAGTTGGCGATGAAATATATGTAGGCGATAAGCCTACTGGCACTCTTACAATTGCAAATCTTGAACTCGGTGGCAATCTATGGCTTCTTGCTACTGGCACAGGTATCGCTCCTTATGTAAGTATATTAAGAGATCCAGATTTATTTAAGTCATTTGATAGGGTAAATGTAGTCTGGACTACTCGTTTAATTTCAGAACAGGTTTGCTTTAAAGATCTTATAACTAAAACTGCATCTAACTTTTATTCTTCTATCACAAGGGAAGAGAGCGACTTAAAGGGAAGAATTCAGCATTTAATAAAAGATGAAATTATTCTAAAAAATGCCTGCCCTAGTAATGATAAAATTATGATCTGTGGATCAATTGATTTTAATAATGAAATGAAAGAGTACTTTAATAACAAGGGCTGGAATGAAGGTAATAAAAAAATGGCTGGAACATTCGTACAAGAAAGGGCTTTTGTATCTTAATTTGAAGCCTGCTTTTCTAATAGGTATTGTGACACGTCAATTCTTGATGATAGAAACCCACCCCGGCAATACGCTAAATAAAAGTCCCATAATCTTTTAAATCTGTCATTAAACCCCATATCTGAGATTTTGTGCCAATTATCATTAAAGTTATGAAACCAGGTCTCTAACGTTTTAGCATAGTCTAAAGCAAAAGAATTTTTATCAAGAGATTTTAAATTATGCAACTTTGCAAATGATATAAATTTGCTATCAGATGCCATCTCTCCACCAGGAAAAATATACGCCTGGATAAAGTCTGGTTCAGAAATATATTTTTTAAATAAATCATCAGCTATTGTTATAGTTTGTATCAGTGCTTTTGATTTTGGCTTGAGTAGTTCTTTAACTTTTTCAAAATATTTTTTCCAATATTTTGAACCAACAGCTTCAAACATTTCAATTGAAACAACTGCATCATACTGACCTTTTATCAATCTATAATCCTGTAACTTTATTTCAGGGTTATTTGGAAGATTTTTTATTCTATTTTGAGCAAACTTGTATTGTTCATCTGATATAGTTACTCCAGTAATTTTATACCCTTTCATTGATGCGTATTCTATAAATCCTCCCCAACCACATCCAATTTCAAGAATATGACTTCCTGGCTCGATATTTAATTTATTTAAAATTAATTGATACTTATTTTTTTGAGCATCACTTAATGCAATTTCTTTGTTGTCAAAATAAGCAGATGAGTACGTCATGGTTTCATCAAGCCATGTTTTATAAAAATTATTACCTAGGTCATAATGAGCTAAAATATTTTTCTTACTTCCACTAATAGAATTAATTCTGAAGGAATGATAAATCCAAGTGAATAATGTAAATATTTTTGAACCATCTGAAATATCTTTTATATAATCCAGATTTAAAGATAAAAGTTCGAGTAGTTGCATTAAATCTTCGGTTTCCCAATGATTACTAAGATAACCCTCTGCTAATCCAATGTCTCCTCTAGTAATAGCAAGCCATATTGTTTTCCAAGACTTAATCTTAATTTTTCCTTTGATTAGACCAGATCCAAATACCGAATGACTTTCATCAGGATAAATTATAGTCAATTCGCCAAATTTAATATTGGTTAGAGTGTTCTCAACTCTTGATTTTAATATTTTACTCAACATGTCCGTTCCCACCATGACTATAAAACTTAAACTTTTTAATCCATAAATAAAGAGCCTGCAGATGTATTCTAGGGATCACATTTATTGAATTATAAAGTATAGAAATATACATTAAAAATTTCATTAAACCAGAGGCTTTACTATAGTTTCCATTTAAGCTCGTAATTATTTCTAAATTTTCTTGAGGGTCGTATTCATTTATTTTAACTAATAATGGTTCTTGATTGAAATTAAATTTATATCTTCCAATTTTATCAGCAAAGGGTGATACATACAGTTTTTTTTTATCTTCAAGCCAAATATCACTTGTGATGGGAAAACCATTATTGCTCAAATAATATGAATGTTGCTCTTTAAATGTATTTGTTACTTCAGCAACAACTCCTATTGTTTTATTTTTGTAATTTAAAAACCAAAAACATACAGGATTAAAAGCTTTTTTTAAAAAAATATTAGGAGTTTTAAGTAAATTTAATTCGAGAAACTCACTATTTAAATTATAATCATTTTTTAGCTTTTTTAACCACGGTATAATACCAGTATTTATTTGTTGAGTATCAAAATCATATTTAAAAAATAAATCATTTTGTTTATAAAATTTATAGTTTGAAAAGGAAATAATATTTTTAGTATATATGCTTTTATAATTATACAAAAACTTATGCTCTTTTGGAAAAACACGTTTATGAAAAACTTTACCAAAAAAAATATTTAGACGGACCCTATTCATTATTGATAATATTAATAATATTTAGAGCAGATGTTAACCCATCTTCATGAAAGCCATACCCCAAATGAGCGCCAGCAAAAAATGTATTGTTAAGTCCTTGAATTTCATTAATTTTTTTTTGCCCCTCAAGTGTTTTAAAGGAATAAGAGATGTGGTTATAAGAGATATTTTTTATAACTAAATTTTGATCAATTTTTTCAAAATTACCAATAGAAACAAAAATATTAGTTTTAGTATTTATATTCTGAAGCTCATTCATCCAGTATGTAACGCAGTCATTACCATTATATTTGAATGAATTCCACGCAGACCAATTTTTTTTTGAGTGTGGCATAAGTGATGGGTCAGTATGAAGAACAACATTGTTGAGTGTATAATCAAATAAATTAAAAGCTATTTTTTCTTCATCAGTAATATCTTCTAAGAGATTTTCAACTTGGTCAGCATGGCAAGCAAAAATAACTTTATCATAAAGGATATTGTTACCATCATTATTAATAACAACTTTACCCTCTTTTCGATTGATACTTATATTTGAAGATAAATAAATATTATTAGCAGGTGAATTTAAGATTATTTTATCAATATAAGATTTACTTCCATTAAGAACTGAAAACCATTGGGGTCTTCTCAATAAATTTAATAAGCCATGATTTTTAAAAAAATTTAAAAAAGTAGAAGCTGGAAAACTTAAAATATTTTTTGTATCAGATGACCATATTGCTCCAGCCATAGGTAATACATAAGAATTTATAAATGAATTGCTAAATTTATTTTTATTCAACCACTCTTTTAAATTAAGTTTTTGAGAATTATTTATTCGAGCCAGTTTATTAAATCTTATAATATTTAATAGTAATTTTAACTTTTCAGGTTTGAATAATAGTCTCCAATTTTCAAAATCATTAGATGACCAAGAAAGATTGGACGATGAGAAGCTGTAAGACATAGAAGTCTTATGAAGATCGATCTCAAGCTCTCTAAATAAATTTATTAAATTTGGATAATTTTGATCGTTACATACTATAAATCCACTATCTACATTAATTTTTTGGTCGTCTATAGTTACTTCATGAGTTTCTGTATGCCCTCCCAATCTAGTATCTTTTTCATAAATATCGACAGAATGATTCTTTGATAAATAGTGTAGAGAACCTATTCCTGAAATACCTGAACCTATGATAGCGATCTTCATGAATTATTTTTATTTATTTCTGCATCCTTCATTTTTAATCTCCACAATATTGATAAGCAAATAGACTTTGATATTGGAAGTAAAAAAAGAACAACAGCAATTGTTATAGGTATCCATATAAGAGCTTGAATCCATAAATCAATTTTAAAGTTTTGTTCCATAGATAAGACTAAAGGTACAATAATATGTCCACTAATAATGATGGATAACCAGGGTCCAAAGTCATCTGTTCTATAAGAATGAAATTCTTCTCCACAAATAGGGCAGTGACTATAAAATTTTAAATATTTAGAATATAAATTGCCTTTTCCACAATGAGGACATTTCTTCAATAATCCACTAAGTAAGACTGCCGTTATTGACCTCATTGATATACTTAACTTACTTAGTAAACTCAAGAGATGAGTCAACAAGCCATTCCCAAAGGTACTCTGCATAACTCCATCTTACAGAAATATCGTATAGAGGTTCATTAGATAAACGGTCAATAAGAACAGTTGCTTTTGCTATATAAGTTTGTGCACACATATCCTTATTACAAATAAATTTCTCAAGATCCAAAGGAGTACCTTTACTTAAAATCTCATTACTATTTACTCCACTCAATCTAATAGTTAAATAATAATCCGAGACATCAGTAATGCTAAAATGCTCGCCGGCAAGTTTAGATTTAATATTATTTATTAATAACTCTCTTTGATTATCCGCACACTGTAGTATCCATTCATTTGGTCCAAGCCATTGGATTCTGTAATCATTATTTCCAAATACCTCTCCAGACTTTAATGGCAAGTTAATACCAGTAATATCCTTGATACCATTAAAAATAAGGCTGTTGTTTGGGTCACATCTAAAATTAATTTTACCTACATATTCTGTACTATTAATCTTAATCCCCTCACCAAGAAAATCTTGTTTTAGAGTTAGTGGAGAGCTAAATTGCAAGTTAGTCATTTTGCCTAAACCCTTCCTTATCATAAAAGACATTATCCGTAACGGTTGCTTCGATAAGTTTCCCATTCATAAGTGGGATTAAAACTGTGTCTCCACTTCTATTTTTTCCATTCTTTAACATAGCCATTGCGATCGGGTACCCTAATGTAGGACTGTGATAGCTAGATGTAATATGCCCTGACATTTTCATGGGTGGTTTCTTATGTGCTTTATCTACAATATGGCTTCCTTCTGGTATAACAGTTTTTTTATCATTAATTAATAAACCTACGAGATGCTTCCTATTTTCCCTAACTGTGTCAGATCGTGCGAAAGATCTTTTTCCAAGAAAATCTTCTTTCTTTTTTGATACAATCCAATCCATATTTAAATCACTTGGTGTTGCACTTCCATCAGTATCTTGTCCAACAATGATGAAGCCTTTTTCGGCTCTTAAAACATGCATAGTCTCAGTTCCATACGGTGTGATATTAAACTTCTTACCTGCGTCAATAACTTTATCCCAAACATACCTTCCATATCTTGAAGGGATATTGATTTCAAAACTGAGTTCTCCAGTAAAACTTATTCTAAATATTCTTGCATCAATGCCACAGATTTTTGCTTTTTTCATTCTCATATATGGCAAGCTCTCGTTAGTTATATTTTCTTCAGTCAGAGATGAAAGTAAATCTCTTGATTTGGGACCACAGATACTTAGTACAGTCCATTGTTCTGTAACTGAAGTACAATAAACTTTCATATCCAGCCATTCGGTCTGCAGGAATTCCTCTAACCACGACATAACACGTGCAGCTCCACCAGTGGTGGTGGTCATATGATAATGATTTTCACTAATTCTTGTCGTAACACCATCATCAAATACCATGCCATGCTCATTACACATTAGACCGTATCGACAAGCCCCAATTTCTAGCTTAGACCATGCATTAGTGTAAATTAAATTTAAAAATTTTGCAGCATCAGGTCCTTGTATATCAATTTTACCGAGAGTTGATGCATCAAGTATACCAACACTTTTTCTAGCAGCGATACACTCACGATTAACCGCTTCGTTCATTGATTCTTTATTTTTGGGATAGAAGTGGGGACGTTTCCATTGGCCCACATCTTCAAATACTGCGCCATTGTCAATATGCCACTGATGAATTGCAGTACGTCTTTCAGGATCAAAATATTGATCTACATTTCTACCGGCAATAGCGCCAAAGGTTTGTGGCACATATGGTGGTCTAAAAGTAGTATGACCAACTTCACCAACAGGTTTATTTTGTATGTGTGACATAATTGCTAAAGCATTTACATTTGATGTTTTGCCTTGATCAGTAGCCATACCTGTTGTCGTATATCTTTTGGTGTGTTCCACACTCACATACCCTTCTCGCTGTGCTAGAAAAATATCTGCTGCAGTTACATCATTTTGAAAATCAATAAAATGTTTTGAACCATGCGTTACTGGCTTAGAACCAAGCACGTAAGGAACTACATCAGATATTGTAAACCCATAGGGTTCAACAGCATCGTCAATAAATTGATTGACTTCTATCTTATGTCCAGTCTGATGCGCTGCACTTATCCCAGCCTGAAAACTATTTAAAAGACTTTGTCTGAGGTTGAACTCTCCGTTATTACAACCAACTACATACTGATGATCAATTAAAACATCCGGAACAAAAGAACTAATTTCATCACTATATCTTAATTTTCCTCTAGATTGACTAAATAGTTGAACTGCTGGATTCCATCCACCAGACATCAATAGTAAGTCAGTGCCAATAGTGACAGCCTCACCAACAAATGACTGTTTGTCACTGCTTAACTCTTGTACTGAAATAGCATTTACTTTTTTGGATCCATAAGTGCTTGTTATGGCGTGAGAAAAATAAGTCTCAATTTTATTTTCCTCACAAAGCTTGTTTATTGTGTCGGATACACTATGCCTAATATCAATAATTATGACCTTAGCACCTTTTAAATTAGCCTCCAAAGCTACTGAATATGCGTGATCATTGTTAGTGAATAAAGTAATTGAATTGCCAGGCAATACACCATATTGAGACATATATACTTGAGCTGCGGATGCCATCATTATTCCCGGCTTATCATTTCCAGAAAAAACTAATGGTCTTTCAAAAGCTCCTTGGGCAAGAATAACTTCTTTAGATCTGATTCTCCAAAACCTCTCTCTTGGTAATTTTTTATTAGGATTAATTTCATGATTCGTAACTTTCTGAAGTGCAGTAATATAGTTATAGTCGTAGTAGCCAGTAGCTGTTGTTCTATTCAATATTGTTACATTTTTTAATGCATGAAGTTCATTTAAAGTTTCCTTAATCCACACTTGTGCATAAAGAGTATTAATTTTAGCTTTTGTATTGAGAAGATAGCCGCCTATATCTTTTTTTTCATCTACAATTAATACTTTTGCACCTGAGCGTGCCGCTGCTAGTGCAGCAACAAGTCCATTAACACCCCCACCAATGATCATTACATCACAATAAAAAAATTTTTGCTCATATCTATCTGGATTTTTTTTCTTTGGAGCTTCACCTAAGCCTGCAGCTTTACGAATAAAATGCTCATAGAACAGCCACATGCTAGGTGGCCACATGAATGTTTTGTAATAAAAACCTGCGGGTAAAATTCTTGAAAAGAGATTATTTAAAGCTCCAATATCATATTTTACTGAGGGCCAGCAATTTTGACTAGTTGCTATTAATCCCTCGTAGAGTTCAATCTCAGTTGCTCGGGCATTAGGTTCAGTTTTACTTCCAGTCTCGAGTTGAACTAAAGCATTTGGCTCTTCAGAACCTGCTGTTAAAATACCTCTAGGACGATGATATTTAAAGCTCCTGCCTATCAAATGAATATCATTTGCCAGAAGTGCTGATGCAAGAGTATCCCCTTCAAAGCCTTGAAGTTCTTGTCCATTGAATTTAAAATTTATTATTTTATTTCTGTTTATAGAACCTCCAGAAACTAACCTATTTCGATTAAGCACTATTATCCTCCGGTTTGCTCTCTCCCATCTTATAAGTCTGAACTATTTTATCAGTAACTGTATGGCGCTTTACATTAAACCATCTTCGACATCCATGATCATGCGTCCATCTTTCATAATGATACCCTTTAGGATTTGTTCTAAAAAAAAGGTATTCTCCCCATTTTTTATCACTCACTTCATTTGGGTTCTTAGGTCGAGCTATATGAGCCTCTCCGTGACAGGTAAACTCTGTTTGATCTCTTTCACCACAATATGGACACCTAATTACAAACATATATTTAATGTGCCACCGCTGCAGCTGCTGCTTCATCAACTAAAGCACCAGAGTAATGACGGTCAATTGAGAATGGAGCAGCTATTTTACTAGGCTCTCCAGTGGCAACTGTTTCTGCAAAAGTGTGTGCAGATCCTGGGGTTGCCTTAAACCCACCAGTACCCCATCCACAATTAATAAATAAGTTCTCAACAGGAGTTTTTCCAATAATAGGACTTCTATCAGGAGTTACATCTACAATACCACCCCATTGTCTAAGCATTTTTAATCTTGAAAAAATTGGAAATAGTTCAACTAATGGCCCCATAATATGTTCGATCATGTCAAAAGATCCTCTTTGTGAATATGAGTTGTATGCATCAGATCCTGCACCCACAACAATTTCTCCTTTATCCGATTGACTTACATAAACGTGGACTGCATTGGACATAATTACACAATCTAAAATAGGTTTAATTGGCTCACTAACTAGAGCTTGAAGTGGAACAGAATTAATTGGCAAACTAAATCCAGCCATATTTGCTAATACTGAACTGTGTCCAGCTGGAACTAGACCAACTTTCTTTGCATTAACGCTTCCTCTTGAAGTTTCTAATCCTGTTACAACACCATTAGACACATTAATACCTCTAACTTCACAATTCTGAATAATATCGACACCAAGATTTTCT
>CACCCN010000003.1 GCA_902544525.1 uncultured Pelagibacteraceae bacterium | reverse complement strand
GAGCTTGACTGATTAATTAATGAGCGGGTTGAGCAATCAACCCACTCAGTATCCATTTATTAACTACAAATCAAATTTCTTTTGAAGTTCTCCCCATTCACGTTTGGAAATACCCTCAGCTTCTGGGTCAACTGTCTCACCTTTAATAATTTTTTTTAAAATTAAAATTTCTTTCGCTGATAATTGTGTACCGCCAACACGATAGTCCTCAAATGCTTCATAGGTTACCGGTACCCATTTTTTAACAATATCTAAAATAATATCGGCATAAACTCGTATTTCATATTGCGCATGCGCATCAGCTCGTAACGCTAAAAAATGTAGAAGATTATTTAAATCAATTTTCCAGTACCATTGCGTATAAGTATTTAAGGTTAAATTCATTCGCGCTAATTCTCTGGCGATACCCATAGAACCATCATCTAAGGTTTCACCTTCAGAATTTTCATTGAGCATGACTTCATAGTTACGATAAGTTTGTTCCGCATCATTCTTTAGCAACGTAATAACCTTATTAGCTTCCTCAGAACTTAAACTTTCTGCACGTCCTTGTTTATTTACTTGCGATTGTGAAGCCAAGTTTTCTACTGAAGGTATATAAAACTCTTTATCTAAAATCGAGTACCTTGCAGAATATTCATTTACATTGGCTGTGCGATGTCTAATCCATTGACGCGCAATAAAAATAGGTAATTTGACGTGTAATTTAATTTCACACATTTCAAATGGCGTAGAGTGCCAATGCCGCATGAGATATTTTATTAAACCCCTATCATTTGAAATTTTCTTGGTGCCTTTGCCATAAGATACTCGCGCTGATTGTACAATCGCAGTATCATCCCCCATGTAATCGACCACACGTACAAAGCCATGATCTAAAGCTGGCAGTGGTTTGTATAATATCTCTTCTAAAGACGGAACCGTTGCTCTTAATGTTGTATTAGTGCTCGCACGGAGTTGTTTAACTTCATCATTTTGTTCTTTACTTAAAGGCATAAAAAGGAATCATTTATTAGGCTATAACTATATAATTATTATCTTCTTTAAAAAGAGGGTTTTATAAATTATATTGATTTTGTTGGGGATATTCTCAACTATGACGATAAACGATTTACGTAATAACCATTACGGACCCGGGGGCGGTACCCGGCACCTCCACCAATTTAAGGGGGTGAAATAGGATCGACGGATGCCCAAAGGTAAATTCTTTCGTTCGGTATTGTACCACCGTTATCGGGCTAATTTATAAATGCTAACGATGATTTAGCGCTCGCTGCTTAAGTTTACTTAGGCAAGCGCGGTTTGGGAGGCACCGGGCAACAGAAGTCTCCCACCTTATTTACTCTGGAAAATAATCTTCATCGATCTTTTTTATTTTAAAGAGTTTTTCATCTTTAATGCCAACATTATAGTCTAACATCAAATTGGTAAGTTCTTCGCCGTTTATAGTAATAATTTTTTTAGTGGATGATCTAATTGTTTCAAGTGCGTTATTGGCAAAATCTGAAGTTGTAATAAAAATACCTTTATTGGCACCTTTGACATCTAACGACCCAACAAAATCTCTCATTTCCTTGCCCTGTATTTTGTTTTCAAGTTTATATCGTTTTGCTTGCACATAAACCACGTCAAGACCAAGTTTATCTTGATTAAGTAATCCGTCTATACCTCCATCTCCAGATTTTTTTGTAACTTGTGAAAAATTATCTGCCCCAGCATACCCCATTGATTTTAGTAAATCTATAACTGCATTTTCAAAAAAATATGGATCTTGATCAAGTATTCTAGATAATAATTCTGATTTAACTAATTCATCTACTTCATCAATAGTTTCTTGTATTTTCTCAACTGGTGTTAATTCCTCTTTCGGTTTTGACTTCCCTTTGGATGACGAAGACCCAGATTTAAAAACTCTAAACTCTTCAAACTGCATTAAATCTTCTTCTGTAATTTCAACTATGTTGGTATCCAATAAATCCTTACCCCTTTGAGTAATTTTAATTACACCTCTAGATATCTTCTCAATTAATTTTGCAGCATTTAGATATGCAATTGACCAATAAGTTCTATCAGCATATTTGAGTGCATTTTGCTTCTTTGTTTTTTCTTTTAAATCTTCTTCTGATAAATTTAACTCTTTTGCACAAATCTCTCTCAGTTCCTTTGCAGATATTTCAGAATAGGAATTTTTTAGAACTGGAAACAAAAATTTTGTGAATGGGGGAACTGCCATAATGAACATAATTTAAATGAAAATGAACTAAATTACACTCCAAAAGAAGACTAACGAGCAATCACGAAACTGGGTGCGCAAAACTAAGAAGGCAACTACGAAGGTTGCTAAAATTTAAGATATACTATTAAATATCGCTTAGAGACAGGCAACAGAAGTCTCCCACTTCATTGAAATTCAGCAGTTACTGGCATATGGTCACTTAAAGATATCCACTCATCATATTGACCAACATAAACTTTACTTAAATTCATTTCTTTATAAAAAATGTAATCAATGAAGTAGGGTTTATTCTGTTTTTTGATATGAAATAAAGTTCCTTTACTTTCTTCACCAAATTTTTCATTTGTATATTCGTGATAAGAACTTTTCAGACCTAAACTATTTAATTTATTATTAATATTTAGAAAATCATTTTCTTTATTTCCTTTATCCCAAATAACTGAATTATTAAAGTCCCCCGCAAACAGTACTTTTGAATTAGATGATAATAGTGCCTCATAATTAGTTAATGCATCTGAAGTATTGCCACTAAAACCAACCCCAAACTTTGGTGCCGCTCTGTAATTGTATGCCCAAACTCCTATGATATCTAAAATATCAGTTTGAATAGGTAGGAAATAGATAAGTTTTTCATTAAGTGACTCACTTACTTTTGCAGAATGATTAAAAACAATTATTCCTAATCCTTTTTTTTCATTTTTACCCAACCAAAAATATTTAGAATTTGGAAAATAATTCTCATCTAATTTTTCACATTCTTGAATAATTGCAATATCAGGGGATTCTTTACTAATATGTTCAAATTTTTTAACTAAATTAAGATTACAGTTCCAAGTGATAATTTTCATTTTATACGACTTATCTAATTTTCCCTTAACCAGTTCTCTTTATTTAATTTTTCTAGATAGGTTGATAATTTTTTCATTGCTTCTTTGTCTCTTGATGCATGAAGGGCATGTTCTAAGAATCTTATTTTTTTATCATTATTACTTGTGTGATGCCAAGCACTCAAAATCAAGGGAGGACGAATTTGAGGTTTATCAATTAATTGATAAATTTCGTTCCACTCAATTGGTAATGGGCAAACAAAACGGTTTTCTTTAAGAAAAACTTTTATCGATTCATAATCATCAAATTTCATCTATTTTTTTTAGGATTAAATCCCAGTTATTAATAAAAACTTCTAAGTCTTCTAAATTTACAGAACTATCAAATGAAGATGGATTCCTTGGTCTAATTCCATTATGTTTTTTAAGAAATGAACTGTGTTCTTTGAATACAAGGTCTTGTAATACACCTTGTTCACATATGTAGAATTTATCTTCCCCAATTCGCTTACTAATTTTAACAATTATAAAGATGAGTTGACGATTTATATCTTTTCTTTTTCCTAAAACTTTCTGTGTTTTTCCATCAAAATCAATATTTAAATAGTTATCTGCCCTCGTTCTCAAACTTCCTTCTTTTAATGCTTTAACTTGTATTGGAATAGATTGTCCATCCTTGTAGGCAAGTATATCTATTTCTGGAACATTTCCTGCGAACGCGGTCGCTATTATTCCTCTTCTTCCTAATTCAGCAACCACGAGATTCTCGCCTATCTGTCCAGATAACTTAGAGGAAAAATTTTTTACCATTTAAAATCATACCCAATTACACCCCGAAAGAAATCAAATAACGAGAAATAACGAAACTACTAGTCAATTACTACGAACTTTACTACGAACCTTGAAATTAATTGAATAATATGAATAACTTATATTTGGAGAAGGGCAACAGAAGTCTCCCGCTTTATATTGAATAAACTTTTTTGCCTGTACTATCCTTTACTAAAATGCATGTTGTTTGAATCTTGCCTTTTATTGTCTTTTTAATATCACGTTCTGGTTCTAAATAGTTTTCAGCAATAGCAAGCTTGATATTTTTATGCAGTGACTCCAGGTCTTTAGAATCAAATTCAAAATCAACGAACTCATAATCATTATCCCATTCAACTTTAAAAGTTACTAGAAATTTCATAATTATGTTTTTACATTATATATATAAACTACGCTAATTCTTACATGCTTTCTTACTAGAATGTGGCTAATAACCTTGAATATTCAAGAATAGTAACCATATAATATAGTAAGAGAATCTATTAATTTCATAATTCATGGTAAAAAAGAGAATAGAAAGTGATACCCTAGGAAAAGTTGCTGTTGCAAATGACAAACTTTGGGGAGCACAAACACAAAGATCTCTGCAAAATTTTAAAATTGGCAATGATATCATGCCAATTGAAATTATACATGCTATGGCAGTGATAAAACTTTCATGTGCAAAAGCCAATTTAAAGCAAAAAAATATTTCATCAAAAATTGCTAATGCAATTGTCCAATCAGCAAATACAGTATTATCAGGTAAGTATGATGATCAATTCCCATTGTCTGTATGGCAAACTGGCTCAGGTACACAAACAAATATGAATGTTAATGAGGTTATTGCAAATTTAGCCAATAAAAAATTAGGAAAACCATTTGGTTCTAATAGCCCTGTGCATCCAAATGACCATGTTAACATGTGTCAATCTACAAATGACTCATTTCCATCAGCTATAAATATTGCTACAGCTATTCAAATTAAAAATAATATGCTGCCAGCGCTGAAAAAGATAGAAACGACGCTTAAATTACAAGCCAAAAAATGGGGTAAGATTATAAAAATTGGCAGGACTCACTTGCAAGACGCAACGCCTCTTTCACTTGGGCAAGAATTTTCAGGATATGCTGCACAGATTAGCGCAAATATAAAAAGAATAAATACTGCCAATGATGGTGTCTTATCCCTAGCTCAAGGTGGAACCGCTGTTGGTACCGGATTAAATACTAAGAAAAATTTTGATAAGTTAGTTGCTATTGAAATTAGTAAAGCGACAAAAATAAAATTCAGAACAGCAACAAATAAATTTCAGGCATTAGCAGCACATGATGCTATATTAGAATTATCTGGAGCATTAAATGTTTTGGCTACTGATCTATTTAAGATTGCCAATGATATTAGATTACTTGCATCCGGGCCACGCTCAGGACTTGGAGAGCTTAGTCTCCCTGAAAACGAACCAGGCTCTTCTATAATGCCAGGAAAGGTTAATCCAACCCAAAGTGAGGCACTGACAATGGCATGTTTACAGGTAATGGGTATGCACAATACTATGACTGTAGCTTGCTCTCAGGGACATTTTGAGCTCAACGCCTTTAAGCCGCTAATTGGACTAAACATAATCAAATCTATTCAATTATTATATACTGGTATAAATAACTTTAACGACAAATGTCTAAAAGGCATTAAGCCAAACTTAAAAAATATTAAAAATGGATTAAACAACTCCCTTATGCTGGTAACAGCTCTAGCACCTGAAATAGGTTATGCTAAAGCCGCTGAAATGGCTAAACTCGCTCATAAAAAGGGGATTTCACTAACGGAAGCTAATGCAATATTGAAATATATAGAACCACGAAAAATGAAGTCTCTACTTGATCCAAGCAAGATGGTGAGCGCTTCCTAAGTTATATCTTGTGAATAAGCATACCGTAAAAGTCAATGGACATAATACCAGTGTGTTCATTGAGACAGAATTTTGGCAAGAATTAAAGTTAATTTCTAAAAAAGAGGCTAAATCCTTGACGGCAATTATTTCTAATATTGATAAAAATAAAAAAACACAAAATTTATCTAGTGCAATTAGATTATATATATTGAATCATCTAAAGAATAATTAGTATGTCTGTAGCACCCGAATATTTATCTTTACTCAACCCAAAGCAGCTTGAGGCCGTACAAAGTATTGAAGGGCCTAATCTTGTATTAGCTGGCGCAGGAACTGGTAAAACTAGAGTTCTTACAACTAGAGTGGCTTATATTCTTGATCAAAATGTAGCACAGCCTTCACAAATTTTATGTGTTACTTTTACCAATAAAGCCGCAAGGGAAATGGCTGAAAGGGTGCAGGCACTGATCCCAAATCGTTTTGATCGCATGCCCTGGATGGGAACTTTTCATTCCCTTGGTGCTAAAATTATCCGAAACCATGCTGAAGCGATTAGTTTAAAAAACTCCTTTACCATATTAGATAAAGATGACCAAGTTGCACTTATAAAACAAATACTAAAATCTGAAGGCTTAGATCAGTCTCAAATTTCGCCCAAGTATGTACAGTCAAAAATTGATCATTGGAAAAATAAAGCTCTAAACCCTAGTGATATTACTGCAGATCATCTAGATAGCTTTATCGATGATAAAGTTGCTAATATTTATAAGATTTATCAGAATAGGCTTTTTAACATTAACTGTTTAGATTTTGGTGATCTTTTACTTCAGTGTATTAATTTATTCAAAATTGAAGACATTCTAAAAAGATATAGTAACAATTTTAAATTCATACTTGTAGATGAGTATCAAGATACCAATACAGCTCAATACATTTGGCTAAAAATGTTATCAAGTCTTCATCATAATATTTGCTGTGTTGGCGATGATGACCAATCAATTTATAGTTGGCGAGGTGCTCAAGCAGATAATATGCTTAAGTTTGAAAAAGAAAATCAAAATACAAAAACAATTAAGCTTGAGCAAAACTATCGATCAACAAACAATATATTAAAATCTGCTTCATCACTTATTAGCTACAATGAACTTAGGTTAGGTAAAGAACTATACTCAGAACAGGGAGATGGTAGTAAAATTAATATTCATCTTACGAATTCAAGTGGTGATGAAGCGTCACTAATAGCAAAGGAAATATTAAAGTACTCGCAAACACAGCCAAATTTTGACGAAATGGCAGTTCTCGTTAGAGCAACATTTCAAACTAGAGAGATTGAAGAGTCTCTAATAAAATATTCTGTTCCATATCGAATCGTCGGTGGCATAAGATTCTATGAGCGTGCCGAAATTAAAGATGCCATATCTTACTTGCGACTTGTATATGAAAAACAAGATGATGTAGCTTTTGAAAGAGCGCTACTTGTCCCCAAAAGAGGTATTGGTGATAAATCTTTTGGTAAGATTATCTCTCTAGCGAAAGACAAAAGCCTATCATTATATCAGGCATCACAACTGCTAGCTGGCTCAGATGAGATTCCTAAAAAAGCATCATCGAGCTTAACCAACTTCATCTCTTTAATTGATCGTTGCACGGAAATGACATCATCTAAGAAATTTAATGATATTTTAAAGATCTTGCTAGATGAGTCTGGCTATATGGAAATGCTAAAGAATGACAAAAATATAAATGCCTTAAGTAAGATTGAAAATATAAAGGAACTTACTGTCGCTATGGAAGATTATGCTAGCATTGAGGAATTCCTTGAACACATTGCACTAATATCTGCAGTAGATGAAACCGAAAATGACAGTAAGGTTAGTCTAATGACTTTGCACGCAGCCAAAGGTCTTGAGTACGAATTTGTTTTTCTTCCTGGATGGGAAGAAGGACTTTTTCCACATCAAAAAACTATTGATGAGTCTGGAAATAAGGGAATAGAAGAAGAGCGAAGATTAGCTTACGTGGGTATAACGAGGGCGAAGAAAAATTTAAATATTTCGACTTCTTTAACAAGACGGTTTCAGAACAATTGGATGCCATCATTACAATCAAGATTTATAGATGAACTAGATCCAGATTTAATCAAAAATATCAGCCATGTTTCAGAACACACCAATCCTTTCAGTAACAATGTATTAGATGAATATAACCAAGATTCAGATTTTGCTGCAAAAAAACCAAAATCAATAGGTTATAATTATGATGAGGATGCTAATTATCAAACAGTGATGGATATTGAAGCTGAAGAAAATGTTCGTGACATAAATGAAGATATAATGTTGAAAATCGGACAAAAAGTTGAGCATGAAAAGTTTGGGCTTGGGACAATAAAACATGTCGATGGTTCAAAAGTTCATGTTGATTTTGATAATCATGGAATTAAAAAACTAATTTCTGACTTTCTAAGCCCATGTTAAGTGATCAAATAAAATTGAGCCAACTACGTATGGAAATGAAGACTCAAGGTATTGATGCTTACCTTGTAAATCAAACTGATGAATACCAGAATGAATTTTTACCAAACTATTCACGAAGACTCAGCTGGCTTACTAATTTCTCAGGTTCTGCTGGTGAAGCGATAATTACAAGAAATAAAGCATATCTATTCGTTGATGGCAGATATACGTTACAAGCTAAAATTGAGGTCAATGAAAAACTTTATTCAATTTACAATTACAATGAAAAATCTCCAGAAGATATTTTAAATACGCTCAAATTAAAAAAAGTTAACTATGCAATTGACGGTAATATTGTAACAACAAGAAAACTTAAATTCATAAAATCAGAAGTAAAAAAAAATATTTCAATCAAGCTTCTAACCAGAAACTTAATTGATATAATTTGGAAAAGTCGACCAAAAGTTCCAAAATCAAATGTATGGCACCATGAAGAAAAATTTCATGGGACTAAAGTATCTAGTAAAATTGTAACAATTAAAAAAATTATAAAACAAGATAAAGCGGATTACTTATTTATTACCTCCAATGAATCTATCTGCTGGCTATTAAATCTAAGAGGTGGTGATCTTACCTATACTCCAATATTTATGAGCCGATTAATCATTGATAAATATGGAAATTGTTATTTATTTGCTGATATAAAAAATCCTTTAAAGTTCCCAAAAGAAATCAATTTAACAATAATCAAACCTAAATTTTTTTATAAATTCTTATCTACAACTCTTGCTAAGAAAAAAATTATTGCAGATGATCGAACGCTGCCAGCAAATATTAATAAATTATTTCATGAAATTAAATCGAAAGTTAAGTTCAGAAATAATCCCATAGAACTTTTAAAATCGCAAAAAAATATAACAGAACTAAAAGGTGTTAGATCTGCTCATTTACGCGATGGCGTAGCCTTAACCAAATCAATTTTTTGGATAAAAGATAAAATGAGCAAAGGAACTCTAACAGAATTACAAGCAGTAAAAAAAATAGATAGTAATAGAAAAGCTGAAAAATATTTTCATTCGCTTAGTTTTCCAACAATTGCAGGGTCAGGACCCAATGGCGCTATAGTTCACTATCATGCAACTAAAAAAACTGATCGCAAAATTAAGAAGTCAGATCTCTTCTTAATTGACTCTGGTGGACAGTACCAGGATGGTACCACTGATGTTACAAGGACAATATCGTTTGAAAAAGTAACTAATGAACAAAAAAAAATGAATACACTCGTACTTAAGGGGCACATAGCTGTTGCATTAAGTAAATTTTCTAAATCAGAAACTGGAAAAACTTTAAATAGAAATGCACGAAAATTTTTGAGAAAAAATAAATGTGATTTTGATCATGGAACAGGACATGGAGTAGGATATTTTTTGAATGTTCATGAAGGTCCGCAGTCAATCTCCTCTGCTTCTCAAGTTAAATTCTTACCCGGCATGATTATTTCTAATGAACCTGGTTACTATAAAGCTGATGCATATGGAATTAGAATTGAAAATCTTGTTGCAGTTAAGAAAAATCAAAATAATTATGAGTTAGAAACATTAACTTTAGCACCACTAGATAAACAATTAATTGAACCCAATTTATTAACAAAAAAAGAAATTAACTGGATTAATTCTTATCACAAAAAAGTTTATAGAAAATTACGAATTTTTTTAAACCCAAAAGAAACAAAATGGTTAAAACAACAATGTGCAGACTTATGATTCTTTTAATAAAGTAGTCCATTCGTCTTCAGTCATAGTTTTTATTTTTAACTCAATAGCTTTACTTAGTTTTGAGCCTGGCTTATCACCATAAATTAGTATATCTGTTGATTTGCTAATACTTGAAACAACTTTAGCACCCATTCTTTCTGCAGTAGCCTTGGCTTCTGCTCTCGACATCGTGTTCAATGAACCTGTAAAGAGAATTGTTTTATTTGATATTTTTGTTTGTTTTACGTTTATCGTTTCAATACTCACATTGCATATTTTAAGCAACTCGGTAATTTCATCAAAATTAGATTTATGAGCTAGATAATTAGCAAAAGACTCTACTGCTTTGGGACCAAGGCCATCAATTTCATTTAACTTGGATTTTAATGCTTCTCTTTTAGATTCTGATAACCATTCCTTAAAATCATCAATTGATGGAAAATTTCCCGCAATTAATTTTGCATTTTTCTCACCTATATGCCTAATGCCAAGTGCATATATTAACTTTGAAAGATAAATATTTTTCTTTAATTCAATAGATTTAATAACATTATTATAAGATAAATCACCCCAACCTTCTAAATCAATTATTTTATTCTTATAATTTTTGATTTTGATAATATCTGAAAAACTTTTAATTAATTTAATTTGATAAAATAAATCAATTTGCTTTTCACCTAAACCATCAATATCTAAAGCAGTTTTTGAAACGAAATGTTTTAGACGTTCTACCTCCTGAGCACTACATTTCAAATCGCCACTACATCTAATAACAACTTCATCTTTTTCTTTTATGATGATTGAGTTACATTCAGGGCAATTAGTTGGAACTTTAAATTTAGATTTCCTTTTTTTATTTTTATCTTGAATTACCTCGATTATGTATGGAATAACATCTCCAGCTCGTTCAATTAAAACTCTATCCCCTTCTCTAATATCTTTCTTTTCTAATTCCTCAAAATTATGAAGAGTTGCATTAGCAACAAGAACGCCCCCAACGTTGATTGGTTTGAGACGAGCAACTGGCGTTAAAGCGCCAGTTCTGCCAACTTGAATATCTATCTTTTCAATTTCAGTAACTGCAGTTTCTGCTGCGAATTTGTGAGCAATTGCCCACCTAGGTGACTTACCTACGAAACCAAGTCTTGTTTGAAGTTCGAGATTGTTTACCTTATAAACAAGACCATCAATATCATAAGGAATATCGTTTCTATTTTTAAAAATATCTTCATGAAACTTAATCATCTCACTAATTGATTTGAGAATATTAAGCTTGGGGCTAATTGGAATGCCCCATTTTTTGAAATCTAGTAAAGTATTATAGTAAGTATCATTAGAGTTCTTATCTATAATACCAAAACCATGTGCAATAAATTTTAATGGACGAGAAGCAGTAATCTTTTTATCTAATTGGCGCAGGCTGCCGGCTGCAGCATTTCTTGGATTAGCAAAATTTGTATTACTATTTTTATTTAGTAAATTAAAATCTTTGCGTGTCATAAAAACTTCACCTCTTATTTCAATTTTATTAGGTGGGTTTTTTGTATTTAGTTTTTTTGGAATTTCCTTGATTGTTTTAATATTTTCTGTGACTACTTCGCCAACTTCACCATTGCCTCTTGTAACACCTTCTACTAAGTGTCCATTTTCGTATATTAAATTTAACGAAATTCCATCAATTTTAGGCTCGACTGAATATTCTAAATTGGAAATTTTATTACCTAGAAAATTGAAGACTTTTTTTTCAAAATTTTCTAAATCGTCTTCATCCATAGCATTATCAAGTGATAACATGCGTGTTGGATGTGTAAATTTAGTAAATTGTGCTGATGGCTCCCCACCAATTTTAGTTAATATGTCTATATTTTTTAAAATCTCAGGATTTTTTTCTTTTAAAACTCTAAGTTTAGAAACTAGTTCGTCATATTTTGCATCACTTATTTCTGGTGAGTCTAAATTATAATAGAGATTGTTATGATAATTAATTTGTTTAAGGATACTATCGGCATCCAATTTAATCTTTTTAGTGTTCACCTTACGAATTCTTTTTAAGTTCTTGATTAATTAGTTCGTATGAAGCCTTGTACCAATAACTATCAGGATAATTATAACCAAGTGTTGCTGCATATTTTTCTGCTTGTTGCACAAAACCTATTGTTAAATATATTTCAACTAATCTGTGCAATGCTTCAGCGGCGTATCTTGTTTGTCCAAAATTAGCAGTAATATTATTATATCTATTAATTGCTGCAACCCATTGATGATCATTTTGGTATTGCATAGCTATATTTAATTCTTTTCCAGCCAATCGATCATTAATAACTTTCACTTTCTCAGCTGCATCTATGGCATAATCAGATTCTGAAAAACGATTAATAACTTCATTAAATGATTTTAAGGCAACATAAGAAATTGATTGATCTCTCTGCACATCACTTATCTGATTAAAATAATTCACACCTATCATATAATATGCATAGTCTATATCTTTACTTCCAGGATTCAGAGCTAAATACCTATCAATTGCGTCGAGACTCTCATCGTGCATGTTTGACCTCATATAACAAAAAGCAGCCATAAGCTGAGCTTGGCCAGCCCAAGATGAATAAGGATATTGTCTTTCAATGTCCTCAAATATTATAGCTGCATCTACATAGTCTTTTCTCTTAGTTTTGTTTAATGCATCAGCATATAAAATTGATAGTTTCTCTCCTTCAGTTTTTGGAACAGCTAATTTGTTGCTTGAGCAATTTGCCACAGCAAAAAATGATATTAAGATAATAATTATGAGCTTTTTCATATGTACAAAAGCATATTTTATTGATTATTAAGGAAGATAAAAGGCTTATCTTTTTAATTAAAGATTGGCAGTACTAACAGAAAGTTCACCAGAAAGAATGGTGTAATCAGTCTTTTCACTAAGAGTAATTATTTTCCAGTTGCTTGGATCTGAAAATATTTCATGTAATGCTGCATGCATAAGGCTGTGACCAGCACAAGAAGCCTCAATATGTGCCATAACACAATTGCCAGCAAGAAACAGATCTCCTACCGCATCAAGAGCTTTATGTTTTGCTGGCTCATTGATAGTTCTCAAACCTTCTTGATTTAGGGTTTTTTTGTTTCCGAAGACAAGGGCATTGTCAAGAGAACCTCCTTTAATTATTCCATTGGACCTTAAATTATCTAATTCAGATTCAAATGTAAAAGTTCTACACTCAGCTAAATTATTACTAAAAGTAGCGGCATTAATATTTTCTAAAAAAATATTTTGTTTACCAACAATTGTATTTGGATAATCAATTGTATAATTTATTGACAATTCATCACTTGGTTTAATTCTTACATAGGCATTATCCCTTTTTACTTCAACATTCTTTAAAATTTTCAAATATCTTTTTTTAGCTTTCAATTCTTTAAGCCCAATTTTAGAAAACGCATTGGTAAATTCAATTGAACTACCGTCAAGAATCGGCATTTCACTTGAGTCTATATCAATTAATAAATTATCAATCCCAAAGGAATGCAGAGCCGCCATGAGATGTTCAATAGTGCTAACACTTAAATTGTAATCATTTTCAATTGTTGTACACAGTTGAGATGATCTAATATTTTTAAAGTTAGCAGGTATTATATTTTGACCCTTCGGTAGCTTACTATCAATCCTTTTAAACTTGATACCCGTATTTGCTGGAGATGGGTGCAGAGTAATTTTAGAATATTCACCTGAATGTAGGGTTACACCTTCAAATGAACATGGCTTATTAATTGTAATTTGTTGATAACTATTCATTATGATATGCAATATACATGGCTCAATTCAGCCAAAAAACACAATGTTTGTTACTTAATATTTCAAATTAAATTGCTTTAAAGAAATTATAAAGCATTGATAAGACTGATTTTTTTTTATCACTTTCATCTTTTGCATTAAACTGAAACTCAGTACTTAGCGCATAATTTAACATACCTAAACACGTACTATTACTTGGATTTTCAATAATTGTTTTAAGACCGTGAATTTTCTGGGGTGATCCAATTCTAATATTTTTAGTTTTAAAAATATTAGTCGCTAAATCTATTATATCTGCATGTTTAGCACCTTCTCCCGTCAGAACTACATGACTATTTGCTAGATCATAATACTTACTTATTTTTAATTTTTTTAGTGCAAGTTCAATAATCTCTTCTAAGCGAGACGATATAATTTGTTTAATTCTTATGTCAGATTCATCCAAATTCTTTGAACTATTATCGTTTGACCATTTTATGCGCAATTTATCAGAATCTTCATCAGGTATATTTAAGATACTCTGTAAGTCATTGTTGACATATTTTAATCCCACGTCAGAGCTATCAAAAAAAACTAATTGATCATCAATAATAATTGTAACTTCTGTTTTATAATAATTAATATCCAAACAAATTACACCTAGACTAGACTCCATTTCATTAATCGCAGCAAGACTACTGGCATATGATGCTAAAACACACTGCTTCATTTGCAAATCACTAGCATCTAATAAATCATGTATGTCTTTTAGTTGGTTCTTACTAATACTTATTACATGCCATTTTACTGTCAACATCTGAGCTTTATGACCAATTGGATCAGAAACAATTTTCTTCTCATCTATTTTATAGCTTATAGGTAAAGTGTGTATTGGAATATCTTGGTTCTCATAGAGTTGAGTAAAATCTTTAGATTCATAAAAAGATTTTATATGCTCCTCAGTAATTACAATGTTATTAAAAAAAAGTTCATGGGTTATATATCTGCTGGTAATTCCAGAATTAACACTTACCAATGTGCTGGTAATTTTCTGACCAGCAATTCTCTCATTTTCTAAATGTGAAGATTTTATGTATGAAGCTAGCAAATCCTTATCAATGGTACTTTCTGTATCCCAGTGACCTACTTTCTCTGACATACCCAAAACTTGAATAATAGAGCCCTGATTTGCTATCTCTATTTCTTGTGCCGTTATAAATTTTACTGAATTGTGATCAATCTGCAGAGCATTAATTAAGTTTTTTGACATATATATTACACTTCATCTAAACCAGTTTTTAACTCTTCTCCACCTGGAACTTTTATAGTGGCACGCCCTTTTTCTCTTAAATCAATTTCAATAATATTTGTGCTAAAGATTTTTTGATCTTGTTGCAGTTGCTTTAGCTTTTCTAACTGATAGGAACTTTCTTTTTCAGGTAATTTAATTTTTAGCTTGTCTTTTAAAATTAAATTCCATCTTCTTCCTTCAATAAATTCTACTTCAATAATATTATTGATAATTTCTGGATAGCTTACGTTAATATCTCGAATTAATTTGGAAAAATTTAAATTTGCTTCTTGTCCAGTTACTTTCAAAAAGTCTTTATAGTCTTCAGAATCTAAATAGAGAGAGATTATATCGCCGTCTTCATCAATTAAGTATTGGTTAATACCATTTATAAAAACAGCAAATGGTAAATTTTCAATTATAGTTACCTCAATTGTGTTAGGAAACTCTCTTTTAATTAGAGCTCTTTTAACCCAATCTAAGGTTTCAATTTTTGTTTGATATTGCTCCAAGGGAAAATAAAAAAGACTCTTTTTGCCGTATTCATTTATTGTTTTTATGATAGATGCTCTACTGGATAAGTCATTTCCAACGATGCTCACCTTTTCAATGTTTGCATAACTATTTAATAATGAGGGAAAGAAAGAGAATATTATTAAAAATATGAACACTATTAATAATGAAATTATTATTAATGTGTTGTTTATGTATTTACCTATTAATTGAAGCATCTTCGACTATCCAGTTTATTAAATTATCAAAGTCAAAGCCATGATATTTTGCAATTTCAGGTACCAAAGAAGTTGGTGTCATTCCTGGTTGAGTATTAGTTTCTAAAATATAAAAATTGCCAGTTTTTTTATCTAAAATAAAATCTGAACGCGTAATCCCTCTACATTTTAACAATTTGTGCGCCTTTAATCCTAGGATATTAACTTCTTCCATTTGCTTATTAGTTATTCTTGGGGGGATTATGTGTTGTGTTTGTCCATTGTCGAAATATTTAGACTCATAGTCATAAAATTTATTTTTAGGAACAATTTCTATTGATCCTGATTTATCATTTCCATAAACAGCAACTTGAATTTCAGGACCGTGAATAAATTCTTGTACTAGTAGTTTGTCATTTTCTTCTGAGCAAGTTCTGCTTGCAACCATTTCCTTGATATATTTGTTTTTATCACTTTCAGAACTAATTATTGCTACTCCAACACTTGAACCATTGTCATTTGGCTTAATTACATATGGAAAATTCATAGGATCACTTCCTATTAAATCTTTAAAATTACAAAGAAGAGATTTCGGATGAAAAAAATTATTTTTTTGAAAAATCTGTCCAGACTCAAATTTGTTCATTGCTAATCTTGATGCATTCACACCTGAATGAGTATAGCAAATTTTAGAAGCTTCTAAAATTTCTTGGACCTGACCATCTTCTCCCCACGTTCCATGTAGAGCATTAAATATAATATCTGGCTTATGATAAATTATTTCTTTCATAAGATTTGGATCAGCGTCAATTTCAATTACATTATATTCTAGTCTTTTTAATGATTTTATAATTTCTTTTGATGAAATAATGCTTATTTCTCTTTCAGCAGAAATACCCCCATAAATAACCATCACACTTTGACCACGCATCAAATTTATCTTTCACCTAGTATTTTAATTTCCATAAGCAACTCTACCCCTGTCTTTTCAAAAACATTTTTTTGAACTAATCTGCAAAAATCCTCTATTAAATTTGCTGATACGTTTTGTTTGTTTTCAATAAAATTTGAATGTTTTTTTGAAAATGAGACACCATCAAGCTTAATTTTATGACAATCTGATTTTTGAATTAACTCCCAAGCTTTTAAAGAAGAAGTTTTTTCATCAGGATTTTTAAATGTACTTCCACCTGTTTTAATGCCTCTAGGCTGTGCTAAAATTCTATCTTTAAATATCTTTTCAATTTTATTTTTGATATCTTTTTGGTTACCTTTAGAAGCCAACAGGCTTACTTGAGTGAATATCGTTGAAGATGACATAGGATTATGTCTATAATCAAGAGTTACATCGCATTTTTTTAATTTAATTTTATTGCCATTATAGTCAAGACCCTCAGCAGCATAAAAAACTTGATCCAAGTCATTATTATAGCAGCCTGCATTCATAGCAAATGCTCCACCTATATTGCCGGGTATGCCAGACAAAAATTCTAATCCACTTAATGACTCTTTTTCGCAATATTTAGCAATTACTCGATCAAGGGTTGCACCGCCAGCTATGATACCTTCTTTAGATCGATTTATATTTTGAAAATTCTTACCTAGCTTTATAACCAAACCTTTTATGCCTCCATCTCTAATTAATATATTCGATCCCTGGCCAATGACTGTTCTACTGAATTTTTTTGGACATTTTTTAAGAATATCACTTAATTGGCTAGAACTTTCACATAAATAGAATACTTCGGCTGCTCCACCTACACCAAGCCAAGAAGACTTTGCTAAACTATGATTATATAGCAATTTTCCCTCTATTTTTTTAGATGCTTCATAATCTTCAAAAAATTTTATAATTTGTGACATTTACGATTTTACTTTTTGTCTATTTACAAATGATACAGCTTGACTTGATATATCACCAGCTCCCATAAATATAACCAAATTTCTTTTTCCTGCATTCAAGAATTTAGATACTAGATCAATTGATTTTATATAATGCGTATCTGTTTTTGAATTATTTTTTATTAAGTTGACTAAAGTTTTAATTTTAAAAGAGGTATAATTTTTTTCACCTGCAGCATAAATATCTAAAACTAAAACTGTATTAGCTTTCTTAAAACATTTTGAAAATTCTTTTTTTAATGTTTGTACTCGAGAATATCTATGCGGTTGGAATACAGCTATAATATTATTTGACGATTGCGACTGTTTCGCTGCGGAAAGCACGCTATCAATTTCAGTTGGGTGATGAGCATAGTCATCAATAAAGAGATTATTATTAATACGATCTATCTTCGTAAATCTTCTAGCTACCCCATCAAAGTTTTTTAAGGCTTTTTTAGTCTTCTGTTGTGGTAGTTTTAGTTTTAATGAGATAGAAATACCTACAAGTGCATTTAAAATATTATAGGAACCCAACATTGGGAGTTGATAATTTTTTATTATTTTTTTATTATTTTTTACTAAATTATTTTCAACATCAAAAACTACACTATCATTTCTAACTCTTACGTTTAATGCTCTTATATCTGAATTTTTAGAAAATCCATATTTGATTATTGAAGTACTTTTGATGTCCGTGATCAGTTTTTTTAGATAGGGATCATCATTACAAACAACTGAAAAACCATAGAAAGGTACTTGGGTAATAAACTTCTTGAAACTTTTTTTTAATATTGAAAAGCTTTTATAGTAATCTAGATGCTCTTTATCTATATTAGTGATAGCAGAAATGGTAGCAGGTAATTTTAGAAAAGTGCCATCAGATTCATCGGCTTCAACCACCATCCATTCACCAGTACCGAGTTTTGTGTTTGTGCCAATTTCATTAATAATGCCTCCATTGATAATCGTTGGTTTAAGATTCTGATGCATAAATATACTAGAGACCATAGTAGTAGTTGTTGTTTTTCCATGAGAACCAGAAATTGCTATACCTTTTTTTAGTCTCATGAGGTGAGATAGAATTTTAAATCTTGGTAAAGTTGGAATGTTGTTTTCTCTTGCAGATATCATTTCGATATTACTATTTTTTATAGCAGTTGAAAAAAAAACAATATTGGCTCTTTTTACATTGCTTTTTTTATGGCCAATAAATACTTTAATATTTTTCTTTTCTAATCTTTTTGTATTATTACTTTTGTTAGCATCACTGCCTTGAACTCTATAACCCATTGTTGACATAATCTCGGCTATTCCACTCATACCAATACCGCCGATGCCAATTATATGAATAATATCTGTTTTATTGAGTAACATCTGAAACCTGAATATAATTTAGCATTCGTTCTGAAGTATTTTTATGAGTTAAACCCTTTAGTTTATTCTTGATCATGTCAACTTTATCTGGATTATTATAAAAACCTAGTAAGTCATGAAGAATTAAATCTGCAGTTAAGTCTGAGTCCTTAATTATCTCAGCGCAAGAGTTTTGTTTTAAAAAATTAGCATTATGAAATTGATGATTATCAACAGCAAATGGAAAGGGAATTAAGATTGAAGGTTTATTTGTATAAATAATTTCATTTATAGTGGATGATCCTGATCTAGATATAATTATATTTGATTCAAGAATTTTTTTTGGCATATCAAAAAAATAGTTTCTAATTTCACATTCAATGTGATTATTAAGATACTTATTAGTGATTGTTTCTACATCTTCTGGCCTACATTGATGATAAACTTTTACTTTTGAGTTAATTTTCTTTGAGAACTTTACTATACCTTCAGAAACCTTATGTGAAAGACTGTTAGAGCCTTGACTTCCACCAATAATAGTAATTATGAATTCTTTTTCAGCATCAACAACTATTTCCTTAAACGTATCTCTTAATGGTAATCCAATAGTATGAACTTTAGAATTAAATCTTTCATTGATCATTTTTGTTTTATTAAAAGTTATAAAAATATTTGATGCATAATTTGACAAGACTCGATTTGCTTTACCCATGATGGCATTTGCCTCATGAATTGATATTTTTTTATTAGTAAACTTTGCACCAAGTAAAACTGGGAGTGTCATGTAACCACCAAAACCAATAATATGTACTGACTTGGTATTCATCATTAATCGTACTGTTTGTAAAAATATAATTGGAAAATTTATCAACTGTTCTAACTTTGAAATCATTTTAGTTGGTGTTTTAATAATAGTAATATCATTTTGTTGTATTTCTTTAAAAAAGAATGAACCTCTCTTATCAGTAATTATTTGGCAATTTATATTAAGCTCCATGAATTTTTGATATACGGCAAGCATGGGAATACAGTGACCACCCGTTCCACCTCCTACTAAAATAAATTTATTCATAAAAAAAACTTAAAATTTAAATGTGTCTTTTTTTTGTGAGTAGCAAAATTAGGCCCAATGTTAATGCTATACCTAAAACTGAGGAACCCCCATAGCTAATAAATGGCAATGTCATTCCTGTAGATGGTATTAAATTTAAATTTACTGCAGAATGCACTAATGTTTGAAATGTTAGATATACTGTAAGTGAAAACAAACTTAATTGAATGAAATGATCTTGTTCATCATAAGCACGTTGAAAAACTCTGTAGGCTATATAAAAAAATAATAAAAGTATACCAAGGCAACCTATTGCTCCATATTCCTCACCAATTACTGCAAATATATAATCTGTGTGAGACTCTTGTAGATTATGCTTTAGTTGTCCTTCACCAGGTCCTACTCCAAAAAAACCGCCCTCTTTAAATGCATTAATTGATCTATTAACTTGAGAAACATCATATTGTTCTGGGGAAAAAAAAGCATTAATTCTATTTTGAACATTAAAATTAAAAAAATAAATTCCTATGAAACTCACTAATCCTATACATATGATCCCAACTAATGCTGGAAAGCTAAACCCACTTAAAAAGAAACTGGACACAAATATTGAAGATATAATTGCCAGCTGACCAATATCGGGCTGTCTGACTAAAATTAAAGCTATAAATAAATATACTATAAAACTAATCAAATACTTGTTATTGCTTTGGTTATCGATTTTATTTTCAAGTATCAGTGCTAATCCAACACAAAATACTGGCTTTACTAACTCTATTGGCATTAAAGTTATCAGTATTAAATCAAGCCATCGAGTTGAACCTTTTCTTTCAATTCCAAACCCGGGGATAATAGTCAATGTAAAAATTATTAATAAAAATATTAATATTAATGGAGTTAATTTCCTTAACTTTTTTAAATCAAGAAAAGATAGGAATAAAAAAATAAATACCCCTGCAAATAAATAAACAGACTGAATTGTAAACGCATTAATTAAACTTACCTGATCTACATATGATCCACCTGGTTTAATTGTAAAACTTACTGCTAATCCAAAAAAAGATAAGATTAAAAAGCAGAATAATAATTGTTTATCGATATTGAACCACCAATTTGATATGATTGTTAACTCATTTTTATTATCAGGTTTGTTCATATTTTTTATAAATTAGATACAATTCTTTTAAATGCATTACCTCTAGTTTCGAAATTCTTATATTGATCAAAAGATGCTGCAGCTGGCGATAAAATAATAGAAGCATGTTGATTATCTTTCTTAGCATTTAAATATGAAATTTGTACTGCTGAGTTCATATTTTTAACATAAACTATTTCAGCAACATCTTCAAAAGCGTCAAAAAAAATCTTCTTTTCTAATCCGATAATGAATATTTTTTTTACATTTTTTAAATATGGAATCGCTACTCTCATATCCTTTGATTTTGTGATGCCTCCACAAATCCAATAAATGTTCTTAAATGATTTTAAGGCAGGAACGCTAGATTCTATGTTTGTTGCTTTTGAGTCATTAATAAATAGTGTTTTTTTAATTTTCCTAACTACTTCTTGTCTATGAGAAAGACCGCTAAAATCATTAATCGCTCTGAGACTAGTTGTATTTAAATTTCCCTGCGATTCGAGCAGTGCAACAACATGAGTAATATTTTCAAAATTGTGATTACCTCTTAATGAATAGTTTGAAGGCTTAAAAAGAATCTTTTTATTTTTGTATATCGAATAATCATCGTAATAGTAAATTGAATTTTTATTTTTTCCAGAGATTTTGATTACATTCAATTTATCTTTAGTTAATAATTTTTTTATGAATTTCTGTGTTCCACTATAATCCACAGAAACTATTGCAGTGTCTTTTAGAGATTGTTTTTTAAAGATATTAAATTTTTGCCTTATATATTCTTGCATTGTTTTATGCCTATCAAGATGATCTTTGGATACATTTGTTAATATAGAAAAATTAGGCTTAAACAACGATGTAGTTTCTAATTGATAAGATGATACTTCTATTATGTAATAACCATTTTTTAACGTAATTGATTCAAATATAGATTTACCAATATTGCCAACTAGACTTCTATTAATTTTCAAACGATCAAGAACGTGATCGATAATTGATACAACAGTAGATTTTCCATTTGTACCCGTAACTGCAATAATTTTTATGTTTCCATTATTATAATTATTTTGTGAGTTTAAATATATCTGAAATAAATCTAACTCACTGATAATTTTGATCTTATTCTGTTTTAAAATTTTTATTATTAGATGTGCTTCTTTACCTTTTGTTGATATACCGGGGCTAGGTACACAGAAATCTAGGTTTTTGAATTTAAACTTATTTAAATTAATATTTTTAATATTTTTAATTTTAATATTGTCGTCCCACACATATACATTTGCAGAGCTTTTTTTTAATGCTTTATATAAATTTAAACCTGTAATACCTAATCCCAAAATTAAGATTTTTTTATTTTGGAATACTTTTGAAAAGATCATTTATTATCTTAGTTTCAAGGTAGCTAGTCCAATTATAGCTAAAACAATAGTAATAATCCAAAATCGGATAACAATTTGTGACTCTGGCCATCCTTTTTTTTCAAAATGATGATGTAGTGGCGCCATTAAAAAAAATCTTTTACCTGTGCGCTTAAAATATCCAACTTGGATGATTACCGAGAGAGCTTCAACCACAAATAAACCTCCAACAATTGCAAGAACTATTTCGTGCTTAATCATCACTGCAATTGCTCCAAGAGTTGCACCTAAAGAAAGTGAACCAGTATCTCCCATAAACACCATGGCTGGAGGTGCGTTATACCATAAAAAACCAAGAGCAGATCCAATTAATGCTCCACACAAAATAGTTAACTCTCCAGCTCCTGGGACATAATTAATAAGAAGATATTCAGAAAAAACTATATTACCTACTAAGTAGCAGATTAGAGCAAAGGTTAAGGCTACAATCATAATTGGAACAATAGCCAATCCATCTAGCCCATCAGTTAAATTAACGGCATTTGCTGAACCGATTATTACAAAAATAACAAAAGGTATAAAAAAGTATCCCAAATTAATATAAACATTTTTCAGAAAGGGTAAGGATAAAAACTCTTGATTCTCAAGGTTAAGAGTAGTTGCCCAATAAACAAATATTAAACTACATATTATTTCAAGAATTATTTTATTTTTACCACTGACCCCATCACTAGATTTATTAGAAAGTTTTGTGTAATCATCAAGAAAACCAATGGCTCCAAATGAGAGCATTATAAACACGCATGGCCACAATATTAAGCTTGAGTAATTACTCCATAATAAAATTGAAATCAAAATAGATAAGAGAATAATAAATCCTCCCATTGTAGGTGTTCCCTTTTTTGCAACAAGGTGGCTCTCAGGGCCATCTAGCCTAATAGGTTGACCGTCAACCTGAAGTTTCGATAATAGTTTAATTAAGTAAGGCCCGAATAATAAAATAACGAATAATGAAGTCATTAAAGCCAAACCAGATCTAATTGTAATATAATTAAATACGTTAAGTATTGAATTATTTAGACTGAGATAATCTATTATATATAAAATCATTTTTTAATTTGCATTATATTATTTAAATAATTAACGGTTTTGTATAAACCTATCGAATTTGATCCTTTTATAAATATTTTGTTAATTTGCTCAACAAAATTTACTATTTCACTATTGAGATATTCAACATTGTTAAAAAAATGCATATTAGCAGAGCTATACTTTTTTCTATTCTTAAAAAAATTTTTTCCAACTAATAAATGAATACTATTTCTATTTTTTGATAAAAAATTTAAAACTTTAATATGATAATAGTTTGATTTTGAACCAAGTTCATGCATATCGCCAACTATAATTAGATTCTTTTGATTGCTTATCTTTAAAAATGAATTAAGACTTGCAAAAAGAGATGTGGGGCTTGAATTGTATGAATGATCGTGTAACTTTATGATTTTATTGTCTTTTTTTAGTTTTGTTATATTTCCTCGACCCTTTGTAATACTTAAATCTTTCAAATTTTTAATTAAATTAAGGTCATATTTTATCGACTTCAAACAGGCAATTAAGGCCATGGTGTTAGTTATTAAATAACTATTGGTTGAATTCATTTTATATTTAATTTTTTTTTCCTCATATATGCAAATAGCAATATTTAATTGTGATTTATTTATTCTAAAATCATCAAGCATTATATTTGCATTTTTATTAGCCGAGTAAGTAAAAATATTTTTTATTTTTATTTTCCTAGCTTTAGCATTAATTAATTTAAAGTGTGTGGTATCTTTATTAACGATTAATGTATCAAGAGGATATTTTTCATCAATTATTTCTGCTTTAGCTAATGCAATATCTTTAAGACTATTAAAATTACCTCCATGTACATAATTTATATTTAAAATTACTCCTATATTTGGTTTTAAAATTGAAATTAATTTTTTGATTTCATTTTTATGATTCATTCCAACTTCAAATATTCCTATTTTAGTGTTACTAGGCATGTTTAATATTTCTAATGGAACACCAAAAATATTATTATAGGACTTACGAGCAGAAAAAATATTTTTTTCATTTTTCAATATATGTGCTAATGCATCTTTAGTGCTTGTTTTGCCAACACTGCCTGTAATTGCAATGAATTTTGAGTTTGAATTATTTCTTATAAATTTAGCAAGTTTAATTAATATTAAATGAGATTTGTTAACTAAAATTTGTGGTATTTTTACTTTATGGTCTTTTTTTTCAACTATTGCGAGTGTTGCCCCATTAATTTTTGCTTCGGCAATATACTTATTGCCATCATTTGATTTACCCTTTATCGCAAAAAAAATATTTCCTTTTTTTATTAATCTCGAGTCAACATTGCAACCCGTAAAATATTGTTTTTCAATATTTAAATTAAAGATTTTATTTATATCATCACTATTTAAGCTTATCTTTTTCATTAATTACAAATATTTTTTAGAAATTTGAACATCATCAAAGGGTAAGGATTTATTCTTTATAATCTGATATTTTTCGTGACCCTTGCCAGCTATTACTAAAATATCATGGTTTCTTAAACTGTCTGCCGCATATTTAATAGCACTTCTCCTGTCGCCAATTTCTTGAATATTCTTTGATATACCAATAATTTCCTTTCTAATTATATCAGGATCTTCATTTCTAGGATTGTCATCAGTTATTATTATTTTGTCAGCGTATTTAGTTGCAATTTTTCCCATTACTGGTCTTTTTTCTTTATCCCTATCACCGCCACAGCCAAAAACCACGTGAAGTTTTCCCGTACACATCTCCCTTGCTTCTTTCAAAACATTGGCTAGGGCATCAGGTGTGTGCGCAAAATCTATAAAAATTTTTGCTTTATTCTTTTTAATACCTGCTAATTCCATTCTTCCAGGAACACTTGGTACTTCTAATGATAATGATTTCATATCTTGTAATCTATATCCAAGCTTGGAAACAATACTTACTGCTAATAGGAAGTTATTAATTTGAAACTTTGGCATGTTGGCAAATTTAAATAAGTAATTTTTTGAGTCATAATTGAGTTGCATAGTAATATTACTTCTTGACTTGTACTTCTCATAAATCTGAAAATCTGAATTTTTTAAACCAAATGTCAAAAATTTTATTTTTTTAGACTTTAATTCTCTACTGATTTGGGAATAATACTTAAAGTCTTTCGAAATAATATTAATTGTATTTTTTTTTGTATTTTCTTTAAAAAGTTTTAATTTTGCATTTATGTAACTATTTATAGTTTTATGATAATCTAAATGATCATGTGAAATATTTGTAAGTGCTAAGATATCAAAATTTAAACCATATAATCTTCCTTGATCTAAAGCATGGCTTGATGCTTCCATTGCAATGGTTTTATATTTTTCTTTTCCTAATCTCTGAATAATTTGACTTATTTGTAGTGGATCAGGTGTTGTTAAGTTTGATTTTATATATTTAGAGTTATTACCCAATGTTCCAATAATTCCACATTTACTTCCTAATGAATTGAGCAAATATTGAACGTAATAGACCACAGAAGTTTTTCCATTTGTTCCAGTTATTGCTACTTTTTTCTCGATATTACTTTGAGATAATTTATATATGATTGATGCATATTCTTTTCTAACATTCTTAACTAAGATTATTGGAATATTTGTTTTAATTTCATTTTTTTTAGAAGTGATTATTGCTGATGGTTTCTTCTCTATTGCCTTTTTAATAAATTTGTTGCCATCAGTATTAGAGCCCTCTATTGCAAAGAATAAATAATTTTTTTTAACCTTCCTGCTGTCACAGGCAATTCCAGCAATTGCAATATTGTTTGCTTGAATCCTTAATAAAAGGTTTGGTGCCATTATTGTAGTGATGTGTTAATCAATAAATTATTATTATTTAACTCATATTCGTTATTTATGGCTAAAATAGGACTTATTCGATCAATAATAAGTTTGCCGACTTTGGCAGCATTCCAACCAGCATTGGTCCAATAAAAGTCCTCTTCAACACCTCTTGGTCTATCAATTACTGTCAATAAGATGTACCTAGGATCATGAATTGGAAAAGCCGAGATGAATGAGGTCATTTTATGATCTCTATTATAAGTCCCATTTTTCATCATTCTAGCAGTTCCCGTTTTTCCACCCACAATCGATTTGTTGCTGCTATTCTTAAAGGCCTCTTTGCCGGAACCTTCTAAGACTACTTGGTTAAAAAGATATTTCATCTCATCGCTGGTTTTTTTTGAAAATATTCGCTCTGAATCTTTTTTATTGCTTTTTAATTTTTTTTCTAAAGTTGGCTTTATTAAATATCCTCCATTAATTACTGAGGCAGTAGCCATAGTTAAATGCAAGGGAGATATAGATAATCCATATCCATATGATATAGAGTCGGTGTTCACTTTCCTCCAAGGATCTGGTTGTTGTGGGTTTGCAAGCTCTGGTAAGTTTAATTCTATCTTGCTTAATAAACCTAATCTATCCAAATATATTTGTTGTAAGTTTGTTCCAATGTCTCGCACCATCTGAATTGTACCAACATTTGAAGAATGCACGAAGATGTCTTTAACTGAACATTTTGCTTCTTCACATGGTGCATGAACATCTTCAACAGTATTCTTACCAACTTTAATTCTTTTTGGAATAGGATAAAAACTATTAAGACTAAAAATATCTTCTTCTAGCCCTATCGCTGTTGTAAATGTCTTCATAACTGAACCGAATTCATATATTCCAAGAGTGTTTTTGTTAAAGTATTTTTGATTTTGTAAATCTTCTACAGGATGATTTGGATTAAAATCTGGAAGTGATACCATTGAAATAATTTCTCCAGTATTAACATCCATTAAAATTCCAGACGCTCCAAGTGCTTTAAATTTTTTGATCCCTTTTAGCAATTCATCTCTAACTGCGTATTGAACCTGAATATCAATTGAAGACACAAACTCATTTCTAGATATTTTACTGTTGAATGATTTTTCAATGCCTTTAATACCAATATTTTCAATATCGACATCACCCAAAACATGACTAACTAATTCATTATGTGGATATTTTCTTAGATATGATGGCGTTATTGCTATTCCTGTTTCTCCTGTATCATAAATTTGTTGTAGGTAGAAATTAGTAACATTTCTTTTAATCCAAAAATAATTTGCTCCATTTACTTTTTTTTCAAGATGTCCTCTATTAATTTCAGGAAATATAGAAACAATATTGTTTATAAATTTTTTCTTATCAGTAATTTTATCAGGATAAGCACCAATGTTAGCAAGTCTTAAGTTAGCAGTAAGCGGGTTATTATTTCGATCTAATATGTTTCCTCTTGCATCAGTATAACTTTTATTAAATATAGCCTGTTCGTTGGTATTAAATAGATTTACCTCAATAATCTTAATAGCAACGACTAAAAATATTGCTGTAAAAAACAACGAGGCTAAAATTAACCTATTATTAATCTTTGTTAAAAAGATATTAGCTTTCGTTAAATTTTTTTCTGTATAAAATTTATTTTCATCATATCTATGCGTAAATGCAAAACTCTTTTGGTTTATATCAATTCTTTTTTTACCGCTGTAGCGTTTCATTATTGATTACTTATCTGCCAGAATTTTTATTATTAATATTTACATTCATCATCTCATCTAACTCGTTTTTATACTTTGGTACCAATAACTCTTCATTAATAATAACAAATGTTTTATTGTAACTTTCAAGTGTATAACCATTAATTTTTGAACCTAAATTAATTGGAGAAGTTAAATGATCCCACTCAATCCTATAAATATCATAAGCTTCTTGTTGTTTGTGTAGCTCAAGTTGTAATTGAGAAATATAATTCTTTTTTTGAACGGAGATATTTTTAACAATTGATATTCCTATGATTCCAAAAATAAAAAATGAGACTAGAAATAGCTTGAATATATTTTTTATCATTTAACAAAACTCCCGAAAACCAATATCATCAAGCGTAAAATTATTTGGCAAAGAAGATGTTCTTGTGGCATACCTAAGTTTTGCTGATCGAGCCCTTATGTTGGTTTCAATTTCTTCTTTTGATGGTTTAATTGCTTTTTTTCCTGGTATTAGTGAAGCTTCGCTATCATTAGTTTCCACTGGTAAATTTTTATAACTTGAGTAATCCTTACCAGAAGACTTATAAAAATAATTTTTAACTATTTTATCTTCTAAAGAATGAAATGTTACCACACAAATTTTTCCATCTTCACTAAGTGTTTGTTCGGCATTAGTTAAACCGGCAAATAATTCATTAAATTCGTCATTTAAGTATATTCTTATTGCTTGAAATGTTTTAGTTGCTGGATGTTTTTTGTGATTATTTTTTTTTGGATTTGCTTTTAAAACAATGTCTGCCAAGTGAAGTGTAGTTTTTATTGGATTAATCTTTCTATGCTCAACTATTAATTTTGCAATCTTTCTAGATTTACGTTCGTCACCATAGTTATAAATTATATCTGCTAACTCATCTTCTGATACTGAATTAATAAATTCTTCAGCAGTCAACTCACTATTGCCCATCCTCATGTCTAAAGGACCTTCTTTATTAAATGAAAATCCTCTTTGGGGATTATCTAATTGCATAGATGAAACACCTATATCAAACATAAAACCATCTACTTTTTTTGTATTAAGTTTTTTTAAAACTGAACATATTTCACTAAATTTACTTTCAATAAAATTAAATCTTGTTCCATATTCTCTTTTAAATTCTTTTGCTCTAGATTTAACTTTGGGATCTTGGTCAATTGCAATTACTTGACAAGCGCATGAGTCTAAAAGTTTTTTGGTATACCCTCCCCAACCAAATGTTGCATCAAAATACAATTTTCCTGACTGCGGATTAATTGTTCTAATAACTTCATTTAGTAAAACTGGAGTATGCTCTAAAGTATCTCCATTCATTTACTCTGACGTCTTAAGAATGCTGGAATTTCTAAATAATCATCATCATTATTATCCGAGTGATTTTCAGTTTTATCAGATTTATCTTTGTTCAAAGTTTCACTTGTAGTTGAAAATAAATCAGGTAATTCGCTCTGTCCATCATCACTCTCAATTTCATTGTTATCTTTTGAGTCTGATATTAGATCGATTATGCTTGAATAATCCTCTCCAGCAATTTCCTCTTCACTAGCTACTTGCGGCGTAATTTCGTCAATAAGACTAGTATCATCTTCAGATTCTGCCTGAACAACTTCTTCTTCATGCTCATCTTCAATAACAGATGGCATTTCTACTTGTTCCGCTAAATCCTCAGACTCATCATGATCAATTAACTCTGCTTCAGCTAATAGACCTTCCTCTTCTGCTTCTGCCGCTAAGCGTTCTCTTTCAGCTTCTGCATTGGCTTCTGCTTCAGCTAATCTACGAGCTTCTTCAGCTTCTGCTGCTAGTCTAGCTTCTTCGGCTTCGGCTGCTAGTCTGGATTCTTCGGCTTCTGCAGCTAAACGAACTTTTTCAGCTTCGGCTGCAAGTCTAGCTGCCTCAGCTTCGGCTTCGGCTTCGGCTTCGGCTTCGGCTTCTAAACGAGCTTCTTCGGCTTCGGCTGCTAGTCGAGCTTCTTCGGCTTCTGCTGCTAAACGAGCTTCTTCGGCTTCTACTGCTAAACGAGCTTCTTCGGCTTCTGCTTTTATGCGCGCTTCTTCATCAGACTCCATACTTACATTTGGCATGGATGCACCATTGTTAATGTTGGCCTGATTACTGACCGTATTTGAAACAGATAGATCAACAATTCTTCGGCCAGGTGTTATTTGTGGTCCTAAACCCGTAGCAACAACTGATACTCTAACCTTACCTTCCATTCTTTCATCAAAAATAGAGCCAACGATCACATCTGCATCAGGATGGACTTCCGCTCTAATTGCATTAGTTACCTTATCTACTTCAAATAGAGTTAAGTCAGTGCCACCAGTAATATTGATTAAAAGACCTTTAGCTCCATCTAAAGAGTAGTCATCTAATAATGGGTTTGCAATTGCTGCTTGAGCACAGTCAACCGCTCTGTTCTCGCCTTCTGCTTCTCCTGTTCCCATCATTGCTCTACCCATGTTATTCATAATTGTTCTTACATCAGCAAAATCTAAATTTATAAGTCCAGGAACTACCATTAAGTCAGTAATACTTCTGACCCCGGCATGTAGTACTTCATCAGCCATTGCAAAAGCGTCATTAAACGTAGTTTTTTCATCAGCGACTTTAAATAGATTTTGGTTTGGAATTACAATTGTTGTATCCACAAGACCTTCCAATTCTTTAAGACCTTGTTCTGCTATTCGCATTCTTCCTGCACCTTCAAACTGAAAAGGCTTAGTTACTACCGCAACTGTTAGGATACCTAATTCTTTGGCAACTCTGGCAATTACTGGAGCTGCACCAGTTCCAGTTCCGCCACCCATACCAGCTGTAATGAAGAGCATATTAGTACCATCAAGATGCTCCATTATTTCATGCTTAGTTTCGTCGGCAGAAGATTTACCAATATCTGGATGTGAACCGGCACCAAGTCCTTTTGTGATTTGAACTCCTAACTGTATTTTACAATCACTGCAAGATTTAGATAGTGCTTGTGCATCTGTATTAGCTGCAACAAAGTCAACACCTGCTAATCCTGAATCAATCATATTATTGATAGCATTGCCTCCGGCACCACCAACACCTATGACTGTTATCTTGGGCTTTAATTCTTTTAATTCTGGAACACTTAAATTTAAAACCATGGTACTTATCTCCTTTTTAAATTATTTATTCATTATTCCATTTAAGATTCGCTAGACTTTCTTGCGATTGCTTAAATGTCTTATTTTGGAATTCGCTATATTTATCTGGATCCCACATCTGAAAAGTTTCACCCATTCCAACAAATGAAACTTTTTCCGTAATACTTGCAAATTTAATAAGATTGTTTGGGAGTATAACTCTCCCCTCAGTATCAAATGATAATTGATGACTGTCTGCTAATAATGAGGTTGAAAATGCACTACGCTCAGCAGAAAAAGGTCCCAACGCATCGATAGTATCACTTAATTTTTTAATACGATTAAATCCACAGCCTTCAATGGAGTTGAGAATAGGTGATGGGTAGCAAATCAATCCTTTGAAACCACTTTCTTCAAGAACGCCTCTAAAACTTGATGGAACCGAAACTCTACCCTTGGCATCAATTTTATTTGTATAGGTCGATAAAAATATCATTACATTCCTAAAAAATTTAACTATCAAAACAATCAACAAAACTACCTCACTTGGGTTAATTTGGGATTGTATGGGATTATGTGGAATTTTATGGGAAAAGTAAATAATTATTTATAATTTTTTTAGTAAAAACAGTAACTTATGAAACAATTACTTTAAGAGAGTAAAATAAGTTAATGAAATAATTAGATAATTGTACCAGATGATTTATAAGCCGGGTTCTGTATTTTTATTGCTAAAAATGACGACCATTCATCTAGTTTTGCTGTTGCCAGCAAAATCATGCGATCAACCCAGTTATAGCCAAGAATAAACTATTATAACTCTATTAGATCTTGCTCCTGGTGGGGTTTACCCTGCCATTTTTGTTACCAAAAATGCGGTGAGCTCTTACCTCACCTTTTCACCCTTACCTTTTCAGGCGGTTTATTTTCTGTGGCACTTTCCCTGAAGTCACCTTCGCCGGGAATTACCCGGCACCACATTCTTGAGGAGCCCGGACTTTCCTCTCGTTTTCACGAGTAGTCGTCCAATCATCTGGCACACCCGCAACTTAATATTAATCTAATTAGCTGTCAATCATTGCGATTGTAGCTTAATTAATTCTTCCAAATATCTTGGTAAATTAAGATTATTACCTGGTACAGACAGTTCATTTGGACAGTAGTGAGATTGAAAAGCATATAATACAAGTAATGTATGTTTATCCATAAAGCCGTTAACTTTTAAATTATAGCCAAATTTTTTTAACAAAATTTGTAAATTTTTAATTTCTTTACTAGTAGTATTTTTTTTAACTTTTGATGGATATGTTTTTGGCATCAGGCCAATACCATTTTTAAATAATCGCTGCCACGGAAACTTTGGTCCTGGATCTATCTTTCTGTCAGGAGCAATATCAGAGTGACCTAGAATATTAGCATTTGATATATTGTATTTATTTTGAAGTTCTAAGATTAATTTTTCAAGTTGACTTATTTGTTGATTAGGAAATTTTTCATAATTGCCAGCAGTACCTGTATTTTGTAATTCAATACCAATTGATTTCTTATTTAAAAGTTTATCTGCTTTCCAACTGGATATACCTGCATGCCAAGCAATATCTTTTTCATTTACAAGAGAATAAATTTTTCCTTTTTGATCTAACAAGTAGTGTGCACTCACTTTATTTCTTTTATTGAGAAGATGTTTTAAAGAAGCTTGAGTTGATGGCAAATTGGTGTAATGAATTATAATATATTTTATTCGTCGTTTTGCTTTTAATTCAAAATTAGGCGACGGTTTAGAAATAATCTTCATAGTCGTGGGGATACATCAATATTTTTTTCTCTGATCATTACAATACCTACTCCTAAAAGAGTCATAGCTGCGCCAATTATAATTTTAATACTAATACTTTCATTAAAACCATCAAATAAATCGAAATGTGTCACAATCAGAGAATTAATAATAGCAAATATTGGAACGATTAATGTTAATGGTGTTATCTTAGATACATCATAATTTGTTATCAAATAATAAAATGTAGCATGACCAATCCCCGTCGCTATTAATGATGTAAATATAACTGCACCCCAGGCAAGATAAGAAGCATTAATTATTACTTCATAATGATTGGTTTCAATAGTTAACGAAACAATACCAAGCATGAGTGCACTAATTAAAGCCAGCCATGCTTGTAAATCAAAAACTTTAATTCCATCTAATTTTTTCATGAAGATCATTGAGATCGAAATTGCAGTTGCAGCTAACAAAGCGAAGTAAACCCCATCTAAATCACTAAATATAGTTGGTTCAAACATTAATGTAATTACACCTGCAAAAGAAAGTATGATACCAAGAATTCTGCGCCAACGGATAATTTCTTTTAAAAAAATTGCCGATAGAATAGTTGAAATTGGTATTCCAAGTTGTAATACGATTGCTACTGACGAAACATAATTTGAATTATCAAGAGCTAGATAAAAAAAGCCAAAGTGAAGCCCTCCCCCGAGAATAGAAATTATGAGAATATTGATCATCTGTCCTTTATGAATTTTTAAAAAAGGAATTAAGACAATTGCCACAATTAGAAACCTTAAAGTTGTAAATAGAAATGCAGGAAATTCAATAACTCCAATTTTTGCAGATATAATACTGGCACCAAAAGCAAGGTTCATAATCAACACTAAAAAGACATCTTTTGTTCGCAAATAAACCTCAATTTTTAATTAGAATATTATGGTGTAAAATATTTTTATAATTTAAACTTGTATAATTATAACACATATGTAATGAAATCTAAATTAGTCTTATTCTTAATACTTGTATCTTTCGTGGTATCTGGCTGCGCCTCGGCAACTAAAGACCAAGTCGTTGCTGAATCTATAGTATCGCAAAAAGTATCTGACCCCATAGAACCTCTAAATAGAGCAGTATTTTCATTTAATACTGTTTTCGATAAAGTTGCTGTAAGACCAGTTGCAATTTTATATAGGGGTATTTTGCCTGAATTTGTAAGAAACCGAATTGCCTACTCTTTGGACAACTTAAGTATGCCAGTAACCACTATAAATAATATTTTACAGTTTGAATTTGGTAAGGCAGGTGTTTCGACTGCTAGATTTGTTATTAATAGCACTATAGGAATTCTTGGTTTCTTTGATCCGGCTTCTTATTTTGGTCTTGAGGCTGATTATGAAGATTTTGGACAAACTCTTGCTGTCTGGGGAGTTCCCACAGGTCCATATATAGTATTACCATTTCTAGGCCCATCAACACCACGTGATTTCACAGGTCTTTTATCAACATCCTTAATCGATCCTACTTACCAAGTGGGTAATTCTACTAATAGAGATTTATTCCGTTCTTATCGAATGGGTGTAGGTGTTGTAAACTTTAGATCTGAAAATATTGAAATCTTTGATGATCTTCAAAATAATTCTATTGACTATTATGCGGCCGTTAGAAGTTTTTATAATCAAAGTAGAAATAGTCAGGTTTCGGACAATCTTGAAGTCAGCCCATCAATAAACCAAGACAATTTGTTTAATGAGTTTGAAGAATTTGATTTAGATGATAATTATATAGGACCAGACGTATCTATAAGTTATCCTGAGTAAATAATATGCAAATTAAAAAGATTTTAATACTAGCTTTATTCATCTCATCAATAAATTCATTTGCGCTTGCCAATTTTGAAGCTGAAGAAAAATTTGTATCCAACTTTGCGGATAATGCTATTAGTATTTTGAGTAACGACAGCCTAGATGCAAGTCAAAAGAATATTCAGTTCACTGAATTGGTTATGTCTTCTATTGATATGAATTTAATATCTAAGTTTGTCCTATCAAAGTACTGGAAACTTGCAACTGATGATCAAAAGAAAGCATATCAGGTAGCATTTAAGCAGTATTTCATTTCTTCATATGCAAATAAGTTAGATCAATACTCAGGTGAAAAGGTGATCATTGTAAGTTCAAATGCTGCAAAAAAATTTGTTATTGTAAAGAGCAACATTGTAAGAGATGGAACTGATACGCTCAAAATAGAATTAGACTGGCGACTTTTAACTAGAGATGGTCAAACTAAAATAATTGACTTAAGCATCGAAGGCATAAGTTTGATTATTGCCCAACGCGAAGAATTTCAGTCATTCTTAGCAAATAATGACAATAGTTTAGATGCGCTGATTAATAAGCTAAATTCAATTAATAACAAAAACTAATTAGACACTCACTTCTAATAGCTCTTTTTCGCGATCAAGAAATTTATACTCCATTTTTTTTGTTTTAAAAACTCGATCAACCTCATCAAAAATATCATTAGGGTTGAAATCTGCACACGAGTAGACGTCAAGCTGCATCAAGCCTGGCTCAGTTTCATCCCAAATATGAAGTGCAATATGGCTTGTTTCTATGATCGCAACTGAAGTCATGCCTTTATTGCCAGGATCATTAACGTAAGTGGTGTAAGGACCAGCAAGTAGCTTCATTTCAATTTTTTTTATAAGTCCTCGAATCCAGTCTGAAATTTTATTTAAATCAACTTCTTCAGGACACCAACCAATATCTGCTCTTACGATTAAGTGTTTGTGTTGTTGTGTCATTAAAAACCTCCTTTAACAGAGGCATTCATCGCAGGGAATACCTTTACCTGGACATTCATTACAGAGAATAACTACCTGAGCTAAAAAATTAACATGATTCAAATAAAACAGGTATATTAAATCATGGTTGCGTATGTAAAAAAAATTCATATCGATAAAGAAACCGGGAAACATATCATTCTTGCTGCCAAAAATACTAATGGACCTGGACATCATTTAATTGAATTAACTGATACCCTTGAAATATCTCAGTTCAAACTAGTTCATAAGAAGATAAAGCTGATTTCTCTCGAAGATACCGGTATGAGTGCTAAAATTGAAAAAACTAAAAAAGATGGAAAATTGCATTATAACTTATTGAAGGTTTATGAATAATGACTAAAGGCAAAGTTTTATTTAATGAAAAGTGTAGTGTTTGCAACTTTGAAATACAACACTACAAAAAACGCTCTGACCTAGAGTTTACTGATTGTAGCGAGATGAGTGACAAATACTTAAAAGCACTTCATGTCAAATTTGAAAATGGTAAGGAGCTTGCTGGAGTAGCGGCGTTTATATATGTTTGGAATAATACTAAAGGGTATAGGTGGTTAGCAAAAATAATTAGTCTACCAATAATCAATCAACTTTCTAAAATAGCTTATGCACTTATTGCCAGACTATTATTTTGGCGCTTTAAAATATTTAATTAAATTAATATTTAATAAAACTGGATATTGTCGTTCCTGATAATCTTGCTTTTAGCAAAGAAATCATTCTAACTATATAAAAAATGAGTGGAGGTTTTACTTCTTTATAAAAAATATTTCTTTTATAAAGAGAATTATACCATCTATGAACATTGGGATATTTTTGCTTAAAAGGAAATCCTGATATAGTTAGACGATATGTGTAAATAAACCATGCTATATCTAAAACTGATAAATTATTTCCTAATAAAAATTTTTGATTTTGAAGTTTTTGATTAAAATCTTGATACCTTTTTTCAAAATTCGATAATGTTTTTCGAATAGCCTCATTTGTTATTCCATATTTTTTATAATTTTTATAAAAATCTACTTCTTCTTGTTTTAGCTTTAGCGTTTTTTCATCAGTATTAGCTTCATACTTTTCAAATCTTTCTAAATTATTGGGTTTTTTTGTACCAAGACCACCAAACATATATTTATATGCTATATTTCTTATATCAATATGGAGATCGTCCTCATCTTTCAAATGATCGGCCATTGAGTCTTCGTGCTCTTTAGAAATAAGAGCGGGTTCGGGAAATTTTTGCTCTAGATATTGAATAATATCATTGCTTTCAGCTATAACTTTTCCGTCATCAACTAAAATTGGCACAAGTCCTTTTGGATTTATGCCCAAGAACCAATTTGAATAGTTTTGCCCAGTGGCAATGCTGACGCTGTGAGACTGCCATTTTATTCCTTTATAATTTAAAAAAATTCTCAGTTTTTGTGAACAGGAAGAACCACTAAAATGTAACAAATGAATGCCTTGCCAATCAAGAATTTCTTTCGTTTTAATATTTTCTGATAATATTTCAGCCATCGATTTTCTATTCTAATCTAAATTTGTTAGTATTAAAGATTAATTTATTTTCCAAGTAAATAGTCTCCGCCAACTTCAATGGCTTTTTTATAAGAAACTCTATTTTGATAACGCTTTAGTAATGCCTCTAAATTTGGAAAAGGAATAAGTGTTCCAGAAATTTTCCCTGCTTCAATTACAAATGAAAGCATAATATCAACACCAGAAAATTGATTTCTAAAAAAGTAATCATTACTACCCAATGTGTTTGCTAAATAACTTAAATGTTTTTTTATTTCAGATTTAATTCTAGGTTGCAATGGTTCTGAATTATTACCAAGAAAGCGCATGTATAGTTGTAATATAAATGGCGCAATCGCAGATCCTTCCGCATAGTGCATTAGCTGCAAATATTGATAATAATCACCATCTGTAAATTTTGGATAAAATGTTTCATCTGCATATTGATCAATAATGTACGTGACTATTGCGCCAGACTCTATAATTGTCTCATCATTATTTTGAAGCACTGGAGATTTTCCCAAGCTATGCACTTCTTTAAGTTCTTTAGGTGCAAGGTTAGTAATTTTATCTCTCTGATATTTTATTAATTGATATTTAACACCAAGCTCCTCAAGTAACCACAATACTCGATGTGAGCGTGAATTATTTAAGTGATGAATTTTTATCATTACTTAAGCTTGATAAGCAGCAATCGTCGTTCTGTGAAGAAGCCGGTCATGACCTTGATAGCCACCTGTAGCTTTGTGTAAAACACTTCGATTATCCCACATCACCAACATATCTTTTTTCCATTTATGCTGATATTGAAATTGCTCTTGACCTTGCCATCCAGCTAACTCGAGTAACAACTTCATGCCCTCTTGCTGCTCCATTCCTTCAATGCCAATGATGTAACCAAAAGTTCCAAAAATTCCTTCTCTGCCTGTTTCAGGATGTTTTCTAATGATTGGGTGAAGTTGTTTTGCTAGGGCTTCGTCAGAGGCGCGAATATCCATACTGCGTCCCATCTCTCGATCTTTATCCCCATAACCACCTGAAGGCGCGTACGGAAGTGCTGCGGAATGTATAGCCATTTTGCCCTCAAGTTTCTGTCTTAACTCTGATGGCATATCATCAAGAGCTTTATGTTGATTAGCAAAAAGGGTATCCCCACCCACTGGTGGTATCTCTATTCCAAAAAGACATGTTCCTGCTGGAGGATTTTCTTGAAAACTCCAATCTGTATGCCAGTTGTCTGCAAATACTGGCACTTTTTCATCCGCTGTTCTTTTTACTGCTACAATATTATTTCTTCCAGGAATTGGGGCAATAAATGGGTCATCTCCAAACCCACCAAAAGATAGGGTAAATTGCTCGAGATCATCATCACTCATTGCTTGATTAGGAAAACTGAGCACATGATGTTCAAGCCAAACTTCGCGTATTGCTAAAATCTCAGCGTCACTTAGTGGTTGAGTTAGATCAACTCCAGTTACTTCAGCACCACAGGCTTGATCTGAAATTTTAACATCTAAACTCATATGCTATGAGGTTATGCAATAATTTTTATTATGTAAATGTTAAGTTTGTTAAATGAAACTTTGTTCTAAGTATTCAAGATGCATTATAGCTTTTTTGTTGTATGGCAATATTTCTAAAATTTTTCTATAAACCTGTGCCGCCTTAAAATATTTATTTTGAAGCATATAGATTTGAGCTAGTCCATCTAAAGCTCCAAAATGTCTAGGTTCTAATTCTAGCGTTGAAAAAATATCTCTGATTGATTCTTCATAATTACCAATAATATAATTTACCGTAGCTCTTTTGTTCCACGCTTCAGCAAAAGTAGGCTGTAAATTAATAGCATCAGAAAACATTAGAATTGACTCATCATATTGTCTTTTACTCATCAATTGATTCCCAGCATCAAATTTTTCTTGGGTCTTTGTATCTATAGCAACTGACCAAATTGACCAAATTTCTAATAGAATTGGTTGTGCTTTCATTTCAGATTGTGTTTGCGACAAGTCATTAAACAATATTTCTAGTTTTGGATCATTTTGGTCAGCTTGAGAGATAGAAACCATTAAAAAAATTAGAAATATTGTGAGGCTAATTCTTTGCATATATTATTGTTTTAATGCTCTAAAATTACCTGGTCGGTGTTCACCTTTTTCAACAACACCCAAAAGCTTTTTCCAAATATCAAGGGCATATTCACCTTCCTCAATTCCAATTGCCTCAACTACTTGATTCCATAAAGGCCCTTCAATATCAGCAACTTCTTTTTTTACTTTTTTTAAATACCATTCGTTGCGATCGTTCATTGAAATAATTTTAAAACCAGTGTTTTCTAAAATTTCTCTATATTTATCTAATGAACACATATAATAATCCAAGCCTTCAGCGGCTATATATTCCTGCATTTGTAATGATGGAGGGTTATCATCATTGCGCATCCAATCACCAACAGCTAGATAGCCACACGGTTTTAAAATACGATGAATATCTGTCATTAGTTCAATTTTATTTGGTATGTGTATGAAAGCCTCTTTGCTAAAGATTGCATCAAATGAACTATTTTCTGCATCAAGTTGACCTGGTGAGATACATTTAAAAAGTGCTTTTTCGGATAGCCCTTTCTCTAAAGCGAAAGTGTTAGCTTGCTCAATAACTAAAGGTTCAACATCAAACCCAACTACCTCTGCAGCGTTATGTTTTTCTAAGATATGAAATACAGCACCACCACTGCCACAACCAATGTCTAATACTCTCTTGCCACTTAAATCAAGCTCACCAATAATTTGATCGATTTCGTCAGACCCTCCTGGAGACAAATAACCCTTGCCCCAAATAACCTCTAACATATTTAATTGTTTAGGTCCGTAATGTCCCTCATCAGTTAAACTCATAAAATCTCCAATAATAAGCTATGTAATAATTTTAAACGTGTAAACTCTAAGTTTTATTCAGATTTACTCAGTCTGAACTATAGACTCTAAAGAAATCTATTTTATATTAAATGAGATGTTTTTTGAAACAAGTCTTTGGATAATTATTATTTTATTCGTTGTTGGATTACTTTACCTCGTCTATCAAGAGTACTCATCAAAGCCTAAATTCCTATCCAGATGGGTCATTGGTTTATATGGTCTGATAATTTTACTTCAGGTCTTAACACTTAGCATTGAATAAAAATAAACGATATTTTTTGGTGGGCCCACCAGGACTCGAACCTGGGACAACTCCGTTATGAGCGGAGGGCTCTAACCAACTGAGCTATGGGCCCGGAAAGTGTACAGTTATACTTTAAATACAAAAACTTTAAAGAATAAACAATAGACAGCTTAATTTTTATCTAAAAAGCTCTTAAGTTGTTTTGCTCTAGTTGGATGTTTGAGTTTACGCAGAGCTTTAGCTTCAATTTGACGAATCCGTTCACGAGTCACTGAAAATTGTTGACCTACTTCCTCTAATGTATGATCAGAGTTCATTCCAATACCAAACCTCATTCTTAACACTCTTTCTTCTCGAGGTGTCAGTGAAGATAAAATTTTAGTAGTAGTTTGTCTTAAATTTGAATGAATAGCAGCATCGATAGGAATGACTGCGTTTTCATCCTGAATGAAATCGCCTAAATGACTATCTTCCTCATCACCAACAGGTGTCTCTAAGCTTACTGGTTCTTTTGCAATTTTTAAAACTTTTCTAACTTTTTCGAGTGGCATATTTAATTTTACCGAAATTTCTTCAGGTGTAGGTTCTCTACCTATTTCACTCAATAACTGTCTTTGAGTACGAACAATTTTGTTAATAGTTTCAATCATATGAACTGGAATTCTAATTGTTCGCGCTTGGTCAGCAATAGATCTAGTAATTGCTTGACGTATCCACCAAGTTGCATAAGTAGAAAATTTATAACCCCTACGATACTCAAATTTATCCACTGCCTTCATTAATCCAATATTTCCCTCTTGAATTAAATCTAAGAATTGTAATCCTCTATTGGTGTATTTTTTTGCAATAGAAATTACTAATCTTAAATTGGCCTCAATCATTTCTTTTTTAGCAATGCTTGACTCTCGCTCACCTTTTTGTACATGGCTAACTATTCTTTTAAATTCTAGAAGAGTTAATCCAATATCACTAGCAGCACCTCTAATATCATTCATTAAATCTTTGATATTATTTTTTTCATCTTTAACAAACTTCTCCCATCCAGTTAGACGTGTAATCTTTCTTAGCCAATAAGGATTGTTTTCATTACCCAAGTATTTATCTAAAAAATCATCTCTTTTAATACCAAAGTTAGTTGCTAATCGTAAAAGTTTACCCTCAAACCCAACAATCTTTTTATTTATTAAATAAAGCTCATTTATAAGCTCTTCAATTTTATTTGTGTTAATTTGAAGACCCTTAATTGACTCGACAATGGATTGTTTTTCAACTTGGTATTGTTTTTCAGATTTTACAGGGAATTCCTTACCTTTTTCCTGAAATGCAATTTTATTTTTTTGCAATTTTTGGAGTTTTTTAAAGTTCTTTGATAGCTTGGTAAAGGTTTGTAAAATTTCTGGCTTTAACTCCTCTTCCATGATTGCAATGGACACATTCATTTCATCATCTGCATCCTCATACTGCTCTTCTGGCTCAGTAGTTTGTTTTACTTCAACTTCACTTTCCCAACTTGATGCATTTTTTTGTAAATCTTTTTTCCTTTTAAGCTCTAGTTTTTCTTCTTGTTCTTTTTTCTTTTTAGCTTCTTTAATTTTCTTACTTAAGTTTTTTTTGTAAGGTGAGTCTTCATATAATGACTCAAGGTCAATAACTTCTCTTAAAGTAATTTTTCCCTCTGTAATATCATCTTGCCATTGTAAAATTGCTTTTAATGTTAAAGGACTTTCACATAAACCAGAAATCATAGCTTCTTGTCCAGCCTCTATCCTTTTGGCAATTGCAATTTCACCTTCTCTTGAAAGTAAATCAACAGTACCCATTTCTCTGAGATAAAGCTTTACTGGATCATCTGTTTTATCACCAGCTGTCTTAGTTTTCTTTTCCTCTGAACCGCCTTCTAAAATTTCGTCATCAGCATCGTCATCATCTGAGTCAATTATATCAAACCCTGCATCAGATAGTTTTGTGGTATATTGTTCCACTTGCTCTGAAGTAAATTTATCTTCCGGAAAAGACTTTCTTATCAGCTCATGTGTTAAGTGACCATCAGCTTTTCCTTTTTTTATAAGCTTTTTAATAATAGATTTTTCTAAATCTAATACAGGACTGTCTTGCTCTTCACTAACGTCTGAGCTTTTGCCATCAACTGCCGCTTGATTGGCAAGTAATTTCTTTTTTCTTCCTCTTTTTTTTATCATTTAACTTTCGTTTGTAAGACTATCTTTTTTTAATTTTAAAAACTTTTCAAAACTTACGTCATCCATATTTTCAACAAGAAGAGCCTCGGCATCTTCTAGTTGAGTGTTTGCAGTAAATTTATTTTGAAGATTTAGCAGTTCTAAAAAAGTAAACTTAAGCGTGTCATAGTCACTATCTAGAAGTAACCTGTAAGTCCTTAATAACTCGTCTTTATAAATTTCCCCAACAATATTACTGAATTCTGAAATATTTAGATATGACTTTAATGCCTCTTTTTCAAGCTCTTTGTCATCATTTGATGCATATTCAACAATAAATGAGCATAACTGCAAAAAATCAGTTTTATTAAAGTTTAGCTGGCCAAGTTCTTCAAAGAAATCATTTATTAGCCTTGGGTTTTCTATAACACATAAAAGAATTACTTTTTCTCTTATATTTGAGGTATCATTTGAATTAATCCCTCGCTCACTTTGTAAAATTTCTTGAGATATTCTGACTAAATTACTTTTTTTCCAAGTGTTCGCATTGTTTATTGAATAGTTTTTTATCGATCTAAAATCCTGTAATTGTTGAAAAAAGTTTTTTTTGTAGTAATTTTTAACTGTTTCATCTTTTATTTCATTTATAAGAGACTTAATCCTGTTCTCAAAACCAGCTAAATCCTCTGGTTTTAGTGACTTTATCTTGGAATATTCTTTTTCCCATATAAAATCAGATAGATTTTTCGAGTTTGATATAATTTTTTTGAAGTTAGATTTACCTTTAGATTTTATAAAATCATCAGGATCTAAGTTGTTACCAAGTGAACATATGCGTAATGAATGATCAGGTTTTAAGATCTGTAAAACATTTATTGCAACTCGATAGGTAGCTTTATCACCAGCTTCATCGCCATCAAAACAAACAATTGGGTTCTTGCAATATCTCCATGCCTTTTCTATTTGAGGATTAGTAAGTGCTGTACCTAATGGGGCTACTGTGGTTTCAAAACTATTTTGATAAAGAGATATAACATCCATGTACCCTTCAACAATAATTAGATCTTCAATTCTATGATCTTTTTCTATGGCAAGATCGAGATTGTACAAGTTGTAACCTTTTTTAAAAAATTTGTTCTCAGAGGAGTTGATGTATTTAATATTGCTATTATCTAGCGCCCTTCCACCGAAGGCAATTATATTAGATCTGTTATCTTTAATTGGAAATATTAGGCGATTACGAAAAAAATCATAATATTCGTTTTGATTTTTATTAGATTTTTTTACTAAGCCACTTTCTAAGATATCTTTTATTTCAAATTTTTTTGACAAAAGTAATTGATAAAGAGAATTAGATTCCGAGTTTGCATAGCCAAGATTGAAGACTTTAACTGTTTGAGCAGACAGTTCTCTTTTAGCTAAATAATTATTAGCAAATTTAGATTTTGCCAAATTTTCACGAAAGAATATTTTAGCCTCATTAAAAATATTTTTTAAGTTAGTGTTATTTTCAGTAAAGTTATTGTCATATGGCGTATTTACAATTCCCATACTTGGATCTAAGCCAGCAAGTCTAGCTAAATATTCTATCGACTCAGGATATGTGTAGCCTTTATGTTTCATCATAAACGAAAACATGTCACCGTGCTCTGAAGTACTAAAACAGTGATAAAACTCTTTATCATCATTGACAGTGAAAGAAGGGGTTTTTTCTGATTTAAATGGACTTAAACCTATAAATTCATTTCCTCTTCTTGTTAGTTTGACAAATTTATTTACTACATCAGAAACTTTTAATTTATGTTTAATTTCTGATATGAATTCTTTTGAGTATCTAGGCATCAAATTAGAGTACTACATCTCTAATTATAAAAAATAAAATAATTTTTTCATATTAGTTTATTTTTGTAGGATTTCTTTGATTATTTTACTTGCGAATGACATATCAATGCTGCCCCCATGTTGATCCTTTAAATATTTAACGACTTTACCCATTGCTTTAATACTATCTACCTTAAGATCTTTAATAGCTTTTTCACAAGCCTCTTTTGTTTGATCATGGTCCATTTGTGATGGCAAAAACTCATTTATTATGTTTATTTCTTCTGTCTCTTTGTCTACAAGCTCCTGCCTATTGGCAGTGGTAAACATTTCAATTGAGTCTTGTCTTTGCTTAATCATTTTTCTTAGTAAAGCAACGACAGTATCATCGCTAATTTCATCATTTTCACCATTAGATCTGCTTGCAATTTCCTTATCTTTAATTGCAGCAATTATGAGTCGCAGAGTAAGTATTCGAGATTTGTCTCCTTCTTTTTGAGCCAAAGCAAGTTTATCAGTTATTATATTTTTCATGTTTTAATTAATTTTCGGTGGAAATCTATATTAAGTTTATAAACTCATCAACAACTGAATAATAAATATAATTGGCTGGATTCAATAGATTCTTTGCCTTGCAACCAACAAATTAATGCATTAAATTCCTATAAATCTAGAATCACATTTAATGATCAATAAAAAAGTATCTAAGCAAGGTCAAAATACTAAAAGACCTGACTCCCTTTCTGCGACTTTAGTTCTAAATAAAAATCAGATTTTTAAAGGTTTAGCTCTTGGGGCAAAAAAAACAGTTGTTGGTGAGGTCTGCTTTAATACATCAATGACTGGATACCAGGAAATAATTAGTGATCCTTCTTACGCTGGGCAAATTATTAATTTTACGTTTCCCCATATTGGTAATGTTGGTACTAACTTTGACGATAATGAGACCTCAGTACCATTTGCCAAAGGTGTAATTATTAATTGCGACATATCAAACCCTTCAAATTATAGATCCATTAAGCATTTTGATGAGTGGCTTCGAAAAAATGATATTCCTGGAATATGTAATGTTGATACTAGAGATATAACTAACACCATAAGGGATAAAGGAGCCCCTAAAGGCAGCTTATCTACAGTAAAAAATGTTAAAATTGCCGATTTAAAGAAAAAAAATCAGAATTGGTCTGGACTAAACGGACTTGATTTAGCAAAAGATGTTACGTGTTCTAAGTCATATAAATTTAATAAAAAATCTAATGCAAAATATAAAATAGTTGCAATAGATTACGGGATTAAATTAAATATTCTAAACTCTTTATCAAACTTTAATTGTGAAATAGTTGTGGTGCCTGCTTCTACAGATGCACAAGAAATCATTAATATAAAGCCTGATGGTGTTTTTTTATCTAATGGCCCAGGAGACCCTAAGGCTACAGGTAAATATGCAGTTCCTACGATAAACAAACTAATAAAAAATAATATTCCATTATTTGGTATTTGTCTTGGCCACCAACTAATTGCTTTAGCGTTAGGTGCAAAAACAAAGAAAATGTTTTTAGGACATAGGGGTGCAAATCATCCGGTAAAAAATTTAAAAACAGGACTAGTTGAAATTACATCTCAAAACCATGGTTTCGAGGTTTCAAAAAAATCGATTCCTAAGCATGTTTTGGTTACGCACTCCTCTCTTTTTGACGGAGGTATTGAAGGAATCAAACACAAAACTAAAAAGGTTTTTTCAGTACAATACCATCCTGAGTCAAGTCCTGGACCACATGATAGTCACTATTTGTTTAATGAATTTTTTGAGATGATAAAAAATAAAAATTAATGCCTAAAAGAAATGACATAAAATCAATTTTAATTGTTGGTGCGGGTCCAATAATAATTGGTCAAGGTTGTGAGTTTGATTATTCGGGAACTCAGGCATGTAAAGCATTAAGAGAAGAAGGTTATAAAGTAATATTAATTAACTCTAATCCAGCAACAATAATGACTGACCCCGAAACAGCAGATAAAGTTTATATTGAGCCTATTACTCCTGAAATTGTTGAAAAAATCATTATTAAAGAAAAGCCTGATGTTTTGCTACCCACCATGGGCGGTCAAACAGCTCTTAATATCGCTATTTCATTAGCAAAAAATGGTGTTTTAAAAAAATATAATGTTGATTTAATTGGTGCAAATCTTAAAGCGATAAAAAAAGCTGAGGAACGAGAGAGCTTTTATAAAGCGATGAAAAAAATTGGGCTTGATGTACCTGAAGCTCATATTGCTAGGACATTTGATCAAGCCCAAAAAGTTTTAAAGAAACTTGGATTACCAGTTATCATTCGTCCTTCATTTACTTTAGGAGGTACGGGTGGTGGCATAGCAAAAACAAAAAAAGAGTTTGATGAAATTACTAAGTCAGGATTGCACAGCTCTCCGATTAGTGAGGTTCTCATAGAAGAGTCAGTTGCTGGTTGGAAAGAATTTGAAATGGAGGTTGTTAGAGATAAGAATGATAATTGTATAATTGTTTGTTCGATTGAAAATATAGATCCTATGGGTATACATACTGGCGACTCCATTACAGTTGCGCCCGCCCTAACACTAACTGATAAAGAATATCAAGCTATGAGGAATGCTTCGATTGCATGTTTAAGAGAAATTGGAGTAGAGACTGGAGGATCAAATGTACAATTTGCCGTGAATCCTAAAAATGGTCGTCTCGTAATAATTGAAATGAATCCAAGAGTATCTCGATCATCAGCTTTGGCATCTAAAGCAACTGGATTTCCAATAGCAAAAATTGCAGCCAAATTAGCTGTGGGTTATACTTTAGATGAATTACAGAATGAAATAACTAAAGTTACCCCAGCATCTTTTGAACCAACAATTGATTATGTAGTGACAAAAATTCCTAGATTTACATTTGAAAAATTTCAACTAACTAAACCATTGCTTACGAGTGCAATGAAGTCAGTAGGCGAAGCCATGGCAATCGGCAGATCCTTTCCTGAATCGCTTCAAAAAGCTCTTAGATCTCTTGAAACTGGATTAAATGGCTTAGATACAGTCAAGGTAACTAATGAAAAAAAAGCTCTTACCAAAGACAATATTCTTAGTGAATTAAAAAAACCTACATCCGACAGGATACTAAAGATAGCTCAAGCGTTGAGATTTAAAAAGAGTATCAAAGAGATCTATCGAGCGTGTAAAATAGATCCATGGTTTATAGAACAAATAAGCCTAATAGTTGAGGCAGAAAATAATATCATTAAAAAAGGCATTCCTAAAAATGGTTTGGAATTTCAGCAAATAAAATCTTTAGGCTTCAGTGATAGAAAAATTTCAGAATTAACTAATATTGATATTAAGCAAGTTACTAAAAAAAGAACTAATTTAAAAGTTTTTCCAAATTTTAAGAGAATAGATACCTGTGCCGCTGAATTTAAGTCTTTAACCCCTTATATGTACTCCACATATCACAAGTATGAACTTAACAATAATGGTTGTGAATCTAAGCCAAGCAATAAAAATAAAATAGTAATTTTAGGTAGTGGGCCTAACAGGATTGGTCAAGGAATAGAATTTGACTACTGTTGTTGTCACGCTTCTTTTGCTCTTAAAAAAATGAATTACGAAACAATTATGATTAATTGTAACCCCGAGACAGTTTCAACAGATCCTGATACAAGTGATAGGCTTTATTTCGAGCCTTTAACTGAGGAAGATGTATATGAAATTATTAAAAGAGAAAAAAATAATGGTCAGCTTATTGGTGTCATTGTTCAGTTTGGTGGACAAACTCCGCTTAAACTATCTGAGTTTCTAAATAATATGAATGTACCAATACTAGGCACATCTGTTGACTCCATTGATCTAGCAGAAGATAGAGAGAGGTTTAAAAAAATTGTTGATGAATTGAATTTGTTACAACCTGTCAATGGCATTGCTTACTCTGAAAAACAAGCTTTTGAAATTATAAATAAAATTGGTTTCCCAGCTGTAATCAGACCTTCTTATGTTCTAGGGGGAAGGGCTATGGAAATTGTTCACAAAACTGAGGAATTAAAAAAATATTTTAAAGAGGCTGTAGTCGTATCTGGAGACAGCCCAGTATTAATTGATAGTTATTTAAAAGACTCAATTGAAGTTGATGTTGATGCTATTTCAGATGGCAAAGACGTAATTATATCTGGGATAATGGAACATATTGAAGAAGCTGGAATACACTCTGGCGACTCAACTTGCACTCTGCCACCCTATTCACTTTCGGATAAAATAATTCAGGATATTAAGAAACAAACTAGAAAACTTGCTATTGCATTAAAAGTTAAAGGACTTTTAAACATTCAGTTTGCCATCCAGAATAATAATATTTTCTTATTAGAAGTTAATCCAAGAAGTAGTAGAACTGTGCCTTTTGTAGCAAAATCAACTGGTTTAAAAATAGTTCAACTTGCAAGTAAGATTTCAGTTGGAAAGAAAATTGATAATCTAAAGATTACTCAAAAGTCGATGACATCAATTGCTATAAAAGAACCAGTATTCCCATTTAAAAGATTTCCAAATGTAGACACAATATTAGGCCCAGAAATGAAGTCCACAGGAGAGGTTATGTCTATAGATAAAGATATGGAAGCTGCATTTATAAAGTGTCAAATGGCTGCATCCAACCCGTTGCCAGTAAAAGGCAACCTTTTCGTTTCCGTCAAAGATAGTGATAAAGCAAAAGTTTTACCAATTGTTAGATCATTTAAAAAACAAAGTTTTAAAATATTTGCTACTCAAGGAACTGCTGAATTTTTAAAAGAAAATTCTATTAAAGTTTCTTTTGTTAATAAGGTTGCAGAAGGTAGTCCTCATATAGTTGATTTATTAGATAGTGATGAAATCAGCATAGTTATTAATACAACAGAAACGCGAAAATCAATCAATGACTCATTTAGCTTGAGAAGAACAGCCTTGAATAGAAATGTTCCTTATTTTCTTACTGTTTCTGGCGCAAGAGCAGCTATAAATTCAATAAAGAGGCTAAAAAGCAAAGAAGAGTTAACTGTTCACCCTATTTCAGATTATCATTAATCTAAAGGAACATTACCCAATGATTTTGTTGGCTTAATAGCGAACGCTGTTTTGATACTCGCTATATTATCATTCGACGAGACATTATTTGTTAAAAATTCTTGAAATAAATTCATATTTTTAGCCACACATTTTAAAATGAAATCTACATCTCCATTCAACATGTAACATTCTCTTACCTCTTCCCATCCCCACACTAATTTTTCAAATTTATTTAGTTCTTCTTCATTTTGATTCTTTAAACCTATAAAAATAAAAGCTGTTAAATCAAATCCTAATTTAGAATGATTTAAATTTGCCCTAAATCCATCTATATAGCCATTCTGCTCTAAATCTCTAACTCTTCTTAGAGTTGGTGGTGGAGACATACCAATTTTTTTTGACAAATCTAGGTTTGATATTCTTCCATCATCTTGCAATATTCTTAGTATTTTTTTATCAGTGGTATCTAAGTCTTTTTTACTCATTTTATTAACACCTAATAGTTCTCAATAATTTTTTTTGCAATAATTTCTGTTTCGTTTTCTAAGTTTATTTGATCAAATACTAGAGTTTCGTCTAGCTCCCTTATGTAACCAAGCTCTAGCAGTTTATCATTAAACTTTTCAATTCTGTTATACTTTTTCTTACTTTTTAATCTAAATACATAGACTGATTTACCTGAATTTAATGCTTCAGAGATCATGGAGACTGAATCTCCTGTACATACTATGCATGAAGATAAGTGCAAAAGTGCAAGATAAGGGTTATTTTTTTGATCTGTCCATACAGTATGTTTATGAGAATATTTTTTTATAATAAAGTCTTTTATAAAGTTATCAGTTCTTCTTGAAAACAAAAATACTAGTGATATTGCATTATTATTATTTATTAAATCAATCTTTTTTTCCAGTTCAGACAATTGAGATTTATCAAAGTGATAGTTTTTATTTTTTCCTCCTAAAATAACTGTTACAATTGGTTTTTTTAAAAAACTTAATTTTTCCTGAAATTTTTTTGCTTCTGAGAATAATAATTGATCATTTATATGATTTATAGCTAATTTAGACTTTATTACATTTTGTCCACTTATAGAGTCATGCTCAGGAGCTATAACACAATCAAATAGTTTTGAGTTTATTTTTGGATCTTGAATATGTATTGTTTTGACTTTATTTTTAAATTTGTTTTTAAGATAAAGTGATGAATAGATACTTTTTCGCCCCGCAGTTATAATATAGCTAGGAATGGCTTCATCCCTCAAGGTGTCCAAATGCTTTATAGCCAAGCCAAATGAGGGTAAATAACCGACAGGCAAAAACTTCCATGGAAAACGAAGTTTTACTATTTTTAATTGAAAATCAAGTTTCATGGCACTTGCTAAACCTTTAACCTGGCTTACGTTTCCAGCAGCCCCATCAGTTATGCACCATGCTATTTTATCTTTCTTGTAATCTTTCATGGAATTATTATATAAGTATTATAATTTTTATTTATTTATATTAACAAGGATTATTCCTAAATGCATTCACAAGTTCTTATAATTGGTTCGGGACCAGCGGGGTATACTGCTGCCATATATGCGGCAAGAGCTATGCTTCAACCTACAATTGTTCAAGGTTTGCAACCCGGTGGGCAACTTACAATAACAACTGATGTTGAAAATTTTCCTGGATTTGGAGATGTAATCCAAGGCCCATGGCTTATGGAACAAATGGAGCAACAAGCTAAAAGTGTAGGCACCAATATTGTTAATGACATGATTACTAAAGTAGATTTTTCCAAAAGACCATTTAGTGCCGAAAGTGAGAGTGGAACAAAATATACAGCAGATGCTGTGATTATTTCAACAGGGGCTCAGGCAAGATGGTTGGGCTTGCCATCTGAACAAAAATTCCAAGGTTATGGTGTCTCAGCATGTGCCACTTGTGATGGTTTCTTCTTTAAAGAAAAGGAAGTGGCTGTGATTGGTGGAGGCAATTCAGCCGTAGAAGAGGCATTATTTTTGACAAGCTTTGCTTCTAAAGTTCATTTGGTCCATAGAAGAGATAGTCTAAGATCTGAAAAAATATTACAGGAACGATTATTTAAAAATGAAAAAATAAATGTTATTTGGAATTCAGAATTAAACGAAATCATTGGCGAGGAAAATCCATTGAACGTAACTGGAGTTAAATTGAAAAGTACAATCGATGATACAATATCTGATTTAAAGGTGGATGGTGTTTTCATTGCAATTGGTCATGACCCAGCAACACAAATTTTTAAAGGTCAGGTCGATATGGATGATAGTGGTTATATAATTACTCAACCTGACTCAACACTTACTAATATTGAAGGCGTTTATGCTGCTGGGGATGTTAAAGATAAAATTTATCGACAAGCAGTGACGGCCGCAGGTATGGGCTGTATGGCAGCACTAGAGGCGGAAAAATATATCTCAAGCTTAGAGTAAATTTTTATTAAATTAGACTATCGCAAAAGTTAGAGATTCTCTCACATGCATTTGCAATCATCTCATCAGAAGTAGCATATGATATTCTAAAGAATCCATTTAAACCAAATGCTGACCCTTGGACCACAGCAACTCCAACATTTTCTAAAAGAGCAGTTACAAAATCTTCATCATTTTCTATAATTTTTCCTTCACTAGTCTTTTTGCCAAAAAGATCTTTACAGCTTGGGAAAACATAAAATGCGCCTTGTGGGATAGTACAGCTTATACCGTTCATGTCATTAAGTGCTTTCACTACAAAGTCTCTTCGTTTTTTAAATACATCTGCACGAGATTTTAAAAAACTTTGATCTCCATTTAATGCCTCAACTGAAGCTGCTTGACTTATAGAGCTTGGGTTGCTTGTTGACTGTGATTGAAGCTTGCCCATGGCCTTAATAAGCGATTTACTTCCAGCAGCATACCCAATCCTCCAGCCTGTCATTGCATAAGCTTTGCTAACCCCATTTATTGTAAGAGTTTGATTTACTAGCTTAGGGTTAAGCTGCGCAATAGTTTTGAATTTAAAATTATCATAAACCAGATGTTCATATATATCATCTGACATAATATTCACATGTGGGTTTGCTTCAAGAACCCTGGATAGATCTAGCAGTTCTGACTCTGTGTAACAACTTCCAGTGGGATTAGAAGGTGAGTTCAATATAAACCACTTAGTTTTAGCATTTATCGCAGCTGATAACTTTTCAGCTGATATTTTAAACTCACAACTTTCATCACACTCTATTACAACTGATTTACCCCCAGCAAAGTCAACAATATCAGGATAAGATACCCAATATGGAGCTGGAATAATGACCTCATCCTCAGGATTAATCGTAGCTAAAAAAGCATTAAAGATTATTTGCTTGCCACCAGTTCCCACGGTAATTTGATCGACGTCATAAGATAAGTTATTTTCACGCTTAAATTTGCTAGCTATAGCTTTTTTGAGATTAGGGGTCCCATCAACAGCGGTATACTTTGTATCCCCCGCTTTGATTGCCTCTATTGCTGCAATTTTAATATTTTCTGGAGTATCAAAATCTGGTTCACCCGCACCGAGTCCGATTATATCCTTACCTGCCGCCTTTAATTCTCTAGCTTTGCCAGTTACTGCCATTGTCGCTGAAGGTTTTATCCTATTTATATTATCTGATAAAAGTGACATATTTTAAAATAATTATACAAATTGGAATATATTAGATTTTTTAAATTCTCAAGCTATATTTAATAATCATAACATAATTAAAATGTCCGCTAATCAAAAATTTAAAGTTGTTGCAGAATATAAGCCAGCTGGAGATCAGCCTGAAGCCATAAAAGAGATTGTTTCTAATATAAATAAAAAAGAAAATGATCAGGTGCTTTTAGGTGTAACCGGTTCTGGTAAAACTTTTACTATGGCTAAAACAATTGAAGCGGTTCAAAGACCTACCTTAATACTTGCACCAAATAAAACTCTAGCCGCACAGCTTTATGGTGAAATGAAATCTTTTTTTCCAGATAACGCCGTTGAATATTTTGTTTCATATTATGACTATTACATGCCGGAGGCATATGTACCTAAGTCAAATACTTATATTGAAAAAGAGTCATCGATCAATGAACAAATTGATCGAATGCGTCACTCTGCAACACGTGCTCTTTTAGAGAGAAAAGATGTTGTAATTGTTGCAAGTGTTTCTTGTATTTATGGCATTGGTTCAGTTGAGACCTACGGTGATATGATTATTGAGTTAATAATTAACCAAAAGATTGGTCGCAATGAACTAATTCAAAAACTCGTTGAGTTACAATACCAAAGAAATGATACAGATTTCCATAGAGGTACATTCAGAGTTAGAGGAGACTTAATTGAGATATTCCCATCCCATTACGAAGATAGAGCATGGAGAATTTCATTATTTGGAGATGAGCTGGAAACAATATGTGAGTTTGATCCTCTCACAGGAAAAAAAAATGAGGACTTAGAAAAAATTAGAGTCTTTGCCAACAGCCACTATGTAACTCCAAGACCTACTCTTCAACAAGCTATGGTTTTAATAAGAGAGGAATTAAAGAAAAGAATACCTGAATTTAAGGCCCAAGATAAACTGATAGAAGCGCAAAGGATTGAAGAAAGAACAAAATTTGATCTTGAAATGATTGAGGCAACAGGAAGTTGCAATGGAATTGAAAACTACTCAAGATACCTGTCAGGAAGAAAAGAAGGTGAGCCACCTCCTACTCTGTTTGAATATTTACCTGATGATGCAATTTTATTTGTTGATGAAAGTCATGTAACGGTACCTCAGCTTGGAGGTATGTTTAAAGGTGACAGAAGCAGAAAAACAACATTATCTGATTATGGTTTCAGACTTCCATCTTGCTTAGACAATCGACCACTAAAGTTTGAAGAATGGGAAACAATGAGACCTCAAACTTTATTCATATCAGCAACTCCTGGTCCGTGGGAGCTTGAACAGACAAAGGGAGTATTTGTAGAACAAATTATTAGACCAACAGGGCTTATAGACCCCGAAGTTGAAGTAAGACCAGCTAAGACGCAAATAGAAGATTTAATTTCTGAGGCAAAAAAAGTTATAGATAATGGATATAGGATTCTTGTAACCACTCTTACAAAAAGAATGGCTGAAGATTTAACAGAATACATGCATGAGAATGGCCTAAAAGTTAGATACATGCACTCAGATATTGATACTTTGGAAAGAATTGAAATTATTCAAGATTTAAGAAGAGGTGTTTTTGATATTCTAGTTGGTATAAATCTACTTCGTGAAGGCTTAGATATTCCTGAATGTGCGCTAGTTGCAATTTTAGATGCTGATAAAGAAGGTTTCCTCAGATCAGAACGTTCTTTAGTTCAGACAATAGGAAGAGCGGCAAGAAATGTAGATAGTAAAGTTATTCTATATGGTGATAAGGTTACTAATAGTATGCAGTATGCAATGAATGAAACAAAGCGTCGGCGACATATACAAGAGAAACATAACAAGAATAACGGAATTACCCCTCAAACTATTAAACGAGAAATCAATCAGACTTTAGAAAATATTAATATAAATGAGGAAGATATAGCACAAACTAACAATGAATATAAAATGATTGGGAATAATCTTGAGAAACATTTAAAGTCTCTAAGAGACAAAATGATAAAATATGCTGAGGATTTGAATTTTGAAGAAGCTGCAAATATTAGAGATGAAATAAAAAAATTAGAAAAAAAAGACTTAGGATTAGAATACATAAGAAAGCCTCAACAGAAAAAAAATAGATACTTTACATAGAATATGATTTTTTCAATTTATCAATTAAGTCTCATTATTTTAAGTTTATTCATACTAATAGTGAGTGCTGATCAACTCGTTTCACAAGCAGATGCTATAGCTAAAAAATTTAACTTTTCCCAAGTTCTGGTTGGACTAACCGTAGTGGCATTTGGCACCTCAGCACCAGAGCTCATGGTATCTCTGTCGGCAGCTTTATTTGAAACACCACCAGCATCTGATGCTATTTTAGGAAATGTAATAGGAAGCAATATTGCAAATCTGCTACTTGTTCTAGGTTTTGCCGGGCTTATGCATAAAATACATTTGCAAGGAATTGATCAAAAAACGAATTTATATTTGTTTATAGTAACCGCATATTTTATTTTAGTTTTATCAATTTATTCGCAGTTAACTTGGTTTCATACTTTTATTTTTTTTGTCATACTTTTATTTTTTATTAATCATCTAAAAAATTTTTCTACAGAACAAGGGGAAAGTGAAAATAGTATTGAGACTGAAGTAAGTATTATTAAGTTGTTATTAAGTTTTTTAGGTTTTTTTATTGGAGGTAAATTATTTCTCTCAGAGTCTTTGGTTTTCTTTTCAAATTTAGGAATGGCCCATACTGTAATAGGCCTTACTATTTTAGCTCTTGGCACATCTCTTCCTGAACTTATAACCCTAATTGTAGCTGCATTAAAAAAGAAAGCTGCAATGGGTATTGGTAACATTATTGGTAGCAATATAATGAATATTTTATTTGTATTGTTTCCATCTATTATAATAGTTAAGGCCAGAGGGTATAATTTCTCTTCTCTAAATGTGGAAACAAATGATTTATTGTTGCTTGCACTAAGTACTGCAATAATAATAATTTTGATACTAATCAACAGATCTCTCAATATAATATTATCGCTAGTTTTTGTATTGAGTTACCTAATTTATATATATAGGTTATTTTAATGAAAAAAAATCTTATTGCCCTGGTAACTGGAGGCTCAAAAAGAATTGGTAAGCAAATTTGTGTGGATTTAGCTAAGAATGGATATGATATAATTATTCATTATAATAAATCTAAAACTTCAGCAAATATTTTAAAAAGAGAAATTGTTGCATTAGGGGTTCGATGTGAAACTATTAAATGTAATTTTAATGATCGAAGTCAGGTAGATAAATTCTACTCAAAAGCCTCTAAACTGCTTGGTAAAATATCTTGCTTAATAAACAATGCTTCTGTTTTTGAAAATGACAAAATTCTTAATTTTACTTCTAAATCTTGGGATAAGCATTTAGACACTAATTTATATGCTCCAATCAAATTATCGAAAGATTTTGCAATGGAATATAAAAATGAAAAAAATGGAAATATTATTAATATTCTTGATCAAGGAGTTATTAATCCTAGTATCGCTTTTTTTTCATATAACATTAGCAAAGCAGCACTTCACTCTGCTACAGTTATTTTGGCAAAATCACTCGCTCCAAATATTAGAGTAAATGCTATAGGTCCAGGGCCAACAATTAAAAATGAGTATCAATCTGATAAAAATTTTAAAAAACAAGTAAAATCAACGTTGCTTAAAAAAGGTTCAAAACCTACAGACATAAGCAATACTTTGAACTATATATTAGCAACAGAGTCTTTAACAGGGCAATTAATTGTAGTTGATGGTGGTGAACATTTATCATGAGCAGAAATAAAATAAATTTAAAAATATTAAATTCAGAAATTGATAATATTGATCATAATTCTGGATATAATTTAATATTTGTTAATGACTTAATGTTAGATGCAGAATTAGGAGTATACGCCCATGAAAAAAATATCCAACAACCATTAAGGGTAAATGTAATTGCAAAAATTATTGATATTCCCGATTCATCGGGTGAAAAAATTGACAATGTTGTGTGCTATAACGAAATTTCAATTATTATAAAAAAAATTGTAAGCTCAGGTCACACTATTCTATTAGAGACTTTAGCAGAAAAAATTTTAGTGGAGTGCTTTAAAAATTCAAGAATTGAAACCATTAAAATAAGGCTTGAAAAGCTTGATGCAATTGATGATGCTGAAAGTGCTGGCATAGAAATTGAGCGATCTCGAAAATAAAGATGCACAATATTGATAGAATTAAGTCAATAGTGGATCAATCGCCTACTAAGCCTGGTATCTACAAAATGTTGGATCAAAATAACAACGTTCTATACGTTGGTAAAGCTAAGAATATCAAGAATAGGCTTAAAAATTATTTAAATGATAATAATTTAACAAATCGCATTAGACGTCTAATGCGCTCTACCAAACAAATAGATACGATAATAACTGAGACTGAGAAAGAAGCTTTATTATTAGAAGCAAATCTTATAAAAAAAATCAAGCCTCAATATAATATCCTATTGAGAGATGATAAATCTTTTCCTTACATATTTATTAATCATGAACAAGAATACCCCTCTATATCTAAGCATAGAGGTAAACAGAAGTTTAAGGGTAAGTATTTTGGGCCTTTTGCAACTGTTGGTTCTTTAAATTACACTTTGAAAATACTGCAAAAAGTTTTTCAATTACGTTCTTGCGAAGACTCTTACTTCGAAAATAGAAGTAGACCTTGTTTAATGCATCAAATTGAGAGATGCAGTGCACCGTGTGTTGATGCACTCAATAAAAAAAAATATAAAGAGACTGTTAAAAATGCTGAAGATTTCTTATCAGGAAAGCATAGTGGTTTACAAAGAAACCTTTCATTTAAAATGAATGAGGAAAGTAAAAATGAAAATTATGAAAAAGCTGCTAGTTACCGAGATAAAATAAAAGCTTTAACGCAGATACAAAGTCAACAAAATATAAATCTTTACGATATTAGCGACTCTGATGTAATTTCTTTATCGCGACAAGGTGATAAATCTTGTATTCAAGTTTTTATTTATAGATCAGGGCAAAATTGGGGTAACAAGAGTTATTTTCCAAAGCATAATATAGATGAGCCTAATGAAGCTATTTTAGAGAGATTTGTTATTGATTTTTATACTAAGCATAGACCTCCAAAAGAAGTTTTAGTAAGTCATCAAGTAGAAAATATTGATCTTATCATTGAATCTTTAAATTCAATTTATAGAGCAAAACCTAAATTTAGCATTCCTCATAAAGGAAAGAAAGTTGAGTTGATTAAATATGCATTAAGAAATTCTGATATTTCACTTAATAGACATATTTCTGATACATCAAGTAATATTAAGAGCTTAGAAAAATTAAAAAATCTAATTAAACTAAATAAAAAAATTAAACGTATCGAGGGATACGATAATAGTCATGCATTTGGAAAAAATGCTGTGGGAGCTATGGTCGTATTTGGCGAAGAAGGTTTTGAAAACAAGAATTATAGAAAATTTAATATTGATAACTCAAAAATTACTCCAGGAGATGACTATGGTATGATGCGGCAGGTTTTAACTAGACGCTTCTCAAATATTGGCAATGATAACAAAAAATATTCTTCACTGCCAGAAGTAATATTAATAGATGGTGGCAAAGGGCATTATGAAACAGTGCAAGAACTCCTTAATAAACTCAAATTAAAACAAATAAAAATACTATCAATTTATAAGGGATTAAATAGATCAAATAAACTAGATCAAATTATATTTGAAAAAAATAAAAATTTCTTATCAAATGACGATCCAGTTTATTTTTTACTTCAACGTATCAGAGATGAATCACACAGATTTGCTATAGGTGCGCACAGAAATAAAAATAAAAAGGATATAGAGAATTCTGAACTTGAGTTAATAGCTGGCCTTGGAAATAAAAGACGTAAACTTCTTTTAAATCATTTTGGATCTGTTAAAGATATTAAAGGTGCTTCAATTCTAGATCTTGAAAAAGTCGATGGAATTAGCAAATCATTATCTGAAAAAATATATAATTTTTTTAATAACTAATGTTAAATTTACCTAATAGACTTACCATTTTGAGAATTTTTTTAATTCCGATAATAGTCTATTTAATATATTTAAATACAAACACGACTAATTTAATCGCTTTAATTTGCTTTATAATTGCAGGACTATCAGATTTTTTTGATGGTTATTTGGCTAGGAAATATTCACTTACTAGTGATTTTGGTACAATGTTGGATCCGATAGCTGATAAGCTTTTAGTCATACTTGTAGGTATAATTCTGTGTTACCGAGGAGATATTAGTGGAATTAATTTGCTACCTCTCTTACTCATAATTTCAAGAGAGGTTTTTATATCTGGACTAAGAGAATTTTTAGCTCAAGGTAATAAAAAAATTACTATACCTGTATCAAATTTAGGTAAATATAAAACAGCTTTTCAAATGATGGCTTTAATTTTATTAATACTAAACCCAATTATCTCAACTAGCTTAATTTTTATTGAAGTGTCTGGAATACTATTATTATGGATTGCAAGTATCTTGTCTGTCTTAAGTGGTTATCAATACTATCGAAGTGTTTTTAACTAAGATCTTACAAGATTATGATAGTCTTGCATGAATTTAAAATTCTTTGTGCTGTCGCCAGTATTAAATTTAATATCATCAATTGACTGAATAGGAGTAATTTCTGCTGCTGTACCAGTTAAGAAAGCTTCTTCATAATTAGCTATTTCATTAGGTTCAATATGCCTTTCAATTATCTCAAACCCTTGATTTGAGAGCATCTCAATAACAGTTTGGCGAGTAATACCATTTAAGAAACAATCTGGTATTGGTGTATGAATTTCATTGTCTTTTATAAAAAAAATATTTGCTCCTGTTCCTTCAGCAACATAGCCCCTATAATCAAGCATTAGAGCGTCATGAAATCCTTTATTTTCTGCAAATGATTTTGACATCGTACATATAACGTAGGGTCCAGATGCTTTTGCTTCACAAGGTGCTGTATCGGGAGATGGTCTCTTCCATGGTGAAGTTATTAATCTGAGTCCTGCTTTCCTATCTTCAATTTTAAAGTAAGAAGCCCAATCATCCCATACCGCTATTGCTACGTTTACATCTGATTTCGATGTAGATAATCCCATTTGTTGACTGCCTCTCCAAACAATTGGTCTAACATAGCAGTCCTCTAAGTTCATTTTTTTAATAAGCTCATCCTTTGCTTCATTTATTTCATCCTCGCTAAAAGGTATATCGATGCCTAAAGTTGCTGCAGATTTAAATAGACGTTTTGTATGCTCTTCAGATTTAAAAATCTTTCCTTTATAGGCTCTTTCACCCTCAAAAACTGAGCTAGCATAGTGCATGCCTTGAGTAATTACATGGCACTTTGCATCATTCCATGCGATAAACTCACCATTCATCCAAATTAGGCCGTCCCTATTATCAAAAGGTAAAATTTCCATATTTTTACTGTAAAAAATTAGACTACTTAGTTATCAGAAAATCTAGTTGATTAATATAACTTTTTATCATTATTATGTCATAATGTCTGACTTAAATAATAATCTGCACAAAGGTTCTCCACTTTTATATTTACGAGAGGATAAATTAAAAGAAACTCTAAATAATTTCTTCTTAGTCTATAAAACTTTTGAAAATCAAATTTTAGATAATGCCAGTGTAAATGGCTTTGGTATCGCTGATATAAGATGTATTTTAATAATATTACTTTATCCAGGTATAACTTTTAATGAGCTTCTAATAAAATTGAGTATTACGAAGCAAAGTCTCAATAGAGTATTAAAGATTCTATTAGAAAAAAAAATGGTTTTTCAAGAAACGAATGAAAAAGATAAAAGAATGAAAAACTTATATCTTTCAGATGAGTCAAAAAAAATAATCAATAATTTAATTGGACCTACAATAAAAGAGATAAGTAATGCATTTCAAAAATCTGGTTCAGAGGCAGTTAATGGATTTAATCAGATATTTTTAAATTTAGCAGAAAAAAATAAATGATGAGTAAAGTTAACAATCACATATTAGTAGTTGATGACGATGATAAAATTCGGGATCTATTAAAAGATTTTCTAATTAAAAATAATTTTTTGGTTACAACAGCTATTCATGGAGATGATGCATTACAAAAACTAAACTTGATTAGTTTTGACGTATTGATACTAGATATTATGATGCCTGGTATTGACGGATATGAACTTACAAAAATAATAAGGTCGAAATCACTGGTGCCAATTATACACCTTACTGCAATGGGTGATACGGAAAATGTGATACAAGGTCTTGAATTAGGTGCTGATGATTATTTAGCTAAGCCTTTTGAGCCAAAAGAATTACTACTACGAATTAAAAATATTTTAAAGAAAACCAGCACTAAGACTTTTAAAGATCAAATCCAGATTAATAATCTTGTTCTAAATCTGGTCACAGGAGAAATATCAGGATCTAAAACAAGCAAATCTTTGAATTCTAATGAGTTATCAATTTTAAGAATATTGTCAAAAGAAATTGGAAAGCCTTTCTCACGCGAAGAATTAAGTAAAATATTAGGCTTTGAGCAAGAAAGAACTCTTGATGTTTGCATTAACAGACTCAGAAAAAAAATAGAATTAAACCCAAAATTTCCTAAATACCTCAAAACTAAACGTGGGGCTGGTTATTTATTGTGGGTTAACAACTAGCATGATTAAAAAGTATTTACCAAAAAGTCTGTTAGTGCGAGCAATTTCAATTGTTATACTACCAATGATTGTTTTCCAACTCATTATTGTAACTGTTTTTTTTGATAGCTTATGGGAACGAGTAATAGCAAGAATGTCGCGTTCTGTTGCAATGGAAATTGCTTTAACTGTAAATCAAATAAAAAATAATGATATTTCTATATTGCGAGCTAACAGAGATTATGGCTCTTTCACTGATATGAATATAAAAATTATAAGCTCACAGGATCTATCAGAAAACTATGCAGCTAATAATATTAAATTTCTTGATTTTGTAACTTCTGGTTTTAAGCGGGAGCTTCAAGGTACTTTAAACTCAACGCATTGGGTTCAATCTGCAAATGATAATATCAATGTATATGTCAATATTGGTGAAGAAATGTTGCGAATTACTTTTCCTAAAAAAAGAGTGTCTACTGCTAGAGTACATATTTTTCTAGGTTGGGTAATTATATCTTCTGCAATATTAATTTTTATTTCTTTTCTATTCTTGCGAAATCAAATTAAACCAATAACTCAACTTGCGATGGCAGCTGAGGAATTTGGAAAAGGAAATAATGTATCTAATTTCAAAGTATCTGGTGCAAGCGATGTTCGAAGAGCTGCTATAGAATTTTTAAAAATGAAAAATAGAATAATAAAGCAAGTAGAGCAAAGATCTTTAATGCTTGCTGGAGTTGGTCATGATTTAAAAACTCCCCTAACTAGAATGCGATTACAAGCAGAAACAATTGAGGATGATAAAAGTAAAGAATTTTTAATAGATGAAATTAAACACATGAATTTAATGCTGGAAGAATATTTAAATTTTTCAAAAGAAGAAAATATCAAAGATAGTATCAAAATAAATCCAATTGAATCTATTATTAGAATAAAGAATGATATTCATTTTAATGACAAAAATATTGATATAGAAATAATTAATGATGCCGAAATAGAACTAAATGCCAATATATTTAATAGATCTATTATCAACTTACTGAATAACTCATTTGAAAATGCTCAAAAAGTTAAAATAATTATTGAAACATCGCCAGAACTTACAAAAGTAGAAATTCATGACGATGGCGAAGGCATTCTAGAGACTGAGAGGGCCAATGTTTTTAAGCCATTTTATCGAATAGATAAGAGTAGAAATCAAAATTCAACAAACTCTGGTTTAGGCTTATCGACCACTAAACATTTACTAAACTCTATAAACGGGACTATCGAGTTAGGGGAAAGTAAAATCTTAGGTGGATTAAAGGTTAGAATTGAAATCCCAAATTAACTCTTGCTTAAAGTAGTAGCTTTTTTGATGGCCTTAGAGATAGCTTTTTCAAAAAGTTTTTGAAATTTTTGATTGTTATTTAATTCCATCAGAGCAGCTTCAGTAGTACCTCCTTTACTGGTAACCCTTTTTCTTAATGACTCAGGTTTTTCTTGTGTATTTAGTAATAATAAAATAGAGCCGAGAATAGTCTGTACTGTCATTTGTTCTGCATATTTAAAACCATTTTTCTTTGCATAGTTAGACCATATTTCAATTAGCAAGTACAAATATGCAGGGCCACTACCAAAAAGTCCTGTAAAAGTATCAATTGATTTCTCTGATTTAACTTCTTCTACTTGTCCAATAAGACTCATTAATTGCATTGCCCTTTTTTTATTAGCACTTGTTGTAGTCTTTGCGAAATATATAATAGAAGTTCCCCATCCAACAGCAGCTGGGGTATTAGTCATAGCTCTTGCTATATTTTTATTACCTTTTGAAAGTTTTTTTAATGTAGAATGTGTTTTACCCGCTACAATAGAAATAATTAATGAATTTTTTATTTTATTATTTAATTCATCTGAAAAGACATCATCTAATTGATTTGGTTTAATGGTTAGTATTGCAATAGAGATTTTTATATTCATCTCAAATTTATTTATTGTATTAAATATTTTTATTTTTTTTAATTTGTGAATTTTTTTTAGCCTTGCGCTTGGTTTCTTTTCTATTACATAAATTTTTTTAGGACTTACTTTATTTTCAATTAATGCAGAAATAAATGCATAGCCCATATTGCCAGCGCCAATTATTAATATATTATCGTTCTTAATATTCATTTTTTTAGATTTTTTTTATTTAATTTTTTTTCATTTTTAAATAACAGGTGAGTTTTTACTTCAGATTTTATTACTTCAGTCGTTTCAAATGAAGCTACAATTGCTTTTGAGATTAACTTTAAGAATATGTTCTCAGTTTGCATTTTGGTGATATAATGAATTAAATAAATAATTAATCATAATGCTTTCTATTACATTTCCAACAATTAGTCCTATTTTATTTGAGTTTGGACCTATAGCTATACGATGGTATTCACTTGCGTATATAGTTGGTTTTATTTTTGCCTGGAAATACATACAATATCTATCAAGACAAAAAGGTTTATTTAATGAGAAGCATAATATTCAACCTAAAGATGTAGATGATCTGATTTTTTATGGAATTTTAGCTCTAATACTGGGTGCACGGTTAGGTTATGTTATATTTTATAATCCACTGTATTATTTTAGTGATCCATTAAAAATATTGCATGTTTGGGAAGGCGGTCTGTCATTTCATGGAGGTTTATTAGGTATTATTTTAACTATTTACCTTTTTGCTAAGAAAAGAGATTTTAGTTTTTTAACAATATCAGATTTGGTTTGTGCTTCAGCTCCAGTTGGAATATTTTTTGGACGAATTTCAAATTTTATTAATGCAGAATTATATGGAAGACCCACAGATATATTTATTGGTGTAATATTCCCAAATACCAATGGATTACATAGACATCCAAGTCAAATTTATGAAGCTTTATTTGAAGGCCTAATTATTTTTATTATTTTAAATATTATGATTCATAAATACAAAAAATTAAAACATTCGGGATTTATATCTGGAATGTTTTTATCTTTATATTCAATATTTAGGTTTATAATTGAATTTACTCGTGAACCAGATGTACAAGTTGGATACTTTTTTAATTACTTAACTATGGGCATGCTACTATCCTTACCCATGTTTTTATTTGGAATACTAATCCTATTTTACTCAAAGCAAAATGTCAGTAAAAAGTAAAGTAATTGATGTAATAAACAATAAGTCTTTTATTACTCTAAAAGAATTCATGCAGATATCATTGCATGATGAAGAATTTGGATATTATAAAAAAAATAAGCCAATTGGTAATAATGGAGATTTTGTAACCAGCCCAGAAATTTCTCAACTTTATGGAGAGATGATTGGTATATGGTTAAGTCAAATATTAATAACAAATAACATAAGTTTTTGTAATTTAGTTGAACTTGGTCCGGGCCAAGGAACTCTAATGAAAGATATTTTGAGAGTAGTAAAGAAATTAATCAAAGAAAATTTGGAAATAAATCTCCACTTTATTGAAAACAATATTCATTTTATAAAAGATATAAAGAAAGAGTTTCCTCAATCAAAGATTCATTCAAATATAAGTACGATACCAAAAGAGTTCTCTGTATATATTGCAAATGAATTTTTTGATGCTTTACCAATATCCCAAGTAAAAATATCTAATGATAAAATTAAAAACCTTGTTATTAAGCAGGATTTAAATGGGAATTTTTATAGAGATTTTGAAGAAGCAAAAGATCAAAAAAATTCACATTTAAAAAAATTAAATCTAAATTCAGGCGAAATTTACGAATATTCAGAAGACAGTGATCAAATTATCAGTTTTATTGCAAAAAATATTAAGTCTAATGGCGGCTTCATTTTATTTGCGGATTATGGATATACAGAATTGACATATAAAAGCACACTTTCATCAATAAAGAGTAATAAAATCACAAATTTTTTAGATAATGTTGGAGAGCAAGATTTAACAGCTCATGTAAACTTTAATAATATATTAAATATTATGAATTGCCATGACGTAAAAAATTTAAAGATTCTTAAACAATCAAAATTTTTAAAAGAGATGGGTATTGAACTTAGAGCCTCAAAGTTGATTGAAAACAATCTAGAGAAGGAAAAAGAAATTTTACTTGGATTGAATAGATTGATTAATCATGAAGAAATGGGATCACTTTTTAAAATTATTTATTCAGAGTATAAATAAAGATGTTTTTTTCAGATAACTTAGGAAATATAGATCACTGTTTTTTCTCTCGATTAGGTGGCGTTTCACTTAATAATTATAAATCATTAAATTGTGGTCCAGGGTCTAATGATTATAAACCGTATATCCAAAAAAATAGATTGGCTGTATCAAAATATTTTAATTTAAGCACAAAGCATTTAGTAACACTTTATCAAACTCATTCAAATAAAGTCGGAGTCCTTAAATCCAATAATCTAAAAGAAATTTATATGAATGATGGAATAGTCACCAAACAAAAAAATATGATACTTGGAATTCTAACCGCGGATTGTGCACCTGTTCTCTTTTATGATAACAAAAAAAAAATAATAGGCGCTTGTCATGCAGGATGGAAAGGAGCATTAACAGGAATAATTCAAAATACCATTAACGCCATGTTGTATCTTGGAAGCAATTTGAAAGATATCAAGTGTTCTATTGGCCCTTGCATTGCAAAAGATTCCTATGAAGTAAAAGACGATTTTTATAATATTTTTATTGAGTCAGATTCAAAAAATAGTAGTTATTTCCATCAATTTGACAAAAAAAAATACAATTTTGATCTGAGAGGATTTATTATTAAACAATTAGAAAATAATAGTATTTCTGACATTTCATCCATATGTCTAGATACATACTTGCAGGAAACCTTATTTTATAGCTACAGAAGATCTATTCATAAAAAAGAACGTGATTATGGTAGAATGATTTCAACAATTGTTATAAAAGAATAATAAATCAGCTTCTGTATATGAAAATTATTACTGGAACCAGCAATATACCTTTAGCAAAGGAAGTTGCTGATTATATTAATATACCTCTAGCCAATGCAGCAATTAAGCGTTTTGCTGATGATGAAGTATTTGTTGAGATAAAAGAAAATATAAGAGGTGAGGATGTGTTTGTTATTTGTTCAACCTCTTACCCAGCTAATGATAATCTCGTAGAACTTTTGGTAACCATTGACGCCCTCAAAAGAGCGTCTGCTAAAAGAATTACTGCAGTCATGCCATACTATGGATATGCTAGACAAGATCGTAAGGCTGGCCCAAGAACCCCTATTTCTGCAAAATTAGTTGCAAACCTTATTACTACCGCTGGGGCTGATAGAGTTTTGACTATTGATTTACATGCTGAGCAAATTCAAGGTTTTTTTGATATTCCAACAGACAATCTTTTTGCTGGCCCAGTATTTGCGAAAGAAATAAATAAGAAGTTTGAAACAGACAACTTAGTTGCCGTGTCACCTGATGTTGGTGGTGTTGTTAGAACGCGAGGTATTGCAAACAAATTGGGTGCTTCAATTGCAATTATAGATAAAAGAAGACCAAAGCCCGGTGAAAGTGAAATTATGAATATTGTGGGTGAAGTGAATGGAAAAGATTGTATTATTTTAGATGATATTATTGATTCAGCAGGAACTATCTGTAATGCAGCAGATAAACTGATAGAAGTAGGAGCTAGATCAGTTGCTGCATATATAACTCACGGTGTACTTACTGGTGAAGCACTTAAGAAAGTCGAAAAATCTGGACTTACTGAACTTGTAGTTACAAACTCTATCAATATAGGCTCTAGAACTTCAGAAAGTGCTAAATTAAAGATACTTTCAATTGCTCCATTGCTAGGTGAGGCAATCAAGCGAATTTCTGAGGAAAGCTCAGTTTCTAGTCTGTTTGAGTTTTAATTTAATACCCTTGCCATCTTAAAGATTTTGATTTAATACCTCACTTACATAAATTATGGCTAAAGAAAATACATTAGATATTCAACTCAGAGAATCTACCGGAAAATCTGCATCAAAAAAAGTGCTCGCTTCTGGAAGGATACCATCTGTAGTGTATGGCCTCAACGAGGACCCGTTATCAATAAGTGTAGAAAGTATTAAAGTTCAAAAAGAACTGAAAGCTGGGGGATTTTTAACTAAAATATACTCTCTTAATATTAACGGAAAAGAAAGTTTAGCAATACCAAGAGATGTTCAATTTCACCCCCTATCTGATTTACCTGTACATATAGATTTCTTGAGACTTGGGGCTGACTCAAAAGTTGTACTAGATATACCTGCAACATTTATAAATCATGAGCTATCGCCAGGATTAAAACGTGGAGGTGTATTAAATATTGTCAGAAGAACTATTCAGGTTAGTTGTCCCGCGAATAATATACCAGAAGAAATAGTATTTGATCTTGATGGTTTAGAAATAGGTGACGCTATTCACATTTCATCAACTAAATTGCCTGAGGGAACTGTTCCAACTATTACTGATCGTGATTTTACTATTGGTACAGTAGCTGCGCCTACTGTTGTTAAAGAGCCTGAGACTGAAGCCCCTGCTGAAGGTGAAGCTGTTGAAGGAGACTCTGCAGAAAGCGCTGAATCTAAAGATGTAGAGTCATCTGAAGAGAAGAAAGATTAACTTCTTTAAAAAATAAATTACTTCTTTTTAACCACTATCTTACTTATAATTAATTGATGTTTTCAATAATTGGCCTTGGTAATCCAGGGGAAAAATACTCTAAAACTAGACATAATATTGGGTATTTGGTACTCGATGAAATAATTAAAACTTTTGCGACTCCAGATCCAAAAAATAAATATGGTGGACAATTATGGGTAGATAAAATCAATAAAAAAAAGATTGTGGCATTTAAATCTAATGACTACATGAATGATAGTGGAGTTGCAGTCAGTAAACTTATTTCATTTTATAAATTTAAAGCAGAAAATATTTACGTAATACATGATGATTTAGATTTAGATTTTGGTAAAGTAAGAATTAAATTTGCTGGGAGTGCCGCTGGGCATAATGGACTTAAATCAATAGATAAACGAATTAGTAAGAACTATTTTAGAGTTAGAATTGGCATTGGTCATCCTGGTGATAAGGAAAAAGTATTAAGATACGTACTAAATGATTTTAAAAAAAAAGAAATAGAAATCATGCAACAGTTATGTATAAACATTTCAGACAATTTAGAATATTTAGTTAATCAAGAGCATTCTTCGTTCTTAAACAAAATAAAGATTACATAATGGGATTTAAATGTGGAATCGTTGGCCTTCCAAATGTGGGTAAATCTACCCTCTTTAATGCTTTAACCAAAAAAATATCTGCTGAGGCTGCTAACTACCCTTTTTGTACAATTGAGCCAAACGAAGGAACTGTTGCTGTTCCAGATGATAGAATTTATAAGCTAGCAAAAATTGCTAATTCTAAAAAGATTATTCCTGCACCATTAACGTTTTTTGATATTGCTGGACTAGTAAAAGGTGCTTCTAAGGGTGAAGGGTTAGGGAATAAATTCTTATCACATATTCGCGAAGTAGATGCCATTATACATGTTGTTAGGTGTTTTGAAGACGAAAATATTACCCATGTAAATAATAAAATTAATCCCATAGATGATGTCGAGACAATTAATACTGAATTAATTCTTGCTGATTTAGAAATGGTTGAAAAGTTAATAGTAAACTTAGAAAAACTTCAAAAAAAAGGTGACAAAGATGCAGGAAAAAAAATTGATACTGCACGAAAAATTTTAAACCATCTTAGCAAAGGTAAGCCTGCTCGCTCTATAATTGACATCGATGAAATAGAGAACGAAACTAAAGAATTTAATCTTATTTCAATCAAACCAATAATATATGTATGTAATGTAGACGAAGGTTCTATTACAACGGGTAATAATTTAAGTAGTGAATTAACTGAAAAGGTTGATGATGGTAATATCATTATTATTTCAGCAGAAATAGAGTCACAAATATCGCAATTAGATGAGTCAGAACAATCAGAGTTTTTATCTTCTCTTAGCCTTGAGGACTCAGGTTTAAATAAAATAATTAATAGTGGCTACTCAATACTTAATTTAGTAACATATTTTACGGCTGGACCAGAAGAAGCACGCGCTTGGACAATAAAAGTAGACACATTAGCTCCAGATGCTGCTGGTAAAATTCATACAGACTTTAAAAAAGGGTTTATAAGGGCTGAAACAGTGTCTTATAATGACTTTGTAGAATGTAATGGAGAGAGTAAGGCTAGAGAATTAGGTAAACTCAGAAGTGAAGGCAAAGAGTATAAAGTACAAGATGGTGACGTAATGCACTTTTTATTTAACAATTAAAGAACTATGGAACATAAACTTATTTTTCCTACTTATGAAGAGATGCATGATAAAGCTGTCAAGCTTGCACATCTTTTAAAAGAAAAAAATGTTAATTTTGATAAAATGGTAGTTGTTTCTAGAGGCGGGTTTGTCCCCGCTTCAGTCGTTGCCTATACCCTTGGGATACAAGATGTTGATATCGTCTCAATCCAAAGCTATATTCACCGTCAAGTAGATAAGGCAATTGTTCACCGTGCACCAAAAACTGATGAAGTTGTTTTAGTGATAGATGATATTGTAGATCAAGGTGGTACCGCTAAGGCATTAAAAGAGTATATGCCTAACATGCACCTTGCAGTAATTTATGCAAAACCTAGGGGTCTGCCTTTAGCAGGAACTTATGTTGAAGCAATTACTCAAGACACTTGGCCTGTTTTTCCCTGGGATGAAGAAGATAAAAATAATCACTGATCAATACTGCCTATATGGGTGAATAAAAAATACCCCCCTATCTTTGCAAATAGAAGGGGTAATTTTATTTTATTTATTAGACGATATAGTAAAGAAACGAAAGCGCGCCAATTACTATAGATCCTGCGTTAAGATCACTGGCTCTTCCACTTAAAGCTTTAATAACTACATAAGCTATGAAACCAAGAGCAATACCATGAGCAATACTAAATGTAAGTGGCATTAATACAGCCGCTAGTACTGCAGGCGCATATTCACTAACATCATCCCACTCAATATCTCTTAAATTTTTTAAGAAAAATGTAGCAACAAAAACCAAAGCCGGAGCAGTTGCAAAAGCAGGTATACTTTGAGCAAGTGGAGCTAAGAATAAACAAATAGCAAAAAGAACAGCCACAGTAACTGCTGTCAATCCTGTCTTACCACCTTCTTTAATTCCAGCACCAGATTCAATATACGAAGTAGTATTTGATGTACCAGCTAAAGCGCCTACTGTAGTAGCTACAGAGTCAGCCAAGACCGCTCTACCAATACCATCTACATTACCATCGCTGTCTACTTTTCCAGTTAGGTTAGCTACTGAGGTTAATGTTCCCGCGGTATCAAAAAAATCAACAAACAAGAAGGCAAAAGCTACGCCTATAAAACCTGATGTAGCAATAAGACTGAAGTCCATTGAAAAGGCATGAACTGCTGGTGGAATTGATCCAACAACACCATCAATAGCACTAACGCCAGTTATCCATGCAATTAGACTAACAGCTAGTATTCCTATAATTATTGAACCAGGAATTCCTCTTTTATCAAGTATTGCCATAATCGCAAAACCAACTGCTGCGAGCATTACCGGCATTGAACTTACGTCTCCCAAGCTTACCAAAGTAGCTGGATTGTCGACTACTACACCGGCGTTTTTTAGGCCAATGATTGCTAGGAAAAGTCCTATACCAGCTCCAACGCCAAATTTCATACTTTTTGGAATACTATTAATTATCCACTTCCTAGCAGGTGTTACTGAGAGTATTAAAAATGCAAGTCCAGCGATGAATACCGCAGCTAATGCCTGTTGATAGGTATATCCCATTCCAAACACAACACCAAAAGCAAAAAATGCATTCAGGCCCATACCAGGTGCTAGACCAATAGGCCAATTTGCCCATAAGCCCATAATCAAACAGCCGACAACAGCTGCGATTATTGTAGCGACAAAAACACCACCAAAATCCATTCCTGTTCCTTCAGTCGATAGGATAGCTGGATTAACGACTATTATATATGCCATGGTTAAGAAGGTTGCTAAACCTGCAAGCATTTCTGTTTTAGCCGAGGTTTTGTTGTCACTTAATTTAAATAAGTTTTCTAACATAATATTTCTCCAATAATTTGAATAAATATTACTACAAAGAAAGGTTTAGATCGAGATTAAGGATTAGAAATTGTGGATAATACAAACTAAATCTAATTTATTAATTAAATAACATAAAATACTGAAACTTAATTATAAAAATAAAAAAAATTAATGTGAAGTATCTCTCCAAATTCTCTTATTAGTAAAATATAATAAGAAGGATAGAATAATTAAATAAATAATAACCTTAAAACCAATTCGTTTTCTCTCCTCAAGTTTAGGTTCTGCTGACCAAGCTAGAAAAGCTGTTACGTCTTTTGCCATTTGAACTTCAGTTGCTGCGGTACCATCGGTATATTCAACACCATCTTCGTATAGAACTTGCGGCATGGCAATTTTTTGGTTTTTTGCATAGATATTATAATATACACCATCATCAAGTGTGACTCCTTCAGGCACTTCATCTTTATATCCAAGTATTAACGAATATACGTAATCTGCACCACCTGATCTAGCCTTTACCATTACTGATAAATCTGGTGGATAAGCTCCACCATTTGCTACTCTACCCTCTTGCTCATTCTTCCATGGGCTTACAAAACGATCAGAGAGAATTGCAGGTCGCATAAACATCTCACCGTCCGAGTTAGGTCCAGTCTCAACCTCAAACATGGCAGCCATTGCTTTAGCTTGTTCTTCAGAAAATTCTGGCCCACCGGCTTGAACTAAATTTCTATAACTAAGTAGGTTCATTGAATGACAACTTGAACAAACTTCGGTATAAACTTGATAACCTCGTTGTAGCTCAGCTCTATCAAATTTTCCAAGTGGTCCTTGAAAAGTCCAGTCAGGTTCCATAGGTGCTTTCATCTCACCTGCGGCAAAGACGAGGCTCGTAAATAAAAATACAAAGACAAGAGAAAATTTATACATAATTATTACGTAGCTAAATTTGCCTTAGCCTGCTGTTCCTCATTTGACAATACTGGTTCCGAGATACTTTTTGGAAGTGGTTTTGGTTTTTCAATGTAACCAACTAATGGCATCACTAAAAGAAAATGAAGGAAGTAATAAAGAGTGGCAAGTCTTCCAAGTATTAAATATATACCAGTGGCTGGTTGAGCACCTAAATATCCCAATAGAATAAAATCAAAAATTAAAAGCCAATAGAACTGCTTATAGAGAGGTCTGTATTTAGCTGATCTAACTTTAGAATGATCAAGCCAAGGAATGAACGCTAAGATAGCTATCGCAGAAACCATGGCAATAACACCACCAAGCTTATCAGGTATAGCTCGCAAGACTGCATAGAAAGGTAAAAAATACCATTCAGGAACAATATGCTCAGGAGTTTGCAGTGCATTTGCCTGAATATAGTTATCACTATGCCCTAAAATATTAGGACTGAAAAAAACAAATCCAGCAAATACGATCATAAATACAACCAAAGCAAATACATCTTTCACGACATAATGCGGGTGAAATGGAACAGTATCTTGACCTTTAATAACGTCAATACCCTCTGGATTATTGTTACCAGGAACATGTAATGCCCATATATGTAAGATGACTAAACCAAAAATAAGGAATGGCATTAAGTAATGAAGAGTAAAGAATCTAGTTAATAGTGCACTTCCAACTGAATAATCTCCCCATAACCAATTAGTTATAGCCTCTCCAAAAAATGGAACTGCACTAAATAAATTTGTAATCACAGTTGCACCCCAAAAGCTCATTTGTCCCCATGGCAACACATAACCCATGAACGCTGTAGCAACCATTAACAGAAATATGAATACACCAATGATCCAAATTAATTCACGTGGCTCTTTATAAGAACCATAAAAAAGTGATCTTGCCATATGAATGTACACAGCAATAAAAAACATGGAAGCACCTGTGGCATGCATATATCTCAGAAGCCAACCATAGTTTACGTCACGCATAATATGCTCAACACTTGCAAAAGCTAAATTAGCATCAGCAACGTAATGCATTGCTAGAACTAGGCCTGTTAAAATTTGAGTAATTAAACAAAAAGTTAAAATTCCACCAAATGTCCACCAGTAATTTAAGTTTTTTGGAGTTGGAAACTGCATTAAGTGACCACTAAATAATGAGATTAGAGGTAATCTTTTATCTATCCATTTTCCTACTGCCGATTGTGGCTCATAATTATCGCTCATAAATTCCTATCCAATTTTTATAGTGTTATCGTCTAAAAAAACGTATTTTGGTACTTCTAGATTTTTGGGTGCTGGTCCTTTTCTAATTCTTCCTGATGTATCATAATGTGATCCATGACAAGGGCAAAACCACCCATTGTATTCACCCTTATTGCCTAACGGAATACAGCCAAGATGCGTACAAACTCCAACCATTACTAGCCATTCTGGCTTTTGAACCCTTGCTTCATCTGTCTCAGGATCTGGCAGATCAGCCTCTTTTACTGCTTGGGCTTCAGTTATTTCTTCTGGAGTTCTCCTTCTTATGAAAACTGGTTTACCTCTCCATAATATAGAAATACTTTGGCCTGGCATAATTGGCGATAAATCCACTTCTGTTGAGGCTAAAGCTTTAACAGATGCATCAGGATTCATTTGAACAATAAATGGCCATGCCACCGCACCTACACCAACAGCTGTAAAGCTACCAGTAGTCAAATACAGAAAATCTCTTCTGGTGACTTTTGTTTCTTCTGAACTTCTATTTTTGTCTGTACCCATTGTGATATATACAGTTTATATATACGTTAATTAGGGATTTTCTACAAAAATAAATTAGACTATTTGATAAATCTTGTGTCACTATGACGCATAGTATGTACGACCGAGCTCAATAAATTATTACTAATAAAAAAATGAGATTAGCTTTATTTCAACCCGATATTCCGCAAAATACTGGTGCCATGATTAGAATATGCGCTTGTTTTGACGTGGGTTTAGATATAATCCACCCGACCGGATACATATTCAATGAAAAAAATATAAAGCAAGCTGCCTTGGACTATGTTGAATCTGTCTCGCTTACTGAACATGATTCGTGGGAACTATTTTTAGAAAACAACAAAGATAAGAGAATAATCCTTCTATCTACCAAAGGGAAGGTTAACTATACTAAGTTTGATTTTAAAAAAGATGACTTTTTACTGGTAGGGCGTGAGAGTGCTGGCGTTCCAGATAAAGTATTTAATAGTGTGCATGAAGTGATTACAATTCCAATGAGTGAAAATTCCAGATCACTAAATGTGGCAGTTTCTGCAGGTATTGTTATCGCGGAATCAAGAAGGCAGTTTGAAAAATGACAATCCAACAAAAAAAAGCTTCACAAGAGTGGTTTGAGAAACTTCGACATGAAACTATTGAAGCTTTCTTAAGCATAGAGAATAAAAATATTAATTCAGGCAAAAAGAATAAGTTTAAATTCAAAAGTTGGAAAAGAGCATCTCGTGAATCGCAAGATAATGGCGGTGGAACCATGGGTCTTATGCATGGAAATATTTTTGAGAAAGTTGGTGTAAATATTTCGACAGTTCATGGAAAATTTAACAAGAAATTTAAAAATCAAATACCTGGCTCAGGAGCATCTGGTAAGTTCTGGGCAAGTGGTATTTCAGTTGTGGCACATATGAACTCGCCTTTTATTCCATCGTTTCATTTTAATACACGTTACATTGTAACTGAAGAAAGTTGGTTTGGAGGCGGAATGGACATGACACCAACATTTAAAAATCTAAAAAATAAAAAAAAGTTTCATAGTAACATCAAAAAAATGTGTGATCTACATAACAAGAAATTCTATAATAAATTTTCAAAAGAATGTGATGCGTATTTTTACCTGCCACATAGAAATGAAACTCGTGGAGATGGAGGAATTTTTTTTGATCGTTTAAATTCTAATAATTTTCAAAAGGACTTTGCTTTTGTTAAAGATACCGGAAAATGTTTTATAGATATTGTGCCAAATATTATTAATGAAAATCTAAAAAAAAAATGGACAAATAATGATAAAATTAAACAGAAAATAAAACGTGGTAGATATGCAGAGTTTAACTTATTATATGATCGAGGCACAAAATTTGGCTTAGAAACTGGTGGCAATATTGATGCAATTTTAATGTCAATGCCTCCTGAAGCTATTTGGATTTAAATTAAGAACTATGAGTACAGAACCAATAACAATTGATGGAGCTAAAAAATTACAAGATGAGCTTGCTCTTTTAACTGGAAGTAAAAGACAAGAAGTCATAAAAGCAATCGCTGAAGCCAGAGCACATGGAGATTTAAAAGAAAACGCTGAATATCATGCTGCAAAAGAGGAACAAAGTCATAATGAAGGTAGAATCCAAGAGATACAATCATTACTAGCGAATGCAGAAATAATTGATATTAAAAATATCAATAAAGATAGTAAGGTAGTTTTTGGGTGCACTGTAAAATTAAAAGACTTAGAAACTGATGAAAAAAAAGTTTTTAAAATTGTTGGTCACGAAGAAGCTGATATTGACAACAACTTAATTTCTTATAAATCACCTGTTGCAAAAGAATTAATCGGTAAAGAAAAAGACGACTTTGTAATGGTTAATACGCCAAAAGGTGAAAAAAGCTATGAAATTACTGCTATACTCTACGAATAACTAGTGTCGTGCAAAGCAGATTGCTTTGAGTCTTTCAATTAAGGAAAACTGATCATCTATAAAATCATTATTTATCCACCACTCTTCTAATTCTTCTAATATCCCACCTAGTTCTGGTCCTTCTGATATTCCCATATTAATCACGTCTGATGCTTTGACTGTAAATTTAGGTTTACTCCAAGAACTTGCAACTTCAATTAAAGCTCGCCAATTAATTGTTGTTTTGTCATTCGAATCTTTAGACCATTGACATAATACTTGATTTGTAAAATTATCTTTACCTAATCGATACAAAGCTGCTCTTGCCTCTCGCATAGACATATAGGATACGATGCTGCTATGTATATTTGATAAATTTATAAGATTATTTTGTTCTATTTTTGAAAGTGGGTTCTCTGAAATGAAGCTATTAATAATCTTTTCATCGTTATTTAGTAAAATAGCCAGCTTACACATACTGGTACCAGATAAATTTAAATTTACTAAATTATTATTTAACTTTTCAAAACTATCCCCAACTATAATACCTTGGAATACCTGTGAAAATAAGCCAGTATCTTGCATTTTTTTTAGAATATAACTTGAATTTTTATGCTCAATGATATTTTTTAATTCAATCCATAGCCTTTCTTTAGATACTTTTTTTAGTCCATTGATATGCTTTTTAATTAGAAGCAATTCGCTTTCACTAATGTGATCTGGTGAATGCTCACAATGGAACCTGAAAAACCTAAGGATTCTTAAATAATCTTCTTGGATTCTTCGTTCTACGTCGCCAATAAACTGGACTTTATTTTTTTCTAAATCTTTTAAACCATTATGAAAATCAAAAGTATCTCCCGATTGATCAACATAAATTGCATTAAATGTAAAATCTCTTCTGTTTGAGTCAACCTTGATATCACTTGTATAATCAACTACTGCATGTCGACCGTCTGTCTTTATATCTGAGCGACATGAAGTAATTTCATACTTAGTATTATTAATTATTGCAGTTATAGTTCCATGCTCTTTACCAATATCTAAAAATTTAATTTTATTTTTATCTAATACCCTAATAACCTGTTCAGGTTCTAAAGTTGAAGCAAAATCAATATCTTTTACATCCCTATTGCTAAATGCATTTCTTACACATCCTCCAACTAAATAAATTTGATTTTTATCAAAGATTTCAAATAGTTTTTGTACGTCAGTCATCGCAAGTACATCTTTTATATTTTGATTAGTCATTTTAATTTTTCATATAAATTTAATAAAATACTTGCAGTGGCACCCCATATGAAATGATTTTCATAATTTATCACATTAAAATTATAGTGATATGATATTTCTCCATTATTATATAATTTTTCCTGAATATCATGATTTTTCTTATTCATTAAAATACTCATTGGTAATTTGAAAACACTCTCTACCTCATTGGAGTTAATAGAAATATCATATCCACCGATTAAATTTGCTATTATAGGTAAAATTTGAAAGCCAGTACCGGTCACATAGTTATCAAGGTTTCCTAAGATATTTATATATTTTTTTTCAATACCTATTTCCTCTTTAGTTTCTCGAATTGCAGTATCAATAGGAGATAAATCTTTTTTATCAATTCTTCCGCCTGGAAAACTAATTTGACCTGCGTGATCTTTTAATTTTGCTGAGCGATATGTTAAAATGATATTGGCTGAGTTATTTTCAAATATTATTGGGACCAGTACTGCCGATTTAGTCAATTTTTTATTATTAAAGAAATTAATAATTTTTTTATCATGATTTATATTGGAGTCAGTTCTTGTTGAATTAATATCAAAAGATTCATGAGATATTTCACTTGCATCAACGAAGGTATTTTGTAATAGATTAAGAGTTATATCTTTATTAGCACTCATATATTTTAAAAATTTCGTTATTACTCTCTAAAATTAAGTACTCTACACTATCGATTGTTTGTTTTTTTGCTAAATCAATTAATTCATAAAAAACTGATCTTGAGATTAAAGCTTTAAGATTTTTTCTAACGCGAATATATGGTGATGGTTCTTCTGTATTAATATCGATCTTAATATCAATTGGATTTTGATTTGACAGTAAGATTTTTTCATTAAGATTAGTTGTAAAATATAAATTTTTAATACCATTTTTTGTTTCTTGATGTATTGAAGTTGCAACAAAAGGAGCATCTTCAACTTGTATCCTGACTTTCTCAACTGGAGTTACTAAATAATAATGATTATCCTCATCTAACCTTAAAATTCTTGAAAATAATTTAATCATGGCTGGTCTCTTTATTTCTGAACCCATATAAAACCATTTACCATTACGCAAAATTCTCATATCAATATCACCACAAAAGTCAGGGTTCCATTTGTCTACCGGAGGTAATGAATTTTTTTCTTTTTTACTAAACTCGTAAATTGTCTCTAAGCCTTTTACAAAAGTAAATTGATTATCTGTCATTAACTAAATTCCATTTTTAAATAATTATTCTTTTTTATTTTTCCATTTATATCAAGAATTAATACTCTATTTACATTTACAGGACCAAAAAAATTTAAGTCATGATTTATTTTTTCAAAACCAAATTTTTTATAGTATGCATTATCCCCTATAACTAAAATAAAATCATAATTAGTTTCTTTTTTTATTATTTGAATGGTGTGTTTCACTAACGCTACTCCAAATCCTTGTCCTCTATACCTTGGCTCGACAGCTAACGGTCCTAAAAGTAAGCCTAAAAGATCCTGATTTAGATAAGTTTGAAAATATTGAATAGAAGATAAGATTTCATTGTTTTTCTCATTTATATATGAAAAATCTGTTTCTCTTCCTTTAATCTCTCTCAATCTGTAAACAGATCTTGCAAATCTTCCTGGTCCAAAAGATTGATTAAGTAATTTCAAAATTTTTTCATTATCATCTTTGGTTATCTGTCTTATATTGCTCATAATAAAGATATATATTTTATAATAATTTAAGATATTATTTTAATATTAAATTAATAAGGAGAATTTATATGATATCTGTAGATTTTAGTGAATTAGAGAGTTTTATTGGAAAAGATATTGGTAAATCAGACTGGATGCTAATTGATCAAAACAGAATACAGCAATTTGCTGATGCAACTAGTGATCATCAATGGATTCATTTAGACTCGGAAAGAGCAGCTAAAGAGCTTCCTACAAAATCTACAATTGCTCATGGATTTCTTACACTTTCACTAATTGTACCTCTAAGTTCAATGATTTGGACAATCACAGGTACTAAGATGACTATAAATTATGGACTAAACAAAGTCAGATTTATTAGCATGGTACCTGTTAATTCAAAAGTAAGATTAAGTGTTAAAGTTAATGAAGTGAATAAACTTGATAATGGAGGTACTCAAGTAATTTCAGAAGCTACATTAGAGGTCGAGGGTGACGAAAAGCCAGCATATATAGCTGAGTCTATTATGTTAGCCTTCCCAGGTTAGATAACTAATTTAGAATAGTTATTTAATTTTAAGTTTTTATTTTGGATTTAATTTGATGAAAATGATTACTTAACTCTTGTTACGTTTTTGTATCATATAATCAGCTAATCCTTGATAACCCTTTTGAATCATCATTTTAACAGAGGCTGAATTCATAGCCTCATTTAGGGCTGGAATTTTATGTGCACGTACAGTTGTATTCATATATTGTGCAGCACTGCAAATAGCAATAATTTCAGATATAACATTTTCCTGAAAACCATTTTCTAAAATTGAGTCCACATCATCTTGGGTAATTGAGTCAATATCTTCGTTTACCTTATGTGAAAAAGCTAATACGGCTTTGAATTCTTCTTGTATTGATGAAATAGAGATATTTTCTAGGGACGAGTTTTTTTCTATTTCTTTTATTAGCTCTTTTGAAATTCCTCTGTGTATATCTTTACAATAAGTACACCCATTGAGTTCAGAGACATAAGCAAATATCATTTCTTTAATATAAGTAGGTAGAATGGTCTCCTCATACATTAGTTTTTCTAAAAATAGAACGTACTGTGATTGATAACTCCAATTATCTAAAAAAACGTTATAAACTGATGTATATTTATTTAAAAAAGTACTCATAATTTCTCTCTATATTAGTTCGCTGGCTGGGGCGGGAGGATTCGAACCTCCGAATACCGCTACCAAAAAGCGGTGCCTTACCACTTGGCCACGCCCCAACGATAATTAATATATATTTAGTATAACAAGTGTGAATTGCAATGATTAAATAGTTGTTACAATTGATGTCCACCAATTTGAATTATAATTTTTAATCTGCTGTTCTGCTAATAAAGTAGCATTTCTATCCTCGAATATCGCGAAATATGAGGAACCACTTCCTGTCATTCTGCTAGCAATTAAACCCTTTTGTTTTGAGATTTCATCTTTTATTTTACCTATATCTGGACAAAGCTTGATAGCTGCATCTTCTAAGTCATTATGAGTAATTTTAAACAATTTATTAAGATTATTATTTAATGTTTCTTCAACTCTAAAATTTGCCGAAAATAAATTATTTGTTTCAAAAACTTTTTTTGTACTTAAGTTCACCCCAGGGTTTACTAATAAAATTATGATGGGTTCTTGAATTTCAAATAATTTGGCTATCGATCCCTTACCTTCAATAATTGCTGCTTTATCATATAAAAAAAATTCTATGTCGGATCCCATTAATTTTGCAATATTAATGACATCAACACTTTCTTTGATTATTTTATTTTCGACTAATACCCTAATGATAGAAGCAACATTACTTGAACCCCCGCCTAACCCTGCTCCAATTGGTATATTTTTATTAATTTTAATTCGGTAATTTAATTCGTCAATTATCTTCTCATTTTTTAAATAAGTGATTAGTTGTGTAATATTATCATTCGAAACTTTGTTTCCTTCGGGGCCACTATACTCTACTTCAAATATCTCACTTTTTTCAAAAGTTATACTGTCATATAAATCTATTCGACTCAATAAACTTGAAATATTGTGAAAACCATCGTCTCTTTTATTTAATACATGCAAATATAGATTTATTTTTGCATATGATTTTAATTTTAGATTATCTAACACACTAAATTTATAGCGTCTCAATAACCCTTTATCAATTTAACTTTAATTTTTTCAATCTGATCCTCTTCGGGATCAAGGTCTAGCGCTCTATTCCACTGGTATCTCGCTTCAATAAACTTACCAACTTTCCATAATGCATCTCCATAATGCTCATTTATGACCGGGTCTGATGGCGCGAGGTATGTTGCGTAACTTAGCAAAGCATCTGCTTGTTCATAATTGCTTACTTTGAAATAATACCAGGCAAGACTATCAATAAAATAGGCATCGTCAGGTTTTTGTTCCAATGCTAACTCAATCATTATTTTAGCCTTTAGCATATTTATGTCATTATCAATCCATGAATAACCAAGGTAATTTAATACATCTGGTTGATTGGTATTAAGTTCGAGGGCTTGCATAAAGTCTCTCTCTGCTAAATCCCATTGCTTATCTCTTTCATAAGAAATACCACGTCTATAATATGTATTCCATATATTTGGATCTAGAATATATTTATCATTTTTTAATATTTTACTGTAAGTTTCCTGTGCATTCTTCCAATCAGACTTATATCTAAAATGATCACCAAGTGTCATTTGAACTTTAAAATTGTCTTTTTCAATTAAATAATTTTGTAAAAGCTCAATTGCATCTTCTTCCAAGTTTTCAAGATTTAATATATTAGATAATTGTATCGTTGCTATTGAACTAAGATAGTGATTACTTGGTATTAATTTATATTTTTTCATAGCTTGATCAGTTAGATCTAAACTATGAAGTAAGCTTGCAGATAAAAAATCTACCTCATATAAATCTGGGTATGAATAGTCAGCAATATTTAAGATTACGCGCGATAAGTCTATATTTTCAAAACCAAGATGCTGCGCAGCATCATAAAGTACTAAGCCTACACCATTGATCTGATTTTGAACCAGTCTCGAGTTATCGAAGATCTCATTATTTATTGAAATTTCAAAGCTTGTATCAGCATATAAACTTTGTAAAAAATTATTCTTTTCCATCTCCATATTATTTCGATGTAAAAAATTTAAGTAATAATTAATAACATTGATATTTTTGCTGCTGTTTATCGATTGTTGATAGAATATATCAGCTAATTCAACTTCATTTACTAAATCGTAAATTAAAGCTTTATGCATTATAATATCATCAATATTTTTTTCAGAATTGATACTATCTAAAATTTCAATACTATCTTTATAGGTATAAAAGTTAGCCAGTGACCAAGCCCTCACTAGTTCAGCGTAGACCTTGTTATTATTAATATTTTTTATATTTGAAAAAGCTTTTATAGCTCTATTAGTCCTATTTTTTTTTAGATACGTAACACCAGTTAATAATGGCCCAATCGATTGGGTAAAATTAATACATTCAATTTCAGTTTTTGGACAACCAATTTTTTCAAGCTTTAAATAGTGCTTATTAGCAAGTTGAATTTTTTCATTCAATAAATTATTTTTGATAATTTTAATTATTAAACCAGTATTTTTTTTATCTTTTTTTAGTAAATTTAAATAATATTGATTAGCAGTATCATAGTCATTTGCTTGTGACGAAATTTCAGCAATTATATAATCACCAACCTTTGCAAGGTTATTTTTATTAGCAGCAACTGAATTAGAAATAAAAACGAAATTAATAAGTAAAATTAAATTAAATAGTAAGATTTTCATTATTTATCATCTACATATTTGAATACTTAGGACCACCGCCGCCTTCAGGAGTAACCCAATTTATATTCTGAGACGGTTCTTTAATGTCACAAGTTTTGCAATGAATACAATTTTGACTATTGATAACAAATTTCTTTTCCAAAGTTGCAGCATCTTCATGAACCTCATAAACGCCAACAGGGCAATATCTTTGAGCAGGCTCATCATATTTAGACAAAGTGTAGTTGATTGGAAGTGCTGGATCCTTTAATTTCAAATGAACCGGTTGGTTTTCTGCATGATAAGTCCCAGATAAATAAGCAGAACTTGGTTTATCAAAAGTTAATACACCATCTGGCTTAGGGTAATCTATTTTCTTCATTTCATCTGCAGGCTTGAGACATTCATGATCCGCGTGTTTATGTCTTAATGTAAATGGCAATCTGCCTCTAAAGATCAGTTGATCTATTCCAGTCAAAATTATGCCTAATATCAAACCAAGACCCATAAATGGCTTCACATTTCTTGCTGTGTATAGTTCTTTATATGCCCAACTATTTTTAAAATTTTCTTCGTATAAAGAGAGATCTTCAAGAGATTTAGTAAACTTTTCGTTGATAGTTTCTGCAGCAATTATTCCACTTTTCAAAGCTGTATGTGACCCTTTAATCTTTGGCATATTTAGGGTTCCAGCGTCGCAACCTATTAATAATCCATTAGGCATATACATTCTTGGAAGACTTTGGAGACCACCCTCGATCAATGCTCTAGCACCATAAGATATCCTTTTGCCACCAGTCAGGATTTTAGCAATTGCTGGATGTGTTTTAAATCTTTGAAATTCCTCAAATGGGGATAGATGAGGGTTTTTGTAATCCAGACCAACAACATAACCAATAAAAATTTGTTTATTTTCAGCATGATAAATAAAGCTACCGCCATAAGTATCATTGTCCAATGGCCAGCCAGTGGTATGCATCACTAAGCCTTCATGGTGACACTCTTCAGGAACTTCCCATATTTCTTTTAGACCTATTCCATACTGTTGCGGATCACTGTTTTCCGCTAAATTATATTTTTCAATCAAAGTTTTGCCTAAATGGCCCCTGCAACCTTCCGCAAATACTGTAACTTTTGCATGAAGTTCTATGCCTGGTTCATATGAATCTTTTTTTTCATTGTTAGCATCAACACCCATATCATTTGTAGCAATACCCTTAATAGACTGATCTTCGTTATATAGTACTTCCGATGCTGCAAAACCTGGGTAGATTTCTACACCTAAATTTTCTGCTACTTGGCCAAGCCAACGACACAAATTTGCAAGACTAATAATATAATTGCCTTTATTGTGTTGGACAGGAGGGAGAAATAAAGTGGGAAAACTAAAATAGCTTTTTTTAGACAAAAATAAAAACTTCTCAGCATTTACTTTTGTCTTAACTGGGCATCCATCCATGTTTCTCCAGTCTGGCAATAATTCATCTAAAGCTCTTGTTTCGAATACATTTCCACTTAATATATGTGCACCAACTTCTGATGCTTTTTCAACTACACAAACATTTGTTTCTGCATTTAGTTGTTTGAGCCTTATGGCCGTAGCTAGACCAGCTGGGCCAGCTCCGACGATCACCACGTCGTATTCCATCGACTCTCGTTGATTTTCTGTATCCATATAAATTATCTAACAGTATTATTTAAATTACTGATACAATAATTCAATCATATGATTCAAATTCTTTAAAATAATGGGGAAAAATCTTATAAATACAAATATTCAGTCTCTTAGATTACTAAAAGAAGCTGGAGTAACAGATAATTTAAACGAATTTCCTATAAACAGATTTAATATTAAAGAATCATTCAAAAATGAAGATATAGAGAATAATTTACAAACAATGAATTTAAAGACAGAACAGCAATTGTTGAAAATACAGGATCTAAAAGAACTTCAGCGTTTTATTAATAATTTTAAAGGCTGTGCTTTGTATAAAGAGGCAAATAATGTTGTTTTTTCTGATGGTAACCCCAATTCAAAAATTATGCTGATTGGCGAAGCGCCTGGTCATGATGAAGATATTGAAGGCAAACCTTTTGTTGGTAGAAGTGGTAAGCTATTAGATAAAATGTTAAGTGCTATCAATCTTGATAGGGAGAAAGTATATATTGCGAATATCATTCCATGGCGTCCACCTGCTAATCGTAAACCAACTGAAAATGAAATTGAGATATGCCTGCCATTAATTCATAAACATATAGAATTAATTAATCCAAAAGTACTTTTATTATTAGGAAGTACCTCTACTTATGCTCTTCTTAAAGATAAAACTCCAATAACAAAAATTAGAGGTAAATGGTTTACTTTAAATATAAATGGAAAAAACATTCAAGCAATGCCAACATTCCATCCAGCATTTTTATTACGCCAACAAAAGCAAAAAAAATATGTCTGGGAAGATCTTCAAAATATTAGAGATAGTATAAAATAGTAAAATTGGAACCAAAATATAAATTTGATCAGAATTATAAAATGCCTGTGGCTGGTGTAGATGAGGTTGGAAGAGGCCCTCTTGCTGGGCCTGTTGTTTCTGCTGCTATAATTCTCAATAAAGAAGCAATACCTGAAGGTATTAATGACTCAAAAAAAATTTCAAAAAATAAAAGAATACAAATTAATAGAGAATTGGTTGCAAACCACAATTATGCGATTGGCATCGCCACAGTTGAAGAGATAGACAAAATAAATATTTTACAAGCAAGTTTACTAGCAATGAAAAGAGCGGTTTTAGGTCTTAGTATTATACCAAAATCTACTCTGATTGATGGTAATAAATTACCAGAACTTAGCTATAAAATGTATCCAATAATTAAAGGTGATAGTAAATCTCTATCAATTGCAGCTGCATCTATTATAGCAAAAGTATACAGAGACAAAATAATGGAAGAATTATCTATTAAGTATCCAGGGTATTTTTGGGAAAAAAATTCTGGATATGGAACAAAACAGCACCTTTTAGCTCTCGATAAATTGGGTATAACCCCAATACATCGAAAAAGTTTTGCACCCATATACAATATGTTGAATTAAGAAAATCATATAACTTATTGAGTCTATTAAGTTATTGACCAGAAAAATAATATGAATCATTATTATTTTTATGAATACGGTCAAAAAAAATTCATTGCCAATAAATCAAATTTTACCAGGCGATACTATCGATCATTTAAAATCACTACCTGAAAATAGTATTGATGTCATTTTTGCTGACCCTCCATATAATCTGCAATTAGAGAATGAGCTATCAAGACCTGACTCTTCTAAAGTTAATGCGGTAAATGATGACTGGGATCAATTTGATAGTTTTAAAGACTACGATAATTTTTCTAGATTATGGTTAAAAGAAGCACAAAGAATTTTAAAGCCAAACGGAACGATTTGGGTAATTGGATCATATCACAATATTTTTAGAATAGGTTACATTCTCCAAGATTTAGGTTATTGGATACTTAACGATATTATTTGGCAAAAAGCCAACCCGATGCCAAATTTTAAAGGAACAAGGTTCACCAATGCGCATGAAACAATAATTTGGGCATCTAAAAATAAAAATTCAAAAAAATATGTATTTAACTATGAGGCTATGAAGTCTCTAAATGAAAACACTCAAATGAGATCTGATTGGTTTTTGCCCATATGCAATGGTCATGAAAGATTGAAAGATTCGAAAGGAAAAAAAGTACATTCAACTCAAAAACCTGAGTCTTTATTACATCGAGTAATAATTTCATCATCAAACCCAGGAGATATAATCTTAGATCCTTTTTTTGGAACTGGAACCACTGGAGCGGTTGCAAAAAAATTGTCGAGATCATTTATTGGTATTGAAAGAGATAATAAATATATTGCTCACGCCCAAAAAAGAATTGATAAAGTTATACCTTATGAAAATGAATCAATTTTAGTTACAACATCTAAAAAATCTGAGCCAAGAGTTCCTTTTGGCTGGCTTGTCGAACGTAAGTTAATCGAACCAGGGGACAACCTTTATGATTCGGCTAAAAAATATAAAGCCAAAGTCAGAGCAGACGGGTCTATTGTGTATAATAAAAATACTGGCTCAATTCATCAAATTGGTGCACAAGTCCAAGATGCTCAAGCTTGCAATGGATGGACATTTTGGCATTTTGATGTCGAAGGTGAATTGAAGCCTATTGATTTATTAAGACAGCAAGTTAGATCAGAATTAAATTAAACTATTATTTTCTAATATTTTTTTGGTGAGAGTAACAAGAGGATATTTATCTAAGCACTTAATATTTATCCATTTATAATTTTCATTTACTAAATTTATTTGTGAATTAACCTTTGTTACGTAAGTTTCGTTTAATAAATCAATGTGGCTGAATTTATATTTTATTTTTTTTTGATTTTGAATCCAATTAGCTTTGAATGGTGCTTGGCTAACTAATTTATCACTAGTATTTTTTGTAACCCACTCACTAGAAGGTAACTGCCACATATTCTCTAGTAAATTTTTCTCTTTCCTTTTGATGACTAATATTGAATTGTTATTTATCGCCAAAAAAGATGCGCATCTAAGGTCTTTTTTATTAACTTTTAATTTTGGTTCTGGAATATTTGATACAATTTTCTGTTTGAAGGAAAGACAGTCTTTTTTAAATATGCAGATATCACAACTAGGTTTTTTAGGCCTACAAATTAAAGCTCCAAACTCCATTATTGCTTGAGAATAATTTGAATTGCACTTATTAGGAGTTAAAAATTTGGCTAAATTAGAAATATCTGTTTCATTATCACTTAGTTTCCCTTTTAATGCAAAGAATCTAGCTATTACTCTCTTTACATTTCCATCGACTACGGTTGCTTTCTTATTAAAAGCAATTGATCTGATAGCTGCTGAAGCATATTCACCAATACCAGGAAGTGAAATTAAATTTTTAATATCTTGTGGGACTGAACTATTATAATTCTGGCATAATATCTTTGCCGTCTTTAGTAAGTTTCTTCCCCGACTGTAATAACCAAGTCCTTGCCAGTGGTTAAGAACCTCATCTTCTGTTGCTTTTGCCAAAGCATCTATATTTGGCCATTCTTGAATAAAGCGTTTAAAATACGGTACTACAGTGCTGACACCTGTTTGCTGCAGCATAAACTCACTAACCAGTACTCTATATGGGAAATTTGGGTCTTTTTTATTAGATCTCCATGGGAGCTTTCTTCTATTTTTTAAGTACCACTTATTTATTTCTTTATTAAAAATTAATTTAGAATGCTCAAGATCATGATAAGATGATTTTAAATTTAAACTCATGGCTTATAAAAAAAAATATTACGGACTTAATACATTATCAAATTTTCTTCCCGATGAGGCAAAAAAAATTCTCAAGAAGAGAGGTTTTTTTGAAATAGAGTTACTTAAATCTTGGAAAGAAATAGTTGGTGAAAATTATTACAATTTATCAAAACCTATAAAAATTAAAAAATCACAAGTTAGCTTAAGGGATCCCGCAACTTTAGAGCTTAAAGCAGATCCTACAATTGCTTTTGCAATACAGCATGATCAGACTAAATTAATATCAAAAATAAATAGTTTTTTTGGTTACAAGGCGATCAATAGGATTGAAATCATTCAACAAAAAATGGCAAATAAAGTATCTGCACCTAACAATAACAATGAGTTAGATGATGAAGTTAATATCAATTCTTTAGATTTAGAACTATTATCGAAATATCCAAATCTACAAAAAAACTTTTCAAAAATTGCTAGGAAAATAAAAAAAAGTTAAATTTCTGACACAATTTTTATCTATAAGAATAATATTAAAAGTAAGAGATTATGCTGTATAAACTGAGAATAATTGATTATATTCAATATATTGTACGTTAAATATCATATTAAACACTAAATGTAGATAATTGTTGAAAATGAAAACCTTATTAAAAATATTAATATTTATCTCTATTTCATTATCTACAAATGCGTTTGCAAATAATGAATGGAATTTTGATAGTGAAAATAACCTTAAAGACCCGGTAATCCTTGGCAATATTGATGCAAAGATAAGTATCATTGAATACAGTTCATTAACTTGTAGTCATTGTGCAGACTTTTCTAAAAATGGTTACAAGCACTTAAAAGAAAAATATATTGATACTGGATTAGTAAATTTTGAATTAAGACCCTTTCCATTGAATGCGGTTGATTTAAACGCCTATAAATTACTCTACTGTGCGGCAAGAAAAGACTTTCATAAATTAAACAAAACACTTCTAAGCACACAATCAAAATGGATTGTAACAAATGATCAAGAAAAAGTTCTTGAAAATAGTACAGAGGCGTTGACTAAACAAGCAGGCTTATTTGGCGTTACTAGCGATGACTTTGATAGCTGTTTGAATAATGAGAAAATTACAAATTTTATTTTAAAATCTAGAATAGATGCTGTTAAAGAATATGAAGTTAATTCTACTCCATCATTTATAATTAATGGTGAATTGTACGCTGGTAATTTATCTAGTGATAAAATAGATGAAATATTAGAAAGCTATATCAACTAAAAAATGAAATTTAAAAAAATAAAAGTTACAGGTTTTAAATCGTTTGTTGACCCTACTGAAATTGTCATTGAAGAGGGATTAACAGGAATAGTTGGACCTAATGGTTGTGGTAAATCTAATGTTGTTGAGTCCTTAAGATGGTGTATGGGTGAAACATCTCCCAAAAGCATGAGAGGCTCTGGAATGGAAGATGTGATATTTTCAGGAACATCAGATAGGCCAGCAAGAAACAATGCAGAAGTAACAATTTCTTTAGATAATAAAGATAGAAGCGCACCTTCAGAATTTAATGAAGAAGAAGAGATTCAGGTTAAACGAAAGATTGAAAAAGATAGAGGTTCTGAATATAGAATTAATGGCAAGGAAGTTAGGGCTCGTGATGTTCAACGACTTTTTGCAGACCTATCTACTGGAGCTCATTCACCCTCTCTAATTAGTCAAGGTAGAGTTGGAGCATTAATAAATGCAAAGCCTATTGATCGAAGGGCTGTATTGGAAGAGGCTGCAGGCATCTCAGGTCTTCATTCAAGGAGACATGAAGCTGAGTTAAAATTGAAAGCTGCTGAAACTAATTTACAGCGACTAAAAGATATAATGAAACAGCTGAATTCTCAGATTACGAACTTAAAAAAACAGGCTCAACAAGCAGAAACCTATAAATCAATCTCTTCAGAAATTAGTCGTTTAGAGGGTATTGTGATGTACCTTAAGTGGTTCAATCTAAAGGAGTCTTATGAAAAATCTAATCATAATCTACAAGTAAGTGAGTCTCAAATACAAAAATATACCTTAGATGTTACACAAGCTACAACCAAGCAAGCTCAAGCCAATGAAAAGATTAAACCATTAAGAGAAAAAGAAATCGAAGCCGCAGCCAAGCTTAATAGGATCAATTTGGAAAGGGAATCTTTAGATCACGAAGAAGAGAGAATAAAAGAAGCAAAATATAATTTAGAAAAAACAATTCAACAGATAATAAGTGATTTTGAGAGAGAACAATTCCAACTTAAAGATTCAACTAAAGATCTTGAAATACTAAATGCAAAGAAAAATTCTATAGATAGTAGTCAGGGAATAAATGAAGTCGATAACGATAAAATTGATCTACTAAAAGAGGAAAAAGACCAATTAGAAGAGCAAATTGCTGATCTAGAAAAAAATATTGAGCAATATAATATTATTAAAAACTCAAAAAGAGACGATTGGCAACGAACAATAGTTTCTAATGAAAATATTAACTCTAAACATTCAACCCTTAAAGAAGTTGAGGGCTATGATGATACAGCCAATTGGACAAAAATTTTTACAGAAAAATTTTATTCAAGTTTGTCAGATATATCTGAAAAAGTATCGGATGCTGAAAAAATCTCTGATAAAGCAAAAATCGCATACGAAAAAGCTAACAATGATGCAAAGAATGCTGCAACACTCTCTTTAGAGTTAAGAGATAAGCTTAGACAAAAAGATATTGAACAGAAATTTAGCGATTGGACGTATGAGTATCAAAGGTTAAACAAGACTATAAAGTCCTCAAATGAACAAATTCAAGAACTTACTCTTAGAAAGAAAAAATCTGAGGAAGAGTTAAAAAAAATTTCAAATCGTCCAGAAGAAATAGCTCAGAGAAGAGGTCAATTAATTGAGACCAAAGGCTTTGCCGAAACTGAAAGGCAATTTGCTGCCGATAGACTTGCAGAAGCTGATAATGTATTAAAAGAAATAGAAGCAAGTCTAAGAAAAGCTCAAAATGATTTATCAAATATTAGAGAGACAAAAGGTAGAACCGAAGCAACTAAAGAGCTTGCAGAATCAAGATTGCAAGAACTTGCCGATGAGTCTCAAGAAAAATTCCAATGCAAACCTGAACAGATTATTGAAAAATTAGAAATTACAGACGATCTCGATAGCATGCAATCCAACATGGAGAGGACAGAAACAAAATTAGATAGACTGAAACAACAGCGTGAAACTATGGGGGCTGTAAATTTAAGAGCTGATTTAGAAACAAAAGAAATAGACGATGAATTAGAAATAATGAGTACGGAAAAGAATGAGCTAGATGCAGCTATTAAAAAAATGCGAGAGTCTATTGAGGAATTAAATAAAGAAGGTCGTACACGATTGCTGAAAGCATTTGACACTGTAAATAATCATTTCAAAGAAGTCTTTGTTAAACTATTTAATGGAGGCAAAGCACACTTAGAGTTAATAGATGCTGAAGATCCATTAGAGGCAGGACTTGAAATGATGGTAAGTCCCCCAGGTAAAAAACTTCAATCAATGTCACTATTGTCAGGTGGAGAGCAAGCTTTAACAGCAATGTCTCTTATATTTGCTATTTTTTTGACAAACCCATCACCGATTTGCGTTTTGGATGAAGTTGATGCTCCTCTCGACGATGCTAATGTAGAGAGATTTTGCAATTTACTTGATAGTATTAGTGAAAAAACTCAAACTAAATTCATGATAATCACACACCACGCACTAACAATGTCTAGAATGGATAGGCTGTTTGGAATAACCATGGCTGAAAGAGGTGTTAGTCAGATAGTGTCTGTAGATTTAAAACGAGCTGAGGAAATTGGTGCCGTCGCCTAATGCATGGAGATGATACAAAATTAAAAAATTTAGATAGCAGGATCAAAGAAGCTAAAAGTAGTATTAAGCAAAACAATAATCAGAATATTAAGCCATCGCCAATTGGCAAAGTATTGAAATTAGCGGTTGAAATTGTCGCAGCTATGGCTATTGGTGTGGCAATAGGCTTGTTTCTTGACAGTTATTTTAATACCAGACCTTTGTTTACGATTGTCTTCTTCTTGCTTGGAAGTTCGGCGGGAATATTAAATGTTTTTAGGGTTGCAAAATCCATGCAAAATAACTAAAAAATACAACAATGGCCGCTGAGAAATCAACAAATTTAATAGATCCTATTCATCAGTTTGTAATAACAAGAATTACAGATATCAAAATAGGAAATGTAGATATTTCATTTACAAATTCATCACAATTTATGGTTATTGCTACATTGGCAATAATGGCTTTTTTCATGTTAGGTCTATCAAAAAAATCAATAATTCCTAATAGATTTCAAATTATGTGTGAACTTTCATACGAATTTATTGCTAACTTACTGAGAACGAATGTTGGTGATCAAGGTAAAGCTTTTTTTCCTTTCGTATTCTCTTTATTTATGTTCATCTTCTTTTGCAATTTGATTGGTCTTATCCCTTACTCGTTTACAGTAACAAGTCATTTTGCGGTCACATTTGCATTTGCTGGATTAATTTTTATTGGTGTTACAACATTAGGGTTTATAAAAAATGGATTTGGCTATCTAAGAATGTTTTATCCAAGTGGAGTGCCCATTTATATGGCTCCTGTAATCATACCAATAGAAATAATATCCTATCTCTCAAGACCAGTGGCACTTTCTGTTAGACTAATGGCCAATATGCTGGCAGGACATAGCATAATTAAAATATTTGCTGGCTTTATTGTTATGATGGGTTTTTTTGGAGTTATACCACTTGCTGGTCTTGTTGCAATTTATGCTCTTGAAACTTTTATCGCTTTTTTACAAGCTTACATATTTACAATTTTAACATGTATATATTTAAATGATGCACTTCATCCGCATCATTAGAATTTATTAATTAATTATGAAAAAACGAAAGGAATAAAAATGGAAGTAGAAGCAGCAAAACTAATTGGTGCAGGTTTAGCAACAATTGGAGTCGCAGGACCCGGTGTAGGATTGGGTACTGTTTTCGGAGCGTATATTGCAGGTATATTTAGAAATCCATCTGTTCAGCAACAAGCGTTTGGACAAGTTCTTCTTGGATTTGCTCTTGTTGAGGCAATTGCGTTGTTTGCATTGGTTATAGCATTTCTAATCCTCTTTGGATAATTCTAAGGATAAAGCTTAGTCTCATGAAATATATCAAGGTCTTATTAATTACCGCCTTTTCATTAATGTCAGTAAAATCATTTGCTGCAAGTGAAGGCGGTGGTCTGCCGCAGATGGACATAAGCAGTTATTCATCTCAAATCTTTTGGTTAATAGTTACTTTTGGAATTTTGTATATATTTATGTGGAAGATAGCGATCCCACAGTTGAGAACCACTGTAGAAGAGAGAAAAGATAAAATATCTAATGATTTAAGTGATGCTGAACAACTAAAAATTGAAGCACAATCAATTTTAGAAGAATATGAAGCAAAAATTACAAGTAGTAATATTGAAGCAATCTCAATATTTAATAATACAAAATCAGATATTGACAAAAAAATTGATTTATCAAAAAAAGAAACTGATGAAAAAATTAAAAAATTAATCGAAGAGTCTCAACAGGCAATAGAAAATAAAGAAAAGAATGCGGTGAATGACATTAGAGAGAAAACAATTGAAACCACCCAATCAATTGTTGAAAAATTTATAGATAAAAAAATTAATGAAGAAGATATTAGAAAGCATTTAATATAATATGGAATTTTTTTCTCAACCGGCTTCTTGGACACTAGTTGCTTTTATTATATTCGTCGGTATAGGTTTATATTTAAAGGCTCCAAAAATGATTACAAATCTTCTAGATGAGCAAATTCAAAGGGTTAAGAAAGAGTTAAGTGATGCAATAGAGCTAAAAGAGGAAGCAAATACACTATTAGCTGAATACCAAAGAAAAAAGGAAGACGCATTAAAAGAAGCAGATGATATAATCGCTAATGCTAGAGAAAGAGCACAAATTTACGAACAAGCAGCACTTACTAAAAGTGAAGAAATTATTAAGCGACAAGAAGCTCAATCAATAGAAAAAATTAATCAGGCTGAATTACAGGCAATGTCTAAAATCCAACAAACTATCGTTGAGCAGTCTATAAATACTGCAGAAAAACTTGTTTCTGAAAAAATTTCAGTTGAGAAATCTGAACAAATATTCACTGATAGCCTAAAAGATATAGATAAGCTTAAAATCTAATTTCTTTTCAGCTATTAAAACTCATTTTAACTAGCAGAAACATAAGCTATAAGTGTATTATGGCCGTTTATACAAATATTACTCATGACGAGCTTAATTCTTTTCTAAACCTTTACGAATTAGAAAACTTGCTTCAATTTACCGGCATAAAGGAAGGTATTGAGAATTCAAACTATCTTTTAGAAACTCAAAATTTTAAATATATTCTTACAATTTTTGAAAAAAGGACTAATGAAAACGATTTACCTTACTTTTTTATTTTAATGAATCATCTAAGTGAAAGTAAAACTAAATGCCCTCAAGTTATAAAAGATAAATCAGATAAGCTTTATAATTATATAAAAGATAAGCCCGCAGTAATTACTTCTTTTATTGATGGTAAATCCCTTAAAAAAATTGAACCAAAACATTGTGCTGAACTAGGCATGAACTTAGCTAGATTTCACTTGTCATCAGATCAGCTTGATATTCAAAGAGATAATACTTTAGGTATCAAGCACCTCGGTAGTTTAGTAAATACAATAAATAGTCTACATATAAGCAAATACTCTGATCTTATTGAGATCATTAACAAAGAATACAACTTTCTAAAGGATAAAATCCCTAATAACTTACCATCGGGTATTATTCACGCTGATCTTTTTCCGGATAATGTTTTTTTTATAAACGATAGATTATCTGGAATTATTGATTTTTACTTTGCTTGTAATGATTATTATGCATATGAACTGGCAATCTGTATAAATGCTTGGTGTTTTGAAAGAAATAATGAATTTAATGTATCAAAAGCTAAACATTTTCTACAACAGTATAATTCTATAAGAAATATTAATAAAGCTGAGCTAGAGTCTCTTCCTATTTTAGCTAGAGCGGCATCTCTTAGGTTCTTGCTTACAAGACTTTATGATGAGATACACAATGTTAAAAGTGACCTAGTAATTACTAAAGATCCAAATGAATACTTTGAAAAGCTAAAGTTTCATCAAAGTGTGAAAAGTGTCGATGAATATGGAATCTGATAGTCTGATTAAGATATATACTGATGGCGCATGCTCAGGAAATCCAGGTCCAGGTGGTTGGGGTGTTTTTATTGAGAATTCAGGCAATGTTACAGAGCTATCAGGACGCGATGAAAATACGACTAATAATAGAATGGAGTTAAAAGCAGTTATCGAAGCTTTAAAATTTTTTACAATTAATAGTAAACTAACAATCCATACAGACTCAAAGTACGTAATGGATGGTGCTTCAAGATGGATTATAAATTGGAAAAAAAATAATTGGAAAACAGCACAAAAGAAAGACGTAAAGAATAAAGATTTATGGATTGAATTAGATAATTTATTAAATTATCACGATGTAAGCTGGGTGTGGGTTAAAGGCCATGACGGCATTTATGGTAATGAAAGAGCTGATTATTTGGCAACCTCAGTTATTTAGTTAGCCAATTATCTCTAACATCTTTGTGGCACCACTATCTTCAGCTTGGCCTGGTTTACCCTCAATATTGATACTTTTGATAATCGAGTCATCTATCAACATTGAATATCTTTTAGACCTTATGCCTTGACCAAAGGTATCTAGATCAACGTCCATACCAATAGCCTTTGTAAATTTTGCACTTCCATCAGCTGCAAGTATAACCTTATCTTCTGAATTTTGATCTTTTGCCCATGCTTTCATAACAAATATATCATTAACAGAAACACAAATTATTGCATCAATACCTTTTTCCATTAGCTTGTCATGATTTTCAAGATACCCTGGTAAGTGCGTTCTTGAACAAGTTGGACTGAATGCAGCGGGTACTGCAAAAACTATAATCTTTTTACCCTTAGAGAATTCTTGCAAATTTAACGAACCTACCCCTTTTTCTTTTGATGGAATCATTAGAGGTTCATTTACAATTTTATCACCAACTTTAATTGTCATATAATGTTTCTTTCTAGATAACTAATATTATATTATCTTATAGTTAATATTAATAAATATGAGTAATATTCCTCAGACATATATATCAGGTAAACTTTTAATTGCAATGCCACATATGCCTGACAACAGATTTAAAAATACTGTTATTTTCATCTATAATCATGATGCAGCTGGGGCATTTGGATTAATTTTAAATAAACCACTAAAAAAAATTAATTTAAGTGAGCTTTCTAAAGACTTAGGAATAAAGGGAGCAAATGATAGTCAATATAATGTAGATATATTCCTCGGCGGGCCTATGGATATTACAAAAGGATTTGTATTACATTCAAACGATTTTTTTGAAGATGGAACAAAGTCTATAACTTCAGATATTAGTTTATCAACTAATACAAACGTACTTGAAAAATTCTCAAATCAAGAAACACCTTCTCATAAGATGGTTTTATTTGGATATGCTGGTTGGAGTGCTGGGCAGTTAGAACAAGAAATTGCTAATAATGATTGGCTAATAGCAGGTGCTACAAAAGATTTTATATTTGATTGTGATTCTAACGAAAAATGGAATAAAAGTATTACAAACTTAGGAATAAATTTAGCTTATTTGTCTGCCTCTGGTGGCGAAGCATAAGTATTAAAAACATAAAATAAAGGTTAAGAAATGAAAAATTTATCTGGAAAAACATTATTTATCACTGGTGCAACTAGAGGTATAGGATTTGAAATTGCAAAAAAAGCGGCTAAGGATGGAGCTAATATAGTAATTGCTGCAAAAACTGATACGCCACATCCTACTCTACCGGGAACAATTCATACTGCGGCAGAAGAATTAAAGAAAGCTGGTGGTGATGCAATAGGAATTAAAACTGATATTCGTTTTGAAGATCAAGTAAATGAGGCAATTGAACAAACAGTTAAAATATTTGGTGGAATTGACATCTGTGTAAACAATGCTAGTGCAATTAATCTATCTTCTACTTTGCATACAGAAATGAAAAGATATGATCTTATGCACAATATTAATACTAGAGGGACTTTTTTAGTTTCTAAAACTTGCATACCACATTTAAAGAAAGCAGAAAATCCCCATATACTTAACTTGGGACCGCCATTAAATATGGATTCTAAATGGTTTAAACCTCACGTAGCATATACTATGGCAAAATATGGAATGAGTATGTGCACTTTAGGTATGTCGGAAGAACTTAAAACGTTTGGTATAGCAGTAAACTCTTTATGGCCAAGAACTATGATTGATACTTCTGCAGTAAGAAATATTCTTGGCGCTACACTTCCAGATAAAGGATTAAGTCAGTGCCGTAAGCCAGAAATTATGGGTGATGCTGCGTATATCATTTTAACTCAAGATTCTAAAAAATTTACAGGCAATATGTGTGTAGATGATAGTACTATAATTGCATCAGGAAAAAATAACTTAGATGAGTATTTAGCAACTCCTGACGCTAAGCCATTAGAAGATTTTTTTGTTGATGATGGTGATGGAGAAATAGAGTTATTTTAAATTTTTATAATCTTCATATAAATATGAGAATACAGTATGATCTTGCCATTTATTGTTAATTTTCAATAATTTGCGGGCTGTACCTTCTATTTTAAAGCCATTTTTTAATAATACTTTTAATGAAGGACTGTTGTGTGGCAAGCATGCCGCCTCAATGCGGTGGAGTTTGAGCTGATGAAAGATAAAACTTTTTACTAACTCTAGTGACTCACTCATCATCCCTAAACCTTCATATTTTCTTGCTATCCAATAACCAATAGAACAAGACTGAATTATGCCTCTTTGAATATTACTAATATTTAACTCTCCAATAAATTCTGTATTTTCATTTTTAAATATTAAAAATGAGTATGCTTCATCACTTGTAGACAACTTTTCAAACATTCTAACTCTCTTGACAAATGAACTTCTTTCTAGCTCACCAGGAGACCAAAGAGGTTCCCAGGGTTGTAAATATAATTTATTTATTTCCCTGACTTTAGACCAATCTATCCAGTCGCTATACTGAGGTGGTCTTAGTAGTACATTATCCCCATTTAGCTCTAGAGAGTTTTTTTTAAAGTTATAAGATCGTAAAATTGTCATTTATTTATTAACATTATTTTTAATTATTTCCCTTACTTTGCTCTCTGAATTTTCAAAACTAAAAAACTTCTCTTCTTCTTTAAAGTCTCCATTAGTTTTATCACTGCTGTATATATTTTCTTCTATAGCTTTTTCTACAGTTTTCGAAAATTTCAGTGGATGAGCTGTTCCTAAAATAAAATTATACTCATCTTCATTATTTATTTCTCTTGAAGCACCTAAACCAATAGCGGTATGTGGGTCTATAACATAATTAAATTCGTCATATGTATTTTTGATTAGATTTTCTACCTCATCTTGATTTATACGCTTAGAAGCAAATAATTTTTTTACTAAATTTAATTGATCTTCAGAAACATCAAATCCATTATTTGTTCTTAAATCATCCATATTTTTGGATGTTTTCTCTGTTGATTTATTATTTATTTCAAAGAGCAAGCGCTCAAAATTACTTGCTATTGCAATGTCCATACTTGGGCTAGAAGTTTTTGCTACTTCATTTATTGAATAATTTCCAGAGTTAATAAATCTATCCAAAATATCATTTTCATTAGTTGCAATGACTAATTTATTGGCCGGTAATCCCATTTTTATAGCCACATAACCTGCGTATATATCTCCAAAATTCCCAGTTGGGACTGAAAAATTAATTAAATCTTTTTCAGAAATATCATTTTTAATTAATGAATAAAAATAATAAATAATTTGTGCCATAACACGGGACCAGTTTATAGAATTTACAGCTGCTATAGAGAACTCATTTGAAAAGCTTTTATCAATCAGAATTGACTTTACAATGTTTTGACAGTCATCAAATGTTCCGTCTATTTCAATCGGAAATATATTATTTCCATGGACTGTGGTCATTTGCTTTTTTTGAAAATCTGAAATTCGATTTTTTGGAAAAAGACAAAAGATATTTATTTTTGAACTTTTTTGTACTGCATTAATTGCCGCAGACCCAGTATCACCAGAAGTAGCAACAATTAAATTAAGCTTTTCTTTTTTACTGGACAAATAGTAATCAAAAATTGGTATTATTAATTGCATTGCAAAATCTTTAAATGCAAGTGTAGGACCATTGAATAACTCTATAATTTTTTCATTTTTTTTTAGATTTTTAAAACTAATTATCTCATCTCTACTAAAATTTGAATAAGCATCATTAATGATTTTTTTAAGTTGTTTATTTTCTATATCTCCCTCCATGAATGGATGGATAATTTCAAAAGCAAGATCTGAGTAGTTACTTTGTTTTTTTAACTTTTCGAAATCTACCTGAGGCCATTTCTCTGGAACATAAAGCCCACCATCAGAAGCAAGACCTGAAAACAAAATGCCTTTGAATGAAAGATTCTTATCTGCCCCTCGAGTACTTAAATATCTCATTTTTTTAAAATATTTTTATAAATAAAAGTCAAATACATGATTGCAATAGCTATTGCTAAAACAAACCATGTAATCGCATATTGTAAGTGATTATTGGGAATATTTATAGCTGTAAACTCATTTAATAAATCAGTAAAATATTCTTGTTTCATCACCTTTAAAATATATTGCTCACTTTTGAGCTTTGTATGATTATCCATTTCATCTACGTTCAAAAGATACCAATTATTTTTAGCTATATTAGGCTTTGGCGAGAATAATTTTCTTTCTTTTGAAAAAATAAGAATCCCCTCAAAATAAAGCTCATCATTTAAAGTCCTAAAATTAAATTCTTTTGAGTTAATTGTATCAAAATCTGTCCAGCCTAAATCAATATAGACAGTTCTACCTTCGCTTTTTAGAGGCACAACTATATTGTAGCCAGACTGACCAAATGAATTAATACTAAAGAAATGCATTTCATTAGAATGATCAATTTTTCCTGAGATTGAAGATTTTTTATATAAAAATTCACTATTATTAATATCAAAAGGAAATTCTACAATGCCTTCTGATAATCCATTTTTTATTGATGATAAAAGTTCAACTTTCCATTCTAATCTTTGCAACTGCCAAAAACCTAAGAATAGTAAAGAAACTAAAGCTAATAAAAAAAGTGAATGAAAAGTAATGTTTTTTATCAAAGATGGCTCTTTAATATGAGCCCCAGACATATATAGCTGCAAATAAAAACAGCCAGACAACATCTACAAAATGCCAGTACCAAGCAGCTGCTTCAAAACCAAAATGATGGTCTGGTTTAAAGTGTCCTGCCATAGCTCTTCCTAGGCAAACAGCTAAAAATATTGTTCCAATAATAACATGAAAGCCATGAAAACCGGTTGCCATGAAGAAAGTTGCACCATAAATATGGCCAGCAAAATCAAAATGAGCATGCATATATTCATATGCTTGAAAACCAGAAAATATAACTCCTAGAATTACAGTTATTACCAAACCTTGGATCACTTCTTTTCGATGACCTTCTTGTAGTGCATGATGAGCCCACGTTACTGAGGTTCCTGATAAAAGCAAAATTAAAGTATTAATTAGTGGGATATGCCAGGGATCTAAAAGCTCAATATCAAGTGGTGGCCAAGTTGAGCCTATTTGCTCAGTTGGGTATAAGCTTGCATTAAAATAGGCCCAAAACCATGCAACAAAAAACATGACTTCTGATGCAATAAATAATGTCATTCCATACCTTAAACCAAGTTGAACAACTGTAGTATGATGCCCGTCTTTTTCGCCTTCAATTATGATATCCCTAAACCACATGAACGCTACATAGGTGACAGCAAGTAGTCCAATAATCATGGTCCAAGCGTTATCAGTCCTAAAGTAGATTACGGCACCAAAACATAGAACCAAGGCACCAATTGAAGCTAGTAAGGGCCATGGACTGGGGTCTACTAGGTGGTAATCATGACCTTTTGGATTGTTTGTACTCATAAATTCTTGTTATCAGATGTTTCGTAAAAGGTATAGGATAAAGTTATTTCAGATAGGTCGCCTATAAATTTATCATTAACAATTTCTGGATCAATATAAAAGTTAATAGGCATGACCCTTTGCTCTCCCGGCTGTAAGGATTGTTCATGAAAACAAAAACACTCTAACTTACTAAAGTATTTTCCAGCATCATTAGGACTTACATTAAATGAAGCGGTGCCACTAATAGGGACACTAGAATTATTTTCCGCAATGTAATTTGCGGTATAATCTTTTCCTATTTTTAAATTATAGGTTTTTTGTTCTGGATAAAAATCCCAGTTTAAATCTGATGAAACGTTTGCGTCGAACCTAACTTCTATAGTCTGATCCAGAACAAACTCGCTTTCAATTTGGGTAATGTTAGGAGTACCTCCAAAACCTGTGACCTTACAAAATAGATTGTATAAAGGAACAGATGCATAAGCCAAAAATAGCATGGCTAAGACAAGTGAAAAGAGGCCTACAGCTACTTTGTTATTTTTTTCTGATAAATAATTAAATATGTTGTTGATCATGATGGATAGGACATGTTTGATATTTTATATATAGTGTAAAGAAAAAATAAAACCATTAAGCTACCTAAAAAAACAGCTGTATATATATTTTTCTTTTTTGTTTTTTTATCAACCATTTACATTAACACACTATCAATTAGTAAAATTGAAAAAATATTAAACAAAAAAATAATAGAAAAATAAAAAAACTGTTGGGCTTTTTTCTCAAAATTTTGATCATCAGTTGGAGTATTTTTAAGTTTTAATGATAAAAAAATGAAAATTATACTCAGAATTAGTGAGGAAAAAGTATAAACGTAAGAAAAAAATATTCCAAGGCCGACTGTAAAAGGCATAAGTAAAAAACTATAAGTTACAATCATACTAAGTGTTTTTTTTGGCCCTACAATCACTGGCATCATTGGAATGCCTGCTTTTTTATACTCATTAGATTTATAAAGTGCTAATGCCCAGAAGTGAGGTGGAGTCCATAAGAATATAATCATAAATATTATTAATGGTTCATATGATAGTGAGCCTGTGACTGCCGCCCAACCAATCATTGGTGGAAAGGCACCTGCTGCTCCTCCAATGACTATATTTTGTGGGGTTCTTTTTTTTAACCATATTGTGTAGACGAATATGTAATAAGCTATTGTTGAGGCAAGAAGGCAAGCTGCTAAAAAATTTGAAACATAGTACAAGATAGTTACAGACAAGATAGAGAGAGAAGTTCCGAATATTAATGCGTTGGTGGGTGCAATAATTCCTGCGGGAATTACTCTATCTTTTGTTCTAGTCATTAACTTATCGGTATCACGCTCATACCACATGTTAAGAGCACCAGAAGCGCCCGAGCCTATTGATATAGCGAGAATGATCAAACAACTTGAATATATAGAACTTTCAGCTGGAGCAATTAACATCCCAACAAAGCTAGTAAATATTGATAGTGACATAACTCTAGGTTTTAAAAGAGAAAAATATGCCTTTAGTTTAAAAGTCAGTCCACTGAGCAATTGCTGTTTATTTACTTCACGAATTAATGTTGTTTGTGACAATATTATGCCCCCTCCTATTACTTTATTTCAGGTAATTCTTCAAATTGGTGAAATGGTGGAGGAGATGATAAAGTCCATTCTAAAGTATCTGCGCCCTCACCCCATGGATTATCTTCACATTGTTCATTTTTCATAAATGCGTAAGCTAGCATAACAAAGAAAACTAAAAGCCCGATAGATGACAAATAAGAACCAATTGAAGAAACATAATTCCATCCCGCATAGGCATCTGGGTAATCAACGTATCTTCGTGGCATTCCCGCTAAACCTAAGAAGTGCTGAGGAAAAAATACAATGTTAACGCCGATGAATGTTAACCAAAAATGTAATTTTCCAAGCCATTCTGAATAATTTCTTCCTGTCATTTTTCCAAACCAATAATAGAAAGCTGCAAATATTGCAAACACAGCACCCATAGAAAGAACATAGTGGAAGTGAGCAACAACATAGTATGTATCATGTAACGAATGGTCTATTCCAGCATTTGCTAAAACCACACCCGTAACACCACCAACCGTAAACAAAAATATGAATCCCATTGCCCATAACATAGGAGTTTTTAGCTCAACAGAACCACCCCACATCGTAGCAATCCAAGAAAATATTTTAATACCTGTTGGAACAGCAATAACCATAGTTGCAAACACATAGTATGCTTTGATGTCTGCACTCATTCCAACTGTATACATGTGATGAGCCCAGACAATGAAACCGAGGAAGCCAATTGAAACCATCGCATAAGCCATACCTAAATATCCGAACACTGGTTTTTTTGAAAATGTTGACACTACATGGCTGATAATACCAAAGCCTGGCAAAATTAAGATATAGACTTCTGGGTGACCAAAAAACCAAAATAAGTGCTGAAATAAAACTGGATCACCCCCAGCTTCCGCAGCAAAAAATGCTGTACCAAAATTTCTATCAGTAAGCAGCATAGTGATAGCACCTGCTAATACTGGCAATGATAGTAACAAAAGAAAAGCAGTGACTAAAATAGACCAAACGAATAATGGCATCTTATGTAATGTCATTCCAGGTGCACGCATATTAAATATTGTTGTAATGAAATTAATCGCACCAAGAATTGAAGAAGCGCCAGCTATGTGAAGTGAGAAAATGGCAAGATCAACCGCAGGGCCAGGAGCACCTAAAGAAGAAGATAGTGGAGGGTATAATGTCCATCCACCTCCGACACCATCTCCACCTGCAGTACCTTCAACGAATAACGATGCAATTAACAAAATGAAGGAAGCGGGCAAAAGCCAAAAAGATATATTATTCATTCTTGGAAAAGCCATGTCTGGTGCACCTATCATAAGTGGTACAATCCAATTTCCAAAACCCCCTATCATGGCTGGCATCACCATGAAGAAAATCATTATTAAGCCATGGTTTGTAACTAATACATTATAGAGGTTATGATCACCTCCTAAAATACCATCTCCAGGATACATAAGTTCGATCCGCATTATTACAGACATCACACCGCCAATAACACCAGCTATAATTGCAAAAATTAAATAGAGAGTTCCAATATCCTTATGATTGGTGGAATACAAATATCTCCTCCATCCAGTAGGGTGATGATCATGAGAATGATCTATAATATCTGGGGTAACATCTACCATTTATTTTCTCCTTATTTATCTAGCGGCTAATTTAATTTGTTTTTTATCAACAGAAGCGTATTCTACTTTTGCATATTCAATCCATTCATCAAACTCTTCTTGTGAAACAACTTTAACATTAATTGGCATGAAAGCGTGTCTAGGACCACACAACTCAGAACATTGGCCATAGTAAACACCTTCATTATTAACCTTAAACCATGTGTCATTGATCCTTCCTGGGACTGCATCCATTTTAACTGCAAATGCTGGGATTGTCCAAGAGTGTAAAACATCATTAGAAGTTATCAATAATTTCACTACTTTATTAACCGGAACTACAACTTGTGTGTCAGTTTCTAATAACCTTAGTTTTGGATCAGAGAGCTCAGAATCGTCTAACATATTTGCATCAATGGCAAAATCTCCATAGTCAGGGTATTCATAAGTCCAATACCATTGGTGACCAGTAGCTTTAATCGTTATATCTGAATCTGGAATTGTTTCTGAAACATAAAGAATTCTAAATGATGGAATAGCTATGATAATTAATAATACTACTGGAATTACAGTCCATAAAATCTCAATAAGCGTATTGTGAGTTGTCGTTGATGCGACCGGGTTTTTTGAGCTGTTAAATCTGAAATAAACGAACAAAAGCAAGCCTAATACTAATAATGAAATTGCTGTGATAATGGGCATAAGTATGTAAGAGTGAAAGTTCATTACATCCGCCATAAGATCAGTTGCAGGTTCTTGAAAACTTAGTTGCCAATCTTTTGGAAGTGTGTCTGCAAATACTAAAGCTGTACTTGCTAAAAATATTGATATTAATTTAATAATGTACATTACATTCACGACTTGATTTACTAGCTAAATATAGCTATTTTATTGAATTGCAATAGCAATTTTAATGGGAATAGTATTTATTTTGGTAGTAATTTTTTTGCGACAGAATGACGCAATTTTTTAATCAAATTTGGCTGATTTTAAAACTATATATTTATTATGATTAATAAGGACAATTCAAATATAAATATCGAAAGTATTAATACTGAAGAACTTTTCTTTAAAGAAAGTGACTTAACATCAGATTCAATTAATACAATAGTCAATGATTCTCTCCACAATGCAGATGATGGCGAGTTATTTGTTGAATATTGCGAGAGTGAAAGTTTCGTTTTTGATGATAGAAAGCTAAAAAATGCATCATTTGATGTATCAAAGGGATTTGGGCTTCGAGCAATTGCAAATGAGGCAACTGGCTATGCACATTCATCTGATATTGATAAAGCGTCATTAAAAAGAGCAAGCGATACCGTTAGCTTTATTACTAAAAACAATAAAGGCAACTACAACTCAAGCTTCAATCGTACCAATAAGAAACTATACTCTGATTTAAACCCAGTAAATTCTGTTGATTTTGAAAATAAGGTTAAGACACTTGAAGAAATTGATAAATACGCAAGATCAATCAATCCTTTGGTTAAACAAGTTTCTTCTTCTCTCAGTGGAGAATGGCAAGTAGTAAGAATATATCGACCAGACGGCCTTCTTGTGGAAGATGTTAGGCCTTTAGTAAGATTAAATATTTCAGTAGTCTTAGAAAAAAATGGTAGGCTCGAAACAGGAAGCCGGGGTGTTGGTGGTAGAGTAGATTATCAAAAGTTTTTGGAAGAAGATTATTGGAAAATACAAGTTGATGGCGCTTTGAAGCAAGCAGAAATAAATCTTCAGTCAATCGATTCGCCCGCTGGAGAAATGGATGTTGTGCTTGGATCTGGGTTTCCAGGAATACTTCTACATGAAGCGATAGGACATGGACTTGAAGGAGATTTTAATAGAAAAAAAACTTCGGCTTTTTCAAATTTGATAGGTGAAAAAATTGCACATGATTCTGTTACAGTAGTTGATGATGGTACTATAGACTCTAGAAGAGGTTCTTTGAGTATTGACGATGAAGGAACACCAACAAGCTGCACAACTTTAATTGAAAATGGAATTCTTAAAGGCTACATGCAAGATAGACACAATTCTAATTTAATGGGGGTAAGCCCTACTGGCAATGGTAGAAGGGAAAGCTATGCTCATGCCCCAATGCCAAGAATGACTAATACTTATATGATGTCTGGAGATAAAGAGCCTGAGGAAATAATAAGTTCAGTTAAAAATGGAATATATGCTGTAGATTTTAGTGGCGGCCAAGTTGATATTACAAGCGGAAAATTTGTATTTTCTTGCACAGAAGCCTACAAAATTGTTGATGGAAAAATTGAACAACCAGTAAAAGGTGCAACTTTAATTGGTAATGGACCCGATGTTTTAAATAGGGTTTCAATGGTGGGCAATGATAGTGCAATGGATACTGGTATTGGCACTTGTGGTAAAGGCGGTCAAAGCGTTCCGGTTGGAGTAGGACAGCCGACAATGTTGGTTAATGATCTCACTGTTGGCGGTACTGCAAGATGATAATTAGAAAGATAATTCTGAATACAAATTGTTAAAATCTTTATTCCATTCCTCTTGAAAAGAATTAATTATTTTAGAGGCCATAACTTCTTTATTATTTACTATATTAAATAGATACCCTAGGAACTGACTCTCACTTTCCCCACTATAATTAAATTGTTTTCTCTTTTCTAAACCATGCATAGAGATTTCTAACAATTCATTAGCGATATTCCAACCAGTCCTATTGTTTATTGATGTCTTTAATCCAGATTTCGCACTATCTATTTTAAAATTTAAAATGTCATTTAAAGACCAATTTTTTACAATATCATTGGCAGCATCTAAGGTTTCATCATCATATAGTATGCCAGTCCACAATGCGGGAAGTGCACATAGTGATTTATAACTTCCAGCATCAGCACCTCTCATCTCTATATAAGTCTTTAATCTTACCTCAGTAAATATTGTCGATACATGAGTTTCCCAATCTAAAATAGTAATTTCATCTGAATTAATATCTTTATTTTTACCATCAAGCAGTTCTTTAAATGTATATTCTGTAGTATCAATATATGAATTGTTTCTACTTAAAAAATAAACAGGTACATTTAAAAGGTAATCGACATATTGCTCAAAGCTAAAATTCTTATCTAACATACCAGGTAAAATACCCGTTCGATCTTTATCAGTATTATCCCAAATAATACTTCGATAGGATAAATAACCATTAATATTACCATTTTTAAAAGGTGAGTTTGCAAATAGTGCAGTTGCTAAAGGTTGCAAAGCTGCTGAGACATTAACTTTCTTTGCCATATCAGACTCAGATGTAAAATCAAAATTAGCTTGGACTGTGCAAGTTTGATACATCATCTCGAGTCCAAGGCCACCAATTTTTTTCATGTAAGGGGTCATTATTTGCTGGTATCTTTTTTTTGGAACTTTAGGCATATCATTAAAAGTTCCTAGAGGAATATAACCAATACCCAAAAATCCAATGTCAAACTCTTCCTCTAGAGATTTGGTAAAACTTAGATGGTCATTTATTTCGCGACAAGTTTCATGAAGGTTATTAAGTGGTGCGCCTGATAACTCAAATTGACCACCCGGCTCAAGTGTAATACTTGCCTGGTTCTTATTAGCGCCAACAATTTGTTCATCTTCTATTATTGGATCCCAACTATTTTCTATAAATTTTTTTAAAACTGCTGAAATGCTCCTTTCCCCATGAAAAGGAATTAAAGAAAGATCTTTTTTACTATAAATAAATTTCTCATGTTCTGTACCTATTTTTTCAGATCCTTTAAGTTTAATACCATCAGAAAAATATTGGATTAGATTATCTTTATTTAACATACTTTAATATTTTCCTTTGCTAGAGCAGATGCTACTATGGCTGCTGTTTCACCTTTTAAAATATTTTTACCCAATGTTGCTTCAACAATATTATTATGCTCAAAAATTTTTTCTAATTCTAATTTTGAAAAATCTCCTTCTGGTCCAATCAATATTGAAATATTTTTTGCATGATTCTCTTTGATAATTTGATCCATAAACATATTATTGTTTTGTACTGTACAAGCAATAACTACTTCATTGCTATCTATCTGTTTAATAAAATCATTAAAATTAATCGACTGGTAAATTTTGGGAATTGTTATTTGTCCAGACTGTTCAATTGCCTCAATCGCTATTAATCGTAAACGATCAATATTAACTTTTGATATATTGGTATGCTCCATTACAACTGGTTGAAATATATTTATACCAATCTCAGTACATTTTTGGATGAGTAATTCATTTGTATTTTTTTTAAGTGGTGAAAAATAAATTTTTAATGATTTAGAAGTTTCAGCATCTTTTATTTTGTTTAAAACGTTGAGTCTTAATGTCTTAGATCGAACTTCTACTATTTCGGCTAACCATTCACTTTGATTAAATACCAATATTTTTTCATGAATCTTACATCTAAGTACTTTTATCAGATAATGGGCTAGTTTTTCAGTAATTTTTATGTGTTTACCTGAAGTAATTTTTTCATCTAGATATATTCGATTTCTTGGTTTCATATCATTTTGATTATTAAAAATTAGATATTAGTTATAGTTTAATTCAAAGATGAATCATAAAATTAAATCATATATATTACTAATGCGATTGAATAGTCCTATTGGATCCATGTTGCTTTTGTATCCATGTTTGTGGGGTCTAATTAGTGCGTCTTCATCAATTGAGGAAATTAGACAGAATATCTTTCTTTTTATAATATTTATTTTAGGTGCTTTTATAATGCGATCTGCGGGGTGTGTTATTAATGATATTTTTGATAGAAATATAGATATCCAAGTAAATAGAACCAAATCAAGACCTTTGGCAGATAAGTCAATATCTTTACATGAGTCAGTTGTAATCTTTATCATACTCTCTTCAATAGGACTTTGCATCCTTCTAAGTCTTAATACACTATCGATCAAAGTAGGTTTATTATCATTTATATTATTAATAATTTATCCATTAACAAAAAGAATAACCTATTGGCCACAACTTTTTCTAGCTTTAACTTTTAATATTGGTGTCCTCATAGGTTATGCAGCTATTACAAATATTTTACCATTTGAAATTTATTTTCTATATGCAGCTGGAATTTTTTGGACACTTGGATATGATACAATCTACGCTTATCAGGACATAGATGACGATATCTCGATTGGAGTAAAATCTACCGCAATTTTATTCAAAGATAGTGCAAAATATTGGATCAGCTCATTCTATATTCTTATGTCGTCTAACCTGCTCATATTTGGATTGTTATCTAGTCAAGAAATGATTTACTTTTTACTGCTAATCTTAATTTTATCTCACCAACTTTTTCAGATTTACAAGTTAGATATAAAAAGACCCGAAGTATGTCTTGCTATATTTAAAAGTAATAAGTATTTAGGTTTATTAGTTTGTTTAGTGCTATTATCAAATTATATTAACTAATATGGAATTTAAAAATTTAGCAGATCAAATAATAAATAAAACTAAGTTAGCTGGCGCAACAGATTGTGATATTGTGCTTGCTAAGGGGTCTAGTAAATCTATTGCCTATAGATTTGGAAAAGTTGAAGATGTTGAAGAGTCAGTAAGCAGAACTTTTGGAATAAGGGCTCTTGTTGGTCAAAAGCAGTCGTTTGTTTCTTCGTCAAATTTTGAAGGGAAAAATATAGATATTCTTGTCTCAAAAGTAGTTGAAATGGCAAAGCTTGCCCCGGAAGATGATACTGCATGTTTAGCTAGCCCATCTCAGTTAGAAACTAAATTTGTCGATTTAGATTTGTGCCAAGAAAATGAGACGAAGACAGAATTAATGATTGAAAATGTTAAGAAGTGTGAAGACGCCGCTCTAAGCAGTGATGGGATTAAAAATTCAGAGGGATCTGGAGCCTCTTACGGTACTAGTGAATTTTTCTTGGCAACTAGTCATGGATTTATGGGTGGTTATAAATCGTCAAGTAACTCTATATCATGTTCTGTAATAGCAGGAGAAGGTGTTCAGATGGAGCGTGATTATGATTACTCATCAGCTATACATTACGAAGATTTAGCTGAACCAGAGCAAATAGGAAAAAATGCCGCTAACCTTACTCTAAGCAGACTCAATCCAAGAAAGGTTGAATCATGCAAGACTTCAGTTGTCCTCGATAAAAGGATTAGTGGTCGAATTGTTAATTATGTTGCAAGTGCTATTTCTGGAAATGCGATAGCAAGAGGAACAAGCTTCTTAAAAGATAGCTTGAATAAACAAATCTTTAGAAAAAATATTTCAATAATAGATGATCCAAAAATTGTAAGAGGTAAGAACTCAAGTTTATTTGATGGTGAGGGTGTCAAAAATCAAAAAACTGAGCTCGTAAATAATGGGATTTTAAAAACATGGATATTGAATACTGCCACTGCAAAAAAATTAAATTTAAAGACTACTGGACATGCCTCTAGATCAATCGGAGCACCACCCGGAACTGGAACAAATAATTTATTTATGGCTAATGGAATAATTTCCTATGAAGACCTTATGGGATCAATCAATACAGGTTTTTATGCGACTGAGCTCATTGGTATGGGTGTCAATTTAGTAACGGGTGACTTTAGTGTTGGGGCTAGTGGATATTGGATTGAAAATGGTGAAAAAATATTTCCTGTAAGTGAAGTAACAATTGCTTCAAACCTAAAAGAAATGTTTCTAAATTTATCAGCCGCTAATGATTTAGAATTTAAATATGGCACAAATGCTCCCACTTTATGCATCGAAAATATGACATTAGCCGGAAAATAGCCTTATTTTAGTTGTTCTATTATTGGAATAATAAGTAGGTTGATGATAAATATATGTGTCATCTATGAGCAATTTTCAAATATTATCCAGGCTTTTTAAAGAAAGTATAAGGCCGCAAATTTTTAGGCTTTCATTGTCTTTTATATTTATGGCAATTATTGCCTTGGCAACTGGAGCAACTGCGTGGTTATTAGATCCAGCAATTGAAAAAATTTTTTTGGAAAAGGATGCTAGGATGATAGTCCTTATTCCGCTAGGAATAATATTAATTTTACTTATAAAAGGAATTGCAACCTTTCTTCAAGCTTCAATTATAACGGAAATAGGTCAAAAAATTATTGCCGATACTCAAATTAGAATGTTTAGTAAAATAACATATGCAGATTTGGGCTGGATCCAAAGTAAACACTCGGGCAAGTTTATTTCAAATTTTTTATATGATGTAAACTTACTAGAGAATGCAGTGAGTGGAAGTTTTGCAGGGGGTTTTAGAAACTTATTAACGTTGATATGTTTATTAGGTGTAATGTTTTACCAAGATTGGAAACTTGCCCTTATAGCAATAATTGCATTGCCATTAGTTGGTTTTTTATCAAGTAGGCTCGGCAAGAGAATGAAAAAAGCTGCAACTGGAATGCAAGCTGAAACTGGAACATTAGCGACCTTGTTATCTGAAAACCTAGATGGTACGAGGATTGTAAAAGCTTATCAACAAGAAGAAGTTGAAATCGAAAAGGTATCTGAATCTATTTATAGAAGAATGAGGCTGTTGGTTAAGGCTGCTAAAACAAAAGCTGCTGCAGCACCTTTTTCAGAATTTTTAGCAGGTTTTGGAATTGCTGGTGCAATGTATTATGCTGGTATTAGGGGGTTGCAAGGAGAGTTACCTTTAAATGAGTTCATATCTTTTTTAGGCGCTATGATGCTTGCTTTTCAGCCACTGCGTAGTCTTTCACAAATAAATACAATCATGCAAGAGGGATTTTCAGCGGCTACAAGGGTGTTTGAACTTCTGGATAGCCCCACTAACATAACAGAAAAAGAAGGATCAAATAAGTTAATCGTTAATGAGGGTAAAGTTAAATTTAATGAAGTTTCGTTGTCATATAAAGGTAGCAATGAAGTTCTAAAAAAAATAACTTTATCTTTACCATCAAACTCAATAACCGCATTAGTGGGTCCGAGTGGCTCAGGAAAAACCTCAATTTTAAATTTAATACCTAGGTTTTTTGATCCACAATCTGGCGAAGTTTCAATAGACGACCAAGACATAAAAAAAGTTAGTCTTTCATCACTTAGGTCTTGTATTGCCTTAGTAAGTCAGGAGCCAATTTTATTTGATTTATCTATAAAGGAAAATATTGCATTTGGTCGACAAAATGCAAATTATGAAGAGATAATTAGTGCTGCCAAGTCAGCATCAGCTCATGATTTTATTATAAAACTTCCTCAGGGTTACGATACAATGGTTGGTGAAAAAGGCTTTAGTTTATCAGGCGGTCAAAAACAAAGAATATCTATTGCACGAGCTTTTTTAAAAGATGCCCCTATTCTTCTTCTAGATGAAGCTACTTCAAGTTTAGACTCAGAGTCTGAGTTTGCTGTACAAAAAGCAATTAATACTCTTATGAAGGACAGAACAACACTTGTTATAGCCCACAGATTAAGCACTATTGAAAATGCAGACAAAATAATTGTTTTGAGTGATGGAAACATTGAGGAAACAGGTACTCACTTGGATTTAATTGAAAATGCTGGTCTCTACAAAAAACTATATGAACGACAATTCTAAATTAGATGCTTAAGAAATTACTCAAAAACTTTTTAATAAAAAAATTTCTTTCTATTTGTGGAGCACTTTATATTTACTTTGTATATATTTCCTCAAAGAAAAAATTTATTAATAAAATTAATTTAGATAAATTATTGAATGATGATATTTCTTTTATCTATGCTCTTTGGCATGATCAATTATTACTTTCTCCTTTAACATGGCAATCTAAGAAAAGGATTGATATATTAATTTCAAAGCACAGAGATGGTGACATGATTGCTGATTTAATAAAACTTCACGGCTTTAATTCTATTCGTGGTTCAACCAATAATCCAAATAAAGAAAAGGAAAAAAATAGCCTAATTAGTTTAAGAAAAATTCTCAAATCATTAAAAAACAATATATCAATAGGTATCACTCCTGATGGCCCAAGGGGACCAAGACATAAAGTTGGTGAGGGAACAATAAATATTTCAAGAATAAGTAATAAAAAAATCTTACCAATGTCTCTTGCGTGTAAGAAAAAATGGGTCTTAAACACATGGGATAAATTTATTGTTCCTAAACCTTTTAATGAAATATGTATTGTTTGGGGCGAACCACTCGACCCTCAATTTGATAAAATAGACATTTCTACACAGCAACATAACTTGGAAAAAAGCCTAATGAGCATTACAGAACTAGCCTCAAATCATATAGGTTCATAATTATGCTTTTAAAAATTTATTATTTAATATCTACATTATTAATACCTTTTTATAGCATTTATATAAAAAGAAGAATTAAGTTAAAAAAAGAAGATCAAGGAAGGTACAACGAAAGATTCGGTAAGCCGAGTGTTGAACGTAAAAGTGGCGACCTCATTTGGATTCATGCGGCTAGTGTAGGTGAATGTCTTTCTGCATTGCCAGTGATTAATGAAATCGAGAAAATCACTTCAGTGAAACAGATCTTATTGACATCTGGAACAACAAGCTCAGCTCTTATCTTAAAAGGTAAACTTAGCTCAAAAACTATACACCAATATTTACCATTAGATGTTCCATTATTTAACAGTCGATTTTTAAAATATTGGAAACCTAAATCTGCAATTTTTATAGAATCTGAAATCTGGCCAAATTTAATTAATCAAATAAAAAAAATGGGAATAATGTTGGCAGTCATTAATGGAAGGATGACTCTTAAATCTTATAATAAATGGCTTAGATTTAAGAAAACTTCAAAATTAATTTTTAATAATTACGATTTATGCTTAACACAAAATAAGGAAAGTGCACTATTTTATAAGCGACTAGGTATCAATCAAACTTTTTATACAGGTAATATAAAATTCAGTAGTAATAAGTTAGAAGTTAATGAAGAAAATTATAATAGTTTAAAAAATACCATAATAGGTCGCAAAGTTTTCCTTGCAGCAAGTACTCATCCTGGTGAAGAGATGATCATTTCAAACCTAACTCAGAAAATAAGACATACGAATAGAGAATTTTTATGTATTTTAGTACCACGACACCCGAATAGATCCAACCTAACAAAAGAGATACTAAATTGTAAATTTGCTACAAGATCTAAAAATGAGACGATTAATGATGATACTGATATTTATTTAGCAGATACTTTTGGCGAGTTAGGTCTATTTTATAAGTTAGCTGATATTACTTTTATAGGTGGAAGCCTTGTTCCTCATGGTGGACAAAACCCTATTGAAGCTGCTTATTTTTGTAATAATATATTTCATGGTAAACATATTGAAAACTTTTTAGAAGTTTATGAAACCCTAAATCATTTACACATCACTGAATTAGTTGATAATCCAAGACAGCTTCAGGTAAAAATAATGAAATGCTACAATGATTTGCCTGCAAATGAAGAAGAGCTAAAAAGAAAAATTGATATTGAGTCAGCTGATATAATTAGAGATATAATGCAACATCTCAACACTAGTATTTTAGTAAATGATTTATAAAATTTTAAATAATTTTTTTTTAAATATTTGGTATAGTAAAAGTTTAATCTATACTTTTATTTCTTTTATATTTTTACCATTTTCAATTATTTATTATATTGTCTTTAATATTAAAAATTTTTTTCAAAAGCAGTATCATTTTAACATACCAATTATTTGTATAGGCAATCTTGTTGTTGGAGGCTCAGGTAAAACGTCAGTAGCACTAAGTATTATTAAAATGTTGCCTGATAAAAAAATCGTTGTGCTTTTAAAAGGCTATAAAGGGAAACTAAAAGGAACAATTAAAGTTGATCAAGATAAGCACTTATCTATTGATGTTGGTGATGAAGCATTACTTTACTCTAATAAAGTAACAACCTTTATATGTTCTAATAGAAAAGATGCCATAGATGAGATTATTGAGAATGAAAATCCAGATTTAATTATACTAGATGATGGCCTACAAGATAACTCGATATATAAGACTAAATGTGTTGTTACTATTAATGGCAGACGTGGATTTGGAAATAAATTTTTACTACCAGCTGGACCTTTGAGAGAGAGAATTCTGCCAGTCCTACTAAAGGACTATATATTCTTGATTATTGGTCATGATAAAACGAAAATCTCTTCAAATTTAAAAAATAGTTTTTTTAAAGCTGAAATCTTAAGTGAAATTGATGGCAATAATAGATCAATTATTGCCTTCAGCGGTATAGCGGATAATGATAATTTTTTTAAAACTTTAGAAAACTATAGATTCAAACTAACTAAAAAATTTAGTTATCCTGATCACTATAATTATAGTAGCTCAGAAATAAAAAATATTATTAATGAAGCAAATAAAAATAATAATGAAATTTATACAACCTCTAAAGATTGGGTAAGGCTTAGCGATAGTCAAAAAAAATTTATTAAACAATTCCCAATTGATTTGGATATAAAAAATAAAGAAGTTTTTATTGAAAAAATTTTAAAATAGTTGAATGAAAAAGCTTTTTAATTATCTAGTAAAGTATCCAATTGAAGGACTAATTACACTTTTTATATTTGCATTTTTTAGAATATTGCCATTAAACTTTGCTAGCGATATTGGCTCATCTTTAGCGAGATTTATTGGCCCAAGACTCTCGGTGAATAATATTATTAAAAAAAATTTAAAATTAGCATTCCCATATAAAGAAGATGATTGGTATAATGAAGTAGCTAATAATACTTGGGATAATTTTGGCAGAGTCACTGCGGAATACTCTCATTTTGCTAAATTATCAAAAAAAAATAATCGGCGTATTAATTTAATTGATAATAATTTCTCTAGGGATTTTTTTAACTCAGGTGAGAGACATATTCTTGTTTCATCGCATAATGCAAATTGGGAAGTAATGGGTATCACATGTCGAAAAAATTCAGACAGAGTATCAGGTATTGTAAGGCAGCCTAATAATCCGTTTACAAAAAAAATTATTAATAACCTTAGAAATAAATACAGCGTTAAATGCTATGAAAAGAATATGATTGGTACTAAAAAAATAATCCGAGACTTTAAATCTGGTAATTCTCTTGCTTTACTATCAGACTTAAGACTTACCACAGGGGTCGATAGTAACTTTTTTAATCTTAATTCAAAGACTACAAGCTTGCCGGCTCAGCTAGGACTAAAATATAAGTGTAAAATCTATCTTGCGTGGGTAAGTAGAGAAGAAAAATCTACATTTAATGTTGAATTTTATTCTCCGCTAAATATGAATGACTTCGAAAATAATGATGAAAGCATTCAACTGGTTACCAATGAAATTAATCAATTTTTTGAAAAAAAAATTTCTGAAAATCCTGGTCAATATTTTTGGTTACACGATAGATGGAAAACATAAGTTCTTATTTTTGTTTATTGTATTTATTAATTAATTAAAAGCTGAGGATCAACGTATTCATCAAACCACATTACTCCCCAATGCAAGTGCGGTCCCGTTGATCTTCCAGTTGATCCAACTTTTCCAATTGGTTCACCTTTAGTAATTTTTTGACCAACTTTTACATCGACTGTAAGTAAATGTGCGTAAATGGACTTAACTCCATGTCCATGATCAATAATGATTGTTCCTCCAGTATAGTATAGATCATCTTCAGCAAGTGTTATTACGCCATTGTTGGTTGATACTACAGTTTGCCCCTCAGGAGCAGCAATATCTAAACCTTTATGTGGACTCTTTGGGACATCATTTAGTATTCGTTGACTGCCAAAAACACCAGAAATGATTCCTTCAGTAGGAATCATAAAAGAATTTGAAAAATAAGTATTATCTAAATCGAGTTTTTTTGCATTAACAATAATTTTGTTGTCAGCAATTATACGCTTAAGAACTTCCTCGTCTGGCGATACCATTTTTTTAGGCAAACCGTTAATTCTTTGTATTTCATATTCTCTTTCAATTACTTTTATTTGATTGATTGATATCACCTCATTATTTTTTAAAACAGTGATATTCATTGGCCCTAATTCATCTCTGCCAACAGCAAAAACAAACTGCTTATCCCGGCTAATTTTTAAATCTGTGCCATTTAATTTTAAGGAATCGCCTTGATCAAGCTGGCCAACAATTAGTCCTCCTTGTAAAATTGACGCTGGTAGTGTTTGTGAAAAGCAAATATTGGGAATATAAAAAAAAATAAATATTATTAAGATTTTAAATTTCATTTAATTCTTTATATCTTTGTAACGCAATTTTTGGTGATGCATAAACCTCTTGCTTTTCAACATTCCAATATTTTAATTCTTCTATTGGTATAACTTCACTGGTAATAGAACATAAAACATGATCACCATTTTTTACAAAATGAAAGCTACCATGTTCAAGTATAATTTCTGCTAAAATTTTAATATTATTCATTATCTACCGTTACATTAATTGTACCAAATTTTGTTTCTACATTTAACTTTTTATCATTTAGTACGTCAGTTTTTTTTGTTAATATTATGTTAGAACTATTTCTAACAACTGAAAATCCTCTTTTAATTACAGACTTGTAACTCAAACTTTCGAGTAATTTACTCGCAGATAGAACTCTATTAGACTGAGTACTAAGATTAGTTTTACTATTATTAGTTAATTGATTTTTTAAACTTGATAAGGAATTTTGGCTATTTTTAATTTTTTCTTTTAATATTTTTAAATTTAGTTTTGATGAAGAAGTTTGTAGATTTGTAATTTCATTTTGTAAATATATCTTTATAGCTGTTGGAAGTCTTTGTGCTAAAATATTTATGTCATTCAACTTAAGATTAAATAAATTTTGATAACTTGGAAGAAGTTTTTGAACACTTACTACTCTCTCTCTAGACATAGAGACAATATTTTTAATACTTGAGTTTAACCTATTGCTATTTTCTGATAATTCAGTAATCAATATATCTTTTGCTGGCGTTGCCAGTTCAGCTGCTGCAGTGGGTGTAGGAGCTCTCATATCAGCAGCGTAATCTACTAACGTTGTATCAGTTTCATGGCCAATAGCAGAAATCACTGGAATTCGACTTTGAAAAACTGCACGCACAACTTCTTCTTCATTAAAGCACCATAAATCTTCAATACTCCCGCCCCCTCTAGCAAGAATAATAACATCTGGCTTTTGTATTTTGGATTCATCAAGGGTATTAAAACCTGAAATAGCATTTTCAATAAGCTCTGCGGCATCATTACCCTGAACTGGTACAGGCCATAAAATAATATCGCATGGAAACCGATCAGAGATACGATGTTTAATATCCTGAAGAACAGCGCCTGTTGGTGAAGTAATTACTCCAATTGATGTCGGATACTTAGGAAGTGTTTTCTTATGAATTTCTTCAAATAAACCCTCTATTTTTAACTTTTGTTTTCTTTCTTCTAGAATTGCCATTAAGGCTCCAACCCCTGCTGGCTTCATACTATCAATAGTTATTTGGTAATTAGATCTACCTGGATATCTTCCAGGATTATAGCCTGTACTGATTTTACCTGAACATATTACTTCTAAACCCTCTTCTGGCTGAATTTTAATCTTTGCAACGCTACTCCGCCAAATAATCCCATTAATGATTGCATTCTCATCTTTTAATGTAAGATATATGTGACCAGAGGAATGTTTGTTAATACCTGATAATTCACCTTTGATCCTTACATAGCCAAAATTATCTTCAATAGTTGACTTTAAAGCCGATGAAAGCTCAGTTACTGAATACTCTGGTATATTTTCTTTAATCATTTTTGATATAAACTAATATATAGTATCAGATTAAATAGTCTAAAAAGAATATTATGAATATCTTAGTTTTAGGAAATGGTGCTAGAGAACATGCTCTGTGTTATGCCATCACAAAAAGTCAAAAGTTAACTAAGTTATTTTGTGCTCCAGGAAATTATGGCATATCCAATGTTGCTGAAGTACATAATTTTGATATTAATAATTTTGACATGCTTTATGACTTTTGCACTGAAAAAGCTATTGATTTGGTGGTGGTCGGTCCTGAAGTTCCTCTCGTGAACGGTGTAGTTGATTTTCTTGAAGCAAAAGATATCAAAGCTTTCGGGCCAAAAAAAGTTCCAGCGAAGTTAGAGGGATCAAAAATTTTTATGAAAGATATTTGTGCGCAATACAATATACCGACAGCAAAATATAAAAACTTTATAGAGAAAACTGCAGCAGAAGCTTATCTTCACAAACAAACGTTGCCGGTTGTCATCAAGGCGAGTGGATTAGCTGCGGGCAAAGGTGTTACCATAGCTACGACATTGGACGAAGGTCTTAATGCAATTAATGACATTTTTAATGATAAATTTGGTTCCGGCTGTGAACTAGTCATTGAAGAGTTTATGGATGGCGAAGAAGCAAGTTATTTTGTATTCACGGACGGCAAAAATTATATTCCATTATCTAGTGCTCAAGATCATAAAAGAATTGGTGATGGTGATACTGGACCAAATACTGGTGGAATGGGTGCCTACTCACCTGCTCCTGTATTTACTCAAGCAATACAAGATCAAGTAAATAAAGAAATGATAGAGCCGACTTTAAAAGCAATGCGTGATCTTGGTACGCCCTATCAAGGCATTTTATATGCCGGTGTAATGATAAAAAACAATTACGCAAAGTTAGTTGAGTATAATGTTCGCTTTGGTGACCCTGAATGCCAAGTTCTAATGCTGAGACTGCGCTCAGATATTGTTGAATTAATTTTGGGAACGATTGAAGGCAATATTCATAAAATTCATACGGACTGGAATAATAATCATGTAGCAACAGTAGTTATAGCTAGCAATGGATATCCTGGAGAATATAAAAAAGGTACTATTATTAGAAGCTTAGATACGGCTGAGGACCATGAAAATATTGAAATATTTCATGCGGGAACAGAATTTAAAAATAATGAAGTTTTAGCAGTAGGTGGGAGAGTATTGTCGGTTACTAGTAGTGATCGTGATTTAAAATCGGCCTTAGAAAATATTTACTCGGCCATAGACACTATTGATTGGACTGAAAGTACATACAGAAAAGATATTGGATGGAGAGCAATTGAAAATGGATAGAAGTGCTCAGTTTAGTGGAACAAAAAATGTCGACCCAAAGCTTCAACTAGAATATGGTCCGATTGAGTCGTATCTTAAAAACCTCTTTGGTAGCAACACAAGCTTGTTAGATATTAAACAATTTAAAGGTGGGCAATCAAACCCTACTTACTTATTGACTACTGATAAAAAAAGCCTTGTCCTAAGAAGAAAGCCACCTGGAAAACTTCTTGCATCTGCTCATGCAGTCGACCGTGAATATAAGGTTATAACTGCATTAAATAAAACTGATGTACCTGTACCTCAAACATATGGTCTGTGTGAAGATGACAGTATCGCAGGTACCCCTTTTTTTCTGATGGACCACGTCGATGGTAATATTTTTTGGGATTTATTATTAACAAAGAGTAGTCGTGAAAATAGAAATAAAATCTATTGGTCAATGAATGATACGATAGCAAAATTACATAATGCTGATTTCAAAAGTATAGGTCTAAGTGATTACGGTAAATATGAAAACTATATGGCTAGACAAATCGCTCGTTGGTCAAAACAGTATAAAGACTCGGAGACAACTTTAATTCCTGAGATGGATAACTTAATCGAGTGGTTGCCACAAAATATTCCACCTGGCGAAGAAACATCTATTGTTCATGGTGATTTTAGATTAGATAACATGGTCTTTGACAAAAATTCAAATGAGGTCATTGCTATATTAGACTGGGAACTATCAACATTAGGTCATCCAATTGCTGATTTTACTTACCACATGATGACATGGCGCATGCCTTTAGGGGTTCAAGGAATTGGAATTTTTGGTGCTAACTTAGATGAGTTAAATATTCCTAACGAAAATGAATACGCCGAAGCTTATTATCAAAAAACAAATCGTAATGAAATTCACAACTGGGACTTTTTTTTAGCTTATAATATGTTTCGCTTAGCTGGTATAACGCAAGGTATTGCTGGTAGAGTTAGGGATGGCACTGCTTCAAGTGATCAAGCTAAACAATATGGTGCTTTTGTACCGATCCTATCACAGATGGCTTGGAAAATTGTCGAAAATATAAAGTAACAGATTATTTTTTATTTTTTGACTTAGTTTCTCTTTCTTTCTTTTGACGTATTGATTCTTTCATTGATAGATTTTCAATCTTATGAAATTCATCCCAGTATTCATCAAAAGATTTTTTTTCGACGTATCTTCCGTATGAGTCTTTTATAGTATTTTTTTTATCACCCATATTTTATTTTATGTAAGTTTTTCAAAAGTTAACGTATTTAGATTTAATATTTCCAACTCACCTTTGCCAATGTCATTCCATAAACCATGAATCAAAATATCGTTTGACTCTAAAGATTTTTCAACACAAGGAAATTGCATTAAATTATTTACCGATTTAATAATACTAAGTTTTTCTAGACTTTTAATCATTAATTGATCGTCCGACTGTTGTTCTAATTCATTGTATGCGGGCTCTAAAACTTTAAGCCATTTATTTATGGATGGTAACTTATGATTCAATTCATCACCTTTACAATTATAATAACCACTTTTAATGCCTCCACAGCTTGAATGTCCTAAAATTATTATATGAGAGACTTTTAATACACAAACGGCGAATTCGACTGCAGCCGAAGTTCCATGATTATCACTATCCGGGCTATAGGGTGGAATTAAATTAGCAATATTTCTATGAATAAAAAAATCTCCTGCTTTCGCCCCAAAAATTGAGGTAGGATTAACTCTAGAATCACAACATGAAATAATCATGCTAGATGGCTTTTGTCCATTTAATGAAAGATCTTCATATAAAGTTTTATTTTTATCGAAAGTATTTGACTTCCAATTTTTATAGCGATCAATTAATTCTTTAGGTAAATTATTTTCGGAATTAGAATCTTTATTCTTTGCCATAATATTCTTGATAATAGTTAACCAATTCATCGGTATTGATTCTTTTTTGTTCCATTGTATCTCTATCTCTAACCGTTACCGCATGATCATCAAGTGAGTCAAAATCAATAGTTATACATATAGGTGTACCAATTTCATCATGACGCCGATAGCTTTTGCCAATGTTTCCTGAATTTTCTAACATAACCCGACCCTTACCAAGCTTTTGTAAAATATTTTTAATATTTTTTGCTTCATTAACTAAATTGTCGTTATTTCTTTTTAAAGGAATCACTGCAGCTTTGATTGGTGCAAGATGGGGTTTAAGTCCTAACACTATCCTAGTCTTGCCATCAACATCCTCTTCATGATAAGCCTCATTTAGTACTGCAAAAACGCCACGCTCAACCCCAGCGCTCGGCTCAATACAGTATGGAACATAAAACTGTTTAGTTTCTAAATCTTGAACACCTAATTTTGTCGTTGAATCTTTATTTTTCATTACTTTTGCAGAAATTTTATAATCTGACTGGTTTTTTGTATGAGACCCTAAATCAAAATCTTGTCGATTTGCTATACCTTCAAGTTCTTCAAAACCATGAGGAAACTTGTATAGTAAATCAGTAGTAGCTTTTGAATAATGCGAAAGATCATTTTTAGGCGCTTCAAAAACTTCTAAATTATCTCTATTTATTCCTTGTTCAATCCACCAATCAATTCGTGCTTTCACCCAATAATTAAACCAATCTTCATCTGTTCCGGGTTTTACAAAAAACTCAAGTTCCATTTGTTCGAATTCTCTAACCCTAAAAATGAATTTTCCTGGAGTAATTTCATTTCGGAAACTCTTTCCCATTTGCCCAATTCCAAATGGTACTGCTCTACCAGTTGAGTCTATAACATTTTTAAAATTAGTAAAAATTTGCTGAGCAGTTTCAGGTCTTAAATATGCAAAAGAAGAGCCATCGGCAACTGGACCAATGTTAGTTTTAAACATTAAATTAAAAGGTCTTGGCTCAGTAAGGTTTTTAGAGCCACACTTTGGGCAAGCACCATCAATTAGTTGATCTGCACGTGATCTAGTTTTACAATCTTTGCAATCAATTAAGGGGTCTGTGAATGTATCTTCGTGACCAGAATATTTTAAAACTTTTGGAGAAGTAAGTAATGACGCGTCTAAGCCCTCAACATCATCTCGTTGCCATACAACTGATTTCCACCACGCTTGTTTTAAGTTATTTTTGAGTTCCACTCCCATTGGACCAAAAGTATATAATCCTTTTTGACCACCATAAATTTCATCAGATTGAAAAATAAAACCTCTACGTTTACACAAAGCAACTAAATCGTCACTTTTATCAACGCCCATAGCGGCTCCAGAAAGCTTCTTCATACAATGTCTCAAGCAATCCTGTTACACCATCATAAGCAGAACCCTTAGCTGAAAAAAGACCCTTTAAGAAAGATTTTTTAGACTCAATTGGTCTTAGCGTATACTTTTTGCCGAAATTTTTATTTAGATACGAAGTTAACGTTTCATTAGAGTCTATTAAACCTAGTTCAAGTGCTTGATCTCCTGTCCAAAATTCACCATTACAAACTTGATTGGGATCAATCTTACCTTTTCGATTCTTCTCAACTAGAGCTTTAAAATTTTCAAAAATACTTTTTTGAACCTTTATAAGTTTTTCAACATCTTTTTCTTTTACTTCCTGGAATGGATCAAGAAATGATTTATTTTCACCTGCTGTAAATACTCTTCTTTGTACCCCAATTTTCTCAATTAAGTCTTTAAATCCAAAAGACGCACTAATAACTCCAATACTTCCAACTATTGAGCTTTTATTGGCTAGTAATTCGTCGCCAGAGCACATTAACATATAGCCACCGCTAGCAGCAACATCTTCAGCAACTGTAAGAACTTTAACGTTATTTTTTTCTGCAAGGGCTCTGATCTTATTGTAAATTAACTCTGATTGAACTGGTGAACCACCAGGAGAATTAATTTGAATAACTACTAATTTTGGCTTTTTAGAACTAAATGCTTTTTCAAGAATTGGCGCAGTATTTTCAATTGTTAAACCTTTACTAAAACGCCCCATATCACCAATAACTCCTCGCAAACTAACAACGTTAATATTGGTTTTTTTCTTAAATGGATTAAATCTACTTAAACTCATATTTTCAGGCTATATCTAAAAAATTAATATTTTTTTTCGAAACTATACTATAACTAATTTGCTTTATGAATGAAACACATAAAAAGTCAAAAACTTCCACAAATCCAATGGATAGCTTGGCTAATCATTTGGGTACTTCAGTAAAAAGACTTAATAATGAGATTAAAAAAAATATTCAAGATAATGAGGTTATAGTAACTGAAATTGCTTCACACCTTTTAACGGGGAAAAGTAAAAAAATCCGTCCTCTACTCACACTACTTATTGCAAAAATGTTAAAATATAATGGAACAGCACATTATAACTTGGCTGTCTGCATAGAATTTATTCACAATGCAACTCTTCTGCATGATGACGTTATTGACGATGCAATTGTTCGAAGAGGAAAAGAAGCGGCCAATATTATATGGGGTAACAAACTTAGTATTCTCATAGGAGATTATTTACTCAGTAAATCATTTAAACTGATGGTAAAAGATAAATCTATAAAAGTATTAGAAATTTTGTCTGAGACCTCATTGATTTTGGCAAGAGGACAAATTCAAGATGCAAATAACATATCAAATGCATCATTAAGTGAAAAAGAATACTTAAAATTAATTTTTGCTAAAACTGCTGAATTATTTAGTGTTTCATGTTATTTACCTGCAATTCTCGCAAAAAAAAATAATAAAATTCAAATTCAACTAAAAAACTTTGGTAAAAATTTTGGAATGGCTTTCCAACTGTCTGATGATTATTTAGACTATTTTGGTGATTCAAAAAAAATGGGTAAAAATATTGGAAAAGATTTTTATGAAGGCAAAATTACTTACCCACTAATTCATTGTTTTAAAAGTTCTTCAAAAATAAATCAAAATTATCTAAATAAAATCTTAAGTAAAAAATCTAGAAACAAGAACGACTTCGTTAAAGTTTTAAAAATAATGAAAGTATCTAATACTAAATCGGAATCCTTAAAATTTATGACTAAATATCTAAAAAAAGCCCAGAAAAACATTAAAAGATTTGAGGGAGATTCAGATAAGGTGTATCTTGATAACCTAATAAACTATTTATTAATTAGGGACCATTAATGTCACATAACTCTTTTGGAAAATTGTTCAAAGTTACTACTTGGGGCGAAAGCCATGGAAAAGCTATTGGATGTATAATTGATGGCTGCCCACCGCTTATTAGTTTGAATGAAAAAGATATTCAAAAATATTTAGATTTAAGAAAACCTGGCACATCAAAATTTGTTACTCAGCGCAAGGAGGATGATAAGGTTGAAATATTATCTGGAGTATTCAAAGGAAAAACAACTGGTACGCCTATTTCTCTTATAATTTATAATAAGGATCAAAAGTCTAAAGACTATGGCGATATCAAAAATAAATTTAGACCAGGGCACGCTGATTTAAGTTATTTTCTTAAGTATGGAATCCGCGATTATCGAGGTGGCGGTAGATCATCTGCTCGAGAAACAGCAACTCGAGTTGCGGCTGGAGCAATTGCTCGAAAAGTAATTAAACATATACTCAAAAAGGATATAAAAATTAGAGGTGCAGTCACACAAGTTGGTGCTCTAAGTATTAACCCAAGAAATTTCAACTGGAATTCTGTTAATTCAAATCCCTTTTTTTGCCCAGATAAAAAAATTGTTCAGGTTTGGGAGGAATATTTAGATTTAATTAGAAAAAAAGGTCTTTCAGTCGGAGCAATAATTAGAGTAAATGCGCAAGGATTGCCTTCAGGTATTGGTGAGCCAATTTACGGGAAGCTTGATACTGAATTGGCAGCAGCTATGATGAGTATAAATGCCGTAAAGGGAGTTGAAATAGGTTTAGGAATGGAAGCGGCTACTATTACTGGTGATAAAAATTCCGATGAAATTAGAACTAAGGGAAAAAATATCATTTTTAGTTCAAACAATGCCGGTGGAATATTAGGAGGCATTTCTACGAGTCAAGAAATTGATATTTCTGTATCAGTAAAACCAACTTCATCAATACTCAAGTCGCAAAAAACAATTAATGAAAAACTTAAAAATACAACAATATCTACCAGAGGCCGTCATGACCCTTGTGTTGGACTCCGTGCTGTTCCCATCGCCGAAGCTATGATGGCTTTAGTCCTTGCTGATCAAATTATGCGCAATAGAGCGCAATGTGGTTAAACTTTTAATTCCATTAAATAATCAAGAAGATCATAAACTTGATTATTCTTAATTCCCAATTTTTTCAATGACCTAAGTGTTTGCGAAAAGATTTGTAATCTATATTGAATAAGGTACTTTTTTTCTTTAGTTGACATTTTTGGCTCATCATTAAAATCATCGCTTATTTGAAAAATTTCCCCAATATTAAGTCCAACCTGCCTTAGTAACTTTAATTCAAGTTTGTTGCGCCCTGCGATAATACCAACTGCCTCTGTGCAATAAGACATCAATAAACCAGTCTTTAACTTATTTATTCTAATTCGATTTTGGTATTTAATTGAGTTACTAGATAAATCTTCAAACTGCCCTTGAAGTAGACCATCATCTCCTGAAATTTCAGTTAATCTTTTGATTAGAGCTATTTTTTTTTTGCTTCCAACTTTAATAGAGCTTGATAAGACTTGATAAGACATTGTCAACAGCCCGCACCCAGCAAGAATGGCTATATATTCATTATATTTGAAGTGAGTAGTTTTTTTTCCTCGTCTATAATTATCATTATCCATTGCGGGCAAATCATCGTGTACCAGTGAATAATTATGTAACATTTCCACTGAAATTCCAATCTTGATAGAAGTTGATGTACTAATATTAAAAGCTTTAGAAAAGATATAAATTAGAAATGGTCTAAATCTTTTACCGCCAGCCATAATTGAGTAGTTAATTGACTCATTAAGTAAGCTGTTTTTTTTTGTGAAATATTTATAAAGTTCTACATTAAATTTTTTTGTAAACTTATTGTGAACTGCCTCAATTTCAAAGGCTTGCATTAATCAATTTCTTTTTTTGAAACTTTGCCGTCTGAAGATAATTTAATTTCTTCAAGTTTAAGCACTGCATCATCTAATTTTTGTTGGCAATGCGCCTTGAGATAGGAACCTCTAGTATAAAATTCAATAGATTTTTCCAAGTCGGTTGACCCACTCTCTAGATTGTCCACAATTTCTTCTAATTCAGCTAAAGCTTTTTCAAAAGATAATTTTTGTATATCGCTCGGAACCTCGCTCATAAACTACAAATATTTTTTTAGCTCATTCCTTGCAATGGTTAGTCTGTGTACCTCATCTGGTCCATCAGCAAGTCTTAGTGTTCTCATGCCTGCATAAGCTTGAGCAAGTCTAGGATCAGTTGTCACTCCCGCACCACCGTAAGCTTGAATTGCATCATCAATAATTTTCAAAGCCATAATTGGAGCTGCCACTTTTATCATTGCAATTTCATTCTTTGCAACTTTGTTACCTACTTCATCCATCATCTTTGCTGCTTTTAAAGTCAAAAGTCGGGTCATCTCAATATTAATCCTTGCATCTGCAATTCTTTCTTGCCAAACAGAATGCCGCACTAACTCTTTACCAAAAGCTTTTCTTGTCATTAGTCTTTTACACATAGACTCTAGAGCTGCTTCAGCTAACCCAATAGTTCTCATACAATGGTGAATTCTTCCTGGGCCAAGTCGTCCTTGTGCTATTTCAAATCCTCTTCCTTCACCAAGTAACATATTTTCTGGAGGAACTTTAACATCCTTAAATTCAATTTCAGCGTGTCCATGAGGTGCATCATCAAATCCAAAGACGGGAAGATGACGTTTAATTGTTATACCTGGAGTATCTTTATCAACTAATATCATTGATTGTTGTTTATGAATGTCTGCATTATTTGGATCAGTTTTACCCATAAAAATATAAAAATCACATCTTGGGTCCATGGCACCTGAGGTCCACCACTTAGTTCCATTTATAACATATTGATTTCCGTCTTTTTTTATTTCACTAGTAATATTTGTAGCATCAGACGATGCAACATCAGGCTCAGTCATTGCAAAAGCTGACCTAGTTTTACCTTCTAATAGCGGATTTAAGTATTTGTTTTTTTGCTCATCAGTACCATATCGGACTAATACCTCCATGTTGCCAGTATCAGGCGCCGAGCAATTAAATACTTCTGCAGACCATATAGCTCTTCCCATAATTTCACACATTGGAGCATATTCTGCATTTGTTAAGCCATGACCGAGATCACTATCCGGCAAAAAAAGATTCCATAGATCTTCTTTCTTTGCCTCTTTTTTAAGGTCTTCAATTATAGGAACTACTTGCCACCTATTGTCTCCAAAATCTTCAATTTGCTTGTGGTATGTATTATTATTTGGATAAACATGCTTATCCATAAATTTTTCTAGACGCTCAGTTGTTTTCTGGGCTTTTTCTGAAATTGTCATATTTATCTTCGTTCCTTAAAAAAATCTGTTAATAGCTTATTACAGCTTTCGCTGCAAATATTATCATAAATTTCTGGTAAATGATTTGTATTTTCTCTTTGAAAATAGTTAATATTACCATTAATAGATCCATATTTTAGATCATCTGACCCAAAGTACAATCTTCTTATTCTAGCTTGAGATATTGCTGCTGCACACATGATACATGGCTCTAAAGTTACATATAAGTCAAACTCGCTTAATCTAACTCTTTTTAGTTTTTCACAAGCCTCCCTAATAACATTGATTTCAGCATGCGCGGTAGGATCAAAGCCCTTGTATGTTTGATTAGAAGATTTTGCAACTACTTCACGTGTTTTAGGGTTATAAACTATAGCTCCAACTGGTACCTCACCACGTAACTTTGCTTGTTTAGCACATTTGATAGCCTCAAGCATTATGTTCTCTGAGTATGTCATTAAGAAATACTATATGATATAAATTTGAAATAATAACTATGAAATATGAAAAATAATACAAATTCTGAACGTATTGCAAAAGTTATCGCAAGAGATACAAAATATTCTAGAAGAGAAGTGGAAAAATTAATTCTAGATGGAAGAGTTAAAATTGATGAGACAATAATATATAAACCTAACGTAAATGTTACATCTGCTAATACAATCCTTTTAGATAATAAGAAAATTAATTTTAAACAACAAATACAGCTATACAAATATTACAAGCCTAGAGGTTTTTTAGTAACGCATAGTGATCCCAAAAATAGAAACACTATTTTTGATAATTTACCAAAAAAATTTGAAAATATGATTACTGTAGGCAGATTAGATTATGACTCAGAAGGTCTTTTACTGATGACAAATAGTGGAGATATTAAAAGAAAAATGGAGCTCCCTAATAATAACTGGAAGCGAATTTATAGAGTTAGAGTATATGGTAAAGTAAATAAGGATATAGTTTTAAAGCTAAGAAAAGGACTTAAAATAAAAACAATACAATATAGGCCAATTGATGCAAAAATAGACAATGAGTCTAATTCCTATACGTGGCTTACTATGTCCCTAACAGAGGGTAAAAATAGAGAAATAAGAAATATTTTTGAATATTTTGGTATGAGTGTAACGCGCTTAATTAGAGTCGCATATGGACCATACAAATTGAATAATCTTATAAAAGGTGAAGTAGCAAAAATAAAATTGATATGAGAATAATTTCTGGAAGCAAAAGAGGTCACAAGCTATTAGCTCCACGTAAGAATATTGCAAGACCTATGACCGATAAAAATAGGGAAACGATTTTTAATATTCTATTACATAGTAAAGAGCTGTCAGAATTTGGCTTTAAATTAAAAGATTCAATAATATTAGATTTATTTGCTGGAACAGGTGCATTTGCATTTGAAGCAATTTCCAGAGGGGCAAAAAAAGCTCTCTTAGTTGAAAATGATCAATATATGACGGATTTAATATACAAGAATATTGAGAAACTAAAGTTTAATTCTGAGGTAGATGTTATTTCAAAAGATGCTACTGCCCTATCTGAAACGGATATAGAAAATGAAATTGATTTAGTTTTTTTAGATCCACCCTACCAAAAAAAACTAGAATTTAAGTCTATCAAAAATATACTTAGGAAAAAAATTCTTTCAAAAAATAAGATAATATTAGTGGAGCAGCATATAAATGAGTCTAGTTTTACTTATGATGAACTTGATCTATTAAGAACAAAAGAATTGGGAATAACTAGATTTAGTTTCTATAAAGTAAAGTAATTATTTTAAAAAATTTTTCTGTTTTTCTACAGCATCTTGTCCAAATGGATCAACTCTACCAAGTTCAGAAAGTAAGAGGACTTCCAATATTGAGTTTGAAAATATGTATCCAAGTTGAGGTAATATTTTTTTACTATTTTCAACCTCATAGCTATCAACTCTTATTATTGGCAAATTTTCACTTTCTAAAGTCTTAATCATTGCTTCTTTGTGGTTAGAAAGGGTAATATTTATAAAGTCATTGCTATCAATATAATCAGATGAATATATTTCAAAAAACTTATCTCTTGGTCCATCTAGATAAAGCTGCAAAAGACTATGCTGATCTTGTGTCATTTTTGAAACAATCGGCAAATAACCAAAATTTTGCTTTCCTAAGCTTTCAGCAAAAAGTTGCTTTAACCAATTTCCTAGTTCTACTAGTTCATCTCCATAAAAAAGCATTACACTAATTTTTTTTCCATTGCTTATAAGTTCGTATTTCTTATTGGCCATGGATAAGGGGCTTATATCAATAATTTCATAATCATTATTAATAAAATTATCTAAAGACTTTTCTAATCCTAGAAAAAGTTGCTCTACATTGTTTGAAATTAATGAAATAGGAATTAATCCTGTATGAGAAAAAATTGAAAATCTACCTCCAATATTTTTATCATGCTCAATAATTGAAATTCCCATATGTACAGCAAGGCTATATAATGGTGCAGTATTTTTTTCTGTAATTACAAGAAAATGCTTTGTTAAGTCTAATTTACTTTTTAATTCATCGACCAAATGGTCAAATAAAGTTAAAACTTCAGATGTATTTCCGGATTTTGAAATAAATATAAATCCTGTTGATAGTAAATCAACTGCTAGTAAAGTTTTTTCAATTTGCTTAGAACTTAGATGATCAAAATAAAAGATGTTGTCGTTACGTAAAATACTTGATACTGCTTTAGATCCTTGGGACGAGCCACCTATACCAATAATGATGTAGTTTTTAAATGTAAAATCTAAGTTATTTTTTTCTTTAAGATGCTGTTTTTTTAAATTTTCTACATCCAAAAAAGGATATTTTTTTTCAACAATATTTTGTTTTATTATTTGATAAGCGTCGCTCAAATTTAAACTCTTATTTCTTCTTCTAAATTTTCTAATTTTTGCTCAAATTCTCTTAGCCTTTTATACACACTAGCTAGTTCAATTAGTGTTGGCCAGGAATTGAATAAATATTGCATTGAAGCTTCAACTCTTCCAAAAGCCCTAACAAGTTGTTGCATTACACCTAATGTCATTACCCCGGCAACTATTGCAGGGGCAATTAGAATATAAGCCGAAAGTACATTAGCTTGTAGGTATGCTAACCTACCAATATTGAAATAAAAATAGTTTAAATAACTCTTGTAATGAATTGACCTAACTCCCTCAAACAATTCATTTAACGATTTTGGTCTCACACTGCCATCGTCTTCAGCAATTACTAATATTTTTCTGTATGCCGCTTCCTTTTTTTGCAAATCATACTCAATGCCTACAAGTCTTAAGATCCAAGCTAAAAGTATCATAAAAAGTGTTCCACCAACTGACCACGCAAATGCCCCTACAACTAATCCATATTCCCAATCACCAAACCACAATATTGGTAATCCAATTGAAATTGTCATGAGAATTGGAAAAAACTCAAAAAGAACCAATATTGCCTCAAAAAAACTAGTTCCTAAAGTTTCCATAATTCTGCTAAATTTTATTGTATCTTCTTGAACACGCTGAGACGCTCCCTCTATTTGTCGAGCTTTGTCATATACGCTGTGATAATACTCCACCATGCTGGCTCGCCATCTAAATAAAAAATGTGAGGTGAAAAAAGAAGAAAAAAGCGATAATCCAATCCACATAGCTGCGAACTGACCAAAGGTTAGCAATGAAGCAAAATATTCATTCAGGCTAACAGCATTAGGAGCCCCTAGTGCTTTTTGAATTAAATCGTAAAATTCACCAAACCAATAGTTAATTTTTACATCAATCTGTACCTGCAGCCAAATAGACACAAGAATTGTGACAGAACCAACGTAAGCCCAAATTGCCCAGTAACTATTTTGAAAAAATTTAAACATATTAATATTTAATATTTAGTAAAATTTAATTGGTTGAATCACCTATAAGAATATCTAGAAGCTCACCATCAGTTTCACTTGATTTTTCTTCCTGAATTTCAGTATTGGTCTTTAAAATGTCATTTAAATCACTAGTTTGACTCTCACTTGATGTATCACTCTGATTTTTATTCTCATCATTATCAGATGGAGGTTTCAGATCAAAATTAGGAGGTATCTCTAAAGCCTTTTGTTCTAGAGTCTTAATGTCGTTAATCGTATTGCCACCCCCACAACCTGAAATTAATAAAAATAATAGAATTATTGTTAGTTTTTTTAATTTAGTCATGATTTGTTAGTTTTTTTTTAATTTCAAATAATATTAATAAGATGCACCCTATTGAAATATATATATCAGCAATATTAAACACATACCAATGTAAATTCTGATAATGTAAATCAATGAAATCTACAACTGCCCCATATAAAACTCTATCAATCAAATTGCCAATTGCTCCACCAATTATCATGCTGAATAAATAAAAATAGTATTTTTCATTAAGTATACGCACATAAAAAAATAAGAAAATTATTACTGATAGTATTAAAAAAATATTCAAAATATTACTATTGAAAATACTATTTTGTAACATTCCAAATGCAAACCCTTTATTCCAGACAATGACTATATTTAAGTAATCGTTTGCCTTAAGTAAAAACTCATTAATTAAAAGATCAGTATCTATATTAAAAAAATTTATAATAAACAGTTTGGTTCCCTGATCAACAAGTACAAAGAATATTATGAATAAATAAAAATATTTATATTTAATATTCATATATCATTTTATTGCCTCAGTACATCTTTGACAAATACCCTCATCATTAAGGACTTCAAAATATTTCCAGCAGCGATTACATTTACTACCAGCAACTTTTGAAATTTTTACTCCAATGCCCTTTAAATCTGAAGATTCAAAGCAGTTATCTAAATTCTTTGAATGCACAACCTTTAACTTAGATACAATACAGATATCTTCTAAACCCCTAACATCAATTTTAAGCATTTCATCTGCATTCACTAAGTTGATTTCAACATCTGCTTCTAGGCTAGATCCTATTAATTTATTTTTTCGCTCAATTTCAATAGCACCATTAACATTTTTTCTAATTGATTTAAGATAATCCCATTTTGAAGATAAATCTTTATTTATCCAACTTTGATTACTACTAGGAAAATCTTGGTTATGAATTGAACTATTTGTTCCTAAACGACTTTGCCATGCTTCTTCAGTGGTAAAGCATAAAATTGGAGCTAAAAGTTTCAGTAAATGATTAAATAAAATATCAAGTACAGTTCTTGTTGCTTTTCTTGCAAGACTATTTCGGTGATCACAATACAAGCTGTCTTTACGTACATCAAAATAGAATGACGAAAGTTCATTTGTACAGAAATTAAAAATTGCTGAAAACACTCTCTGATATTCAAATGATTGATAGCTTTTTAATACTTCATCTTCTAAATGAGCCAGTTTGTGAAGAATATATTGGTCTAATTCCGGCAGGTCTAAAAATTTGACTTTTTCATCTTCACTGAAGTCATTTAAATTACCTAGAATAAATCTTAGCGTATTCCTTAGTCTTCGATAGCTATCCACGTTACTTTTAATTATTTCTGGACCAATTTTAAGATCTTCAGAGTAATCACTACTAGCAACCCACAATCGCAAAATATCAGCGCCTGATTTTTCAACAATTTCAGCTGGAGGTACAATGTTTGAAGAAGACTTACTCATTTTATTGCCATCTTCATGCAGAACAAACCCATGAGTTAAAACTGACTCATATGGCGCCACGCCTCTAGTTCCACATGACTCTAATAATGAAGAATGGAACCAGCCTCTGTGCTGATCTGTACCCTCTAAATATATTGATGCTGGCCAAATTTGATCTTCTTTCCCTTCAAGTACGAAGGCATGAGTGCAACCTGAGTCGAACCATACATCTAAAATGTCATCAACTTTCTCATAATCATCTGCATTATATTCATTTCCAAGAAGTTCCTCTATTGATTTTTCAAACCAAATATCACATCCATTTTCTTCATACATTTTTACAATTCTTTCATTAAGCTTTGAATCAACCAATGGTTGTCCAGTTGCTTTATTGTAAAATATTGACAGTGGAACACCCCAAGCTCTTTGCCTCGATACAACCCAATCTGGTCTATTCTCAATCATCGACAAAATGCGGTTTTTTCCTTGAGATGGATACCAGTTTACTTTTTCAATAGCATCGAGAGCTTTTTTTCTTAAATCATTAGTCTCCATACTAATAAACCATTGAGGAGTGTTTCTAAAAATAACTGGTGCTTTAGATCGCCATGAATGTGGGTAACTATGCCTTACAGAACCTTTGCCACTCAATGCATTATTTTTTCTGAGTTCTATAATAATGGCAACATTAGCTTCTCCATCTGTACCATCATCATTAAATATTTTTTTTCCCGCAAACATTGGAACATGATCAAAATAGATACCATCCCTATCAACTGTTTCAGGAATTTCTACACCATTAGCTTTACCTAATTCGTAATCATCTGGACCGTGACCAGGAGCAATATGAACAAATCCGGTACCTTGCTCTAAGGTGACAAATTCAGCATGATATAAATTTACATCAAAATCATAGCCAAATCCATTAAATGGATGCCTGCAAATGATCTTCGAAACATCTTTAATCGATTTAATTTTTTCAAACGTTTCAATTTTACAATTTTCTTTAAATTGATCTGACAGTTGATCAGCAATAACAACTTGATCACCTTCTACACTGTGAGAACCCTCGATTACCTTAATAACTTTATATAGACTATAGGAGATATCTTTACTAAATGCCAAAGCTCGGTTGCCGGGAATTGTCCATGGGGTTGTAGTCCAAATTACTACTGATGCATCTATGAGATCTGGATCATTTGCCTTCTTAATTGGAAATTTTGTATAAATTGTAATAGATTTATGCTCTCGGTACTCAAGTTCGGCTTCAGCTAAAGCTGTTTTTTCAACTGTTGACCACATAACAGGTTTTGAACCCCTATAAAGTCCTTTATTTTCTAAAAACTTAAAAAATTCTTTAACAATTATTGCCTCAGACTTATGAGCCATTGTGGTATAAGGAGCATACCAATCACCTGTAATTCCAAGTCTAATAAATTCTTCTCTTTGAATATCAATCCACTTATTAGCAAAGTCCCTGCACTCTTTTCTAAACTGAACAATATCAACTTCATCTTTATTTAATCCTTTTTTTCTATATTCCTCCTCAATTTTCCATTCAATTGGGAGGCCATGACAATCCCATCCAGGAATATAAGAAGAATCTTTTCCTAACATTTGTTGAGATCTTACTACGAAATCTTTTAAAATCTTGTTTAGAGCATGACCAATATGTAAATGTCCATTAGCATAAGGTGGCCCATCATGAAGGATAAATTTTTCTTTAGATTTTGAATTAGATCTTAAGTTTTTATAGATTTCTTTTTCAGACCACTGTTGCAGTATTTTTGGTTCTTGCTCAGGCAAACCTGCTCGCATTGCAAAATCTGTTTTGGGTAGAAATAAACTTTCGCTAAAATCTATATTTTCATCTTTAGCCGTCATAATTAATTGATCTTAATTTAAAATTTTCTTTGCTTTGCTAATATCTTTTTTAATTTGATTTTTAAGTGAAGTAATTCCTGAAAACTTTTTCTCAGGTCTCACATAATCAATAAAACTTACTTTTAATGCAGTTTTATAAATATTCAATTTAAAACTAAACAAATGCACCTCTAAAACTGCGGATTTTTTTCCGAAAGTTGGTCTAAGACCAAAGTTTGCGACTCCCTTTTTTTGCTTCCCTTTATACCTTCCTGAAAGGAACAATACTTCAACTGCATAGACCCCAAACTTAGGATAAATATATTTTTCTGTAGATATATTGGCTGTTGGAAATCCAATCAGTCTACCCCTTTTATCTCCAGCTATTACTCTTCCTGATACAGCCCATGGATGGCCTAAAAATTTATTAGCCTCTTTAATTTTTCCTTTTTTAATAAACTCTCTTATGTTTGTTGATGAAAAAATTTTTTTACTACCCTTAATTCTATGAAGTTCAGACCCAGTTACTTCAAAACCATTTTTTAATCCGAAATCTTTTAAATAATTTAAATCTCCAATCCTATTTTTTCCAAATCTGAAATTTTTTCCAGTAAAAATATGTTGCATATTACAATTTTTTAACAAGATTTTTTTACAAAAATCTAATGCAGACATTGAAGCTAATTGCTTATTAAATTTTAGAACAATTACAAAGTTAACTCCAAGGCTATCTAGTATTTCAAATTTATTGTCATTAGATGAAAGTAAAAAACGCTTTTCCTTTGAGAAATATTCGCGTGGATGTGGATCAAACATCATTACCCCTAGATAGTTTTTGTTTTTTTTAGAAATGTTTTTTGCTAATTGAATTACTTTTTTATGTCCACAATGAACACCATCAAAATTTCCAATAACCAATGAAGATTTATGAAATTTTTTTGAAATTTTTTTATGATTAGTAAATATTTTTAATTTATTCATAAATTATTTGATGTAATTAACTTTGCAGGTAGTGTCGATAAATATCTCTTTGCTATAACATTAATATCATTGGTTTCATTAATTTCTTTATGATGGATCCCTGATTTTATAAATAATGCATCAATATTAAAATTATTGGCACCTAAAATATCAGTAGAAAAACTATCTCCTATTGCAAGAAGATCTTTTTTTTCAATTTCAGGTTCATCTTTATTTAATTCAGTTAATATATGTTCGTATATTTCAATATGAGGTTTGCCAAAATATTTTACTTTTCCACCCATTTTTTCATATTTTAATGCAACTGCTCCAGCACAATCTATTTTTGTATCACCTCGATAGACTATTTTATCTGGGTTTGCACAAACCATTTCAAGTTTTAGTTTGTGGATTTCTTCTAAAATTTTTAAATAATCATTAGCTGACTCTACTGGACCATTATTAGGATCTGATAAGTCATCATTTATGCCAGTACAAAGAATAAAATCTGAGGAATAAATTTCTTTTTTTTGACTCAGTTCAATGATTGACAGCAAATCTTTATCTTTATCAGGCCCAATATGATAATAATTTTTTTCTGTATTCTTTTTATTAAGTTGCATGGCAGTAATATCTCCTGAAGTAACGACATAATCATATAGATCGCTACTTAAACCTAATTTATTTCTTAATTGTTCCTCAACTGTAAAGTTAGGTCTGGGTGCATTGGATATAAGAATAATTTTTTTACCATCGTTTTTAACTTTTTCTAAAAAATCTTGACTGTGTTTGTGAATTTTTTCACCATTATGAATCACACCCCATAGATCACAAAGTATAACCGAGTAACGAGCACTATATTCATAGGTGTCTGATATATTTTGGATTTCCATCAAAATTTACTTGTATAATTTGCTTCTGTTAAACTATAATTAATTTTTAAAACTTAATTATACTTGTTATGTCTACTTTGTTCAATTTATCTGGAAAAAAAGCAATAATTACTGGCTCCTCAAGAGGTATTGGAAAAGCTACTGCTATCCGTTTGGCAGAACATGGTGCTAAAGTTGTTATAACTAGTAGAAAAATTGATGCCTGTGAGGAAGCGGCAAAAGAAATAAACGATACTTATGGTTCTGACACCGCAATTGCTCTGGCTTGCAATATATCTGATAAGGATCAATTAGAAAAGATGCATAAAGAGTCAATGGCATGGTGTGGGGATATTGACATACTTGTCTGCAATGCCGCTATCAACCCTTATTTTGGTCCCTCTATAAATACTCCTGATTCCGCATTTGAAAAAATTATGCGATCAAATGTTCAAAGTAATTTTTGGTTATGCAATATGGTAATTCCTGACATGGTTAAAAACAAAAATGGATCAATTATAATAATTTCTTCAATTGCTGGCTTACATGGTAATTCTTTATTAGGAGCTTATGCAATTTCTAAAGCCGCTGACTCTCAGTTAGCAAGAAATATTTCTGTTGAATATGGACCAAAAGGAATTAGAGCAAATTGTATATCACCTGGATTAATTAAAACTGATTTCGCAAGAGCATTGTGGGAAAATGAAGCAATACTAAAAACCCAAACAAACAAGTCTGCCCTTAAAAGAATTGGTATGCCAGACGAAATAGCTGGGGCAGCCGTTTTTCTTGCCTCAGAAGCAGGTTCTTTTACCACAGGGCAAAATATTGTTATTGACGGTGGTGAAGGTGAAACCGCTTAAATCAAAAATAAAATCATTATAATTCATATACTTAGATACTAAAATCTGAGGCCTTGACATGACTAATGTGGATCACTATATGCCTACATGAACTGAGTGAAATCATCAGTAAATATTAATTTTATTTAGGAGAATGCATAATGAATTTTAGTCCTCTACACGACAGAGTGTTGGTAAAAAGATTGGAAAGTGAAGAAAAGACAGCTGGAGGTATTATAATTCCTGACACAGCACAAGAAAAACCTCAGGAAGGTCTCATCGTGGCCGTTGGATCTGGTGCAAAATCTGAAGACGGAAAAGTAACTCCATTAGATGTCAAGATTGGAGACAAAGTTTTGTTTGGTAAGTGGTCTGGTACAGAAGTAAAGGTTGATGGTGAAGAGCTTTGTATCATGAAGGAGTCAGATATTATGGGAATAATCTCAGACTCAAAACCAAAAAGTAAGAAAAAGAAAAAATAATTTTTTATAATATAAGGAGAATAAATAATGTCTGGTAAAGAAATTCATTTTAGTACTGAAGCAAGAAATAAAATGCTTAAAGGCGTCAATGTACTTGCTGATGCAGTTGCAGTAACACTAGGACCAAAAGGTCGAAACGTAGTAATGGATAAATCATTTGGCGCACCAAAAAGCACTAAAGACGGTGTATCTGTTGCAAAAGAAATCGAACTTAAAGATAAGTTTGAAAATATGGGAGCTCAAATGGTTCGCGAAGCTGCCAGTAAAACCAATGATGTTGCTGGAGACGGAACGACCACAGCTACAGTACTAACTAGAGCTATCGTTACAGAGGGTTTAAAGTTTGTTGCTGCTGGCATGAATCCTATGGATTTAAGACGAGGCGTAGACGCTGCCATTGAAGCTGCAAATTCTGCGATTAAAACAAGTTCTAAAAAAGTAAAAACTAGTGCAGAAGTTGCTCAAGTTGGATCTATTTCAGCAAATGGTGACTCAGATGTCGGTGATATGATTGCCAAAGCAATGGATAAAGTTGGTAACGAGGGAGTTATTACTGTTGAGGAAGCAAAAGGTTTAGAGACAGAGCTTGATGTTGTTGAAGGTATGCAATTTGATAGAGGTTATTTGTCGCCATACTTTGTTACAAATCCAGAAAAAATGACTGCTGAACTTGAAAATGCTTTCATTCTTCTTCATGAAAAGAAGCTCACAAACTTACAACCAATGTTACCTTTACTGGAAGCGGTGGTGCAAGCTGGAAGACCTCTTGTAATTATTGCTGAGGATGTTGAAGGTGAAGCTTTGGCAACACTAGTGGTTAATAAGCTGCGTGGTGGTCTTAAAATAGCCGCGGTTAAAGCTCCAGGTTTTGGTGATAGAAGAAAGGCAATGCTAGAAGATCTATCTATCTTGACTGGTGGCCAAGTAATTTCTGAGGAACTTGGCATTAAACTAGAGAATGTTACCATTAATGATTTAGGAACTGCGAAAAGAGTTAGTATTGATAAAGAAAATACGACTGTAGTGAATGGCGCTGGAACAAAAGCTGATATTCAAGCTCGTTGTTCTCAAATTAGAAAACAAATTGAAGAAACTTCATCTGATTACGATAGAGAAAAACTTCAAGAAAGACTTGCAAAACTTGCAGGTGGAGTAGCTGTTATTAAAGTTGGTGGCGCTACAGAAGTTGAAGTTAAAGAGAGAAAAGATCGTGTTGATGATGCATTAAATGCAACTCGTGCTGCAGTTGAGGAAGGTATTGTACCAGGTGGTGGTCTTGCTTTATTAAAAGCAGCAAGCTCTCTAGATAAGGTTAAAACATCAAACTCTGATCAAAAAGCTGGGGTTGATATTGTTCGTAGAGCGCTAGAAGCTCCAATTAGAACAATATCTAACAATGCTGGTGTTGATGGTCCCGTTATTGTTGGAAAACTAAGAGAGGAAAAATCAACAACAGTTGGATACGATGCTCAGGATGATAAGTTCGTAGATATGTTCAAAGCTGGAATTATAGATCCAACTAAAGTTGTTAGAACGAGCTTACAAAATGCTGGTTCTGTTGCCGGGGTGCTTATTACCACTGAAGCATTGATTGCTGATGCACCAGAAGATAAATCTGCTGCAGCGCCTGCAATGCCTGACATGGGCGGCATGGGCGGCATGGGCGGCATGGGCGGCATGATGTAACCCAAGTTTTATTGCTTAATGAAAAAAACCCGGCTTAGCCGGGTTTTTTTATATCTAGTATAATATATTTATCTAACAAAGTTGAATGGCTCGTCTGTTAATTCAAACTGGTGCGGTTCAAAAAACTCGTCATAATCCGCTAACATTTGATTAACATCATCAGGACTATTCGCTTTCCAGAAACAAAACATTGCCAATGAATCACCTGGGGTTGTCCAGCTCATTTGACATGCTGCGTTATCGCCGGTCATACCTTTAATTTGATCTTCATCAGACATACCTTCACCAGCTTTAGCAAAAGCCTCTTTCATTTCTAATGATCTAAATTTGTGAGTTACAATATAATTATTCATAATCAGTGTCCTTTCTATTTATTAAAATTATTAAACAGGTGAGATATTTACTCTCCCCATATTCCTGCAAATTCAATTGCCTCAACCGCTTCTTCACCAACAACCCATGCATCGTGACCAGGTTTAATAGAATATGCATCACCTTTAGTATACGTCATTTCAGTTCCATCATCATGCTTGCAACAAATGGTTCCTGAATTAACTATTCCAAGATGAGTTGCTTGACAACTATGGGTACCTACTGAAGGCTTTACATCAACAGACCATTTCCACCCAGGCTGTAAGTGCAATCGGTTAACTCTTTGACCTCCAACATTTACAGACTCAATTTTTGCATTATCAAAGTTCTCATTAACTTCATCAGCATTACTAAAACTTTTAACTTCGATTGAACTCATTTATTTATCCTTTTGTTATTATTTACTTATTGAATTGACCATTGATAGGGTATCATCAAAAGTCATCATAGTTTTTGTTTTATTATCTTCTATTTCAAAATAATGCCCAAACAATGTGTCCATTCCATCAGCCGAACCTTTTACTATAGCAAAGACTTTATTGCCCTCACTAATCATTGAAATAGGCTTAACAGTAAAATTATTCCAATTTTCGGGTATTTTTGCAAAATTAGCCATACAACTTTCTTTACCTTGATGAACACCTGCTAATGGGTGTTTAGTTGTATCGCCAGGAAAAGTCCATGTCATGTCATCATGAACAATTTCATTCATAAAACTTTCCATATCACCTGATCCAAACAAGTCATAAGCTTTTTGTACCACATCTTTTGCTTCCATTATTTTCTCTCCATTATAGTAAATTATAATTATTCATTTGAGTGTTCATGTAGAACGTCTTCATAAGTTATTTCCGGTCCATCAGTAGCAAGAAGCGAAACAACATGTTCAAGATGACCTACTTCTGTTCTCCACGCTAGATATGCTTCATGATCTTCTTGAGAATTCCATTTTTCATATATAGTTATTAAACCTGACTCACTATTTCCACTGGCATAACAATTCAAGTTACCTGCATGCTCTTTCATATCAATTAGGTGATCTGTCATCCATTTATATAGTTCATCGTAGCACTCTTCTTTTGCTTGAAATCTAGCTATACAAGTTATTGCCATAGTTATTCTCCTGGCTTTCTGTAACTTGATAAAGCATTACTCGCACCAGTTGCAATTTTATTCATATCTGTTGTTTCAAAAACCATAAAATCTTTTATCATTCCAGTAGACTGCACCGCTACTTTAACACTTGCTAAAGTTTCAAAATCGACACCTTCAACACACATGATAAAATCAGAAGACCCTCTTAATATATCAAATAGAATAACAGTGCCTCCAACTGAACCAAATAACGTTTTTATAACTTCACTTCTATCTTCATTTGGATTCTTTAAAAACCCTCCTAAAGCCTGGTCTGTATATGAACCTAGTGCATAAAACTTGCTCATTTTTCCTCCTAAATTTAATTGGCTATATTTATTAATTAAATTATGCAATAAAATTGTTACAGAGTCATGAACAAATTTTTATTAGTAAAAATTATTAGTATATTAGTTTTTTTGTTTTTTTGACTTAAATCTATCAGACAAGTTCTCTATCTTAGTTTTTCTGCCACGAACTCGCTTGCGCCAATTTAAAAAAGATGTTCGTTTCAGATTTGCTTTCATTAAAGCAATAACTTCTTTTTCTAATAGATCAAATTGAACTCTAATATCTTCAAAAGTTGTTCGATCTTCCCATCCCATCTCAATAATTCTATCAATTTCTGCTTGAGATAGTGTCTCAAGCTTATTTATTTTTTTCATGGTGTTTATGAAATAGATTTTAAAAATTGATTACTAACAATCTCCAGATCATTAGTCCACTTAATAGTTTTTGATTTAAAAATATTAGCTGAAGATTTCAGTATCAATCCATCGTCTAAAATTCTCAAATTGTTGGCTTTTAGAGTTTCTCCAGTAGAAGTAATATCAACGATAATGTCTGCGATACCGTTAAATGGAGCATTTTCTGTTGATCCCGAACTACCAACTGTACGATAATCAGTAACACCACACTTAGAAAAAAAACGATTAGTCAAATTTATATATTTAGTCGCAACCTTTAGACGTTTCGAAGTGTTCATTCTTTTGACATGACTAATTTCATCCAAATCTGCCATTGTGGTAACATCAAGCCAGATCTTAGGAACTGCTACTACTAAATCTGCCTTACCAAAATCTAAGGTTAATTCTGAGGTGACCTTTTCTTCAGAATCTAAAATTTTTTCTTGTACAAGATCATCTCCAGTAATGCCCAAATGAATATTCCCTTCATCAAGTTGAGTCACTATTTCTTTTGCACCCATGAAGTATATCAAAATGTCATTTTGATTAGCTAATTTAGCAATATAATTTCTTTCATTACCCTCCTCGACAAATTCAATTTTTTTAAATCTAAGTAGTTTTTCTAGATCTTTTCTGAGTCTACCCTTACTTGGAAAAGCAATTTTTAATTTTGTTTCGCTAACCATATATTAAATATTATTATTATTTACAGCAAACCCTATTGCTGAAGCTTTGTTGTTTAAGCCCAAGCTTAACAGAAGAGAGTCATATCTTCCCCCTGTAATCATTTTATTATTTTTATTTTTTCTGTCTTTTACTTCAAACATAATTCCATCGTAATATTCAATTGAATGTCCAAAATCAGTTTTAAAATTAATGTTTTTATTACTTAATCCTTGATTGATTTTTTCACTAAAAGTCAAAGCCATTTTTATTAGTGATGCAAATTGATTTATATTTTTTTGATTAGTAACATTTAAAATAGCCTCCGATAATTTACCTAAATCACATTCAATTTTAAGAAATTCTCGTATAGTTTTAGCTATCTCTATTCCCTTTTCTGTTGAGATAATTGTTTCACTTTTTATATTTAGTCGACGTATGATATCTTCAATTGACCTCTCTCCAAATTCAATAGGGTTGATATTTGCTAGTAGATTATTTAAATCTTTATCGGATATATCGGCATCAATTCCAAGATGAGTTTTTAATAAATCTTCTTTTCTAATTTCATTAAAACCAATTCCCGACTCAATTCGCTTTAGTAAAGATTCAAAATAGTCTCTTCTAAAAAAGTGCCTTCTCAATCTATCTTTCCATCGCTGTGGTAAGTCAAGACAACTTAGGAACTCTATAAAAAGTGAAATATTACCTATATTTATTTCGATATCTTCTTTATTAATATGTCTTAATGCTTTAATTGCTAGATTAATTGTTTCAATTTCTTCTCTATAATTACCATCATTATCGCTATTCATATTTAAAATCTCAATTCCAGACTGATTGAGCTCTATAGAATTGCTTGTACTACTTGATCTAAAAATGGGACCACTATAGCAAAGTTTTGCTTGATCAAATTTTTTATTTTCCTCTAAAAACTTTTGACAAGTTGGAATCGTCAAATCAGGCCTCAAGCACATTTCTTCTTCTTTTGAGCTAACAACTGAAAACATATCTTTTCTAATTTGCTCACCAGATGTTTCGAAATAGATGTCTGACTTAATTACAAGAGATGGCTCAATATATTTAAACCCCTCAGAAAGAAAAAAATCTTTTAGTATATTGTTTAAATCCTGAATAGATTGAGTATTAGACATTATTAATTATCCTAAAATTTTTTTTAATTCAGCTATCAAATCATCTTTATTAATAATAAATTGACCTGCTTTTAATTCTTTCCACTCTTCACGACTATCAATATTTTTTGATAATTCTTTTCCTACTGTTAAATTTTTTATTGAAATAGTTTTATTTTTTATTTCATCTTCTCCAATAATAATTACTAATGATGCTTTTCTTTTATCAGAATATTTTAGCTGTTTACTTAAGTTATTAGATCCATAAAATATTTCACATGCATAGCCTTCATCACGAACAACTTCTGCAATAGATAAGTAATTTGAGATTTGCTCAGGAATTAAATTTGCAATAATAATTAGAGGTTTTTTGTTTGATTGAATTTTATCAAATTGTTCTATCGCATAAATAAGCCGATCTATACCTATTGAGATCCCTGTTGCTGGTACATCTTCTTTGCCAAATCTTGCAATTAACTTATCATACCTACCACCGCCAGCTACAGAGCCAAAAATTACTTCTTTGCCTTTATCATTTACTACCTTAGTAGTAAGCTCAACTTCAAAAACAAGTCCAGTATAATATTCTAAACCCCTGACAACTGTTGGATCAAACTCAAATGGTAGATCTTTATAATTCTGTAAATATTCCTCAAAACTACTTAGCTGATCATCTTTGGAATTTTTATTTGAAATAAAATCTAAAATTTTATTTACCTGATCGTTCTTTAGATTTACACCTTCCATAAAATCACCAGACTGATCTTCACGTCCTTTTAGTAACAAATCTTTTACACCATTAATGCCTACACGATCTAATTTATCTACTGCTCTTAAAACAGCAGGTATTTGCATATCTTCAATTTCAATCTGTTTAAAAAGATTTTCCCAAATTATTCTGCTTGAATATTTTATTTTGTATTCATTTTCACTAAAACCAATTTTTTTGAATATTCTTGCAACGATTACACACAATTCAGCATCTATATAGTTATTACTAATACCTATAGCATCAGCATCAAATTGAATAAATTCTCGATACCTTCCAGGTCCTGGCTTTTCATTTCTCCACACTGAACCAAATTGATATCTTTTGAAAGGCTTGGGAATAAATTGATAATTTTCTGCAACATACCGGGCTAAAGGTGCGGTTAAATCATACCGCATAGATAACCATTGACCATCATCATCCTGAAATGAAAATACTCCTCCACTAGGTCTATCAACATCAGGCAAAAATTTTCCTAATGCTTCTGTATACTCAAGCGCAGGCGTTTCTATATTTTTAAAACCAAATTGCTCACATTCATTTCTAATTATATTGATCACTTGATTCCTGATATCAATACTATCTTCTGAGTTATCTCTAAACCCTTTGGGCAACTGAGCTTTTAGCTTTTTATTTTTTTCCATAATTTATATTCATAATACGGTATCAATTATTTGATACTTAAAAAATTTATTTAATATTTTATATAGGGGGTCGTTGTCTGTTAAAACGTTTTTAACAAACTTAGATATGATAATGATGTATTAATTTATTAATCATTAAGAGTGAAATGCCTGAATTTGAAGAAAAAGTCAATATTTAATGATTTGTTAAAATCAAGAAAATTGATAAAAATTAGCTCATTTATTGAAAAAAAAGCTATATTTATTAAATAAAAATGAGTCAATACACTGCAAAATTAACAACTTTTTACGCTGCCATAGGCCACCTTATAATGCACATGTTTGCAGCTTTTTATTTTGTCATTGTATTAGCAATCGAAGATGATTGGCGTTTAAGTTACGACGAGCTTTTAAATTTATGGTTTCTTGGCTCATTACTTGTTGGGCTAGGTGCAATACCTGCGGGTTGGATGAGTGACCGTTGGAGTAGAACTGGCATGATGGCTATAATGTTTTTGGGGCTAGGAGTTGCCTCTATAAGCTGCGGTATGAGCTCAACAAAATTAGCGCTATTTATTAATTTATCTATTCTTGGCCTATTTTGCTCAATATATCATCCAGCAGGTATTTCATGGGTAGTCAATTCTTCCAAGTCCACAGGCAGAGCTCTTGGATTTAACAATATATTTGGTGGAGTTGGAATAGGGATTGGGGCATTAAGTTCTGGATTTTTTATCGATTATTTTAATTGGCAAACAGCATTCATCATACCTGGCATAATATCTATATTAATTGGAATAATGCTAACATGGCATATTGTTTCAAAAGTAATACCAATTCAAAATATATTATCAGAAAAGTTTAGAGAAAATCCTCCAAGTGGTGATTATTTAAAAATAATTTTAATTATGATGATAAGTATAACTTGTATGGGTTTTGTTTTTCAAATTTTACAAACATCAATCCCAAAAGTTATTGATATACGCTTAAGTGAAAGTCTCGATTTAAATACAACAAAAATTGGTATAGCAGTTTCTTCTATATATATAATTAGTGGCCTTATGAATTACATTGGTGGTATCCTCGCTGACATATATTCTGAAAAGTTTATTTACGTTTGTGGGATTTTCGGCCAGGCAATTTTACTGATTGTTGTTGCCTTAACTTCTAATTATTTTCTTATTGTTTTTGCACTGATGACTGTTGCCTTTAATTCAAGCATACTTCCTGCAGAAAATGTTCTGCTTGCTAAATTTTCTCCAGAAAAATATCAAGGCCTTGTTTATGGAATAAAATTTATAGTATCATTTGCAATAGCGCCTATTGCAGTCCTATTGATTGCTAAAAGTTATGAACTAACTAATGACTTTATTTATTTGTATTTAGGGGTTGGAATTTTGATGATAGTTGTATTCTTGATGGCTTTATCTTTACCTTACACAAACAAAAAATTACCAGTTAATGAGGCATTCTAAATTTTTCGTGACAGTTTTTACACTGTGACCATATCATTTTCTTTTGGATATCTTTTAGTTCATCACCCATTAAATTATTAACCATCATTGAAAAATCATTGGCTTCATTTGCTGCCTTCTTCATTAATGTATTAAATTCTTCTTTTTTTTCCCAAATCGTTGGTCGAGCTTCTGTTTTAAATCCACTTTTGGAATCTTCAGGAAAATATTCTATTAATTTTTTATAATTTTCAGACATTTTTATAGCTAAACCAGTGATCATTTCTTTATCATCTTTTTTAATTGCTGCAGACATTTTCTTGGCATAACTATAATTCTGTTTAAACATAGCTTTTCGGCCTTTTATTATCTCTTCAGTTGACATTTCTATAGCAAAAATACTTAACGAAGATACTAAGAAAATTATTACTACTAGTAATTGAAAAAACTTGTTCATAAGTTACATTAATTATAATGATTTTTAAAAATAGCGAAAGTAAATATGGATTAATTTCAATATTTTTTCATTGGCTAACTTTTTTAGTTCTACTTTTGCAAATTCCTCTTGGTTTTTATTTGGTCGATTTAGAATTTTCTGATTTTAAGATATCGGTTGAAAACTTTCACGCAATATTAGGTATAGCATTATTTTACACAACATTATTAAGATTAATTTGGAAATCTATTAATATCTCCCCTGTTGAAAACGGCAAGATAAGAAATTGGCAATTAATAATTTCGAAGATAAATCATTGGATGCTTTATATAACACTATTTGCAATCACTATTTCGGGAATATTAAAAAAATTACTTTCAGGAGAAAGTGTCAATTTTATTGTTACATCTATATCATTAGATTACTTTGACTTTGAATTAGTAGAATTATCTGAAAAAATTCATAGTAATGCCTCTATTTTTCTTTTAATGCTTGTAAGTATTCATATTTTAGCAGTTATTTATCATCACCTTTTTATGAAAGATCCAATTTTAAAAAAAATGCTTTAAGAGTGGTACAGCTGGTCTGACTTGAACAGACGACCTCCTGGTCCACAACCAGGCGCTCTAACCAACTGAGCTACAGCTGCAAATAAAAAAACACTAATAAACTATATAGTATCAATAGTACAGTATCATATATGTTATTGAATTTGCTACATTATTTAAGTTTTAAACAAGTGATAAACTTAAGCATATTTTGTATAATGATTAAAAGAGAATTTATACAAATCCTATGTCATCAAAAAGTAACAAATCAAGGTCTTTGGTAAAAGCATTCACTTGGAGATTTACTGCAACCATTGATACGTTCATTATTAGTTACTTAGTTATATGGCAATCAGATTTTACCGCTTTTGAAACAGCCGGCCTTATTGCTGGATTTGAAATTATTACGAAAATAACACTATATTATATGCACGAACGGGTATGGTCTTCTATTTCATGGGGTCGTGCACAAGAATAGTATTCCATCAAAAATTAGATGATTTTGATGGTTAAATTTTAATAATTTCTGTCATAATTTCTAATGGTCAATAACATTCTGCTCAAAGATAATATATTTAATAGAATTGCTTTTTACATTTTTTGGAATAAGTTTTTAATATGAAATATATTAAAGATACATCAATTATATTTTTAGTTGTATTTTTCTTTACTTCAACTTTGTTTGGAATTCATATGTTTGGGAAGGATTTTAATATTTTAATAGCTATTATTTTATATGGTGGGCTATATTTAGTACTGGCATATTATAATGCAAGAAGACTAGAACGAGAAATCAAAATTAAGAAGTTACAAAAAGAATTGAAAGACCTCGAAGAAGAGTAGGATGGTTATTCCTTTGATATTAAATCAACCATCTACTAAATGAATTGTTCTAGCAATTTTATCATGCAATCCTTGTTTTCTTATAGTCCAACCAATCATAAAAAAACCTATAAATAAAATTATAGCAGATAGCCCTGATGTAAAATATCTACCAGTCGCACGTCCAAAACTTATTCTTCCTTCTAGTTCATTATAGATTCTGACTCTAAGTACCATCATTCCAAGTGTTGCTTGATATTTAGAGGAATGAAAAATTGAATAATATAACCACCCAATAAACAAAGTTAAAAATACTAATCCGATCATAGACAATATTATTCCTGCCGCTGCTAATATAAGGCCATCTATTAAACCGGCTGCAAATCGCATCCAAAATCCTGCATATTTTTTTGAATAACTCTCAGCGTAAAGATTTTTTGTAATTAAGTAATGAGTTAAAATGGGAGGAATTCCATAAATTATTAAAAATATCAAGAGTATTATTCCCATAAAAAAAATTTATTAGCTAAAGGGTATGTTGGCAAGAAATTATAAGTCCTTTGTATAATTTTTGCTTACAAACAATTGGAAAATGTTGAAAAATGTGGTGGCTCGAGGTGGACTTGAACCACCGACACAAGGATTTTCAGTCCTTTGCTCTACCAACTGAGCTATCGAGCCATTACATAGATGAAATGAATAATTGTAATCCTATTTATCTATAGATAATTAATCCAGTTCAATAATAATGTTATAAAGATTTGCTCATGACTAGGCAAGTATGATTTCTTATAAAGAATTATGGTTTATCTACCTTCGTATTGATCTAAATAATATCAAAAGATTTCTTACATTAAAGATGCTTATAAGTGAGCCGGCTAAGTATGTATACGCTGCAGCTTTTAATATTGATTTACAATGACCAAGGTAATGTTCTGGAACATTCTCAGATAAAATTGGCATAGCCCTATTAAAGCTTGCATCAAATTCAACTGGAAGAGTAACGAGATGAATTAAAATATTAACGATTGATGCTACTAACGCAATTCCTAGGCAAACAAATATCAAAGATGGCATTCCAGTAGCGAGTATAACTGGAAGACCAACATAAAAAATTCCAGAGCCTAAGTATTGTATCCAAAGAGTTTTTTTTACAAGGGTTTGTCTTAAACCCAATAGTTTATAGTCATATTCATCTTGTAATGCGTGTCCAATTTCATGACAAACAATAGATATACTAGTTAGACTTTTCTTACCCATCCTTTGTTCTAAGACACGCACTCTTTTCTTTTCAGCATCATAGTGATCACCAATTTTGGTAGTTTCAATTTCAACTTTATTTAAATTTTTTTCTGATAAAATTTTATTACCAAATTGATATCCATTAAATGGCATATCATCTATTTCTTTATCATATTTATTAAAAATATATCTTACCCAAAGCTGAGGGGTATAAATCAATATAAATGGCAATAGTAAAAAAATGACTTTGAACATTATTTTTTTTAATTATTTAATTAATAACTATTTCATTTAAATAAATAACCAACAGAAAAAAGCATATTTTTTACCTCATATAGAGGCAAACCGACAACGTTACTATAAGAACCATTTATAGATTTTATAAAACCTGCTGCTTTACCTTGAATCTTGTATGCCCCTGCTACATTTATCCATTCTTCACTTTCTAAGTACCACTCAATTTCATGCTTATTTAGATTTTTAAAATTTATTGTTGTCTTAACAGTTCTAGAAATACTTTTATTATTATGTGCCACATATACGGAAGTCACAACTTTATGCCTCCTGCCAGATAAAAGCTTTAAATAATCACGTGCAACCTCGACATTGTCAGTCTTATCAATTATTCGTCGACCACAAAATGCAATACTGTCAGCAGTAAGAATTAAAGAATCAGGATAATCATTTTTGATTTTCACAGCCTTATTCTTTGCTAACCTCTTCGCACAAGCTGTAGGCAGCTCATCTTTTAAATTACTCTCATCAATATCAGGGCTTATGATTAAATCTGGGATTATCCCAATACTTTCTAAAAGCTCTTTTCGTCTAGGGGATGAACTACCAAGTATAAATTGCAACTATAAATCTCTATTGATTATTTGTATCTGAATGTAATTCGGCCTTTAGTAAGATCATATGGAGTTACCTGAACTAAAACCTCATCACCTACCAATACACGAATTCTATTTTTTCTCATTCTACCTGCGGTATGTGCCAATACAGAGTGACCATTTTCTAATTCAACCTTGAACATGGCATTTGGTAAGATTTCCGATACTTTGCCTTTAAATTCTAAAATTTCTTCTTTTGACATATTTTATTTTTTTGAAAGCCTATAATCTATTGATCTAGCGTGTCCGTCAAGCCCTTCATTTATTGCTAACTCTTTTGCTGCTGATCCAATTTTTTCAAAATTTTCTTTTGTGCACTCAGCAACTGAAGTTCTTTTTAGAAAATCAAAAACAGAAAGTCCAGAAGAATATTTTGCTGATTTAGATGTAGGTAAAACATGACTTGGTCCAGCAATATAGTCACCAATAGCCTCCGGTGTGTTGGGACCTAAGAATACTGCTCCCGCATTCTTAATATTTTTAAGATAAGATTTTGGATTATTAACCATTAACTGTAAATGTTCAGGTGCAAACTTATTGGATAACTGAATTGCTTCAGCAATGTTATCTACAACAATAATTGCCCCGTTGTCATTCCAGCTTTTTGATGCAATTTCTTTTCGAGGTAAATCTGATAACTGATCATTTATTTCCTGCTCAACAGAGTTGGCTAAAGCAATATCATTAGTTATTAAGATACTTTGAGCGCTTACATCATGTTCTGCTTGAGAAATTAAATCGGCAGCGACATTCCTTGCATCTTGATCTTTATCTGCAATTACAAGTATTTCTGACGGTCCTGCAACCATATCAATACCAACTGACCCAAAAACCATTTTTTTTGCCTCTGCAACATAGGCGTTACCAGGACCAACAATTACATCGACTGCATCAATTGTATTTGTGCCATAGGCAAGTGCAGCTATGGCTTGAGCGCCACCTACTTTAAAAATTTTGTCTACCCCAGAAATTTTAGCTGCGTATAAAACTAACGGATTTATAAAACCTTCATTAGCTGGTGTAACCATAATTATTTTTTCTACTCCTGCTATTTTAGCTGGGACGGTATTCATAATAACTGAACTAGGATAACTTGCTGTACCACCAGGTACATATACACCAGCTGACTCTATAGAATTCCAAATAAATCCCAATTCTATTCCCAAATCATCTTGGTACATTAAATCTTTTGGCATTTGTTTTTTGTGGTATGCAGCAACCCGATCATGTGACAATTGAATTACAGATTTAAGCTCTTTTGATATTTGATCTGATGCCTCGTTAATTTCGTCATCAGTTACCAAAAGGTCTACAATATTTAAATTATTGTTATCGAGTTCATTGGTTAATTTTATAACCGCTTCATCTCCATTGGATTTGATATCTGTAATTATTTTTTTTACAGTTTCCTCAATGTTTGCAGGTACTCCTCTATCAAAAGATAGAATATCTTTTAACTGTTTTTCAAAATCAAGATCTTTACTGATTATTTTTTTCATTAATATTTTTCTTTTGGCTGTTCTTTTTTTACAGACCATGGTTCACCACGATCTTCTAACTTGCATTTAACAAGCTCAGTTTCGATTTTTATAGTGGCATCATTTTTAAAAAGCAATTCAATTTCTAGATTTTTGTCATTATTTGTAAAATAGTTAAAATCTAGCAGCTCTAACACATTTTTTTGATCGGTTTGATCTATGTTTTTTGATGTTACTGACATCACTTCTTCAAAAAATAAAACTGCTTTTGTTCGCAAATTAACTTTATTAATAGCCTGTTCTTCCCACATAAATCGGGTGATCATTGCTACAAAAGACCGAATAGAAGGTAGGTATTTAACATCACTAACTTCAATGAGCCCATCTTTAAGAACTGTAGAAATTATTTTTAATTCGTCTGTATCAATCGCATTTAAACGCATTGCGTTATATTACTGTATTCTTTTTATATTGGCACCACATCCAGCTAATTTATTTTCTAAGTTTTCATACCCTCTATCTAGATGATAGACTCTGTTTATGGTAGTTTCGCCTTTAGCAATTAAGCTTGCTAGAACTAAACTTACAGAAGCTCGCAAATCAGTTGCCATTACTTGCGCACCTGAAAATCCATTACAGGGATTAATCGTTGCTTGAGAGCCATTAATATTTATATCTGCACCCATTCGATTTAATTCAGGCACGTGCATAAATCGATTCTCAAATATATTTTCCCTAATTGTTGAAGCATTTTTAGATAATGAAAGTAAAACCATTATCTGTGCTTGTAAGTCAGTTGGAAATCCAGGATATTCTTTTGTATCTAACGAAATATTTTTACTTACAGAAGATTCTTTGACAATTAGATTATTGTTTTCTCTAGTAATATTTAATTCAAGATTTTCAAAAACAGAGAGTAAATTGGCGATATGATCAAAATTAACATTCTTTATTTGAAGTTCCCCTTTAGTAATTACACCGGCAATTATATATGTTCCAGCTTCTATACGGTCTGGAATAACTGAGTGCGTAGTTCCGTTTAAACTTTCCACACCTTGAATCAAAACTCTTCTATCTGATTGAACTTCAATTTGTGCGCCCATTGACTTTAAGCAATCAATTAAATCTATAATTTCAGGTTCGGTAGCAATGTTACTGATCTCAGTTTCTCCTTTGGCTAAAGAAGCTGCCATAATAATATTTTCAGTAGCGCCAACAGATATCATCGGAAGTTCAATTTTAGCTCCCTTTAATCCTGATTTAGCCTCACATTTGATATATCCTTTTTCTAAATTAAACTCACCACCCAGCTTTGCCAATGCATCTACGTGAATATTGACCGGTCTTGCTCCTATCGCGCAGCCTCCTGGCATAGATACAGTTGCTTTTCGTTTTCTTGCAAGCAGAGGTCCTAAGACCAATATACTTGCTCGCATTTTTCGAACTAAATCGTATTCTGCAAGAGCCTTATCGCTTCCATGATAGTTCAATTGGATAATATTTTTATTTATTAGATCGGACTTATTACAATTTACCCCCAAAGATTCAAGAACACTTGCCATAGTATGAATATCAGCAAGGTTAGGAATATTTTTTAATACAATGGTTTCATCTGTTAAGATGCTTGCAGCCATTAGTGGTAATGAAGCATTTTTTGAGCCACTAATTTCAATAGTTCCTTGAAGAGGTTCTTCTCCAATTATAACTATTTTTTCCATGATGAATTTTAAAGCTTAGGAAGCGTGACGCCTTCTTGTTTCATATACTTGCCTTTTCTGTCTTTATAGGTCACAGCTGGTGGAGCTTCACCTTTATAGAATAAAAATTGACATGCACCTTCATTAGCATAAATTTTTGCAGGCAATGGTGTTGTATTTGAAAACTCTAAAGTCACGTGTCCTTCCCACTCTGGTTCCAGAGGAGTAACATTAACAATAATCCCACATCTTGCATATGTTGATTTGCCAAGACATATTACTAAAACATCCTTGGGTATCTTGAAATACTCAACTGTTCGTGCTAATGCAAAAGAGTTTGGTGGAATAATGCATTCGTCGCCAGTTCTATCCACAAAACCTTTTTCATTAAAGTTTTTAGGATCAACAATTACAGAGTCTACATTGGTAAAAACTTTAAATTCGTTTGAAACTCTCGCATCATAGCCATAAGAAGATACCCCATAAGATATTGTTCCATCTTTTTTTTGGCCATCAATGAATGGATCAATCATATCGTGCTCTAAGGCCATTTTTTTAATCCAATTATCCGACATTATTGTCATATATTCTTATTCCTTATTATTTATTTTTTTTTGAAAAAGTTTTCTCTTTTGTAAGTTTGCTCTTAAGGCCGCTGATAATTTCTCTTTCTTATCTTCTTCAAGTTTTTTATTAACCTTTTGCACGGCCAGCCAAAAATTGCTTGATGTCATCAGGACTTAGTCCAGCTTTTTTTAATTCCTTTACTAACTTCTCTTCTTCTTTTTTATCGGAATTATCAGAAAATTTGGCCTCACGTTTCTGTTGTTTAGCCATCGCTCTTTCGCCTCTTTTTGACTTATAATCATGATGAATACCCATAGAAACCTCTGCTTTTGAAAATTTGCCTATAATATACAGAAGTTATTAGATTCTCTAGAAATAATGTAAATTTTTTTTGAAATTTAGACGTGTTTAGACTGCACAAACAGTTGATCGTGTTAGAAATCTTCTGCCAGTACCATTATCCAATGAAAACATCCCACCGATACCTGTAACAGAATCAATTATAAGATCGGTATTTCTCCATCTTTCATACTGATCTTTGTTCATATAAAACGGAACTCCCCCAATTTCACCAAGCTTGACATCTTGATCTCCTAAGAAAAAATCTTTGGCCTCATAGCACATTGGTGCACTTCCATCGCAACATCCTCCTGATTGATGAAAGATAAGATCATCTCCATATTTACCTTTGAGTTCTTGTATCAAGTCAAGAGCAGCTTCAGTAGCTGAGACTTCCATCACATGTTGTTCAGTCATGATTTACCTTTAAATATTATAAGTGGCCTCCTAAATTAATAGGAGGCCATTATTATTAGTTTCTAAAAGAATCCTAATTTATTTGGATCATAGGATACTAATAAATTTTTAGTTTGCCTATAGTGATCAAGCATCATTTTGTGATTTTCTCTACCAATACCTGACTGCTTATATCCGCCAAAGGCAGCATGCGCAGGATAGGCATGGTAACAGTTAGTCCACACACGACCAGCTTGAATTCCTCTTCCCATTCTAAATGCTAGATTGGCATCTCTTGACCAAACTCCAGCACCAAGACCGTAAAGAGTATCATTAGCTATTTCAAGTGCTTCTGCTTCATCTTTAAAAGTAGTAACAGATACTACTGGACCAAAGATTTCTTCTTGGAAAATACGCATTTTGTTATTTCCTTTAAAGACCGTTGGTTCAATATAGTAGCCATTTTCTAGTCCACTGTTTAATTTAGCAACATTACCACCGGCAAGAACTTCAGCACCCTCATCTTTACCCAGTTTCAAGTATGAAGAAATTTTCTCCATCTGCTCAGTAGATGCTTGGGCACCTATCATTGTTTCCATTTGCAATGAATTGCCTTGCGTAATTGCTGCAACTCTCTTCAAAGCTTTTTCCATGAATGCATCGTAGATAGACTCTTGAATTAATGCTCTACTAGGACAAGTACATACTTCACCTTGGTTTAAGGCAAACATAGTAAATCCTTCAAGACACTTATCAAAATAAGCATCATCAGCTTGCATTATATCTTCAAAGAAAATGTTTGGAGATTTACCACCTAATTCTAAAGTGACTGGAATTAGATTTTGCGAAGCATATTGCATAATTAGTCGACCAGTAGTTGTTTCACCAGTAAATGCAACCTTTGCTACTCTATCAGATGAGGCAAGAGGTTTACCAGCTTCAAGTCCATAGCCACTGACAATGTTTAACACTCCAGCAGGAAGTAAGTCACCAATTAACTCCATTAAAACATTAATAGAAGCTGGTGTTTGTTCAGCTGGTTTCAAAACAATACAGTTACCCGCAGCTAATGCTGGCGCAATTTTCCAAGTAGCCATAAGTAATGGAAAGTTCCATGGAATAATTTGACCAACAACACCTAATGGCTCTTTAAAGTGATAAGCATATGTGTTGGCATCAATTTCAGCAATGGAACCTTCTTCAGCTCTAATACAACCTGCAAAATATCTAAAGTGATCAATTGCAAGAGCCATATCAGCGTTAACTGTTTCTCTAATTGGTTTTCCATTATCAATTGTTTCAGCAGCTGCAAGCAACATTAAGTTACTTTCCATAACGTCAGCAATTTTATTTAGAATGTTTGCCCGTTCAGCTAAAGATGTTTTACCCCAAGCAGGAAAGGCTGCATGTGCTGCATCAAGTGCTGCGTTTACATCATCGCCATTAGATCTAGCTATTTCGCAAATTACTTCACCAGTAATTGGTGAACAATTTTCAAAATACTGTCCTGATTTAGGTTCAACGAATTCTCCGTTAATATAGTTTCCATACTTTGCCTTGAATGGATAAGCAACTTCAAGATGCTTGGTTTCCAACGAGGGGCTTATGTTTATTTGTGTCATTTTTTACTCCCCAGTAAATTAATTAATTTAAAGAAATATTTTGAACCTAAAAATTTTCCTATTCAAGTAAAAAGAACTGACATTTAATAATATTTTTTAATATGAATTATTAAATTTATATAAGAATTATATTTTATTTGCTTATCGATTAAGCCTATGGTTTTATTGATAAAAATTATGAATAAATATTTAGATACATTTAACCAGTCTATTAAGAGCAAAGAAGAGTTTTGGGATGAAGTTGCCAAAGATGTCATTTGGTATGAGCCGTATGAAAAAGTACTACATACAGATGGTCCACCATTTTACAAGTGGTACAAAAATGGCAAAATTAATACATGTTATAATGCTTTAGATAGACACATTGACGAAGGCAACGGCGAACGACTTGCATTAATTTACGATAGCCCCATAACTGGAAATAAAAATTTCTATACGTACTCGGTTTTGAGAGATCGGGTAGCTGAAATTGCAGGTGGCTTGAAAAAACAAGGCGTTGAAAAAGGTGACCGAGTAATCATTTATATGCCGATGATACCTGAAGCAGTCATGGCTATTCTTGCTTGTGCTAGAATTGGTGCAGTACACTCGGTAGTCTTTGGTGGCTTTGCTGCAAATGAACTTGCAAATCGTATTGATGACTCAAAAGCAAAATTAATACTTACCGCATCATGTGGAATAGAGCCTGGACGAATTATCGAATACCAACCCCTTATTAATGAAGCAATTAATATTGCAAAACATAAGCCACTGGCTTCAATATTTTTTCGACGTGAACAAAAAGAAGTTGAGTTAGCTGAAAATCAAATTGACTGGAATGAGTTTATTAAAGATGTTGTGCCTGCGGATTGTGAAATTATGGATGCGAATGATCCAGCTTATATTCTCTACACATCAGGTACAACTGGTACACCGAAAGGCATTGTTAGAGACATAGGTGGTCATGTAGTTGCTTTAAAATGGACTATGAAAAATGTTTATAATATTAATCCAGGGGATGTGTGGTGGTCAGCCAGTGATATCGGATGGATTGTTGGTCATTCTTATATAGTTTATGCCCCATTATTTCATGGTTGCACGACAGTTTTGTTTGAAGGTAAGCCTGTAGGTACCCCTGATGCAGGTGAATTTTGGCGAATTATTTCAGAGTACAAAGTTAAATCTCTCTTTACTGCACCTACTGCCTTTAGAGCAATTAAGAAGGAGGATCCAGATGGTGAATTTTTCAAAAAATATGATTTATCAGCTTTTGAATCACTTTTCTTAGCTGGAGAAAGAGCAGACCCAGATACAATTAAATGGGCAGAAAACCTATTGCATAAACCTGTCATTGACCATTGGTGGCAGACAGAAACTAGTTGGGCGATTACTGCCAATTGTGCTGGGTTAGGTCTATTTCCAACAAAATATGGTTCTGCTGGTAAACCCGTACCTGGCTATAATGTGAAAGTGTTACAAGATGATGGCTCTGAATGTAAAGCAGGTGAAATGGGTGATGTAGTTGTTGAATTACCATTGCCCCCAGGCACTTTTCCAACATTATGGAATGCCGATGAACGATATAAAGAAAATTATATGAGCAACTATCCTGGCTATTATCAAACCTACGATGCTGGCTATATCGATGAAGAGGGTGATGTATGGATTATGTCACGCACGGATGACATTATTAATGTTGCTGGACACAGACTTTCAACTGGCGCAATGGAGGAAGTTTTATCTGAACATCCAGATGTTGCTGAATGTGCAGTGGTTGGTGTTGCTGATAAACTTAAAGGTCAATTACCATTAGGTTTTATAATTTTAAAAAATGGAACTACAAAAGCTGAAACTGATATCACACATGAATGTGTTAAAATGATAAGGGAACAACTTGGTCCTGTTGCGGCTTATAAAAAAACTATTGTACTTAAAAGACTACCCAAAACACGATCAGGAAAAGTCTTAAGAGGCACTATGCGCAAAATTGCTGATAAGGAGGAATTTAATTTACCGCCTACAATTGATGATCCATTGATCTTAGATGAAATTAAAGAGTCTTTGCTGACTGCTGGTGTATTAGGTTAATTGAGTGAAAAAAAATATTGTTTTTCTTGATAGCTCAACTTTTCCTGATCACTTAAAGTTCAATAAGATAAAATTTCCACACACTTGGAAAAATTATAAAACAACTTCACCATCGGAAGTTATTAATAGAATTAAAAATGCGCGTATCATTGTTAATAATAAAGTTGATCTAGGTCCAAAAGAATTAATATATGCAAAAAAATTAGAGTTAATCGCTTTAACAGCAACTGGAACAAATATTATTGACCTTGAATATTGTCACAAAAATAACATTAAGGTTTGTAACCTAAGAAACTATGCCTCTACCACTGTAGCTGAACATACGTTTGCGCTATTGCTCATAATATTAAGGCAAATCAAAGGTTTAGAGGAAGACATTGCATCAGGTCTGTGGCAAAAACAAAAGATTTTTACCATGGTTAATCGTCGAGTTTTTAATCTGCATGGTAAAAAAATTGGTATTATTGGTAAAGGTTCAATAGGTAAAGAAGTCGCCAAACTTGCTCGAGCTTTTAATATGAAAGTTGAATTTATTTCAGCACAAAATTTAAAAAAAACTCAGCTACATAAATTTTTAAAGCGACAGGATATAATTTCATTACACTGCCCTCTTAATAAAAATACTAAAGACCTTATTGCTGCAAAAGAACTTGATATAATGAAAACCAGTTCAGTAATTATAAATACTGCTCGTGGTGGTATTATCAATGAAATAGATTTAGTCACTGCCCTTAAGAAAAAAATAATTGCTGGTGCAGGTATAGATGTAACTACGGCCGAACCACCAAAAAAAAGTCACCCCTACTATCAAATAATTAACTATAGTAATTTTGTTTGGACGCCACATACTGCATGGGCTTCTGAAGAGGCACTTAAAGCATCTATGGATCAATTGATACTTAATATTAATGAATTTTATTTAGGCAAGCCCAGAAACCTTGTTTAACCAAATCAATTTTTAAATACCAGTTCCTTTGAAAAATTAGACAAGACTTCAAAGCCCTTATCAGTAACTCTAATTGCATCACTAGCTTCTACACCCCAGTCACCCATTTGCATCACTGCAATCATATGAAAGGTACAGTTAGTTTCTAAAATAGTGGGATCATCTTTTGAAATATTTAGAGTTCTCTCACCCCAGTCAGGTGGAAAGCCAGCACCAATTGAATAACCAGTTCTCGAGTCTTTTTTAATGTTGTATTTGTCAAGTACCTTCCAAAATCTTTGGGCGACGCTGTCGGCAGTTACACCAGCCTTAATGGCTGCCTTGCCTTCTTCAAGTGCCTCTATAGTTTTATTCATCACATCTAATTTTTCTTGATCTTCTTTACCTAAAAATACTGTTCTTGCCATGGGACAGTGATATCTTTTATATGCCCCGGAAATTTCAATTACAGTAGCTTCATTTTCTTTAAATAATTCATTGCTCCAAGTCAAATGCGCTGCTGAAGTCCCTTGTCCGGTGGGAAGCATAGGGGCGATACTTGGATAATCACCACCGAAACCCTCCATGCCTTTGATTAATCCTCCATATATAGCCGCAGCTGCATCACACTGTCGTGTGCCAACATTGATATGATCAATTGCCGCCTGCATGCCGACTTCAACATTTCTTGCTGCTTGATGCATATACTCAATCTCTTTATCGGATTTTATAAATCGTACCCAATTAACTAAAAAACCACTATCAATCAATTTACAATTACTCAAGCCATCAACTAATTTTGAATAACAGGTTGCTGTGAAATAATGTGCATCCATTTCAACAGCAATTACACCGGTATCAAGTTTTTTATCTTTTATAACTTCAACTAAATACTCATAGGGATGGCGCGGTGGCATATGAACTAGCTTTTCTGGGTAAGCGATAATATTTTCATCTTTCAAATAAGTTTGAATATATGCCCCACCTACGTCCATTTGGCGTACAAAGCAAATTGGCTCATCCAGTTTTGAGCTTATAATCATAGTTTGTGGCATATAAAATGACCAAGCATCAAAACCACATAAATAATAAATATTAGCTGGATCTGCGACTAGTAAAGTATCAATATTTTTACTTGCCATAGAATCAAGTGTTTTTTTAACCCTTAGGCTGTATTCTTCATGTGAAAAGTTTTTCATATACTAATGCTTAATTTTAAATTTTTTTTTATTAAAGTCTGTTATAATTTCTTATGCCAAATATTCATCAAATTGTTACTGAAGATCCACTGATACTTTTAATGATCGTTCCTGTTGTAGTTTTAGTTGCTGTATATTTTGCTTTCTTTTCCAATCGACGTTAAGAATTAAAAATTCTTCCAAAACCACTTAACTTATCATTTACTCCAGCTGTCCTCAAAGCATACCACATCTGTGCTTGATTACTGGTAATTACTGGTTTTCCTGTTGTAGCCTCTACCTCCTCAATTATATCAAGTGATCTAATACCACTACAACTTAGAAAAATTACCTCTGCTTCTTTTTGGTCAATACTTAAAGCAAAGTCTTTTATATAGTCTGAAGTAATTTTGCCAAACTCAATTCCATTACCAAGATTGAGCCCTTGAATGTCTAAAACGTCAAAGCCTTTATTCTCAAAAAAATTTTTTTCAACTATGTTAATTTCATCTAAATAAGGTGTACCAATTACAATCTTTTTTGCTTCTAGCTGATTTATAGCTGCAACAACACCTGATACTAAAGTCATAGCAGTAGCATATGGTGCGCCACGCCTAATTTCTGCACAAACTTTATCTTCCCCAATAACAATTGAACCTGAAGTGCAACAGTAACTAATTACATCTGGTTTAATTTCAGGTTGAATTCTTGATGCCGCATCAGCCATTTGATCAATATGTTTTGCAAGAGTTTCATTGGTTGTGTAATCATCAGTATGTAATCTCGTAAAGCTCACGCCTACTCCCTTAGGTGCCATTCTAAAGGTGTCTATTTCACAAGCTAAGTCTGTGGAAAGTAAAATAAAGCCTAGATTAGCCCTATTATTGCGACCACTATCAAACTGAACATCATTAATGTTGAACCCGGACATTAAGATAGCTGTTTAGTTACTAGCTCAGACCAAAAAGAAGATCCAATAACTAAAAGCTCATCATTAAAATCATAGTCAGCGCTATGCAATGATTTGCCATTGCTGCCCTCAGTACCATTTCCAATTAGCATATAACAGCCAGGTTTGACTAATAACATTTGTGCAAAATCTTCAGAAAATAATTTTGGCTCACAATCTCCATCAACTAACTCATTACCGACAAGGTTTTTTGCAACATCAATTGCAGTTTGAACCTGAGTTGATGTATTGATAGTCATTTGAGTTTGTACATTATAAGAAAAAGAAAATTCAATGTTATGAGCTTTTGCAATACCCTCTACAATTTGTTTCATACTTTCCTCAATAGTTTTATTTGCTTCTGGAGATAAGGCTCTTGTATCTCCTAAAATAATAGACTCACCAGGTAAAACATTCTTCATACCATTAGATTTAAATTCTGTAACTGAAACTACTCCATTTAATGCAGGATTAATTTTTCTTGAAACGATTGACTGTAAAGCAGTAATTATTTGTGTACCTACTGTTATTGTATCTACTCCCATATGTGGCAAAGCTGAGTGTCCGCCTCTTCCAAATAATTTTATTTCAAATAAGCTTTCACTGCCCGTTATAGCTCCAGCTCGACTTGCAAAATTTCCCGTTGGTAGGCCAGGCAAATTATGAAATGCATAAACCTCATCAATTTTGAATTTATCAAACAAGCCGTCGTCTATCATGGCTTGCGCTCCTTCTGTTGCCTCTTCATCAGGTTGAAATATAAAATAAGCAGTTCCATCGAATGATCCATTTTCTGCTAAATATTTGGCGGCACCTAAAGCCATTGTAGTATGACCATCATGTCCACAAGCATGCATTTTACCTTCATTTTTTGATTTATATGTAAAATCATTTAGCTCAGTAATTGGCAAAGCATCCATATCTGCTCTTATTCCAATACTTTTATCGCTACTGCCTTTCTTTAAGATACCAACTACTCCAGTTCCACCAATGCCTGTATGTACCTCTAATCCAAATTCATTTAATAATGTTGCAACCTTTGCTGCTGTTTCATTAACATCAAAATTTAATTCTGGATTCGCATGAAAATCATGACGCCACTGTTTTAGTTCATTTTCATATTTTTTTGTAAGCATATAAAACTAATCAGTTTCTTTTTCAGTTAATATTAACATGACTTTACTATCAGAGGAAAGTTCACAATCATGATTTTTCATTGCTTTTTTTAATGCGGCATATCCAGCCCCACCTGATTCAGATGTAGCTAGGCCATTATTTGATAGTTCAGTTAAACAATCTGTAGATTCTTGATCTGTAATGGTCATGCAATAATTAGCTGTGCTTGCTAATGATGACAATGCAGCTAATGAGGGCACCTTACAATCTAATCGACCCATTATGGATACTTCCCCTTTTACCTCCACGGCCTTACCTGCAGCAATTGATGCTTGAATTACAGGAGCTTCGGTAGGTTCTACAATTATAATTTTAGGCTCATTTCCATAATATCTTCTGGCAAAAGCTGCAACAGATGCGGGGAATCCGCCGATGCCAGCTTGTAGAAAAATATGAGTTGGTGTTACTGGGCATTCTTCGAAAGCTTCTGATGCCATGATCAAATAACCCGCCATAACATCAACTCCTGCTGAATAATTTTCCCAAGTTGAATCAGATAAAAGTGTCCAGTTATTTTGGGTGGCAGCTTCTGCTGCTGCTGCCATACTTGCTTCATAATTTTCTCCAGCTACAACTACATCGGCACCATAAGTTTTTATAAATTCAGCAAATTCAGTGGGTACAGTTTTTGAGAGATAGATAATAGCCTTAGCTCCAAATAGTCTCGCGCCATTTGCTAAGGATAAGCCATGATTGCCCGCACTCGCTGTAACATAAGTTCGCCCTTCAAGTGATTTTTTAAGATCATCTTCCGAGGCATTAAGTCCAACTTTTTCAGATGCCTCTCTTGCTAACACGTAGGTGGCTCCTATTGCTTTAAAGCTTCCCATATTCATTCTATTTCTCTCATCCTTAAACCACAAAGAGTGGATACCAATATTTTCAGCTAGGTTTGATTTTATTAGTGGCGACTTTTCTGGCCTAAGACATGCATCAACAACTACTTTTACAGCTTCGACGTCAGTTCTAACGATCATTTTTGGATCTAAAAGAATTGGATCATTTGGAAATCCTGTTTCTGCATATTTGTTTTTTAAAACAGTTGTCATTATTTATACTCCCACATTTCTATTATTATCATCAATCTGAGTAACAATATATACTCCAATTGTTGCAACGCTAAGTCCAATAAAGTCTTGCAAAGTAATGACTTCATTTAGAAAAATCCAAGCCATAAAGACTGATACTGGTGTTATTAAGAAAAATAATGAAGCCGTCTTACTAGCTGAACCAGTTTTAATCAAGTACATCAAAATAGTAAATGCTCCAAAAGATACAGCAAAAATTTGCCAACTCATTGCCATTAGAAAGCTACTAGAATAATTTATGAACCAATCTTCTATTAGAATTGCTAGAATAATATGAAAACAACTTGCGCTAAGTGCTTGATATGCATTACTCACTGACAATGGCAAATCTTCACTAACTTTTTTTTGCCAAAGCGTTGCAAAAGAAAATGCAGCTAAAGCTATAAATGAAGCCAATGTTCCAATAATTGATAAATCGGTTCCAACATCATAACCAAGCACAAGAACCGTACCAAAAAAACCTAAAAATATCCCAATCCACTGTCGACGTGAAATATATTCATTTAATATTGGTCCAGCTAATACCGATGTTAGTATGGGTTGAAGGCAAACAATCAAAGCAGTTACGCCAACTGGGAAACCTATTGATATTGCATAAAATACACCACCTAAATAAATACCATGAAATAAAATACCACTTATCATAGCTTTAAAAATTTTATCTATTTCAGCGTAGAGTTGTTCGTTAGTTGCAAGACTATATATTGCAAACCCTATTGCGACAAAAAAAAATCTAAATGCTAAAGCAGCAAATGGAGAGGCATCTGCACTTATGGGTTTAATAGTAATAAATGCACTAGACCAGAGTAGTATAAAAATTATTGGAAAAGATTTAGTCAAAAGAATTTATACATAATTAACTTTTTGTCTTAGCCAATCATGGAATCTTTTTAATTCATATTCTTCAGGCATTAAGGTGCCAGGTTTAGAGGTAGGATTATAAACACCTTTTTGATTTAACTCACAAGCATCACCATCTTGACCCATAACTAATGTGGCAAAATCTACTACATTTTTTTTATCATAATTTGGATCATTTAATGTTTCAGATTCAAAAAACCAATCAACACTGAGTGACATAGTTTTTTCGTTTATTGGGGTTACACGTACAATTCTTACGTGATCAATAAATATCGCCATAAACATTGATGGCCAGTTTGTTAGGTAGATGTGTCCCGGAAAATCATTAGTACCCTGCAATGCTTTAATTATATTGCCTTGGGCGCTTCCATCTAATGACCATGTTTCAGCACCTTTCTTTAAGCCTCCTTGATATTTGGGATCAGGGGTTTCTATAAACTTCTCCCAATCTGGGGAATCTTTAATATCCATTATTCTTCTACCATATACTGGCACAAGCTCTGATAACTCGGGATGTATATTAGGACAATGTAAGCACTCAGAATAATTTTCCCAAAAAATTTTCCAATTACAATTAATTGTTTTTTCCCATGAATGCCCTACTTCAAAGTCTTCTAATCCAACTTCATTAATTATTTCATCATAATCTTGAAACATGGACTCTGTATTCCATTTTGCCTCATTGTCTAAATTTACAAATACTAAACCATTCCATAGTTTCAATTGCACCTTTTCCAAGGCATGTTCCTCTGGGTTAAAATTGCTTGGAACTTCAAAAGAGGATGTTCTTACCAGGTTTCCGTTTGAAGCGTTGTATGACCATTGATGGTATTTGCAGACAAGTAAATTATTTTTAAGTTTACCTGATTCTTCCTCACATAAAATTGAACCTCTATGACGACAAGTATTGAGGTAGGCAACAATTTGATTATTTTTATCTCTTAGAATGACAATATTATAGTTTGAAATTTTTAAAGTAATAAAATCTAGTGGATCTTTAATCGACTTCTCATGACAGGTGTAAATCCATTCTTTCTGCCATATAGCTTTTAATTCATCATTAAAGTTTTCAGAATTATAATAACTTTGCAGTGGTAAAGATTGAACAGATTGCTCTAAGTTATTGCTGTTTGCCATTATTATTAATGTTTTATTTGTGATAATAAATGCAAATCATCGCCCAAGCACCATTGCTCCAATACTTTATTATCCCTAATAAGATATATTGAAATTTCCTGGAATTCTATGTTTTTTCCTGAGGCGGGAACGCCTAAATACTCCTCTTTGTGCACACCTGTAGAGATATATCTTGAGGTAACTTTGTCATCATCGACAACTAAATCTAAAATCTCTTCATTCCAATTATGAAATACACTTCTTGTTTTTAAAATAGTCTGTTCAACTTCTTTCAATCCTTTTGATGGGAGGCCCCATCCTCGTGCCCAATTTACTATAATATTTTCTGAATAAACCTCTGAAACTAAATTTATGTCACCAGTATTCCAAATGTGATGGAGTTTTTTAATGAGTTGGATATTTTTTTCTTTAGACATAAAAGTTCATGTCCCGTCAGCTTTTAATTCGATAGCCTTTGGTTAAAATTATCATTGCCGCAACAATACAGATTGAGAGGAAGCCTAACATTGAGACAACGCTAATCCAAATATTAATATCTGAAACACCATAGAAAGCCCACCGCATACCATTAATTAAATATACTACAGGATTAAAGTAAGATATTTGCTGCCAAAATTCTGGTAACATTTCTATTGAATAAAGACTTCCTCCTAAAAAAACGAGAGGCGTTACAACAATTAATGGTATGACTTGTAATTGTTCAAAATTTTCACTTAAGACTCCTATTAAAAAACCAAATAAACTAAAAGTAAAACAAGTAAGTACTAGCAAAAAGACCATTACAAAAGGATGATCTATTCTTACCTCTGCAAAAAAAGTTGCTGTAATTAAAATTATAGTTCCAACTATTAATGACTTGGTTGCACTTGCCCCTACAAATCCAATTACAATTTCAAATGATGAAATGGGCGCTGCTAGGATTTCATAAATTGAGCCTGCAAATTTTGGCATGTAAATTCCAAATGAACTATTTGATAGGCTTTGAGTAAGCAAAGTTAACATTAATAGTCCTGGAACAATAAAAGAGCCATAACTTACACCATCAACCTGTGGCACCATGCCACCAATAACAGAGCCAAAAACAATAAAATATAACGAAGTTGAGACAACTGGGGATAAAATACTTTGAAATAAAGTTCGCCAGAGCCGATCCATTTCATGTAGGTAGATTGCTTTTATTGCGTAGTAGTTCATTTCTTTTCCTTATTAACAAGACTCACAAATATGTCTTCCAGCGTTCCTTGCTCAGTTTTTAAATCGCTTAATTTCATACCTGAATCTTTAATTTTTTGTAACAAATTAGTAATTCCAGTTTGGCTAGATTTAGCATCATAAGAATATGATAATGATAAGCCATCTGCTGCTAATTCTAATTCATAACTCGATAATTCTTCAGGTAAATTTGTAACTTTTTCATGCAGCTGGATTATCAATTTTTTCTGACCCATTTTACTAATTAAAGCATCTTTTTCGTCAACTACTATCATTTCACCGTTATCAATAACCCCAACTCGATCAGCTATAGCTTCAGCCTCTTCAATATAGTGTGTTGTTAAAATTATAGTTACTCCAGTTTGTCGCAAATTTTCAACAATACGCCACATATCTTGTCTTAACTCAACATCTACGCCAGCGGTAGGCTCATCGAGAAATAATACAGAAGGTTCATGAGACAATGCTTTAGCAATCAGGACTCTTCGTTTCATGCCTCCTGAAAGCTGTCCAAGTCTAGTTTTCTTTTTATCCCATAAACTTAAATCTCTAAGGACTTTTTCAATATAGGTTGGATTTCCAGATTTACCATAAAGACCTCGCGTGTATGAAACATTCTGGAAAACAGTCTCAAACTGCTCTAGCGTTAGCTCTTGAGGAACCAATCCAATTTGAGATCTTGTTATTTTATAATCTTTTATGATATCCGCGCCATTGACCATAACAGATCCTGAAGATGGTCTGACTAAGCCACATATAATATTAATTAGAGTAGTTTTACCCGCACCATTTGGTCCTAAGAGTGCAAATATTTCACCTTTATTAATGTCGAGACTTACATTTTTTAAAGCCTGAAAACTATCATTGTAGGTTTTAGATAAGTTTTGAATTGAAATTAATTTATCCGTCATAATTGTAGCATGAATATAGGTTTGTTCAGTCCTAAGTAAAGAACTAATTAAATAGTTGATAGATCATGCCGGCAATTTCACTTTCTAAAGGAAATGATAGCATACCCATAACAGAATAACCCAATACATAAGGCATGAAATAGAATCTAAACATATAGAAAAACCAGGCAATAAATAGCGGTACAAGTGGCTGAACAATAAAACTTGGCGTTACATATTTAAATAGTTTTATTACAGGGTTTGTGTATTTAACAAATACTCGCATAAAAAAGAAAGATGAATTCTCAGGAAGAAATATATTCATTGCTGATCTGCCGATCAGAGTCCACATAATAACACCAAGTATATAGTCTATGATTAGTATGCTGATATGCATGCAATGATGTTAACTCAAGGGTGGATATAAATCCACCCTTGGTTATTTAGAGTTAACTATTATTTTTGAGCAATGATTGTATCACCCGCTGGAACGCGAAGATCGTCAACCATTTTTTGAGTTGCCTCATCTGGCTCTTCAGTCATCAATGTTACGACAACCATAGCTACCAGACTGACAGACGCACCGATGATTCCAAATCGTAAGTGGTCAATACCTAGCCATGGCTCCATTGCCATAAACTTTGGTCCAACATAGTATAAGTATGCTGTTCCACTAACTAATCCAAAGAACATCCCGGCTATTGCACCTTGTCGATTTGCTCGCTTCCACCATATTCCAAGAACAATTGGGAAGAATAAGCCTGACATTGCAAAATCAAATGCCCATGCCACTGCACCCAAAATACTCGTCAACTTCATTGAAGCAACAAAGGCACCTGCGGCACCAATTGCGATCAATAGAACACGCGCAACGATTAAACGTTTTCTTGTGTCTGCTGAAGGATCGATAATTTTGTAGTACATGTCATGACTTAAGCTGTTTGAAATTGCTAGAAGCAATCCATCTGCTGTACTCATCGCGGCAGCCATACCACCGGCAGCAACTAGTCCTGAGATTACATAAGGTAATCCAGCAATCTCTGGTGTTGCCAACACAACGATATCAGCTCTCATAAAGAACTCATTCAATTGGAGTATTCCATCACCGTTACTGTCAGAAATCGCTAACATTCCAACGTTTGACCAGTTTTGAATCCAATCAAGTGATTGAACTTCTGAGAAAGCCTTGCCAATTATTCCCGTAGCTAGATTTGGATCTAACATTTGTATTTTTGAAAGCGTCGCTAATGCCGGCGCTGTAAAATACAACAAGAAAATAAATAGTAAAGACCATGCGACTGATTTACGAGCTGCTTTAACTGAAGGCGTAGTAAAGTATCTCATTAAGATATGTGGTAGAGAACAAGTTCCTAACATCATACATAAAGCTAATGAAATAAATTTCCAAGATGCCATTCCACCCGCAGCCACATCAGAATGTGGAGTTGACAGAATTCTCAGACCAGCAAATGACTCTGTTGCTGCAGTACCTAAGCCATGCATTTTCTCTAGCTCACTAATTCTTTCAACTGCAGCTCCATAAGAGAACTGAGGAATTAAACCAAAGTCTAAAGCATTACTCATCCAGAACACTGGTAGTAAATATGCAATAATCAAAACAATGTACTGAGCAACTTGCGTCCATGTTACCGCTCTCATTCCACCAAGCATTGAGCAAAGTAAAATTCCAAGTAGTCCAAACCAAACTCCAATTTCAAATGGAATTTGAAGTGCACGCGCAGCGATCGTACCAGTTGCATTAATCTGTGCAGTCACGTAAGTAAATGAAGCTAACACAAGTACAACAACAGCTAAAAACCTAGCTGTATTTCCACCATAACGTGTTCCTATGAAATCAGGAACTGTGTAACAACCAAATTTACGTAAGTACGGCGCCATTAATGAAGATACAAGTACGTAGCCACCGGTCCATCCAACTAGAAATGCGAGGTAGCTGTGACCACCGAAGAAAATTCCTCCAGCCATTGCCACAAACGAAGCTCCTGACATCCAGTCTGCTGCCGTAGCCATACCGTTGAACACAGTTGGTACTTCGCGACCAGCCACATAGTATGCATCAGTCTGCATTGTTCGGGATAAAAACCCAATTGCTGCATATATTACAATAGTAAATGCAACAAATAGTATCCCTATTGTTGAAGCAGATACTCCAGCTTGCTCGAGTATTGCCATAAGTATAACAAATATAAAAAAACCACCGGTATAAAGACCGTAGATTTTCGGTAAATTGTCTATGAAATTTCCTTTAAACATTTACTGATCCTCCTCGGCAACACCGTGCTTTTCATCTATTTTTTCTTGCTGAGTGGTAGACCAAAAAATCGTAATGACAAATACTATCAACGATCCCTGAGCAGCCATGTAATATCCTAATGGAAAGCCTAGAAAGCTTGATCCATTGAGGGCACCAGCAAATAAATGAATTAGTATTGAGAAGACAAACCAAATACCTAATGTTTTAAACATTAGTTTCTTGGTGTCGGCCCAATGCTGAGCTCTATTATCCATAATTAACTCCCCTTAATTATTATTTAATATAAAATGGTAGCTGATTAGTGCTAAAATACCATAACAAATTACTACTAAAATTTATTGATTTATCAACAGTATGAGAGAAAAACTTAAAGTAGCTTTAGCAGATTTTTTAGACTACATAAGGTTTTTAGTTCCTTTTAAAACGGCCTTATTTAAAGTTAAAACAATTTCATCCACAGCCGATCTATCAAGATTTATGCAGCAGCAATCTGCTTATATTTCACAAGCAACATTGTTTGGCTACCTCAAAACTCGAATCGGCAGCAGATACGTATCACACTTTAATGACGAACAATTTCTTGCATCAGTAAACATGGCTAAAGTCGAAATATACTTAGCGGCACTTGAAGATTTTGCCTTATATACCACCTCATACATGTCTGCTGAGAGGGGGATATTTATTAAAGGTTATATGGAAGATATATTTGCCAATATTATTTCCACTGATCAGAATTTAAAATTACCTGAAGATAAAAAACTAAAGGCAATTGAACATTTTAAAGGCAGACTCAATGCAATGGACATTGATAAGTACTTTACGAATGAACCTTTTAAAAATAGTTCTGAAACACTATATCGTTTTGCACCAATTGCAGACGAATTAAAAGTTCAAGACCGGGACATAGTTTTAAACTCAATGATATTAAAATGGAAACATGTCACAGACGACTTAAGAAAAAATTCAAAGAATTTTTCTATTTAATTCTTTCCATTTTCATTACTGAGTTCAAAACATATGGAAATATATTCGCAGAATATACACCATGTTTAAATGCAAAATATCTTGACTTAATATAGCCTTGTCCTTCTTTAAATTTATATTCACCTGAAACTTCATGTTCATCATTAATGTATACTTTTACCTTGAAGCCACCATTGCCGTCAAAATCAAGTAGAACATTTAATTTATACTCAGTACCATCTCTCTTTATTGTTGTTTTACCTCTACCTGTACTTTTAATTATATCGTATATACATTGCTCTCCAGGACCCTTCTTATAATCCCCTCTTAGTTTTATTTTACCATCTTTCTGAATATTAACTTTTAATGGTGGTGCACAACCATTTCTTCCATCATGAATTTGAAAAATATCAAACTTTTCATGATAGTTATAATTTGGCCACCAGTGGCTTGACTTCATACTAAAATAACTTTCAAAATTATATTTTGCTTTTACTTTAGGACTAAGCGCATAATAAGATATTATTTCTGCTCTTTGTTTCCAATCCCCCCCTAAACAATAGTTTTTACTTGTTTTAAAAGTCCAATTATTTTTTTCTTTCTCTATCGATCCTGGGTCGACTCTTTTGCAAGAAATTTTCCAATCAATTATTTTGTTTGGTGCGCCAAAATAAAGAGGTTTAGAAGATACGCTCTGAGAAACTATTAAAAAAAAAAATAAATATAAAATGAACCTTATCACTAATTTAATTATTATCTAATTTTGAAAGGGTCTTCAGTAACTCTAGAGTTTGATGTCCAAATTGTTTTTTTTATTTGCATGTCAGCAATTGCATCAGCTCCACTTTCTCGTCCATAGCCACTATTTTTTCGTCCCCCAAAGCTTGCGGCATAGGAAATAAATCGATAGCAGTTTTTAAAACAAATTCCAGCATCAAGCTCTTTGCTTACTCGATCACATTTTTCTGGATCTTCTGAAAATACTCCAGATGATAAACCGTAGTCATTATCATTAGCGATTTTTAAGGCCTCTTCTTCAGTTTTAAATTTAATCACAGAGAGAATTGGTCCAAAGAGCTCAGTATTGGCTGTACTAACTGACCGATCTGAACATTCAATAATTGTTGGCAAGAAATAACAACCATCCTTGAACTCAGGAGCTTTTGTACCTCCACAAATAACTTTTGCGCCTTGTTCAACCGATAACTTTATATTTTTTTCAATAAATTCAACTTGTTTGTCATTATTCAACGGACCCATTTGTGAATCATCATTTAATGGTGAACCTAACTTTATTTTTTTTGCTCGCTCCGTTAACTGCGCAAGGAATGTATCATAGATTGTATCCTGTAATACTAAAACAGATCCTGCAATACAGCTACAACCGTTTCCAGAAAAAATTGCTGTAGTAATATTGTTTAATGCATTTTCAGTATCTGCATCATCAAAGACAATAACAGGAGACTTTCCCCCTAATTCTAATGTGAGTGATGCATAATTTTCTGCTGAATTTCTTATTACATGGGAAGCTGTTGCAGTTCCTCCCGTGAATAATATTTTTCCAATGTCTTTATGTGATGTCAAAAGCCGACCAACATCAGCGCCACCACTTATAATATTAATTACACCTTTGGGCAGACCAGTATCATGGACTAATTTTGCAAATTCGATTAATGGTGCTGGAGCTAATTCTGATGATTTTATAACTACCGTATTACCAGCAGCTAAAGCTGGGGCTACTTTTGTTGCCATTAAAAACATTTGCGAGTTCCAAGGTATAATGCATGCAATCACACCTATTGGTTCTCTGATCTCAACCACTTCCATATTAGGTTTATCAATATTTGAAATGGCTATTTCATTATTCATACTTTCTACTAAGTCAGCATAATAATAAAAATACTCCTTCATATATTCCGATTGAAATTTTGTTTCTTTCAGCAGTTTGCCGCTATCAATGGACTCAGCCCGGCCAAGTAACTCAGCATTTTCAAACATCTTATCGCCAATCGCTCTTAAATATTTTGCTCTTTCAGCAACAGACGTTTTTGACCAACCATTTTTAAAAGCTTTTTTTGCAGATTGAACCGAACGCTCAACATCATTTTCTGAGGCATCTGGAAATGTTGCCCAAGGTTTATTATCTTCTGGGTTTAAACTTTCAAATCGATGATTATTTTCAGAATTGACAAAACTTCCATCAATATACATTTCGTAATCAATTAAGCTCATAATTTTCCTTCAATAAAATTACTAAACACTCTATTCACTTCCTCAGCACATTCAATTCCGACCATATGTTTTCCCTGATCAAAAATAATAACTTTGCTATTACTAATAATCTCGCCCAATTGATTAGTCATATCAGGAGTTGATCCTACATCTCCTTTAGCTGTACACACAAGAGTTTCAGCCTCAATTTGCTTAAATTCAATTAACTTATCCTCAAAATGCGCAAATAATTTATATGATTTTAAAAAATCATTATGATTATTATTGTTTAATATATTTGCAATTTTTTCTGCTATATCAGGATGGCTTGATAAGTAACCTTGGTTGAACCAGCGGTCTAATTGTTGTGGAGCATTTAGATATGTTTCTTTAACATTGATAAATCGTTCTACAGCTTTTTTTTGTTGCTCATCCGTTCGATTAAAAATAGTTCCAAACAAAACTGTTTTTAAAGCGTAGTGCTTTCTAGTTGAAGAAAAATGAGCCGCAATTAATCCTCCTAAACTGAAACCGATGATTATAACTTTTTGAATTCTTAAAATTTGTAACAAGCTTTCAATTTGAAAGGAAAAATCTTCAAAATTAACTTCATGTTGAGTGCATGTTGAATATCCATGACCAATTAGATCGTAAACAATCGTGGTTTGATTTTTAAAAAAATCTGTCTGTGGTGACCACATACTATGATCAAGACCAACTCCATGAATAAAAAGAATAGGGGTTGTGCCGTCTACTTTACGAATTTGATAATATGTTCCTAGATCATCAAGACCTTCATGAAATGACATGAATTACTTTAGTCCCATTTCCTTTTCATCTTCATAACGATTTCCAATACGATGATGAGCTTGTGGAGTTGTACTTGCACCTATTGCAATAACCAACTCTGCGGGACCGGGCGCATCATGAATCGTAAACTCGTGAGTTAAGTAAAACTGTCTTAATCCAGGATCTGTTTTATGCATCATTGGAATAGACATTTTTGATGCGGCTAACCCACGGACATTTGTAAAAGAAAGATAAGAGGTGCCTCCTACAGCATCTCGAAACTTATTACCAAAATGCAGGGTATGAATTAAAGCACTTGCATGCTGAATACTACCACGCATACCTGTCATACTTGCCTTACCATAAGCTAAAACTTTATCAGGAGATCCTATTTCGTTTAATAGTTCACCAACTAAAAAATCACCAAGTTGAGGGGCGATATCTAAGATTGCAGGCTTCAAGTCTTCAACATAGCCTTGATCAACCCAAGGGTTTGTGATGACCGCTGCAACTGAAATTAACTCTACTGGCTCATCACATTTTTTAAAATCTTCAATGTAAGTGGTGTCTACAAACTTACACATTTTCCTGATTTCAAGTGTCATAATTTAGTCCTACTGTTTAACTTTATGTTTAAATGAGTCTTGCCTGAAAGAATATAAAGCATCTGGAGAACATTTAACATCGATTACTGTTGGACATTCAGCCTCTAATCCTGCTTGAATAGCATCTCCAATTTCATTAGCTTTTTCAACCTTAATTCCTTTGCACCCATATAGCTCAGCAACCTTATCAAATTCAGGAGTCGTAATATGTGCACCAATAAATCGACCGTCAAAGAAATCCTTTTGATAGGCGGCTTCAGCTCCCCAAGTACCATTGTTCATAACACATGTTACAGTATTAATATTATTTTCAATTGCAGTTGATAGTTCGGGAATAACCATAGACATCCCACCATCACCATGAAAAGAAATTACTGGTCGCTCTGGAGCAGCGAGCTTTATACCTAACCCCGCAGGATAAGAAAAACCTACAAGACCAAAGTCTAGGGGGGTGAATAAGCTTTTTGTTTGGTAAAAATTAAGTGCATCTGTTAGTTGTAAGCACATAGTTCCAGCATCTAATGTAACTGCTGCATCTTTTGGAATTGATTGTCTTAATTGTTTGAATAAACCTGATGGCATGATTGGTACGCTAGTTACATCTGCATCATGATC
>CACCCN010000002.1 GCA_902544525.1 uncultured Pelagibacteraceae bacterium | reverse complement strand
CCATCGTAGTTGCTTTATCAAAGCAGTAATTAGTATCTATTTCTGGAACATAGGATGATTTTTGTGAAAAGCCATCAACATGTAAATCAGTATCAATTCCAAAAGCTTGGTTTACTGAAATTGAAATGTCAGGCTTAATTTGATTATTTTGGTTTAAATCGCTCATTATAATTTTTAATAATTTTATATGACTCTAAAACTTTTTTTAACTTTTCAATATTTTCTTCTTTGTAACCAACAGTATCAGGGTGCAGTTGTTTTACAATATCTTTAAATTTACTTTTTATATCTTCAAGGGTAGAGTTTTTATCATTTATATTTAATTCAGCCAATGCATTTGTATACTCAATTCTAAATGAATTAGAGCTAAATTCTTCAATTCCAACGTGATTAAATGAATTAAATATATTTTCCCGAATTTCGTTGGTTTTATTAAAATAATTGCTTCTATTGGCCCCAATTTTATGAGTTTTTCTATGCCCAATAATGTCATTTTCTATGAATTCTTCTATTTCATCCGCAGACATATTCTCAAAATAATTCCAATTTTTATTGTACTCTTTTATGTGTTTCAAGCAGAACCATTGGTATTCCTCTAAGTTATTAGGTGAAAGTGGTGCTCTATATTCAGCAATAGTATTACAATTAGGACTATTACATTTTTGCTGTGTCATAAAGTGTAGAATACAACTAAAATAACATTATGGAAATTGAAAATATAATAACAAAAAAAATAAAAGAAAAAATAGATCCTTTTTATTTTAAATTGATTAACTTTTCAGAACAGCATCGTCATCATAAATCAAATGATCGAGGAGAATATTCTCACATAAAGCTAATTATTGCTGCAGAAGATTTTAATAATAAAAATAAAATTAGTAGAGAAAGAATAATTCATCAAATATTAAATGAAGAACTCAAGCATCATATTCATGCTTTAGTATTAAAACTTTACTCAATAAATGAATTTAAATTATTGAGCGCTCATGACCTTAATGAGTGATATCTGATTATCTTTTGTATCCAAAATTTCAAATTGAAAACCGTAGTAATTAAATTTTTGTCCAGGATTCGGGAATGATCTTGATTCATGTATAATAAGGCCAGATATTGTGTTTGCCTCACTGTCTGGAAGTTCCCATCCATATTCACGATTTAGATCTCTAATCTCAACATTGCCATTAATATTAAAGCTTCCATCATAATTTACATTGACACCCTTCACAATTACATCATGTTCATCACTTATATCCCCAACTATTTCTTCAATAATGTCCTCTAGACTTATCATACCCATTAAAGCTCCATATTCGTCTACTATCATTGCAAGTTTAGTTCGTTTACTTAAATGCATCTGTAATTGCTCTTTAAGAGTAGTTGTTTCGGGAACAAACCATGGTTCGAGCAAAGTTTTTTTAATGTCCTCTTTTGAAATCACCTTATCTCTCGTTGAGCTAATCAAACGTAATAAATTTTTTGCATGAATTATCCCAATTATATTTTCTGCATCATTATGCCATACAGGAATTCTTGTATATGGGCTGTCTATAACTGCATTTATAATATTTTCTGCATCTTCATCAATTGAAACAGTAAACATATTACTACGATGAACCATGACATCTTCAATTCCTATTACTGAGAGATCCAAAATACCTTTTACCATATCTTTATCAAACTTATAGAGGCGACCTTCTTTATGGTGTAAATCTACTGTGCCACGTATTTCATCTTGCACTGATAAAGATCTACTATTTTTTTGATAACTAATTCCTAAAATACTTAAAATAAAATGAACTATCTTTTCCATTACCCAAGTTATTGGAGATAAAAAAAATACAAATGGTCTTATAATTGGACTTACTGCTAAAGCCATCTTTTCAGAATTAGAGATTGCATAGCTTTTTGGAAGTATCTCAGCAAATATTACGATTAATATTGTCATTATTAAAACTGCATATGCAATACCAGAGTCACCAAACATTTTTATCAAAAGACTAGTGGCTAAAGAAGATGCAAGTATATTAACTAGATTATTTCCTAGTAAGATTGCACCAATAAGAGACTCTTTATTATTTAAAAGTTTTATAGCAATTTGAGCATTTTTTTTACCTTTAATATTTAAACCAGTAAGTCGGCTTCTAGTGCTTGCGGTTAGAGCAGTTTCAGAACCAGAAAAAAAAGCAGAAAGTCCTAAAAGTACTAATATAGATATTGACAATACAATAATATCAAAGAGCATTATTACTTTGTAATCTCCTTAAACAACTTTAAAAGTTTTTTTTGAGAATAGTCTTTTTTTATAAATGCCGATCCTATTCTTTTTATTAAAATTAAAGTAAGTGATTCATCTATTGCCTTTTTATCTTTTAACATTTCAGATACAAATTTTTTTGCACTAATATTATTCAAATTTTTTGGCAGTGTATTTTTTAAGCCAATATCATTAAAGTGACTCACTATTTTATTGTAATCCAAGTTGCTAATATAGCCCTCAAGATAAGATAACTTTGTTGCAAATCTAATTCCAATAGCTACTGCTTCTCCATGAATAATATTTTTTTTGAATTCATTTAGAGATTCTATTGCATGACCAAAAGTATGACCAAGATTCAAAAGAGCTCTAATTCCTTGTTCTTTTTCATCAGCTTCAACAATTTGCGCCTTAATTATGCAACTTCTATAAATTGCGTAAATTTTAGCATTATTATTTCCTTCGATTACTTTATAACCATTTTTCAAAAGCCATCTAAAAAATTTAATATCTTTTATTATGCCGTATTTAATAATTTCGGCATAGCCAGACAATAATTCTCGTCTAGGAAGTGAATTTAAAACATCAGTATCGATAATAACTAATTTAGGCTGATAAAATGTTCCAATAAGATTTTTTCCATAGGAGCTATTTACTCCAGTTTTTCCTCCAACTGAAGAATCAACTTGTGACAGTAAAGTTGTGGGTATTTGTATATAGTTTACACCTCTTAAAATTATACTTGCGGTAAAACCAACAATGTCGCCAAGAATACCTCCTCCAAATGCAATAATTGTATCTTTACGATCAATATTAAATGATAAAAGTTTTGATGAAAGCGTAGAGACGGTAGCTATATTTTTTTTCCTTTCATCAACTTTAATAGGAATAAAAATAGCTTCAATTCTAGAGCGCTTTAGCGAAGTAGATAAATTTTTTTTATACAAATTAAATACTACTAAGTCACAAATTATAAATACTCTTTTTTTAATTAAGTATTTTTTTAAAATACTGCCAGTACTTTTATAAATACCATTACCTATTAGTATAGAATAGTTTATCTGTTTATTTTTTAATTTAATAGTTTTCATTTAAATTTAGTTTAGCAATTATTTCATTTGTTAATTTTGATTTAGTTTTTTTTGAAACATTAAATGTGTAGTTAGCTTTTGCAAAGTTATCTGCACGTAGTTTATTTAATTCCTTTAAAACAGATCTTATATTTTTATCTTGTAACAGTGGCCTATTCTTTTTTCTTGAACACCTAAAAGCCAATGTTTTTAAATCACATTTTAACCATATAGATATAGCATTTTTTTTCACACTTTGGCGAACTCTAAAACTTTGAAAAGCACCTCCACCAAACGCAATTATATTTTTAGTATTTTTATCTAATAAATCTAAAATAGTTTTTTCTTCTATAAGGCGGAATTCTTTTTCACCATAATTTTTAAAATATTCACTAATCGACATTTTAATTTTTTTTACAATTAATTCATCGGTATCAATAAAGCTATAGCTCAATTTTTTTGCAAGATACAGAGCTATAGTGGATTTACCAGAGCCCATATGACCAATTATTACTAGGTTATTAATATTGTTAGAAGGGCTTAATTTTGACATTATTTAATGTGATTTAATCACAGTTATTTTTTAGGTTGATATATATAGTTATATGAATGTTAAATAGTATTATGCGTTATTACCCTGAGGGCCATTATACATGACCAAAATATTTACGATAGTAGTTATTTTATTTTTAAGTTTCACTAGTATTTATGCTGAAACAGTAACCTCAGAGCCATTAGAAATATGGTCAGAAGATCAATCAAGTAATTCGAGTTTTAATGATACAGCAAGTACCTATGAGAGTGGGGAAATTGAACAAGATTCAGTGCCAATCATTTCTCAAGCTGACATAGATTATTCTGCATACGATACAATTGGATTTTATGACCAAACTAATAATGGTTTTAGTCCAACTATGTGGGAAAACTCTGAATTTGATGACGTTGAATTTTTAATGAGGCAACTTGCAGTACAATATAGGTCTGTTACCCTTAATGATTTATTAAATAAAACACTATTAACAATATCTACTCCACCAAAAAAAAATTTAAATAATGATAAAGTATTTTTAGATTTAAAACTTGAACACTATTTAAAAAGTCAAAACGATTTAATTGTTAAGCAAATTTTAGATCAAATTAGTCAAGATGACTGGTCGGACGAACACCTAATTAATTATTTAAATCATTTTTTAATATCTGATAATCATAAATTAGTCTGTCAAAAAAAATATATTGATAAGTTCAAAGATCAAAAAACAAAATTATTATATCAAACTTTCTGTAAAACTATTTCCAATAATTTACCAGCTGCAGATTTATTATTATCATTACTACAGGAACAAGGAAAAGTTGATAAAGAATTTTTATATCTCATAAATACTTATATTAATGGACAAGAAATAGAATTAAATAAAATTAAGCATTTAAATCTTCTAAAATTAAGTCTTATTAAAAATAAAAATATAGATTTTTCTAATTTAATAAATGAAGACAGTAACTTAAGTATAAAAAAATATTTTGCCTTATCAAACATAAAGACAACTGAAAAAAAAGTAAGGATTATCGAAGAATTAGTTCAAAAAAATTTAATAAATTCAAATATTTTAGCAAAAAACTATAAAAGCTATATAAATGATAATAATATTTTTAATACATCTAGCTATAAAAATGCGAAAAATAATCTAGAAAAAAGAATTTTTCTATTTTCAGAGATAAGAAATACTTCTGATCAAAAATACTTATCAGATCTAGCTACAGAATATGTAAATGTGATGCGAGAGAATAACTTGCTTTATTACACCTATGACATGATTTATGATAAATTTAAGGTAATAAAACCATCTGGTAATCTACAAAATCAAGCATTTAATATTTGTATATTATTACTTTTAAATAATGATAATGATAAATGTAAACAATGGTCTCAAACTATAAAATTTAATAATAATCAAAAATTAGAGTATTCTTTAATTGAGTATTATTTATATTTAAATTCCAAAATTGTATCTGACCAATTTAATCAAGACTTATTAAGCAATATTGTTTCAAGTGAAAAAATTACAGATTTTAATAAGAATATAATTACTAAGCATATCGAAACTTCATCTCAAATCAAACTTTCTAGTTATTGGAAATCTAAAAGTGAATTAAAAAAAGTGTCTACAATAGTGCCTAATATTAAAACTATAGAATACTTAAAAAGTCTGTCTAATACTAGTGTTGGTGAAACAGCATTATTAATACTAATTTTAAATAGTGGGAGTGAAATGAATACATTAGATGATTTTAGTATTTTTTCTATTTTAGAGTCTCTTTACTTAATTGATTCCAACGCTCTTAAAAATTTAATTTTTGAATTAAATATTAAAACTATAATTTTATAAAATTATGTAAAATCTATTATGCTATTCTTTTATTGGCGCTCTAATTCTGCTAATACCAATTCCGATGACAACTAATAAAACTGAAATAATTAGAGAATAGCCAATTTTTTCGTCTAAAAATAGCCATCCATAAAACACCCCAAAAACGGGAATAATATAACCGACTTGCATCATGAAAGTTGATCCTGCATTTCTGATTAGAACCTGACGCAAGCTAAATGCTAGGCCTGTAGGTATCACACCCAAATAAATTATGGCTAATACAGGTATAGAAGAAAATTCAATTTCTTGAAGGTTTCCATAAATTAACACTAGAGGAAGAAGCCAAATACTCCCCCAAAATAAAGTATTCATAGTAACCATGTCAGAAGGGAGGTGTGAAATTCTTCTAATAATTAGATTAGAGATTACATAGCTTGATGCTCCGACATATATAGCGATAGCAGATATAAGTGAGTCCCAATCACTTACAAAAATTTCAACCCCTACTGCAAAAACTACACCTGAAAATCCAACAATACTTCCAATTACTTTTCTAAGCGAAAGCTTTTCATCCAAAGTAAAAAAATGTGCTAGCACTAACGCTAAGAATGGATTTGCAGACAATATTATGACTCCAATATTGCTTGGCAAAGTAATTAGTCCATAAGGTAAAAGTGTGAAAGGAACAGAGGCATTCAAAAAACCTATTAAGCTATATACTCTAGTATTTTCGCTAAATAAAGAAATACTCCCACCTCTATATTTTACAGCTAAAAAAAGAAATATTGAGCCGATAAAAGTTCTATAGAAGCCAACCTCAATTGGATTAAATATTAAATTTGAAAACTTTATGGCTACAAAAGAAGCTGCCCAAATTGCACCAAGAAATACTAATAATGCATAGTTGCTCATTTCTGTATTCAAATTTCTAGTCATAAAAAATTAAACTAAGTGCTCTATTTGATCAAATAGCATATTTAAATCTTCTATTCTAGAAAGACTATGATCTCCATCGTCTATAACAATTAAATCTTTATCTTCACTTAAAATCTTTTTAATAATTCTTTGAGATGTATTCACTGGAACAACTTTATCTTGCTTTCCATGTAATAATCTTATGGGACATTTAATATTGATTTCATCATTTAGTAATAAATTATTAAAACCATCTTTAACAAATTTATATGAAACCTCGTAGTCGCCATGATCTGGATCTGGAAAAAACATCGACCCCCTTTTTTTAAATTCTAATTGTTCGTTCTTACTTAATTTATCCCATTGCTCAACTATGAAGTCGGGAGCAGAAGCGATACCGATTACTCCATTAATATGATTTAAATTTTTTTTTGTGACAATCAGAGAAATCCATCCCCCCATGCTTGATCCAATTATAATATTTTTTTTATTTTTAAACTTGTTAAAAATTTCTTCAGCTTCCAATGACCACTTTGTTATTGTCCCTTCTTTAAAACTTCCTTCTGATTCTCCATGTCCTGAGTAATCAAATCTTACAAAGTTTAAATTTTTTTTGAGTGTCCAATTTTGAAGACTCGTCGCTTTAGTGCCAGTCATAGAAGAGGCATAACCACCAAAAAAAAATATTGTTGTGTCTGATTCTAGCCCATTACATTTATAAGCTATCTTGTCGTTTGAAGATGACATAAAATATTGTGAACTGTCTGACATAATGATTTACTATGTTATATATACATAATACTAATTTGGATATGCAAGAAAAACCAAATGTTTTACAAGTTATTCCCACACTAAATATTAGTGGCGCCGAACAAGGGTGTTTTGATGTAGCTAATTTTTTAATTAAAAATAAACTGAAATCACATATTGCAACATCAACTGGCTATAGAATCGAGCAACTTGAAAATAATGGAACATTGATAAATAAGATACCTGTCCACTCTAAGAATCCACTAATAATCTTAATAAATGTGTTTAGATTAATAAAAATTATAAAAAAAAATGAAATCAATATAATTCATGCAAGAAGTAGGGCTCCTGCGTGGAGTTGTTATCTAGCAGCTAAGTTAACAAATATTAAATTTATTACTACGTTTCATGGCACTTATAATTTTAGCAATAAAGTAAAGAAATTTTACAACTCAATAATGATAAGAGGTGATTACATTATTGCTATTTCGAATTTTATTTATAGTGAAATACGAACAAAGTATCTATACACCCGCGAAAATATATCTATAATTTTAAGAGGGGTTGATGTAAATTATTTTAATCCATCTTTAATTGATGACAATTTGCTTAAACAACAAATTGACCAATACGCATTGAGAAAAAATTCCATTAAAATAGTTCTTCCTGGCAGAGTCTCTTTTTGGAAGGGTCACGCTATTGCTATTGAAGCCATTTTTTATTTGAAAGAAAAAATCAGCAGGGATTTTGAGTTAATATTTGTTGGACCCATTAACAATGACAAATTGAAGAAAAATTTATTAAATAAAATAAATGAATTCAAACTTGAGGATAACATTAAGTTTGTTGGTTCTTCAAAAAAAATGAATTTAATATATTCATTGGCAGATATTGTATTGTCCTGCTCAACTGACCCTGAAGCATTTGGTAGAATTCCAGTAGAGGCACAATCAATGGGAAAAATTATAATTGCGTCAGATCATGGCGGTCATAAAGAAACTATTTGTAACGGTGTCTCAGGTTTTCTCTATGATCCAAATCAACCTCAGGACTTGGCTGATGCTATTTTAAAGGCGTTAGTCAGTGAACAGTATCTTGACAAAAGCTATCAAATTAAAAGACGTAATTTAATTATTGAGAATTATACGGTTGAAAAAATGTGCCAGCAAACACTTGAAATTTACAATAAAGTTTTGTCAACCTAATGTTTAAAAATATTCTTATAATTAAACACGGTGCTTTAGGTGATCTTATTCAAATTACTGGACCATTAAAATCAATAAGAGCAAAATATCCTAATAGTAAAATTACACTCTTGACCGATAAAAAATTTATTTTTTTTACAAAAAATATTATTTTTGTTAACGAGATTATATATGAATCTAGATCATCGCCTTTACGAATAGATTTATGGATTACATCTTTGTTAAAAATTATTTCTAGAAATTATGATTTAATTATTGATTTACAAAATTCTGATCGAACGTCAATTTATTATTTTTTTACAAAAATATTTAATTTTAAACTTATATGGTCTGGAAATAGACATGGAGGAAAATTTAAATATAGTTTTAGTGAAGATAATCAATTACCAATTAAAGATCGAATTATTAATCAGCTTAAGTTAATTAACATTGATAGCTCTGATAAGCCAGAAATTGATTGGATGATCAAAAATAATGTAAATGAATTTCCTAGTAATGACTTTATAATTTTATTACCTGGTTCTTCTCCAAAACATAAGCATAAAAGATGGCCAGCAGAGAATTTTGCAGAAATTGCTATTATTTTAAAAGAAAAAAATATTGATACCGTAATTCTAGGACAATCTTCCTCAGAAGGCGAAGAGATAAAAAAAATTAAAAGTCTATCACCCACTACTATTGATTATTCGAATAAAGACCTAAGTTTTTTAGCTACTATGGCAAGCAAGGCAATTGGTGCAATAGCAAATGACACGGGGCCTACTTTCATTGTTGCAGCTGTCGGCTGCCCTGTTACATGGCTTCTATCAAGTCATACAAATCCAAAAATAACTCAGTTAGTAGGATCCAAAGTTAATACACTAAAAAAAGAAGAGATTCGGGAAATAAGTGTTGAGGAAGTTAAGAATAACCTTGCTTTACGTCATTAATATGCATAATAAATATTTTTATGGAACAGACTAAATTAGAGCTAATAAGACACGATGCAGCACATGTCATGGCAATGTCAGTGCAAGAACTCTATCCAGAGACCAAAGTCACTATTGGTCCAGTAATTGAAAATGGCTTCTTTTATGATTTTGCAAGAGAAACACCCTTTACTGAAAAAGATTTAGAAAAAATTGAAAAAAAAATGAAAGAAATCGTTAATCGAGATGTTCCAGTTACATTTAAAGTTGTTTCAAGAAAAAAAGCGATAGAGATATTCAGTGAAATTGGTGAAAACTACAAGGTTGAGATAATCAATACAATTCCAGAAAATGAAGAAATCAAAATTTATTATCACGGAGAATGGTTTGATTTATGTCGTGGCCCTCACCTAAACTCATCGGGGGAGATAGGCAAAGCATTTAAGCTAACTAAAGTAGCTGGAGCGTATTGGCGAGGCGACTCTAATAATGAAATGCTTCAAAGGATTTATGGAACTGCTTGGGAATCGCAAGAAGATTTAGATGGCTACTTGCTGCATTTAGAAGAAGCTGAAAAAAGAGATCATAGAAAATTAGGAAAAGAACTAGATCTTTTTCATTTTCAAGAGGAAGCTCCTGGTGCTGTGTTTTGGCATTCTAAAGGTTGGGTTTTGTTTCAAAACTTAATTAATTATATGAAAAAACGTCAGGACGAAGCTGGGTATCAAGAAATTAATACACCAGATATAATGGATAAATCTTTGTGGGAACTTTCTGGACACCTAGAAAAGTTTGGAGACAACATGTTCACTACAGAGGCAAAAGAAGACAAAGTCTATGCATTAAAACCAATGAATTGTCCTGGATGTGTTCAAGTTTTTAAAAGTGGAATGAAAAGCTATCGTGATTTACCTTTACGTATATCTGAATTTGGAAAAGTTCATAGATATGAACCATCGGGAGCATTACACGGCTTAATGAGAGTCAGAGCATTTACCCAAGATGACGCTCATATTTTTTGCACTGACGAGCAAGTCACTGAGGAGAGTAAAATTGTTTGTGATTTAATTTTGAGTATCTATAAAGATTTTGGCTTTGAAAAAATATCAATTAAGTTTTCAGATCGTCCAGAAATGAGAGTTGGAAGTGATGAAATTTGGGATAAATCTGAGCTTGCCCTAAAAAAAGCTGTTGAAGCTACTGGACTGGAGTACACATATAATCCAGGTGAGGGAGCTTTCTATGGTCCAAAGTTAGAGTTTATATTGCGAGATGCCATTGGAAGAGATTGGCAATGTGGAACGCTTCAAGTTGATTTAAATATGCCTGAAAGACTTGGTGCTACATTTATCGGTGAAGATGGTCAAAAACATCACCCAGTTATGTTGCACAGAGCACTCTTTGGATCATTAGAGAGATTTACAGGAATTTTATTAGAGCATTATGCAGGTAATTTGCCTTTATGGCTTGCACCAGTTCAAGCTGTAGTTGCCCCAATTACTTCAGAGATAGATTCTTATGCTAATGAAATTTATAATCAGCTTAAATCTAGCGATATTAGAGTAGACTTAGATACTAGAAATGAGAAAATTAATTACAAAATAAGAGATAATTCATTACAAAAAATTCCTTACATGCTTATTGTTGGTAAGCAAGAGCAGGAAAATAAATCAATTTCAATTCGTAAATTTGGATCAAAAGACCAAGAAATAATTAAATTTGAGAATTTGACTGATTTTTTTGAAAAAAAATGTATGATGCCCGTCAATTAACATAATAGGAGCTTAAAATAGCAACACTGAAAAAAAATAATAGATTTAACTCTAAACCAAAAGAACCAAAAGTCCGCGTTAACGAAAGAATCACATCAGATACTGTTAGACTCATAAATGAAAAAGGTGAGAATATAGGCATAGTAGAGATTTCAGAAGCTCTCACAAAGGCCGAGTCAGCTGGTTTAGATTTAGTAGAAATTTCACCAAATGTAACACCACCTGTTTGTAAAATTCTAGACTTTGGTAAATATAAGTATGAAGCACAAAAAAAAGCTAGTGTTGCAAAAAAGAAGCAAAAAGAAACAATATTAAAAGAAATAAAAATGCGACCAGGAACTGATGTGCATGATTACAATTTTAAAGTTAAAGCTGCACAAAAATTTATAAAATCAGGCGATAAAGTCAAGTTTACCATAAGGTTTAAGGGTAGGGAGTTTCAAAATCATGATCAAGCCAATGAGTTGATGGGCAGAATTAAAGATGATATGCTTTCAACTAGTAAGATTGAACAGGAGCCTAAGCTTGAAGGACGACAATATTCTCTAATTTTTACTTCTAATTAGTCAATTTCCTACTAAATTAAATATTTTGCTTTTTTCATTACAAGGCGTTATAACCCTCAGTTCTGAGATACATATGACAAAACTAAAGACAAAAAAATCAGCATCTAAAAGATTTAAAGTTACTGCGTCTGGTAAAGTTAAATCATATCAAGCTGGAAAAAAACATGGAATGATTAAGCGCACAAATTCGCAAATAAGAAACCAGCGAGGTTCAACTTTGCTCTGTGAGGCAGACGCAAGAATTGTAAAAAAATTTCTACCATATAGTTAGAAGAGGATAAAATGGCTCGAGTAAAAAGAGGTGTTACAACACACGCAAAACACAAAAAAGTTATAAAACAAGCTAGTGGATTTCGTGGCCGTAGAAAAAATACTTTCAAAGTGGCAAAACAAGCTGTTGAAAAATCAATGCAGTATGCCTATCGTGATCGAAAAGTAAAGAAAAGAGACTTTAGAAGCCTTTGGACTCAAAGAATTAATGCTGGTGTACGAGAATTTGGTTTATCGTATTCGGTATTTATCAACGGATTAAAAAAATTAGACATAGGTCTAGATAGAAAGATGTTAGCAGATTTAGCAATGCATGAGCCAAAAGCTTTTAAGCACCTAGTTGAAAAAGTTCAATCTACTGCAAAATAATCGCAAATTACTTATTCTTAAGTCTTATAATAATATTACAGACTTTTAGTAAATCTGTTATTCTCTAATTGTATGAGCAAAATTGACTCAGTTAAAAAAAATATAGAAGCTGGTAAAAAATTAGTAAAAGATATTGAAAGTCTTGAAAAAATAAGACTTCAGTTTCTTGGAAAAAAAGGTCAGATTACTGATCTTATGAAGGGTTTGGGTGAATTAAATCCTGAGGAAAGAAAATCTCATGCAGAAGAGCTAAACAATATTAAAAATGATTTAAATAATTTTATAAGTTTAAAATCTGAGACGTTTGATGATGAGGAGCTCTCAAAGCAACTTTCATCTGAAAAATTAGATCTTACTTTAGTTTCACAAATAACCGAAGGTCGCATTCATCCTATAACTCAGGTAATAGACGAGGTGATAGCTATATTTGCTGATTTAGATTTTTGTATAGCTGAAGGACCAGAAGTAGAAACTGATTATAATAATTTTACTGCATTAAATACTTCTGAAAATCATCCTGCAAGACAAATGCATGATACTTTTTATGTAAACTCAAAAACAGATGAGATGCCAAATGTTTTAAGAACACATACTTCGCCAGTACAAATTAGAAGTATGCTTAAGGGAAAACCACCTTTTAGATTAATTGCACCTGGAAAAACTTTTAGATGTGATAATGATCAAACTCATACACCAATGTTTCATCAAGTTGAAGGACTTGTAATTGATAAAAATAGTAATATGGGTCACTTAAAAGGATGTCTTGAGACATTCTTAAGAGAATTTTTTGAAACAAGTTCACCAAAGATGAGATTTAGACCCAGTCATTTTCCTTTCACTGAGCCATCTGCAGAGGTTGATATTGGATATAAAAAAGATGGAAACCAAATTATCATAGGTGAAGGCGATAGCTGGCTAGAAATTCTTGGCTGTGGGATGGTACACCCTAACGTTTTAAAAAATGTAAATATCGATCCAAACGAATACCAAGGTTATGCATTCGGCGTAGGTATAGAGCGATTGGCAATGTTAAAATATGGAATAAGCGATTTAAGAACATTCTATGATAATGATCTTCGTTGGCTAAAACATTTTGGCTTTGTTCCTCTTGATATACCTTCAATATCTGGAGGATTGAGTAGATGAAGTTTACGATCGATTGGTTAAAAGAGCACTTAGAGACCAAAGCTACAGATACAGAAATTATAAATAAATTAACAGCGATAGGTTTAGAGGTAGAAGAAGTAATAGATGCAGTGGCTTTGTATGGTGACTTTATTATTGGCGAAGTTGTTAAAGAAGAGAAACATCCTAATGCTGATAAATTAAAAATTTGTAAGGTTAATATTGGTAATAAAATTGTTGATGTGGTCTGCGGTGCACCTAATGTCACTAAGGGCATGAAAGCGGTCTATGCCCCCCCAGGTTCTACAATACCTGTTAATCAAATGAAGTTGAAAGTAGCGAAAATACGAGGGGTAGAGTCAAGTGGAATGTTGTGTTCTGAATATGAGCTTGGTATTTCAGAATTACACGAGGGTATTATTCAAATGCCCGAAGACTCTAAAGTAGGTAGTTCATATGTAGATCAAATGAATCTTGATAACATAATGATTGAAATAGGAATAACACCAAATAGGCAAGATTGTTTGGGAGTATATGGTATTGCTCGAGACCTATCAGCAGCTGGCCTTGGTAACTTAAAAGAATTAGAAGTTCCTAAAATACAATCAAAATACAAAAATCCAATTAGTACTACTTTCGAGAAAAAAGCTGATCAAAAAAGCTGCTATGCTTTTGGAAGTCGTTATATAAAAAATGTAAAAAATTGCGAGAGCCCTCAGTGGCTAAAAGACAAACTTACCTCAATAGGTCTAAAACCTATTTCAGCTTTAGTTGATGTAACTAATTACATACTTTTTGATTATAACCGACCATTGCATGTTTATGACGCAGATAAGATCAATGGAAATATAGTCGTAAGATCTGCAAGAAAAAATGAAGCTTTTTTTGGCCTTGATGATAAGGAATATTCTCTTGAAGAAGGTATGTGTGTAATATCTGATGATAAAACTGCACTTGGTTTAGGTGGAATACTTGGGGGAATTTCTTCATCTTGTGATCTTGATACCAAAAATGTGCTTTTAGAGTCAGCACTTTTTAGCCCTGAAAATACTGCTAATACAGGTAGAAAATTATTTATAGATAGCGATGCTCGATATCGTTTCGAGAGAGGAGTGGATGCCAATTCATTAAATATTGGGCTGGATAAAGCAGCTTTATTAATACAAGAAATATGTGGGGGAGAAATAAGTGATACCGAAATTTGTGGCAATATACCTACTGAAACAAAAGAAATTCCATTTGATTTAATAAAAAATTCGAGTCGCTTAGGAATAGAAATAGACCAAAGTGAGATAGAAAAAATTTTGAACAAATTGGGTATCAAAAATAAAAAAAATAATAATATTTTATTGTGTACTATTCCATCATGGAGACATGATATCCATGGAGAAGCTGATTTAAGTGAGGAAGTAATAAGAATAAAAGGCTTTGACGCAATACCAGTGCTACCCATTAGAACAGAAAATAAAATAAATGAAGTTATATTAAGTAGAACTTATAAAAATAATCTTAGATCTAAAAGATTTCTTGCTCAAAGGGGTGGCAATGAATTAGTGACATGGTCATTTTCATCTTCAAAAGATTCTAAATTTTATTCAAACAATCAACGACTAAAAATTAAAAATCCGATCTCAGAGGATTTAGATATTTTAAGGCCAAGTCTTATACCGAATTTACTGACAGCAATAAAAAAAAATATTAGCAGAGGATTTGATAGCTTTTCTATATTTGAAGTTGGAAGTCAATTCACATCTGATACACCAGGCGATCAAAAGAATATTGCTTGTGGATTAAAGTCGGGTATTAAAACTGAAAAAAATTGGAATTCTCAAAAAGTTGATTTTGATTCTTATGATGTTCAAGCAGATATATTGGCATTGGTTAATCATTTAATGGCAAAAAATAAAAATATTGAAATTAAAACTGGAGCTCCTGATTGGTATCATCCAGGTAGATCAGCATCTTTAATAATTAACAAAGATACAGTCCTAGGTTATTTTGGCGAACTTCATCCGAAAATTATTAAACATCATAAAATAAAAAATCGTGTTTTAGCTTTTGAACTATTTATTGATGAAGTTCCCTTAAGTTCCAAAAAAACAACAAATAAAGAGAGTTATTTTGAAAGTGATTTTCAGACTGTAGATCGTGACTTTGCTTTTATTGTAAATAAAGATGTTGAAGCTAAAACTATGATTAACTTACCCTTCAAAGCAGATGAAAAGCTAGTTAAAAATGTTCAAATATTTGATGTTTTCGAAGGTGAGGCAATTGGAAACGATAAAAAATCTCTTGCAATTAAAGTCACCTTGCAAGCATCAGATCGAACATTAAATGAGACTGAAATACAAGACGTCAGTAAGAAAATTGTTGATTTAATACAGCAAAAAACAGCTGGCGTTGTGCGGTCCTAATAATTAAAACTACATAAAATGAAGCCATTAAAACATATAAGAAATTTTTCTATTATTGCTCATATTGATCACGGTAAGTCAACTTTAGCGGATAGACTAATTCAATTTTGTGGCGCTCTAGCAGATAGAGAAATGAAAGATCAAATACTAGACTCAATGGATATTGAAAGAGAAAGAGGAATCACAATTAAAGCGCAAACAGTTAGATTAATTTATAAGGCAAAAAATGGCGAAGAATATATTTTAAATATAATTGATACACCCGGGCATGTTGATTTTAGTTATGAAGTAAATCGATCTCTATCAGCATGCGAAAGTTCATTACTAGTTGTTGATGCTAGTCAAGGAGTTGAAGCACAAACACTAGCTAATTTATACCAAGCTGTTGAAAATGATCATGTAATTATACCTGTATTAAATAAAATAGACTTACCAGCCGCTGATCCAGATCGCGTAAAAGAACAAATAGAGACAATCCTTGGAATTAATACTGATAATGTTTTAGAAATTTCTGCTAAGTCAGGAATAGGTATAGAGAATGTGCTTGAGTGTGTAGTAAAAAACTTTAATCCACCAGAAACATCAGATACGGAAGATACCTTAAAAGCTATGTTAGTTGATAGTTGGTATGACAGTTATCTTGGTGTAGTAATTCTAGTCAGGGTTATCAACGGATCTATAAAAAAAGGAATGGAAATAAAATTTCATGCAGCTGACAGTAACCATATAGTGGAAAGAGTAGGTTATTTTTCTCCTAAAATGGTTCAGTCTGACGAAATAAAAGCTGGTGAACTGGGATATATTACAGCTGCTATTAAAGAGGTTGCACAAACTAAGGTTGGGGACACTATCATCTTGTCCAAAGATAAAAAAACACAACCACTTGCAGGATTTAAGCCAAGCCAGCCAGTTGTTTTCTGCGGTCTTTTCCCATCTAATGCTGCCGAGTTTAAGTTTTTAAGAGATGCTCTAGGTAAATTAAAATTAAATGACTCAAGTTTTCATTTTGAACAAGAAACTTCCGCAGCTTTAGGAATGGGATTTAGATGTGGGTTTTTAGGCTTATTACATCTAGAAATTGTAGTGGAAAGACTAGATAGAGAATTTGATATTGATCTTATTACAACTGCACCGAGCGTAATTTATAATATAGTTATGATTGGTGGAAATCAGATTGAATTACATAATCCCGCTGATATGCCTGAGACAACAAAAATAAAATCAATTTCAGAACCATGGATTAAGGCAACTATAATTTCACCAGAAAAATTTTTAGGAACCATAATTAGTTTGTGTGAGGATAAGCGTGGAGTCCAATTAGAACTTTCATATTCGGGCTCTAGAGTAATTTTAATATATAATCTACCCCTGAATGAAATAGTTTTTGATTTTTATGATCGTCTTAAATCTATATCCAGTGGATATGCCAGTTTTGATTATGAAATTGATAAATATAATGAAAGTGATTTAGTAAAGTTAAGTGTTTTAGTAAATGCTGAACCAGTTGATGCTCTTTCTATGATAGTTCATAGATCAGTTGCAGAAAAAAAAGGTAGAGCGGTGTGCGAAAAATTAAAGGAGCTGATACCACGGCATCAATTTGCAGTTCCCATACAGGCAGCTATAGGTGGAAAGATTATTGCTAGAGAAACAGTCAGTGGCTTCAGAAAAAATGTAATTGAAAAAATTCACGGTGGCGGAGCAACAGACAGAAAAAGAAAATTATTAGATAAACAAAAAAAAGGTAAAAAGAGAATGCGTTCTTTTGGTAAAGTAGAAATTCCCCAAGAAGCATTTATAGCAGCTCTTAAAGTGGAGTAAAAAAATAGGAAAGGTGGCCGAGTGGTTGAAGGCGCACGCTTGGAAAGCGTGTATGCGGGTGACCGTATCGAGGGTTCGAATCCCTTCCTTTCCGCCAACTAGAGTCAAAAACTATATACAACGTTCCCAACAAATTGGTTGGAAAGTGCTAATCTTCCACAATCTTTCCACATTCATTCTAAACTTTTGCTGAATCGTAGATCGTGAGCTAAGGTTTAATATGAGTAAGGTGAATATTAATTTGGTTATTATCTGTGTAACAGTCCTAATTGTTACCTTTGTTTTATATTGGTCAAACTCATCAGATTTAAGAGTGGCAAAGCAATATTGTGAAGTTGAAACAAAAAATAAGATTGAAAGATTAGATGCTAGATATAAAAAATGTAGCACAAGATATGTAGAATGTGATTTAATGAATAAGGCGAGTTGGGATACATGTAGATTATTTGTGGACTTAGAAGATCCAAAAGACTCAAATTTTAACTACTGTTCTTACGAAAGAGTTAATGTAAGCAAAGAAGAGCATGAATTAAAAATGATTAATAAAGCTGAAACTAATTATATAGAATGCCTAACAGCCATCAAGTGAAGCATAAAATTTAAATAATAGTATGAACAACAGACCATTTATTTACATAGGATTAATCTTTATTCTTGTCTGTATATTTTTTTATATCTTTTCCCCGTATCAAGACTGTATGAGAGAAGTAGATAGCCGTATAGATAAACTACATTGTGCAGATAAAACTAGCTGGTGATGAGCCTAATGAAACATAAATTGAATTTAAGTATTGTATTCGTTTGTACAACTCTTCTAACTTTAGGGTTTATTTACTACTGGACTAATACAGCAAAAATTCGTTTAGCTAAAAATATTTGCTATGATGAAATCTATAAAGAGCCTTATCCAGATTGGTTTACAGATGGTTTAGAGAAAAGACAATTAAAGATAGCAGAGAGAGAAGCCTACTTAAGTAAATACCCAAAAGCCTTGGACGAAAATTCTTTTGAGTACTTGAACAGACCTATTGTTTCTTCAGACGAAGAGTGGGAAATAAAGAAAAAAAATCATCAAATTCATCATTTCAATAAGTGTATAATAATTAAGATGAAGCAATTAACTATAACAAGTTATTAGAGTAAACTAAATATACCCTCACTACATCTATCTCAATTAAATCAGTGTCAGGATTCATGCATCGTGGCTCAGGGTAGGTAGGGAGTCTAAAATAGTTTATGTGACTCAGAGTCCAAGTTTGATGACTCTACGTGGAATCTGATTCACTTTTTATGGAACATGACTTCCACAATTCTTCCACACTAAATAAAGATTCACATGCTCGGTAACGTATATATACTATGGGATAATCAAGGATCGTTGTTAGTGGCGACAGCTTGGAAAGCGTGTATGCGGGTGACCGTATCGTGGGTTCGAATCCCATCCTTTCCGCCATTCTTTAATAAAAATACTTTTAAATATATTTACTTTTTAATTACAACTTGATCTCTATCCAAATCTTATCCAAATAACCAAATTAAATTAAATACTTCCTCTGATTTATTCCCCCATTTATAGGAAAATATTATCCTCTAATCTCGGACTCATGAATTGGAAAGCGTGTATGCGGGTGACCGTATCGAGGGTTCTTGTTTATTCCTTTACAATAGTTACAGAGATAGTTATGAGCTAGACTAAATTAACTTAAATGTTTATTGTATTGATTATATATATATTAATTCAATAAATCTGAATGAATTATTTCTTTAACATAAAAAACGAGCTTTTCGACTCTGAAATTCAAATACCAACTTTTCAAAATAATGGTGTGACATCAAAAACAATAAATTTATATAAATGTTGGCCAAAAAATGATTGTTGGATTATTGAAAAAATTGAAAAAATAGAAGAAGCACCTGAATTTTATTACATCAATTGTAACAAAAATACCAATAATGAGATTTACTTTTTAGCACATCCAGAGGAACTATTTAATTATGATAAGTTGAAGCTTAAAAACTTTAATAATTTTACTGATACATCTCCTAGTTATCGAGCAAATTTAAAAATATTTATGCATGAAAATGCTGGTTTCTCATCTTATCAATCTGAATATCCATATTCTATGATTTCTAAAAAAGGCACTATATTGAGTTCTGTATGCTCTCTAGGAAATAAGAATGCAGATAAAAATTTTATATTTATAAAGAACATATATGAGAAACCAATAATAGATTATTTTGATGCCTATTTAGTAAATATAAAAACAAAACATATAGAAGAAAAATTTCAAATTAAAACAAATTATACAAACTGCATCGAGCTTGATCGAGAGTTAATTAAACCAGAAATTTTTTTAGTTACCAAAGACTATCTTGGAATTCCAATATATGCTTCAGTAAAAAATCAACATCTTTCATTTGAGCATACTCACCCACCTCATGAGTATATATTTAGTGAAAATAAATTTACAAAAGTAGCTGAGTTAAAAAGAGAAATTAATGAAATCATTAGTTAAAAATATTACTTTATCTAGCATTGGGATCACACTCAGAAATTCTCTTAAATTTAGACCTGTTCCTATATCTACAAGAACATTTGAAGCTTCATCCATAAGCGATGCGTTTGCGTGGAGAACTGATAACAATTTTACAACAATATTTAAATATTCGGATATTTTAAATATTTTTTATAAGGTTAAAGATTCATGGATAGAAATTCATTTTTTTTCAAAGGAAAATAAATTAATCAAAAAAAAGAAATATTATAATTTAGATCTCTCAAATGAAATAGAAATAAACTCAGATTATTTAAATGGAATAGAAAGTTATGGTGTATTTTATATTCATCATTTCTCTGAAGAAAATATTGAAGAAGATGTTTTAATTTCAAATCGTTGTTATATTGGGTATTCACATAATCAAAATCTATATTCGTTTGTTCATGGTAATACGTTGGCAAAATCAACAAAAATCTCTTACGATGGAAAAATAAAGAGTAATCTTGTAAAAACATCCTTATTTAAAAATAATCATTACAGAATTCAAAAATATTTTGGAGGATTTGATAAAAATGAATTATTTTTTTCAAATCCAACAACAAAAATTATTAAATTTTCATTAGATAATAATCACTATATTTTAAATGCTGGTTGTTCTAAGCTAATTGATATAGGTGTAAAAAAGACTATAACAATCATATCTAATTGTTTATTTTTGAGACCAACGGTTTTTAGTTACAAAAATAATTATCTAGACGTTCATCATAGCTAAAATATGATAAAAAAACTAAGTCGCTTTTTTTATAAAACTCTATATTATTTTGATAAAATATTTTTTCTTGTAACAAAAAGAAAACTATTAATTTGGTTTAATGAATTTTTAGAAAATGATTCTTATACTGAGTTAATAATTTTAGATAGAAAAATCAATTTTTTTGTTCCTAATCAACTTGTTGATTTTAGAGTAAATAGCTATTTTTCAAAAGAACCAGAAACAATTGAATGGATTAATTCATTCAATACCGATGAAGAAATAATTTTTTGGGATATTGGAGCTAATGTTGGGCTTTATTCAATCTATAATGCAATAAAGCACAAGAATTCTAAGACAATTTCATTTGAACCCTCCACTTCAAATTTAAGAGTTTTAAGTAGAAATATTTCGATCAATAAATTTGAAAAAAAGATCAAAATAATGCCAATTCCACTTACCAATGTCGAAAATAAGTTTTTTACAATGAAAGAAGGTCAATTTGTTGAAGGTAGCGCATTAAATTCATTTGGTGAAAATTTTAATTTCGAAGGTAAAAATTTTCAATCTGAAATGAATTATACCTTACTTGGTACTAGTATTAATTATTTACTTGATAATCACATACTTGAGATACCTGATTATATCAAAATTGATGTTGATGGTATTGAACACCTTATTTTAGAGGGTGCGATGAAATATTTAAGTAACCAAAAGATAAAAAGTCTGTCAATTGAAATAAATGAAAACTTCACTGAACAGTATACTAAATTGATACAAATAATGAAAAAACATAATTTTAAAATTTTACACAAAAAACATAATGAACAGATGTTTAGAAACACTAAATATGATAGGTCATTTAATTATATTTTTATTAGATAAAAAATAAATTAATAGAAACACTTTAAAGTTACAGCGTCTATTTCAACAGAACGTGAAATTAAATTCCCTATTTTATACTAAACCTCAAGTCACAAAGAATTTAATTAAAAATACTTTGCAATCTTTACAGTTATTTTTGAATCTTCTTTAAATTGATAGCTAAAGTCCGCTCGATTTATATTTCCATTAAGAGAAAAATCTACAAAGAGCTTTAGATCATCGGTAATCCTTTGTTCAAATTCAGCCTGTAGCCTATTAGAATTTCCACTTAAATCGATCAATAAACCTGCTAAAAAGGTTGTTGATTTAATATCATTTCTATTCCACCTGAGACCTAAAACTCCATCATTATTTAATGGATTATTGTTTCTATCATCAAAGATATATTCAATGATTATTCCAAGGTCACTTTGAGTATTTTGGATTCCATAAAAAGTGTACTCTATTCCACCTGCAGCACTAAAATGTCTTTCATTTCCATTTTTAGCACTTATGCTTTCAAGCTTATAAAGCCATGAACCTTTAGTTGATTGTATGTCTAATCCAGTCTGTGATAATATTGGATAAAGAGGATCAAACTTTAAAGTTGATGAGTTAGGCTTTAATTCTGGCGCTCTATTGTTTCCATAGAAATGTGATAGTCCAAAATCTAAATCATCAAGAACAGTTGAATATCTAATAGCAAAATCAACCTTTTTATCTTTTGCTGAAGATTCATAAGTCACAGTATTTTTATCAATTTCCATAGATAACCTTGGTCGGCCATTTTTTCCTGGAAATGATCTTTCTTGAAAATTAGACATAAGATAAATATCGAACTTACCATAGTCATGACTGTAAGATAATGAAGCCATAGTTTGACCAAGTTTTTTTGTTCCCGCTAAGTCCTCTGCTAAATTTGACTGGTTGACGATATCTACAATATTGAATGTCTCATTTACACCCCAAAAAATAATATCATTGCCGATTTTAAATTCTAGATCATCAAAAAAATACTCATATTTAAGCTTTTGAAAATCTAAGTACCTAAGCTCCCTATCATTATCATCATAACGTCCTAGGATATTAATTGAGAATTTTGCATCATCATTTTGTAAATATGAAATAAAGGTTCCTTTTCCAAAAATTGATAGATTGGTATTTTTTTGTCCATGTCGACCCTTGCCATTGAAAAAAACTGACATCTCTGGTTGAATGAAGCCATAAGCTTTATAATCACTAGCGTGGATAGGAGAAGAATTTAAAATCAGATAAACAATAAGAGATAAGTATATACTTTTAGCGGAGATTTTTATCACAATTAGTCAGTTAAGCGGCTTAAACTAGACTTTTCAAAATCTTTTTCATTAAGACCTGTATTTAGCAATCGATTTTCCCATTTATATATTGTGATGTTGTCATTTTGATGATTTACAACTTTAAAAGTGTCGGCAAACCAAATTGATTCATTATAAAGTTTATGATCCTCAAAATATATGGTTTTTAAAAGATCTCCTTTTCTATCATAGTATTCAATTTTTCGCGCTCTTAGCAATTGGTCAGTTAATCCAATTCTTTTTGTGTAGCCAGAATTTTTATATTTTGGATAAGACTCTAATTTATAACAAATTTCGTTTTCATAATTTTCTTCACCAAGATATTTCCAATCATATTTCCTGTAATCCAAGCCTGAGAAGTCTTCAAAAGATATCTCACTTCCCATAAACGCCCCTGATTTGTTACTAGATGAAATTCTTTTGACTCTTCCTAGCGCCGGCAAGTAAAGCCATTGATCATCATCATCATTGACGTGAGTATGGGACAGCATAACTGTACCCTCAACATCTTTAGGTTTGTTAAAAAAAATTAATGATTTATCACCATCATTCGGATCCATATTTTCAAAATTCTTACCTGAGATTTCTCGAATTACCTCATTACCCTTTGGATCGATAAGAATCATTATTTGCTCAGAAGTACTATCGACATATCCTCGGGTACTATCATAGGCATCTTTAGCTATCTTGAGTCCTTTTTCTTCATCTGACATTGCAAAGGTATGTACATTACATATAACTATGATTAGAAATGAAAAAATATAAGATTTCATCGTGATTTATTTCCAAAGATTAATAAAAGAGATGGAAGTAATAATAAATCTATTACTAATGCAAGTAAAATAATTAATGCACACATGCCACCTAAAACATAATTTGTTTGGAAGCTTGACTGTATTAAAAATAAGAAACCTGAAAATAAACAAACTGAAGCAACTATAATCGGGTACCCGACATACTTATAGCAGTATTGAATTGCATCGTATGGAGATAAATTCATTGAGTTTGCTTTTTTAAATTTTGTTAAGAAATGAATAGTTGCGTCCACGACAAGACCAATTGCGATTAAGATTGCTACTGTGTGGCTGAAAGTAACAACTTTTGTGAAAATTGATAGCACTCCATAGGCAAGAAGAAACGGAACAACATTTGGCACAACACTTATTAAACCAAATCTAACACTTCTAAGCGTCACTCCAATTACGACAATTATTATGCCAAAAGAAAATATTAGTCCCCTTACGAGGCCTTGGGTATTTTCTTGGTAAACATAGGGAAACATGACGGGTATTCCGACAATTCCATCTGATTCATATGATCCAAGATTATCAGCTATCCATTCCTTAGTTCTTTGATGAAATGCCCTAGATTGAATTGATGTGGCATTATTAATTCTGATGAGTAATCTTGACTGAGATTTATTGGCGGTCATTTGATTTTTAAGATCCATTCCGTAAGGAACCGAAAACTCATACATTAAAAAATATTGCGCGTTTAAGGCCTTACTATCTGGTATTGTATAAAAATCTTCAGATCCAGCATTCATATTTTTATTAAGTGTTTTAATAACATCTGCAACTGTTGATACGGTAACAACTTCATCTTGACTTTCGAGCCAATTAGCAAATTCGTCAAGTTTATTAAGATAGTTAGGATCAGTAATTCCATCTATTTCACCAGAATCCATATTTGCAAAAATAAAGAACGAGCTGCCAAATTCGTCATTTACAATATTTTTAACTTCTACCCAATCATCAACACGATCAAAGTATGCATCAAAATCATCATCAAAATACAAACTAGGAATTAATGACACTAAAAATATAGTTATTAGCGATACAATTGCGATTACATAATATTTAAATTTAAAAATTAAATTTCCAAGTGCATGAAGAACTGGCAAAATTAAATTATTTTTTTTGCTAGATTTTATTGGCATGATCATGAATAGGGCTGGAAGAACAGTAATTGATAACAAGAAACTATAGAGTGAACCAAATACAACAGCATTAGCCATTTCACTGAAAGCAGGAATATTACCAAAATTAACTCCAGCGACACCAACTCCAGTGGTAAAACTTGTCAAAAATACTGGCATAAAATTTATTTTCATACTTTCAATAATTGCCACATCTTTTTGCATACCTTCATTCATATTTGAAAGTGCAATTGATAGAATGTGTATAGCATGTGCTAATGCGATAGTTAGAATTACAATTGGAGCGATAATTAATGGAGGTAAAACCTGATATTCAAGCCATCCTGCAGAACCCATTGAAGGCAAAATAGATAGAAATATAATTATTAATGATAGTAATGATGCTAATACAGATCTTAAAAGTAAATAAGATAGTACTATTATTAAAACAAGAAATGCTGGATACATATTAGTAGCATCACTTTGTGCTGTTTCTTGAAAATTTTGTGAAAATCTCGCTGAGCCTGCAACTGTTACAAAAATATTTGGATATTTTTCATTAAATATTTTTTTTTGTTCTTCTGCAAAAGCAATAGGTTCGACAAAATCAACATCATTTGGCATATCAAGCGTAATATTTACAAAACTAACCTTTGCACTCTTAGATAATATGAAGTTGACTATATTTTTTTCTTGTAATGCTAATTTTTTAAGAATTTGTAAATCATTATCGTTTAAAGCATCAATATCATTAATAAAATCATTAATATTTATGTCATCGCCTTCAACCGTAGTATATTGATAATTTGTCAAGGAGCTAACTCTTGATGAGTAAGGAGATTTCCAGGACAATTCAGTTAATTGATTAATAACATCCAAAGCATCTTTTTGAAAGATGTCCCCCTCATTAGGCTTAATAACGAAAGTAAGAACATCAATATTTCCATATTTTTCCTCAATATTTAAAATATCTTGATAATTAGGCTGATCATTTTCAACAAAAGATCTATATCCAGATGGTGTTTCTAAAAAACGCAAACCGGACGTAGCAAGTAGTATAAAAATTAAAGCTACAAAAAGTGTTTTTATTTTGTTTGATATGATGGCTTTTGTAAATCTTTCAACTTTATACTCAATATTCATACATATATTTTATAATGATTTATTGAAATTTAGCCAGTATGAACTTTAACTATACAATAAGTTATCAAAAAATGACTGACCCTTTTCCACAATGGTTTAAAGAACCAGCTTAATGAGATATATTTGTTTAACTGACGTCTGGAATTGTGGTATCTAAACCTCTAGCAATCTTTTTTTCCTGATCAAAAAATGGTAAATCAACCACTTCACAGTTTTCTATTGAATCGTCACTCAAAATCATCTGAACTTCTTCGCCAATAATTTTAAGTGGAGAATTAAGTCTCAAAAACCCAATGCCACATTTTAAAGTAGGTGAAAAAACTCCAGATGTTATTTTTCCTATTTCTTTTCCTGATTTTGTTATTTTAGCATGAACTTCAGGTACAGATTTTTTACATATGACCCCAAAGAGTTTATTTTCTTTATTTGCGTTTATTAGTGACGATTTGCCAATAAAATTTTCTTTATCAAGATTAACAAATTGACCCAGCCCAACATCATACGGATTAACTGATGTATCCATATCTACAAGATTTTCTCTGATGCCACCTTCGATTCTTCTCATAGTCATGGCACGAGTTGAAGAAAATTCCATTCCATATGGAGCACCACACTTCATTAAGTGATCCCATAGGGCTTTATGATTAATATCAGAAGGACAATAGAGTTCATAACCAAGTTCATTAGTATAGCCAGTTCTCGAAACATAAATTTTTTGACCACCTAAGTCAAAAAAATCAGATTTATAATAACCAAAGCTCTCGTCTAATGAATTATTAGATGCATCTTTAAGCACCGAAGTAGACGCAGGCCCTTGTATTTGTAAAACCCAAACATGTGGATTCGATATGTTAACATTAAATCCATTACTATTTGCTAAAAGCCAGGTTTCAAACTGACCATCTGCTTGAACATACCAATATCTATCGGTTTCAAGCTTGAATAATATACCGTCCATAAAGATGCCACCTTTTGGAGTACATGCAAGGCAGTAGAACCCTCTGCCAATTTTTATCCCACTTAAATCTCTACAAAATATATAATCAAGAAATTTCTCAGAGTCCTTGCCAGTAATTTCAATTGGTTTTTCTGGGACATCAAATAATGCTGCCTTTTGTCTTAACAGCCAGTATTTTTCTATAATATTCTCATCAACTGAAATGGGAAAATATCGCTCAGCATAAATACCCCTGATAACTTTGTCGCTATTTAAAAAACTAATGAATGGACTGTCTTCTATATGCCTAGCAATTACATCTTTATTTTCTCTAAGATATGCTTGTTTAAAATTTTTATCGATTGGATCAGTCATATTAAATTTATACTTTATTATTCACCAAGTGCAATTCCCTCTCTTCGTGGATCTGAGCCACCTTTTAACTTCTCACCTATGCTAATTGCGTTCAATCCAGAGTAATACTTTCTTATTTTGGTTTCATAGCCCATATCTGATAGAGCTTGATTTAAGTTGGAGGCATAACTTGAATCCTCTATTTCATATTTACCCCATTTATTTATTGCATGTGGCATTGAAACAATTTCTTGTACATTCATATCCCATTCAATAAATCCAATAATAGCATTAATCACAAAACCAATTATATTACTGCCACCAGGTGAGCCTATTACAAGTACTGGTACATTATCTTTAAGGACGATTGTAGGTGACATTGAAGAACGAGGCCGTTTGCCTGGTTCAAGTCTGTTTGCAATTAATTTACCATTCTTTTCATACTGAAATGAAAAATCTGTTAATTGATTATTGAGTAAAAAACCATGCTGTGTCATCAATCTAGAGCCAAACGCATTTTCTACTGAAGAGGTCATTGATAGTGCATTTCCATACTGGTCAACTATTGAAATGTGTGTAGTTGAAGGCATTTCAATTGAGGTATCGCTGGCTAAATTTATTGCTAAATTATCAACTGGTTTTCCAGGCAAAATATTTTCAGTTTTAGTTCCTGGATTAATTTCACCTGCTCTTTTTCTTAGATAGCCTGCATTTATCAATGCTTCTATGGGAACATTTACAAAATCACTATCTGCCAGATAAAGACCTCTATCGGCAAAAACTAATTGCATTGTATCACCAATAATTTGCCAAGTAATTGGATCAAGATTATTGAGTGTTTCTAAATCAAAATTTTCTAAAATTTTAAATATTTGCGCAACTGCTATTCCACCAGATGAGGGCGGGCCCATACCACAAATATCATAGATTTTATAATTAATGCAAATTGGCTTTCTCTCAATAACTTTATAGTTTTTTAAATCTTCTTTTTGTAAATAACCTGGATTATTTTTTGCATGTTTTACAGTGTCAATTATGTCGTCGGCAATATTACCTAAATAAAATTCATCAATTCCAGAGGATGCAATTTTTTTTAAGGTATCTCCATAATCTTGATTCTTAATCATATCACCATTGTTTAGTGGCAAATTGCCAGGCATGAAATAATCACGAGTTGCTTGAAAAGTTTTTAATCTTTCGAGATCTCGTTGTATCGAAGACGCTAACTTATTAGAAACCATAAATCCATTCTCACTTAAACCAATACCATAGGCAAAAAGCTGCCCCCATTGCTTATTGCCCCATTTTTTATGCGCTTCAAACATTAAAGCCGGTATACCAGGAGTTCCTACTGATAATCCACCTATTACAGCCTCAAAAAATTTCATAGATTCACCGTCTTTATTTTGAAACTGAGACACTTGTGAACTTGATGGAGCTGTTTCTCTGCCATCTAATGTTGTGACTTGTTTTGTATTACTGTCATACCAAACCAAAAATCCTCCACCACCCAAACCAGATGACTCAGGCTCTACAAGTCCTAACACTGTTTGTGCGGCTACCATTGCATCAGCAGCAGTTCCACCATCTTTTAATATTTCTGCTCCAGCAATAGAAGCATAAGCATTTGCTGTTACGATCATCCATTCATCTGCTATTACAGGATAACCACTTATTTTTTTTTGAAGTGAAGTTTCTACACCCAGTGCACTAGCTTCAACTGAGATTGAATCAAAAATTTCAGGAGATACTTCATCGGATATTTCTGAAGATTTAACCGATATATTAAGCAGGCAAATGATAAAAATAATAAAATATTGTTTAGCTCTCATTTATTAATATTTAAAATTATAAACCGCCAGTTGCTAATCCAATAACTCCAAGGAATAGCCATGCTAAAAGCATAGCTCTTTCATCAAATGTTTTTTCACTTTTAATTTTATTTATCTGCTTTCTAATTACTAGTCCAATTAACAACAGAAGTATAACAAGGTATGCAAATGTAAATGCCATATTTATTAATTAGGTTAATATAAATATTTAAATTTCTAAATAATAAATTTACCTAAAATTTTAGGAATATTACTTTTAAAATTAAAATAACCTTTGTTTGAAAATTGCCAGCAGTATATATCTTCGTCTTTAAAAATTATGTTTAAATTGAGATCATATGCAGCTTCTAAAAGTTTTAAATAGTCATAATTTTCGCCAATAAATGGGTAAATTATGTCAAAGTCTTTTTTTGTAGTAAATATTTCTGTAAGCTCATCGTGTTTAATTATTTTAATATTATTTGCTGTATTTGAAATATCTGCGAGTAAATTTTTTTTAAAATTAAGAACGTTTTCACTCAAATTAATCTGCCGATTATTATTATCAGGTAAGACCAAAAAAATTTTTTTGTACTTAGACGTGTAATTATCTAAATATAGATCAGTATCAAACATAATTAGATCTTCATTATTAATATTTTTATTTGAATAATTTATAGGTGATATTTCATAAAACATACTTTCCTCTAGCGGTTCAGCAGACTCATTTAAGTTGATATTTGAAAATTTATTTTGGGTAAATTTTTCAATATTCCAAGACTTTGCCAAATAGTGTTTTCCCTTTGTTTGAAGTCCTGCAACCCAACGCCAACTGAGCGTGTTTGATGCAGCATCGCCATCAAATAAATGTTCTAAAAAAAATGCAGCTCCTTGTTGCCAAGGTAGCTTTAGAGTAAAAATCCAAATACTCGCAAACCACATTCTTGTATGATTATGCAAGTAGTTATGTTGTTTTATTTCTTTGACCCATTCGTTAAAGCACTCAATATTTGTGTTGCCATTAATAGCGTTTAAATAATTTTGATTTTGTTCAAAATTGTCTAAGCTTTTTATAAAATCACTCCATACCGAAGGTCTTAATTCAAGCCAACCTTTCCAATATACTCTCCAAAAAACTTCTTGAATAAATTTGTCAACTTTTGAGTAGGGATATTTGCTCAAAACTTTTTTTACAATATCAAATTCAAATAATATTCTGTGAGATATAAAAGGTGATAATAAAGATACATTGTTCCTATTCTTTACACCATAATCATAATTTCTTAGTCGAGTATAATCTAAAATTTGCTCTTCAATAAAGGAGTCTAAATGTTCTCTTGCAAATTTTTTGTTAGGTAAAAATTTCATTTTATATAATTGGTTTGTATCATTTTCTATTAAATACATTTAATATAATTTTTTATTTATGAAACTTTTTATTCCACAAAAATCAACATCTCTAATTGTTATTGTTGCGGGCTGCGTACTTTTGTTAGTTTCTTTTGGTATTCGGCATTCATCGGGACTTTATTTAATACCGATTTCTAATCAACTAGGAAGTGGGCGGGAGATATTTGGATTAGCAATTGCAATCCAATTTTTTGATGATTGGATTTGGCTCACCAATTTTTGGTGCAATTGCTGATAAATACGGCTCTGGCAAAGCCGCCCTCTATAGCGTGATCTTGTTTCTAATAGGGCTATACTTATTTTCGCTTGTGAATAGCTCAGTCATGTTAATTTTTTCGCAAGCCATATTTGGCCTTGGGTGTGCTGGATGTGGAACGGCAGTTGTGCTTGGTGCAGTAGGGAAAGCAGTTTCAGAAAAACATAGAACTTTATCTCTTGGTATAGTAATGGCTGCAGGCTCGTTGGGACAATTTCTAATTGTGCCTTTAACTGGAGCAATGATAGAAGCGACTGATTGGCAAAGATCAATCGTCTACTTATGCTTTATAGCACTTATTATGCTTTTATTTTCTCTAGCTCTTTCTCTACCCTCTAAAAATTCAGGTGGAGAAGGTAATCAAGATCGACTTTTAAAGTCAGTGTTAGTTGAGGCATTTGGCAATAGAAGCTACATCTTATTAACGGTAGGTTTTTTTGTTTGTGGATTTCATGTTTCATTTGTGGCTACTCACTTGCCAGCTTATTTAGAAGATATCTCGCTACCAGTTTGGATTGGTTCATGGTCGTTAGCTTTAATTGGATTATTTAATGTAGTTGGTACTATTATGTTTGGGTATTTAGGTGATAGCAAGTCGAAAAAAAACTTACTAGTAATACTCTATAGTCTTCGATCGTTTTTATTCTTAGTTTTCATTTTTATACCAAAAACGGAAATTACTATTTTAATTTTTGCTGCTCTACTTGGTGTCTTATGGCTCTCTACCGTACCTCTTACAAGCGGTATAATTTCAGTTATTTTTGGTTCAAGATATATGTCAATGCTATATGGATTTACATTTTTATCTCATCAAATTGGCTCATTTACTGGGTCATGGTTTGGCGGAAGATTCTACGATTTATACGGGTCTTACGACGTTATGTGGTGGATTTGTGTTGGTCTTGGTTTCGCTTCAGCGGCAATGCACTTTCCTATATACGAAAAACCTTTAGTGAAAAAATATACTTAATTTGCTATTTAAATTAGGTTATAACTTCAGTGTATGGCAGATTTTGAAATTTATAAGTATGGTGTTCCAATCGTTCTTTGTTTAATTTTGGCTGAGGTCATTTATTCGTCAGCCAAAGGTTTGGGATATTATAAATTAAAAGATAGTTTGGCTGGCTACGGTTTACTAGCTGGCAATATTTTGGTTAATTTTTCAACTAAAGGTTCAATCTTATTTTTTTATATCTATTTATATCAATTTAAATTTTTAACAATTAATGATCTTTTTAGCCCCTTATTAGTATGGGTGCTTACATTTATTACAATTGATTTTATTTATTATTGGTATCATCGCTGCTCACATAGAATTAGATTTTTATGGGCAGTACATATGAATCATCATTCTAGTGAGGAGATGAATTTTTCAGTCGCATTAAGGCAGGCTTGGTTTGGGCCAATAACAAAAATTCCTTTTTTTATGCTCATGCCTTTAATTGGTTTTGATCCAATTATTACAGCTGCTGCAGGTATTATTTCAACTTTATGGGGTGTACTAAGTCACACACAATGGATAAAAAGACTTGGACCATTGGAATACTTATTCGTTACACCATCATCACATCGAGTACATCATGGGTCCAATGAGGAGTATATTGATAAAAATTATGGCAACCTTTTGATTATATGGGATCGAATATTTGGAACATTTGCTGATGAAAAAGATACTGTTGTTTATGGAATAAGAGATAATGTTAAAACATTTAATCCTATAAAGATTACATTTCAATTTTGGGTTACAATGTATCAGGATTACAGAAGAGCAAAATCATTCAAAGATAAGATTCTATGTTTTGTTGGCAGACCTGAATGGAAGCCTGATCAATAAAAATAATGAAAAAAGCAGACCGGGTTGCCTTTATTCATAAAAAATTGAATCAAATTTATCCAAAAATCCCTGTACCACTAAATCATAAAAATAAGTTTGAATTGCTTATTGCAGTTTTATTGAGTGCACAGTGTACGGATGAACGGGTTAATCAAGTAACACCCTTACTTTTTAAAAAAGCAAATAATGCTCATCAAATGAAAAAAATTCCGTTAAATACAATTTATAAGATTATAAAGCCATGTGGATTAGGGCCAAAAAAATCTAAATCAATCTATGACCTATCACGAATTTTAATAGAAAAATTTAAAGGGCAGGTGCCTGAAGATTTTGTTGAATTAGAAAAGCTTCCCGGAGTTGGACATAAAACTGCAAGTGTTGTTATGTCACAAGGGTTTGGCCATCCTGCTTTTCCTGTAGATACACATATTCATAGGCTTGCCCAAAGATGGGGTTTGACAAGCGGTAAAAATGTTGTTGAAACTGAAAAAGACTTAAAGAAACTATTTCCGAGGCAATCATGGAATAAACTTCACTTACAAATTATTTTTTACGGCAGAGAGTACTGTCAAGCAAGAAGCTGTTATGGACTTGAATGTAAGATTTGTTCTACTTGCTATCCAAATAGGAAGAAGCCTATTGTTACGAATAAAGCTTAATTATCGATTTTTTCTAGCGAAGATAAAAGATTTTACACACAGGTAGGTAAAGACAAATCCAGTGATCAACATCATGAGCTTAGAACTATCTGCCCAGTAATTGTCAAATAGATTCCCAAAACTTCTAAAAAAATCAAGCCCTCCTAAAAATACTATTAACCCAAGAGAAACCACTATATGCATTAGCAATTTTTTTCTACTAGGAAACATAATTGTTAGTATTCCCAAGATTAATATAGGCACTCCAAACATAGATGGAATATAAGAAGTAATTGAGTCACTTGAGCTTAAGTAACTTACACCTGTCCCCCATAAAATTAGAAAAACTCCATATATTATAGAGATATTTTCCATTCTCTGGCCTAAGAAAGTATATTCGGTTGTTTCATTCATATTCTAAATAACTAATGTAAATTCAAATTTTGTCCATAAATTTGTTAAAATAGCCATTGTAAAATCCACAAACAAATCAATCCCGATAAAATTGTTATAAAAACACTTCTCGTTATAAGCGCTACTACAATCGCAAAACTTGCGGCTATTAAACGTAAATTTTCAGATAGAGAAAAATTTAGAGAGCCTTCTATTAACAGAACCTCAGGAACTATTATTGCAGTAAGCATTGTGATAGGCACATAATATAATGGAGTTTCAATCCAGCCAGGCAACCAACGTGCGAATGATTTGCTGAACATAGAAAATCTCGTGAGGTAAGTTAAAAAACCGGCGTATATCATAATAAGCCAAATCATTTATTTTTACCCTCTTTCATTAAATAATTTATAAACCAACCTATAAGAATACCACCAAAGCCAGCAGCAATAAGCCATAACTTCCATGGCAAAGGTTGCAAAATGATAGCCAAAATTCCTGTAGTTATACATGCAGCAACATCTGAAAATCTTTTTATCATTGGTGCTACAATTGCTATAAAAGTTAACGATATAGCAAAAGTTAAAGACCATTCACTGGGAATAATAGTTGCTCCCAAGACACCAAAAATTGTAGCAATCTGCCATCCTGACCATAGAGCTAAACCACTTCCAAGAAAATAATAATGATCATACTTTGATAGTTGATTGGATCGATAATGATTTAATCCATTGGCATAAGTTTGATCTGTTAGAAAGTAAGCTAATATTAATCTCCATACTAAAGGTAAATTTTTTATATATTGAGATAAAGATGCGCTGTACAAAACGTGTCTTAAATTAACGATACTTACAGAAGTTCCAACAATAAATGGCGGAACTCCTGCTGACCATAATTGCACAAAAACGATTTGACTTGCACCACCAAAAACAATTGAAGACATTAATATTGCTTCAAGTGGGGAAAGACCACTTGCAATAGCTAAAACGCCAAAGACAAGCCCAAACGGAAAAACTCCCAAGTGATGAGGTAAAATATCTTTTGCACCCCTAAAAAGTTCGCTGGATTTAGTTGCCATAATGTGAAGTTTTTTTATAAAATTATTAAATTAATCAAGTTAGAATTATATCATGTTAAAAGAATTACTAAACTTATTTAAATCTAAGAAATTAGAAGATGACCATAAACTAGTTTTATCTCTAGATGGAGGCGGTGTTCGTGGGCTGGCTACTGTTATATTTCTTAAAGAGTTAGAGAAGATAAGTGGTAAAAAAATTTTTGACTTATTTGATTTTTTTATTGGTACGAGTGCTGGTGGTTTAAGTGCTATGCACTTAGTCATTAATAAAACAAGTGCGAATGACCTAGAGGATTTTTGGTCTCAAGATAATTTAGCGATGAGCATGAAGGGGTCGTTTTGGACAAAAAATTTTTTTTTAACAACCAAGCCTAAATATAATAATGAGTCTAGAACAGAGTTATTAGAGAGATATTTTGGAAATAAACTTATAAGTGATAGCGAAAAACCTATTGCAGTATTGAGTTATGATGTTGAAGATAGAAAACCGAGAGTACTTTCCAGTTATAATGACAGGAACATAAGAGTCATAAGTGCTATTAATGCTACTTCAGCAGCTCCCTTATATTATCCTACAGTACAAGTTGAAGATGGTTCATGGTTAATAGATGGTGGAGTTGTTGCAAATAATCCATGTCTAGTTGGCTATAATGAAGCAAGGAAATATTTTGAAACAGAAAAAATAAAAGTCTTTAGCGTGGGCACGGGCATGCATGTAAAAAATTTAAGCGGTGAAGATAGTTCAACCTGGGGACCTTTTGGTTGGTTAGCTAATGATATATTAGGAATATTGCTAGAGTCACATGCCGATCATGAAATATTAAAAGATTTAATTGGTAAAGATTATTTAAGAATAAATTCTGCAGCTGAAAATATAAATTGGAATTTAGATGATTATTCAGAAAAAAACTTAGAAAATATTAAGAAAATGGGCCTTAATTGGTGGAAAAATAACTCAGAAAACGTATTTACCTTTCTAAATCTAAACAAAAACAATTAATTATATTATTTTAAAAAATTGCTATTTTTGTTTATCAATTATATAACTGCAATTGATTATTAATTTTGTTCCTCTGGAGAAAAAAATTTTACATATTTAGCAGAACCTAATAAAAGGCAAAATTATTTCTATAATCTTAATCCTTTTTTTTATTCTCTATTTGATTAATTTTTCTATTGGTATCAATTTTATAATTAAAAGTCTCTTAGCTGTGTGGCTAATGAGACACTAATAAATAAAAATAAAGGAATAAATAATGGCAATAGGTACTGTTAAGTGGTTCAACACTAAAAAAGGATATGGCTTTATCGCACCTGAAGGTGGCGACAAGGATGTATTCGTTCATATTTCAGCTCTTGAAAAAGCTGGTCTTAGTGGACTAGATGAAGGCCAAAAAGTAGAATATGAAATGGCAGAGAATAAAGGTAAAGAATCTGCCGTAAACTTAAGTGTTGTTGAATAGTCAATAAGCTTATTATTTATCTCGGGTTATTATAATCATAGCAATTAATGCTATGCTCACTAAATCTTTTTAGGTATCCCGAGATAATGTTTTAGTCATTAATTAAATTTTACCGCAACAATGTTTGAATTTTTTGCCTGAACCACACGGGCAAGGAGCATTCCTAGGCACCTTTTCTTTCTTTTGAAGCTTTTGTTCCTGACTTGGACCTTCAATAAAATTCTCTTCACTATTATTCACCTCGCTTGACTCTTTGATGACTATCCTTGAAAAGGTTTTTGTTACATCGGTTTTTAAATTTGTTAATAGACCTTCGAATAATGCAAATGACTCATTTTTATATTCATTGAGAGGATCTCTTTGTCCGTAGCCCCTAAGTCCAATAGTTTGTCTAAGTTGCTCAAGATTATTAATATGATCTTTCCATTTATCATCCAAAATTCTCAACAAAACCATTCTCTCTAAATTTTCTACTGATTCTTTTGAATGACCTTCTGCTCTTTTAGAAGATTTTTTTCTAACTAAACCATACAAGTGTTCCCTTAGTTGCTCCTTATCAAATCCATCTTGTTCAGCAAGTGTTTTAATATTTGAAATACCTGCAAGATAATTCTTAATATCACCTTCTAAACCATCAATATTCCATTGATCTACATAGGAATCTTTAGGTATATGTTCATCTAAAAATTCATCGATAGTATCATACTGCATTTCATTAATAGTTTCGGTAATTTCTTCCGTATCCATTAAGTCAAGACGTTGTTCAAAAATATTCTTTCTTTGATCGTTTAATACATCATCAAATTTTAATAATGTTTTTCTTATATCGAAGTTTCTACCCTCAACCTTTTTTTGCGCACGCTCTAATGCTTTTGTTATCCAAGAATGTTGAATAGACTCACCTTCCGATAAACCTAATGATTTTAGCATTCCATCCATCTTATCAGACCCAAAAATTCTCATTAAGTCATCTTCCAAACTAAGAAAAAACTTTGTTTCACCTGGATCACCTTGACGTCCAGATCTACCCCTTAATTGGTTATCGATGCGTCTACTTTCATGTCTTTCACTACCAATTACGTAAAGACCACCAGAGTCGATTACCTGTTCTTTATTTTTTTTAATTGCTTGTATTAATTCATTTTCGTCAATATTTTGATTTTTTTTATTCAAGCTAAATTCTAAATTACCACCTAGTTGGATATCTGTTCCTCGTCCAGCCATGTTAGTTGCAATAGTAACTGCACCAGGATAACCAGCATTTGAAATAATCTCTGCTTCTTTTTCATGATGTTTTGCATTCAAAACGTTGTGCTTAATTTTTTGTTTACTTAAAATTTTTGATATTTTTTCAGATTTTTCAATACTTGTTGTACCAATTAAGACTGGTTGACTTTTTTTATTACAATCCAAGACTTGATTTACAATAGCATCGTATTTTTCATTCGATGTCCGATATATAACATCTTGTTGGTCTATTCTTGTAACCGGCTGATTAGTTGGAATATCAAAAACAGATAGAGCATAAATGTCTGCAAATTCTTCTGCTTCAGTTAATGCCGTTCCAGTCATACCAGAAATCTTGTCATATAGCCTAAAATAATTTTGATAAGTAATTGATGCAACTGTTTGACTTTCGCTTTGAACAGCAACCCGCTCTTTTGCTTCTATTGCTTGATGTAGTCCATCACCGTAACGTCTTCCCTCCATCATTCTTCCAGTAAATTCGTCAATAATGATAATTTGACCATCTTTTACAATATAATCAGTATCTTTTTCAAAAAGTTTATGGGCTCGTAATCCTTGATTGATGTGATGTACTACTGCAACATTCTCAACATCATATAGTGAGTCTGATTTCATAATACTTTTTCCAGATAGGATCCTTTCAACAGAATCTGTGCCTATTTCTGAGAGACTGATTGATTTAGATTTTTCGTCAATTTCATAATCCTCTGGTTTCAAGCTAGGAATTAAACTATCTATAGTTTTATATAATGTTGTCTTATCTTCAATAGCGCCTGAAATAACTAGAGGTGTTCTTGACTCATCAATTAAAATACTATCAACCTCATCAACAATACAAAAGTTGTGATTACGTTGTACCATATGCATTTTTTGAAGCTTTAGATTGTCACGCAAATAATCAAAACCAAATTCATTATTTGTGCCATAGGTTATATCACACTCATACATTGCTTTTCTTTCAGCATTTGTTTTCACATCATTTGAAATACAACCAACTGATAATCCTAAGTATTTAAAAACTCTCCCCATCCATTCAGAATCTCTTTTAGCTAAATATTCGTTTACAGTAACTATGTGTACACCTTTACCACTAAGTGCATTTAGGAAAGCAGGTAATGTTGAAACTAATGTTTTTCCCTCTCCTGTTTTCATTTCAGCTATGGCACCGTTATGAAGAACTAACCCTCCCAACAGCTGAACATCAAAATGTCTCTGATTTAAAGTTTGCTTTGCTGCTTCTCTTACAAGTGCAAACGCTGGAACAAGCATTTGATCTAATTCAACACCATCTTGATAATCAGTCTTCATTTTATTAGTAATCTGAATTAATTCAGATTGACTCTTGCCTTCGTATTGAGCTTCTACTTCATTAATTTCTTTAACTATGGCCTGAAATTTCTTTAATTTATTTTTATTGTAAGGACTAAAAATTGAGCCTAAAAAAGAGGATAAATTTGCCATTATAGTTTAGTATAAATCTAAATTAGTTTAAAATGATATTACTTTTAAACCTTGCAACAACATTGTCAAATAATCAACGCTCATAGAGTTATTAGCTAAAAAAAACAATAAAAAGGCCAAAAGACACAATGAAAAATAAAGTATCACCACTAGCTCCAAAGAAGATAAAATCAATGGGACCGATTCCAGGTATTAATATTTATACCTATACAGCTAATTTATATAAAAACTCTAGACTGGACGTTCTTTTTTTTCTATTTGATGAAGAATTTAGTATTGCAGAAGTTTTTACACAATCAAAAACAAGATCTATCACCTTGGATTGGAATGAAAAAAATTTAAAAAAAGGAAAAGTCAAAGCAATAATTATAAACTCTGGAAATGCTAATACATTTACAGGTGATGCAGGAGCAAAAGCTATGCACAAATTGGTTAATTTTATTGGTCAAAAATTTGATATTCTTTCTAATAAAATATTTGTTGCTTCTACAGGTGTTATTGGAGAACCTTTTCCATTTAAAAAAATAATTAATGCAGTATCAAAATTTGATAAAGCTAAAAAGTCAAATTGGCTTAATGCCGCAAAAGCCATTATGACAACTGATACTTTTCCTAAAGTTAGTGAAGCTAGCGCAATGATTGATGGCAAAAAAGTGACTATAAAAGGTATTGCTAAGGGCTCTGGAATGATTGCGCCAAATATGGCCACTATGCTTGGATTTATTTTTACTGACGCAAATATTAATAGATCAGTGCTTCAATCTATTTTATCAGAAATAAACGAGGAAACTTTTAATACTATTAGTGTTGATGGTGATGAATCTACCAATGATACTGTAATGCTTATAAGTACGAACGCATCTAAGCATAAAAATATAAAAAACAAAAATGACAGAAAGTTAAAAGATTTTGTGCTTAAATTAAAAACTATTATGGGCAATTTATCTGAACAAATAGTAAGAGATGGAGAGGGAGCTACAAAGTTGGTAAATATAAGTGTAAGTGGTGCAAAAAATACTAATTCTGCAAAAAGCATCGCGCGTTCTGTAGCCCAATCACCTTTAGTTAAAACTGCGATCTATGGTGAGGATCCAAATTGGGGAAGAATTGTTATGGCAATTGGTAAATCAAGAGAGCCAATAAATAAAAAAAAGCTAAAAATCAAAATTGGTAGAGAAATAGTGGCAAAAAATGGAACTCAAAGTCCAGCATATAATGAATTAAAGCTTAAAAATTATATGAAAAATGATCAAATAATAATTTCTATTGATTTAGGTATAGGCAAAGGTACCGCTAAAATGATGACTTGCGATTACTCTTACGATTATGTCAGAATTAATGCTTCCTATAAAACATGAGAGTTTTATTTTGCTCTTGTGTAATTATAACCAATAAAAGAAAAGTTCTTATTACACAAAGACCGAGTGGTAAATTCATGGAAGGTTTTTGGGAGTTTCCAGGTGGCAAAGTAAAAAACTTTGAGCAATTCAATGCTGCTGCTGTTAGGGAAATAAATGAAGAACTTGGAGTTCAAATAGAAATTAAGAACCTACAGTTTTTAATGAATATTTTTTATCAATACCCTAACTATTTTCTATCAATGCAAGTTTATTTTGCTAACAAGTGGCAAGGAAAAGTTAAAGGTATGGAAAAGCAAAGAATTAAATGGGTAGATAAGGCAATGCTTAATGATTGTAATATGCTGCCAGCAAGTAGAAAAATTATCCAAAAAATTTTAAAAAGTAAAAAATTTTAATTTATTTATTCCATGAGTTTATAATTAAAATATCAAAACTAAGTTTGAATAAGCTATTAGTTTTATTTTTTTCAAAATCATTAACTAGTGAATTTATGAAATGTTTGGTAATAAATTTATTATTTTTAACATCAAGAAAATTAGTATAAGCCATTAAACGCAGGTGAGAGACCATTTCATTAAAATTTTCATATTTGTATTCTAATTTTTCTCTTGTTATTACTGTGTCAAAAAATCCAATATTATTAATTAGGTCTCCTACTTCTCTTATATCTATAATAGGCATGAATCTCTGAGAAATTCCCTCATATATGTTTAATTCAACTCTAGAAAATAAGTCCTTAAGTTCAAGAATATTATTTTCTGAAAAAAAGCTTGTTAGTAAAAGCCCATCTTTAGTCAGTATATTTTTTAATTGTTTCAAAAAGCTCGGAATATCTTCGAGAAAATTTATTAATGATAGTCCAATAATTAAATCGTATTCTTCTAGATCTGGTAATACTTCAGTATTTGAGAGGATAAAAAAATTTTTAGACTCTTCCTCGTTAGAAATATCGATTTGTGTAGTATTTCTTATACCAATTTCACTTAACTTTTTTTTAGTAAAATTATTTCTATCACCTATAATTAAGGCGTTATTAAATGTTTTTTTATGGTCTAATATTATTTCAATAAATCGATCAGTGATAAAATGATCAACAGTATCTTTTGTATCACTCATAGTGAGTGAGCGACTTCGTGCCATGATATATCTATTTTTATTAATCATAAATTTTTAATTATTGTTTTAAGATATAATCTCTATTATATGTTTATATATGAAAAATAAAATTAAAGTTTATACATCTGATTATTGTAACTACTGTGTTCACGCTAAAAAACTTTTAGATAGTAAAGGCCTAACTTATGAAGAATTAAATATTCAACATAATAGTGAGCTGCGCACAGAAATGTTAGAAAAATCAAATGGTATGAGAACGGTGCCACAGATCTTCATTAATGATACACACGTAGGCGGCTATAGTGAATTAGCCACATTGTCAGCGAGTGGTGATTTAAACAGCTTGCTGATCGATGAACAAAAAAAGTAATAAATTAAAAATTGCTTGTATTCAGATAAACAGTAAATCCAATATTAATAAAAATTTAGAAGTTGTAGAGGTTTTAATCAATTCCGCTATCAAAAAAGGAGCTCAATTTATAGCCACTCCAGAAAATACCAATATAATGCATCCTAACAAAGAGAAGCTTGTGTTAGCCTGTTCCAATAAAGATAATACAAATTTTTTAAATAGAATTCAAAAGATAGCTAAAGCACATTCCGTATGGATTTTACTTGGTTCCTTAATAATTAAGAATAGTAGTAAACTTTCTAATCGATCTTACTTAATTAATAATAAAGGCATAATTATCTCAACTTATGACAAAATTCATATGTTCGATGTAAAACTTTCAGATAAAGAAATTTATAATGAATCAAGTTTGTATAAAAATGGAAAAAAATTAAAAACTGCTAAAACACCATGGGCTAAAGTTGGTTTGAGTATATGCTATGATTTGAGATTTCCAAACATGTATCGAAGTCTTGCCAAATTGGGATGTAAAATAATTTTTATACCTTCTGCTTTTACTAAAACAACAGGAAAAGCTCATTGGTTAACTCTAGTAAAAGCTAGAGCAATTGAAAATGGTTGTTTCATTGTTGCCCCAGCACAATATGGACGTCATTATGCTGGTAGAGAAACTTTTGGAAATAGTATTATAGTCTCGCCGTGGGGCACTAATGTTAAAATTAAAAAGAAAGGCGTGGGGATAATGATGGCTGAAATTAATCTTGCAGAAGTTGATGCTACGCAAAGAGCAATTCCATCATTAAAGGCATGAAATTATCCCTTAATTATTTTTTTGACCAAGCACCATGTAATTTGCTGGAGTTGATCGAGAAATAGACCAATTATTTTTAATTGGATTATAATTAACCCCTAATGTTTCTCTAACATTAAAATGATTTTTAATTAGAAAAGCATAGATTTCTTCTGGAGATAAAAATTTATTCCAATCATGTGTTCCTTTGGGTAAAAATCCTAGAACATATTCAGCCATATACTTTGCAAAAATTAATGAGAATAGTGTTTTATTTATAGTTGCCATAAAGATTAGTCCATTTGACCTAACTCTATCACAACAACTTTTCATGAAGTAATCTGTATTATCTACATGTTCAATTACTTCCATATTCAATATTATATCAAACTTTTCATCAGGGTTAAGACTATCAATATCACCATTAATATAATTAATTTCTAAATTTTCTTTTTTTGCATGAATACTTGCTGCTTTAATATTATTTTCTGCTGCATCCACGCCAGTTACTTCGGCACCAAGACGTGATAGTGGTTCAGATAATAAACCTCCGCCACAGCCTATATCTAATATTTTTATACCTTTTAGCGGCAATTCATTTTTATGGTCACAGTTAAAAATTGTGATTGTTTGATCAATAATAAATTTTAATCGAATAGGATTAAATTTGTGAAGAGTTTTGAACTTACCATCAATTTTCCACCATTCATCTGCAAGTTGAGAAAACTTATTTATTTCTTCAGTATTTATAGTATTTTTAATTTCTTCCATTGCTCGATCCAAACTTATTCTTGCTAAATATAGCTATTTACATTAATTCTAGCCATAACAACATATAGAAAAATATTAACAAAAGTCATCACGAAGTAATAAATAATTATGTCTATTTTAGTCCTTAAATTTGGGGGAACATCTGTTGGATCAGTAGATTTAATAAAGTCAGCAGCACAAATTATTAAAAAAGAGTATGATTTAGGCCATAATATTGCAGTGGTGGTATCTGCAATGTCAGGAACTACTAATAAGTTAATTGAAAATATAAATTTAATAAATTCTGAAAATAAAAATGCTCACGATGACGCTGAGTATGATGCAATCGTCGCATCGGGAGAACAAATTACTTCTGGTCTTATGGCTTTAGCGCTAAAAGATTTAAATATTGATGCTCGATCTTGGTTGGGCTGGCAACTTCCAATTTATACTTCTGGAAATCATAGGCATTCAGTTATATCTAAAATTGAGGATGAAAAAATTATAAATGGTTTTAAAAACCGACAGGTAGCAGTTGTAGCAGGTTTTCAAGGAGTTGGTTCTGATGGCAGGATAACAACTATTGGAAGAGGAGGCTCTGATAATACAGCAGTGTTTCTTGCTTCAGCCTTAAACGCAGAAAGGTGTGACATATATACGGATGTTAACGGTGTTTATACTACTGATCCTAGAATGGCAGACAATGTGAAACGACTTAACAAAATATCTTATGAGGAGATGATAGAAATGTCATCTCAGGGTGCCAAAGTATTACAAACATCATCTGTAGAGTCGGCTATTAATCATAATGTAAAAGTTCAAGTTAGATCAACTTTCCATCCAGATGACATGGGCACAGTAATCAGTGATGAAGTAATGAATAACGAAAGTAAGGCTGTATCTGGAGTGGCTTACTCAAAAGATGAGGCTAAAATTACAGTGATAGGTCTAGTGGACCAACCAGGTATTGCAGCAACTATCTTCAACGCACTATCTAATAAGAGTATTAATGTAGATATGATAGTTCAAAATAATTTTATTGAGAGAAAAGAAACTAATTTAACTTTTACGGTCCCAGTCACTGACTTAGATCAATCTGTAAAAATATTAGATGATTTAAAAAGCTCTATTAATTATGAAAAGGTAATTAGTGAAAACAATTTATCTAAAGTATCTATTATAGGTGCGGGTATGAGAAACCAACCAGGTATTGCTGCAAAAATGTTTGACTGTCTTTCAAAAAACAACATCAATATTGAAGTAATATCTACCTCTGAAATAAAAATAAGCGTACTTATTGATATGGCCAGAACAGAAGAAGCCGTTAGATCTTTACATCAAATATTTGAACTTGATAAATTATAAATATTAATAAAATCATTAGTAATAACTGCTGATATGAGAAAACAAAAATCATGAGCTATAATATTGATAATAAAATATCCCGAAAAAAAACCAAACAAATAATGGTTGGTGACGTCAAAGTTGGAGGAGATGCATTGATTAGTGTGCAGTCTATGACAAACACTATTACAGAAGATGTAGAAGCAACAGTTAATCAAATAAAATCTCTTGAAAATGAGGGTGCAGATATTGTACGAGTTTCTTGTCCAAATACTGATGCGACTAAGGCTTTAAAAGAAATAGTTAATACTGCAGATATACCTATAGTTGCGGATATCCACTTTCATTATAAAAGAGCACTCGAAGCAGCAGACTCAGGCGCTGCTTGTCTTCGTGTTAATCCTGGAAATATAGGTCCAGAAAAGATAAAAGAAGTCATAGCTGCCGCAAAAGCCAATAAAATCTCAATGCGAATAGGTGTTAATGCAGGCTCTCTTGATAAAAAAATATTAGATAAATATAAAGAACCAGGTGCCGATGCTTTAGTAGACAGTGCTCTTGAAAATATAAAATTACTTGAGTCAAATAATTTTGATAATTTTAAAATTAGTGTGAAAGCTTCAAACGTTCATACAATGGTTGCAGCATATGAAAAATTAAGTCTTTTAACCAATTATCCTCTTCACTTAGGTTTAACAGAAGCCGGTACCTATGTTAGTGGTTCAATAAAATCTTCAATGAGTATAGGAAGACTTCTTTCCCAAGGAATTGGAGATACAATTAGAGTTTCACTAACTGCAGATCCAGTAGAAGAAATTAAAATAGGCTATGAAATACTTAAAAGCCTTGATCTAAGATCTCGTGGTGTAAAAATAATTTCATGTCCTTCATGTGCGCGACAAGCTTTTCCAGTTATTGAAACTGTCAAAGTCTTAGAGGAAAAACTATCGCACATAAAACAATCTATAACCGTATCAATTATTGGTTGTATAGTAAATGGTCCCGGAGAAGCACTTAATAGTGATATTGGTATAACTGGAGGGGGCAAAGGAAGTAATATGCTATATTTGTCAGGTGTAACTGATCAAAAAATATCTAACGATGATATAGTCAATAAAGTAGTCAAGCTGGTTGAGGAAAGAGTTGCCGAGACAAATGCTTAAGGAAGAGGAACTAGAAAAAATTTTATTAAGAAGTAAAGAGCTTGAAGATTTAATGAGTCAAGCATCAGGAGATAATGAACAGTTTGTCAAGATTTCCAAAGAGTACTCTGACTTAAAACCAATTGTAGACAACATAGACACTTATAAAAGCTATAAAAAGGAACATGAAGAATTGCTATCTTTAATTCAGGGTAATGACGAAGAAATTATTGAAATAGCAAAAAAAGAAATCACTTCATGTAAGGAAAAATTAAACGAGTCTGAAAATATACTTAAAGTAAGCCTTGTACCAAAAGATCCTTTAGATGAAAAAAATGTTATTGTTGAAATCAGAGCGGGAACAGGTGGAGACGAAGCTGCACTATTTGCTGGCGATTTGTTACGCATGTATCAGCGCTATGCAGAAACTGAAAAGTGGAAGTTAGAACTTTTGTCAACTTCTGATGCTGATCATGGTGGAATTAAAGAGGCTATTTGTAAAATTTCAGGCGAAAAAGTTTATTCAAAACTAAAATTTGAATCAGGTGTTCATCGCGTTCAACGAGTCCCAGAGACTGAATCTCAAGGTAGAATTCATACATCAGCAGCCAGCGTAGTTGTTTTACCCGAGGCAGATGATGTTGATATTCATGTTGAAGAAAAAGATCTTAGAATAGATGTGTTTAGGTCAAGTGGGCCAGGGGGTCAATCAGTAAATACCACTGATAGCGCAGTAAGAATAACCCATGCTCCATCTGGAATCGTAGTAACTCAACAAGATGAAAAATCACAGCATAAAAATAAAGCTAAGGCTATGCTTGTGTTAAAGTCCAGGTTATATGATTTTGAGAGAAATAAACAAGACTCTGAAATGTCAGAAAAAAGAAAGTCACAAATTGGCAGTGGTGACCGGTCCGAGAGAATTCGCACTTATAATTTTCCACAAGGTCGCGTTACCGATCATAGAATAAACTTAACTTTGTATAAACTAGATCAAATTTTAAATGCAGATGGTATTGAGGAAATTATAACTGGTTTAATAATAGCTAGCCAAAATCAATAAATGGTAACGGTCGAAGAAGTATTTCTAAGCGGTATACAAAAATTAAATGCTGCTGAAGTTGAGAACCCAAACTTAGACGCAAAAATAATTTTCAAGCATATTCTATCTGTCGACAATGAACAATTTGAATTATTTAAAAAAAATGAAATAAGTAGCAAAATAACTAAATCTTATTTTGAACTCATTGATAGAAGAATAAAAAGAGAGCCAATTGCATACATTACTAATAAACAATCGTTCTGGAACGATGAATTTAAAGTTACTAAGGATACATTAATACCAAGACCTGAAACTGAACTAATTTTAGAGAGCGTAATAAGTTATTTTCCTGATAAAAAAATAGATTTAAATATTGCCGATTTAGGCACTGGCTCTGGCTGCATAATCATATCTTTGTTACAAGAGTATATTAATGCAAGTGGTATTGGTATTGATATCAGTAAGGAAGCAATTAAAATAGCAAATGAAAATAAAAAACTTTTAAAAAATCACGAGAGACTAAAATTGCTAGATGAAGATTATGCCGAATATAATCTAAATGGGTTTGATATTATTGTGTCTAATCCGCCATACATTTCACAAGATAGTTTAGATATACAGAAAGATGTATATGATTATGAGCCACATTTAGCATTATTTTCTAAAAATAATGGAATTGAAGCATATAATAAAATTATAAGTAACCTAGCTTCAAGAATTGATAAAAACTTTTTTTTATTTCTAGAAATTGGTTTAGGTCAAGCAAGTGAGGTCACTAAACTACTGAAAAACAATGGTTTTACTGAGATTTTAACTAAAGTTGATTTAGCAAACATACCTAGGTGTGTTATTGCAAAAAAAATTATAAATTAGAACTTGATTATTGCAAAAGTTAACACTAGTTTACGTTCATTGATTGCTTAATTTTTTTAAAAAAAAATAATAGAAGCAAATTTCCAAGATAAATAATTAAAATGAAATTTTCGAATTCAAGAAGTAATAATAAAAATAGAACATTTAAGAGAAGTAATAATCACCACCGTAGACAGGGTGAATCTTCTAATAATGCACCTAAAGTTACCGGCAACTTAACTACTGTTCTAGAAAAATATAAAAACCTTGCAAAAGATGCTTCATCCGCAGGTGATTATGTAACCGCAGAAAACTATTTGCAACATGCTGAACATTTTGCAAGAGTAATCAACGAGAGAAATCTTAAAAATAATTCAGAGACAAGATCATCAAAACCAAATGGTAGCAATACCTCTGAAGATACTGAAAAACTTGATAGTGAACCTGTAGATATTGTAAAAGTTTTGAAGCCCATTCCGATGGATGATACGCAAGAAGAGGTAGAGACAGAAACTACTCCTCAAGCTAAGAAAAAAACTTTAAAAAAAGCAGCGGCTACAGAAAAATAAATTAATTTACCTGCATTTCTTTATTAAGATCAGCTACATAAATTTCAAAATCCTCAAGAATTTTCCCTTTTAACTTTCTTCCTGAAGGCAATTTCATTTTCATTGGATTAATTTTTTTATTATTAAAAATGACTTCGTAGTGTAAATGTGGACCCGTCGACATACCGGTTGAACCAACAAAACCAATCGTCTGGCCTTGCGTAACCTTTGTTCCCTTTTTCATGCCTGAAGCAAATTTACTCATATGTCCATATGCAGTTTTATAGCCATTGAGATGCTTGATTCTAATATAATTTCCTGCACCACCATTCATACCTATTTTTTCAATGAAACCAGTGCCCGCAGCCATTATTGGAGTTCCTTTTGGCGCGGCAAAGTCCACACCTTGATGAATTCTATCATATCCAAGAATTGGATGCTTTCTCATTCCATATCCAGAGGATAAAACAGCGCCGTTAATTGGAGTTTTCATTAGAGCTTTAACTGCACTTTTTCCTTCTGAGTCAAAATATTCAGATTTTCCATTATCATCAGTTGTAAATCTATAAAGATTGTAAGTATCTTTTCTAAGAGCCAAGGAGGCGAATTTAATATTACCTGTTTGTCGAACAATATGTTTCCTGTCTAAAAATACTTCATAAAAAATTTTTATTTTATTTCCATTTCGAATTTCTCTTTGAAAATCCACATCAAAAGCATACAGGTTTACAAATTGCATTATAATATTTGGTGGAATATTTGCTTCAATTGCTGATTTATATAGGCTATCCTTAATAGTAACTTCTTTCAGGACGTGTTTAGTAAATGATAATATTGACGAGGTCTCAATAATATAATTATCGTCTTTTTTAATAACTTTAATATGGTTATTTTCCTTGTCTAGGACGCTAATTCTTTTTATTTCAGTTAAATCATTTTCTTTAGTAAAAGTAATTTTAATCTCAGTATTAATATTTAATTTACTTAAATCAACTTTGCTATTTAATGACTCTAAAATCTTAGATTTTACCGAATTAGAAATTTCATAATTGTTTAAAATCTCTCCAAATGTTTGACCTTCTTTTATAAGTAAAAGATCTTCATAAATAACTTCAACGACTAAGGGCGAAAAATTTTTTGTATCATCTAATTTTATTTCACTAGAAGAACTTTCGGTATTTTCAATATAGATTTTATTATCAGAGAAGTTTCTTATTAAGTAATAAGTGAAAATAAAAAAAAGAATCAATAATGGAATTAGGTATAGCTTTTTTAGCGACATAATTTGATTTTTTTTAAAGTTATATTCAGATATTTAAAGAAATTTATTTAAAATGATATTTTCTAATGATCGACAAAATTCTTTATATAAATAAGTTATTGTAATTAAACACTTTTTTATAATTTTAGTGTCTTATTTCTTTTTAATTATTCTATATCATCTGCCTTGACTTATTAGGCCTATACTATAAAACCTCTCTCACCCTCTTCTGGAGATGATCTGGGATTGCGGTTTGAAGGGCTAAATTTGGCTCTAACTAATAACAATAAACTAGATTTTTAACTGTTTGCTATAAAACAGCTAGAGATCTTGTCTGTCGTTATGCTCTTGGAAAAGTATATTTGGAAGAGAAACGTGGGCGGTAATACTGTAGTACAATATAATCGTACACGTTTATTGGATTTACATATTTATTATGTAAAACCGCCAATAAGTTTGTGTATGTCATTTTTAAACTTGAGAGTTTGATCATGGCTCAGAATGAACGCTGGCGGCACGCTTAACACATGCAAGTCGAACGAGATCTTCGGATCTAGTGGCAGACGGGTGCGTAACGCGTGGGAACCTGCCCTTTAGTAAGGAATAACTTTAGGAAACTGAAGCTAATACCTTATAATCCCCTCGGGGGAAAGCTTTATGCGCTAATGGATGGGCCCGCGTTAGATTAGCTTGTTGGTGAGGTAAAGGCTCACCAAGGCTACGATCTATAGCTGGTCTGAGAGGATGATCAGCCACACTGGGACTGAGACACGGCCCAGACTCCTACGGGAGGCAGCAGTGGGGAATATTGGACAATGGGGGCAACCCTGATCCAGCGATGCCGCGTGAGTGATGAAGGCCCTAGGGTTGTAAAACTCTTTCGCCAGGGAAGATAATGACGGTACCTGGTAAAGAAGATCCGGCTAACTCCGTGCCAGCAGCCGCGGTAATACGGAGGGATCTAGCGTTATTCGGAATAACTGGGCGTAAAGCGAGCGTAGGCGGATTTGTAAGTTGGAGGTGAAATCCCAGGGCTTAACCCTGGAACTGCCTTCAAAACTACATTTCTTGAGTTTGGTAGAGGAGAGTGGAATTCCTAGTGTAGAGGTGAAATTCGTAGATATTAGGAGGAACACCAGTGGCGAAGGCGACTCTCTGGGCCAATACTGACGCTGAGGTTCGAAAGCGTGGGTAGCGAACAGGATTAGATACCCTGGTAGTCCACGCAGTAAACGATGAGTGCTAGATGTTGGGAACATTAGTTTTCAGTATCGCAGCTAACGCGTTAAGCACTCCGCCTGGGAAGTACGGCCGCAAGGCTAAAACTCAAATGAATTGACGGGGACCCGCACAAGCGGTGGATCATGTGGTTTAATTCGAAGCAACGCGAAGAACCTTACCGGCTCTTGACATACCAATCGCGGATCTAAGAGATTAGATCTTTCACTTCGGGTGGATTGGATACAGGTGCTGCATGGCTGTCGTCAGCTCGTGTCGTGAGATGTTGGGTTAAGTCCCGCAACGAGCGCAACCCCTACCTTCAATTGCCAGCACGTTATGGTGGGAACTTTGAAGGAACTGCCGGTGATAAGCCGGAGGAAGGTGGGGATGACGTCAAGTCCTCATGGCCCTTACGGGCCGGGCTACACACGTGATACAATGGTGATTACAAAGGGCTGCTACAGAGCGATCTCAAGCAAATCCCTAAAAGTCATCTCAGTTCGGATTGCACTCTGCAACTCGAGTGCATGAAGTTGGAATCGCTAGTAATCGTAGATCAGCGCGCTACGGTGAATACGTTCCCGGGTCTTGTACACACCGCCCGTCACACCATGGGAGTTGGTTTTACCTGAAGGTAGTTCGCTAACCGCAAGGAGGCAGCTAACCACGGTAAGATTAGCGACTGGGGTGAAGTCGTAACAAGGTAACCGTAGGGGAACCTGCGGTTGGATCACCTCCTTTCTAAGAGTTGTTTGTGAATTTTGTTTTCAAAATTTATAAACTTTTTAACTTAGTAATTCTTACAGCTTACCGTCCTCGTTTCTCTTTCAATTTGTTTAAAACTATGAAGCCTATCGAATATATCCGGGCTTGTAGCTCAGTCTGGTTAGAGCGCACCCCTGATAAGGGTGAGGTCGGTAGTTCGAGTCTACCCAGGCCCACCATATTATGGTGGTTTTTTAAGGGGCTTTAGCTCAGCTGGGAGAGCACCTGCTTTGCAAGCAGGGGGTCACCGGTTCGATCCCGGTAAGCTCCACCAAGTTTTAAGCTTTTCCATTTACATCGTGAAGTGACATCAATACTAAAAATAAAATTTTTTAGAGAATTCAATTAATTAATAAAGTGCATAAAATAAAAGCAAAAGTTTATTTTTTGTACATAGAATATCAAGCGTTTAAGAGCATTTGATGGATGCCTTGGCACACAGAGGCGATGAAGGACGTAGTACGTTGCGATAAGCTTCGGGGAGTTACGAACAGACTTTGATCCGAAGATTTCCGAATGGGGCAACCCAACTCTTTTGAGTTATTGCTGACTGAATACATAGGTCAGTAAAGCGAACCTAGCGAACTGAAACATCTAAGTAGCTAGAGGAAAGGATATCAACCGATACTCCGTAAGTAGTGGCGAGCGAAAGCGGATCAGGCCAGTGGTTTTAATTGTACAACCAAAATTACCTGGAAAGGTAAACCGTAGAGAGTGATAGTCTCGTATGGGTAATGACGATTAAAATCCTTGAGTAAGACGGGACACGTGAAATCCTGTCCGAATATGGGGGGACCACCCTCCAAGCCTAAGTACTACTGTGTGACCGATAGTGAACTAGTACCGTGAGGGAAAGGTGAAAAGAACCCCGACGAGGGGAGTGAAATAGATCCTGAAATTGAATGCTTACAAGCTGTCGAAGCCCGCAAGGGTGACGGCGTACCTTTTGTATAATGGGTCAGCGAGTTAGTTTAAGTTGCAAGCTTAAGCCGTAAGGTGTAGGCGTAGCGAAAGCGAGTCTGAATAGGGCGTTAGTATCTTGAATTAAACCCGAAACCGAGTGATCTAGCCATGAGCAGGTTGAAGATAAGGTAATACTTATTGGAGGACCGAACCAGTTGACGTTGAAAAGTCTTTGGATGACTTGTGGTTAGGGGTGAAAGGCCAATCAAACTCGGATATAGCTGGTTCTCCGCGAAAACTATTTAGGTAGTGCGTCATACGAATACCATCGGGGGTAAAGCACTGGATGGGCAAGGGGGAAGAAATTCTTACTAAGTCCAACCAAACTCTGAATACCGATGAGTTATATATGGCAGACAGACTACGGGTGCTAAGGTCCGTGGTCGAGAGGAAAACAGTCCAGACCAACAGCTAAGGTCCCCAAGTTATTGTTAAGTGGGAAAGGATGTCGGACGACCAAAACAGCCAGGAGGTTGGCTTAGAAGCAGCCATCCTTTAAAGAAAGCGTAACAGCTCACTGGTCTAAATAAGTTGTCCGGCGCCGAAGATGTAACGGGGCTAAACAATACACCGAAGCTTTGGACACAATTTATTGTGTGGTAGCGGAGCGTTCCGTACGTTGTTGAAGGGAGACTCGTGAGAGCTCCTGGAGATATCGGAAGTGAGAATGCTGACATGAGTAGCGACAAAAAGTGTGAGAAACACTTTCGCCGAAAATCCAAGGGTTCCTGCGCAAGGCTAATCCGCGCAGGGTGAGTCGGCTCCTAAGGCGAGGTCGAAAGACGTAGTCGATGGGAAACAGGTTAATATTCCTGTACCTGATGAGATGTGACGGATGACGTATATTGTACACCCTTATAATGATTGGGTGTGCAGTGAAGTTGTTCCAGGAAATAGCCTCATCATTAAAGACCGTACCCGAAACCGACACAGGTGGATAGGTAGAATATACCAAGGCGCTTGAGAGAACTATGCTGAAGGAACTCGGCAAAATACCTCCGTAACTTCGGGAGAAGGAGGACCTATGTTTGGGCAACCAAATGTGGGTGGCACAGAAATGGGGGTAGCAACTGTTTATTAAAAACACAGGACTCTGCAAAGCCGCAAGGCGAAGTATAGGGTCTGACGCCTGCCCGGTGCCGGAAGATTAAAGTGAGTGGTGCAAGCTACGAGCTGAAGTCCCGGTGAACGGCGGCCGTAACTATAACGGTCCTAAGGTAGCGAAATTCCTTGTCGGGTAAGTTCCGACCTGCACGAATGGCGTAATGATTTCCCCGCTGTCTCCAGCATAGACTCAGCGAAATTGAATTCTCCGTGAAGATGCGGAGTACCCGCGGTTAGACGGAAAGACCCCGTGCACCTTTACTATAGCTTTACATTGGTGTTAGAAATTACATGTGTAGGATAGGTGGTAGACTTTGAAGTAAGGGCGCCAGCTCTTATGGAGTCATCCTTGAAATACCACTCTTGTAATTTTTGACATCTAACTGAGGCCCATTATCTGGGTCCAAGACAGTGTATGGTGGGTAGTTTGACTGGGGCGGTCGCCTCCCAAAAAGTAACGGAGGCGTGCGAAGGTAGGCTCAAGCTGGTCGGAAATCAGCTGTTGAGTGCAATGGCATAAGCCTGCCTGACTGCGAGACTGACAAGTCGAGCAGAGACGAAAGTCGGTCATAGTGATCCGGTGGTTCTGAGTGGAAGGGCCATCGCTCAACGGATAAAAGGTACGCCGGGGATAACAGGCTGATACCGCCCAAGAGTTCATATCGACGGCGGTGTTTGGCACCTCGATGTCGGCTCATCACATCCTGGGGCTGGAGCAGGTCCCAAGGGTTCGGCTGTTCGCCGATTAAAGTGGTACGTGAGCTGGGTTTAGAACGTCGTGAGACAGTTCGGTCCCTATCTGCCGTGGGTGTTGAAGAATTGAGAGGAGTTACTCCTAGTACGAGAGGACCGGAGTGAACGTACCAATGGTGTACCAGTTGTCATGCATTTGGCATCGCTGGGTAGCTAAGTACGGACGGGATAACCGCTGAAAGCATCTAAGCGGGAAGCCTCCCTCGAGACTAATTCTTCCTTGAGAGTCGTGGTAGACCACCACGTTGATAGGTCAGGTGTGGAAGTACAGCAATGTATGAAGCTAACTGATACTAATAACTCGATCGGCTTGATTTTCTATGTACTAGAAATAAACTATGCACTTCAAGCAACACTTTATAAATTAAATCTTTAAAAAATTTTTTAGTATTGATTTCACGTTTTGTTGACTTGGTGGTTTTAGCGGAGAGGTTACACACGATCCCATTCCGAACTCGAACGTTAAGGGCTCCAGCGCCGATGGTACTATGTCTTAAGGCATGGGAGAGTAGGACATTGCCAAGTCTGCTAAACGTGAAATTACTGTTACTTCACATAAAAATATCTTGAAAAAACTATATGTAATAGTCATTAATGATTTAGTATTTAGGATAGTAACTCAAGTTGATTCGATTTTATGAAAAAAAAAATTTTGTTTGTTTTTGGAACAAGGCCAGAGATAATTAAATTATTTCCAGTGATATCTGAATTTAAAAATAATTCAAATTTTACTACTAAAATATTCAATACCCAACAGCATGTCGAAATTTTACTGCCTTTACTTAAAACATACAGTTTAAAAGTTGATTACATTTCAAATGTTAAAAATAAAAATATCACACTAAGTAAGTTTTCCTCCAAGCTGTTGAGCAGTCTTGATAATCATTTTTCTAAACATAAATATGACTATGTCTTTGTGCTGGGAGACACTGCAACTGCCTTAATGGGAGCTCAAGCAGCTTATAATAATAAAATTAAGGTAGCGTATATTGAAAGTGGACTTAGAACTTACAATCACCTCCATCCTTGGCCTGAAGAAAGTTACAGGAGAATGATTTCAGTAATCGCAAAAATTAATTTTGCTCCTTCAAAAGTCTCTGCTCAAAATTTAATAAGCGAGAGAATAAATAGAGAAACGATTCATGTAGTTGGTAATCCAGTTATTGACTGTATAAAAAAAACACTCAAAGAAAAACTTTATTTGAAACATCCTGATTTTAATTTTTATCATGATATTCTAAGAAAGAAAAAACTAATATTAATCACAATGCATAGGAGAGAAAATCAAAATCAAAATCTTGTTAATTTTTATATAGCTATAAAAGAATTAATAAAAAATAATCAAAATTATTTTTTTTTATTCTCAGTGCATCCGAGTCCTTATCTTAGACAGATTAATAAGAAATATTTGGGAAAATTTAATAAAGAAAATTTTAAATGTGTGAATTTTATAGATCATATGTTGTTTTGCTATTTTATGTCAAAATCAGAACTTATAGTTTCAGATAGCGGTGGAATACAGGAAGAGGCTGCTTTTTTAGGTAAGCCAATGCTTTTAATGAGAGAGTATACTGAGAGGTCAGAGGTAATTAATAAAAATGTAAAACTCTCATCATTTGAAATTAGAAGTTTTGTCAAAGATTTTAACGATATGATCTCTAGTAAGAGTCAAAATAAATATCAGACTAAGTCATTCCCATATGGCAAAGGAGATGCTTCTAGAAAAATTTTAAGGATAACTTTGAATGAATAAGATTTCTATTATTGGACTTGGTGCAATAGGACTTCCACTTAGTTTGTTATTATCAAAAAATAACCAAAAAGTTTATGGTTATGATCTTGATAAAAATCGTATAAAAAAAATTTTAAAACCAAAAAAAGAATATTTTGATGATGATATTTTTCAAATTTTAAATAACAAAAATGTAAATAAAAATTTTATAATTTCTAATAGACTAAATAAAGCTGATGTTTATATAGTGTGTGTACCAACTCCCATCAAAAAGAAAAATAAAAAATTTACCGCAGATTTAAGATATTTAAACCATGCTGTAAATGCTATTCGTAAGCTGTTAAAAAAAAATGATTTACTAATAATTGAGTCTACTATTCCTGTAAAAACTTGTTCTAACATTATAAAGAAAATTGATAATGAAGATATTCTTATAGCTCACTCTCCTGAAAGAGCATTTCCAGGTAACACAATAAATGAAATGATACATAACGATCGAATTATTGGTTCAAATACAAATAGGGGTCTTAATAAAGCAATAAATATATACAAAAAATTTGTTAAATCTCAAATTATAAAAACAGATTTAGAAACTGCAGAAGCATGTAAGCTTGTTGAAAACTCGTTTAGGGATGTGAATATTGCTCTATCTAATGAATTAAATTTTATTCTTTCTAATAACAATCTCAACGTCAAAAAAATATTTCAGTTAGCAAATATGCATCCGAGAGTTAATTTACATAGCTATGGAATTGGTGTGGGAGGACATTGCTTACCAGTAGATCCGTATTTTCTTCCAGATTTTTATAAAAGTACAATTCTTAAAAATAGCCGACTTATTAATGACAAAACTACAACAAGGTGTATAAAAAAAATAAAAAAAATTGTTTTAGATAATAATAAAGTTAGGATTGTACTGCTAGGCCTGACTTATAAAGAAGATTGCAATGATATAAGAAATGCGCCTGCATTAAAGATATTCCAATCACTTTATAAAAAATATGAAAATATTTATGCTTGTGATCCACTCTTTGATATGAGTGAAAATTCACTGTATAGAAAAAAATTAATTTCGTTGGAACAAATAAAAAATAATGATATTTTGATCCCATTAGTTAAACATAAGACTTTCGATAAAATCCTATTTAAAAGAAACAAGCGTGTTATGTCTATTTTATGAAAATTTTAGTGACAGGAAGCAAAGGTGTTGTTGGCAAGTTGCTTGTCGAGAAGTTGAAACAAAATAACCATAGTGTGCTAGGATGTGATCTTTTGCATCACCCTGGTCAAACGGGCTTTTCTCAAGTGATGAGTAATGAGCCACTAGAATATACAAGATGTGATATAAGTATTTATAGACAGATTGAGAGGATCATTATGAATAATGGTCCATTTGATATAATTTATAATTGTGCAGCCGAATTTGGAAGATGGAATGGTGAAGATTTTTTTGAACAATTGTGGAGCTCAAATGTAGTCGGTTTAAAAAATTTACTATTACTGCAAACGTTGTCCCCTTTTAAATTAGTCCATTTTTCATCATCTGAAGTATATGGAGATTTCAATGAATTAATGAAAGAGTCAGTGATGGATGAATTTGAAATAAAACAAATGAATGACTATGCAATTTCTAAATGGACCAATGAAATGCAAATAAAAAATCATGAAATAATGTACAACTCAGATAATGTAGTTGTTAGACTTTTTAACACATATGGACCAGGAGAAGCCTATCATCCTTACAGATCTGTTAATGCAAAGTTTTGCTACCACGCAATAAATAATTTGCCAATAAACTTATATAAGGGACACTACAGATCAAGTACCTATATAGATGATTGTGTTGATGCTTTAATAAATATATCCAAAAATTTTATACCAGGTAGAACATATAATATAGCTAGTACAAATTATCATGACATCGAAACTATTGCTGATATTATTTGGTCATACACAGGAGCATCAAGAGATCTTATAAACTTAAAGGATCCTGAGGTATTAACCACAATTAATAAAAAAGCTGATAATACACTCTCTGTAGAGGAACTTAATTTCAAAGATTCTCTTTCATTAGAAGAAGGTATCAAAAAAACAATTGATTGGATGAAACAGTAATATTATTTTGCAAATAATTTCCTTTCAGTAGCAATTAAATCAATATAAAATAATATTTTATGATCAATATATGCTATGAAATAGTTTCAATGTCATGATAATTTGTACTAGCTATATTGTACGTTCTGCCCTTAATAAAATTTTTAGAAATAATTAATTGATATGAGTTTAACAACACTTGATTGCACATTGCGTGATGGAGGTTACTATAACAATTGGAACTTTGATGAGTCTCTTGTTGATAAATATATAGCAAGAGTTATAGAGTCTGGAATTGATATAATAGAAATTGGTTTTAGAAATTTTTCAAGTGATACATATTTAGGACCCTACGCATACTCCCTTGATAATCATTTAAAACATAAAAAAAACATTAAAAAAATTAAAGTTGGCGTCATGTCTGATGCATCAATTTTTTTTTCTGGTGAAGAAAGAATAAGTAGACAAGTTGAACAGCTTTATTTGCCTAAATCTGAGTCTATAATTTCTTTAGTTAGGGTAGCGGTACATTTTAAAGATATTGATAGGTGCAAGGAAATTGTTGGAACACTAAAAGAACTTGGTTATGAGGTGGGTCTTAATATGATGCAAGCAGGTGGAAGAAGTATAGAGGAGATAGAAAAAGCAACCTCATTAATAGCCAGCTGGAATATAGTTGATGTATTATATTTTGCAGACTCATTGGGCAATATGTCTCCAGAAGACGTAATTAATATAACTAAGGCTATAAAAAAAAATTGGAAAAAAGCAATAGGTATTCATACTCATGATAATAAGGGTATGGCAATAAAGAATACTCTCACCGCAATAGATAATGGCGTGACTTGGGTAGACTCTACTGTTAAAGGGATGGGAAGAGGCGCTGGAAATGCTAAGAGTGAAAAACTTTTAATCGAGCTTAATAAATTGAAGCCAAATAGCTATATAGTTGACGGTCTAGTGAAAATTTCTACAGAAGATTTTGAGAGTTTACATAACAAATATAAGTGGGGTGCTAGTGATCTATATTCTTTAGCTGCTGATTACAATATACATCCAACATATATTCAAGAAATGGTTTCAGATCAGAGGTACAGTCAGAAGCAAATAATGGAAATTATTGAATATATGAAGGAAATACCCTCTTCTTCCTATAATCAGGAAACTTTAGATGAAGTAAGAATAAAGTCTAATGAAAATTATGATGGCTCCTGGAATGCAAAAAATTGGTGCAGTGGAAAAGATATACTTTTAATTGGTAATGGTCCAAGCATCAAAACTCATAGAAATGAGATTTTAGATTTTATTAAAAATAATAAAGTTTTGAAATTAGCAATTAATATTCAAAAACAAATACCAGATGAATTTATAGATGGAATAGTTTCCGCAAATAAATCTAGGATATTAATGGACTCAAAACATTATTTTGATTTAAATAAGCCTATATATATGCCAAAAGATTTGATATCAGATATTCCCAATAAAGATAAGCTTGAAAAAAAAATCAATGATTATGGTTCAATTATTACTAAAGGATGTCTTTATATAAACCATAAATCTTGTTCAATTCCATTTCAATTGACAGCGATATATGCTTTAGCTTTGATAACCATTGGAGGAGCAAAAAATGTCTATTTAGCTGGTTTTGATGGATATGATGACAAAAAACTTCAAAATGAAATGTTAAAATCCTTGAAATTATATAAAAAATGTAAAAATTCATTAAAAATCTTATCCATAACACCAACTAGCTATGGCTTTGCTCAAATTAATAACAATGAGTAGAAAAAATAATAATTATTTAATTATAATTCCTGCTAGATATGACTCAACTAGACTTCCAGGAAAACCGTTACTTAAAATATTTGGTAAAACAATGTTAAATAGGGTATGGGAGTCATGCATAAAGGTCAGTGGCAAAGATAAAGTTTTAGTTGCTACAGATAGCGATAAGATAGCAACACATTGTAAAGAGGTTGGAATGAATTTTTTAATGACTTCCAGTAAGTGTAAAACAGGTACAGATAGGGTAATAGAAGTTTCAAAAAAAATTAAACGAACTTTTTATATAAATGTTCAAGGAGATGAACCTCTAGTTAGTCCCTCAGATATTAAAAAAATCATCAAGTCCTATAATGCTAATAGATCATATATTATAAACGGTATGTCTAAGATTGATTTCGAAAAAGACTTTAGAAATATAAATGTTCCTAAAATAGTTACAGATAACGATAGCAATTTATTGTATATAAGTAGGTCTCCTATCCCTATTACGAAAAAAAAATTATTTAAAAATGCATTTAAGCAAGTATGTATTTATGCATTTCCAAGAGATGTTCTGACTAAAAACAATTTATTCAATAAAAAAAGTAAGTTAGAGGCGGTTGAAGATATCGAAATACTTCGTTTTCTTGAGAAAGGATTAAAAGTTAAGATGGTAAAACTCTCAAATAAATCGATTGCAGTAGATACATTAAGAGACTTAAAAAAAGTAAGAAAAATTTTTAATGCAAACGCATAGTCATAATTTATTCTTTGATTGTGATGGGGTTATCTTGGACTCTAATCAAATTAAGACTAAAGCTTTTAGAGAGAGTCTAAAAAATGAAAAAAAAGAATACGTTGATTTATTTATAGATTATCATAAAAAGAATCAGGGTATTAATAGATTTGAAAAATTAAATTACTTTTTTACTGAAATTAAAAAAAGTTTTATTCAACAAGACTATCATGACGCATTAGATAAATACTCAAGTATGTGTATAATGAATTTAAAAAACTCAGAGTTAGTTAATGGAGTAAAAATTTTTTTGGAAAATGCAAATAAATTAAATTATCACTGTTATGTTATATCAGGATCAGAACAGAATGAACTGAGAGATGTCTTAAAATATAAAAAACTAGATAGATATTTCAAAGGTATATATGGAAGTCCGTCGACAAAGATTGAAAATATAAATATTGTACTTAATGATAAGCCCACAAAAAAAAATAATTTTTATTTTGGAGACGCAATGTCGGATATGATAGCTGCAAATGAATTTAGTTTAGAATTTATTTATTTATCAGGATATTCAGATTGGAAAGATGGTAAAGAAATATGCAATAAATTTTCCTATAAGATATTCAAAGATTTCGATGAAGTTATAGAAGCTAAAATAATATAAATAGTAATTTTCTAGTTAATAATTCAATTGCTTATCAAGAAATATTTTCCATTTTGGTAAATTATCATCCAACCAAAAAAACTCTTGCTTGCTATTTCTATTTTTTAAGTTGGAATTTATTGAGCTCAGTAAATCTTGGCTATTTGATACAAAATTTATTTTATGAATAAAATTTATAGGACTTAAATTAAGCTTATTTTTATTTAAATATATTATGGTTGTTTTATTCATAAGAAGGGCTTCAATACTTACAGAACTACCTCCAACTATTATTATTTTATCATTATAATTTATATCTGATATAAGTGGCTTTTCAGAAATATTTATACTCAAACTTTCTGCAAAATTAATTAATATCTGTTTATTAGGAGTTCCTGGATGTGGCCTAAAATAAATTTTTATATCTTTTTCTAAATTGAAATATATTTTTTTTATATCTTCCAATAAATTTTTAGTTGAAATGTAATCTATGTCACCAATAAGGAGAATTTTATTGCTACTAAAATTTGTAGGATTTAACTTATCAATATGTTTATTTAAATAATTAAATCTCAACGCCTCAACTTCAATGATTTTATTTTTTGGATAGCCACTACAAATTAAAAGCTCCTTTGATTTAGGCCCGTTAATACAAGTGAAATCATTCATAAATTTTAGATTTTTAGTGTCTTTATAAAAATCAATTGATTTATAAAATCTTAAATCCCAGTATCTCATATACCCACTTGTATGCTCTACACCTATTATTTTTCCATGATTAAATTTCTTCCATGAACCAATAAGTGCTCTTTCCCAAGATTGATACTCTAATAAATAGAATCCTAGTTTTTGTTTGGGAATCTTCGAGAACAGCTTGTCTAATATCTTTATGATAATAATCGAATAAAATAATTGAGAGCCACGAGTAGAAGTAATCCAATCATTTTTTAAAAATGTATAGAAGTTAATATTAGAATTCTTTAAATCAAACATTTTTTTAATATTAAAAGTAATTAATGACTTAATACTTACATTTAAAAAAATAATTAATGACTGAATAAAGATCTTAATTGAAATATAATTATCAATAAGTAAATGACTTATTTTTGCACTATTTAACAATTCTTTTTTATTTTTTAATATTTTAAATTCTTTTGGTGCCTTTCTATTAATGCCAAAGTGAAGCCAATTAATCTTTTTATCATATTGAAAAATTAAATCTGGCAAATTATGCCAATAATCTGAAAAAAACTTTATTGTATTATCATTATCTTTTTTGATTTTAAAATTTATAAAATATGAAATAAAAGAAATATGATTTTCAAAGTTATTATTAACTAAGTTTCTCCCCCTTGATAAACTTGATAAGAATATTTTAAAAATAAAAATAATTGTTTTTAAAAAATTAGGTATTAAGCTTTTACTATCTAAATAAAAAAAGTATGGTAAATTCAAATTATTTTCAAATATGATTTTTTTCCTTAAACATAGTATTTTAATAGACTTATGAAGATTTACATTTTTTGAATCTAAGCTAACGATTTTTGGATTTTCAATATCTAAAATTTTTTCAAAAGCAATTAGTTTTATACAGTCATTTATTGCTAACGATTTATTTGGACACTTTTCATATATTGCTGACATATGCCATAAATTATGAAATTTATTTATACCAAATATTTTTCTTATCTTTTTTTCTCCTGGCTTTTCAGCATCTATATTTTCAATAAATTTAAGGTACTCATTTCTAATTTGATCCTTATTTTTTTCTATAAAATTACTAATATAGTATTTTGAATTACCAAATCCATTCCAGTAATATACTGGAGAAGAATTATTATGTGAATTTTCATAACTACTCAAAATAATTTTTTTCATAAATTTTTTTAAAATTAAATTATGAGTTAGTATATAAATACAGAGGTAATATTTTGTTGTTTTTAGAAAAAATTATTTCTGCTACGACATAAATCATACTATTTACTAAATTATAATATTTATTTGATAAAAAATAACTACTTGTGCTTTGACGATAAGTCATAAAAAATATGGGCTTATTAGTAAATTATTATTGAATGAAAAACTATCAAGATCAATCTTTTGATTTTTATATTGGATTAATATTTCTTCTGTAAATTCTATATTTTTAGAATATCTTATCTCCTTTGATCTATCTTGCTCAATTGACTGCATTCTAAATATACTTTTATCTTGTATTCTTTCTATTAAAGAATAAAAAGCTGATTTCACGGTAGACATAGTATACTCAAAAGGATTTGATTTAAGGTTTGACATAGCATGATATAAAATATTGCCATTATCTAAGCCCTTTGATAGATAGTGTATCGTTGCACCAACTAAATGTAAATTATTATCAAATAGAGCCCAAAAATTACAATCTGTCCCACGATAGTATGGGGAAATACCCATGTGAATATTTAAAGCATTATTGTTAATTAAGAAATTAACTAAATCATTCTTGATGTAACTTGATCCAAAAACTATATATGCATCACTACTAAAGTACTCACTTTTGGAGGATAGATCTAAATTATTTAGACTCCCTCCATTTATAGGAAGTATCTTTACATTAGTTCTATTTAAATTTCTTTTTAAATTGTTATCAAAAATTTTAATCTCCGCTTCATTCACTTTATTAAAGTATTCATTTATAATATTTGAGTTAAAATTTATACCTGATACTTTTGGAAAACACTCCTGAATGACAAAAACTTCATCAAAAGTATTAGAAAGTAAATTTATTAGATAATTATGTCTTATTTTATCTGCAGTGAATAAAGTGATTTTCATTTTTGCATCATGCTCATAATATCTGCATGATCTTGTCTTGCAATTTCTAATGAAGAATTATTTAATTTTTGCATATTTCTCTCTTTTTCAACAGTCATAATTTGTTTGAAACCTAATTGAACTCCTAATTGATATAAGGCATTTTTAGTATCCTCGTTATAACTACCACATGGATGGGACATACATTTAAAATTTGATTTATTTTTTTTAAGAATTTTGGATAAGACTTCTCTATTTTTATCATATTCCATATATTGCTCATTAAATGGTAACTTTTCCATCAGCGTTGGATGACTGTGAGAGTGCAAGCCAATTATATGTCCATTAAAATCAATATTTTTTAAATCATCTGCACTCATGAAAAGTCTTTTATAATATAGCTTTGGGTCAAATTCATATTTATCAAATATTTTAAACATTATTGCTTCATACTCTTGAGATGTAAGGAACATGTCTCTAACTAACCTAAATTTTATGTCATTAGTTGAATAGTGGGGAAATTTCTTACTATTAGAAGAGATAATATGATCATTTTCTAAAAAAAATTTATCTAAATTTATTTTAATAATACTAAAAAAAAGATCATAAAATTCGTCAATATTATTAAAATAATTTATTCTAAAATATCTATACACTTCTAATAGATCAGGATTACCGTCAAATAAACTTGAATAAACGAAAAAAAAAGCTTTTATTTTTTGATCATCTAAAATAGGTAGGGCAATATCATGCTGACATTTAATTCCATCGTCAAAAGTAAGACAAACCTCGTTCTCATTAAGTTTATTTTCAATTGATTTTAAGTAGAATTCATCCGCATTTATTATATTTTTTCTACCAATATAATTTATAATATTTATAAAATCTTCTTTACTAATCGAGCCTTGACCATATTTATAAATTCTATCATCATGAAAATGGTGAAACATTATTCCATGGAAATAATTAAATTTTTGAGAATACATGTTTAAAAAAAAGTTTAAAAAAATATTATATGATAATAAGTCGTGAATTTAAATTTAAAAATTATCTATTAAGCTAAAAATACTTAAATTCTCCTAAAATTATAATAAATCCGTAAATTATAATTATTAAAGTAATAACTCTTTGAAAGAAAATATTTGAAATATATTTAAAAATTGGTTTTCCTAAAAAATAATAGGAAGTTAGAGATATTATTATTAGCATAAATATATCTTTTCTAAATGTGTTCTCTACAAAAAATAATAAAAATGAATATTGCAATAATCCCATGAATAAATATCCATAGGCAATACTTGATCTAATTGTTTGTTTACTTTTAAATATTGAGGAGGTGAATAATGCTAAAAATCCACCACCCATATTTGTTAGCCCATGCATAAGACCAATAAATATTTGAAATTTTTTACTATTAGTATAAATAAATTCACTCATCACAGAATTACTTTTCCAAAGTCTCATTAATCCTGAGATTAATAACATTAAACCAGCTATTAATTTGAAATTAATTGTTTCACTTATGTATAAAATAATTATTAAACTTACTAAAACACCAGGTAAACAATATTTTAAGAAATCTTTTTTAAATTTATTGTAATTATCCTTACTTTCTATTGTTTGTATTAAGCTTATAGCAATTGATGATGGTAATATAATTGCCATTGTCTCAAAAAATGAGTAGTTCATAAGTATTAATGTTGGAGTGCCTAATACTAGCAAGCCAATACCTAAAATTGATTGTATAAATGATAGAATTATTATGATTCCAAGCAGTAAATAATAATCCATATAAATAAAGTTAGATTAGATAGTTATTAATTATTTTCGTCCCAATTTTTTGGATTTAATGGATCGTTAGGAAATTCTTCGATCCCCTTATTTTTTAAAAGCCAGTTTTCAAAGTATTTATGAATTTTTTCATCATTAAATATTATTGGCAAAATTTCATTAAAATTATTAGATTTATTGTCAAGTTTATAACCAAATTTTTTCATCATATCTTTATTAACATATTGACAAAAAGCAATTTCTGAACTGTTCAGTTGATTTTTCCATCTAAAAACTGATGCCTTAAAATCAAAATCACCTTTTTTTGCCTTTTTATTTGTAAAAACTGAATTGTGTGTAAATTTATTACCAGACGCATCTAACCATTCTTTTTCATCTAGCAGATTATGATCTGAACTCAAATTTAAAAATTTATATATTTTTTTTAAGGTTGATTTTGGTTTTAAGGCAATATCTTCATACCTGAAAGACATAAAATTTGACTTATATTTTTTAGAATAAAGGATACTTTTTTGCATTGAATCAAAACAATTAAATATTGCACCTAAATATGCTGGTTCTGGATTGTATGTAGATTTTTTAAAAGAAGCTAAAACACTTCGTGGATCTCTTATTATATTTAAAGCTTTGCCATTTGGAAATAATTTCAAAAAATTAGGAATTTGTGTCCAAACTAATTGAGTTTTTTCACCCCATTTCTTTACCTGTTCATCAAGAAATAGATCACTCATCATGAGATCATAGAGAATTGCGTAATTTACCTTTTTCTTCTGATCACAGTACTCAATAATATTTTTTACATTTAAATTTCTACCCCATCTAACTTTGATTCTTTTTTTTGCTTCATTAAGTAATTCAATATAATTTTCTCTAATATGAATTGGGTTATATCTATTAAATGAATAACGCATAAAACTAGTGGTATAAGTTGTAATAACAAGGTCTGGATGGTTATTTAATAAGACACTAGAATAATCAGTGCCTGACCTGTAACAACCAGTAATTAATAACTGCAAATCTGATTTTATAAATTTTTTCATTATATTTTGTTTTGCGTTATACAAAATCTTTCTTATCTACCAAAGCAATAGTGTTTGCTCTTGAATTTTTTCTTGGATACGAAATATATATTACAATAACAGCATTTGCATTCTCAAAAATCTTTTTCCTATATTTTTTTAATGCTGCAAATATATAGAAATTCTTTTTACTATCATCAAACTTATCGATAAATATAGTTTTTGCATTAGATCTAAAAGAGCAAATAGTAGATGTATTGGCATTATCAGTAAATATCGTTAAGTCAATGCCATCTCTTATTTTAGCTAATTTTTCTATTGCAATTCCCTTTTTTGAAAAAATTACTAAAGGTATTCCCATCGGAAGATTTTCAATAATATTCCAAAATAAGTCATCATTATTAGGCAAGTTTATTTTTTCTAATTGATCTACGGCTAGAAAATTATTTAGCCAAAGTAAAACAGAGTACCAATTTCTTGATGTTGCAGTCTCATCGCTCAACATTATTTTGTCAGCATTAAGACCTAAACTAAAACCTAATGCAACAACTTCACTTTTTGTAGGCGTTTTTCTAGTCATCATTGAGTCGAGATTTTCAGTAGCCATAATTATTGACTTACCATACTTCTTTGAAGTTTTGGATATTTTAACAATAGCTGAATAAAGTTTATTATTACCTATTTCTGCTGCCAAGTCGCCCCTATCAATCATTATAAGGTCAGTATGCCTGCAAATATTCTCAACATTTTCTAAACCCAAGTAATTTTCGATTTTAGCTACAATAACTATATCTTTGAATTTAGTTCTTATCTTCTTTAAAATTGAAGCACTTTGAACAAAACTTAATCCCAAGGCATCATATTTAACTTTTTTATATTTATTAATAAAATTTGAATAGATCCTAAATTGAGCATTTTCATCATATATTGAAAAAGGAATATTAAGCCCTTTTTTTGGCTGAAGTAGAAAAGTTTCTTTAGATTTACCTTCAATAAAATTTTTACCATGCCTTACTAAAGAAAACTCAAACTGACCATCGCTTATAGAAAAAACTTTTACATCTTTGCTAATTTTTGGCAATGGGTTTGTAATATTAATAATCTTAACAAGCTTATTTAATTTTTTAGTCCTATAACTAAAAATTATATTTTCACCTTGCTTAATTTTGATATTTTCAAGATTATTAGTTCGTGGTTTAATTCCAGGTACGTCTAAAAGAATTTTACAGTCTTTGTTAATTTTTTTTATTCTGCTAGATATTTTTTCATGCCATTTTAATGTGTTATGAGAACCATTAAGTCTTAAAGTAGATGTAATATTAATCACCTTTTTAATATCATTAATGCCATCGCTTACTGGCCCAATTGTTGCCAAGATTTTACTCACTAATAATTATTAAAATATTTATCACCTAAAGTATATAGATATTCCTGAAGTTCATATCTTGCATAATTAAAATAAGTCTTGTTTTTAATATGTTCTCTAAAATCTGAACCTCTAATATTTTCTAAATCAGTGTCTAAATCATCTTCTTGCTTTATGATAATTTCATTCTTTTTTTTGCTGAAATAGCTGCCCTTATGAGTTATCACATTAATACCAATATTGTTTTTATAATTTTCAAGTAACATAAGTGCTGCATGAGGATCATAAATATTTTCTGCACCCGCATGATCCCTTCCAACGATAAAGTGGGAAAAACCAACGGCTTTTCGTAAAAGAGCGTGATGTAAGGCCTCCCTTGGACCCGCGTAAAACATGTTTGCACAAATTGGCATATAAGAGATTTTATTGTGATAAAAGTTCTTACTTAAAAATTCAAAAGATAATTTTAAAATTTCATTTCTTAGGTCGCCTGCTTTTTTTGGTCCTAAGACCGGATTAACTATCACATGATCACATTTTTCTAAAAGTCTTTCAATTATTTTTTCATGTCCTAAATGTGGAATATTTCTTGTTTGAAATGCACCTATAGTTTTACCCTCTTCTTTTAATTTATTAATTTTTTTTATTAGTGAGTCATTAAAACTCTGAATGATTGAAACTAGTCGTTGATATTTTTTTTTTGGTTCAGCTCCAACGCAAAATGTATTTCCATATTTAAGAAAATTCTTTACACCAATATAGTTAAGATTATTGGTATTAAATATTTTTTTTGAAATAATATTAGGTTCAATAGCAAATATTTCTTTACAATTGTTGTAATTAAAACAACTGTTGTTTAAGGGTAAAAGCATTGGCAAACCAAGAGAGGGATTTTTTATAATTTTATAAAACTGATCTAGATTTTGAAAACTTTTTTGATAAGTTATAATTCCACTTTTAATATTAGCATAATCTATTAGATACCTTTGATTACTTGTTATCGAATCAATTTCTTGATAGTTTTCCAAAATTCCTCGTCCTTATTGTTAATTATAGTTTCTGTATTTAGATTTCTACTATACTTAATATTTACCCCAACTACGTCTTTTTTATTTTTATAAGTTTTGTGCGTATTAATTAAATTATTTATATCTGTTTTAACCTTAATTACCCTTATTCCAAATTTTTTTGATTCAGCTAAAATTTTTTCATTCATCCAAACTGTTGATATTATCGGGAAAATATTTGATTCAATGGCAATCTTACTAATTCCTAATACTCTATGTAATTGAATGTTCCTATCTTTTTTTGAATATTTTAAATCGTAAGAAATATATTTACGAACAATATCACCATCTATTAAGCAAGAATATTTAATTTTTTTGCTTAATAACTCTGAAGCAGAAGACTTTCCTGAACCTGACAAGCCATAAAACCAAACTCCTTTATTTTGGGCCATATTAATATTTGAATAAATACTTACCGGTAGTTCTAGAGATTATAAAAAAAATTTTCAACTTTTTTATTTTCAACTTCAAAATTAGTCACGGTAGTAACCCCATAACTATTATTTGTCGCAATACCTATTTTTTCAATTGCATCCAAAGGCATTGTTTCATCATCAAAAGTATAAGTCCATTCTTGAAATGGTACTTGAAAATCTAAATTATCATGAAAATATTGATTTGTTTTAGTTTTAATTGCAAAAAATGGCTGAGGACCAAATGTGTCTACAGATGATTTAATAGAAAGTGTGTTTACACCTTTACTAATTTGTTTTAAATCAATAGTAAATTCACATTTACTTTTGTTTTTAATTTTCATTGATTTTCTGATGGCATCAACTGCCTCACAATATATAAATTCAACATTATCGTAATCATCGGACACTTTCGTTAAAAGTCTATGTGCTTCAGCAACATCAACTCTTAAATCTCTAAAATCATGATTTGCAAATGATAGGATGACAGGTTTATCATTTTTAGCTTCTTCAAAAGCACGTCTTACTTCGTTTTCATCCATTAGATATGCTCTTGTTCCTATATTTAAACACCGAGTAATAATCCTTCTACAATTTCCAATCTTTTGATAGTCATCGTGATGTGGATGGTATGGCACCCACGTAATAGGAGCTCTTCTCCAGTCACCAGATCTACCCGCTGAAAAATCAAACTGATGATTATCTTCAATTGAAGGCTCCATTGCTAAAGTTGCATAGTCAAATGGAATAAATTGCTCTAAAAACCAATGACTATCAGGTCTATTTACTTGAAATCCAGGTCTATTTACCGAAGGAAACCAATTTCTATCAATTATTCTTCTTGAAAGAACTTGAAATAATTTATCAGTAGGCCCAAGCCATCTAGTTGCGCACAAATGTGCATGTTTAATCATTGGATGAGGATGGTAATGAAAATGAAATCCATCTTGACTACTATTATTTTCATTGAGAATTCTTTTATATTCATCAAAAATATTATGGTAGCCCATATCTCTTCTTCTTGGATTCATCTCATAGTCTATGTGATCCACACAGTGCCAATTATAAATCCAACCACCGCCATTTGAGTCTTTAAATCTATTTCTAAACTCTTCAGATAAACAGTCTTGGAGCATTTCTTCTACCTTATTCCAGGTATTGTTATAATTAAGCAAATGTGGATCAAGTGTCATCTTTACTGATTCTTCAGCTCCATTAAGATCTACATTTCCCTCTTGAAGATCTTTTAGCAATTCTTTACTTGGCTTTAAATCTAAGTGAAATATATGCTTTATTCTCTCAAAAGTAGCATCTAGTGACTCGTGAAGTGGGCCCTCTGAATCTATACAATGAACTACATAAACTTTTTTCATTTTCATATTTTCATATTTACCAAAAAATTAATTTTATTTTATTATTCAATTTTAGTTTTTTTATTTTAAAATCTATATGATCAGCAACTTAATATATTTCATAATGAGCTTATACATATATGCCTTACTTTCATCAACATAAAATTGCTCTATAAATTGAATTAAATCATTAAGGGGATTATTAATATTTTTGATTTAATTCATTTTTTTAGATATTGATTTATATCATCTTTTATTATCTCATGAGCATATCTGTCTTGATAATTCATATAGTATTTTCTTGAAACACGTGTAATTTCCATGTATTCCTCCTGACTTAGATTATATAAGTAATTGATTTTTTTATCAAAGTCTGAAAGTTCAGAAGTTTTTATTTTTACTAAATCTGGTAAATTTAAAAAACATTCATTGAAAATTTCTTTGAATTCATATTTAAATGAATCAAGTGTGCCTAAAAAAATAACTTTTTTACCCGCACCATAGAGCTCAAAGCCCAATGTTGATGCATATGTAACGACAATATCACAATTTTCACAGGTCAAATATGAATTCATCGGATCAGAGTTATTTGTAAATAGATCTTCTCTAGTTTTTAGCAATGAATGGTAAAATTGTCTCTCTTGAATTTGGGGTTGACTCTCGCCTTTATAATTCAAGACAATTTTGAATTTAAAATTTAATTTCTTAGATATTGAATCTAATTTAATAAGATTTGAATAAGCAGTATTCTGATCAACTGCTAAAATTGATGTATCTCTCCAAGTTGATATGAATGCAATACTTTTTTTATTGTTTGAATTGAGCTTATTTTTGAAATGCTTTTTAAATATTCCATACTTTAAAGACCCTACATCTTTATATCTAGTTACATTTTTTTTCATTTTATTTAATATATCAATCTCATATTTTCCAAATCCATATAAATGTGGAAAATAATTTATAGCTTTCCAACCATGATAATGAGATGTGCCACGGGTACCATTTTGAATAGCGATACACCTTAAGAATTTTTCGTATTTACCTATTTGTCCAATAAGTGGATTATTATCAGTAAAACTAATAATAACTTTTGTTTTTTTTACTTTACTCAAAGCGATGATATTGGATAAAAAAATCTTGTGAGACTTTAAAAAAAAAATAAAAAAATTTAAAAAAAAACAAAAACTAAATATAATATTTATATTATTTCTTATGTTTATAGTTTCATATTTTATATTGTCAGGTAAGCAATAATGTAAATATTCACTTGTAACGGAGTCTAAAATTAAAATATCATTTATATTTTTATTTATTAATTTAAATTTAATCATTTGTAATAATTATTGTATAAAGTAATCTTTTTTATCATTTATTTAAGCACAGATGATATTTTCTAATCGCAAACTTATGGGCATATCATTTTATATTTTGAAGATGTTAGATATCAACGTAAACTCAAATAGTATATTAAATGTCTAGATACTAACATATATTTAAACAATCTCTAAATAATCAATATATTTAAGATTCAACTTAATTTCAAAATACAAATAATTTTTTATTTAATTGATATTTATATAAATTAGCTTAATACGGGAACGTAAGATCTGAACAAACTTATTTTATTATGAAACAGTTTCATAGAGATAAATTTTGGGCAATACTTCCTGCAAGAGGAGGTTCAAAGGGTGTAAAATTTAAAAACTTAAAAAGACTTGGCAAGTTTCCTTTAATCGCTCATACATTAAAAAATCTAAAAAAATCAAAATGCTTTAGTAAAATTATAGTTACTTCAGATAATAGTAAAATCATTAAAATTTCTCAGAATTATAAAGTTGATACACATGAAAGAATAAATAAAACACACTCAAATGATCATTCAATGTCAGAGCTTCCAGTAATCGAGGTATTGGAAAATATTGACCAAAACGAATGGCCAAAATTTATCTTTATGACTTCTTGTACTGCTCCATTTATTAAACCAAGTACATACAAAAAGGCTATAAAAATATTAGAAAAAAATCCTAATGGAACTATTTTTGCGGCGCATGAGTCTCATTATTTTTTATGGAAAGAGGGTAAAAAAGGAAAAAATAAAAAAAGTTTTATACCTATCTCACATCCATTTAAAAAAAGATTAGGAAGACAGTTTATTCCTTTACAATTAAATGAAACTGGAGCTTTTTATGGTTTTAAAACAAAAAATTTTATGAAAGCAAAACATAGATTTTTTTCAGAAGCATTTCCATGTAAATTACAAGGTTTTGAGATTATAGATATAAATGATATGAATGATTGGAACTATGCAGAATATGTAATTAATAATAATGAAATTAAATCTAATAGATAAAGTTATAAAAATTAATTTATTTACAGCAGAATTAGGATTTACTAGCAAAAAATAAAATACTTCTAGAAACTAGGAAAATTTCAATGAACCAGTTTTATATAAAAGATTTCAGTAATAAAAAAACTATGAATAATAAAAACAAATTGCATAAAGCCAATGTAATTGCTGAGATAGGTATTAATCACAAAGGAAGTATTAAAATAGCTAAAACTTTAATCAAAGCCGCAAAAGATTCTGGTTGTTGGGGGGTGAAATTTCAATATAGAGATATAAATACTTTCTACAAATCAACTAATGAAATAGGAGATGAAATACTTATCGATGAAATGAAGCGTGTTGATTTAAAAATTTCCCAATTAAGTAATCTTATAAAATATTCAAAGTCATTATCAATTAACATAGGAATAAGTTTTTTTAGAATTGAGGATGTTATTAATTTAAGGTCTATCATTAAGAATTTTGATTTTTTTAAGGTTCCATCTGCAGAGGCAACAAACGTTGAACTAATAAGCACACTTCTTAAGCTTAATAAACCTGTAATGGTTAGTACTGGTGGCCATTCTTTACATGAAATAAAAAAAACTCTTTTAAATTTTAAAAATAAAAAATTAATAATATTTCACTGTGTCGCAAATTATCCTGTTAAATTAGGGTCACAAAATCTAAACTTTATTAAAAGCTTAAAAAGACTTGGATTTAAGGATATTGGATATTCCAGTCATGATAGCTTTTATGAGGTATGTTTATTTGCAATTAGTCTAGGTGCTAATTGGATTGAAAGACATTTAACAATTGATGTTTTAGGATCTGGCTTAGATGACTCATCAAGCTCAGAAATTGGAGACTTTATAAAGTTAAATCAATTAATTAAATCAATTGATTCTATTTATGGCGATGAAAAAAGAATACCTAATCAAGGGGAAAAATTAAATATGCAGAATTTAGGAACAGGAATTTATTTAAGAAAAAGAAAAAAAAAGAACGAATTTATAAAGAGTGTAGATTTTGAAATTAAAGCTCCAAGACTAGGTATCTCTGTCGGAACTTTTTTATCTGAGTTTAAAAATAAAAGAATAACGTCAAATATGAATGCTGGTGATGCGTTAAAAACTGAAAATTTTGAGAAAATAAAAAAGTTTAATAGGCAGAGATTATTTCATTTTGCAGCAAAAAAAAATATTGGTATACCAGTAAGGTTACATGATTTTGAATACTTATCTAATATAATACCAATTAAAAATTATGAGTTTCATCTTTCTTATAAAGAAGTGTTTTCAAAACAACTTAATCATATTTTAAAAAAAATTAATTCAAGTGATAATTTTTCTATACATATGCCAGATTACTTACATGGAAATCGAATACTTGATCCAATTTCGGATGATAAAACTACAAGACATGACAGCAGACAAACAATTAAACGAGTAACCGAATTTGCTAAAGAATTAGAATTCAGAATTGAAAAAAATGTTCCAATTATTGCAAGTTTTTCTCAAACAAATGGAAGAAAAAAAACACAATTACTTGATGATCTTTTTAGTTTTCTTAATCATAGTAGATATGTGAAACATAAAATATTACCCCAATGGCTCCCAGTTTACGCATGGTATTTTGGTGGATCCGTAAAGATAGATTTATTTAATTCAATTGAAGATATCGAATACCTGAAGAAAAATTCGCTAGCAATATGTCTTGATATTTGTCATCTTGCCTTATCAGCAAATTTCTATAATGCAAATTGGAAAATTTGGCTTAAACATTTGAAACCTATATCTGAGCATTTTCATTTAGCTGACTCGCAAGGTACTGATGGCGAGGGTTTACAAATAGGAACTGGTGATATAAAAGATTTTTCAATATTTTTAGACACAAGAGGTATGAAAATTATCGAAGTGTGGCAGGCTCACCTTAACGAAGGGTATGGCTTTATGAATGCTATCGATATACTATACAAAAAATATAAAAAAAATAAATTATGAAATCGGCACTAATAACTGGTATTACAGGACAAGATGGAGCGTATCTAGCTAACGATCTAATAAATGAAGGCTATAAGGTTTATGGAGCTGTAAGAAGAGGAAGCACCCCCAAAATCGGGAGACTATCATTTTTAAATATTATAGAAAAAACGAATTTAGTTTCTCTAGAAGTTACAGAATTTAGTAATGTTTATAATATTTTAACTGAGATTAAGCCTGATTTAGTTTTTAATTTAGCCGCACAAAGTTTCGTTCAAGATAGCTTCAAACATCCAATTTTAACCACAGAAATAAATTATATTGGAACATTAAATTTATTAGAATCGATTAAGTTATCTGGGATAAAATCTAAATTCTATCAAGCTTCTACATCAGAAATGTATGGTGAAGTTTTATCGGATCCTCAAACAGAAGAGACACCTTTTAATCCAAGAAGTCCATACGCTGTGTCAAAAGCTGCAGCACACTTCCTTGTCGCAAATTTTAGGGAAGCTTATGGCATTGAAGCTTCATCAGGTATTTTATTTAATCATGAATCAGAGTTAAGAGGTAGAGAATTTGTAACTCGTAAAATTACGTCTCAACTTGCCGAGATAATTAACGGAAGTGACAGAGTTATACAATTAGGTAATTTAAATTCAGTTAGGGACTGGGGATATGCACCTGATTTTGTCAAAGCAATGGCATTAATAATTAATAATAAGCCAAATGATTATGTAGTAGCAACAAACAAGATTACCTCGGTGAGAGAATTTTTAAGATTAAGTGCAATAGCTTCCGGAATGAGACCAGAATTTGAAGGAGAAGGTTTAAACGAAAAATGTTTTGATAAAAATACAAATAAATTAATTTGCGAGGTAAATAAAGATTACTATAGACCTTCTGATGTAGTTTTTTTAAGAGGTGATTATGGAAAAATTAAGAAGGAATTAGGATGGAGTCCTTCAACAGATGTAGAAACCATAATAGAAAAAATGACCAAATATGATTTAGATGCTTTCTCAGGAAAACCTCGTAATTTTGGAATTTAGCTTTTACTTTATTATTTCGTAAATTATAAAATTTAATAAAATAAATTATCTGCTACATAATTTGACTTTTATTAAATTAATGAATAGATTTACGAGCTATTAACGCGGGGTGGAGCAGTCTGGTAGCTCGTCAGGCTCATAACCTGAAGGTCGTAGGTTCAAATCCTACCCCCGCAACCAATATTAAAAAAAATTAATAAATCACAATGTCCAATAGAAAATTATTGATCAGTAAAGTTATTTTATTCACTTTTATGCTGTTTATCTGTTTAAATCTAACCAAGGAACATTGGCAAAATTTTAATAATTTTGATCGTCCAGTTACATTCTACGAGAAATTTGAAGAATATCTCAATTATGAAATTTATCAGTATGAATCAGGCGAATATAATTGGACAAGAAGTTATATTAATCAGCCTGGCGCAGAGTTAGAGCAAAGAGAAAAAACAAGATGGGTCTTTTTAACTTTTATTACTAAAACGATGTCATTCATTAATGATAACTCAAAAAAAATTACAGCTTATCCGTCAGAAAAAATAGCTTTATTTTTATATTCAGTTTTTATAGGTATAGTTTTATATTCAATATTTTTATTTCTGTTTTATATAATTAAAAATATGGAGTATGAAAGTAACCAAAATATAAAAAATACTAACGTATTTAACATACTTATATATTCAAGCTTTACATTTATATTATTAACTTACTTAATTTTTTTCTCGCATTATCGTGGAGGAGAGGACAACTTTTCAATTTTCGAAACATTTTTAATGATGTGGGCCATTTACAGTCTTACAAAGGGTGGGACTATAAATATGATTCTATACGTAGCGATTTGTATGGCCGCACCATTGGTAAGAGAAAGTGGTATTTTTTTATCAGGTTTTTATTGGCTCCTAAATTATTTAAAGTTTAAAAAATTTTTAACATGGAGTCTATTTCTACCTATTTTTGCTATAATCCCATATGTAATAAGCAATTATGACCTATTCAAATATTTCCTTGAAGATGGCTTTATATATTCGACAAAAGGAATGGAAGCCCAGACAACCTGGCATGATCTATTTTCAGTTCAATTTATTGGAACATTAAATGCAATTTTTTATAACTTTATTATTTTTTTCGTTCCCATTATTATTTTTTATGTAAGAAATAGTAGATTACAACTTTATTTTTTATTACTTATTATTTTATATTTTCTAGCACTTACATTTGGATCAGTATTAGATCATATTTCAACAAGATTTATGCCAGGCATGCTTATTATACTATATTCATATATTGGTATTAGAAATTTAGAAAATAAAAAAATATAAATCTTCATTTAAAGCTATTTTTTTTATTTTTATAGTAAACATTGAATATTACTATAATAATTATCAAGCACACAGGTATCCAATATTTTTTTTCCATAAGTATATTAAAATTCAAATCTGAATTACCAATTAATGAATTCATACTATTACCTACGGAAGTAAATATATATATATATGGAATTATACTTATAAGATTAGCTAAAATAAATTTTTTAAAACTCATACCAAATACAGAGACAATAATCGTTTGTATTGAGAAAGGAATTCCACCTACAAGTCTAAGAATTATTAAAAAACTAATTGAGTTATTATCAAATCTGGATTTTAAATGACTAAATTGTTTATTTATTAGTTTACTAAAATACTCCTTAAAATAATAATTACTATAAGAGTAAACTACGATAGAGCCTAGTATTTGACTTAAATAAGAAATAACAATAGCATCCAAAAAAGAAAAGTAATAACCAATAATTATTACAAAGGGGCTAACAGGACCTATGCAAGATATTATCATAATAAACAAAATCATAGATAAAAACGCTACAAGTAAATAATTATCTTTAACAAATGACTCTATTATAAGATTGTTTGCAATTATAAAATCTTTTAGTTGTAAAGTATATATAGATGATACTATGATAACTAATATTATTATAATAGTTATAGATAGTATTTTTAAATTTAATTTTGGTCGGTTCATTTAATAAAAAACAAATTTTTATTTTATCAAATATATGATATAAATTTTAATCACTTTTATAAATATCAAAATTTTGAAATTTATTAGCTCATGACACAAGTAATTATACCCACAGCAGGCTTGGGAAGCAGATTAGGAACCTTAACTTCCAATATTAATAAAGCATTAATACCTGTTGGTGTTAAACCAGCAATTTCATATATAATTGAATGGTATCCATCTGATTATAAATTTATTATAGCTCTTGGTTATAATGGCGGTTATATAAAAGATTTTATTTCCCTAGTATATCCAAAAAGAGATTTCGTCTTTGTAAATGTAGATCCTTATGAAGGTCCTGGCTCAGGGCTTGGATATACATTGAGATGTTGTAAGCCACATATTAAAGAAGATTTTTTTTTTCATTCAAATGATGGAATAATATTAGACCAAATAAATTTCAAAAATATAAATACCGATACTATTTTTTTAAGTAGCAACAAGGTTAACTCACTAAAATATAGGACAGTAAAAATAAACAAAACTTCAGTTGTGAAGCTAATTGACAAAACTACCAAGAAAATTTCAAATTTATATAACTACATAGGTGTTGCATATATAAAAGATTTCAAAGATTTTAAAAAGTTCCTATCTAAAATCTCTTTTTCACTAGGTGAGTCAGATTACTTCATTAATAAATTAAAAACTAAAAATAAAATAAATAATTTTTTTATAGATCATTGGTATGATGTAGGAGATATAGATGATTTAAAAAGAGCACGTAAAGATATTTCGGATTTTGATAATCTTCCAAAAGAAGATGAGTTCATTTATTTTATAGATAACCAAGTTATTAAATTTTTTATAAATCCTGAGCTCTCAAAAAAAAGAGTTCAGAGAGCAAAAAAGTTAAAGAACTTTGTTCCAAAAATTAAAAGATTTTCAAAAAATTTTTATGTATATGACTACGTTGAAGGTCAATTACTATCTACAAAAATTGATTTGTATAAATCACTGAATGAATTTCTGAAAAATTGCAACAAAGAATTCTGGATTAAGAAAAAACTCACCACCAAAGATAAAGAAAAGTTCCGTGAGGTGTGTTTAAATTTTTATTATCACAAAACAATAGATAGAATAAATAGTTTTTATCAGACCCATGAAATTTCAGATAATGAGGAAATTATTAATAATTTTAAATCACCAAAATTAAAAAATTTATTAAACCAAATTGATTGGAATATATTATGTGATGGAATAGCTTCTAGAATTCATGGAGATTTTCATTTTGAAAATATTCTTTTAAATAAAAAAGGTAAATATAAGTTTATCGATTGGAGGCAGGATTTTGGGGGTTTAATCGATTATGGCGATGTATACTATGATTTAGCAAAACTCAAACATGGCATAATTGTAGACCATGATGCTATTAGAAATAATATGTTTGAAATTAAAATATCAAAGTCTAAAAATATTGTAGATTTTGAATTATATAGAAAACAAAAATCATATGAGTGTGAAAGAATATTCAATAGTTTTGTTGAAAAAAATAAATTCTCTTTAAATAAGGTTAATATCTTAACATCATTAATATATTTAAATATTGCAACCTTACACCATCAACCATATTCTCTATTTTTATATTATCTAGGCAAAGATATGTTGAATAAGGTATTAAATGAAAAATAAGAAAATTGATAAACCGTGGGGTTATGAGGAGCTGATTGAATTAAATGATAAATATTGTTTAAAAAAATTATTTATGAAAAAAGGCAACAGATGTAGCTTACAATTTCACGAAAAAAAACTTGAAACTATTTATGTTTTAAATGGTAATTTAACAATTGAATTAAACAAAGAAATTATTTTATTAAAACCAACTGATTCAATTACCATTTCTGTTGGCCAGGTTCATAGAATGTCTGCAGTGGATACAGATGTTTTATATCTAGAGTCCTCGACACCAGAATTAGACGATGTAGTGAGAGTAGAAGATGATTTTGGAAGAAGTTAAGTAGTTTTTGATACTATAAATATTTTTCCAGTAACTCCATAATTTCCAAAGTCAATTAATTTTATTTTTGAATAGTCTATAAAATTGCTTATTGCAGCAAATTCCCCTTTATTTGGATCACAATTAAAATTGAAATAATTATCAATAATTATTATTGATCCATTTTGTAGTTTATCGTGACAAAACCTCAAGGCTTTTTCTGCTGGAGATTTTAAGTCCATATCAATTAACATAACTGCAACTTTTTCTATTTTATAACCTTCAATGGTATCATTATTTTTTTTAATATCTTCAAGAGTATTTTCGATAAATCCCTTTACAAGTATAAAGTCATCTCTTGATACTCTTGACACTCTTTTTTTTACTAATTTAAGATTTGAGGATAAATGACCCTCTATCCAATTATCATGTTTATCTTCTTCTTTAAAATATTTAAAACCCTCCTCAAAACTATCAAAACCTATGAATCTTCTTTTGTTAGGTTTATTAAGCATCACTAATTTATCAACTTTTCCTGTTGATTTATTAGCATAATATGCAGAGATAAGTGAAGTCCCTTCAAACACACCAAACTCCAAATAATCTCCTTTTACTGCTTCAAAATTAATCAAGAAAAATATTCTTCTATAAGCTTTAATTCTTTCAAGGTTATGGTAGACAGGTATTGGTAATAGATTGTAAATTCTAATTATTATATTTATTAAAAAATGCAACTTTGAAAGAAGAGTTAACATATCTTTTACCCAAAAGTAGTTAATATAGTTTTATAGTATATGAATTTAATACCCCTTGCAAAAAAATATTTTCTATATTTTGAAAATAAAAATATCAAATCATTAAAATCTTTATTTGGAAGTGAAGTAAAATTACGTGATTGGGAAATAAATGTTCAAGGTTTTGATAATGTCGTAATGCAGAATAAGAAAATTTTTGAAAATTTAGATAATTTTAAACTAAAAATAATTGACTTAACTCAGTCAGAAAATATTATTTTTGCTGAAATAGAGATTACTCTTCATAACAATGAGATTATAAAAGTTTTAGACAAAATTACATTTAACCAAGATTCAAAAATATCAGAGATTAAGGCATTTAAAGGCTAAATTATTTAATGAAACATTTACTTTTTATTCCGGTATTTAATTGTGAAAAACAAATCTTACGTGTCATAGATAAGATATTAGAGTCTAAAGTAGAATGTAAATTTGAAGAAATTATAATTATTGATAATAATAGTACTGATAATACTTTTGAAGTTGTAAATAATACAATAGTTCAGAGAAATTTGAATAAATTTAAACTCTTCCAAAATAAAAATAACTATAATTTAGGAGGTACCCATAAAACAGGATTTAATTATGCCATTGATAATAACTATGATTATGTAACTATTTTACACGGTGATGACCAAGGAGATATAAATAATTTAGAAAATATATTCCTAAATGATAAATATAAAAATTATGATTGTTGTCTTGGCTCAAGGTTTGCGAAAGAGTCTAAACTAGTCAATTATCCAAAATTTAGGATTTATGCAAATTATATTATTAACTTAGTTGCATCAGTTGTAACATTTAAGTTTTTAACTGATTTAGGCTCTGGTTTAAATATGTTTAAAGTCTCATATCTTAAAAATAGATTTTATTTAGATTTTCCTAATGATCTTACATTTAATTATTGTTTAATTTTTTATATTTGTGACAGTAAAGCAAAGTTTTTTTATTTTCCAATCATGTGGAGTGAAGATGACCAATTATCTAATGTAAAACTTTTTAGTCATGCAATTAAATGGGCAGAAATTCTTTTTAAATATGTTTTTTATAAAAAATCTTTATTTAAAAATAGTATATTACGAAATACTGAGTATATTTTTAAAAATTAATGTAAAATTAAGTTAAAACAAGTCATATATCTTTTTATTGATGACTTGACAGCATTCTTTAGAATACTATCTAATCTTTTTTGACTATAACCAATTTCTCTAATTAATTTTTTTTTAAGGTTAATAAATTTATCAGTTGAAAAAACGTAATGACCACTTATGATTGCTCTTTCATAGTCATTAATTTTTTCATTATCAATAATCCATTTAGTCCATTTTTTTGAAGAAACACTAATCTCAATAAATTCTTCTTTAATTTTATGCATATTATAGTCTTCAATTATTTTAAATAATTGTAATGTTTCAGCCACACCATATTCTGGAGCCACATTAGCAGCATGAATCCCAAACGAAGGATGTTTGCTTAAAAAACCATCATCAAGATAATCCGTATTATGCTGTTTTATATTTATTTTATATTTTTCACACAGATTAATTAGTGCGGGAATATTACTTTTTTCAAAATCTTTTGAAATACCCTTAAAAATACCAATATTTTTAGTTTCCATTACTTTTGTACCCGTTTGAACTACAACAAAAAGAGGTTTTTTAAACTTATTTTTTTCACAAAAATTTGTTATTTCATTCAGTGAATATTCTAATTCTTCTATGGTGTTGGTACCACCAGACTGTTCTTCTGTACCTACTTCAATTTCTATAGGTTTATTGTGTATTTTAGATGTCTCAATACAAAAAGCATAAAGTTCTTTTAATCGTTCTAATATTATTTCAGAATTTAAATCTCCTGATGGGTCTATACTAGGATCAATGTGTATTATTTTAAAATTATTTATAATGTCAATTTCAAACGATTTTTTTGCAGAAAGCATCGCATCATCTAAGTTTAATTGTTTTTCGTACTCAATATTATTTTGATAAGGTCCACCGTGATCTCGAGACAAAATAATCATTGAGTTTCTATCATTTGTATTAATATACTTTGAAAATTCCTCAGTAGTCCAATTATTAACATAACCTCCACCCATCTCTTTGCTATCTATCTGTCTTCTACTTGCTATCATCATAAGGGGTATATTATTTTCATTAGCAAGTTCTATAGTTGCATTGACACAATTAACACTCATCGGTCCTACGCCTAAAAGTGTTGATTTTTTAGTTTTTATGACATCAGTAAGAATCTTCATTTTGCCCATTCTCCCGATATATCTTTAGAGGATAAATTTTTATTGAAATCAAACTCTTTAAAAAATTTATTCAAAATGTGCATGACTGCTTCAGCAACAGCTCTATCACCGCCGTATCTCTGAGTAACATAATCAGCATATTTTTTTGTTTGAATGTCACCATTGTTTGTAACAATTGAGTAACTTACCTCCTTCATTGCAATATAGTCAAAAATTCCATCTCCTATGAAAATAATATCTTTTAAGTCATACTTTGCTCTCATCCACTCTAATCGGTTTATAGTACTAACTAGGTCAAGCTTGTAACCCATATCATCAACTATCCTTTTTCTTGATATTTCAAACCCCTTCTTGTCTCCTGTGATGAATCTTACCTCTAAAAATTTATCAATTAAGCCTAACGCATCTGCATCATCTGGACCAAAAGCTTTAAGGAATTTTCCATCCACATTATAGTAAAATTTACCATCAGTCATAACACCATCAACATCAAGAATGAGCACTTTTGGTTTTATATTATGTTTTTTCATTATATTAAGTTTTAAGTAATTAAAAGCATTATGGCAATTAAATATATTATTTTTTGATAAATATATTATCTAAGTTAAGTTTTATTTTTATTTATTAGTATATGAAATTACGTTGTAATATATAATGTATAATAATATGAGCATAAATAAATTTACAAGTATTAATGAACAAGAGATTATAATGATCGATACTGTAATACTAAGATTGATAAAATAATTTTCATAAATACTTATTAGAAATAAATTAGATGCAGTTATCAGAAAAAAAAACTATTAATTATCAGATTTGTAAATCTTGCGTAATGGATAATTCCGACAAAAATATTAAATTTAATAGTTTTGGAATATGTGATTACTGCGTTAATTATGAAAAAAATATAAGACCTTATTTAAAAAATAATATAGAAAATAGCACGAATTACTTTGATACTTTAAAAAAAAATTTATTAAATAACAAAAAACAAAATAATTCTGAATATGACTGCTTGATAGGTATAAGTGGTGGGATTGACAGTAGTTATTTATTGTATTTTATCGTATGTGAACTCAAGTTAAATCCACTATTGTTCCACGTTGATACAGGATGGAATAATAAAATAGCAATATCAAATATAGAAAAATTTATTGATAAATATAATCTTGATCTCCATACAGAAGTAATTGACTGGAATGAGATTAAAGATTTAAAACTTTCTTTTTTTAAAGCTCAAGTTCCAACAGTTGATGCGATTCAAGATCATGCAATATGGGCTGCTACATTCAATTTTGCAAAAAAAAATAATTTTAAATATATTTTAACTGGTGGTAATTTGCATACTGAGGGAATAAGAGAGCCCATATATTGGCATTATCATGCAGGAGATTTGACACAAATAAGGAATATTCATAAAAAATTTGGGACTATAAATCTAAAAAAATTTCCCATGTGTGATATTCTAAATTATCAGATTATCTATAAATATGTTCATAAAATAAAAATTATTCAACCTCTAAATCATATCAATTACAGTAAAAAAAAAGCAATAGACTTAATGAAAAAAGAAATTGGCTGGAAAGACTACGGCGCTAAACATCATGAATCAAATTTTACTAAATTCCTTGAAGGATATTGGCTGCCTACAAAGTTTAATATTGATAAAAGAAGAGCTCATCTTTCAAGTTTAATAATGTCAAAAGAGATTACAAGAGATGAAGCCTTAAAGAAACTACAAGAGCCACCATATAATCCTGTCGAGTTAAAAAAAGATTTTAATTATATTGCTATTAAATTAGGTATTAATGCAGATCAATTGCGATCTATTTATAATCAGGAGAATAAATATCATTACAATTATAAATCTAAAGAAAAACTACTAAACGTCATTTTATGGTTCCTCAAAATACTAAAACTAGAAAAAAGATTAATGAGATGATAGGTATAATTAATACAAAACATGCAAATATTAATTCTTTAAGTAATATTTACTCAGATTTAGGAGTTGATCATATAGTAGTTAATGATCCGTCATGTTTTAAAAAAATTACCAAATTAATAATACCAGGAATCGGTAGTTTCGACTCAATAATAAACAACTTAAAAGAAAATAAAATTTATGAGGAAATAAATAATTTTGCAATACACTTGAAAAAACCTATTTTAGGAATTTGCATAGGTATGCAAATTTTTTTTAATTCTAGCGAAGAGGGAAATGAAACTGGCTTTGGTTGGATCGATAATGAGGTAATAAAACTTAACTCTATTAAGGTAAGGTATCCGCATATCGGTTGGAATAGCGTAAATTATGAAAAAAGAAATTTACTGTTTAGCAATATAGATACTGGTAGCTATTTTTATTTTCTGCATAGTTATGGAATTAAAAATAAATTTAAAAGTGAAAATACTAAATATGGATATACAAATTATGGTGAAAATTTTATCAGCTCGTTTGAGTATAAAAACTTTTTTGGAGTTCAATTTCACCCAGAAAAAAGTCATAAAAATGGAATTAAGCTACTAGATAACTTTTCAAAACTATATGTATAGATCCAGGCTTATTCCTGTTTTATTAATGCAAAATAATTATATTGTTAAAACAATTAATTTTCGAGATCCAAATTATATTGGAGAGCCGGTAAATATAGTAAAGCTTTTTAATGATAAGCAAGCAGATGAGTTGGTCTTATTTGATATAAATGCATATAATGATAATAAAATTAATTATGACTTATTAAATGATATTGCTGTCAATGCAAGGATGCCTCTATGTTATGGAGGCGGTATCAAAGATTTAAATACTGTCGAGAAAATATTTATGGCTGGTTTAGAGAGAGTTTCTATTGGTAAAACTCTTTTTAATAATAAAAAAATTATTAGTGAAATTGCAAATAAGTTTGGTTCACAGAGTTGTGTAGCAACATTGTGCATTGATAAAGACAATAATAGTAATTACTATATCGAATATCAAAAAAATATTATTTACGAGAGTGAAATAGAAAAGTTTATCTTAGAACTTATTGATTTAGGAGTAGGTGAAATTCTAATAAATTGTGTTCATAAAGATGGAACCGAAACAGGTTATGACGAAATATTAATTGAAAAAATTTATAAATATACTTCTATTCCTTTTACTGTAGCTGGTGGTGCAAGTTCTATAGCAAATGTATTAGATATAGAAAAAAAATTTCCAACTATAGGACTTGGGGTTGGAAGTCTTTTTATCTACAAAGGCAAAAAAAAAGCAGTTTTGGTTAATTACCCCGAAAATATTAGAGGCAAATAGGTTACTTTATTAATTTATGTAAAAAAGAGTAAATTATCAGAATTATTTGAGCAATTATGTAGAGTAATCTGAATGTGAATGCGATAATTACCATACCACCCAAGGTTTCGTTGATTATCGTAAGTGCTGAAATTGCCAAAACAATCTCAAAAAAACCAAAAAAATTAATTATTGCCAATACAGAAATAATTGACGCAGAAATCCATAATATAGCTGCTGTTAAAAAACTAATTTCAATGCTGAAAATTTGTAAAGTTTGATAAAAAGCCCAGCATTCAAGAAAAGTTAAAAATAAAAAACCGAATAAAATAAAAATAAAGAAAATAAAGTTTTTCTTAAGCTTGTCTTTTATATTTAAAAAATTCTCGATAAACTTATTAAATGATGAAAATCTTAATAAATTATACTTAATTATATTTAAAATTTTTTTTCTAATAAAAAAAATACAAATAATTAAAATAATCAGCATTAAAATTAAAATTAGTATTTTATACAAATTAACATTAATGAAGGCCAATAGACCAAATAAAGCTCCTAAAAATATATATGAAGATAAAGAGTAAATTGAAAAAATAAATTGACTCACAGTATATTCAGGTAAAGTAATTTTACTAACTATTTTAAATTTATAATATCTAAATATTAATCCTGAAGAAGGAATGAATTGATTCATTAAACCCCCTTGCAAAAATATTTGAAGTGTCTCTATAAATCTTATCTTTGAAATAGTTATCGTACCTATGATTACATAGAAAAGAAATGCAATAAATAAATTAATTCCAATTACAAAAAATAGTAAATTGTAAAAATTATAATTAATTATATTATTGATATTTAATAACAGAGATCTGTCAAAATAGAATATTTTAATTAATAAACAGACTAATATGACTTGAAAAAAAATTTCAATTTTTTTTTTCATGATTCATAATACATTTTATATGTCAATAAGTACCCGATAGACAAATAAAACCCAAATGAAATAACTGGATGAAAAAATGCGTTCGTAAAGAAAAGTGAATTAAATAATAAAATATTATTTGAAATGAAGAAAATAATAGACAATTCGTGTCTATAATTACTGGCTTTATATATCTGATATAATCGATACTGTATGATTATTGCTAGAGATATGAACGAAACAAGCAAAAAAGGACCACCAATAAAGTATAGGTCATATATAGCATTATGAGAAGAGGCCTGGTGCTCGAAACCTAGAGAAGCTCCACCAGCAAAAACCCCAATTCCAAATAAGAAGTCATAACTTGAAAAATTACCAGGAAAACCCCAGCGTAAATTTACTCTTTCAAGAGCCGCTGCAAATATATTAAAATATTTTTCATCATTTATTTTTTTATCAAATATTTCTATGCCAGTAGTATGAATAAATAGTCCAGTAAAAGCATCTTGAAAAAATTTAATAAAAATAAATGATAAAATAAAAAAAATAATTAAATAAATAAAAAAATTCCAATTATTTCTTAATTTATAATTATAAAATAACATAATACTAAACAGTAAACCTATATTGATTAAACTCGACTTTGACATAGATAAAATAGCACCAAAAAATATCAAAAAAATCAAAATTGATTTAATAAAATCACCAATTTTTTTGTTAAAAAAAATAAATAAAGTAGCAAGACTAATACATAGACCATAGCTATTTACAGACCCAGTTATAGAAGAATAACCTAGCACACCATATCTAGCCTCATGATAATATGTTTCCCCGAAAAAAGGTATATGGCCTAAGAAATTTTGTAGCAATATTGATAAAAATGCAAATAACATTATCACAGTATATATATTAAGTAGAGAATAATAGTCGTACCTATGTTTCGTAAGAAAAACCACTAATATAACAATTAATGGAGATATATAAATCTTGCCAAGTGCAAATAAAATTAAAACGTAATCAAGGTTAAATCTTTGGTTAGATATTATTGATATTAGTCCAATATAAAATAGTGAAATTAAAAAAATTATATAAAAAAAAAATATATTCTTATCTAGTTCAAATTTAAATATTTTCTTATCCTTATAGATAACAAAAAAACTTATCATCATCATTATTATGATAAAAAAATAGTATGCAGAAAAATTATTTTTGAGGAAATGTAGAAGAAGAGTTAAAATTGTCAGATGTAGAATATTATTCTTTATAAAAAATAGGAAATTTGTCATTGATATATGCAATATATTATAAAAGAAAATATACTTTATTTCGTATCATATAAATAAAATAGTACTTTAACACTATAATATTGAATAAATTCAAAATTGTTATATAAAAAAAGCTCAAAAATTTAATATTATATTATGGAAACTAATATCTACGATGGAAATCTTTCAATAAAAATTTTTTTGCAAAAGTGCAGGCAACACCGATTTTTATTTCTTTTTACCACAATAGTTGCATCAGCCTTAGGGTTGTATTTTTCCTTAACAAGCTTATCATTCAACACCTTCACTGGAAAAATAGATTATATTTTAACTGATGATATTTTAATTGCTGATAACGATTACGTTTACAGTTTTTCAGCAATGGAAATTGAATTAAATACCATTGATAACATATTTAATAATATGAAATCAGATTCTAAGAGTGATGAGTTGATTATAGCTGAGAACTTTATTGAAAGTGAAACATCAAGCGTAGTGAGCAACACAATTAAATATGAGAAGAATGATCAAGAATATCTTCAAGTTATTTTTGTTAATAATAATTACGAAGAATTGAAAGAAATGATGTCTTATGCACACTCTCAATTAAAAGTAAGTCTTATTGATCATTCAATAAAAAAAATGAGATTAAAAAGTAATAATTTACAAAAAAAAATTGAGAATTTGACTAACAATGAAATGTTATTCATAGACAACACAATAGATAATCATAAAAAATTATTTAATATATCTTATAATAAAGAAATAGAGGATATTGAAAACTTAATTAAAATATCAAATATAGTTGATATTGATATTAACAATATATCAAATACTTTGACAATGCCTGGAGCGATAAGTTCATTTTTTAATGTAATTGGTGAAAGTAGCTTCTCATCTCGAAACAAAAAGTATTCTTATTTTGAAGGCAAAAAAATACTAAATGAGAAATTATCTAATTTAAAAAAATATGAACCTGATGAAAAAATTTTGAAAGATCCAATATATATAGGGTTATTAGGCGATAGATATAAAATTAAGAAACAGATTAAAGATTTAGATAAAGAAATAAGTCAAATAAACAGTGATATAATTACTGTGAGAAGAATGAATTTACTACCATCCAATTATTTTTCTATTCAAATTGTCAATCCCGATAAAATAGTAATATTAATTATTTATATCCTAGTCTCTGCTGTATTAGGAATCATTTTAACTTTTTTCATAATTTTGATGAGAGAAATGATAAAAATATCTAAATCATTAACATAATAAATTTTTTATATTGTTTCCCGGAATAAATAACTTCATGCTTTTCCAGTAATAAAATTTAAAATTATAATCTGTTAATAGTTTATTTAATAGAATAAATAAAATGAAAATTAGAGAATATTTAAAACAGATTTATTATTTATCAGGTAGTAATAAAAAACAATTAGCAATCATTATTTTTTTATTTATTTTTACCTCCACCTTAGATTTAATTGGCATTGGAACAATATCAATTTATGCATCACTAATCGTATCTCCAGAAATAATTTATAATAGTTCTTTTATTGATTCTTTTAATTATCCAATAGAAAATATTCCACTTTATAAACTTGCAATAATTACCGGAGGTTTTTTAGTGTTCATATTTTTCATTAAATTTATATTGTCAATTGCTACTTATTACAAAATATTTTACTTCACGCAAAACTGTATTAAAGATATTAGATTTAAAATATTAAATACTTACAAAAAGCTACCCTATGAAGAATACATATATAGAGATAGCTCGATTACGATAGCCTCTGTAGGAATATATGTTAAGGCTTATGGCGCAGTTTTAAATGGATTATTATTATTTATTGGAGATATGATAGTTGCAACATTCATTTTCATACTGCTTTTTTTTGCAAGTGGACCTATATTATTAGCTCTCGTTTCAATTTTAGCCTTTACAATTTATTTATACAAAATTTTTTATTTAGATAGTTCTAAGTTATTAGGTATACAGGTAAACAGCGGTCTTAATAATATTTATAGAGGCATACAAGAATTTTTTAGTGGCTTCAAAGAAATTAGGATTTTAAATAATTATTTTTATTTTGATGATAAAATAATAAATGGAACAGAATTAGTAGCAAAGAGTGAAACTAAACAAGCAATAATCACTGCAATTCCGAGGCTCTTACTTGAATTTGTAATTATACTATTTATAGTTTCTTTAATTTTTGTAAGCATGCTAGCAGGTGTTGAATTTAATTCAATTGTACCAATAGTAAGTCTCTTCGCAGCCGCCGCACTAAGGGTGGCACCAATGCTTAATCAAATTACAAGGTTTTTTGGAGTTTTTAAGTATGGAGAAGATTCTATAAATAGAATTTATAAAGAAGTCTCAACACTTAATAACCCTAAAAGCAGTGAAAATAAAATAAGTAAACAAACAGACTTGAAAGCAGCATTTAAATTGCTAAAAATTGATAATGTTTCATATTCTTATCCAAAAAATGAATTTAAAGTTCTTGAAAATATTTCATTTGAAATACAAGCTGGAGATACAATTGCAATTATTGGCGAGTCAGGCTCGGGCAAAACAACATTAATAAATTTAATTTTAGGACTTCTAAATCCTAGTAAAGGAAAAATACTTCTCAATGATTTAGAAATTCAAAATTGTTTAAGGATGTGGCAAGATAAAGTTGCATATTTGCCACAGGATGTTTTTCTGATTCAAGATACTATAATTAAAAATATTGCATTAGGTGAAGATCCTAAATTGATAAATTTAAAAAAAATTGAGATGGTAGTAAAACAAGCTCAATTATTTGATTTTATTTGTGAGTTGCCGAATGGCTTAAAGACTGAAATAAATGAAAACGGTATAAATTTATCTGGCGGACAAAAGCAAAGAATAGCGTTGGCACGGGCCTTTTATTTTGATAAAGAAATTTTAATGTTTGATGAAGCTACTAGTGCCTTGGATAGTAGAATAGAAAGTGAGATAATGAATCAAATTAACAATTTAAAAGGATCAAAAACTATAATAATGATTTCCCATCGGCAAGAAACTATAACATATTGTGATAAAATATTTAGAATAAAAAACGGAAGAATTGAGTTAGAAAAATAATTTATGTATAAAAAAATTTTATTAATTGGCGGTGGAGGTTATATAGGATCAGTAATAGCTCAATATTTTTTAGATAAGGGCTATAAGGTTCTGATATATGATTTATTTATCTATGATAATTCATTTATCATTAAAAAAATAAATAATAAAAACCTTGAAGTTGTAAATATAGATTTTTGTGATTCTAAAAGTTTAATTCAAAACTTATCTGGAGTAAATTATGCTGTAATCTTAGGAGGTTTAGTTGGTGATCCAATTACTAAAAAATATCCTGAAGAGTCACAAGCTATAAATTTGATTGGTATCAAAAAATTATTTTTATTATTATCAGAAAAGAATATTGAGAGGTTAATTTTTATTTCTACTTGTTCAAATTATGGCTTAGTAAATAATAATATTAAAGCAGATGAAAATACTGATTTAAAACCTTTATCATTATACGCTAAACATAAAGTAGATGCAGAAAAGTTTTTAATGTCTTTAAAGGGAAAAGTTGATTATGTACCAACTATATTAAGATTCGCAACAGCTTTTGGTCTTTCAGAAAGGATGAGATTTGATTTAACTGTAAATGAATTTACTTATGAGCTATTTAAAAATAATAAGCTTTCAATTTATGATGAAAATACGTGGAGGCCTTATTGTCATGTAAAGGATTTTGCGAGGTTAATTGATATTGTTATAAGTTCACCAAAAAATAAAGTATCCTTCGAAATATTTAATGCTGGAGGACAATCAAACCATGCAACAAAAAAACAAATTGTCAGTGAAATAACAAGTTTTATAGACTCTTCTAATGTTTCATATTCATCTAATGGAAGCGATCCAAGGAACTATATTGTAAATTTTAATAAAGTAAAAAATATACTAGATTTCATTCCAAAGTTCAGCATAAGAGATGGTATAGAGGAAATTTTAAATGCACTAAATCATAATGAGTTTATTGATATTGATTCAAATAAAAATCGTTATGGAAATTATAATATAAATTATCAATTACATGAATAACTTTATACCATTATCAGTACCACATATATCTGGAAATGAGTGGAAATATATAAAAGACTGCCTTAAGACAAATTGGGTCTCATCTACCGGCAAGTATGTAGATTTATTTGAGAATAAAATCGAAGATTATACTAAGGCTAAATATGCAATAGCCTGTATAAACGGAACTTCCGCACTGCATATATCACTAATACTATCAGGGATATCAAGAAATGATGAAGTTATAGTTCCAACTATATCGTTTATAGCACCAATAAATGCTATTAATTATTGTAATGCCAAACCTGTATTTATGGATGTTGATGATAATTACACAATAGATATTAAAAAGACTATTGAATTTTTAAATACAAAGACGATTTTTAAAAACGGAATAACTATAAATAAGAAAACAAAAAGAAAAATTTTAGCCATTATAGTTGTCCATGTTTATGGAAGATCAGTCTTACTGGATGAACTTTTGAAAGTATGTAAAAGTAAAAATATTTCAATAATTGAAGATGCAGCTGAAGGTTTGGGTAATTTTTTTGAAAAAGGTGATAATAAAAATAAGCATGTTGGTACAATTGGAAAATTTGGCTGTTTATCATTCAATGGCAATAAAGTCATTACATCTGGTGGCGGTGGTATGATAATAACAAATAACAAATTATTAGCACAAAAAGCTAAATATTTAACAACAACAGCAAAAGATAATACTCTTGAGTTTATTCATAATGAAGTTGGATATAACTACAGATTAACTAATATTCAGGCAGCATTAGGATTGGCACAGCTAGAGAAAATAAATCAATACCTTAAAAAAAAGAAATTAATATATCAACATTATAAAAAATTAATTGGTAAAAACAATAAAATATTATTTAAAGAGATTCCAAAATTTGCTAGCAGTAATCATTGGTTGAACCTTGTTGAATTTATTGACTGTAATACAAAAAAAAACTTACTAAAAAAAATTGAAATGTTTAAAAAAAATAAAATTGAAGTAAGACCAATTTGGCAATTAAACCATTTACAGAAGATATATAAAAAATGTGAAAAATATAATATTAGCAATGCTCTAATTCTGGTAAATAGAACACTATGCTTGCCAAGCAGTATTTCACTTACTACAAAAGATATCAAACGCGTGGTTGCAATAATAAATGAATAACATAATTATTATTGGTTCAGGAGGTCATAGCTTATCATCTATAAGTATTATTGAATCTTTATCTACTTATAATATTCATGGGATTATTGATAATTATAAAAATTTTTCATCAAAATCAAGTTATCCTTTGATTGGTAATGACTCGGATTTAAAAAAGTTAAGAAAAAAAATTAATTATGCATTTATTGGTATAGGGCAAATAAAAAATTTTGAGCCTAGGTTAAAAGCTTATAACCTTCTTAAAAGCTTAGATTATAATTTGCCTTGTATTATTGCACCGTCAGCAATCACAGCAGATAAAAATTTTATAGAAGAGTCTACTATTATAATGCATAGTGTGGTAATTGGTCCCAAAGTTCAAATAGGACATAACTCTATTATTAATACATCTGTAATTATTGAGCACGAATCTCAAATTGGAAATAATTCTCATGTATCTACAGGAACAATCATTAATGGCAATGTCAAAATTGGAAATAATACATTCATTGGAAGTGGTTGTATTATTAGAGAGGGTATTTCAATTGGATCACAATGTTTTATAAAGATGGGATCCACAATCACAAAAGATATTGGGGATAATGAACAAATTTAAGTTTCCAAAAAAAGTAATTATAATTGCTGAAGCTGGTGTAAATCATAATGGCAGAGTTAGTCTCGCCTTTAAGTTAATAAAGGCAGCTAAAAGATGTGGGGCAGATATTGTAAAATTTCAATTATTTAAAGCTAATAATTTAATCACTCAAAAAGCAGACAAACCAAAGTATATTAGAGAAAATAGCTCTTTACAAAAAAAAACTCAATTTCAAATATTAAAAGAACTTGAGTTATCTATAAAACAAATGAAAAAACTCTCTAACTATTGTAAAAAAATAAAAATAGAATTTATGCTTAGCCCCTTTGATGTAGACTGTATTTTAGATATAAAAAAATTAAATTTAAAAAAAATAAAAATTCCATCTGGTGAGATAAATAATCTCCCCTATCTTAGAGAAATAGCAAAACAAAAAAAAAATGTAATTATGTCTAGTGGAATGGCCACACTAAGTGAAGTATCAAGTGCTATTGAAATTTTAAAATCCAATGGGCTTCCAAAAAATAAAATTACTGTTTTGCATTGTACTACTGACTATCCTACAAATCTAAAAGACGTAAACCTATCTGCTATGATTTTGATGAGAGATAAGTTAGGTGTAAAAGTTGGATATTCAGATCATACAATTGGAAATGATGTTGCTATAGCCGCAGCAACTCTAGGTGCTTCAGTTATTGAAAAGCATTTTACTATCGATAAAAAATTACCTGGTCCAGATCACAAGGCCAGCCTGGAGGAAAAAGAGTTTTCACAAATGGTTAAGTCAATTAGAAATATTTCGCAAATTTATGGTGACGGAAAAAAAGTACCAGTTCCGCGGGAAAAAAATAATATTAAGTTAGTAAGAAAATCTTTAGTAGCTAATTCTTATATTAAAAAAGGTGAAATATTTAATAAAAAAAATATTACAATTAAAAGACCAGGTACTGGAATATCTCCACTGGAGTGGGATAAATTTATTGGAAAAAAAGCCAACAGAGATTATAAACCTGATGAATTTATCGTAAAATAATATTATGATTTTTCCAAGAATAATAGCGCGCTTAGACATAAAAGGACCTAATTTAGTAAAAGGTATTCATTTAGAAGGTTTAAGAGTGCTTGGATCTCCTAGTCAGTTTGCTAATAAATATTTTATAGATGGAGCTGATGAACTATTTTATCAAGATGTAGTTGCAAGTTTATATAATAGAAATTCAATTTTAGAATTTATAAGAAATACTGCAAAAACAATTTCTATTCCACTTACAGTCGGTGGAGGAATAAGAGAAATCTCCGACATAAGTAATGCGTTAGAAGCAGGTGCAGATAAAGTAGCAATAAACACAGCAGCAATTAATAACCCAAATATAATTAAAGAAGCATCAAGAATATTTGGTTCATCAACAATTGTTGCAACTGTTGAGACTATAGAGTCTGAAAATAAGACTTATCTTGCTTACACAGATAACGGGAGAGAATATACTGGAATAGACATATTCGAATGGTGTAAAAAATTAGAGGACTTAGGTGCTGGAGAAATTATGATTACATCGATTGATAGAGATGGCACCGGCACTGGGTGCGATACATACTTAATTGAAAAAATAAGAGATTTAATTTCAGTACCTTTAATAGCCCATGGGGGTATAGGTGTGACAAAGCACATTGAGCAAGCCTTTTTAAGTGGTGCAAATGCTGTTGCAATAGCGTCGATTATTCACTATGGAGCATTATTTGATAATGAGTTTATTGATAATGAGACTATAGAGGGAAATAAAAATTTTGTATCTAATTTTAAAAAATTTAAGTCATTTGGACCAATTGATATAAAAAAAATAAAAAATGAACTCAAGGATATAGTACCGATTCGAGATAAGTAGAAATATGGAAATATCAATAATAAATTATGGAATGAATAATCTTTATAGTGTTCAGAATGCATGTAATAATATAGGAATTAATTCTATTATAACTGATGACCATGAAGTAATCTTAAATTCTAAGATTGCTATACTGCCAGGTGTTGGAGCATTTAGAGAAGCTATACAAAATATAAAAAATAAAAATTTAGATAAATCAATTTATGATTTTATAAGTACTGGTAAACCTTTTTTTGGTGTTTGTTTAGGAATGCAATTGTTATTTGATGAAAGTGCAGAATTTGGATCAACACAAGGCCTAGGAATTATTAAAGGAAAAGTTTCAAGGTTTGATTCGAATGTAAAAAAAAAACTTATAGTACCTCACGTTGGCTGGAATAAAGTATCATTCAACAATAACAATTATAAAAACTCTGTTATGAAAAATAATCTTAATAAAGAATTTATGTATTTTGTTCACTCATACTATGTTACACCTCAGTCAAAGGATATTGAATTGACTTCCACAACTTACCAAGATACAACTTATTGTTCTTCAATAATTACGGAAAATGTTACCGCCTTTCAATTTCATCCAGAGAAAAGCGGTAATAATGGAATAAAAATTTTTAATGAAATAAAAAAACTTTTATGAAAAAAAAATTAGAAACATATTACAACTTACCAAGTGAGGTTAAATTTTGTAGTATTTGCGTAAATTCAAATCAGTATCCGGCTTCAGTACCTGAATTTCAGCATTCAGTCGACAGAAAAAATGCTAATTATGTTAATTTTAGTGATGAAAATATTTGTGATGCTTGTACTCAAGCTATAATAAAAACAGAAATTGACTGGAAGAATAGAGAGGATCAGCTTCTGAAGTTGTTAGATAATTATAGGAGAAGTGATGGAGAATATGATTGTCTAGTGCCTGGAAGTGGGGGTAAAGATAGTGTTTATGCCTCATATCTTTTGAAGCATAAATATGGAATGAATCCTTTGACGATTACATGGCCACCTATAATGTACACAGACTATGGTTATGAAAACTATAAGAATTGGTTAGATATAGGAGGATTTGATAATATTACATACAAACCTTCTGGAGAAGTGATGAGAAAGCTAACAAAAATCGCTATAGAAACGTTATTACATCCATTTCAAACTTTTATACTAGGTCAAAAAAATTTAGCTCCAAAAATTGCAACAAAATATGGAATTGATTTAGTTTTTTACGGAGAAAATGAAGCGGAGTACGGAAATCCTATTGCAGATAATAATCAATCTTTAAGAGATAAATCATTTTTTTCGATCAAAGATTTTGATTCAATTATGCTTGCAGGAAAAAGCTTAAAGGAGTTAAAGGAAGTTTATGGATTGGACCTTAAGGACTTAAAAATATTCTTACCACTTTTAGACAGTGAATATAAAGAGAATATTCAAATTCATTATCTTGGATATTATATTAAGTGGATACCACAAGAGGCTTACTATTTTGCAGTTGAAAACACAAATTTTAGAGCGAGGCCTCATAGATCACAAGGTACATATAGTAAGTATAATAGTATTGACGATAAAATTGATGACTTACACTGGTATACAAGATTTATTAAGTTTGGCATTGGAAGGGCTACTGACGAAGCTTCTCAGGAGATACGAAATAATCACCTCACTAGGGAGGAAGGAAAAGCTTTGGCCAAGAGATTTGATGGTGAATTACCAGATAGGTATTTAAAAGAAATATTGAATTATCTAGACATAAAAGAAGATTACTTCCATAAGCGGTGTGATGATTTTCGATCACCACATTTATGGATAGAAGTAGATGGCAAATGGTACCTAAGGCATACAGTTAATAAAGATGGAGTTGATGACTAAATATAATATTAGTTAATATTGAAATAATAAATGAAAAAAATTTGTGTTGTAACTGGAAGTAGAGCAGAATATGGACTTTTGAAAAAATTAATTTCTAGACTAGCTAATGAAAAATTATTGAAGCTTCAAATAATAGTAACGGGTACACATTTATCAAAGTTTTATGGTAATACGCATAAAGAAATTATAGACGATGGTTTTAAAATTGATAAAAAAATATATCTTCCAATAAAAAAAAATAACAATAAATACGATACCACCAAACTAACTGCAAATGCTATTCTAGGTTTTGTCGATGCATATAAAAAACTTGATCCGGATATAGTAGTTGTACTAGGCGATAGATATGAAATATTTGCTGCTACATTTTCAGCAATGAATATCAATATACCTATTGCTCATATTCATGGAGGAGAAAAAACACTTGGATCAAATGATGAAAATATGCGTCATTCAATAACAAAAATGTCAAAATGGCACTTTGTTTCTACTAAAGAATACAAAAAAAGAGTTATACAGTTAGGAGAATTTCCAAAAAATGTTTTTTATGTTGGTGCTTTAGCTTATGAAGCTATCAAAAGTGAAAGATTATTTTCAAAAAAAAATTTTGAAAGACAGATAAATCTAAAGCTTAAAAAAAATAATTTTCTAATTACTTTTCATCCAGAAACATCAAATCAAAGTTTTGAAATGCTTGCATTTAAAAATATGATTAGTGAAATTAAAAAAATTAAAAATAGTTCCATTATATTCACTTTATCTAGTGCGGATGCTCAAGGCGGGATTATTAATAAAAAAATTAAAGATTTTATTAAAAAAAATCCCTCAAATTCAATTTGTTATCATTCTATGGGGCAGAAATTATACTATTCTGCATTAAAACATTGTAATATTGTAGTTGGAAACTCCTCAAGTGGAATTATTGAAGCCCCTTATTTCTGTACACCGTCTGTGAATATTGGAGATAGACAGACTGGAAGAGTATTCGCAAAGTCTGTTATAAATGCTAAAAAGGATAGATTATCTATCGCTAAGGCTTTAAATAAAGCCATCAAATTAAATCTAAATAGAGATATGTCAATTTATACTAATCCATATGGAAAGCTAAATTCATCAAAAAAAATATTAGATATTTTAAAAAAAATCAATTTAAATAATAATAATACTAAAAAATTATTTTTCGATATTAATTAACAATTACTATTATGAGTTTAGACATTAATAAGTTTCTCATTTATAAGACTGCATCAATTCAGGATTCTCTCAATTCTATAGATAACAGTGGATCAAAATGTCTAGTTGTTGTTGACAAAAACAATAAAATGCTTGGGACTTTAAGTGATGGGGATGTGAGAAAAGCTATCTTAAATGGAAAGAAGCTATCATACAAAATTACCACTATATTTAACAAAAAACCCAAGTTTTTGACAGAGGAAAAATATACCAAACTAAAAGCGCAAAATTTATTTTTAAATTTTTTATTAGATTTAATTCCGATAGTTACTTCTAACAAAACTATTACTAAAATTATCAAAATGGATGATGTATTCCAAAAAGTAAGTAAGAAAAATATAAAAAAAAGTTCATTACCAGTAGTTATCATGGCGGGAGGAAAGGGAGCAAGACTAGAACCTTTCACTTCAATACTGCCTAAACCACTCATTCCAATAAATGGAAAACCTATAATAGATCACATTATGGATAAATTTAATGACTTTGGAGTAAGTGAATATTTTTTATCAATTAATCATAAAAGTAGAATTTTAAAAGCTTTTTTTGATGAAAAGAATCAAGAAAATAAAATATCCTTTATTGAAGAAAAAAAACCTTTAGGCACTATAGGCGCTCTGTCAAAGATTACTAAAAGTATTAAACCCATATTTTTTGTCACTAATTGTGATATTCTTATTAATTGTGATTACGCAGACATAATCAAATATCATAAAAAAAATAAAAATATAATTACTATTGTAGCTTCTTTTAGAAATTATACTATTCCTTATGGAGACTGCAAAATTAATAAAGATGGATTACTAGTTAAAATTAATGAAAAACCAAATATTAGCCTTTTGGCAAATACTGGCATGTATATTATGAGTAAAGAAGTAATTAATCAAATTCCAAAAAATACAAAGTTTGACTTACCCCAATTAATCGAAAAGTTAATTATTTTAAAAAAAAGAATAGGGGTTTTTCCTGTAAGTCAAGAAGCATGGGTTGATATTGGTCAATGGAATGAATATAAGAAAGCATTAAATAAATTGAATTTTGAAGAATAAATGGAAAAGATTTTTAAAAATAGCAAAAGAATACATGATAATTTCTATTTAAACGAAAAATTTTTGGTTAAGGAAAGTTTCAAATTTTTATTAAATGAAATAAAAAAAAATCATAGCAATAAATTTAGTTTATTAGATATTGGTTGTGCTACAGGAGTTTTCATATCATACGTGAATAAAGAGCTTCCGAACGTTGAAATTAGTGGGGCCGACATATTAGAAGAGTTACTACTTAAAGCGAAAAATAATTGTTCTTCAGCTAAATTTTATCATATAGATATTTTTGATAAAGCATCTGTTGAGAAAAAATTTGGTGGCAAAAAGTTTGATGCTGTCATATTAGATGGTGTTCATACAATTTTTGATGAGGTCACACCATGGATTGAAAATCTTATTAGTTTAGTTTCAGAAAATGGGATAATTTATGTATTTGGTTCTTTTAATGAATCAAATTTTGATGTTATAACAAGAGTAAAGGCAGTAGATAGTGATGTATGGGAAAAAGGATGGAACAGATTTAGCCTGAAAACAGTTCAAAAAGAGTTCGAAAAAAATAATTTTGATGTAATATTGAAAAAATTTAATTTAGACATGGATATTGAAAAAACTGAGGACGACAGACGAACCTATACCCACAAATTAGACGATGGAACAAGAATTACCAGAAATGGACTTGAGATAATATCTACACCATATTTAATTATCTGCAAAAAAATAAAATAGAATAAAAATGATTTTTGATAATAAAAAAATACAAAGATTAAAAAAAGAATATGATACTAAGGGGTATATAGTTGCTAGAAATATTTTTGATAAAAAAGATATAATTACAGCCGGCAAAGACTTAGAAGAATCTTTTTTGCTAAGATTAAAAAATTTCAAAGGTAGAGATATAAACAAAACTAAGAATAATATTATAAATTCAGTTCACTTTATGAATAATTGGAGGTGGTCTAAAAAATTAAAAAATAATAAAGTTTTAAAAAAAATTTCCTCAATCTTACTTGAAGATAGTATTAAAGATTTTGGTTCCGAATTATTCGCAAAGCCTGCTAAAGTGGGACTAGCCTCTCCTATGCATCAAGATAATTATTATTGGTGTGTGGATAATTCAAAAGGATTGACAATTTGGATTGCTCTCGATGACTCTAATGAAAAAAATGGAGGTGTTTTTTATTATGATAAATCTCACCATTTTGGATTACTAGAACATGCACAATCATTCGCTCCTGGTTCATCACAGACTTTAAAATATCCAAAAAGCATGAAGCTTCTAAAAAAAAATATTCCAAACATAAAAAGAGGCGATTGTATAATTCATAATTGCCTGGTTGTTCATGGTAGCAAAAAAAACACTAGCCGGCATGCGAGAAGAGGATTAACAATCAGATATATAGGTAAGTCTTCAAAAATCGATCTCAACAGAAAAAAAACGTATGAGATAGAGCTCAAAAATAGTATTACAAAATATGCCAGGGTTTGAAATCATTGACAGTAAGGAGTATAATGCAGTTAATAGATTGTTTAAAAAAGAAAATGGTATTCTGTTTGCGCATGGTTTCAATAATCTTAGAAAAAATTATCATGTTAGAGAATTTGAACAAAATTTTAATAAAAAATTAAAATCTAAGTATACTCTAGCAGTTTCATCTGGAACATCAGCAATAAAAATAGGTCTTTTATCTATTGGGGTTAAAAGAGGAGACGAAGTAATAACTCAAGCTTTTAACTTTATTGCAACAGTTGAAGCAATACTAGATATTGGTGCGAAACCGGTTATAGCCAACATCGATAACTCATTAAATATTGATCCTTTAGAAATTGAAAATTTAATTTCAAAGAAAACTAAGGCAATAATTCCAGTTCATATGCTTGGAGTTCCAGCCAATATGAAAGAAATTCTTAAAATTGCAAAAAAATATAAAATTAAAGTTTTAGAGGATAACTGCGAGGCTCTTGGTGGCAGATTTAATAAAAAATACCTAGGTACAATTGGCGATGTAGGAGTTGCAAGTTTAGATTTTGGAAAGATAATAACGTGTGGAGAGGGAGGAACAATACATACTAAGTCAAAAAAAATTTATAATTTTGCTAAGGAATATCACGATCATGGTCACCAAAATAACCCACGGAAAACAAGAGGAACAGATACAAAAAAAATATATGGTTTCAATTATAGAATGACAGAAATTCAGGCTGTAATTGGAAAAGAACAATTAAAAAAACTCGATTATATAATTTCAGAAAATAAACGCAGATATTTTGCTATTGATAAAATTGTGGGTAAATATCTTGAAATGAGAACAATACCAAAAGGAAGTGATTTAATTTACGATACTTATATATTTTTTGTAAAAAATAAATTACTAAAAAAACAGGTAATTAATCTTTTAAATAAGTTAGAATTTGGAACTAAGAATCTACCTGATGCAATTGAGTGGCATTGTTCATTTTATTGGGATCACGCACTTTCAAAAAAAAATATAATTCGCTCAAAAATATCAAGAGATATTTTAAAAACATCTATAGCAATTCCAATTCAATTGAAGAAAAAAATAAATGATTATAAGTCCCTAGCAAAAGAATTAGAGAAAATATTTAAATGAATGTTCTTGTGTTTATTCCTGCAAGAGGTGGATCAAAAGGTATAAAAAGAAAAAATCTCTCCATAATTGGCAATAAAAAACTAATTGATTATAGTTTAGATATAGCAAGAAAATTACCAAAAAATTTTAGGACATTTGTATCTTCTGATAATAATGAAATCTTAAATTATTGTAAAAAAAAAGGAATTAGTAGCAACTATGTTAGACCTATTTCCTTGTCAACTGATAAAAGTAAAGTTGTTGATGCTGTGTTACATGCACTAAATTGGCTCAACAAAATTGAAAATTATGATCCAGATGCAGTGCTCCTATTGCAACCAACTTCGCCATTTAGAAATTTAAAAGAGATAAAAGCTGCTATAAATAAATTTAAACATAAAAAAATCGAATCTATCTTTGGTGCAGTCAAAATGAAAGAGCATCCAAGAGAATGTATTAAGACTAATAAATCAAATTGGTCTTATCTTAAGAAAAATAAAAAAAAAATTAGTGGAAGACAAGAGTACGAAAGTGACTATTATTTTATTGATGGAAGTTTTTATTTGTCTACTACTTCTTTTATTAAGAAGTATAAATCTTTCATTGTAGAGAATAAGTCAATAGTTTATAAATTTAATTCAGATTATAGTATTGATATTGATGATATGAGTGACTTAAGATTAGCTAGAATAATTAGTCAACTATATTAAAAAATTTTATGATAATTGTAAAAAAAAGTGAGGCAACTCATGAGTTTTCTAATACTCTATAAGACTCTTTCAATAATGATTAAAAATTAAGTTTATGAAAAAAATTATAATTATTTACGAAAATGTATTTTTAGAAAGAGATTTCAAAAGATTCGAAATAGATTTTTATTTAAAAAAAAATTTAAAAATTGAAATATGGGACATCTCCAAATTTATTCTTAAAAACATCTCCATTCCAAAATCTGATTTTATTAATAGTTATCAAAATTTAAAAATTATAAATTTTTTAGATAAAAATTCTTTCAAAAAATTAGCAAAACAAATAAATAAAGAAACTTTCGTTATGACAAGCTTAAGTTTAAATACTAAATCAGAATGGATTTTTTTAGAACTTGAAAAGAATTTTATTACATGGGGTTATTTCAGATTATCTTATTATCCTATTAATAAACTTTCATTTATGGGCATTATCAGAACTATTATACTAAATCAAAAAATTTTAATTGAAAAACTTGAAATGATAAAAAAAAGATCAGTCAATTTTTTTTTATTCAAAAATAAGGTAAATAAAATTTCGCCTAAGTTTATTATTTATGCAGGAAATAATGCAAAAAAAAATATATCTTTTGATGTACATTCAGATTCCTTAAAAATTAGCGCTCATTCATTTGCATATAATGAATTTCTTTTAAATAAAAATTCAAATACTGAAAGTAATGATTTACTTCGCAAACAATTTAAAAAAAAATATATTCTATATATCGATGAGGATGTTCCTAATCATAAAGATCCATATTATCATGGGTTTAAAAAAAATCTTTGTGAAAAAAATATTTTTTATAAGGAGATATGTAATTTTTTTGACTATCTAGAAAATAAATATAATTGCGAAGTCGTGATTGCAGTTTATCCAAAAGCTCAATATAGCATCGAAGATAACCCGTATGGTAGAAAAGCATTCAAGAATAAGACTTTAGAACTCATAAAAAATTCTTTTTTTGTTATTCAACACAATAGTACAGCAGTTAATTTTTCTGTCATTTATAATAAGCCTTTAATTTTCATGACTTCTCAAAATTATTTATTCAATTATAGGGCCTCAATCGAAGATTTAGCAACAGAATTGGGTACAAAATCTGTAAATCTTTCTAGTAAAAAAGATAATTATTACGATTTAAATATCTCAATAAAATATAAAAATTATATTAATTATTTTAAAAATTATATTTCTGATAATTCAGATGATGCGCAGATAACGTCAGCTCAAATTATATATGAGAAACTGGTAAATTTTTAGCCGATTGAGTAATATTTATTTTTTTTGGTAATGATTTGTGAAGTAGTTTTATATACAGTGGTTTTTTATCAGATTAATTCTATGCAACTAAATAAAGTTAGTTTAATCTCTCGTTTATTAGTTAAAAGATAGTAAGTAATTATGTATTTGAAATTTATAAAGTACATATTTTTAAATAAACATTAATAGATTATCACTTGTATGAATCAATCAAACCTATTTTATAAAACATTTAATGGTAAAAAAATTCTTATTACAGGACATACAGGATTTAAAGGATCTTGGCTCACATCATGGCTGAGCCTAATGGGAGCAAATATCACTGGATTAGCTTTAGATCCTATTACATCTCCCTCCCATTTTGATGAAATTAATTTAGAAAAAAAAATTAATGATATAAGAATAGATATAAGAGATCACAAAAAAATTAATACGATTATTAATGATATAAAACCTGATTTTATTTTTCACCTAGCGGCCCAGGCTTTAGTAAAGGAATCACTTAATAATCCTAGAGACACCTGGGAGACAAATGTAATAGGTACTATTAACTTATTAGATTCATGTAGAAACCTTAGTAACCATTGTACTGTTGTTTTAATTACCAGTGATAAATGTTATAAAAATTCAGAGTGGATATGGGGCTATAGAGAAACAGATATTTTGGGAGGTTCTGATCCTTACAGCGGCTCTAAAGCAGCAACTGAGCTTGCCATATATTCATATTTGAAATCGTATTTTAACAATAACTCCAAAGTTCGAATATCAATTGGGAGGGCTGGAAATGTAATTGGTGGTGGAGATTGGTCAAATGATAGAATAATTCCTGATATTATAACTGCTTGGAATAAAAAAAAGGAAGTAAAAATTAGAAACCCTCATTCTACTCGTCCATGGCAGCATGTTTTAGAGCCATTAAGTGGTTATCTTTGTTTGGCGATGAATTTAAATGAAGGTTTAAAGATTCATGGTGAACCATTCAACTTTGGACCGAATGATAAGTACAATTATACTGTACTAGATGTAGCTAACACTATGAGTATTCATTGGAAAGGGGGAAAATGGGTTAATGCAAGTAACACCTCTTTCAATAATGAGTCAGGATTACTAAAGCTTAATTGCGATAAAGCTATGGAACTTCTAAAATGGAACGCTACTTTAACGTTTGAGGAAACTATAAAACTTACTGTTAATTGGTATAAAGACTATTTTAAAAATGAATTAAATACTCAGACAATTACTAATAGTCAAATTTCTGAATATGAAAAAATTGCAAAAGAAAGAAATTTAAATTGGGCACAAGTACATTAAGTAAAATAAAATCTCTCGAGCTTGAAGAGATAAGTGTCAATGGAGGCAATATTTTAAAATTTTTAAAAAATAGTGACGAAAATTATAAAAATTTTGGAGAAGCTTATTTTTCATTCATAGAAAATAAATTTATTAAGGCTTGGAAACTCCATACTAAAATGACAATGAATCTAGTTGTTCCATCTGGATCCGTTAAATTTGTATTTACGACGAATAAAGATGGACCATTTAAAGTATTGGAAATTGGATCAAAAAATTACAAATCTTTATTTGTTCCACCAAATATATGGTTTGGATTTCAAGGAACAAGTAGTTCCAAAAATATTATTTTAAACTTCTCGAATATAATTCATGACGAGAATGAAGTTAAAAGACTTGATCAAAATATGATTAATTATAAATGGTGAATAAGCAATGGACGTTATCATTTTAGCTGGAGGATTTGGAACAAGACTGTCAGAGTACACTGATGTTACTCCAAAACCAATGATTGAAATTGGAGGTAAGCCAATATTAATTCATATTATTGACCACTATCAAAAGTATAATATTAAAAATTTTTATATTGCGATGGGTTACAAATCAGATGTCATAATTAAATATTTCCTAAAGGAAAAGTATTCGGATAAAATTTGTAAAAAAGAAATTATTAGAGTTTTAGACTATAACAGTGAATATATTGATCAAAAAATTGATATTAGACTTGTGCAGACTGGTAAAAATACAATGACAGGTGGTAGAGTAAAAAGAATGAAAAAATTTATCTGCTCTGAAAATTTTATGGTTACTTATGGAGATGGTATTTCTAATGTAAACATTGATCAGCTTTTAAAATTTCATAATTCTCACTCAAAAATAGGAACTGTGACGGGAGTGAGACCACCAGCTAGATTTGGAGAACTGGAAATTTCAAATAATTTAGTAATTAGTTTTAAAGAAAAACCACAAATGCAAAAAGGTTGGATAAACGGAGGTTTTTTTATTTTCAAAAAAGATTTTTTTGATATGATTGATTCTGATGAAACTCTTTTAGAGAGGGAACCTTTAGAAGAATTGACAAGCAATAAAGAATTATTAGCATTCCAACACGAAGGCTTTTGGCAATGTATGGATAATAAGCGAGATTACGAACTTCTTCAAAAAATCTGGACTGAAAATAACAAAACCTGGCAATAATTTATGATTCTTATTACCGGTGCAGATGGGTTCATTGGAAAATCACTCTCATCGTACCTTATAAAAAAAAATTATAATATAATAAAGGGTGTTCGAAAAATTAAAAACTTAGATAATGCAATTCAAATTGATATTAGAAAAAAAGAAGATATTGAAAATTCGTTAAATAAAATTGACACGATAATCCATCTTGCTGGCTTAAATAGAGATCAATGTAATAGAAATGAAAAAGAAGCAATTATAGTTAATTCATTTGGAGCTAGAGATTTATTTAAAGAAGCTATAAAAAAAAAGACAAAAACTTTTGTTCTCTTTTCAACAATACATGTTTATGGAAAAGAACTTTCTGGTGAAATCAATGAAGACGATGCTACACTGCCTTATGATAATTATTCTAAATCTAATCTAATGGCAGAACAGTATTGTATGGAGCTTGCAAAAAATTCTAGTACAAAGTTGGTAATTTTGAGAGTCTCAAATGTAATTGGTCTTTCTAGAATTAAAAAGAACTCATATTGGTCATTAGTAGTAAACGATTTTTGTCAACAAGCTATTAAAAATAAACAAATAAACATTAATAATAACGGAATGGATAGGAGAGATTTTATTTCAATTAATAGTATTGAAAATATAGTTGAGAGCATAATAACTAAAAATGAAGAAATAAAATCAGATATTTATAATGTTGCGAGTGGGCAGACAATATCAATTAAGAATTTAGCCAATATAGTTAAAGAAGAGTATTTTAAATTATTTAACAGTTCAATTAAAATCAATTTAGGAAATAATAAATCTAATAATTTAAATTTTGAATTTAATATAGATAAAATTAAAAAAAGTAAACTAGATTTTGTCAGCTATGATATAAGAAATAATATTAAAGAAATCTTAATTTTCTGTAATGCTTAAGCCAAATGAATTTAGTAGACGTAAAAATAGATTTTAATAAATTAGTGTTTTCATCACTTATTGTTTTATTGCTCATGCAATTTCTGCAGGATATTAGCTTTATTTATTATCTAGCACTTTCTTTTTTCTATTCAATGACTTTTTTAATTTTTATAAATCAACCCAAACTTATTTCATTAAATAGTTTAGTTAGTTTTTTTTATTTATTAGTGCTTTTATCATTTTCGGTAATAGCAATTGAAAGTTTTTTTTATATTTTAGAAGGTCATAGCATTTCTAAAATAGCTACTGGAAGTATAAGGCTTTTTCTAATGCCAACACTAGCCTTTATATTATTTACTTTAATTAGAGATACTAGAGATTTTATTTTAATTAAGAATATATTTATTTTTTTTATTGTTTTAGCTGCTATTTCAATAATTTATCAGGTAATATTCGGTAAACTATCTTTTGTTGCTAACCCTTATGGAGCATTAAGATTTGGATTGCCTGGATATGCATCAATTACTGGTGCTGTTAATACATATCCTGGGGCTTTTTACAGTGCTGCAGTTCTGTTATTTTTGTCTAATTATAAAAATGATTTTATTAAAGCGTTGTTAATTTTATTTATATGTGGTGCATCAATATTCACAATGTCTAAATCAGGATTACTGAATACTATAATAATTTTTTTGTTATTTTCTTTTTTAGGAATTTTATTGAAAAAATATAGACTATTACTTTATCTCTATTCATTTTCTTTTGTAGTATTATTAATTTCTAGTCAGATTTTGAATGCTGCAGTAATTACAATTGTTAATACATTTGGGATTGAACTTATAGGTATGACTAAAAGTTCCGCAACTGAGTGGCAAGGTGTTACCGAAAGAATTTTAGATAGAATTTTTGGATATTTTCTAAGTGAGGAAATGCCATTAATAAGAGAATTCTTTTTTGGGATTGGTCTTAAGGGTGGCAGTGGTGTAACTGGATTTTATTCACCTACTACACATAACGCATTTTTAGATATTTATGTTATGGGAGGTATAATTTCTTTTTTTGCAGTTATAGGACTATTTGTATCTGTACAAACTTCTTTGATAAAATCATATTATGAAAATAAAGAAAGTTTTATTCTAGCAATGTTTATTTCTAATTTACTAATATTTATTAATGGATTAGTTCATAACGGGGCATTACTACATCCAGCTATGTCATTTATGTTTTGGGTATCAATTGCTTATTTATTTATACTAAGAAGAATAGACATTAATATTTAAGCAATAAAATACTACTTTTTATTAAGTCAATTTTTCTATTTCAAATAAATTGTCAGAAAATCATAAATCAAATAATATAGTAATATAAAAAAAGGCGGTAATATAAAAATGAATGCTGAAGTAAATGTGATAATCAATTGTTTTAATGGTGAAAAATATTTAAAAGAAGCTATTAGTTCAGTTATAAATCAAACATTTAAAAATTGGGAAATAATTTTTTGGGATAACGCTTCAACTGATAAAAGCAGACTTATAGTAAATGAATTTAATGACGAAAGAATAAAATATTATTTTTCTAAAGATCATACAAGTCAATATGAGGCTAGAAAAAGAGCTGTAGAAAAAAGTAGCAAAGAATTAATTTGTTTTTTAGATGTTGATGATTGGTGGGAGCCAACAAAGCTAGAGTCTCAAATTCGATTGTTTAACGATTTAGATGTTGGATTTGCCTGCTCCAATTATTGGATTATAAATGAAAGAAAAAAAACAAAAAAACTAGCATTTAAAAAAATTCCAACTGGATATATAGCCAATGAATTGTTAAAAAAAAACTTTATTGGTATGTCAACGCTAATGATTAGAAGAGAGTGTTATTTTTCAATTAAACCAGGGTTTAATCCTAAATTTGAAATAATTGGTGATTACGATTTAACATTAAGACTTTCTCAAAAATTTAAACTAGCATGCACAACAAATATAGAGTGTTATTATAGATGGCATGGAGAGAATTTGGGTTACTTAAAATTTAATTTAAATATGCGAGAACTGTCTATTTGGATAACGGATAGAATGAATGAGAACAATAAAATAGTGAATTTGAGTAATTTTAATTATTTGCAAAACTATGTTCTGTTTTATTCTGGTATTGCATGTATAAGAGAGAAAAAAAGGGTTTCCGCATTTAAAAAAATTTTTTATATGAATAATTTATATTTTATTTTAAAGCTATTCTTAGTTCTAATGATACCACTTTCATTAATCAATAGAATAAGGTCTTAATTTTGATTAAAACCAATCAAACTTATGATTTATCTATTATTATACCTTTTTACAAAAGAGATGTATTTGTTTTAGACATATTGAATGAATTAGATAAAGAAAATACTTATCTAGATTTAAATATTGAAATTATATTTATTGATAGCAATTCATCAATTAATCTAGATAAAATAATTAAGTCTTACATGCCAACTTCCGAATTATCTATTAAGAAAATAGATACATTTAATAGCGCAAGTTATAAAAGAAATTTAGGTATAAAAAAAGCTAGATCAAACAATATAATTTCATTAGATGACGATTGTATTCCAGGAGAAAATTTTATAAATGTTCATTATAAAAGCTTAAAAAAGAACGATGCTAATGTTATATGTTCTGGAGTTGTGAGATTTTCAGAAACATTATATCAAAATTCCAACTATTACAAATATAGAAATGAAAGGCATAGAATTTATGATAATGTATATCATCAAAAAAGTGATATGAGTTTCTACAATATAGTAACAATGAATATGTCATTTAAAAAAAATGAATTAATCGATAAAAATCTGCTATTTGATGAAGATTACACTTTTTATGGATTAGAGGATAATCAATTTGGATTAGATGGGATCAAAAAAGGCTTTAAACTGAAGACATGTCTAGCACCAATTATTCATCGAGAGGATACCTCAATTGATAAGTTTCTAGTAAAAATTCAGAATTTTACTGAAAATTTTTTAAAATTTTATAAAAAAAATATTGATTCATTTTTAAAAAATGAATCATTAAAAGTGAGTAATCAAAATATTGATGGAATAACCTATCTTCATTCTTTGGTTAAATTATATTTTTTCATATTTGAGAAACATAGATATTTATTATACGTTTTAAAATTAGTAACTTTTTTTCTTACCCCTTTCTATTTAGCGTTAAAGTTATTTTTAAAAAAAACTGACAGTAAAGAAATATTTTATTTTTTTTTCTTATATAAGTTTTTAACCATCGTCACAATTCTTAAGACACTTTTTGGAAGAATAAGATAATTAATTGAATTTATGTCAAAAAAAAATTTTTTAATACTATCGCCTTATTACAGTCCTGAACCCGTTGTTATTGGAACTTTTACAGAAGAATTAGTAAATAGAAGTGATATAGATCAGGTTACAGTAATTACTTCCTTACCAAATTACAGGAACTATAAATTTTATGATGGATTTAATTTTTTTGGACCGTATATTGAAAAGAAAAACAAACTTAAAGTAATAAGACTACCTGTTATACCTAGATTTTCTAATTCTAAATTAGCTATTTTTTCTTTTTATTCAACATTCTGTATTAGCTCTTTTATTTTTATTATTTTTTTTGCCTTATTAAATAGAAACAAATATGAACACTTGATAACTTATTGTGGGTCTCCTGTATATGTAGGCTATATTGGATTTATTGCTTCAAAAATATTGAATGCTAATTCATCACAATGGGTTCAAGACATTTGGCCTGAGGCAATAGAGACAACGGTGGGAATAAAAAATAAGTTCTTAAGAAAAGTTATTTATAATCTGCAAAATTATATGTGGAAATGTACAGATCTTATCTTTACAGAGTCTAATGATTTAGGTGAATATATTGAAAGTAAAATAAAAAACAAAAAAATTACAACATTATTCAATCCGATTGAAAATGATTTTGGTGAATTATTTAACAATAGTAATGAAAAAAGAAAAACCATTGAATTTTCATATATTGGAAATATAGGAAAAGCCCAAAATATTGAACTTATAATTGAGTCCTTTTTAGACTCAAGATTAGATAATGTAAAATTAAATATTTGTGGTGACGGCAGTCTATACAAAGGCTTATCTAATAAATATAAATATAAAAATATAAAATGGCATGGATGGCTTTCAGGTAATAATTTAGCTAATGTATATAATAATAGTGATTTTTTGATATTGAGTTTAAACTCAAGAGGTAGACAGAAACTTATAATCCCAAGCAAAATTCAGTCATACTTTATGCACAAAAAGCCAATACTGTGCGTCTCTGATGGAGCTGTTGGTAAATTAATTAAGTCAACTTTGGCAGGATTGGTTTGTAATAAATATAATATTAAGGACGTAAGTAAAATGTATAAAGATGCGTTAAAATTATCTATATTTGAAAGAGATCAAATGTCAAGTAATGCATACAACTTTTATTTAGAAAATTTTACAAAAGAGAAAGTTGTTAATAAATTTTTGAATTCAATATAAAGATGTTATTAAATATACTTTCAATTTCTATTATTTCATCAATCATAGCCTGTTACTCCTACAAAAAAATTTGGAATGTCGTAAATAAAAATACTCCTACTGGTTATGGAGTTACTTTAGTATTTTTTTTGATTATTTACACATACTTTATTAATTTTAGTATGTTGCATTTGGCAATCTATTTATTAATTGCAGTAATATCACTAATTTATTGGATAGATGATTATTCATACTTATCATCATTTTTTAGATTCTTTCTTCAATTCTTAAGTGGAGTATTAATTTATATTTTTTTATCAGTATATTTTGAATATGAAATAAACACTTATTCTATTCTATTTGCTTTTATTTCTGGCATCTTAAATATTTTTCTTAGTAATGTTATAAATTTTTATGATGGCCTTGATTTAAATGTTGCTACTTTCCTAATTATACTAGGTTTTATATCTTTTTTTATGCTAAAAAATCAGGATTTAATAAATAAACATGCTTTAATTATAGTAGGATTTACTCTCGGTTTCATATTTTTTAACTTTACTCCAAATAATATTTTCTTTGGTGACTCTGGATGTTTTGTCGTCTCATCCTGTCTTACTTTTATTATTATAAAATCTATTTTAATTGCTGAAATAAGTGTGATCTATCTAATAATTCCATTAGCATTACCATCATTTGATGTTGTCTATGTTGTATTATTAAGAATTTATAAAAAAGAGCCCTTGTTAACTCGAAACTATTATCATTTGTATCATCAATTTAGGCTTAGATATAAAAATATGCTTTATATCTTACCACAAGTATTAAATGCCTTTATTTTGTATATAGTAAGTAAAATAGTCATAAACGAATATGCTGGCAACCTCATGCAATATTTCATTTTTATATTTTTGTCTATTATCCTTACTGCTTTAATATATATATTTTTCAAAAATATCACTCAAATTAAAAAATAAAGTTTTTATGGAAAATAAATATTTCTGCATAGTCGGACTTGGAAATCATTCTAGATCAAAAATTATACCTGCGGTTGAGAAAATTAACGGAAAAATTGAGGGAATCGTTACTAGCAAAACTAATGTAGAGAATAATTATGAATTATTCCCATCCTTAAGTGATGCACTGTCAAAAGTAAAACCTGAAACAATATTTATTTTATGTACACCACCAGATTTACATTATTCGCAAGCTTTAAAGATTATTGAGAATGGACATAACTTATTCATTGAAAAACCAGTTACAATAAAATTAATTGAATTAAAAAAAATTATATATGCCTCAAATAAAAAGAAAACTTTTTTTGTTGAAAATTTTATGCATCAGTATTCAAAATTTTATTATAATTTTATAAATCTTTGGGAAAAACAAAAAAAAGAAATAAAAAAGATTGATGTAGAATTTACTCTACCTAGTATGCCTAAAAATACTTTTAGACACAAGAGTAAAAATTATCCAATCAACTTATACGATATTGGAAGTTATGTAGTTTCTTTAGTTAATAATTTATCTGAAGATGCTACACTATTTATTTATAAAATATCAAATAAAGGCCATGTGGATAGCGAAAAGATTATACTAAAAGGCAAAGTTTTTAAGGCCGATGTCTTAATAATTATTGGTTTAAATTGTGACTACAGTAATTTTGTTAAAATTACAAAATTTAATAAAGCACAGTTTAAATTTGAACCATTTTTTTTTGGACGTGAGGGAGAAAGAATCCTGCAGGAAAATGATGGAACAAATATCAATAATATTTCATTTTATTGTCAAGACTGTTTTCAAACTTTGTTTGGAAAAAAAGAAAGTCATTGGTTTAATACTCAATCGATAAGAAATAAAGCTATGATAAGTAATCTATCTTTACTTGAAAATCTATCCAAACAGTATAATAGTATTCTAAAAAATTGAAAAATATGATTTCAGATAAATCAATAATAATTAATAATGTAGTTCGAGATGAAGATAAAAGAGGAAAGATACTCTCAATAGTAGACGATAAAATAAAAAATGTTTCTATAATCTCCTGTGTTTCTGGTTCAATTAGATCTAATCACTACCATTTAAGTGATTTTCATTACATGTATGTATTAGAGGGTGAAATAGATTATTTTTTTAAGAAAGTTGACACAGATTCCGTCGAATATCTAAAAGTGAATCAAGGTGAAAATATATTTACTCCCCCAATGGAGATTCACGCAACTCATTTTCCCGTAAATTCTACTTTAATTGTTAGTAGTCTTAATCCAAGGGATCAGGAAACATATGAAAAAGATACAGTCAGAGTAGATTTTGTTAATGAGCATAATATTAATGACTTACTAAAAAAATACTCAAATAATTAACATCTTTATTCAATGAATAAATCAAAAAAAATAGATAGTTGTCGACTTTGCGACTCAAAAAAACTTTTGAAGATTATTGATTTTGGAAGAGTACCTTTAGGTAATAATTTATCTATATCCTCAGAATCATCAATGAGAGTTGACACTTACAAATTATGTTTATTTAGATGTAATAAATGTAATCATTTTCAACTTAATTATGAAGTTTCACCTGATAAATTGTATGCAACTAACTATACTTACTTAAGCGGTGTAGCCCCAAGTTTTATCAAACACTTTGATAGATATTCGAAATGGATAATAAAAAAATGTAATCTTAACTCTAATAATACTGTTTTAGATGTTGGGTCTAATGATGGTACTTGTTTAAATGCATTTAAAAATAATAATATCAATGTACTTGGCATCGACCCAGCTTCTCTTCCATCAAAAATAGCTAATAAAAGAGGAATTAATACACTAAATAAATTTTTTAATAGACAAAGTACCGAAGAAATAAAAAAAAAATATGGACAAATAGATTTTATAACTAGTCATAATGTGTTGGCACATATTGGCAATATAAAAGAAGTTTTCGAGAGTATATTCGATTTATTAAAAGATAGAGGATATTTTTGTTTTGAAGTAGGCTATTTTTTAAAAGTATTGCAAAAAAACTATTTTGATACAATTTATCATGAACACTTAGACTACCATCACGCATCTCCATTAGTAAAATATCTTTTGAGTATTGGATTTAGTATTGTAAGCATTACTACAAACAAAATACAAGGTGGAACATTAAGAATATTATGCAAAAAAAATAATATTGTAAGACTGTATGCGCAACCAAAAAAGTTTTTAGTTAAAGAGAATAATACAGTAATCAATAATTTTGATTTTCTAACTAATTGGCCAAATAGAATTAATCAAAATATGATCCAACTAAATAAAGTTGTGATGGGTTATTATAAGGAAAAAAAAAATATAGTTGGTTATGGTGCACCAACTAAAGCCACTTTAATTTTAAAGATGTCAAAAATGAGTAAAAATATAATAACAAAAATTATTGAAGATAATGATCTTAAAGCTGGAAAATATATGCCAAAGACTAATATCAAAATAATTAAATATAAGAAAAATGAGCTGATTAGTGCTGATGTAATCATTATTTTTGCATGGAATTTTTTTTCAGATATAATTAAGAAACTAAAAAAAGAAAAAATATCGAAAAAAATTATAATAGTTCCATTACCAAAAGTTAAAATATTTTATATATGATTTTAAATATTAAAAATGCTGTAATAATTGCACCTCATCCAGATGATGAAACATTGGGTGCGGGCGGTACAATAAAGAGATTAGTCGAAAATAATATCAAAGTATCAATTTTAATTGTTTCAGGGCATATGCCACCACTATATTCTATAAAAAAATATGAAAAAACATTAACAGAATGTAAAAAAGTTTTTAAATATTTGGGAGTTAGTGATTTTGAATTTTTAAATATTCCAGCAACAAAATTAAATGAAGTACCTACTTCTGATTTAAACTCAAAAATTAGCGATTTTATTAAAAGAAGAAATCCAGACACAGTTTTAATTCCTTTTCCAGATAGACATATTGATCATAGAATAATTTTTGACTCTGGAATTGTGGCGTCTAGACCAATAGACAAAAACTCACCAAAAACAGTATTACTATATGAAACTTTATCAGAAACTCATTGGAATGTTCCAGGAGTTGAGGCAAGTTTTTCTCCTGATTTCTTCGTAAGAATTGATAAACAAATTAAATATAAACTAACTGCATTAAAATATTATAAATCACAAATAAATAATAAAACTCCATCAAGATCTATTGAAGCTGTTGAATCTCTAGCAAAATTTAGAGGTAGTCAAAATGGTTGTAAATACGCCGAAGCATTTAAAGTTGTAAGAATAGTAATATAAGTAATTATTTTTATGATAAAAAAAATAAGTCATTATTTGAGTGTGGTTTTTACATCAATACTTTTATTTGATATTATCATTTCTTTATTTGCAACTTACTTAGCTTACTCATTAAGGCTTGAAAGTTATCATACTCCTTCGTTTGATACTGTAAACACATATCTTATTTGTTTGATATTATTTATTCCGATTTATTTTTATTTTGGTATCTATGATAGTATTATTAAATATACAAATCTTTATACAATAAGAAGAATAGTAGTGGCAACTATCATTTATAGCTTGTTATTATTATTAATTTTTTCAATCTATAAAATATTACGTCTTAATTACAATCATATATTATTTAGTAATTCAATACCAAGATCAATAGCAATCATTCAGCCTATAATATTCTGCTTTTTTACTTGTTTAAGTCGATTAATTTTTTCTTCACGTAATTTAAAAACTACAAAAGATATAATACCTAATCTAATGATTTATGGAGCAGGGATTGCAGGGTCTCAATTGTATGAACTAATCCAAAAAAATAATATGTATAGAGTTGTAGCATTTATTGATGACGATGAACGTAAACAAAAAAAACTTATTTCAGGGGTAAAAATAATTTCTGAAAGTGAAATTTCAAAAGCGATTAAAGTACTGAATGTTAAAAATATAATTATTGCAATTCCCTCTTTAAATATAAGTAAGAGAAAAATGTTAGTAAAAAAATTAGAAATTTATAATATTGAAATTAAAATTTTGCCAGATATTAAAGATTTGATGAATAGCATGGTATCAATCGATGATATTAGAAATTTAAATATTGACGATTTATTAGATAGAGAAATAAATAAAGATTACCATGCCATAAAAGATTTAACTAAAAATAAACAAGTCTTAATTAGTGGTGCTGGTGGCTCAATTGGAAGCGAACTATGTAGGCAACTAATTTTTCAAAATCCATCAGAAATTATTTTAGTTGATCATAGTGAATATAATTTATATCGAGTTAAAGATGACTTAGAAAAAATATGCAATATATACAAAAATCTTTCATCAATTAAGATTACCCCTGAATTAATATCCATAAATAATTATTCAGGTCTAAGGTATATTTTCAATAGAAAATTACCTGATATAATTTTTCATGCAGCTGCTTATAAGCATGTTAATTTAGTCGAAACAAATGTGTTTGAGTCCATTAGGAATAACTATTTTGGCACCTTAAATATTATTAAATTAGCTAGTGAATTTGATATTGAAAATTTTGTTTTGATTTCAAGCGATAAAGCAGTACGACCGACCAATATTATGGGTGCAACTAAACGACTATCAGAAATGGCAGTTCAAGCTTTCGCAGATAACGCTTCAAACAATAATAAAAAAACAATATTTTCAATTGTTAGATTTGGTAATGTATTGGCTTCTTCAGGTTCAGTAATTAATAAATTTAATGAACAAATCAAAAATAGAGAGGCTCTTACAGTGACTCATCCTGAAGTTACTAGATATTTCATGACTATATTCGAGGCGGTTCAGCTAATATTACAATCATATAAAATTGCTAAAGGTGGAGAAGTATTTTTATTGGACATGGGTCAGCCAATTAAAATAATTGATATTGCAGAAAAAATGGTTCGTCTTAGTGGTCTTTCACTTTTAAGCGATAAAAACCCAAATGGAGAAATTCAAATTAAAATTACTGGACTAAGACCTGGAGAAAAGCTCTATGAAGAGTTATTAATTAATGAGCAGTCTACTTCTAGCAAACATAAGAATATATTCTATGCTAATGAAGAATTTATAAAGCTTAGTGAGTTGGAAAGTTTTTCAAATTTACTTGAAAAAAGCATTTCAGATTTTGATTTAGAGAGAACAATAAGTTTACTTGAAAGGTATGTTATTGGGTTTAAGCAGAAAAGCTAGTCTTTTCTAAATATATCTCTTGAATAAACTTTGTGTTTAACCTCTTTTAAGTCTTTATTAAGTCTATTGGCAATTATTAAATCACTATGATTTATAAATTTTTTAAGATCGCTATAGCATTTAAAATTATTGTAAGTATTTTCATTAATATATGGTTCAAAAATTATTACTTTTAAATTTTTTTTTATTAAGATATTTGCTATTTCTAAAATTGCACTCTCTTTGAAATTATCTGACCCTTCTTTCATAGTGAGTCTATAAATTCCTACAGTACCTGGATTCTTCTTTATAATTGATTCTACTATGAATTTCTTACGAGTATCATTTGATTCTATAACTGATTTAATTATTTTATTTGGAATATTTTTATAATTGCTTAATAACTGGCGAGTATCTTTTGGTAAGCAGTATCCACCATAGCCGAAAGAAGGATTATTATAGTAATTGCCTATTCTATCATCTAAAGATATTCCCTTAATTATATTTGAAGTGTTGAGATCACTAATTTCTGAAAATGTATCTAACTCATTAAAAAAAGCAACTCTCATGGCAAGATAAGTATTTGAAAATAATTTTACAGCCTCAGCTTCTTTTGATTTCATAAATATTAATGGTACATCTTTTTTAACTGTAAGGTTTTTTAGTATTGTACCAAACTCTTTTGCAGTTGAGGTATTTTCTCCTATGATAATTCTAGATGGATATTGATAGTCATATAAAGACTTACCTTCTCTTAAAAATTCAGGAGAAAATATGATATCACTATAATTAGTTTGTTTTCTAATCTTTTCAGTGAAACCAATTGGGATTGTTGATTTAATAATTATTGTTACATTTCGATTAACGGTTAGTATTTGTTTAATTACAGATTTTACAATATTTGTATCGAATTCTTTTGTTTTAGGTGAATAATCAGTAGGTACGGCAATAACTATAAAATCAGCATTACTAAATGCATAATTTGAGTCTATTGTTGCTTCTAATTTTAAATTTTTATTTGTCAAAAAATTCACTGCATCACTATCAACGATAGGTGAGATTTTTTTATTTACATTAGCTACTTTTTCTTTGTCAATATCCAATCCAATAACATTAAAATTTTGAGAAACTAATAATGATAATGAGAAGCCTACATAACCCAGTCCGACAATAGTTATATTTTTAGTCATTATAATTATTGTTATTTGTTTTCCAATTTTCTATGGCTTTTTTAAGATCATCTTTCATAGACTTTTTATAGCATATAGTATATTTTTTGTATTATAGAAAATAATCTAACAATAAATTATAAATTGATTTCAGAAAAATTATCAATAAAATTAATGGGTATACTTTTATGCCTATTACCACTAGCATTGTTGACAGGCCCATTTGTTCCAGATCTATTTCTATCTATAATATCCTTATTATTTTTATTAATTTCTTTTCAAAAAAAATATTGGAATTATTATTATAATAAATTTTTTATATTTTTTATTAGTTTTTATTTTTATTTTATATTTTCATCACTGATTTCATCAAATGTTGCCTTTTCTCTTGAATCGTCATTATTTTATTTCAGGTTTGGTGTATTTTCTATAGCAATATGGTATCTTTTGGAGAACGATAATTATCTTATTAAAAAATTTACAATATCATTTTTAATTATTTTTATTGCTGCAATTATTGATGGCTATTATCAGTATTTTGTTGGCAATAGTATTTTTGGGTTCGGAAGTAATTCTATAAATAGATTGACATTGGCATTTAATGATAAAATGATTTTAGGGGGCTATTTATCAAGACTATTTCCATTTTTATTTGCACTCATTATTTATAATTTCTCTAAAGAAAAAAAATATATGGTTTTAATATTTATATTACTAATATTAATTGATTGCCTTACTTTTTTAACAGGAGAAAGAACCGCTTTAGCCTTATTATTTTTGTCTACTATAATGATACTGTTGATTACATCAAAATTTAAGCTATTAAGAATAATTACAATAGTAATTTCAATTATAGTCATTAGCTTTCTTGCATCAACTAATAGCACTATTAAACAAAGAAATATTGGTAATACTGCTACCCAATTATTTTATTCAAATAATCTGACGTATTTTTCTTCTGATCATGAGTCTTTAGCAATTGCAGCAATTAACATCTTTAAAGACAATAAAATTTTTGGTGCAGGGCCAAAACAATTTAGAGTTTTATGTGATAACTACGTTGATAAGAGTAGTAATCTTTTTTGTTCAACTCATCCGCATAATTCATATCTACAATTGTTATCGGAAACTGGAGTTATTGGAATATTGTTTATAATCATACCATTTATATATTTAGTCTATTTATTTTTATGTCATCTAAATTACAAAATAAGTAGACGTAAGGCTAAATTGACTGATTTTCAAATATATTTAATGATATGTATATTTATATCATTATGGCCAATTATACCAACTCAAAACTTCTTTAATAATTGGATTAATATTATTTATTATTTACCTATAGGTTTTTTACTTAATTCAATTTATGCAAAAAAAAATAATTAATCTTTATAAAATAGTATAAAAAGAAAATAAATAACAGTTAAAAAAATATGTGGAAAGAAAAGAAATCAAAAATACATGGTACTGGTATTATAGCTGATTGTGATATTAAAAAAAATTCACAAATAATACAATATGTTGGAGAAAAAATAACAAAAAAAGAAGGGGATAGAAGGTCTGCAGTTAGAATTAAGAAATATTTAAATAAAAAAAATGAAGGTTCCGTATATATCTTTGAACTCAATAATAAGTATGATATCGATGGTTCCTTTGCCTATAACAATGCAAGATATATCAATCATTCGTGTAATCCTAACTGTGAAGTTGATATTGTAAAAAATGAAATTTGGATAAGTTCAATTAAAAATATAAAAAAAGGTGAGGAACTATCTTATGATTATGGATATCCTTTTGATCCAGAAGATTTTAAAGACCATGTTTGTAGATGTGGATCAAAAAAATGTATTGGTTATATAATATCACAAGATGATTGGCCGAAGTATAAAAAATATTTAAAACGCAAGAAAAAAAATGCTTAATAAAAAATTAATCAGTCTTTTAAAAAAAAATAAAAAAAATATTTCAAAATTAAAGATTATTTGTATTGGAGATATAATTTTAGATCACTATATAGTTGGTAATGTAGAAAGAATGTCACCAGAAGCACCTGTCAAAATACTAGCAATGAAAAATGAAAAGTATGAAATAGGTGGTGCAGGAAACGTTGTGAGAAATATGGCAAATCTTGGTGTAAAAACTAGTCTCATATATTTATCAGGTAATGATCATTCCTCTAAAATAATTAAAAAATTATTAAACAAGGAAAAAAATATTAATAATATAAATATACCAGTTCCTAATTTTAAAACACCAAGAAAAACAAGATACGTGGAAGATAGTAATCATTTACTAAGAGTTGATGATGAAAGTAAAAATTTTAAATTAAAAGATGTGTACAAAAAGATTGTATTAAAGAAACTAATTAATACAATTAAAAAAAATGATTTAATAATCTTATCTGATTATAATAAGGGATTATTAGATAAAAAATTAATTAGTTTAATAATTAAGATTTCAAAAAAATATCATAAAAAAATCATAGCAGATCCAAAAAAAACTGATTTAAGTATTTTTAGTAATGTTGATATTCTTACACCGAATCAAAAAGAAATGATGGATGCAACAAACATTAAGTCATTAAACGAAAAGAGATTAATTAAGTCAGGGAGATATATTGTAAAAAAATATAATATAAGTAACCTATTAATTACTAGATCAGAAAAAGGCATGTTATTGATTAATAGAGGGAGTATAACAAAATTTAAGTCAAATCCGAAAAAAGTTATTGATGTTACAGGCGCAGGGGACACAGTAGTTGCCTTGATTGGAATAATGTTAGCTTTGAAATTCTCGTATAATGAAAGTATCGAAATATCTAATTATGCAGCTGGAAAAGTTATAGGGTTTAGTGGTACTGCAAGTCTAAATTTTGCTGACTTAATAGGTTAATTATGAAATATAAATATAAAGAGTATTTATTAGACGATTTAATTTATAAAACAAATCTATTAAAAAAAAAGGAAAATGCAATTATTGGATTTACTAATGGATGTTTTGATTTGCTGCATAAAGGACATTTATATTCTTTGAGAGAGTCAAAAAAAAGATGTGATTATTTAATTGTCGCAGTAAATTCTGATATATCAGTTAAATTATTAAAAGGAAATGATAGACCAATCGATAATGCGAAAGTTAGATTGAAAAAGTTAGCAGCAATTAATGATGTTGATGCCTTAATTATTTTTAATGAAGAAACGCCAATAAGAATTATAGATGGATTAAAGCCGAATATTTTATTTAAAGGGGCTGACTATAAATATAAAAAAGTAGTCGGTTCAGAAAGCGTGATAAAAAGTGGGGGTAAGGTTGAATTTATTGAAATGATAAATGGTATAAGTACTTCAAATATTATCAACAGTTCTAGTATTTAGTCTAATATATATTATTATTAATTATGAAATCTATCAATAAAACACTTACTGAGATCTCAGAAAATTTTAACAATCTTGCTAGAAAATCTGTTCCGCAAATTGAAGAAGCTTCAAAATTAATTATTAAAAGTTTAAAGAATGGTGGAAAGATAATGTTTTGTGGAAATGGTGGTTCAGCAGCTGATGCACAACATCTTTCAGCAGAGTTAGTTGGAAGATATAGAAAAAATAGAAAACCAATTGCTTCAATTGCCTTAACAACAGACACATCTATAATAACTGCAGTTAGTAATGATTTTTCATTCGATGATATTTTTTCAAGACAAGTAGAGTCTGTTGGAAATAATGGAGATGTTCTATATGCTATCTCAACAAGTAGTAAAAGTAAAAATGTAATTAATGCGTTAAAAGTAGCGAAACAATTAAACATTAATACACTGGGGCTTACTGGCAATGATGAAAGTGGTTTTAGAGAATTATGTGATGTGACAATCAGTGTTCCAGCCTCTCGACCAGATAGAATTCAAGAAATGCATATAGCTATTGGTCAAATTATATGTGAAATACTTGAAAAAGAATTATGCTAAAGCCAGCAGCATTTCTTGATAGAGACGGTGTGATTAATAAAGAAAAAAAATACTTATATAAAATTAGTGATTTTGAATGGATTGAAGGATCCCAAGAGGGTATTAAATTCTTGAATGAGAACAATTATCATGTTTTTGTAGTATCTAATCAATCTGGTATAGCTAGAGGTCTTTACTCAGAAAAAGATGTTTTAATCCTTCATGAATTCATTAGAAAAGAACTAAAAAAAATTAATGCTTACATAGATGAATTTTTTATATCGCCATATCATCCGATGTTTCCCGACAAATTTAAAGATTGTGCTCATTTACGAAAACCCCAATCAGGCATGCTTGAAATTGCTGAGTCTAGATGGCCAATTGAAAAAAAGGATAGCTTTTTAATTGGAGACAAAGATAGTGATATTGAATGTGCGATTAATTATGGAATTAGAGGGCATTTATTTAATAGTGGAAACTTACTTGAATTTATTAAAAGAGTTGAAAATATATAAATATTTATTTTACTGAATAAACTTTTTTAAATGAATGTTTAATTTGTTTCTTTTCAGCATTATCAATTTGTTTTTGTCTTACAAGTGACGAATTTATTTTTTTATCACTTTTATTTTTTATACAGTATTTACAAGAAACTCCCTTTACATACGATTTGAGCTTCATATCTACTTTTGTAATTGGATGTCTGCACCCGTAACATTGATAATGTGTGCCTTTATTAAGATACTTGTCAACTGAAACTCTATTGTCAAAAACAAAGCATTCGCCAATCCAGGTGCTTTTCTTTTTATTTCTTTTATACTCCAAGTAATTAAGTATTCCCCCATCTAATTGAGATACATCTTTATATCCTTTTTTAATCAAATAGGATGAAGCTTTTTCACACCTAATTCCTCCTGTGCAAAACATTGCTATTGCTTGATTTTTATCTATTCTAGAATTTGCAACATAATCAGGAAAATCTCTAAAAGATTTAGTCTTTGGGTTATAAGCATTTTGAAATGTGCCAATTTTAATTTCATATTCATTTCTCGTATCAATTATTATATAGTCTTTATTAAAAATAATTTTATCCCAATCCTTTGGTGATATATGCTTCCCCGATATTTTCTCTGGCTTAATAGATTTATTTCCTATAGTTACAATTTCTTTTTTTAATCGAATTTTAAGACGATAGAAAGGTATAAACTGATTGCTAGATATCTTAAGTGAAAGTTTTTTTATCTTTAATAATTTTTTTAATTCTCTAATTATTAAGTCTAAATTTTTTTTAGTTCCTGATATTGTTCCATTAATTCCTTCGCTCGCTATTAAAATGGTCCCTAATACTAATTTATCCTTAGTAAACTTATCTAGCTGATTCTTTATGCGCTTAATATTTTTTAAATCTTTGAATCTGTAAAAAGTATAAATATATATTTTTTCTTTCAGCATATTAATATTCCACAGGTATTGGATCAAGTGAACGCCATAGGTACCATGTAGCTATAGATCTATAGGGCTTCCATTTATTTCCTATTTTTAAAACTTCATTTTTATTAAGTGGGTAGTCCAAATTATAAATTTTACACAATCCTTTAATCATTCCTATATCATCTAAAGGAAAGATATCGGCTCTACATAAATTAAAAATTAAAAACATTTCTGCTGTCCATCTACCAATACCTTTAATTTGTATTAAGTCTTGAATTATTTCTTCATCATTCATTTTACTCCACAGTTTTATTTTGACTTTATTTTCAATAAATGCATCAGAGAGATTTTTTAAATATTTGATTTTTTGACGAGATAACCCAACTGACTTAAGGGAGTTTGAGTGTATTTTTTTTATATTATAGGGGGCAATTTTTTTTACCTTAATTTCAAGCCTATCCCAAACAGATTGTGCAGCTTTTACAGATATTTGTTGCCCAACTATTGATCTTGCTAAAGTTAAAAATGGATCAGATTTAGTAAATAAAAAATCTTTTGGGTAAGATTTAATTAAATTACCTAATCTTTTATCTTTTTCTATAAGATATTTTTTGCCTCGTTCCCAAAATCTTGGGGGCTTATAATTTATATTATTCATTAACTTACTGTATTAATAGCTTTTTTCAAAAAATATACCCAAATAAATGTATTGTCATCTATTAGATAAAATGTTTTATTACGCTCTGTTAATTAACTTATGGAGAAAAAATAATGGCTGATGTAGCAAGTATACTAGCACAATTCGAAGCAGGGATTGCGGGAAAAGACACTGGTCTCGGAGCAACTGTAAAATTTGATTTTGAAGGTGCCGGATGTATTTTTCTTGACGGAAAATCAAACCCTAACACAGTGAGCGGAGAAGATCAGGAAGCTGATTGTACACTTACAATGTCCGTAGAAACATTTGAAAAAATGTCTTCTGGTGAATTAGATGGAACTAGCGCGTTTATGCAAGGACAGCTTAAAGTTGATGGCGATATGTCAGTAGCTATGAAGCTTTCTTCAGTTATGGATGCTTTAAAATAATTAAGTTTTTAATTAAATGCCAAAAAAAGCCCAGCAAAAGTTTTGCTGGGCTTTTTTTTATTTTAGAGATAACGACTGAACTACTGATAAAAGCTTTCTATCACTGGTAGCAATAATCCTACCACCATCTTTTGGATTATCTCCATTCCAAGTTCTTATTGAACCTCCCGAATTTTTAATAATTGGTATCAAAGCTCTAATATCATAAGAGCTTAGTCCACTTTCCATAACTATATCAATATAGCCATCAGCTAAAAGACAATATTGATAACAATCACCACCCAAATGTATATTTTTTACTTTTTTTGAAATTTTTTCAAAAATATTTTTATCAATTTTATTTTTAAATGCGTAAGTTGACGTGGTAGATAAAATAGATTTTGATAGACTATTGCTTTTTACCTTTAGAATTTTTTTTCTATTATTAATAAGCTTATATGAAATTTTATCATATCCAACATATCTTTCATTTAATGCTGGAAAATCAGCAATACCTAAAACTATTTTTTCGTTAATACTCAGAGAGATAAGAGTTCCCCAAGTTGGAAAACCACTAATGAATGATTTAGTGCCATCAATAGGGTCAATACACCACTCATATTCACTATTTTGGAAGAGACAACTTTCTTCTCCAATTATTGAATGATCAGGATATTTTTTGTTAATACTACTATTAATAAAGTTTTGAACTGAAGTATCAGCTATTGTTACTGGATTGAATTTATCCTTTGATTTTGATGAAACATTTAATTTCTTTTTAAAATATTTTAATGATATCTTTCTGGAGTTATCAGCTAAAAGATTGCCAAAATTTAGAAATTCTCTAATATTTGTCATAATTATTATTAATATTGCTAAATTTAATTATACTCAATTGCTTTAAATGAAAAACTATATTTTTTTTATATTACTGACCATATCAAATATTGTTGTTAATGCGGAAACTCTATTCAAGAATAATGATATAGGCGATAGAATTCCTATTAGCTCGCCTGTAGAGAATTATAATCCAGATTCGAATGAATATATAAATCCATTTATACAAGATGAGATTCAATTTGAAATAAATGCGTTAAATTATGAAAATTATTTGACACATTTAACTGAAGGTCAAATTCAAATGTTTCAGTCTTATCCAGAAACTTTTTTCATGAACATATATCCCTCGCGTAGAAGCTGTGCAGTCCCGCGGGAAGTATTAGATTTATCTAAATCAGGGAATGCAAATATGATAGCAGACGGTGAGGGTGTTGATGGAATTATTGGTAGCATTCCTTTCCCGGATGCATCTGAACCTCTTCATCATGTATGGAATCACATCCTAAGATATAGAGGCGTAGATATAATTGGTGGTGCACCGTATTATGTTGTTAATCCTGATGGTACAATGACACAAGGTGCTGGTGAGGCAATAGCTAAAAACTGTTGGAATCCTTTTGTTAAAGATAGTCATTGTGAAGGACTTCAAGGAATGTTGATGCAAAAAGTTACTCATCCACCAAGACTTGCCGACGCAAGCTTATTGGTAATTGAGTCATTAAATGCATTAAAGAGTCCAAGAAAAGCTTGGGTATACGATCCTGGGACTCGAAGAGTTAGAAGAGCGCCTAATATCGCATATGATTATTTAGGCTCAGCTTCACAGGGGTTATCAACAGCAGACTCATTTGATGGATTTAATGGTGCTAAGGATAGATATAATTGGTCAAATGTTGGAACTGAATTGAAGTTCATGCCTTATAATGTTTACGACTTTTATAATGCTGATAGAAAAAACGTTTTAACAAATTTTCATGTAAATCAAAAATTTATGCGCTATGAGTTAGTTAAAGTTAATATCGTAAGGGCAGATGTTAAAAGTGATAAACGACACATATACCCTCATAGAGTTATGTATTTTGATGTAGATAGTCATGGGATGATATCTGAAGAGGTATACGATGGAAAAAAAGAAATAATGAATTATAGAGAATTACCTCTAATGAACTTTTATGATGAACCTGCTTGTTTAGCAGTTCATTCAGCTACTTATAATTTTGACACCAAGAGATATCTACTAAACAATGTGAGATCTTCTGAAATAGACAAAATTATTTGGAGGGCAGATAAGCCACATGACATTCAATTATTTACTCCAAATGGACTTAAAAGATATGCTAAATAAATTGAATTAATTCAATTAGTTAACATATTTAATTGTCGCTTTTAGTAATTTAATCAATTATTTATAGATTTTTTTTAATTTTTCTATATGTAATTTATATAAATTTGTAAATTTAACATAATGCGACATTAATGATTCCTACATATAATTTAAATGATAGATCAGGAAATATAATTCCTTGGGATACCTCACAAGTTCAAAAAATAACTCAAAAAAAAATTAACAAGGCTTCGCTTCGTGCAGCCGAGAGATTGATTGAGAAATCAAGACTTTTACCAAATACTATAAAATTAGATGAAGTTGTTGATGAAAGACTCAATCCTTTAAAGAAAGAAGTTATCAGTAATCAAATTTTGATTTCCAAAAAGAGAAGAGACACAATTTATATTATTCAATTATACAAATTGGAAGAAGACTTATATACGATAATGGCAAATGATGGCAGATCTGGAAGAAAATGGTTTTGGCTTAATAAAAAACAAATATCAATATCTTTCATAAAGAAATGTATTTTTGCTTTAGTTAAAGATAATAATAAGAATGTTTGTCTTATTCCTACAGGACAAATTGTAAGCTACTTTAGAGATTTAAATACAAATAATATTGAGCAATCAATTGTGAAATCAAACAGTAATTTTGGAATATTTCCATCTTCAGCTTATCAAGAATACTTTAACGAAAAAAATAAGCTACTTCAAAAAAATTTTGTTTTAAAAAATACTGAATTATCTCATTTGGATTATCTAGAAAGTGAGAGCATTCATATCATAAGAGAAGTTCTTGCTGAATCAGATAATCCTGTAATGTTATATTCTATTGGTAAGGATAGTGCTGTTATGTTGCATTTAGCTCTTAAAGCATTTTATCCGAGCATTCCACCATTCCCACTATTACATGTTGACACTGGATGGAAGTTTCAAATGATGTATGAATTTAGAAATCAAATTACAAGAAAAACTGGGATGAAGTTATTAATTCATAAGAATCAGGAAGGTATAAAAATGAATATAAATCCTTTTGACTCTGGTTCAAAAAAGCATACAGAAATAATGAAAACTAATGCGCTTAAGCAGGCATTGGATGAAATGGAATTTGATGTTGCATTTGGTGGCGCTCGACGAGACGAGGAGAAAAGTAGGGCAAAAGAACGTATTTTTTCATTTAGAGATTCTTTCCACAGATGGGATCCAAAAAATCAAAGACCTGAGGTATGGGATTTATATAATGGCAAAAAAAATAAGGGTGAGAGTATAAGAGTTTTTCCTCTCTCAAATTGGACAGAATTAGATATTTGGGAATATATCTATAGAGAAAATATTGAAATAGTCCCTCTTTATTTTGCTGCCCCTAGACCCGTAGTCATCAGGAAAAGTGGTATTTTAATGGTTGACGATAATAGATTTAAATTTCAAAAAGAAGAAAAAATTCAAATTAAAAAAGTACGATTTAGAACTCTTGGATGTTATCCCCTTACCAATGCAATAGAGTCAGACGCTTCTGACATAACGTCAATAATTTTAGAAATAATAAATTCTAGAGTAAGCGAAAGACAAGGTAGATTAATCGATAGTGATGAGTCATCTTCAATGGAAAAGAAAAAAGTTGAGGGTTATTTTTAAAAATGCAATCACAAGTTTCTAAAAATATATCTATAAAGAAGTTTTTAAAAAAACAGAGTTCTCTTAAAACTCTAAGATTCATTACATGTGGAAGTGTAGATGATGGAAAAAGTACTTTAATAGGTCGAATGTTATTTGAGTCTCAGCTTATATTTGATGATCAGATAATTTCATTAGAAAGTGATTCTAAAAAATCAGGAACCCAAGGAGATGATATTGATTTTGCTCTTTTAGTTGATGGTTTAGCCGCAGAGCGGGAACAGGGAATAACCATTGACGTTGCTTATAGGTATTTTGCAACTGAGAAAAGGAAATTTATTGTAGCTGATACTCCTGGTCATGAACAATATACTAGGAATATGATAACTGGCGCATCGACGGCAGATGCAGCAATCATTCTTGTCGATGCAAGACATGGATTGATGACGCAAACAAAACGTCATTCATATATTTGTTCTTTGATGGGTATAAAAAATATTATTCTAGCAATTAATAAAATGGATTTGATACATTACAAAGAGACTGAATATCAAAAAATTGTTGATGATTATAAAAAGCTAGCTTCAAACTTTGATTTTGAAAAAATAATTTCAATTCCTATATCTGCTTTAAACGGTGAAAATATTGTTAATGGTTCTAAAAAAATGCCATGGTACAAAGGTAAGTCTGTTTTCAAGACTCTTGAAACAATAAAAATTAAGAGTTCAGATATTCAAGAAAAATTAAGACTGCCAATCCAATGGGTAAATAGAACAAGTTCTGATTTCAGAGGTTTTTCAGGATCGATTGTGTCTGGAAAGATTAAAAAAGGTGATGTAGTTAATATATTGCCACATTGGACACAGGCTAAAATCAAAGAAATAATTGTAAGTGGTAAAAAGAGTCAAGTTTCATCAAAAAATACTGCTGTAACAGTTACTTTAGATAAGGAATTAGATATCTCTAGAGGTGATGTTTTGGTTGGAAGCAATGAGCCGTGTGAAATTAGCAACCAGTTTCAGTGCAATTTAGTTTGGATGAGTAGCACCCCAGGACTTTTGGGCAGATCACACTTGATAAAAATTGGACATCAAATGGCTGGAGTGCAAATTACAAATATTAAATATAAAATTAATATTAATTCTTTTGAAAAATTACCAGGCAAAACTCTAGAGCTTAACGATATTTGTATCGCAGAAATAAATTTAGATAAAAAAATAATATTTGAAGAATATATAAAAAATAAATCTATGGGTAGCTTTATATTAATCGATCGATTAACAAATCAGACTATTGCTGTTGGTATGATCAATTTTTCATTGCGAAGATCTCAAAATATTTATAATCAAAAACTCGATGTTAATAAAATTTCAAGACAGGTTTTAAATGGACATAAGAGTAAATTAATATGGTTTACAGGTTTAAGTGGCTCAGGCAAGTCTACTATTGCTAATGCTCTTGAAAAAAGACTTCATGAGCAAGGTAAACGCACATACATATTGGATGGTGACAATATTAGACATGGATTAAATAAAGATTTAGGTTTTACAGATACTGATAGAGTAGAGAATATTAGAAGAATAAGTGAAGTTGCTAAGTTAATGGTCGATGCCGGTATAATAGTTCTTGCAGCATTTATTTCGCCATTTAGAGCTGAGCGTGAAATGGCGAGAAATATGTTCGAAAAAGATGAGTTCAAAGAGGTTTTTGTTGACGTTCCAATAAAAATTGCAGAAAAAAGAGATCCAAAGGGCCTATACAAGAAAGCAAGATCAGGTCAAATTAAAAATTTTACCGGTATTGATAGTTCTTATGAAAAGCCCATTTCTCCTGAATATACTTTTAATACTGATAAGTTAAAAGTCGATAAGATTATTGAAGAGTTGCTAATCAAAGAGTTTAAGGATTGATATCATATTCTAATTAAATTAATAGTTATATATTGATGGGCACGTAGCTCAGTGGTAGAGCATCACGTTGACATCGTGGGGGTTGTTGGTTCGATCCCAACCGTGCCCACCACATATTATTATAAAGTCAGGGTATTTACTTAAATTACTCCGCAAATTAAACCTTTATCTGAGGCAAAATAATGAAGAATAACAGTTGTCTTTTTTATCATGCTACTGTAAAAACTCGAAGATATAATGAAAAAGCCAAATAAAATTCGTGAAGCTAAGCTAAATAAAATGCGTTCTAGAAAGAATAATATTAGAAAGCATAAAGTGAGGCTAAAAAAAATTGAAGAAGCAGCCACCGCGCCTGTCGCAGAATAGATATTTATGAAAGTAAGAAGTTCTCTTAAAAATCTGAAAACTAGAGATAGAAATAACAAGTTAATCAAACGTAAAGGAAAACTTTATATTATTAACAAATTGAATCCAAGAATGAAAGCTAGACAAGGCTAATAATATAAACCACATAATGAATATTATTATTGCCCTGTTTTTATTAGTAGGTATTCCATATGGGTATACTCAATATTCAGTTGCTCAAATTGAAAATAATCATCCACCAGAGGGCCAGTTTAAGCTAATTAATAACTTAAAAATGCACTATGATATTATTGGGAAGGGACCTACTGTTGTCTTACTTCATTCTCAACCATCTAATCAAAAACAATTTTACAAACTTAAAGACATCTTAAAAGATAATTATCAAGTGATTAGTATTGATAGACCAGGGATGGGTTACAGCGATCCAATAAAAGAAATATCTCCTAAAAGACTGCAAATTCAAGCTCAATTAATAAGAGAGCTTTTGAAAGATTTGAAAGTTAAGAAACCAATTATTGTGGGTCATTCATATGGTGGAGCGTTAGCATTATCATATGCAATTCAATTTGAAGACTCGGTTAAAGGACTTGTTTTAGTCAACACAGCTTCACATCCATGGAAAAAAGGAAAGCCATGGTTACCCTTTAGAATAATTTCAAATCCAATATATGGTAAATTATTTTCAAACACTTTTGCCATGATTTACGGAAAAATCAATTTAGATACAAGTGCTAACAACAATTTTCCCAATAGTAAAGCACCTATTAATTATATAAAAAATACTAGCTCAGAATTAACTTTAAGACCAAAAACTTTACAATCATATACTTATGATGCTCTTAACTTAAGAGAAGCTCTAGAATTGCAAAAAAACTTTTACAATAAATTATCTATTCCTGTTACTATTATGTCAGGTAATGAAGATACTGTTACGCCTAATAGTCTACATTCTTATCAGCTAAATAGTGAGATTAAACAATCAAAATTAGTAAAGGTAGCTAACGTAGCACATAGTATAATAGAGCTTAAACCAAATTTAATAAAAAATGAAATTGAAATAATTTTAGAAAATAAGCAAGGATTAATTGAAAATGATTAGAAATGAATCTCCAAAATGGTTTAAAGAAGCACTAGACTTAAAGCCAACTACTCAGTCATTGCAAGTTGATGGAGTAAATATAAAATATTTAGCTTGGGGAGAAAAGAATAAACCTGGAATTCTTTTTGTTCATGGTGGTATGGCGCACGCCCACTGGTGGAGTTTTATAGCTCCATATTTTGCTAAGACTCATCGGGTAATTGCAATGAATTTAAGTGGCATGGGAGATAGTGATTGGAGAGAAAACTATGCCTCAGAATTATGGGGTAAAGAAATAGTTGAAATTGCTAAATATGAAAAATTAAACAAGCCAATTATTGTTGGTCACAGTTTGGGAGGTATGTGTTCTGTAATTGCAGCGTCTCAATTTAAAAATGAATTATACGGTTTGGTAATTGTAGATACCGCAATCTTACCCCCTTCTGAAATCCCAGATAAATTTGATTTGAAAATTAAAGCCAACAAAACATATCAATCAATAGATGAGGCTAAATCTAGGTTTAGATTAGTTCCTTCTCAAGGTAATTCTTTGGATTACATAATGGATTTTATAGCTGAAAAATCACTTAGAAAAACTGACCAAGGATGGACATGGAAGTTTGATCCATCATACATGAAAATATTTAATACAGACGGCTTTAGAGAGAGACAGGCAATCCTAAGTGATAAATTGGCTGGTCTTAAGTGCAGAGTCGCGGTATTTAGAGGTGAAAAGTCGATGTTATTTTCAGAGAGCGCCAGCAAATATATGCGAGAGTTAACAAATAAAAAAACCCCCATTATTGCTATTCCAGAAGCTCATCATCATATAATGGTTGATCAACCGCTAGCTCTAATTAGTGCTTTAAGAGCATTGGTTACTGATTGGGATCATTCAAATCCAGCTAAAGCTGACTAAAACATAAAAAAAACTGTTAAAATTGGACTTTTTGAATATTATTGCTATTTCTTAAAGAGAAAATATGGATACCGAAGAGCAAAAAAAAACATATAATTTATTTCAAAAAATGGTCTTTAGATCAAGCCTACTAATAATTCTTGTTCTAGTTCTTATGGCCGTTTTTTTAGTTTAATCACTTACAAATGAAAATTTTTATCCCTAAAGAAATAAATAACGAAAATAGAGTTGCTGCAACTCCAGATTCTGTAAAGAAATTTATTAGTATGGGCCATGATGTAACTATTGAACCATCAGCGGGCTCAAGATCTAATTTTGATGATAATATGTATAAGGAAGTAGGAGCCTCAATTTCAGATGGGTCTTCCTCAGCAGATATTATTTTAAAAGTAGGAAAACCATTATCATCGGAAGTAGCTAAATATAAAGATGGATCGATGCTGATAGCAATGTTAGACCCTTATAATAATCGAGAGCTAATAGATGAACTTCGTATCAAAAATATAACTACTTTTGCAATGGAGTGGATGCCAAGAATAACTAGAGCACAGTCAATGGATGTTCTTTCCTCACAATCAAATTTATCTGGTTATAAAGCCGTTATAGAAGCATCAAGTAATTTTAACAAAGCAATGCCAATGATGATGACAGCAGCTGGTACTATAGCGCCAGCAAAAGTTATGGTTTTTGGAGCTGGCGTTGCTGGTCTTCAAGCAATTGCAACTGCAAAAAGATTGGGAGCTGTGGTTTCGGCGACTGATGTAAGGCTAGCTGCTAAGGAGCAAGTTGAAAGTCTAGGTGGTAAATTTGTAATAGTTGAAAGTGATGAACTTAAAGATGCAGAAACTGCTGGTGGATATGCAAAAGAAATGAGTGAAGATTTTAAAAAGCAGCAAGCTGAATTAATTGCTAGCACTTTAAGTAACCAAGATATTGCTATTTGTACGGCTTTAATTCCTGGGAAAAAAGCACCAACTTTGATAACTGAAGCAAACGTTAAGTCAATGAAACCTGGATCAGTTATTATGGATTTAGCTGCTCAGAGTGGTGGAAATTGTGAACTTTCAAAACCAGGTGAGACCGTTGTAGTTAATGGGGTGAGTATAATTGGTGCTACAGATTTTGCTTCAGATATTTCACAAGATGCATCTTCTTTATACTCAAAAAACTTACTAAATTTCATGTCAATTTTATTTGACAGTGAAACTAATGATTTAAATATTGATTGGGAAGATGAAATTATCGTTAACACAGCACTAACAAAAGATGGTGCATTTATACATAAGGAATTTATATAAATGGAAGCAGCAATAGACCCAAATATCTTTAGACTAACTATATTTATTTTGTCAATATTTGTTGGTTATTACGTTGTCTGGAGTGTCACGCCAGCATTGCATACTCCTTTAATGGCCGTAACCAATGCAATCTCATCAGTTATTATCGTCGGTGGTTTATATGCATTAGTTGCGAGCTCGGGAGATTCATTTTTTGCAAAAGGATTTGGTTTCTTCGCAGTTGTATTGGCATCTGTAAATATCTTTGGTGGATTTTTAGTTACGCAGAGAATGCTAGCAATGTTTAAGAAAAAACCGCAATCAAAAAAAGAGGACCAATAAATGTTAGTTAATCTAGTTGCGGTAGCCTATGTAATTTCTGGAGTTTTGTTTATAACAGCTCTTAGGGGTTTATCATCTCCAGATAGTTCTAGAACTGGAAACTTGTTAGGAATGGCTGGAATGGCTATAGCAGTCATTGCTACTTTATTCGCCACAGAGATAATTCAAAATCTTGCTGCTCGATCAACTGATGCAATTTTGGTTGTTGTCGCCATAATTATTGGTGGAATTATAGGCGCCATAATAGCTAAGCGTATTGCGATGACAGATATGCCCCAGCTCGTTGCTGCTTTTCATAGTCTTGTTGGATTAGCGGCAGTATTCGTTGCTGTTGCTGCATTTTATGATCCAACTGCTTTTGGAATTTTTGACAATAAAGCTAATCAAATTAAAACGCTTAGTATTGTTGAATTATCTATTGGGGCCGTTGTAGGCGCAATTACATTTTCTGGTTCAGTCATTGCTTTTGCAAAACTTCAAGGAATTATGTCTGGTGCCCCTATTGTTTTTAAAGGACAGCATTTACTTAATTTATTAATCGGACTAATTATCATTGCTGGTGTTGCTTATCTTTGTATTGACCAAGGGCAAAACATATTTTGGATAGTTATTGCTTTATCTTTTTTGATCGGTTTTTTGATCATTATACCAATTGGTGGCGCCGATATGCCAGTTGTTGTGTCTATGCTTAACTCATATTCAGGTTGGGCGGCTGCAGGTATTGGATTTACATTACAAAACTCTGCATTAATTATTACAGGTGCATTAGTAGGTTCTTCAGGAGCAATACTTTCATATATTATGTGTGCAGCTATGAATAGATCTTTCATCAGTGTTATATTAGGTGGATTTGGTGCTGAAGCAGCTGCTGAAGATGCCGCTACAAAAGAGCAAAGACCAGTAAAAGAGGGAAGTGCTGATGATGCTGCATTTATAATGAAAAATGCTAGTTCTGTAATAATTGTTCCTGGTTATGGTATGGCAGTTGCGCAAGCCCAGCATACTGTAAAAGAAATGACTGATGCATTAAAAAATCATGGTGTGAAAGTTAGTTTTGCAATCCATCCCGTTGCTGGAAGAATGCCTGGGCATATGAATGTATTATTAGCAGAAGCAAGTGTAGGATATGAAGATGTTTTCGAATTAGAAGATATAAACTCGGAATTTGCGCAAGCAGATGTAGCTTTTGTAATAGGAGCTAATGACGTCACTAATCCAATTGCTAAAACCGATCCTGCCAGCCCCATATTTGGTATGCCTATTCTAGATGTTGAAAAAGCAAACACCGTCCTTTTTGTAAAGAGAGGAAGAGGGCTTGGTTATGCTGGTGTCGATAATGAATTATTTTACAGAGATAATACTATGATGTTATTTTCTGATGCCAAAAAAATGGTTGAGGGTATTGTAAAATCTTTATAAATTAGCCAAAAATTTTTCTTCTAGCGTTTTTTCTCGATCTTCTAATATTCTCAGCTTTTTCTCGAAGTTTTCTTTGGCTTGGCTTTTCAAAGTGAGAGCGCATCTTCATTTCTTTAAAGATACCTTCACGCTGCATTTTTTTCTTAAGAATGCGAAGAGCACCTTCAACATTGTTATCTTTTACGCTTACTTCAACTATGGTATTGTCCTCCTAAAGAACATCTGTTAATTAATTGCTGGTCTTTTAACACTGACATATAATTATGTCTACTTAATAAATTGAAAAAAATGAGTAAAAATATTGAGAAAAACACACTTTTAGAAGAATTTTTATTAAGTTTAACTGATAAGAACTGGTCTAAGTCTAATTATTTGAATGTTATAGAAGAAAGTAGTTCAAGTGAGGCAGTGTGGAGTGCTAATTTTCCTTTAGGGCTTAGAGACTTAACCGCTTTTTATATTGCTCAATCATTAGAAAATATCTCTATTCCTAACAAAGATCAGTTTGTACATTTGAAAACTCAAGAGAGACTTGAAGAAATTTTGATGTCTTATTTTAATCAATTTAATGACAAGTTAGTTGTAAATAAATTAGTTAATTTTTTAAAAACTTATGAGTCGATGGCTGTTACGCCTGAATCGATTTATCATATATCAGACAAATTTTGGAGACTAATTGAGGATAAGTCGATTGATTTTAATTATTATACAAAAAGATTTATTTTAATGAGTGTTATTGTACCTACAACTTTATTTTGGCTAAATGATGAATCTTTAGACAATTCAAAAACAAAGGATTACATGAAAAAATGTTTTAAAAGATCTATGAAAATAGGAATATTTAAAAACAATATTAAAAAAACATTTTCAAAATTCTTTTAACTTTTATTTATTATATAAAAGTAATGTGACCCATTTTACGGCCACTTTTTATCTCTGCTTTTTTATAGTTATGTAATTTTGATTTCTTAAAATTACTGAAAATTTTTTTTGATTTAATTAATTTGGTGTTGTTTATATCATTACCGATCAGGTTTTTCATTATAGCTGGCTTTATTAAATTTACTTTACCCAGAGATTGGTTAGTAATTGCCCTAAGATGTTGTTCAAATTGACTAGTTAAACAAGCTTCAATTGTTATATGCCCTGAGTTATGAACTCTTGGAGCCATCTCATTAGCAACAAGTTTTCCGTTTTTATCTATAAAAAACTCTACACACAAAATGCCTACATATCTTAATTTTTTTAATATTCTAATTGTATAATCTATTGCTAATTTTTCAGTTTTTTTATTAGTGCGAGAAGGTAGCTTTGTAATATCAAGTATGTGATTTTTGTGAATATTGTTAAAAGATGGATATACTTTTATTTCTCCAGAAGGAGTTCTTGCCCCTATAATTGATATTTCTTTTTTTATATTAATTTTTTCTTCAATAATACAAGGGGTTTTCTCTAGCTTATACCAACTTGCTTCTAATTCTAAAAAGTTTTTAAAACTAAACTGTCCTTTTCCATCATAGCCAAGTCGGGTAGTTTTAATAATTGACGGGTAAAGTAATTCTTTTTTTATTTTCTTAAGATCTGATATCTTTTTTAAGATCAGAGTTTTAGCGCAAGGAATATTATTATCTTTAAAAAATTTTTTTTCTTTCACCCTATCTTGGGTAATTTTTAAAGCACTTATCGGTGGAAAAATAGGTATTGATTTTTCAATTATTTTTAAAGAATTAGTTGGAATATTTTCAAATTCATAGGTTATTAAATCTACTTTGCCGATAAATTTTCTTATTTTTTTATCATCATTAAAATCACCGTAATATGTTTTTGCGACCCTTGCTGCAGGAGAATCTTTAGTATTTGAATATACTAAAGGCACTATATTTAATTTTGATGATGCCTCTGCAAGCATCATCCCTAATTGACCGCCACCAATAATTCCAACTTTAATTTTTTTTTTCATTGATTATGGCTTAAGTGAAACTCTTTTCGTCTGGTTTAGTCGCCATTTTGAATATTTCGCATTAATAGCTTTATTGCTAAGCCCTAATATTGAGATGGCTAATAAGGCTGCATTAGCTGCACCAGCTTCACCTATAGCTAAAGTACCCACAGGAATTCCTTTTGGCATTTGAGCAATTGATAGAAGACTGTCAATTCCATCTAGTTGTTTTGATTTAATAGGTACACCGAGCACTGGAATATTTGTGTGAGAGGCAGTCATGCCAGGCAGATGAGCAGCGCCACCAGCACCAGATATTATAATTTTTATTCCTCTTTTTTCTGCGCTATTTGCAAAGCTACTCATTCTCTTTGGGGTTCTATGAGCAGACACTATTTTTACCTCGTGAGGTATTTTAAATTCTTCTAAAATCCTAGTGGCATGTTTCATTGTAGGCCAATCAGATTTACTGCCCATGATAACGCTTATTAATGGTTTTTTTTTCATTAATATAAGAAATGTTTATCCTTCAGGATTTGACGATACTTCTGCATCAGTCTTTGATTGAAGCTCTTCCTGCTTTTGTTGCTGCAAAATCTTTTCTTCTTTTAATTTTTTCTTTGCAGCTCTTTTTTGAGATCTTTCAGCTTTTTCTAATGCCTCATCAAGATCAACCTGCTTGCAAAGGCCTAATCCTACTGGGTCTTGTGGTCTGATGTTCGACATATTCCAATTTGTTTTATTTTTAATAGAAACAACCATATTTTTTGTACTACTAACTAATTTTGCTACTTGGGAGTCTTTAAGTTCAGGATGATTTCTTAAAAGCCAAGAAATAGCATCTGGTCTTTCCTGTCTTTTAGATAACGGGGTATATTTTTTTTGTTTAGGATCTCTTTCAGTTTGAATAGTGATTTCGTTTTGAATTAATTCTAGCGAGTGTTCGGGGTCATTGGCTGCTTTGTCTATTTCTTCTTTTGTCAGTTGATTAGTGCTAATAGGATTTAAACCTTTAATTCCTATTCCAACTTCTCCATCTGCAATACCTTTTATTTCTAGCTCGTGCATGCCACAGAAATCAGCAATTTGTTTAAAAGTTAATGCTGTATTTTCTACTAGCCATATTGCAGTTGCTTTGGGCATCAGAGGTAATGTCATAATGGGATCCTAAATTAAATTCAAAAAAACCTTATATTGGAATTTGTTTCCTTTTAAAAGCAGATACTAGATTTTTAAGACCAATTTGCCTATATTTTGGTTTTTTTCCATGTATTCATGGGCTTTTTTTACATCATCAAAATTAAATTTTTTATCTATAACTAAATTTATAGATTTTTTTTCAAACAATGGCCAAACATTTGATATGAGAGAGTCTCTAATTACTGCCTTTTCTTCATCTGATCTTACCCTAAGAGTAGATCCTGTAACTACCAGCCTTTTGAGCATGATTGGCAGTAAATTTGCTTTTATCAAAGGGCTTTGTAAATAAGCAATATTAATTAATCTTCCAAATTTATTGAGAATATTTATATTCTTTTGAAAATACTCTCCACCAACAATATCAAGAATAACATCTACGCCAGACAATTTGTCTTTTATTAATTTTTCAAAATCGTCTTCCTTATAATTAATTGTTAAATCGCTTCCAACACTATCTAAGAATTTTCTTTTCTTATCTGAGCCTACTGTAGCTACAAATTTTATACCCATAGCTTTAGCAATTAATGCTGCGGTAATACCAATTCCACTTGCTCCGCCATGAATTAATAAAGTCTCATTTTTTTTTAATGATCCTGAGTCAAATAAATTTGTCCATACTGTAAAAAAAGTTTCGGGAATAGCAGCGGCTTCAATAATATTAACTCCTTTAGGCAAAGGTAGAACTGTAGAAACTGTAGTTTTAACATATTCTGCATATCCTCCTCCAGTCACTAATGCGCATACGTCTTTATTTAAAAAGTCTAAACTAATGTTTTTGCCTATTTTAATAATTTTACCTGAGACTTCTAATCCTAAGATTCTTGATGCTCCTGCAGGAGGTGGGTAACTGCCCTGCCTTTGTAATATATCAGGCCTATTAATACCCGCTGCAGCAACTTTAATTAAAACTTCATCTTCATTTATTTCTGGTTGTTCAATTTCTCCACAATACATGACTGAAGAGTCACCATAGTTATCAAACAATACAGCCTTCATAGATGATTATTATTTATGAGTAGTTGGAGATTCTCATGTAAAATTGATTTAAGAAGTTTTAAGGTTACTAAATCTTTTATTAAATTTACTTACTTGACCTTTATCTTGAACTTTCTGAGCTCCACCAGTCCATGCTGGATGAGATGCAGGATCAATATCAAGTGTCATAGTATCACCCTCTTTACCCCATGTTGATTTAGTTTCAAACTTTGTTCCATCAGTCATAACTACATTGATGTTATGGTAATCTGGATGCGTATTTTTTTTCATAATGTATATTTATTTCCGCTTAAATAGCTTATAAGATCGGATAAATCAATCTCTATTTTAGAGAAAAATAATCAAAGAATGACAAAAAAATCAATATATAAGCGACTTTTGATTTCATCTGATTCACAATTTATCTGCGTAATGCTGGTATTCGCAATAACTGGATCATTATCATTATATGTATCTCAGTATGTTGTTAACGCATTTAACATGGATCTAGTAAACATGTCACCCCTAGTTTTTTGGCCTGTGAGAATTTTGTCTGTTTTTGTAGTTTATCAAGTTTTATTAATCATTGTAGCTATTCCATTTGGACAATTTAACTATTTTCTCAAAGTTGAAAAAAAAATGCTTAAAAGGTTTGGTCTAAATCTTAATTAGTCTAAGTAATTCATCGTGGATTTTAAAATTAGAGCTGACTATATTGCCACTTTCTAAATATCCATTCATCCCTCTAAAATCTGTTACTCTACCACCAGCTTCAGTAACGATTAATGCACCAGCAGCAATATCCCAAATTTTTAAATTTTTTTCCCAGTATCCATCAAATTTTCCTGCTGCAACATAAACAAGATCAAGAGAAGCTGTACCAAATCTTCTTATAGCAGCTGCATTTTCCATTATCTTTGTTAAGCCAACTAAGTATTCCTCATGGTCTTTAAGCCCTTTGTGGGGTATTCCTGTACCAATTGTACAGCTACCAAATTTTTCTCTAACTGACACTCTTAATCTTTTATTGTTACAAAAAGCTCCCTTACCTTTAACTGCCCAAAATAGATCATCAGTAATTGGATTGTAAACAATTCCAGACAAGGTTTCGCCGTTTTTCTGTAAAGCAATACTTATGGCAAAGTGAGGTATTCCAAATAAAAAATTTGTTGTTCCATCTAAAGGATCAATTATCCACTTTAACGGATTGTCATTTTTACTATTTTTTATTTCCCCAGCTTCTTCAGCCAATATATCGTAATCAGGATATGCCCTAGAAAGTTCGTTAATTAAAATTTTTTCTGATTGCATGTCTGCTGCTGATACGAAATCGGAAACTCCTTTAACTGAAACTTGCAGATTCTCAACCTCACCAAAATCTCTTACTAATTTTTTACCAGCCTGTCTTGCCGCTGTCAGCATAGTATTGATATGTGGACTGCTATAGCTCATTTTTCATTTCGTTTAAGGTACGTCATATCTTCAGTGTTAATTACTATTTCTTCACCTTGCTCAATGAATGGAGGCACCATCACTCTTAGGTCGTTATCTACGATTGCAGGCTTGTTAGATGATGCAGCAGTTTGACCTTTAACAACTGCTTCTGTCTCTTTAACTGTAAATATCATTGTTTTTGGCAACTGAAGACCAATTGGGACTTCGTCATAAAGTTCTAGTGTAACTTCTTCATTTTCTCTCAGCATTTTAACTTTATCAGCTATAAACTCTTCATCTAATTCAATTTGCTCATATGATGTCAAGTTCATGAAAATTAATTTGCTTTCTTGTTTATATAAGTATTGAAATTGTTCTTCTTCAACACGAGCTTTTTCTACTTGTTCTGAAGCCCTAAAGCGTTCATTGAGCTTAGAATTACTTTTTAGATTTTTCATCTCAACTTGATTAAATGCACCACCTTTGCCAGGTTTAACGTGCTGAGTTTTAGTTACTACCCAAAGAGCATTCTGGTGCTCTATTATCATGCCGGGTTTTACGGCGTTTCCATTGATCTTCATAATTATTAATTTTCTGAGTCTTTGTTCCAAATTCCTAGAGCAGCTTCTTTATTCATTAGAGCTCTATGAGAAAAAGCAGCTTGTGCAGAATGAATATTTTCATCCTTTCCCATCCACGTTTTTAGAGCAGCTTGCTGCAGTGCCCTACCATATGAAAAACTTAATTTCCATTTAAACCCACCAATTTTGTTCATTGCATCTAAATGTGCGGTTGCATCTATATCAGACTGTCCTCCAGATAGAAAAGTTATACCAGGCAAATCTTCAGGCACATTTTCAATTAGACATTTAAGAGTTTTTTTCGCTACTTCTTGAACACCAGCTTGTTCGGGACAAGTAGAACCAGATATTACCATATTAGGTTTCAAAATTGTACCTTCAATATCTACACCAAGGTCAACTAAATGCGCAAAGAGAGATTTCAAAACTCTTGATGTAGCTGAATAGCATTGATCAATATCATGAGATCCATCCATTAACACTTCAGGTTCAACAATTGGAACCATTTTATTTACCTGCACAATTTTAGCATATTGAGCAAGCCTAGACATATTCTCATCAATACAATTATCACTTGGGATACCGTCGCCAATATTTATAACAGCACGCCATTTGGTAAATTTAGCACCTATCTTATAGTATTCTTTACATCTTTGATCTAAATCATCGAGTCCATTAGTAACTGTTTCTCCTGAGCCATCTTCGATTGGAGATAGACCTTTATCTACTTTAATTCCAGGAAGCGCACCTTGCTTTAAAATGACGCTTACGAGAGATGATCCATCTGCTGCATTTTGTTTAATGGTTTCGTCAAATAAGATCACTCCACCAATATTATCTTTCATTCCCTCTGACTGAAAAAGCATTTCACGATAGGTTCTTCGATTATTTTCATTGGATTCAGTATCGATTGTATCAAATCGTTTTTTAATGGTTCCAGTACTTTCGTCTGCAGCAAGAATACCTTTGCCATCAGATACGATATATTCTGCTATCTCATTTAAACTATTTAGTGACATTTTTTATAACCTTTGTTTTAGTATTTATAGAATATTTTGGGAAACCAAGCCAGGTAACTGTTTACCCTCTAATAGCTCGAGTAACGCGCCTCCACCTGTAGAAATATAAGTAAATTTTTCCTTAACACCAGCCATTTCTATTGCAGCAACAGTATCTCCACCACCCGCAAATGACTGAATTTTTCCTGCAGAAGTTAAATCTGCAATATGATTAGCTATCTCAATAGTTGCTTTATTAAAGGGCTCAACCTCAAAAACACCAGGAGGACCGTTCCAAAAAACAGTTTTTGAGTTAGAAATTACTTCTTTAAGATCTTTTGTAGAAATTGGTCCGATATCAAGAATCATATCACTTGAATTTAATCCATCTATTTTTTTTATAGCAAAATTAATATCAGGATCTAATTTTGGTGCAACAGAGGCATCTGAGGGCAGTATAATTTGGCAATCATTTTCATTTGAATAATTGTAAATTTCTTCAATTTCTTCATTTACATTTTCTTCAGCAAGAGATGCCCCAATTTCATTACCGTTAAACGCAATAAAACTATTGGCCATACCACCACATATAGCGATTGATGACATTTTTTTTGAGAGATTTTTAATAATAGATATTTTTGTAGAAATCTTAGATCCACCCATTATTGTAATTGCAGGCTCGTCAGGATCAGTAATAATTTTATTTAAATTTTCTAATTCATCAATTAATAATTCGCCACAGTATGAAGGAAGAAATTTAGTGATTGCAGAGATAGATGCATGTGCTCTATGTGAACAAGCAAAAGCATCATTAATATATACATCAGCTATTTCAGATAAAGATTTAGCAAAAGAGGAGTCATTTTCTTCTTCACCTTTATAAAATCTACAATTTTCAAGTAGTATTATTTTGCTAGAATCTATATCAGAAATTTTTTGCTTTACTTTTGGCCCAATGCAATCAGATATAAATACTACTTCATTATTTAGCGCTTTTTTCAGCGGCTCAATTAATTGTTTAAGAGATAGAGTATCAACTACCTTGCCTTTTGGTCGGCCAATATGAGATAAAATAATAATTTTCGAATTAAGAGATAAAAGTTTTGTAATAGTTTTTTTTATTCTAATAATCCTCTCACTTTTATGAAGTTCATCAGAGTCAAGAGGGACATTAAGATCAAACCTAATTAATACTACTTTTTCGCTTTTATTAAATTTTTTGATCCTGCTAAGATCTATCATTCTATTTAGATTTGCTCATAACAACAGCGGTATCACACATTCTATTGGAAAATCCCCATTCGTTGTCATACCAACTTAAAATTCTACCAAAAGTTCCATCAATAACTTGAGTTTGAGTTAAGTCAAAATTTGATGATGAAGGATTATGATTAAAGTCAGTTGATACAAGAGGTTCTGAGTTGACAGACAGCACATTTTTGAGATTTTTAGACTTTGAGGCTTTAATCATTGCTTTATTTATACTTTCAGCATTTATTTTCTTTTTAGTTACAAATTTAAAATCAATTAATGATACATTTGGCGTAGGAACTCTTATAGCTGTTCCATCAAGTTTACCCGCTAGCTCTGGCATTACTAGCCCAACAGCTTTTGCTGCTCCTGTCGAGGTTGGTATCATCGACAATGCTGCAGCTCGAGCTCTTCTTGGGTCAGAATGAAATGTATCCAGAACTTTTTGATCGCCTGTATAGGCATGAATTGTAGTCATATATCCATGAACTATTCCGAAGTTATCATTTAATACTTTTGTAACAGGTGCGAGGCAATTAGTTGTACAGGAGGCGTTTGAAACAACGATATCTTTTTTAGTTAGGGTATTATGATTAACTCCATAGACAATAGTCTTATCAGCATTATTGCAAGGTGCTGACACTAAAACTTTTTTTGCACCTGCCTTTAAATGCATTGATGCTGTATCTTTAGAAGTAAATAAGCCAGTACATTCAAAAACAATATCTATTTTTAATTTTTTCCATGGAAGATTTTTTGGGTCACGTTCTTTGAGTGCTAATATTTTTTTATTTCCAATAATAATCTTTTCATTTTTGATGTTTACTTTTTCTTTAAGAGGTCCATGAATTGAATCATAAGAAAGCAAAAAAGCATTTGTTTCTATTGGCGCTAAGTCGTTAATGGCAACAATATTTATATCTTTTCTTTTATTTTCAATTATTGATCTTAGAACCAATCTACCAATTCTTCCAAAACCACTTATTGCAACATTTATTGCCATACTAACTCCTTACAATTTTTTTATTTGTTTATATATTTTTTCCGCTGACAAGCCAAAGTGTTTGTATAATTCTTCGTATGGCGCGCTGGCTCCAAAGCTTTCAATACTAAAATTATGTGTATTAACTGGACATATATCATTCCAGCCCATCTTAACACCGGCTTCGATTGAAATATTTATTTTAGACTTACCTTTAATCTTCTTTTGGTAAGCAAGGCTTTGTTTTTTAAATAACTCAAAGCATGGAACAGATATAATTCGACAAGACATTTTATCTTTTTGCATTAGTTTCATTACAGAGATAGCTATATTGACCTCAGAACCTGATGCAAAAATTGTTAATAATGGATTTTTAGATGTATTTTTGAGCTCGTATGCTCCAAATGATGATAGATTTTCTTTGCTAAACTTTGTTCTAACGGGGGCTAGCTTTTGTCGAGTAAGTGCCAAAACGCTGGGAGTATTAGTGGTTATTAGAGCATGTTGCCAACATTCAACTGTTTCATAAGTATCTGCAGGTCTATAGACATTAACATTAGGTGTAGCCCGTAAGCTTGCTAGTTGTTCAATGGGTTGATGCGTAGGCCCATCTTCGCCTAGTCCAATAGAGTCATGGGTAAGAACATAGATAACTCTTTGTTCCATTAATCCTGACAGCCTAATAGAAGGTTTGCAATAATCTGCAAAAATTAAAAATGTTCCTCCAAAAGGAATAATACCTTGATGCAGTGACATGCCATTCATTATTGCTGCCATCGCATGTTCTCTTATTCCATAGTATATGTATTGACCTTTATAATTTGGAGCAGAGATAATATTTGCATCTTTAGCTTTAGTATTATTTGAGCCCGTTAAATCTGCTGACCCACCAACAAATTCTGGAATTAAATTACTAATCTTATTAATAACCATTTCAGACGACTGTCTTGTAGCTACTGAAATAGGGTCTTTGATTAAATCCTTTTTAAAGTTTGTTAGAGCAGTAATTGCTTCAGTTGAGATTTTACCATTTATTCTTCTATTAAATTCTTTTTTTTGTTTATCTGAAAGCTTTGAAAAATAAGTTTTCCATTTTTTAAAATTTGCCTTTCCATTTTTAGAGCAGGCACGCCATCTATTTAAAATTTTTGTTGGAACTTCGAATGGCTCATTTGGCCAATTTAGAGTTTCACGTGTTAGTTTAATTTCATCATTACCAAGTGGGCTGCCATGAGCTGATGACTTACCCTCTTTATTTGGAGATCCAAATCCAATTTTAGTTTTACAACTAATCAGGGTAGGTCTTTTTGATTTTTGTGCTGACTTAATTGCTTTTTCGATTGATGATGTATTATGACCATCTATTGATAAAGTATTCCATTGATACGATTTGAATCGGTTAATTGTATTTTCTGAATTCGCTAAGCTTACTGGCCCATCAATTGAAATACCATTGTCATCAAAAAAAACGATCAGCTTATTTAACTTTAAGTGACCAGCTAAAGAAGCAGCTTCATGACTGATTCCTTCCATAAGATCACCGTCGCTAGCAATGACATAAGTAAAATGGTCAGAAATTTTACCAAATGCATTAGCTAGAATTCTCTCGCTAAGCGCCATACCTACTGAGTTAGCAAAGCCTTGGCCAAGTGGACCCGTAGTTGTTTCAATTCCACTTATGTGGCCATATTCTGGATGACCGGCACACTTACTTTTCAGTTGCCTAAAGTTTTTTATGTCTTTAATTGAGATATCTTTATATCCAGTGAGGTATAAAAGTGAATATAGCAACATCGATCCATGACCAGCAGATAGAACAAACCTATCTCGGTTAAACCAATTAGGATTTGAAGGATCAAATTTTAAGAATTTTGTAAATAAGACTGTTGCTACATCTGCCATGCCCATTGGAAGACCAGGGTGACCAGAATTAGCTTTTTGCACAGCGTCTATTGATAAGAAGCGTATGGCATTTGCTAGCTCATCGTGTGACCTGCTGTTATTTGTTTTTTTTGGCATTTAAAAATAATGGCTTACAAATGATTGATTTATTTACATGGCACCTAATTGAGATTCTTAAATGATTATCTCATATAAAGGAAGTAAAATATTGAAGAAATTTTTAGTTTTTTCTTATTGACGGTGGATTGAAAAGACAGTTAAATCATAACAATTATTAGGAGAGAATTTGTGTCTGATTTAGATTCTGCTGAAAAAAAACTACACGAAACATTAGCAAAGCTATCACATGAAGTAGATAAGCTCTCCGATAAGGTTAAAGAAATATCCATATTAGAGAATAAGAATAATGAACTTGTTCAAAAAAATCATAATCTTGATAACGAAATAAAAATTCTTAAATCTGACTTCATTGAACTGAAGAACTTTGCTGGTAGCATTTCAGATCAATTAGATGAGAGTATTTATAGTATCAAAGATATATTAGACTCATAAATTTATGCCTGAAATAAATATTAACATCAATGATCAAGACTACACCGTGGTATGCGACCCGGGAGAGGAACAACATTTAAAGTCCTTAGCGGCACAAATCGACTTTAAAGTAAGAGAATTAACAAAAAGGTTTGGAAAAATAGGGGAAACCAGGCTTATGGTAATGGCTTCATTGCTTATGGCTGATCAAGCGCAAGAACTAGAGAAACAGAGCAAAGACAGTCTTATAAAAATCAAATCACTTGAGGCTTCATTAGACGAGAATGAAAAAAGAACAGTTAATAATCAAAACAAAAGTACTGATTATGTTGAACTGACCAATGAAAAAATTAATGATCTTTTAAGTAAAATTGCTTCAATAAATTAGCAACATTTAACAATTATTATGTCTGATCTTAACAATATGTTGGACAAATCAGCTTTACGTAAATTTTTACTCGATCGAAGAACTTCTAATTCAAATATCAACGAGCTATCTAATAATTTGCATATTCATATAGAGCCATTAATAAATTCGTTTAATGGAAAGTCTATTTCTATCTTTCAGGCTTACAATAATGAAATTAATACTAATGATTTAATAAAGTTCTTAATATCAAAAAATTTTTCAATTTCCCTTCCATGTATTAATGATGAATCTGATGAAATGTTATTTCGGGAATGGAATGGCACTGATCAATTGATAAGTGGAAAATATGGTATCTTAGAGCCTAACCAAAACAATAAAATAGTTTATCCTTCTGTATTATTTATTCCCTTACTTGCTTTTGATGAAAATGGTAATCGCTTAGGTTATGGTGGAGGATATTACGACAAATACATTGACGCTCATGATACTGAGAATATGCATTTACTAAAAATAGGGGTAGGCTACTCGTTTCAAAAAATATATGAAGTGCCAAATAATATTAATGATAAAAAACTCAATTGGATATTGACTGAAAAGTATCTATATAAGGTTTAAATGAAAGTTTTATTTCTAGGGGATGTAATTGGTAGGGCTGGAAGAACAGCTATACAGTCTAATCTCAAAAATATTCAGAAAAGTAATCAAATTGACTTTACAATTATAAATGGAGAAAATTCTGCTGGTGGATTTGGAATTACTGAAAATATCTGCAAAGATCTTTATTCTTATGGATGCGATGTAATTACAACAGGCAATCATCTATGGGATCAAAAAGAAATTTCTGATTATATTGAAAGAGATAATAACTTATTAAAGCCTTATAACTTTCCTCAAGGTACGCCAGGATTAGGATTTAATATTTATAAGACTAAGCAAAATGATGCCATTATGGTCATAAATTTGATAGGTAATGTATTTATGAAATCGGACGATAATCCCTTCTTGAAAGTTGAAGAGATCCTCAAGAAAAATCAACTGAACTCTGAATTAAAATTTATTTTCGTTGATTTTCATGCTGAAGCAACGAGTGAAAAAGTTGCAATGGGACATCATTTAGATGGTCGAGTAACTGCAGTAGTGGGTACACATCAACATGTTCCAACTGCAGATAGTCATATACTGCCAAAAGGCACTGCTTATCAGACAGATGCAGGTATGTGTGGTGATTACAATTCAATAATTGGTATGAGTAAGGAGCCAATTCTTGACAGATTTCAAGGTATTAAAAGTAAATCCAAGTTTTCACCCGCTATGGGCGAAGCTACTATTTGTGGAGTTATTATTGAATCTGACGCAGAGACTGGACTAGCTAAAAACATTAAGCCGATTAAAGTTGGTGGTGTACTGGGAGTTTAATTTATGGCTGGCCATTCAAAGTTCAAAAATATTCAATTTCGAAAAGGTGCTCAAGATAAAAAAAGAGCTGTCTTATTTTCTAAGCTCTCTAAAGAAATAACTGTTGCTGCAAAAATGGGTATGCCAGATCCTGATCAAAATGCCCGACTGAGATCCGCAATCCAAGTTGCAAAAGCTGCAAGCTTTCCGCGAGAGAATATTGAAAGGGCTATAAAGAAGTCCTCGGATAAGGCCATGGATTCATTTGAAGAGATAAGATATGAGGGTTTTGGTCCCGCTGGAACTTCTATAATTGTTGAAGCTCTAACAGATAATCGGAATCGATCTGCAGCAGATATTAGAGCAATATTTCAAAAGAATGGAGGGAGTTTCGCAGAGAGTGGATCGGTTTCGCATCAATTTATTCGATATGGATTTTTAAAATACCCTTCAACGATTTCATCCCAAGATGATTTTTTTTCATCTGCAATAGAAGCTGGAGCTGAAGACTGTTTATTTGAAGATGATTGTTTTGAAGCTCTTTGTTTACCCGAAAACTTGTCGATTTTTTATTCATCTCTTGAGACCATTTTTAGTGAACCTGAGTCTTCAGGCTTTTTGTGGAAGCCATCTAGTTTAGTTGAAGTTACAGGAGAAAAAATCAAAACTCTTTTTAATTTATTAGATGAGTTGGATGATAATGAAGATGTTCAATCAGTATTTTCAAATTATGATGTATCTGAAGAAGACATTTCAAGCCTAGCCTAGCTATTATTAACTTTTTATTTATTGATAATTAAATTATCCTTTAGATCATAAATAATTTGATTCGAAATCAATATGTCAGGAAAAGCACCGAAAAGAAAAGGCGATGGATATGAAAGAGAACTGGCAAAATATTTTAATAAAATTGTTTTTGGTGATGAAGATCTTGTTCAAAGAGCCCCTTTATCAGGTGGTGGTGCCGTTAAATCATCAGGTGGCAGTGATTTAAAAAATACTCCACATATATATGTCGAGGCAAAACGAACAGAAAAGTTTCAGATTCATCAATCTGTTGCTCAAGTAAAAGAAAATATAGAGATATCTCAATCAGATGCGATGCCTATAGTGATTACAAGAAGAAATAGGCAAGAAACAGGGGATTCATTGTGTGTTCTCAAATTAGATGATTTTTTAGAACTTTATAAACTTTTAATAAAAGAAAAAGGCATGAGTGATTAGATAAATATTGCCTAAATTATGACATTTTTTTAATTCACTAAGGTTTTATGGAAACTGATATTTTAGAAATAAGTTCTCAAGTAAATGATGAGTTTACGCTCATGTCATTGTTCTTTAGAGCCGACCTAGTTGTTAAGCTAGTTATTTTAATGCTATTTGCTGCATCAATATTTTCATGGGCAATAATTATTCAAAAAATAAGATTATTTAGAAATATCAAAAAATTAAGTGATGAATTTGATTCAATCTTTTGGTCAGGAAAATCTATTAAGGAAATTCAGGCTGAGTTTTTAGAATCAGAGTCATTTCCAGTTAAAAACGTATTTGACGAAGCGCTAAAAGAAATTAAGAAGTCTGAAAGTGAAAAGAGTATTGCTTCACTTCCAGACCGACTTGATACTGTAATTGAATCATCAATTGAACTAGAGAGTGAAAAACTCTCTAGCTTATTTAATTATTTAGCAACAATTGGTTCTACATCACCTTTTATTGGTTTATTTGGAACAGTATGGGGAATTATGAATTCTTTTCAGTCAATTGCGATATCAAAGAATACTAGCCTAGCTGTAGTTGCTCCAGGCATTGCTGAAGCTTTATTTGCTACAGCGCTTGGATTATTAGCGGCAATCCCAGCTGTTATTGCCTATAACTTGTTTACCGGTCAGGTGAATAAGGAGGCTGCTCGTATGTACAGATTTAAAGATCAGTTCAAAAATATTTTCTTAAGAGGTTTAGATAAGAAGAAGGTGAATTGATTTTATTTTATGCCTAGAAATATTAAATCCAAACCTTTCAGCGAAATAAATGTAACACCATTTGTAGATGTGATGTTGGTGCTGCTTATTATCTTTATGGTAACAGCACCATTATTAACTGTTGGTGTTCAAGTTGATTTGCCTGAGAGTAATGCTGATAGTTTACAAGCTGATAACGAACCTTTGGAACTGACAATATCAAAAGATGGAAGTATTTTTATTCAAGAAACAGAAATTAATATTAAAGAGTTAATACCAAAATTAATTGCTATAACTGATAATAGGCTTGATACTAAAATTTATGTAAGAGGTGATGAAATTATCAATTATGGTAAAGTGATGCGAGTACTTGGCGAGTTATCTGGTTCAGGTTTCTCAAAAGTAGCCCTAATAACAAAGCCAATAACTAATTAAGTATGTGATGATTCAATTATGCAATTTTCTATCATCATCTCGTTACTTCTTCATACTGGATTTATTATCTTAACAGTTATGGGACTTCCTATATTTAATAATCAAAAAATAGATATTCCACCAATTGTACAGGTAGAAATACTTGAAATTACTGAGCAGACGAATGTACCAGAAGTTAGTAAAAGAGAAATTGAAGAAAAAGAAGATAGCGAGAAAAAAAAAGAAGATGTAAAAATTAATCAACCAGTTTTGAAGCCAAAATTAGAAAAATCAGATGAAAAAGTAAAAGATCCAGCCGCAGATGAAGAAATTATAAAACCCGAAGTAGTTGAAAAAAAATCAGTAGTTAATATGCCAATAAGGAAACCAGTCATAAAGAAAAAAGATAATTTTGATCCTCTTAAAATTGCTGAACTTATAGATATGGCTAAAGATACGAAGCCAACCCAAGATGTAAAAGATGAAGAGTATGAGTCATTAGACTCGACTGATACATTGGTTAATAAATTAACTTTAAGTGAGGAAGATGCTATTAGATCGCAGTTTTTGCGCTGTTGGAGTATACCGATTGGAATGCCTGAAGATGATAGCTTGGTTGTAAAAGTTAAAATATCACTAAGACCTGACGGATCTCTAATGAAACCACCCGAAGTTACTGACCACCAAAGAATGAACAAACCAAGTCAAAAATACTTTAAAGTATTAGCAGAAAGTGCCTTGAGGGCTGTAAGAAGATGTGATCCCATAAAAACACCTGCTGTAGAAAGATATGATGATTGGAAAGAATTACAATTAAACTTTGATCCAAGAGATATTTTAAGGTAGTTAAATGAAAAATCTTATACAAAATATTTTATTCTTTACCCTTTTATCAATTACTAATGCTGTTGCTCTAATTGAAATTGATATTACAGAAGGAAATAGAGAACCATTACCTATAGCAATAACTAATTTTTTTTATGATGATGTCGATGCAGTAATATTAAGTGAAATTTCAAATAATTTATCGGATGTTGTAGAAGCAGATCTAGAGCGATGTGGATTATTTGATCCAATAAATGAAGAGGCATTCATTCAAAAAAATGCCGCAATGCATCTGAGACCTAGATTTGAAGATTGGCGACTGATTAAATCACAAGCCTTGGTAACTGGCAAACTTAAGATAGTTGATGGCGACAAACTACGCGTAGAGTTTAGGTTATGGGATACACTTGCTGAAAAAGAATTAGAGGCACTAGTTCTAATTACTACTCTTGATAACTGGAGGCGTATTAGTCATATGATATCTGATAAAGTCTATGAGAGGTTAACAGGTGAAAAAGGATATTTTGATACTAGAATTTTATATGTCTCAGAAAGTGGCCCAAAGAATCAAAGAATAAAAAAATTAGCAATCATGGATCAAGACGGTGAAAACCATCGACATTTAACCAGTGGTAAAGAACTAGTTCTTACACCGCGGTTTAATCCAACCAAACAAGAGATCACTTATTTGTCTTATTTTAAAAATTTACCAAGAGTTTACCTGCTTAATATTGAGACTGGCAATCAAGAAGTTGTTGGTGATTTTCCAGGCATGACATTTGCTCCAAGATTTTCTCCAGATGGAAATAAAATTATTATGAGCTTAGCAAAGGATGGCAACTCAGATATATATGTAATGGATTTAAAAAGTAGAGTTGTTACTAGGTTAACTAATAATCCAGCCATCGATACTTCTCCAAGTTATTCTCCAGATGGAAAAAAAATAACTTTTAACTCTGACAGAGGCGGAAGCCAACAAATATATGTAATGGATAATGATGGAAGAAATCAGAAAAGAATATCGAATGAAGGCGGCAATTATGCTACTCCAGTATGGTCTCCAAGAGGTGATTTAATTGCTTTTACAAAAAACTTTAAAGGAAATTATGCTATAGGAGTAATGAGAACTAATGGAGAAGGTGAGAGACTTCTGACTGAAAATTGGTATCAAGAAGCTCCATCATGGTCACCAAATGGCAGGGTTTTGATATTTTATAGAGAAACCGCAGCTAATGAAGACGGACAAGGCCATTCTTCAACACTATGGTCGATTGACTTGACAGGTTTCAATGAACGTGAAATTGAGACACCTCAAGATGGTTCAGACCCTGCTTGGTCCAATTTATTGCAATAAATTTGCAACAAAATAGTCTTAATTTTAACTAGACTTGGTTCTATTAAATAAATAGAGTATTAAAGGGGCAATATTAAAATTTAGGAGAAAATATACAAATGACTCAAAGCGTCAAAAAATTTAGCAACCTGTTTGCTATTATGCTATTAACATCATTTCTCGCAGCTTGTGCTACAGCACCTACAGAAACGTCATCTAGTTCTAGTTCTACTAGTCAAAGTGACGTCGTAGGAGGTATTTATGTTGGAACAGATACTGTTGAAATGTTAGCGATAGATGTTCCTGATAGAGTATTTTTTGCATATGACAGTTATTCATTAGCAGCTTCAGCTCAAGCAACATTAAATAAACAGGCGAAATGGCTTAAAGCAAATCCATCTGTTGCAATAGCAGTTGAAGGTCATGCAGATGAAAGAGGAACTAGAGAGTATAACTTAGCACTGGGTGATAGAAGAGCATCTTCAGTAAAAGACTATTTAATGAGTCAAGGTATTAGTTCAAATAGAATAAGCACTATAAGTTATGGAAAAGAGAGACCAGTAAAAAGTGGTTCAAATGATACTGCTTGGGCTCAAAATAGACGTTCTGTTTCAGTAAGAACAAATTAAAGAAATACAATATCAAATTTTTATCGCAGCTATTTGCCTTTATTTAGACAAATAGCTGTGATCCATTAAATGTTATGAATAGGCTTATATTTAATGTGTATGTAAAAGTAATTTTTTACGTATGTATTGCATCCATTTGCTTATTGCCTTCAGTAAAAGCAAATTCAATCGAAGAAATTATCTCTAAAATTAATACAATCGAGAATAGAATTAAAGTTTTAGAAAAAGCAACATTTAATAAAACTAATTCAAGCCAAGGAAATTTTGATGCAACAAACTACGAGTCAATAATTACACGGCAATCAATTCAAATTTCAGAGTTACAGAATCAAATACAGGAATTGACAGGTGATATAGAAGAAGTTTTATTTAGCTTACAATCATTAATAAATAATTTTAATAATTTTAAAGCTGATACTGAAATGAGATTTTCTGATGTAAGTATTAAAACAACATCTGAAAAAAATGAGACTCTATTATCTACTGAACAGGAACAAGTTGATTATGATCTAGCTCCAAAAAATTTAGGCACACTAACAATGCCAATTGAAAGTGAAAATAGTTCAATAGATGAAAATAGCTTTGCAGATGAACAAGAAATTACATCCACAGTTGATCAAGAAAGTTTAATACTAGTAGAAGATAATAAGGTGGAGTTACTTTTGCTCCCTGAAGGAACTGAAGCAGAACAATATGAATTTAGTATAAATCTTCTCACATCTGGTGATTATGAAGGAGCTGAAAAAGCGCTTAAGGAATTCATCAAAATTTCAAAAGAAAAAGATCTTAAATCAAATGCATATTTTTGGCTTGCTGAAACCTATTATGTAAGAGAAAACTATAAAGATGCCGCTAAAAATTACTTGTCATTATATCAAAATCATTCAGAAAGCCCTAAAGCTTCAAGCGGTCTATTAAAACTAGGAATATCATTAATTAAAATGGGACAAATTGAGCAAGGATGCGCCTCATTAGCACAACTTAGAATTAGCTTTTCAGAAACAGACCAATCTATTCTAGATAGAGGTGATATAGAAATAAAAAGAAATGGTTGTAAAATTAACTAAGGCAAAAAAGTTTAGAGTATCTCACCCTATTTTAAAAAATGATTTATTCAAAAGCTTAGCAAAACTAAAATTATCAAAAAAAATTGCCGTAGCAGTGTCTGGAGGACCAGATAGCTTGGCACTTACAATTTTATTAAATGAATATGCAACTCAAAATAATATTGAATTAAATGCCTTAAGTATTGATCATGGCTTAAGAAAATCTTCCTCCAGTGAATTAAAGTGGTTATCTTCTGAATTAAAGAAAAAAAAAATTAGGCACAAAATCTTAAAATGGAAAAACCCTAAACCAAGATCAAATATTTTAACAGAAGCAAGAAATAAACGTTATGCGCTTTTAATTAAAGAGTGCGAAAGAATCAATGCAAAATATTTGTTTACGGGTCATCATTTTGATGACCAAGTTGAAAATATCCTTTTAAGAATGATTAGGGGCAGTGGTATTAAAGGGCTTGGGTCGCTTCAAGAGAAATTTAAATTTAATAAACACAAAACAATCATATTTAGACCCCTTTTAAAATATACAAAAAAATCTTTGATATCTTTTTTAGCTAATGAGGATCAAAAATATATTCTAGATCCAACTAATTATAATGATAGCTTTGATAGATCAAGAGTAAGAAAAGTAACTCAACATTTAATCAATGAAGGCTTAGATGATCTAAGATTAAAAAAGACAATCAAAAATTTAAAAGATGCAAATAACTCTATAAACTATTTACTGAATACATCTATTAGAAAATTTTTATCTGTTAATGACAATGGTTTATTTTCTATATCATTAAGGACATTTAAATCATTACCAGAAGAAATCAAATATCGATCAATATCTAAAATTTTAAAACTTGCCGGCAACGGTAAATATTTACCAAGATCTAAGAATATCCAAAATTTACTTGAATACACTGAGAAAAAAAATCGAAAAAAATTTACTATCGCAGGATGTATTGTAGAAATTAGAGAAAATAAAATGATAATTCTACCTGAGGTATCTAGGAGTCTTTTTGAAAAAAAGATTAAGGCTCAGAATTTTATTTGGCGCGAAATATATAAGGTTTCGATGAAAACCAATTACGCAAAAGGGCTAGTTTTAAGGTATCTCGGATCTGACGGAAAAGACATGCTTCCTAAAAAATACAAAGATAAGCTTAAGCTGTTGAAGCATGAACATGCTAGCTCATATTTAAGTATTTGGAAGCAGAAGCAATTAGTTGCAGTTCCTAGTATTGGTTTTAGCGATAAAAAAGTTAAAACTATTAATAAATATGAATTAACTGATATTTATGAGCTTTTAGAAGAAGCAAGGGTATAATAAGGTATTGAAATATAACATATTTTCAAATTATTATTAGTCTTGTAAGTGCTTAAATAGTTATTACATATATACTAAACTAATTTACAAAATATTATGAATTTAAAAAATATCGTTCTTTGGCTTTTTATAGGTTTAATAATTATCGGGCTATTTAATCTTTTTAACCCTAATTCGAATAATACTGCCAATACACTCGATTTAACTTACTCTCAATTTCTTGAAAATGTTAATACTGGTAGTGTAAACGATGTAACTATTAGGGGAAACAATGTTACGGGTAATTTTTCTGATGGTAGAAAATTTAAAACATATGCAGTTAATGATCCAGCTTTAGTTGAGAAATTGACAAAGATGGGTGTAAATATTTCTGCAGCCCCATTAGATGACGGTTACCCTTCATTATTAGGAATTTTGATTTCATGGTTCCCAATGCTTCTATTGATTGGAGTATGGATATTTTTTATGCGTCAGATGCAAGGTGGCAAGGGCGGTGCAATGGGCTTCGGGAAGTCAAAAGCAAAACTTTTAAATGAAAATAAGAATAAAGTTACATTTAACGATGTTGCAGGAGTTGACGAGTCAAAAGAAGAGTTAGTTGAAATTGTAGAATTTCTAAAGGATCCACGTAAGTTTCAAAAACTAGGTGGAAGAATTCCTAAAGGAGCATTGTTAGTTGGTTCACCAGGAACTGGAAAGACTTTATTAGCTAGAGCTGTAGCAGGCGAAGCTGGAGTTCCTTTTTTCAGTATATCTGGATCAGACTTTGTTGAAATGTTTGTAGGTGTTGGGGCTTCAAGAGTTAGAGATATGTTTGAACAAGGAAGAAAACATGCTCCTTGTATAATATTTATAGATGAAATTGATGCTGTTGGAAGGAGTCGTGGTGCTGGCCTTGGTGGTGGAAATGATGAGAGAGAGCAAACTCTTAATCAAATTTTAGTTGAGATGGATGGTTTCGACGCACAAGAAGGTGTAATTATAGTGGCAGCTACTAATAGACCTGATGTTCTTGACCCGGCCCTGTTAAGACCGGGTAGATTCGATAGACAAGTTGTTGTTCCAAGCCCTGATCTTGTTGGAAGACAGGCTATTTTAAAAGTCCATATGAAAAAAATATCATATGCACCAGATGTAAATATTAGAACTATAGCCAGAGGCACACCTGGATTCTCAGGAGCAGATCTTGCAAACTTGGTTAATGAGTCAGCACTTTTGGCAGCAAGAAAAAATAAAAAAGTTGTAACGATGATAGATTTTGAAGAGTCTAGAGATAAAGTTGCATTTGGCGCAGAGAGAAGATCGGCTGTGATGACTGAGGATGAAATCAAGCTCACTGCTTATCATGAGGCAGGTCATGCACTATGCTCCTTGAATCTTCCTGCTTCTATGCCAATACATAAAGCAACTATTATTCCACGTGGTAGAGCACTAGGTATGGTTATGTATCTTCCTGAAAGAGATATTATATCTGTCACAAGAGAAGAGTATGAGGCAAGAATGGTCAGCGCTCTTGGCGGTAGGGTTGCTGAAGAAATAATTTTTGGACATGATAAAGTTACCTCTGGTGCATCTAGTGATATTCAGCAGGTTACTAAAACAGCAAGAGAAATGGTAACTCAATTTGGTATGAGTGAAAAATTAGGACCTGTTTTATATTCAGAAAATGATGAAGAAGTTTTTTTAGGAAGATCCGTTCAAAAACATAAGAATGTTTCTGAAGAAACAGCAAAAGCTATCGACTCTGAGATTAAAAAACTTATTGATAAAGCATATGCAAAAACAAAAGAAATTCTAAATGATAATATTAAAGATTTACATACTCTTGCAAAAGGTTTGATTGAGTATGAAACACTTGAGCTTGATGAAATAAAGGTATTATTAAAGAACGGTTCAATAAATAGAGCTAATCCTGAGGACGAGATTAAGAATGCAGGACCGTCTGTTCCTAAAAGTGGAAAGCCTAAATCGGAAGTTGGGCCTGATTTTAAGCCAAAACCTCAAACATCTTAAATTTCAATTGGAAATTATGCTGAGGTGTGAATGAAATACTATGTGCGCCCCATTTTTTCTCAAAGCCTAAATAAACCAAAAAACTGTTTAAAACTTGGATCTTCAAAACTTTACTTTAGCAGTGTTGAAATAGTTAGTAGAAGTAAAAATCAAGTTATAAAAAAGTGTATAAAATTAGATGAGTTGGATTCATTAAATAGAAATGAATTAAATTCTGTTAATGCACAGCTACAAAATATTACTAATCCTCGAAAAAAAATTGCTTCATTAAGCTTTGATCAGCCAAATATAATGGGGATATTAAATGTTACACCTGATAGTTTTTCAGACGGCGGCAAATACAATGACATAAAAAAAGCCGCCAAATACGCAAAACAAATGATTAAAGATGGCGCCAACATTATAGATATTGGTGGAGAGTCAACTCGACCTGGTGCATCGAATGTAAATGAAAAACTTGAAATTGAAAGAGTGATTCCAATAATAAAAAAAATTAAAAAAGAAAATAAAAAAATGATTATTTCACTTGATACTAGAAAGCCTAAAGTCATGGTTGAAGGTATAAAAAATAAAGTTGAATTAATTAATGATGTATCTGGATTGAGGTATAGTGGCAGATCTATAGAAATTATTAAAAATAAAAAAATCCCATTTGTATTAATGCATTCAATTAAAACTCCCAAAACCATGCAATTAAATATTAAATATGACAATGTAGTTTTAGATGTATATGATTTTTTTAAGAAAAATATAGCTACATGCGTAAAAAATAAAATTGATAAAAAATCAATAATACTAGACCCCGGAATTGGTTTTGGTAAAAGTGTGAAACAAAATTTGAGTCTAATTTCAAACATTGCTTTATTCCATTCCTTGGGTTGTCCAATTTTATTGGGATCTTCAAGAAAAAGTTTCATTGGAAAATTGCACAAAAATGCATTAGAAGAAAAAAGACTTGGGGGTTCAATTTCTAGCGTTATTTATGCTCTAAATCAAGGTGTACAAATATTTAGAGTACACGATGTTTATGAAACTTCTCAAGCAATTAAAGTTTTTAAAAATATTAAATAATAAAAAGATGAAAAAAAAATATTTTGGAACAGATGGGATTCGTGCGCCATCTAACAGTCCTAAACTAAATGGTTTAACAATGATGCGTTTAGGTATGGCCCTTGGCAAGGTGTTTACTAAAGGGGAACATCGTCATAGAGTGGTAATTGGTAAAGACACAAGATTATCTGGATATACAATTGAGCAGGCAATAACTTCAGGACTATTGTCAATGGGGCTTGATGTTTTGCTACTTGGTCCAATACCAACACCAGGAGTTGCAATGCTTACAAAGTCAATGCGCGCCGATTTAGGAATTATGATTTCTGCATCACATAACTCATATTTAGATAACGGTATTAAAATATTTGATAAAAATGGGGACAAATTACCAGATGCACTCGAAGTTGAAATAGAGGAGCTGATGGATTCAAGCATTGAAAAACATCTTGTAGATCCAAAAAAAATGGGAAGGGCAAAACGCTTAGAAGATGCAAATGCAAGGTATATTGAATTTCAAAAAAATACTTTTCCAAAAAAATTAAACTTAGATGGCTTAAAAATAGTACTTGATTGCGCTAATGGAGCTGCCTACAAAGCTGCGCCAATAATTTTATGGGAACTTGGTGCGGAAGTAATTACTCTTGGTGTTGAGCCAAATGGAGTAAATATAAATCATGAATGTGGCTCAACTCATCCTGAAACCATGGCAAAGAGAGTTATTGAAGAAAATGCTGATCTAGGAATTAGTTTAGATGGTGATGGTGATAGAATAATAATTTGTGATGAAAAAGGAAAGGTAATTGATGGAGACCAAATTTTAGGACTTATTGCGATACACTGGCATAAATATAATCAACTATCAGTTGACAAAGTGGTTGCAACTAAAATGTCAAATTTAGGTTTGGAAAATATTTTGGATAAACACAATATAAAATTACAAAGAGCAAGTGTTGGGGATAGGTATGTAAAAGAAATGATGCTCAATGAAGGTGCCAATATTGGTGGAGAACAATCAGGACATATAATATTGAGAGACTTCATTGCCACTGGAGATGGCATGATTACTGCACTTCAAGTCTTAAGAATAATTATAGAAAAAAAACAGCCAGCAAGTAAAACTTTGAATGTTTTTGAGCCATTACCTCAAAGATTAATTAATTTCAATTTAAAAGATACTGAATTCTTAAAAGAGGATGAAACAATAAAAAAAATAAATAACTGGGAAAATATTCTAGGTGACGAAGGCAGAATCTTAGTTAGAATGTCTGGAACTGAACCTCTTTTAAGAGTAATGATTGAGTGTAAAAATTTAATTATTCTTGATAAAGTAATAAGTGAAGTTGATTCTTTTTTTACAAAAATATAGAAAGTTATAAATGACAGGCGTAGTGGTTATTGGTTCTCAGTGGGGAGATGAGGGCAAAGGAAAAATTGTGGACTGGCTTTCCAGTAAAGCTGATGTTGTAGTTAGATTTCAAGGTGGGCACAACGCTGGACATACACTTGTTATCGATAATGAAACCTATAAATTAAATTTATTACCATCAGGTATTTTGAGAGCTGACAAAAAATCAATTATTGGCAATGGTGTTGTATTAGATTTAAGAGCTTTAATCACAGAAATTAAAGGACTAACAGATAGAAATATTAATATTTCTCCTCAAAATTTAAGTATTTCTGATAAAGCTTCTATTATTTTACCACTACATCAAAAGCTTGACGAATTAAGAGAAATTAATGCTGGTAAAAGTAAAATTGGGACAACTAAGAGAGGTATAGGACCTGCTTATGAAGATAAGGTTGCTAGAAGATCAATCAGAGTATGTGATTTATTTGATAAAAATCAGCTCAAATTAAAAGTAGATAATTTATTAAATCATCATAATGCCCTGATGCGTGGATATGGAGAAATAGAATATGAGGCCTCCTCAGTAGTGAATGAGGTTTTCGATCTTGGGCAAGTAATTATGCCTTATGCCAAGTCAATTATAGAAATATCTAGAGAAATTAATAAGCCAGAAAATAAAATTCTATTTGAAGGCGCTCAGGGTTTCTTGCTAGATATTGATCATGGTTCTTATCCATTTGTCACCTCATCAAACACTCATTCTAGTTATGCTGCGATTGGAAGTGGTTTGAATCCTAATAGAATAAATCATGTAATGGGGATCACTAAAGCGTATACAACTCGAGTTGGTTCAGGGCCGTTTCCAACAGAGGAAGATAATGATATAGGACAAAAACTTGGCGAAATTGGTCATGAGTTTGGCACGGTGACCAATAGAAAGAGAAGATGCGGATGGTTTGATACAGTTCTTGTTAGTCAGGCTGTTCAGCAATCAGGCATCAATGGAATTGCGTTAACTAAATTAGATGTTTTAGATACATTTAAAGTATTAAAAGTTTGTATTGGCTATGAGATTAAAGGTAAAAAAATTGATTATTTTCCTAGTTCTGAGTTTGATCAAGCTAATATAAAACCTATTTATGAGGAAATTGAAGGCTGGAATTCAAAAACTGCTGGAAGTCAAAATATAGAAGAACTTCCTGAAAAAGCAGTAAATTATATCAATAGGCTCAGTGATTTAATTGGAGCTAAAATTGACTTGGTATCAACAAGTCCAAAAAGAGAAGATACAATTTTATTGAATGATGTGTTTAGTTAAGCGCTTATGAGTTTAGTTTCTTTTGCAAGGTTAACCATTTCTAATTGAAGTTTTGCAAAAGCTTTTTCTTCAATCTGTCTTACTCTTTCTCTGCTAATTTTATAAGCTTTGCTTAGCTCCTCAAGGGTTTTAGGAACTTCAGATAATTTTCTTGCGTGAATAATTTCTTGTTCTCTTTCGTTTAAAATATTTATTGCCTTTGAAAGCAAGTTCTTTCTTTTGCTAAGTTCTTCTTTTTCAGCTAGTTTTACTTCTTGATCTGCATCTTCATCTACTAGCCAGTCTTGCCATTCACTTTCTCCATCTTCAGAAACAACTGCATTCAATGAATAGTCTGTGCCGGATATTCTCCCTTCCATATCTGATACCTCAGCTTCTGTTACATCTAGTCTCTCTGCAATTTCTTTTACTTGGTCGGGTTTAAGTGAACCGTCATTATAGCTTGTAAGTTGATTTTTTATTTTTTTTAAATTGAAAAATAGTTTTTTTTGCGCAGCAGTAGTTCCAATTTTCACAAGACTCCAAGACTTTAAAACGTATTCTTGTATGGCTGCCCTGATCCACCACATAGCATATGTGGATAGACGAAATCCTTTTTCTGGATCATATTTCTTAACTGCCTGCATCAAACCAATATTGCCTTCTGATATTAGTTCAGTAATAGGAAGCCCATAACCTTTATAGCCCATTGCTATTCTTGCAACTAATCGTAAGTGACTTGTTACAAGTTTATGGGCCGCAGCAGTATCACCTTTATTAATCCACTTTCTAGCAAGGGACATTTCTTCCTTTTGAGACAGCATTGGGAACTTTTTTATTTGTTGAAGGTAGTGAGTTAAACTGCCTTCATTGGATAAAGATGGTAAATTTACGTTATCACTCATAATACATTATATTGGTTCTTTGGCCTCTAATTTCAAGAGATCTCGTTTTTAATAGAATTAATCAAATTACTCAAGTATTTAGGCTTAAGTGATTGAAATTCTTCACTTTTATTTTTAGTAGGGTGTTTGAAACCAAGATAATAAGCATGTAAAGCTTGTCCTGGAAGATTTTTAATTAAGCTCTGTGTTAAAGGGCTTAAAGCTTTTATTTTGAGCTTAGGCGCCTTTCCATAAACCTTATCTCCTATAATTGAATTCCCTTTTTCAGTTAAATGAACACGAATTTGGTGTGTTCTGCCTGTTTCTAAATTGCACTCAACTAATGAGGCAATCGAGTTACAAGCGCTATCTTTGTATACTTCTAAAGTTTTATAATTCGTAACTGCTTTTTTCCCTTTTAATTTTGAAGTCATCATCTTAATTCTATTTTTATTACTTCGTGATATTAAAGATTCTATTTTTCCTGATGCTGGTTTTATTTTGCCCCAGCAAAGTGCTAAGTATTTTCTTGTAATTGTGTGTTCTTCAAATTGTTTTGATAATTTCATATGCGCAGAGTCATTTCTTGCTACAACTAGTAAACCACTAGTATCTTTATCAATACGATGCACTATGCCTGGTCTATTAGCGTCTCCAGCGGTAGATAAGTTTTTACCATATAAGTGAATTAATCCATTTACCAAAGTCCCTTTTTTATTTCCTGCTCCAGGGTGAACAACCAATCCTGCAGGTTTATCAATTATTACTAAGTCTTTATCTTCGTAGACAATATTAAGATGAATATTTTCGCCTAGTAATTTATAGCCTTCCTTTATTGACTCCTTAATAATTATCTTATCATGCAATATAAGTTTGTAGTCTGGGTCTTTTATCGCTGCATTAACAGTTATAGATCCATTTTTTATTAATGACTTAATTTTAGAGCGACTAATTTCTGGTTGCTTCTCTGCAATAAATTTGTCTAGTCTTTGGCCAATGTATTTATTTACATTTACTTCAAGATGATGCATTTTACTACTCATGGCTGATAATCAGAATAATCTTAAGGGGTTGAAGTTTCTTGTGATATTCATGGGAGTTTTAATTATTGCTGGTGTTATAACTATTATTTCCACAATTATTTATAGATTAAATGATGATACTTTACTCACTAGTGATAACTCAGATATAGACATTGTGACAGATATTAATTTAGCTGATAATGCAGAAATTCAGAGTATTACTAGTAATAATGAGACAATTACTATCTATTATGCAATTAATGGGGATGATTTTATTGAGATTTTTTCAATAAAGGATGGAAAGAATATTAAAAAATTTAAGCTGAAATAACGTTATCCTGCTCTATAAAATTCTACATTGTTTGCAGGCAGTGACTGTCCCAATATATAGTCAGAGGCTTTTTCAGCAATCATCACAGTTGTTGCATTTAAATTTCCTGTAATTATCTTTGGCATTATAGATGCATCTACTACTCGAAGATTTTCTATTTCATATACTTGTAACTTTTCATTTACAACCGAAGTATTATCTTTACCCATTTTACACGTACCACAAGGGTGATAGGCAGTATCTCCCTTGTTTCTAATGAATTCATTTAAATCATTATCATTATCAACATTTCCAGGATTAATTTCCTTGCCTCTAAATTCATCAAATGCTTTCTGCTGAAAAATTTCACGAGCCAATCTTATTCCCTCTCTCATTTCTTTAAGATCATGCTCCGTTTGCATGTAGTTAAATCTAATAGATGGAGCTGCATATGGATCATCAGATTTTAATTTTATCTCACCCCTGCTAGTTGGTCTCATTGGACCTACATGTGCTTGAAATGCATGACGATCTGGGTTAGTTCTGCCATGATCTAAAACTAGAGAAGGGAAAAAATGATATTGAATATTTGGGTAATCAACTAAATCATTGCTCCTTGCAAACCCACCAGTCTCTAAGTTTGAGTGGGCTGCTGTACCTGTCTTAAATAAAAACCATTCAATTCCTGTCAGAGCCATATTTATAGGATTATATTCATTAAAAAGAGTTACAGGTTTAGTGCACTCATATTGAACGTATGTTTCAAGATGATCTTGTAAATTTTGTCCAATACCCTCTAAATTTACCAAGGTATTTATTCCATGCTCATTAAGTTGTTTCTGTGAACCAAGTCCCGATAACATTAATATTTGAGGAGAATTTATCGCGCCAGCTGATAGTAATACTTCACCATCCGCATAATAGTTAATTATTTCTTTTTTACTTATACATTCAACACCAATTGCTTTTTTATTTTCAATAATAATTTTTTTTACAGTAAGATCAGTTTTTATTGTCAGGTTTTTTCGATTAGATACTGGGTGGAGGTAAGTATAGCTAGTACTTTGCCTTTTACCTTTGGAAATTGTTGTATCCATTAATCCAAAACCCTCTTGTTTATAACCGTTCATATCATTATTGATTTCATAACCTGCCTGCGATGCAGCTTCTAAGTACACTTTTGACAATACACTGCCATTTTCTGATCTTGATAATCTAAGTGGTCCCTCTGAATTACGAAAATCTTTAGAAAGACCTTCAACGTTTTCTGATTTTTGAAAATAAGGTAAAACATTTGCATAGTTCCAATCACGTAAACCTGCTTGAGACCAATTTTCAAAGTCCATCGCATTTCCTCTAACATGAACCATACCATTGTGAGATGAGCAACCACCAAGCATTTTTGCTCTTGGACAAAACATTCGTCTATTATTCATATAAGTTTCAGGTTCAGTATTATAAAGATAATTATATTTTGGATCATGCATTGTATATAGGAGAGCTGCAGGCATTGCTGTCTTCCAAGTTTTATCTGACGGACCAGATTCTATTAGCAATACATCATTTGAAGGATTTTCTGAAAGTCTATTTGCTAACACACATCCAGCTGACCCAGCACCAATGATAATGAAGGTATAATTTTTTATTTTCATAAGTTAAATATATAAAACACAATTACTATAGTATATTACATAATCAATGTTTAAAAATATCAATCCAAATTTTGCAATAATTTTATCTACCTTATTATGGGGGACATGGTGGTTTCCACTTAGACTTTTAAATGAATCTGCAAACAACAACGCTATACCTTTAACACTAAGTTTTTTAATAGCAGGATTATTTCTTTTATGTTTTTCTCTTAAGAATATTCATTTGTTATCGAAAAGAAATATCATGCTTACCTTAGTTGCTGCGACTATGGGGGCAGCAGCAATGTGTTTGTACAATGAAGGATTATTAAGAGGCAATGTTGCAAGAATTTTAATTTTTTTCTATCTCACAGCTGTGTGGAGTACGATTATTGAAATAGTCTTTTTGAAAGTTCCTCTTACTGTTTCACGAGCTTTATCAATAACAGCTGGGTTTATTGGTCTTTTTATAATAACTGGTTTAGACAAAGGTAATTTTTTACCTAATTCTTTAGCTGATATTTTTGGAATACTTTCAGGACTGCTTTGGTCGATATGTGCAAGTTTAATTCGTGTTAATGAAGAACTTGATGTTAATTTTGGAACATCAATTTTTATTTTGATGGGGGGCGTCTTTGTTTTGATAGCAACCCTATTACCAGATGGTCAAATAATTAGTGGCTTTAATTCACAAATTTTATTTCAAACATATTTAATTATTTTAGCTTTTGCGTTTATATGGTTGCTACCGGGTTATTGGCTAATAACTTATGGCCAAGATCAGGTAGATCCAGGAAGAGCAGGAATACTTCTTATGTTTGAAGTTGTGATTGGAATAATATCTGCCTACCTAATTGCCAATGAATTAATTTCAATACGCGAGTTATTAGGGGCATTATTTATTTTAAGTGCACCATTAGTAGAGTTATATAGTTCAAGAAAAGTCAATTAAATCATTGCTTTAATTTATTATTATTAATTATCAAATTTTAATTTTTTTTAGCTTTTACCTGCATTATATCCATGTTTTAATAATTTCTATCTTAATAAATTTAGAGGTTAAAATAATGAATATATCAAAAAAACTAATGGTATCTGGAATTTTATTTCTTGGTATCGCACTCGGGTTCGCTGGGTGTTCAGAACAGAAAGTAGCACAAACTGAATGTGGCTCCATAACTGTTGCTGAGATGGATTGGGCGTCAGCTGAAATGTTTGCTCATATTGATAAAGTTGTTCTAGAAAATGGTTATGGATGTGAAGTGGAACTAGTTCCTGGAGCTACTATGCCTACTGCAACTTCAATGATGGAAAAAGGTGAACCAGATGTTGCGCCAGAATTATGGATTAACGCTGTGAGAACAGCCCTTGATGCTGCAACTGCTGAAGGCAGACTACATTACGCTGCAGAAGTCTTTTCTGATACAGGTGAAGAAGGATGGTGGATTCCTCAGTATATAGCTGATGCTAATCCTGAAATTCAAACTGTCGAAGATGCTTTGGCACGTCCTGATTTATTTCCTCATCCAGAAGGTGGAAGCGGTGCATTATATACATGTCCGTCAGGCTGGAACTGTCAGTTAAGTACAGGCAATTTATTTAAAGCCTTTGGCGGTGAAGAAGCAGGCTTTAGAATTGTTGATCCTGGATCTGGTGGCGCACTAGCTGGATCAATTGCTGAAGCATATGGCAAAGGTGAAGGATGGTTTGGTTACTATTGGGCACCGACAGCTATACTCGGTAAATATCCAATGAAAAAATTAAGCTTTGATGTGCCTCATGATAATGATGAGTGGAACAGCTGTACTTCTCAAGAAGATTGTGCTGATCCTCAGAAAAACTCATGGGTGGTTTCATCAGTTTATACAGTAGTAACAGATCGCTTTAAGCAAGAAGCTGGAATTGGCATGGACTATATTGTCAAAAGAGCGCTTCCAAATAGTACGATTAATGCGCTGTTAGCTTGGAAAGACGATAACCAAGCGACTGGTGAAGATGCAGCAATGCATTTCTTAAAGAATTATAGTGAATGGCATAGCTGGGTTGATGGTTCAGCCAAAGCTAAAATAGAATCTGCACTATAAAAAAAGATATTAAATGACGGGTAATTAACTGCCCGTCATTTATTTTTTTCAATAAATTTTCAAATCTATGGTTGAGTTTTTTAGTACATTCCCAGAAATGAGTAAGGCAGGCCTTCGTCTTTTTAAAAAAACTGTTGATGGGGCCTACCGAAATTTTTCTAGAGAGTATGGCGATGCAATTGAAGCAGTTTTTGATCCAGTCTTATATTTTCTGGTTTGGTTTGAAAAAGTACTTCAAAATTCGCCTTGGCCACTGGTTATTCTAGTATTTTTGCTGCTCATATACTTTGGAAGTAGAAGTATTTATTTAACGATTGGTTCCTTTGTTGCATTTATTTTAATTGGCTACTTTGGAATGTGGGAAGATACAATGTCCACTGTTAGTATTATTGGTGTATGTACTTTTATATCAATAGGTCTAGGTATACCAATTGGAATCTTAATGTCAGGCTCAGACAGGGCGCGATCAATGGTTTCCCCGGTTTTGGACATAATGCAGACAATGCCTAGTTTTGTTTATTTAATTCCAGTGGTCATGCTATTAGGCATAGGAAAAGTTCCAGGTCTATTAGCTGTAGTAATTTATGCTATACCACCAATAATTAGATTGACTGACTTAGGTATTCGAGAAGTAGATAAAGAAGTTTTAGAAGCTGCGGATGCATTTGGTGCAAATAAAAGACAAAAACTTTTTCGTGTACAATTGCCTTTAGCTTTGCCAACAATATTCGCAGGAATTAATCAAACTATAATGATGGCTTTGGCAATGGTTGTTATTGCTTCAATGATTGGTGTTAAGGGATTAGGTCAACCAGTACTCAAAGCAATTGCTAATCAGTACTTCACAATGGGATTACTCAATGGATTAGCAATCGTTGCTCTAGCAATAATATTTGATAGAGTTTCACAATCTTATGGAAAAAGATTACAGCAGCATAGAGCGGGTTCGCGTGAGTAAAGTAAAAATAAAAATAGAAAAACTCTATAAAATCTTTGGACCAAAAGCTAAAGAGATGACGCAAGAAGTGAAGAATGGTGTAAATAAAGATGAGCTGCTTGCAAAATATAACCACGTATTAGGGCTAGACAATATTAATTTAGATATTGAAGAGCAGACTATTCAAGTTGTTATGGGACTATCAGGTTCAGGAAAATCTACTCTTATTCGACACATTAATCGACTTATTGAACCAACTGAGGGTGTTGTGCTAGTTGATAATCAGGATGTTACGAAGCTAGATAAGAATGAGCTATTAGACTTTAGACGAACAAGAACTGGAATGGTTTTTCAACGTTTCGGTCTTTTTCCCCACCAAAACATAATTGATAATGTACAATTAGGTTTAAGTATTAAGGGCGTTGAAAAAGCAGAATCTAACGAAACAGCAATGTTTTGGATAGATAAAGTGGGCCTTAATGGATTTGAATATAAATTTCCTAATCAACTTTCTGGCGGTATGCAACAAAGAGTAGGGCTCGCCCGAGCATTAGCAAATGATCCAGATATATTACTGATGGATGAAGCGTTTAGTGCTCTTGATCCTCTTATTAGATCTGATATGCAAGATCAATTACTTGAGTTACAGAAAAATTTAAAGAAAACAATAATGTTTATAACTCATGATTTAGATGAAGCGCTAAAACTTGGTGACCAAATTGCTATATTAAATGGAGGTAAACTTGTACAAAATGGTAAACCTGAAGAGATCTTACTAAACCCCGCAGATGATTATGTGACCAAGTTTGTTCAAGATGTTAATAGGGCAAAAGTACTTAAAGTAAAATCAATAATGATAAGCAATAGCCAAGGTACAGAAGGTCCTAAAGTTAATATGAATGATAGTATTGAATCATGTTTACCAACTATATTGGATACTAGATCCACATTAGGTGTAGTAGATGATCAGAACAATATAGTAGGTTCAATATCCGATAAAGAAGTTGCTAGTATCTTAAGAAATAATTAATCAATTTGGTTTTCTAAAAAACTTAACCTACCTCTAATTTCATCACGATCCATATAATAGCCCTGAAGATGCCTATTTCCTGAGTTGGGATCAAACTCTGTTCGTCCATGAAGAAGTCTCAGATTATTAAATGAAAATATATCACCAGCTTTTAGTCTAAATCTAACTGTAAACATATCATCATGAAGTAGCTCTGCAAATTTTCTATATGCTCTATAGAATAAATCCATTTTATCTGGGGAGCAGTCCATAATACTCATATATGCAATACTAAATCTTATGATATGAAAATCACTATCCTTGTCTAATAGAATTAAAGGGGCATGCAAAACCCTAGTTGTATTTTGTGTATAATCACGATTTACAAATTTTACTGGAACTTCAGTAAGTACTTTAAAAAACTTTGGAAACTTTTCTTTCATATAGGAAGCAACTTTAAAACCATCAATTGCAGTTGAGTCTCCCCCTGTGGCATCATTCACCAAGCAATGTAAAAACTGATAACCTGGAGGTATTTCATAGTATGGCAAGTCAAGATGATTTCTTAAACCTAAAGCGGTATATGCAGAATTATTTGGATTAGGAATATTTATTACTTCAAATGGTGTTTCAAAAAAAGTTTGTCGGAAATGACTTATTCTTTCTAATACCTCTGCACCAGAGTTTTTTCCTGTTGGACCATTTTCAACAAGTGAAAAGCCATAGTAATGGAGTTGTTTTAAATATTTAAGAATACCTTCGTCACCTTCCATTATTTCTGCACAGTCAATTTTTATTTTATCTAAAGATTTAGATAAACTATTGTCCCAAAGTACATATGGAGATTCATATGATTGTGAATTTTTTAAAGTATAGCAATTTTCTCTTAACCATTCAGTGGGAAACTCACTAGTATGATTACCTTCATTCCATTTGATTATAAGCTTATCTTTACAAAAACTAAATTCCTTGGGTTGAATATTTTCAGATACAGTCAACAAATTGAATGTTCTTTCTCTTGCAGTTGGATGTATATCAGATGGGCAATTATCTCTTAACCACAAGTAATTAAATTGACTTATATGTCCGTCATTCCATTCAACAATGAAATCTCTAATATCTTTTTTAGCCTCTTTAATGGATAGTTTCTCAGACATTACTTAAAGTTATTATATTTAGTACTCCAGTTTGGAAACTTGTTATTATGATTATTATTTAAAGTTTTCATAATTTCAATAAGAAATTTATCTCTTTGTTTTTCTAGATCATTAATACTAAATTTACCAGCTTGTTTTTTTGTGCCAACTATCATTCTGTTTTTGAGATTTTTGTCTAATTCAGGAGCTTTTAATTTTGTCCATGGCAATTTCAAAGCTGGTCCAAATTGTTCAAGCATGTGCTTCATTCCCTCATTCCCTCCTGCCAAATGAAATGTAAGACAGACCCCCATAAATGCCCATCTTAAACCTGGACCATATACAATAGCATCATCAATTTCCTCAGTTGAGGCAATACCGTCTTTAATTAAGTGAAGAGCTTCTCTCCATAGAGCTTCTTGTAATCTGTCAGAAATGTACCCTTCAATTTCTTTTCTTACCATAAGAGGTTTCATTCCTATATCTAGATATATTTTCTTTAATTTGAGAGCTGATTGTTGTGAAGTTTTTTTACCTTTAACAATTTCAACTAATGGTAGTAAATAAACAGGATTAAATGGGTGACCAATTAAAACTCTACTTGGATTTTTGCATTGTGACTGTATTTTAGTAGGGAGTAGCCCTGATGAACTTGAAGCTATAAGAATTTTTCTATCTAACAATGAGTCAATTTTTTTTAATAAAGAAGTTTTTAATTTTTCATTTTCTGGTGCATTTTCTTGTACAAAAGATGTTTTATTTAAAGCATCATTTAGGTTTGAAAAAAGACTTAGATTTTTGATTGAGGCATTGTTATTTAAACCAATTTTTTTCAAACTAGTAAGAGCTTTTTTTACATCAACTTTTAATTTTTTTAATGACTTTGGGTTAGGATCATATGCCTGAACATAATAACCACTGGCAATAAACCTAGCCGCCCATCCTGCACCAATTACTCCTGTTCCAATTATTGAAACAATTTTATTTTTATGCATTTTTCAAACCTAATTTTTTACGTGCATCTTTAGCACTCATTATACTTGCACCCATATGATTAATTAATGAGCCTACCTTTTCTACTAAACTTCCATTTGACGCAAAAACTCCCTTTTCTAAATAAAGATTATCTTCAAGTCCAACTCTTACGTTACCACCTAGTAAAACTGCTTGTGCGGCCATAGGCATTTGCATAGCACCAATTCCAAATGCTGCCCAATTGCTTCCTTCAGGAACCATCTTAACCATATTTTCCATTGAACTGGTATTTGCTGGAGCTCCGTAGGGTATGCCTAAACAAATTTGATAAAGCGCTGGAGCATCTAACAGACCCTCGTTATACATTTGATTAGCAAACCACATATGCCCAGTATCAAATATTTCTAATTCAGGTTTTACACCAAGTTCTTGTATCCTTTTTGCACCAATTCTTAGTTGTTCAGGCGTGCTAACATAAATCATATTGCCATCACCAAAATTAAGAGTGCCACAATCCAAAGAACATATATCTGGAAGTATTTTTTCTACATGGCTAAGCCTTTCCATGGCGTTAATAAAATCAGTATTAGGTCCAAATTTTAGTAAATCATCTTCGGGACCAATTTCTATGTCTCCACCCATACCACTTGTAAGATTAATAATTACATCAGTTCCATTTTCTTTAATTCTACTAACTACTTCTTTGTAAAGCTCATCATCTCGTGTAGCTTTTCCAGTTTCAGGGTTTCTAACGTGCATATGCGCTATTGCAGCACCAGCAGAAGCAGCTTCAATAGCTGCATTTGCAATTTCTTCAGGAGTGACAGGTATTGCAGGGTGTTTTCCAACTGTATCTCCAGATCCAGTTACCGCACATGAAATTATTACATCTTTATTCATTCATTTCTCCAAATAATGGTTTATCACTAAAATTATATTAATTGATTAAATAAAGATATTTAATTATTCATAATTAAATTATTAGATAACAATCAATATGTAAAAAAATTACTAGTGTAAGACGAGGCATGGTATAAATTAACTACTATGAGCGTAGAAAAGATTTTTAGAGACTCTATTTTAAACCTTATAACTATATATCAAAATGAAGGTTCTAATAATGGACTTCTTACAGCCAAGGCTCTTGATAAAATTAGAGATAAAACACCCAATCTTAAAAAAAATTCTAATGATGAGTTATCGAATATCTTTGATAGCTACATTTCAAAAAAAGATCACATACTGGCTCAACAAATAAAAGAAATATCAAACTATTTACCTTGGGAGCGTTCAAGTATGGGCGGCAGAATAGACGAAGATTTGAAAAAAGAATTTATTCAATTTGTTTTATTGGGACCTACTGGAATATTTAAATCTAATGATTATGAGGTAGGCATACTTATGCAAATGCCAAATATTGATTATCCTGCTCGCAAGCATCCTGCTGAAGAAACATTTTTTATTATCGGTGGTCAAGGCTATTTTAGTAAAAATGATGAGCCTGAAGTGCTTGGTCAAGTTGGTGACTATATTCATCATCCATCAATGGTAAGCCATGCTAATCGCACAGAAAACCACCACATAGTTTGGAGTTGGAGATGGAGTGGTGATATTTCACAAGAAAGCTATTATAAATATAAATAGTTATGAAATTATCAAAAATAGAAACGTGGATAACTTATCCAACTTTAAGTGATGATAGTTGGTCAGAAATAAAACCTTTTTTATTTGTTCGACTTACAACAGACACAGGTATTGAAGGCTGGGGCGAAGCTTTTACTTTACCATTAAGAGAGAGTGGTATAGCCGAATTCATACACAAATTGTCTAGTATAATTGTTTCGATGGATAATTTATTACCAAGCACATTTAATTATAAGGCAAAGGAAATTTCAAATAAACATCGTGGTATAGATTTTTCTGCAGCAACTAATGCGATAGAAATAAGTTTATGGGATATTCAAGGAAAATTAAAAAATAAACCTTTATCACATTTATTATCAAACAAGATCAAAGATAAAATACCTGTTTATGCAAATACGTGGAGTGAAAAATCTCCCAGCATAAAAGCTTTAAGTGAAAGAGCGGTTCAATTATTAGATGAAGGCTATGGGGGTATAAAGATATATCCTCTTCAAAATCGAACCATAGAAGAAGCTGCTGAATGTGTATCATCTATTCGTAACTCAATAGGTACAAAAATTCCTTTGATGCTCGACTTAGCGTGTCCTGATGACTTAAATTTAGCTATAAGATTGGCTCCACTAGTAAGCAAGTTCCAACCTTACTGGTATGAGGAACCTGTAGATGGAGAAGATATTCAAAGCTTAATTGAAATTAAAAAGCTAACTGAATTAAGGGTTGTAACGGGAGAAAAACAATTTGAAATTCCACATTTTAAACAATTGCTAAAGGAATCAGCTGCAGATATTTTTAACCCTGACATTGCTGCAGTTGGGAGTATTCTTGATATGGTTGCAATATCCAAGTTGTCTTCAAAAAAGAATGTTAAAATTTCACCCCATTGTTGGAATTCTATGTCTATTGCTGCATCAGCAATGCTTCACTTCTGTGCTGCTAATGATAATACTGATATGGCAGAAATTTATCCTGAATATTTACCTCATGCTAAGAGATTTTCTGACATTAGTTTTAAAATTAATGAAGGTCATGCAACGCTAAATAATAAACCTGGCCTTGGAACAGAGATAAATGTATCCTCACTTTCAGCTATTTGTTCTGATTATAAAGAAACAACAATTTAATAAATAAGATATGTCAAAATCTAATCATTTATTTGATGCTATTTTTGAACCTACAAAACAAAGCCCAGATTTATTCTTGATAAATAATAATGGGAAGATTACTTATTCTGAATTTCACAAAACAATCAATCAAATTGCGAATCTATTGATTCAAAAAGGTATGAAGCCAGGAGAAAGAGTTGCAGTTCAAGCTGAAAAGTCAAACTTACAAATTGCTTTGTATGCAGCGACACTAAAAGCTGGTGGCGTTTATTTGCCACTGAACACAGGCTATACACTTAGTGAGTTAGAATATTTTATAGAGGACTCTGGAGCCAAAATAATTGTAATTGATAAAAAAATAGAAGATCAATTACTTTCATCAGTTGATAAATCTATAACTATATTGACATTAAACTCGGATGAGTCTGGGTCAGTTATGGATTATGCCAAAAATCAGGATATAAAATTTGAAGCCATCGAGAGAAGTCCTGAAGATTTGGCAGCAATTCTATATACATCGGGTACTACGGGTAAATCTAAAGGTGCAATACTCAGTCATAAAAACCTTTTATCAAACACAAAAGTTCTAAAAGAATATTGGAAATTTACAAAAAATGATGTTCTTTTGCATATGTTGCCAATCTATCATACTCATGGTTTATTCGTAGCGACTAATTTGCTTGCGTACATTGGCGGCGCTATGATTTTTTTGCCAAAATTTGATATTGATCAAGCTATAGAGTGGATGAGTAAGGCGACCACGATGATGGGTGTTCCAACTTTTTATACTAGATTATTGAGCGATCAGAGATTTGACAAATCTCTTACTAATCATATGAGACTTTTTATTTCTGGATCAGCCCCTTTATTAGCCGAAACTCATAAAGAATTTGAAGATCGGACTGGAAAAAAAATTCTTGAAAGATATGGAATGACAGAAACAAATATGTGTACCTCTAATCCATATGATGAGGAAAGAATTGCTGGGACTGTAGGCCTGCCTTTGCCGGGTGTTGAATTGCGTATTGCAGATGATCAGGGCAATGAAATTAAACAAGGAGAGATAGGTATTATAGAATTACGGGGAGAAAATGTTTTTAAAGGATATTGGCAAATGCCTGATAAGACAAATGACTCATTTAGAAAAGATGGTTTCTTTATAACAGGTGATATGGCCAAGATAGATCATAAGGGTTACGTTACCATAGTTGGTAGAGATAAAGATCTTATTATTACTGGAGGATTGAATGTATATCCAAAAGAAGTTGAAACTGTAATAGATCAAATTGAGTCGATTTTAGAGTCAGCGGTATTTGGCTCTCCACACAAAGATTTTGGTGAAGCCGTAGTTGCTGCAATAGTTCGAAAGAACAACAGTCTTTCGGAGATTGAGGTTAAAAAATATTTATCTGATAAATTGGCAAAGTTTAAGCAGCCAAAAAAAATTATCTTTATAGAAAACCTTCCTAGAAATGCTATGGGAAAAGTTCAAAAAGCTGAATTACGTAAAAAGTATAAGTCTCTTTTTGAAGGTTAATACTCTGAATTTGTATAAGCGCAAATTTTATTACCAAAAGGATCTCTTATATATGAATAATAAGTAGAGGCGCCTTCTGGTCTAGTTCCAGGCATACCTTCACTTGTGCCACCAATTTCAATCCCAAGTGTATGAAATTTTTCAACTTGGTTTCTAGTATCGGTTAAAAAAGAAATTTGAGTACCATTACCAAAAGTTGCTGGCTTACCATTTGCAGGTTTTGTAATATAAAATTCTACTTCATCGGAGTCTTCTTGTTGAGAGTAACCAATACAAAAATCATCAATATATATTTTTTTTAGCCCGACCGTTTCTAACAATTTATCATAAAATTCTTCTGATAATTTTAGATCGTTAGTACCAACCATTACATAACCTCTCATACTTAAACCTTTCTCAATATTTTAGTAGTTCCTAGATACTATTTCTTCAAGCATTTGTATCATATCTATTTTATAATTTTCATCAGTTGCAGAGGGAGTTTCAAGAACAGAAAAAAATCCAGCAACTACATTAGTTTTTAAATTTATCATTAAAAACTGACCACCGTAACCAGAATGACCAATCCAATCTTTAGATTTCATAGCTTGATTGGCATAAAAAACATAATTATCATTACCTAAAGCCATATACTTTGGTCCTGAAAAGTTGATGGTTTCATTTATAAAGTTTTTTGATCCAATTGATCTATTTAAAACACCTAGCCCTCTTCTAGAGAATAATAATCCCATGCGAAGGAAGTCTCTTGTGATTAAGCATCCACCACCTGACATCCATGGCATACCAGCTCTATCTGTAGCCATATAAAGTGCGTCTTCAAAACCTGCTGCTTCAACACTTTTTAATAGCCATTCTCTTAGTGAAATACCACTTATCTTTTCAACTAATATTCCAATAACATCTGAGTTTGCTGATTTATATTTTGCAAAATCTGAATAATTCTTTGTTGCAGCTTCATTAGCAGATTTTATTTTATTTAAAAAAACTTCCTGATTTTCATTTTCATCTAATTCATCTGGCAATCTCCAGCCACCTACTGACTCATGAGCAAATGATGAAGAGAAAGAGTCGGTATAGTCCTCAGTATAAAGATTATCTACATTCATATTTAATATATCTTGAATACTAGCATTGGCATAACCGGAACCAATATTTGGAAGGTGAAAAGAAATTTTTTCATTTAAATTTAATTTCTTTTGTTCTACTAGTTCTCCAATAAATAAATTTAAATACATTTTAGAAATAGACATAATTGTTTGAGGTTGAAACTCGGAAAAATCATTAGCATATTTTTCTAATAATATTTCTTGGTCTTTTCCTACAATCAAAGAACAAAAAGATCTTTTGTCAGTCATTTTTTTGACTAAATCAATACTCTCAATAGTATGATTAATATTCTTTTGTAATTTAAGAACATGATCAGATCTAAGAAGAAGTCCGTATCTGTTAATTTTATGTAGGTTTTTATACCCGTCCCGTCTAAATTCAGGAAGGTTCCATTGCGCTTTATTATCTCGCAGAGTTTTCAAACTAGGATTTGGTTCACTAATTATTTTTTGTTGTGTCATAATTTTTAATCTAAGTTTTTAGGTTTAAATTTTGAGAGCCTAAATAGTTCTTCATATCTTTTTGCGAATGCAATTAAATTTAAATCAGCACCTTTTTTTGCAATAATTTGCATTCCCATGGGCAATCCCATTTCACTAAATCCAACTGGTACAGTAACAGTTGGCAATGAGAAAAGACTGGATAATATAACTACTTCTAACCACCTATGGTAAGTATCAAACTCCATCGTGCCTAGCTTTTTTGGAAAAGGTAAATTTTTATCAAATGGAAACATCTGTGCTGCAGGCAAGATTAAAAAATCAAATCTCAAAAATAAACTATTAACAATTTTAGTGTAATCACCTCTTAAAATCATTGACTTATTAAAATCTTGATTTTTTATTTTCTTACCAGCATCATATTCCCATCTAGGCGGTATACTTAAATTTTCTAGACTAATTAACTCCATTTTAGAATAATCATCATATTGGATTTTAGATCGTAAAGTTGTGAAGCATTCCCATAATAGTTCCGTATCTAGCCCTGGATTTAAATATTCAATTTTTATTGAATTCTTCTCTAATATTTGAAGTTTATTCTCACAAAGTTCAATAATTCCAGACTCAAACTTATATTGACCCTGCATATCCCCTAGCCATGCAATTTTTAAATTCAGAAACTCTCTATCAGAAAATTCTTTATCTCTGAAAGAAGATGTTAAATCAAATGAAATTGGATCAAGCTCATGTTTGCCTGCAATTGCATCAAGAAATAGTGCTAGTTCATTAGGAGTTTTAGCAATACACCCAGCAGATTGTAGAATAGGGTAATTTTTTTTAAAATCACTTCTATCTTCAGGAATAACACCTGGGGTTGGTCGAAATCCATATAAATTTGAAAATGCTGGGGGGTTTCTTAAAGATCCCATCATATCTGTACCGTCTGCAAATGGTACTAATGAGGCTGCTACAGCTGTAGCGGCGCCACCGCTAGAACCCCCCGCCGACTTTGATGTATCATATGCATTTGCTGTTGAACCAAAAATTTTATTCATAGTGTGACCCCCTACAGCCAATTCAGGAGTATTAGTTTTACCAATAATTATAGCGCCTTGATTGATTAGTCTTTTGACTAATATTGAGTTTTTACTAGCAATATTATTTTTATATTCAGGCAACCCAAAAGTAGTGGGAAAGCCTTTAGCATCCGTTATATCTTTTATTGCCAAGGGCATTCCAGGAATTAGCCCAATTTTATTTGAAGAATTTTCAAATTTATTAGCTTCAATTTTTATTTGTTCTTCTTTTTTTATAGAAACAATCGCGTTTAGTTTGGGGTTATACTTTTTTATTTGACTTAAATAATAATCTACGACTTCAGTAGTTTTTATTTCCTTTGAGGTAACTAGTGATACAATTTTAGCAGCCGATAAATTTTCGAGCATTTATAATTCAAGATGGAAAATGTAAAGTCTTTGTTTCAAGATAGTCTTCGATACCCATGTCGCCACCTTCACGTCCATTGCCTGATTGTTTATATCCTCCAAATGGTGAGCCATAATTATATCCTGCTCCATTAACATGCACTGCGCCAGCTCGCAATTGTCTTGCTACTCGGTCTGCTCGTTCTTTACTTCCAGTTTGCATGTATGCTGCTAATCCATATGGGGTATCATTAGCTATTTTGATGGCATCTGCCTCATCCTCGAAAGGAATGATTACTAGCACAGGGCCAAAAATTTCTTCTTGAGCCACACGTTTATCATTAGTCACATCTGCAAATATTGTTGGTTTCGTATACCAACCAGTTTCAAATCCTTCAGGTTTACCAAGTCCGCCAGTAAGCAATGTTACCCCTTCATCAATACCTACTTTAATCATTGTCTGCACTCGATCGTATTGAATTTTGTCGAAAAGCGGACCCAAATGATCACCTTCTTTCGTGGGATCACCAAGTAAAATATTCTCAGCAGCTTGTTTTGCAATTTCTAGAACTTCTGCATAGCATTTTTTTTCTACCAATAATCGCGTAGGTGCATCACAAGATTGACCAGTATTAAACATACATTCATTAACTGATGCAGTAACTTTTTCTTGAAGATCACAGTCAGCAAAAACTAAGTTTGGAGATTTGCCACCAAGTTCAAGTGTAACTTTTTTTACTGTTGTCGCGGATTCCTTGGTAACAGAAATACCACCACGCGTTGAGCCGGTAAATGAAATCATTTGAATATCAGGGTGCCTTGATAAAGCAACACCCACGTCTTCCCCATTTCCTTGAACAAGATTAAAAACACCAGCAGGTACACCTGCATCGTGTAATATTTCTGTGTAAACAACAGCTGACATAGGTGTATGTTCTGAAGGTTTAAGAATACTTGCACAACCAGTAGCAATAGCAGGTAATACTTTTAAGGTAATTTGATTGATGGGCCAGTTCCATGGAGTTATTAGGCCGCATACACCAATTGCCTCTTTACAGAGTACATCACCGTTAGGTAAAGTTTTTTGATCTTCTAAATTTTTTAAGGCATCAATAAAGCCATCTAAATGTCCTATCGCTGCATCTGCTTGCGCATCTCTAGCCATGGTCATTGGCGCGCCCATTTCTGTGCTCATTGCTATTACTAATTCTTCAAAGCGCTTTTGGGTTACATCTTTTATTTTTATAAGTAAGTCCAGGCGATCTTGAATACTTGTTTGAGAAAAAGTCACAAATGCTTCATTAGCTGCAGAAACTGCTAAATCAACATCCTCGGCATTCCCCATAGCCACAGTTCCAATTTGTTCCTCAGTTGCAGGATTTATTACAGGCATAGTATTTTTTGAGCTTGGCTTTACCCACTTACCATTAATATAAAATTTTTGAAGATTTTCCAAAACTGCCTCCCTTATCTGGCTTTATTTATGCTTTCAATTACTAATTTACGCACATCATCAAGATCTGCTTTAATTGGATTAGTTCCAAATGCTGTATCAACCATAGATTTTTCTGCAATTCTGTCCACACAATCTTCAGGAACGCCAATTTCCTTAAGTCCTTTAGGAATATTAAACCTGTCCAAGAGTTTTTCTTGGTTCGTGATAAATGTAGCAACGGAACTGTCTTCATATTGCATTGCTTCAGACATACGCTTTACTTTTTCTTCTAAAGTTGGAAGGTTATATCTCAATACTGTTGGAAGAATTATAGCATTTGTTAAACCATGATGGGTGTTGTATTCAGCACCAACCATATGAGCAATTGCATGAACAAGTCCAAGACCTTTTATAAATGCAACACCTCCAAGCATTGATGCCACCAGCATAGCACCACGAGCAGCTAAGTTATCAGGCTCTTCTACAGCTAAGTGTAAAGATTTAGATATTAAATTTAAGCTTTCTAAAGCTGCTCCATCACACAATGGATGAAAACCAGGAACAATATATCCCTCAATAGCATGAACCATTGCATCAACACCTGTCCATGCAGTTAGGTTGGCTGGTAGTTTTAAAGTTAATTCAGGGTCAAGTATGGCAACAGATGGTTTTAGCTCCGGATGGCAGATACAAAACTTCATCATTTGCTCTACATCAGTAACCATCGCTGTACTTTCAGTTTCGGCACCAGTTCCAGCTGTCGTTGGAACTGTTATTAACTTTGGAAATTGATTTTCTTTAGTAATTTTTGGCGCAGGCTTTTCCCAATCAAAATCAAACAATGGATAATCATTATTAGCTGTTAAACAAATAGATTTTCCACCATCCATTGCACTTCCTCCACCTATTGCGATTATTGCATCGTGATTTCCTTCACTAAATTTAGAGCACCCATCAGCTATCTCATCACTTCTTGGGTTCGGTGATATACCATAAAAGAGATCAGATTTTATATTTGCATCTGTAAGAATTTTTTTTAAGTCTTCAATAAAAGGTAAATCTTTACTCCCACTGTCTGTGACTATTAAAGGGTTTTGAATATTTAAATTTATACAAAAAGTAGAAATTTCTTTTATTCTTCCAGGCCCATAAGCTATTGGAACTGGAAACCCCCAATCTTGAGGTTGTAAAATTTCATCAATATTAAATTTAAAATGCTTCATAGAAAAAAGTTCCTTCAAATATTATTTATTAATTATATAGAGAGCAAAACTATAATTCTTTTGAGTTATCTTTAAAAGTAATTTTTAACATATTATTCGAATAAAAATTATACTAGTCTAAAATAAAAAAATATTTATTTTATGAAAAAATACTCTTTTAACGTTAATACTTATTTAGCTGTCGGAGCAATGCTTTTAGGTGTTTTACTAATTGATACCATGGGTATAATTATTAAAAGTCTTGGTGATCAATATACAACTACTCAGTTATTGGTATTTAGAAATGTATTTGCAATTATACCCTTAATAATTCTTATTATATTTTCAAAGGAAGATTTAAAAATTTTTCAAAATTTAGATAAAAAGTTTATTTCTATTTGTTTAATTAGGGGATTATGTTTTACAGGTGTAAATGTTTTCTTCTTTATTGCCGTTATTAATATGAAGTATGCAATTGCTATGACATTAACTTTTGCCTCACCTTTCTTTGTAGCACTAATGTCTATAATAATTTTAAAAGATAAAGTTGGAATATTTCGTTGGTCAGCAATTTTCATTGGTTTTGCTGGAGTTTTGATGATTATGAAACCTACTAGTGATGTTTTCACATTGTACTCAATCTTTCCAATCTTAGTTGCGTTCTTGTGGTCACTTTCAATGATAGTATTAAGATTTGTTCCAGAAAATGTTTCCACTGCAAAAATTCAATTTTATTCATTATTTTTTTCAATTCTAGGAGCTCTTTTATTATTCGTTTTATTTTCAGGGTATCAATCAATTGAAAGTATAAATCATTTATTTTTGATGATAATGACAGGAATTCTTGGTGGTACAGGAGGTATTTTGTTTATATATGCTTACCGTTTATTGACACCTAGTAAGCTTGCACCATTTGAGTATTTTGGAATTCCATCATCATTTATTTTGGGCTGGATTTTTTTCAAAGAGGCGCCTATAAATCAATTATTCCCAGGTGTATTAGCTATTGTTTTAGCTGGAATGATTATCATTTGGCGCGATGCCAAAAAAGAGAGTCATGATCTAGAAGTAAAGAAACCTTTCTAGAATTATTTACTTAGAAGTCATTGATTGCATAATAATAGTACGATCAATTTCACCAACAAGCTCACCAGTTATGCTATCTACTACTGGAAACGTCTTATCACTATCACAACACATATCCATTAAACCATCTATCTTAGAATTATTGGGAATACAGTCTTTGCCTTCTTCAAAAGTTTTTTTTGTTTCATCACATACTTGTTTTCTGCAAATTTTACCGGCACTTAAAACTTTATATTTAGGAACGTCCTCAGTAAAATCTTTTACATATTGATCAATTGGATTAGCAACAATTTCTTCAGGGGTACCTAACTGTGAAATTTCACCATCTTTCATAATTGCAATTGTATCGCCCATTTTAATTGCTTCAGCAAAATCATGAGTAATAAAAACCATAGTTTTTTGAAGTTTTTCTTGTAGTTTTAAAAGTTCGTCTTGCATTTCTCTTCTTATTAGAGGGTCTAAGGCTGAAAATGGTTCATCAAATATGAGTATCTCTGGATCAACAGCAAGCGCTCTTGCTAATCCAACTCTCTGCTGCATACCTCCTGATAACTCTCTTGGGTAATGATTATCCCAGCCTTCTAACCCAACCATTTTACAAATTTCCATTGCTCTTTCTAAACGCTCTTTAGGTTTAGTGCCTCTTATTTCCAATCCATAGGAAATATTATCGATTACTTTTTTATGAGGAAAAAGACCAAAATGTTGAAAAACCATACTCATTCTATTTCTTCTAAGGTTGGTAAGTTCATTTTTATTCATTTTAATAACATCCATGTCATCAATTTTGACTTCACCATGAGTAGGTTCTATTAATCTTGATATGCACCTGGCCAATGTTGATTTGCCACTACCTGATAAGCCCATGACAACAAAAGTTTCACCTTTTTTTATTGAAAAACTAACATCTTTTACAGCTACTACATGTCCAGTTTTTAATTGAACTTCACTTCGAGACAAGTTTTTGTCTAAATTTGATAAAATAGATTTCTCATTTGGACCAAATAGTTTCCAAATATTATTACAAATAATTTTTTCGTTACTTTCCATATAAAAAAATACTATTATATTGTCTAGAAGATGCAAGAATGTATTTTATAACTTTATAACTTTAAAATATATCCAACAATCACAAATTTTTATTATGGCATTTCTGAGCAGCACTAAAAAAAATACCTCAAATTCAAGTTATTATAGCTTATTAATACCATTTGTTATTTTTGTTGCCTTCGCACTTTCAATTTATTTAGCTTTCCAAAGCGAGGTCAAATCAACCTTTCCAAAATTCGCAACAGATGCATTTACGTTTACTGCATGGATAAATGCAGGCGAAGACTATTTAAAAGATCACTATAAGTGGATTACAAGATTAATAGCTAGTTATGTTAAAGTAGGGTATTACGGTTTTGAAGATTTTCTTTTAGACTCTTCGTGGGTATTTGTTGCAGCCCTGATGATTGTACCTTCATTTATGATTGGCGGATTAAGATTAGCAATATTATTTATTTTTGGTGTTTATTTTTGGGGAGCGGTTGATATGTGGGACCCTGCCATGGAGTCTATGGCTTTAATGGGTTTGTCAGTTTTACTTTCGGTAATTGTTGGTGTTTTTTTTGGAGTGTTGTGCTCCCAGAGTGATAGGTTTGAATCATTCTTAAAACCATTATTAGATACGATGCAAGTTATGCCAGCATTTGTTTATCTTATACCAGCTATGTTTTTCTTTGGTATAGGCGCAGCTCCTGCAATATTAGCAACTATGATCTATTCTATGCCTCCAATAATTCGTCTCACTAACTTAGGCATTCGTCAGGTGCCCAATGAAACAATTGAGACAGCTACTTCATTTGGTTCAACTAAGACTCAAACATTATTTAAAATTCAAATTCCTTTAGCGCTTCCAAGTATTATGATGGGAGTTAATCAAACAATAATGATGGCCTTAGCACTTATTGTTTTAGCTACATTTATTGGAGCCCAAGGACTTGGAGCAGAAATATGGATTGCTATAAGAAAACTTGATGTTGGTTATGCTATGGAAGGCGGCCTATGTGTTTTACTTATGGCTATAATGTTTGATAGGTTTGGGAAAGCATTAAGTGCAGAGTCAAAAACCTTACCCTCTGAAAGTACAAAGTTTCACTTGCTACCTCAGGAGTGGGAAATTTATCCAATTGCAAAAATAATTGAAAAACCCCTGGGTACTATCCACTTTATCATAGAGACAGTTTTTAAACTTACTATTGGTTTAGTCGCATATATTACTAGTGAAATTTTTAGCTTATTTAATTCAGATTTTGCCGAGTCTATTAGTAATTTTCTCAATAAGCATTTTTATTTTTTTTCAGGAGTTTTAATTTTATATTCTATAAGTTTATATGGTTCCATTGGACCAGGAATTGGTCAATTTCCAGAATCTTGGGCTCTATCAATTAGAGAGCCAATTGAATCAAGTGTCCAATGGCTTACTATTAATCCAACGTTTATAGCTTTTACAAAAGGATTGCGAGCCTATGTCACTATTTACTTGATGCGACCACTTGATACATACTTAACATTTATGCCTTGGTGGTATGTTATGTCTGCATTCGTAGTAATAGCTTGGGCTTCAGTTGGAATAAGATTTGCGTTTGTTTCTGCATTACTGTTACTTTTTATTGCAGCTTGCAATATATGGACTCAAGCAATGATAACGCTGTCATCTGTTATGATATCTGTTTTCTTTTGTTTTATTATTGGAGTACCAATCGGTATTTTAGCATCCTATAGTAAAAGATTTCAAAATATTAACGAAGTTATTTTAGATGCAATGCAAACTCTTCCATATTTTTGTTACTTAATTCCTGTATTAATGTTTTTTGGTGGAGGGGTCGTTTCAGCTCTGATTGCAACAATCATATATTCTATACCTCCAATAATAAGACTAACAGTTTTAGGTTTATCGCAAGTTTCAGTAACTTACTCAGAAGTATCAAAATCTTTTGGTGGAACTACATTGCAAACTTTAAATAAAATTAAGTTTCCACTCGCCATACCTAGTCTTGTTATGGGTTTCAATCAAACAGTAATGATGGCATTTGCAATGCAGATAGTAACACCGTTGATTGGTGGAAAAGGTCTTGGCAAGGAGGTTTTTGCTGGACTTGCAAGATCAGACACCGGCAGGGCATTAGCAGCAGGTATAGGTATATGTTTATTGGCGATTATTATTGATAGAATTAGCCTTGCCTACACTAAAAAACAGCGTGAAGCACTAGGATTATAGATATAATTATTAGTAATAATTTTAAATAAAACCCTAATTAGCCGTTTACTTTTAACTCCTTTTCAGTCTAAAATATTTTCTTTTTTAATTTAATTAAGGGTAAAATAAAATGAAACTTAATGTAAAAACATTTGCAGCTTTCATCTTTTCATCATTCCTAATGGTTTCAAGCTTTAGCTCAGCAAGCGCTGAGAGACTAACTAGAGCTGTAGCTGACTGGACAGGTGGAATGGTAACTTGTGAAGTTGCTGAACAAATTCTAGAACAAGAACTAGGATATAAAATTGACTCAATTGTCTTTCCTTCTGGAACTGGACTTTGGGAAGCAGTAGCAGATGGAAGTGATATTCAATTTGCTTGCGAAAGTTGGCCAAGTTATGCTGAGGCAGACGAAGTAATGGTTAACCAAGATCTTATGTATGACGGTCAAGTTGTAAAATCTGATTACAAGGGCGATGGATCAGTAGAAGTTTATACAAGTGGTATAATTGGATCTTCTGATTATTTTGTGCCTAAGTACTTTGTTGATGCGAACCCAGACTTTAGAGACTGGAGAGACCTTAACAAATATAAAGATCAATTTGCAACTCCTGAAACAGGAAGCAAAGGAAGACTAATTGGATGTGCAGTTGCTGGTTGGAACTGTCATGATCAAAAAAGATTAGACTTGCTAGGAATTGATTTTGAAGCTGTTGAGCTTGGAACTGAGGTTGCAGCTCTAGCAGAAGCACAAGCGGCTTACTCTAGACAAGAGCCTTTCTTATTATACTTCTGGACACCACACTGGTTCCAAGGTGCATATGAGATGGTTGGAGTGAAGCTTCCTGAGTGGAAAGCTTGTGATAAATTTACAGAAGCAAACAACTGGGAAGATTGTGGAACTGGTTCATGGCCTGCTACTGGCTGGGATAAAGACTATACAATTAACTATATGAACCCTGCTGTTTTTGCTAAGCCTGAAATGGCTAATGCAAAAGCTTTTTTCCAAAAAATGAAACTAAGCAACGATGATCAAGCTGTTATGATCAATGAAATTGACAAAAATGGCAGAGACATTGTTGAAGTAGTACAAGAGTGGAAAGACAACAATAAAGACTCATGGAGTAAGTGGCTTCCGTAGTCAATTATTTTAAAGTCTAAAAAATAGAGGGCTTTGTCTTGTGGCAAAGCCCTTTTTTTTAAACTACAATCTTTCTTATGTCTGAATTATTGTGGAGTCCTCAAGATGAAAGTATCTCATCTTCTAATCTTTCTAAATTCTATAGCTATATTGAAGATAAATTTAATACACCTTTTAATAGTGACTACGAGTTATTATGGCAATGGAGTATTCAGCATAAAAATGATTTTTGGGCAGCTTTAATTGAATTTTTAAAGATTGATTTTTTTGGAGACATTAACCCAACATTATCATCACATAAATTCATATACGATCACGAATTTTTTCCAAACATCAAAATTAATTATGCTCAAAATATTCTCAATAAAATGAATGAAAATCCAATTATTTTTATAAATGAGAAAAATTTCAGAATAGAAGTTACAAAAAATGAACTTTTACAAAAAGTAACGAGGCTGTCAGCTTATTTTAGGTCTATTGGAGTTAAGAAGGGCGATAGAATCGCAGCTGTTGCTGTAAATACACCAAACACTGTAATTGCTTTTTTAGCTACAAATTGTTTAGGTGCTATTTGGTCGTCTTGTTCACCAGATTTTGGGGAAAATGCAATCCTAGACAGATTTACTCAGATAACTCCAAAAGTATTATTGTTTTCAGAAGTATATTTATATGGTGACAAAAAGATTAATATTAAAGAGAAAATTAAATCTGTATTTAAGAAAATTAATTCCGCTGAGCATTTATTAAAGATTAATTATCCTGATAGTAAACAAGATGAACTATCAAATATAAAAGACTTCAATTCTATTTTCACTGACGAAGCAATTAATACGAATATCATGTTTGAACAATGTAATTTTAATGACCCAATGTATATTCTTTACTCAAGTGGAACTACTGGAAAACCCAAGTGTATTATCCATAATATTGGAGGTCCACTATTGCAACATATGAAAGAACATCAGCTACATTGTGATCTAAAACAAAATGATAAAATATTTTACTATACTACATGTGGTTGGATGATGTGGAATTGGCTTGTTTCTGGAGTTGCTTCAGGAGCTTCAATTGTGCTATACGATGGATCTCCTTTTTTTCCAAATAAAGATTCATTATTTAAAATGGCTGATACGGAACAAGTAAATATATTTGGTATTAGTGCCAAATACATTGATTCACTTAGAAATGATGATGTACCTATTAGTAAAATTTATAATTTAAAAAATTTAAAATGTATTTTATCAACTGGTTCACCTCTATCAAGCGATGGATTTGAGTATGTTTATAAAAAAATTAAAAAGAATGTTCACTTAGCTTCAATCAGTGGAGGGACAGATATTGTATCTTGTTTTGTTGGCGGCAATCCCATGACTCCAGTATATGCAGGAGAAATTCAATCTAAGTGTTTGGGGGTAGAAGTCGATGTTGTAAATAATGAATGTGATAGCACTAAAGATAAAGGCGAGCTAGTTTGTCGCTCAAGTATTCCAAGTATGCCCATTGGATTTTGGAATGACAAAAATAAAACAAATTATATAGATTCATATTTTTCGCAATTTAATAATATTTGGTCACAAGGTGATTATGCACAAATAACCAAAAATAATGGGGTCATTATATATGGACGATCAGATGCTACGCTAAATCCAGGCGGTATTAGAATTGGGACGGCTGAAATTTATAGGGTTGTAGAGGATTTTGAGGCTGTAGAAGAATCTATTGCTGTAGGGCAAAACTGGGACAATGATGTTAGGATAATATTGTTTGTTAAATTGAACTCTAATCAAATAATTTCTCAGTCTTTAAAATCAGATATAACTGCAAGTATAAAGAGAAAATTGTCAAGAAGGCATGCTCCAGCTCACATTGTTCAGATTAAAGATATCCCTAAAACAAGAAGTGGTAAGATTGCTGAGCTAACTATTAGAGATATTATCAATGGAGTTCCCGTAAAAAACATTGATGCATTGGCTAATCCAGAATGTCTAAAAGAATATCAACATATTGCTGAAATAAAAAATTAGTAATATATTTTACATATGAATATAGAATTCGACTCAAGTGAAATAAGACTCTTTAAGGATAAAGAGGCAATTATACTTCACCCCTTGTGGTTACGTGAAAGATCAAAAGAAGAAAGTGCAGTTGACCCAAGGTCTTTGCAACGACTTTATGACCCAGAAACGCTTGAAGACAGCTTGACTTTTGAAGATGCGAGACAACTAAATCATGATGAAATTCTTATTAAATTTTCTGACAAACATGAAGCTAGATATTCGCTTAATGAACTCATGTGTGAGGTTGAAAAAAAAGAGACATTACCAGCCAAAATCATGTGGAATTCTGAAAGTTTAGATTTTAAAGACTTTCATTTTGAATATGAAGCCAATACCGATGAACAAATGCTAGAAATATTAGAGTATTTTCATAAATATGGGTTTGTTGTTATCCAAAGTTTGAAACCAGAAGAAGGAGAAATAATAAATTTTGCAGAGAGAATAGGATTTATTCGAGAAACTAATTTTGGCAAAACATTTAATGTAAGATCGAAGAAACAACCTAACGACTTAGCATATACATCAATTGAGTTAGGACCACACACGGACAATCCTTACAGAAGACCAGTGCCATCAATACAATTTTTATTTTGTATTGAGAATAACTGTTTAGGTGGAAATTCAACTCTCGTTGATGGTTTTCAGGTAGCAAAAGACTTAATGAATCAATATCCAGAAGCTTATAAAATACTAAAAGACACTAATATATTCTTTAGATTTACAGATCAAGACACAGTTCTTGAAAATACTGGAACTACAATTGAATTAAATGATCAAGGTGAACTCTCTCAAATACGCTTTAGCAATAGACTTGACTTAGTTCCTTACCAATCACCTGATAAATTAGAAAAATATTACGAAGCAAAAAGGATTTTTCATAGAATGATTAACTCAGAAAAATATATGATTAATTTTAGACTACCGGAAGGTGGTTTAATAATAATGGATAATTATAGGCTTTTACATGGTCGAACTAGTTTTAATACTTCAGAAGGAAGTAGATTTCTTCAAGGTTTATATATCGATCATGACTCAATCGAAAGTAAATATAAAATACTAAAAAAAAATATATATGGATAAAGTTAAGTTTACAGAAATGAAATATGGCACTAAGGAAGACTATGATCTTCTTAGTAAGTATGAAGAAGGTTTTGTAGAAGGCCTCTCTGATAGAATATTGCAATTTCTCAAAAATTTAGATGGCTCATTAGATGGCTATCAAATTACTAGACTTGAACACAGCTTGCAAACTGCAACAAGAGCTGCAAAAGATGGAGCAGATGAAGAGATGATTGTTGCTGCTTTGCTTCATGATATTGGAGATGGATTAGCAGTATTTAATCACAGTCAATTTGCTGCTTCAATACTACGACCGTATGTATCTGAAAAAGTATATTGGATTGTAAAACATCACGGGGTTTTTCAAAATTATTATTATGCCCACCATATAGGTAAGGACAGAAACGCTAGAGATAGATACAAAGATTCACCTTATTATCAGGCAACAGTTGATTTTTGTGAAAAATGGGATCAGGCTTCTTTTGATCCAAACTATGAAAGTTTTCCTATAGAGTATTTTGAACCAATGGTTAAGCGAATTTTTGCTAAACCAATTCACGATTTTTAAGATATTTTTCTTACAATTACATTGCCAATTGAGTACCCAGCACCAAAAGAACAAATAATAGCTAGATCATTTTCTTTTAAGCTTTGATTGTGCTTATGAAAAGCGATTATTGAACCAGCAGAGCTAGTATTTGCGTACTCATCCAAGACTATAGGAGCGAAATCACGTGTTGCCTCTTCGCCGAGAATGTATTTACTTATTAATCTATTCATATTCTCATTAGCTTGGTGTAAATACATAGCTTTAATATCTATCACTTTGATATTATTTGTTTCTAAGTGATCTTTAATAAGAGAGGCAACCTTAGGTACAACTTCTTTAAAAACTTGTCTTCCATTCTGATGAAACAATTTATCTGGTTGGTCAACTCCTTCAGGAGATGAAGAGTTAAGAAAGCCATAATTATTTCGAATATTATTAGAGAATTCTGTATAAAGCTTAGTACCTAATATTTCGTAAGTATTAGGACCGTTAGACTTTTCATCAAACTCTTCAATTATAACTGCTGTCGCTACATCTCCAAATATGAAATGACAATCTCGATCTTTAAAATTTAAGTGACCGCTGCATATTTCGGGATTAACCATAAGAGCAGATCTGATAGATCCACTTTTAATCATATCAAAGATTGTTTGAATTCCAAAAGTTGCTGAGGAGCATGCAACATTCATATCGAAAGCAAAGCCATTTATATTTAATGCATTCTGGATTTCAATAGCAATAGCAGGGTACGGGCGTTCAAGATTTGAGCATGCAACAATTACAGCATCTATTTTGTCAGTACTTATATTGGCATTCTTAATAGCTTGTTTTGCTGCAGCCACACCCATTTCGGCTAAATTAGATAATTCGCTTTCAGATCGCTCCCTTAATCGAGGGCGCATAAACTTTGTATCTAAAATGCCCGATTTATTTTGTACATATCTTGACTTTACGCCAGAAGCTTTTTCGATAAATTCTGTATTTGATTTTTGTAACTCATCAATTTCACCTTTATCGATCTTATCTTTATTTTCCAAATTAAATTCATCAACAAAGTTATTATATGACTCAACAAGTTCATCATTTGTTAGAATTTCTTTAGGAGTGTACAGGCCAGTGCCTGAAATTTGAACTTTTGTCATTATCAATGACTATACTCTCAATATTAAATTTTTAAATTGAATAAAAATATCAAAAAATTACAAAAAAACTGACTTTATCAATCTTATAAAGTCAGTTTTTGAGACTATATTCCAGGTATATATGGAACACCATCACCTTTAATAGTTTCGTTTATTCCCTGTAAAGTTGTACAAGCAGTAATCATGAAACTTATAGCTAATACGGTAAGTGTAACTCTCATTTTGTGATCTCCAAATATAATTATATTTTTTAACTATAATTATTTTATTTACTAATACAATTTATTTATTGACTAAATTCCTGGAATTAAGGGGATATTCACACATGATACTATAAATAAAGGTAATATTGATAATATAAAAATTTTTATGAATTTTTGAATCATTGTATAACCATATTCTAATTTTGTTTTATTAATATGTCTTATTTTGCATATATTATTGGCAGTGTTAAAGATGAAAAGTTTACAACTTATGTTGGATGGACCAATAACATAGATGAAAGACTTAAGAAGCATAATTCGAATAAAGGCGCAAAAAGTACTAAGGGCAGAATTTGGGAGCTATTATATTTTGAAGAATTAAAATCTAAATCAGAAGCTTTAAAAAGAGAGTATGCTCTTAAGAAAGATAGAAAATTTAGAAATCATATAAAATTACAATTTATAAAATACTAACCGTAACCACTTCTATTTGCTTTTCTTAGTCCATAAGGCCCTGCAATAAAAATAGTTACTGCCTTTATGCCTGGTTCTAAATCTACCCTGTGTTTTTGATCAGCTGATCTAAACCCAACATACCCTGGAGCTCGCCAAATTTTTTCTTTAGATCCATCAAAAGTCTCCCAGTAGCCACCCTTAATAATAATCGTGATGAAAGGAAAAGGGTGATTATGAGTACCAACTCCATGATCATCATCAATAATATGATTTATAATAATATTAAATGGAAACCATCGAGGCCTTTTCCTCAAAAAAGGATAATATCTAATTGTCCATGGTTTTGCGAGATGGTATTCGGGATGAGACTTACCTCTATCCATAACTATTCTTTTTCTTCCAAATTTATCTAAAATATTTAAAAAATTCATATTATTTTATAATTATATTATAAAGATCACTATTATATATAATATGTGCCCGTGGCTCAACTGGATAGAGCATCAGATTTCGAATCTGAGGGTTGCAGGTTCGAGTCCTGCCGGGCGCACCATAAGGGTATAAAAATGAAAATAATTAAACCATTTGGACCATCAATCGGAAAGTTTGAGCTTAAAAAAACAACTATAGATAAAACCAATAATTATTGTGATTTTATAATGGCAAGTAAAACAAAAAGTAGAAAACTAGACCATTCTAATAAGTTAATCGGAAATGTAGAGCAACAATTTATTATAACAAAAGCAAGTTTCAAAAAAATTTTAGAAAATGAAATTATATCTGCAATTAAAAAGTACTATTTACAAGTTCCTGGCGTAAAAGTAAAAAAAGTTACAATTGATTCTGCATGGATTGTTTGCCAGTACGCTGGAGATTTTAATCCACCACATATTCACCGCGGCAATATAAGCGGAGTTGGTTATTTAAAAATACCAAGCTCAATATCAACAGGCAAAGAAAAAGGCTTTGCAGGTCATATTTCATTCATGGATGGAAGGGTTTCAATGCCTAGAAATAGTCCTCCATTAGTACAACACAGAAAAACTTTTAAGCCTAAAATTGGAAATTTATTTATCTTTCCTTCTTTTTTAATGCATGATGTGCATCCATTTAGGGGAGAAGGTGAGAGAAGAAGTTTCTCATTTAATGCTTTTGTTGATTCTTAAGCGCATTATTTAGCATCTTTGAAGTTATTCTCCCTTTTCTTATAATCTCAATTTTTTTATTTATAAAAGAAACTATAGTGGATTCTGTTCCCTCAATTTTATGTAAACTACTTAGAGCATAACTAACATAATTATTGGAGATTATATCTAATTTATCGATATGTTTTGGTGCAACCTGCTTATGGGTATTGGCGCTTGTGCTGGCAAGGGGTTTTCTGTAATTTTTAAGAAGATCAAGAAGTGCTTTATGTTTTGGTATTCTTATACCTATTGTTGAGAATGCCTTATGGCCATAAAATATATTCTTCTTTTTCTTTTTTACTACAAGTGTCAAATCTCCTGGCCAGAATACTTTTGCTAGCTGAATATCATCTTTAGAAAAAAATCCTATTTTTTTTGCCGCATCTAATGATGGAACAAATATTATTAATGGCAGTTTTTTTGGACGCAACTTTGCTTTAAAAATCTTGTTTACAGCATTTTCATTATGAGCATCTGCAATTAATCCATAAACTGTATCAGTTGGAACAGCAATAATATTTCCATTGTCTAGACTTTGACAGAGCAATCTAATAGTATTTTTTGAATATTTTACAATTTTTTGACTCATAATTTATGACTGTAACAAAAATATTTTATCATACAGATTTTGAAAATCATATTCCAACTTTAAATAATCCCGAATGTGCCAATAGGACTAAAAATATAATGGGTCTTATTCAAAAAGAAAATTTTCCAAATATTGCAATAGAAGAGCCAGAAAAAATAAAAAAAGAACTCATATATGCAGCACATGATAAAGACTTTGTAGACGCAACGATTAATAAATTTCCAGAAAATGATGAGATATACTATCTTGACCAAGAAACACCTGTATCAAGTGGTTCAAAAGACGCTACTCTTAGAGCTGCTGGGGCCGGAATTGATGCTATTAATTCAATAATTGATGGTAAGTCTAAAAATGCTTTTTGCATAGTTAGGCCACCAGGACATCATGCGTGCATCAATAAGTCGATGGGATTTTGTGTCTTTAATAATGTAGCAATTGCAGCTTATTATCTAATTAATAAGTATGATTACTCAAATATAGCAATTGTTGACTTTGATGTTCATCATGGCAACGGCACCCAAGATATTTTTTATAATAATAAAAATGTAACTTATTATTCTACGCATCAATATCCGTTATATCCCGGTACAGGCGATGTAGATGAGGTTGGTTGTGGAAATATATTTAATATTCCTCTTGTTTCAGGTACTAGCTCAGCAAGCTATCAAAAAATATTTCAAGAGAAAATAATTGAACAGCTAGAGATACAACAGCCTGATTTTTTAATTATCTCTGCTGGATTTGATGCACATAAAGATGATCCATTGGCGAATATTAATCTATCTAATGAAGACTTCGTAATTTTGACAAAAAAATTAAAAATAATTGCAGATAAATATTGCAATGGCAAAATCCTATCAATGCTTGAAGGTGGCTATGATATTAGCGCATTAGAAAATGCGATGATAGGCCATATAAGTGGACTACAAGAGTAAGATATGAAAAATATATTAATGGCTGAAATCATCAGAGGTAATACTGTAGAGAGCATGCATTATGGCTCAGGTGTCTTAGTTTCGTTTGAGGGTGAGTTATTAGCATTTTGGGGAGATGAAAATGGAAAGTTATTCCCAAGATCAGCAATGAAGTCTATTCAAACTTTTACTATTTTAAGCCATGGAACTAAACTTACCGATAAGCAGGCTGCACTAGCATGTGCATCTCACCATGGTGAAGAAATTCATTCTAAAGAAATTAACTCATGGTTAAGTGATATGAAGCTAACGTCTGAGCACCTATCTTGTGGCATAGAATTACCTCGCAACCCAGAGGACCGTCAATTACTCCGAGAACAAAATATAGATTCATCGCGTATTTATCATAACTGCTCAGGAAAACATTGTGGACAATTAGCTCTTTGTCAAAATCAAGGTTGGGATATAGAAAATTACCATTTAATAGGTCATCCTGCCCAAAAAGCAATGTTGAATGTATTTCAGGATCTTGCTCAAGAGGATATTGATGTGGTTGGAATTGATGGTTGTACATTGCCAGCCCCTTATTTAAGCTTGCAGGGATTTGCAAGAGCATTAGCAAAAATTACTGCCCCTAATCTTTTAAAAGGAAAAATGCAAGATGCAGCTGCGCAAATTATTAAGTCGACTATAAAATTTCCGTATCTCACCGGTGGAACTAGGTCACCTAATAGTATAATGACCGCAGCTTCATCAAAAAAATTTTTTGCAAAGAACGGTGCTGAAGGGGTGTATGCTGTAATATTTCCTCTAGCAAATGCGGCTATGGTTCTAAAAATAGCTGATGGAAATATGCGTGCAGCTAATGTAGCCATTGCTGGAATGTTAAATCAAATGGCAGATACTTTAGACTTAGACAAAGATGTTTTAGCGAGATTTTCTAGTGAAGATATGTTTAATTCAGTAAATCAAAAAATTGGGCAATGTCAGTTTTCAAAAATTATGCCTATTATTAATTAACTTTCACTATTAATATTATTTTCAATCTTATATTTGTTAATGAAAACACATCCCTATTATTTAACTATTTGTTTTGCACTACTTATTGCTGCAGGCTCTTGGGGTTTATTTTGGATACCACAAAGAGCGTTTGAATCTAATGGTTTAACTGGTGGATGGGCATCTATTGCACAAATGTATGTTCCTTTTTTAATTATGCTTCCATTTGCACTATACAGAAAACTAGATGGAAAATCATTTGGACTTGATTATCCATTTATTGGTTTGTTGATGGGTGGAGGAATAGCATTCTATGCGAATAGTTTTTTATTAACCGATGTTGTAAGAGCCTTAATTCTTTTTTATATGACCCCTGTGTGGGCAACTATCTTTGAATTAATATTTTTGAGACAGAAAATTCACTGGGGTAGAGGAGTTAGTTTAATTCTTGCACTATCTGGTGTATGGATTGTATTTAGTCAGGGTTTTTCATTTCCATTTCCTCAAAACGTTGGTGACTGGGTTGCGATAATTGGGGGTATGCTTTTTGCAGGTGGAGCAGTTCGAACAGATATTATTCAGCCAAAAAATATTTTTTCTCTATTGCTTTCGTTTTTCTTTTTTGGGGGTTTAGTTACAGTAATCTTTGCAATACTATTTGGAAATGTAATGGGACCAATACCCTCATATGAATCATTGCTTACCATGTTACCTTGGCTTGTTTTGATAAGTTTAGTTTTCTTAATTCCTACTAATATTGTTATATTATGGTCACCAAGCATTATCGGTGCTGGATTATACTCAATAATTATCCTATCAGAAATTGTTGTTGGTACTGCTAGTGCAGCACTTTTTGCTAATGAGATGTTTGGTTGGAGAGAGGGGGTAGGAAGCCTTCTAATTCTTGCCGCAGGTATATCTGAAGTAGCTATTCCTTACTTACAAAGTAATAAAAGCAGATAACTATTTATTTTTTATGAAATTAGATTCATCTATTGATCAAATAACAAAATGAGATTAGTCTCATTTAATAATTATGGCCTATAAAATAGATAAAGATAATCGAAAAAAAGGAATGAAAATTCTTGAAGAAATGGATTTGTTAAAAAGTAGTGATAAACCTATTTCAAGAGATTTTATGGCACACATTATTGATGCTTTATATGGAAGTATTTGGTCTCGCGATGATATTATAAGTTTGCCTGAAAGAAGTCTAATTACGGTAGCTGTTTTAGTTGCATTAAATCGAGAAAATGAATTGAAAATACACATTAGAGGTGCTTTAAACCTTGGTGTATCTAAGGAAAAAATTGAAGAAATGATTTTGCATGTTGCACATTACAGTGGATTTCCAACTGGAGTTAGCGCAAATCAAATACTAAATGATATCTGTGCTGAGATTGACCAAGAGTCAAAGTAAATATGCAAAATACTGAATTGTCGGGCCTACAGGATTATAAAATCTTAGACACAAACGTAGAATGGATTTTATATCACAATAATTTCTCTGTTTGTTCAAGAAAAGCACGGGTATGTATAGATGAGCTATGTGTAAAAGTACAATTAAAACATATTCATATTATGGAAACAAAAGATTGTGAAAATTTAACAAAAGAATTTCTTAAGATAAATCCTAAAGCTACTGTACCAGTCTTACTTCATTACGGTAAACCCATATATGAGTCCCATGAGCAAATTGCTTATCTTGAAAAACATAGTTCAAAAAAACTTAGTCAGAACAATTTAGTGAGCTATTGGATAGAAAAAGGATCATTAATTGGAGAGCCAGATAAAAATCTAGATAAGTATGCGGGCAATTGCATATCAATATTTACAGTCCCTCTATTCGTTGCAATGCTTAAAAATATATCAATTTATAAATATATTAAATATCTATATAAACATCCTGATAGATTTAGGTCTTCAAAATTTTTAGCATTCAAATTACTTGCATACAGAGTCTTTAAAAAAGGTTCACCAATATTTAAAATTATTAAATTCGCAAGTCTGAGTCTCAATAACCATTTTAAAGAATTGGATACTCACCTCGAGGGAAAAGTCTGGATTGATGGTGAAAATTTTAGTTTAGCAGATATTACTTGGATGGTTCTATTTCATCGTTTGAGTGAAGTTTATTTAATAGATTACTTTTTTGATAATAAAAATAATTTAAAAAATTATTTTGAACGATTGAAAAAAAGGGATAGTTATCAATCGGCATTATTAGACTATACATCTGACGAAATTAGAGCTGGAAAAGCTAACCTCGCGTTTGAACTTGAAAACAATAAGACTCTAATATCTTATTACCAAACAATTAAATTATAAAATTTCTTTACTTTTTAATTGTATAATTACATCAGATATAATTTGATCTAGATTGTCATTATCGTCAAAATTAATTATATCAAAGATATATTTATCAGGCCTCAATAAGACAGCGTCACATTCAAAGTGATTAAAATAAGTTTCTAGATCTCTGCCACTAGTTTTAAAGCAATTAAAATAAGAATAATTACTTTTCATGTAGTCTTTTGAGAAATTAAGTATCCGAAAATCGATTTTATTTAATATATTGCAATTATTTTTAGAGATCGAAACGTCCTTATTGAAGTTATTTAATATAATACCAAAATTTTTCTGCAGAAGATCATCTGTTGTTTTATTACTTTCGTCTCCTAACAATATTGATGGAAAATAATATCTAAATATATGACTTCTTTCTGATGGATGATTATGTAATCCATCACCAAGTCGAATTCCAGAATAACCAGGATAAAAACTTCGTTTACCTTTCTTTGTTAAAGATTTAATTTTAATTCCAATATCTCTAAAAAAAGCCTTAAGTGGGCTTGGTGTCATAATAATGTTACCCATTGCAATGGAAGCTTTGATAATCTTTTCTGCATGGTATTTTCTCTCGGTTTCATAACTTTTAAGTATACTCGGGCTATATTTTTCAGAAATTACTCCACTTAACTTCCATAATAAATTTTCTACATCTCTCATTCCTGAGTTCATTCCTTGTCCCATAAACGGAGGCATCTGATGAGCGGCATCTCCAACCAAAAATACATTATTTTTACTCCATCTATCAACTGAAGTTGAATGAAATGTATAAATAGCCTTTCTAGTAAAGGTAAATTTTCTATTTTTAAGATACTTTGCTATAAAAGGATAAAATACTTCTTCTTTCTGAATTTCATTTAGATCATCATCTGGCATAATCATGATTTCAAATCTAAATTTGTTATTTACAGAATTAATTATTGTAAGAGACCTTTTTGGATCACAAATTTGAAAAGCATCAACATCTTTGAAGCATTCCAAGTTTTCATTTGAAAAACCATCAACACACATCCATGGCTCGTCATACTTAAAGCTCTTATATTTGACACCCATTTTCTTTCTTATGATACTATTTGCTCCATCGGCCCCAATGAGATATTTAGTTGTGACATGCTGAACTGTATTAGTATCTAAATTTTTGATTTCTACATTGATACACTCTTTATTTTCTTCATAAGATAAAACTTCAAATCCTAACTTGAATTGGTTAGTGTCGTAGGTTTCAGCATTGTCTCTGAATGCTTTTTCGAATTCAGGCTGATACATAAATGTTGGTCCAACTTGATATTCATATCTATCTTCCTCAGCCATACGTATTTTGAGGAAGCTCTCGCCTTTTCCATTAATATGATCAATTCCACGAATTTTTCTTATTTCTATCTTATCTGCAAAATTACAAGGTACAATTATGCGCCTGCACTCATCATCCCAGGTAATTGCTCTAGGTAGGGTGTATATTTCTTTTTCTTTGTCAATTACAAGAGACTTAATTTTATAGTACCCAAGTAAGTTTGCTGCACACGCACCTACAGGGCCATATCCTGCAACTATTACACTATAATCAGTATCCATCTCTTATTAATCTAGTAAGAAGCAGTACTATTAGGCTCGGCTATTACTTTATTCTCAATAAATCCGAGTTTTTCAATGGACACTTTCACCACATCGCCAACTTTTAACCAGTTTCTTGACGTAGCAGCAACCCCTTCTGGTGTACCAGTAGCAATTAAATCGCCCGGTTCCAATGTAAAAGCGGTGCTTAAATATTCAACAACTGTAAAACAGTCATGTATTAGACCATCTGTGCTTGCAGATTGTCTTAATTCACCATTAACGTGGGTTTCTAATTTTAACTGATGAGGATTACTAACTTCATCGCTGGTTACTAAGTAAGGGCCAAATGGACAATGTGTATCCCATGATTTTCCCATAGTCATTGTCATAGGCGGACCACGCATTTGCCAGTCTCTAATTGTAGCATCATTTACTACTGTATAACCATATATAACACTAGAAGCCTTGTCGTATGGTACATGTCTACACTGTTTTCCAATTACAAAACCTAATTCCCCTTCATAATCAAAAAAATCTGAGGCATCTGGTTTATGCATGTCATCATATGGACCCACTACAGATGAATTTTGTTTATTGAATATGGTCGGGTATTTTTCTTGTGGTTTACCTAACAAGTCTGCAGCTGCTTTTGCTGCTTCTTCCTTATGTGCTTTATAATTTAATCCTACACCAAGTATTTTGTTTGGTTTTGGAATAGGAGCCATTAATTTCACGTCATTAATTGAAATTTTACTATCATTTTTGGCAATTAATGCATTTGCTTGATTTAAACCATCATCACCAAGCTCTATAAATTCAATCATTGATTTAGGGAGATGTGATGTAGAAAAATCAATAATCTGATCGTCAACAACTGCACCAATTTTTTGAATACCCTCATGTAAAAATGTGACTAATTTCATAACTTGATCCTACCTTTGATAATTTAATAAATGTAATATGGAATTACTTGTTTTATTTGTAATTTTAATGTCCTGACCTGTTTTTAATTGTATTCTTATAGCGTGTAAAATAAGCACGTTTATTTGTTCGACAATAAAATCATCATACTTTATTTTGAACAACTTTTTTTTAATTCCATTCTTTATATCTCTAATTAAATACCTTGATACCTCTTTTTTAATCATGGGTATTTCCTCATACGCTTCTAAAAATATATTACCCCAGGCTTTTACTTGTACTGATCTTTTTATAAAATGAGTAGTAGCATTAATAATTTTTTGAGCTGGGTCTTTTGTTGTAATTTCGTTTATTTCAATAGCATTTGTGAGTTCAATCGCAATTAATTTTCCAACTTCATCAAAAATACTTCTTCTATCTTTATAATGGTTATAAAAAGTACCATTAGCAATACCTGCTTTTTCAGTCATTTCTCTTATCGAAGCATTCTGAAAACCTTTTTTAGCCAACACCTCAATTGCACCATCTATAATTGCGGCTCTAGTTCTATTTTTCTTTGACGAATGGTTTTCTTTATTTTGAAAAAACTTATTCATAGTATTTACACTATACTAAAATGAGAGTAGTCTCAATTTAATTTATAATATTTTATTGAGGTTTCTGATCTGTGGAATTGTATGATGCAAATTTAGTTTGTAGAATAATTTTTACAGTTATTTCTATAGGATTAGTTTTGGGACCAACTATTGCAGACTTTAATAAAACTCATGCAACCCATCCTGACTGGCCAGGACATGCTCGTTTTCATGTTGTTTGGCAAGTTTTAGGATTTTATCCAATTGCAATAATGAATTTAGTGATCTTGTGGCTATATATACCTGATTTTTATTATCCCTATCAGTTATATTTTTGGCTTTTTTGGTATTTTACATTTATCGGGACATTTATTATTACTGCAATATCAATGCCAATTTATAATGGGACTCTATCTGATAAGGGTGGAAGAAAACCTTTCTTATATACATTTGGGGAAAAGCTAAGAGTTATTCCTGGCAAACAAAAACATTTTCCATTTAAAATAAATAATGAAATCAAAACATATAAAATCGACGAAAATGCCCATAACCTAGTTTTACCAACTATTATTGTTATATGTAGCATATATTTTTTCTTAGAGAATTAATTTATGAGTAAAAAAATATCAAGAAGATCGTTTATTAAAAGCTCAATTGCTACTGCAGCACTTACTGGAATGTCATCTATACTTCTAACTCAACAAGCGCCAGCTAGTATAAAATTAAACAGGAAGCCGAATATTTTATTTATTTTAAATGACCAAGAAAGAGCATGGCCGTATATTCCTAAAAGTGTAGATCTACCAGCAAGAAGATTTCTTCAGAGTATTTCAACTTATTTTAATAGGTCTTATACTTCTACTCCAATTTGCTCACCCGCTAGAAGCTCAGTTTATACAGGCCAACATGTTCAATTTACTGGCGTTTGGGATAATACAGTAACACCTTGGGTGCCAGGTCTGTATGACAATGTAAATACAATTGGACATTTACTTAGAAATCAAAATTATGAAACAGGTTATTTTGGTAAATGGCATTTGACCAATATTACAGAGAGTAATGTAAATGAAAATGCCCTTGGTTATGATGGAATGAAAAAAATGTTTAACAAGTATGGATTTGATAATTCAAACCAACCAGGTGAGAGAGATTTAGGTCAAGGGGGATATAAATTTGATGGGTTAACTGCTAAGGATGCTTCAAAATTTATTCATGAAAAGAAAGATCAAAATAAATCTTGGTCAGCATTTATAAATTTCGTAAATCCACATGATATTATGTTCTTTAGAGCATCAGCAGAAATTAAAGGTACAGGTTTTATAGGTGATCATCAAAAATTCGCACCTCAGGATCAAATTTATGATGAAATACATGATTTTGAATTTCCATTAAATTTTGGACCTAGAGATCTTGATGTAGGTAACGCTGGTACTGAAATCATGAATACCGTTTATGGCGAAATACCATATTCACGAACAGATTTGTGGAGAAATTTTTGTAATTATTATTTTAATTGCTTAAGGGATGTCGATCGTCACATGATGTCTCTTATAAATGCTTTAAAAAGCTCTAAACAATTAGAGAATACAATAATATTTATGGTTTCAGATCATGGAGAAATGCTGGGACAGCAAGGAGCAAGAGGCAAATTAGTGCCTTGGGAAGAATCAATAAGAGTACCAACGCTAATTTACCATCCAGACCTAAAAAAACAGCAAAAATGTGAATCAATTATCTCCAATATTGATCTTGTCCCAACTATATTAGAATTTTCTGGTTTAGATAAAGACACAATTAATACAAATTATCCGGAACTAAAAGGAACAAGTTTTGTTAATATGGTAGAAAATGTTGATCATAAAAATAATAGAGATAATGAGGGACATTTAATTCATGGTGTTCAAATTATTCCAACTGTTTTTAATGTTGCAGAGAAATTTAGACACATCGGTCTTGCTGATAGCCTAATAGATAAATTTAAAGCATTTGCTACAAAAGGAAATTTTCTTCCCGATTTTTCACCTCCTCTAAATTACAAAGGTGTTGTTGATAAAAGATACAAATTTATAAGATATTTCTCACCACGTGAAAATAATATTCCAAATACTTTTGCCGAGTTATCAAATAATAATACAAGCTTTCAATTGTATGACCTTTTAAATGACCCATATGAAATGCATGATATATCTAAAACTGAAAACAATAAGGATTTACTGATGAGCATGAATGATAAATTAAATAAATTAACTGATAAAGAAATAGGCTTAGAAAACCATATTCTCCATTTGCCAGGACCTGATTGGTTTTGGACTACTTAAACTAGAAAGGAAAAAATATGTCAAAAAATAACGAAGTTGTGCTTAACTTAGATCTGTACAAAAAATATAGATCTGAAGATGCACCTGATTTATTTCATCATGTTTCATTCAAAACTATGAATTATGATAAAATGGTAAACTTTTACCAAAATTTATTCAGTTGTAAGCCAATGTACCAAAGTAAAGAAATTACTTTTATGTCCTTTGATGAAGAACATCATAGAATTGCAATTGCAAATACTCGCTCTATTTATGATGGATTAGGATTTGTGCCCAAAACTGTTATTAAGTTTAAGAACTGGATCAATCGAGCAACCCCTTCAATTGTGGGTCTGGATCATATTTCTTATAAACTAAATCCAATAGACAAGTGGTTTGATTTTTATTTTAGAGCAAAAGACAGAGGTCTTGAACCATATTGGACAATTAATCACGGCTGGATTAGTGGAATTTATTATAGGGATCCAGACGGAAATTTAGTCGAAATATTTTATGAACATTGGAGAAATGAAGAAGAGTTTAGAACTGAGGTTGGGACTAGAGGTTTTCCTGAAGAACCTGTTGGCACTAATATGGATATAGAGAGACTTTACGAAATGTACAAAAGTGGAGTGCCATACGAAGAAATAGTAAAAAAGGGTAATACGGTGCCTAATGGCAAAGAGCCAGTATCTGGTATGGAAGCAGCTATGAATATGAGAAAAAAATATAAATAAATGTTTAGAGTTGAGAAGCGACAAACTCCCAGTTAACAAGTTTATCGAGAAAGTTCATAATATAGACAGGCCTCTTATTTCTAAAGTCTAAGTAATATGAGTGTTCCCAAACATCACAGCCTAATAATGTCTTTTGATTGAAACAAAGTGGATTTACCCCATTTTCTGTCTTTGTAATTTTTAGTTGATCATCAGTATCTTTTACTAACCAGCACCAACCACTTCCAAATTGCCCCACACCAGCGGCAACGAATTCTTCTTTAAATTTGTCTATGCTTCCAAAAGACTCAGTTAGCGCAGACTCAAGTTCACTTGGCATAGCATGATTATTAGGTCCCATCATTTCCCAAAATTGATTATGGTTCCAATGTTGAGATACATTATTAAAAATTCCATTTTGAGCCTTTGCGTTAGCATCAAATGTACCAACGATAATTTCTTCTAAGCTTTTAGACTCCCAATCTGTACCAGCAAGTAATTTGTTACCGTTATCGACATAAGCTTTGTGATGTAAATCATGATGAAATTCAAGGGTTTCCTTACTCATTCCAGCGTCAGCAAGCGCATCATGGGCGTAGGGCAAGTTAGGTAATTCAAGGGCCATATTTTCTCCTAAAAATCTTAGTTATTGACTTGATAGTATTGGATCTATCATATGTAAGCAACATTAAATAGAATTATATAAGAAAAAAACAAGAGGTAGATACTAATGTTGTTTAATTCATCAACTTATAAGTATTGTTTATGGGGTATAAAATTAGGAGCAATCTTAAATATATATTTTCTTTTAAAAACTCAACAAACACAATTAGCCAATGTTGATCCTTATCTACTAATACCAGCACAAATTTTGTTTATTGTTTCTGCTTATCGATGTTTGTTTCCTAATAATTATTCTAAAAATATCGTGTTACACGATACAATTTTATCCTCAATATTTTTTACTCGATTGCTCGCAACATTTGTTGAAATTTTATACATATATATGTTTAGCTATGTACTTCGATTAATTAATGCCGATCAATACCTGTTATTAGATTTATTATCGTGGCTAATGGTAGTACAGGTAACTATCTCTCAGTGTTTTGTATGGGGCGCAATTTTACTTCGACGAGAGCGTTATTATTATTTTGAAGAATTAGGGTGGTTTATCATTTTTGTACTCAATACTGCAATCAGTATTGCTTTATTGCTTTATTCATCAGGTTATCAAGAGTATAAAACTTTAATTCATCTAAATTTAATTTTTGGTATTTTGTATTTGCCATGGCAAATTATTCACCTTAAATCTATAAGCAGTCGCGTAGCCAAATATAGATCAATGAATATTATTGATGAGATTTTTTCAACAAATTTAGTTCTCACTAATCTTAAAAAGTCTATCTTTGAGCGAATTAAAACTACCGAACCAGAGTCTTGGGGTGGTTTGGTTGGTCTTTCTTGGATGGTTAGTTATTGGATCATACTAATTCCAATTTGGTTCTATTATATACTTTTAACTTTTTCTTTAAATTAATATTTCAACTAAACTAAAGCTCTAATCCAAAGTCTATATTTTTTACGCTATGTGTTAATTGCCCAGAGGAAATTCGATCAACTTTTGTTTGCGCAATTTTTTTAATATTTGTAATATTAATATTTCCTGAAGCTTCACATTTGAATTTACCTTTTACAAGTTTTAGACATTCTTTTATTTGCGTTGCACTCATATTATCTAATAAAACAATATCAATTTTTTCATTAATAATTTCTTTGAGTTGATTAATATTATCAACTTCAACAGTGATTTTTTTCTTAGGATAGAAAGCTCTTGCATGAGCAATACTCTCGATAATACTTGATGTATTGGCAACATGATTATCTTTAATAAAAAAGAAATCATCCAAAGTCATACGATTAATATTTGCACCACCTTTGGTTAATGCATATTTTTGCAAAGCTCTAATCCCAACAATTGTCTTGCGAGTTGAATAAATTTTAACTCCATAGGGCTTTGCAATTTTTGTAAATAAATATGCCTTAGTAGCAATTCCCGACATTAATCCAAGAAAGTTTAGCGCGCTTCTTTCAGCTGCTAATATGCTTTGTGTTTGTGCTTTAATTTTTAAAATTATTGTTCCTTTTTTTAAGAATTTACCATCTGCTTTTTTACTCAAAATACTGGCTTTTTTATCTAATTGCTTGAAAGCGCTTATAGCAAAATCAATTCCACATAAAACTGCGTCTTGTTTAAGCACAATGTTAGCAGTTGATACTTGTGTTTGCTCAATTAGTGCTTGAGAAGTAATGTCGCCGAGGACCCCCAGATCTTCATTTAAAGCAGCCGCTACCTGTGACTTGATGTACGACTTAGTTAGCAAATGACTTCTCAATAAAAAGCTCTGATTTTGATTGAATATTTTCAAGATCTTTAATTAAGGTTTCTTGGGATTGATCTATATGTTTTAAAAAGTTCGGATCTTCATTTGGGTAGTCATATCTCAGGTGACAACCTCGACTTTCTGTTCTTTTCATAGCCCCAACTATTATAAATTTACTTACTAAAATCATGTCGTTAAGTTTAGCGGACAGACCTCTAGACTCCCTCTCAATACGAATGATTTCAGTAAGCCCTTTTAAAATAGAAGATTGATTTCTTACAATACCCAAATGACGCATCATAGTCGATCGAAGTTGCCAAATATACTTTCTGGCACGTATTTTACTTCGAGTTTTTTCTTTATAAGTCCTAATAAATGATGAAGTAATTTTATCAATTTGTTTTTTAAATGGCTCATTATTTATTTGCTGCGCAACTACTTTTCCAAAAACTAGAGCTTCTAAAAGTGAGTTGCTAGCTAAACGATTAGCACCATGAACACCGGTTGCAGCAACCTCACCACAACACCACAAACCATTAACTGAAGTTCTTCCATGAAGATCAGTCTTGACCCCACCTATATGGTAATGTGCAACAGGCAGGATTGGCATTAAGTCTTTTGCAGGATCTATCTCAGCTTTGACGCAGTATGAATAAACTTGAGGAAACTTTGACTCAAAATCATCTCCAATATTTTTTCTACAATCTAGAAAAACGGAATTTCCCATATCTATTTGCTTGAATATATTTTGCGCAATTACATCTCGGGGTGCCAATTCAACTTCTGGGTGCACTCCTAGCATAAACCTCTCCTTATTTTGATTAACTAAATGAGCTCCAGCACCTCTTATTGCTTCTGTTGCAAGAGGGGTGGGATCTAAACCGAAATCTAATCCAGTTGGATGAAATTGTACAAATTCCATATCTGTTAGAGTAGCACCAACTTGAGCTGCTAAGGCAATACCCTCACCATAAGAGCTTCTTGGGTTAGTAGTGTTTGCAAAAATTCCTCCAAGACCACCGGTTGCCAGAACGATATGGCTACTTTGAATCACAACGTGATTATTAGGGATATTCTTATCAGTAAATCTTCCTATTACCCCATAAATAGTATTATCCTCGTGCATGATGCTATCAATTGATACATTTTCAAGAATAGTTATGTACTCGGAGCTTTTAACTTTATTAATTAATCCACGCATTATTTCAATTCCAGAGCTGTCACCTTTAGAACCTACAATTCGATTATGACTATGTGCACCTTCTAAACCTAGATTAAATGAGCCATCAGGATTTTTATCAAATTGAACTCCAATACTTTCTAGATCTTTAATTACATTTACTGACTCTGACACAATCTTTTCTACGACTTCTTTGTTTGCCAAACCTTTGGCAGTTTTGAGCGTATCATCGAGATGTTTTTCATTACTGTCATCTTTATCAATTGAAGCAGCTATTCCTGCTTGACTCCAGCTACTTGAAGTATTCACACCAAGATTATTTTTTGTAATTACACAGACTCTTCTAGGAGCAAGATTTAGAGCAACTGTAAGCCCAGCAACACCCCCGCCAACAATCACTACATCAGGACTATAAATTTTTTCTGTCATTTAAATTAGTTGCGACCTATCTCCAGCATTCTTTCTATGGACTCTCTGGCCTTATCTACATATTTAGGATCAACATTTACTTCATATTGGTTATATATAATTGAGTCATATATTTTTTTAAGAGTAATACGTTTCATATGAGCGCATAAATTACAAGGTCTAATAAATTCTACATTTTTATTATCAATACTTACATTGTCAGACATACTACATTCAGTAACCATCAAAACCTTCTGTGGCTGTTTTTCCTTCACATAATTAGACATATTAGCAGTTGAACCAGTGAAATCACAAACTTCTACAACTTCAGGGCTGCATTCTGGATGAGCAATTACTACAAGTCCCTCATGTTGCTTCTTGTAAGCTAAAATTTCTTCAGGTGTAAATCTTTCATGTACTTCGCATTTACCCTGCCAATAGATAACCTCAACTTTAGTTTGCTTTGCTATATTTTTTGCCAAGTACTCATCAGGTAAAAATATAATGCGCGGCACATTTAAAGACTCCACTATATGCAAAGCATTACCACTCGTTACGCAGACATCTGTTTCTGACTTTACTTCAGCTGAGGTGTTTACATATGTCACTACGGGCACACCAGGATATTTTTCTTTAAGTAATCTAATGTCAGCAGCAGTAATTGACTCAGCAAGCGAACATCCAGCTCTAACATCAGGAATAAGAATTTTTTTTTCTGGACTAATTAATTTTGCACTCTCTGCCATAAAGTGAACACCAGCTAATATTATAGTATCGGCTTCAACTTCTTTTGATGCATACGCTAGCTTAAGGGAATCACCCACAACATCTGCAACACAGTGAAATATTTCTGGAGTTTGATAATTGTGAGCTAGAATCGCAATATTTCTCTCTTTTTTTAATTTATTTATTTCGTGTATTAAAGGGGCATGAAATGGCCATTCGACACTTGGAATTATATTTGAAACGCCTTGATAAAGAGAGTCAGTTGCGTTGCGAACTTCTGCGTTATATTCAGAAGGATATTTAGTATTTATTTCTAACATAGTTAATTTTTTCAATTATTCTTTATTATAATTATAGTTAAATGTATATATTTCAACAAAGCTTAATTTATTCTAAAAATTTGAGACTTTTAAGCGGCCGTGGTGGAATTGGTAGACACGCAGGTATGAGGTACCTGTGCCTTACGGCTTGGAAGTTCGAGTCTTCTCGGCCGCACCATTTCTAAAAAACAATCCAGTTTTGTTCGTTAATTCTCAATTTTTGATCACCTGCAAAAAATTCCATATTTGATGAAATTTTATTTGATAGTTTACGCAAAATTATATGTCCAAAAATATATTTCCCTTTTTGAAAAATAATTTCTCCAACATTGTTATCATTTTCAAAAATTTCGATATTAAGTAAATCGGTATTATTTTTTGTATCTAAAATAAATGGTATAATAGTTCTTGGAATTTTGTTTCTTAATTTCATTCTTGCTGTCAACTCTTGTCCAACATAACAACCTTTTTTAAAGTCTATTGCGTTTAAAAAATGTAAATTATTTTCTAAAGGATAAAATTTAGTTAAGTCTTTAATGAGGTACATATCTAAAATACCATGTTTGAAGGAATGTTCTAGCCAACTGTCTTTCACAATATCTAATTTATTATCACCAAATTCATCTTTTTTTGAAACAATATAAATTCCAAAATTTTCAATCCTGGGATCATTAAATACATAAGACTCATCTTTTACTATTGTTTGGCCAAGAATAATTTTGTCTGAGCCAAAGAAAATTTTATAATTATTATTAGGTATAAAAAAACATTTATATAATTTGTCAGCATCTTCAATCTTTACTTTTGATCTTAACTTATAAAAGTTTAATCCTTTGATAAGGTCATTATAAAATTTAGAATTTGTTAGAAGATAAAAACTGTCATCAAAATAGCTGATAAAAAAATCAGCAATGAATTTTCCTTGTGGAGTTAGTAGGCAGGAATATATTGTATTTGATACATTTACTTCATCAGTATTATTAGTAACAATATTATTAAGATACTCATTTGCATCATCACCATAGACTCTAATAATTTTTATATCTTTATTTTGATAGGCTTTGAGCATAATTTTAATAATCTAATATAATTATTAGATTAAATATATATATTACAATGTAATGAAAATTCTACTCATTGGTTATAATAGAATTGGAGATACCATCCTATCTACTGGTCTTATTAATTTTCTGTTGAACAAGTATAAAAATGCCTCATTCAGTATAGTTACAAGCTCAATATCAGTAAGCATTTTCGAAGATATGCCTCAACTAGAAGAATTAATAATAGTAGATAAAAAAAAATACTCTCTGCATTGGTTGGAAATATGGCTTAAGACCAAATCTGTTAAGTGGGACCTTATTGTTGATCTCAGATCATCATCATTAGCTTATATTTTGAGTTGTAAACAAAAGATGATTTTTAAAGGCAATATGTATGATCATAAACTGGATCAACTAAAAAAATTTATTGGAAGCGATGACGAAATTAAACCAAAAATTTGGGCTAATGATAAGAATTACTTAGATATTTATGAGAAAAAAAATTTAAAAAATAATTACATTTGTATTGCCCCAATATCAAATTTTCCAGGAAAAGATTGGTCGATAAAAAAATACACTTCTCTTTTTGAAAATGATTTATTTAAAAGCTATGATATTGTAATTTTAGGAGCAACCTCAGATAAAAAAGAATTAGATGACATTAATCAATTAGCTCAAGGCTCAAATCAAGCAATTAAAAACTTAATTAATGACGCTAATTTGATTGAAACCTATTTTATTTTAAAAAAAGCAGCTTTATTTTTAGGCAGTGACAGTGCGAACATGCACATGGCAGTTGCTGCTAATATTCCAACTATTGGACTATTTGGACCAACAAACGAAAAGCTATATGGGCCATTAGGTAAAAATAATCTTTCACTAAGAGGTGATAAATCCTTTTCAGAAATTGTAAATCAGTTAGATTATAAGTCTGGAAAAATAAAAAGCTACTTAGACAATTTAAGTGTAACAAAAGTACATAAAGAAATAGAGAGGATATTAGAAAGTAAATGATTACTGCAGATTTAATAATTAAGGACGGTACCTGTGTTACACATGATAGAGTATTCAAGGCAGACATAGCTGTTAAAAAAGGAAAAATATTAAAAATAGGAATATTAGATAATTATAAGGCAAAAAAAACTCTTAGTGCAAAAGGGCTACATGTATTACCAGGAGCGTTTGATACCCAGGTTCATTTTAGAGAGCCTGGTCAAGAGTATAAGGAAGACTTAAACAGTGGAAGTAGATCTGCTATTGCTGGTGGAATTACAACTGTGTTTGATATGCCAAACAATAACCCGAGTATTTCAACAAAAAAACTTTTCAAAAAAAAGCTAAGTGATGCAAAAAATAGGATGTTTTGTAATTATGCATTTTATTTTGGAGCTGAAAAAGATAACACTGCTGAAATCAAAAAAATTGAAAAAGAGGATGGTTGCTGCGGTATAAAAGTTTTTGTTGGAGTATCAACAGGGACATTGCTTGTTGAAAATTACAGCGATATTAAAAAAATAATGAAAAGTACAAAAAAAATGATTTCTTTTCACTCTGAGGATCAAGGGGTCTTGAATAAAAGAAAAAAATATATCAAGAGAGGTGACCCTAAATCGCACCCTATATGGCGTAATGAGAGTGTATGTCTTACATGCACAAAACATTTAGTAAAGCTTGCGAATTCAACAAAGAAGAAGATCCATATTTTACATATTACTACAGCAGAAGAAATAGAGCTTCTGAATAAAAATAAAAAGTTTATTTCATATGAAGTAACGCCACAGCATTTAACTTTATCATCTCCGTCCTGCTACAATAAGCTTGGATCTTTAGCGCAAATGAATCCAGCAATTCGATCTAATAAGCATTTAAGTAGACTTAGAAAAGCCCTTAAAAACAATGAAATAGATATTGTTGGATCGGACCATGCTCCACATACACTTGCTGAAAAAAAACAGGAATACCCCGATAGTCCTTCTGGAATGCCTGGAGTACAAACTTTAATGCCTATACTTTTAAACGAAGTATCCAAAAAAAATATCTCGATCAAAAATGTTGTTCAGCTGACTAGTTATAATCCAATAAAAAGATTTAAAGTAAAAAATAAAGGATTAATCAAAGAAGGATACGATGCGGATTTTACATTTGTCGATTTAACAAAGACAAAAAAAATAAGTAATAAGCTTATTTTAAGTAAATGTGGTTGGACACCTTTTCATGGAATGAAAATTAAAGGTTGGCCAGTAGGTACTATGATTAATGGAAATAAAGTTTTTTGGAACGAAAAAATTATTGGAAAACCAATTGGCAAGCCCATTAAATTTAATTAGCTCCTTGCAATAAACGATGGATTTTTAAATCCTTTTTTACCGTACTTCAAAACTTTACGATCTAAAGTTGTAACAGAACCTCCTGCAGCATTTAAAATTGCATGACCAGCTGCAGTATCCCATTCCATTGTAGTACCTAATCGAGGATATATATTGCCTTTACCACTTGCAATTAAACAAAACTTAATTGAGCTACCACTAAATATTGCCTTATCAGTTTTGAAATGTTTTTTTGAAAGCTTAATATTACGGGAATGTGATCTGCTCAAAAGTAAAACTCTATTATTTATTCCAGTTCTTTTTTTTACTTTAATTTTCTTTTTAGTTTTATACGAATTTTTATGATCAATTATACTAAAATAAGCTGACTTATTTTGAGTAAAATAAATCTCTTTTTTTACTGGTAAATAGATCACACCATATATTGGCCTACAATTTTTTATCAAGGCTATATTGACTGTAAATTCTCCATTTTTTTTTATAAATTCTTTGGTTCCATCCAGAGGATCTACTAGCCAAAATATATTAGTTTTTTTACTAAATTTCTTTTTTCCTTCTTCTGAAATAATTTGTATCTTTGGGTTTATAGATTGTAATCTTTTACAAATTAAATCATTTGCTATTAAATCCGCCTTTGTTACTGGACTTTTATCCTTTTTCATTTTTGAAGTGAAAGGCTTTTTATAGATCTTTAATATTTCTTCACCTGCATCAACCGCAATTTGGTTGACAAAATTTGATAATTTTTGGTCAATTTTCATTGTAATTAAAGTTAAATTTTATAAATAGACAATACATACTATATATTATAGTTAACTGAATATTAAGAAAATACCATGGAAACATTGGAAATAAGTAGAGAATTAGGCAGAGTTGTGACTAAAGAGGCAACTGTAGTAGCTATGTCTGGTGGAGTTGACTCATCAGTAGCGGCGGCAATGATGACTCGCAACCAATCAAATGTAATTGGCATTACTCTAAAGCTTTATGATGAAAAAAAAGTTGCAAAATCAAAAACTTGTTGTGCTGGTTCTGATATTCTTGATGCCAAGCGAATAGCTTCTACAATTAATATTCCACATTATGTTTTAGATTATGAATCAATTTTTAAAGAAAATGTAATTGATCCTTTTATTGCAGAATATAAAGCTGGCAGAACTCCAATTCCATGCATTAGTTGTAATGAAAAAGTTAAATTTCTAGATTTAATAAATTTTGCACGAAAAATTGGCGCATCTTCATTAACTACTGGACATTACATAAAAAAATTAAAGATTAGAGATGAATGGGGTTTATATATTCCAGTAGACGAGGATAGAGATCAATCTTATTTTTTATTTTCAATTAAATATGATGATCTAGATTATCTTGAATTTCCATTAGGAGATTATAAAAAAAATGAAATTAGAAATTTAGCAAAAGACTTAGAGCTACATCTCTATGATAAGGTTGATAGTCAGGATATTTGTTTTATTCCTGATGGTAATTATAAAAACTTTATAAAAAAACAGTCACCAAAATTGGTAAAAGGTAACATTGTTGATACTGATAATAATATTTTAGCAGAGCATGACGGTGTATATAATTTTACTATTGGCCAACGACGAGGTATTGGGATTTCTAAAGATAAACCAGTTTATGTTAAAGAAATTGACGCAAGTAAAAATAGAGTGGTAGTAGCCGAAAAAAAATATATTGAGTCAAGTTTAATTCATGTCGAAAAAGTAAATATACTTACAAAATATGATTTAAAAGATATTTATGTCAGAGTCAGGTCAACTGGAAAATTATTGAAGGCAAATCTCTCAAAAATAGATGAAAAACTTTATCATGTTAAGCTTGATAAGCCTGAAATTGCTATCTCACCTGGACAGGCTTGTGTATTTTATAAAAAAGATAATCACGGTACTCGCTTACTAGGAGGTGGGTGGATAAAATCCGCCAGTTAATGATACGGCACGCAGATATTATTGGTGAATGGGTAATTAATAGAAGTATTAGGGACATAATTAATAAAAAAGAATTTATACTAAGTGGTAATGGTATCTTTACCAACAAGAATAATATTTTCCACTATAAAGAGACAGGCTTACTTAAATCAGATAAATTTGAGAGTAAAGCTCACCAAGAATATACATGGATTATTAAGCCAAATGGCTGGATAATTAACTTCTCTGATGGCAATTATTTTCATGATCTAGAACTAGAAAATACTGAGCAAGAAGTGTATCATGAATGCGGCAACGATATATATAAGGGTATGTTTTTACTTAATCTGCCAAGAAATTTTGAGGTAATGTGGGAAGTTAGTGGACCAAGAAAAAATTATAAATCCCACACATATTATAATAAAGAGATAGGAAGATAATTATGTACACAAAATCAAATCAGTTATTAATAGAGGCTGTTTGGACGCCAAAAGAAAATATAATCTGGATACAAAGATTTATATTGGCTGGGTTAGGTGTTTTATTTTTAATAATTGCAGCAAAAATAAAATTGATTTTACCTTTTAGTCCTGTGCCAATCACGCTTGGAACTTTCGCCGTATTAACAATTGGAACTGTATATGGCCAAAGACTTGGCTTATTTACAATTTTTGGTTATTTGCTAATTGGTATGCTTGGGTTTGATGTTTTTGCTAATTCATCTGCGGAAGCAAATGGTATATCGTACATGTTTGGTGGAACAGGCGGATATTTACTAGGCTATTGCTTTGCAATTATAGCTCTGGGTTATTTTGCAAAATTAAATTGGGATAGAAATATTTTTAAATTAAGTGTGGCTCTAATTGTTGCAAACTTATTAATTTATATACCCGGACTTTTATGGCTTGGGCAGTTATATGGATGGGATCAACCAATAGTTGCATGGGGTTTAACACCATTTATTGTTGGTGATTTGTTAAAATTAGCACTAACTGCATCGTTAATACCAATGATTTGGAAATTATTAGATCTTTTTAAGAATTAAAAAATTTATATTTGCAAATTTAAATTAATTAATTTACCTAACTATACTTTTAAGGCGGAGTAGCTCAGTTGGTTAGAGCGCAGGAATCATAATCCTGATGTCGGGGGTTCAAATCCCTCCTCCGCTACCATATGATGCTACAATTTGACTTAGACTTTTTTCAAACTTAATTGATTGATCATAACTATTAAATTTTTCTTTTAAGACTCTCTGACCTTCATCAATCATATTATTTCTATCTTCTACAGTAATACCTTTTGCTTTTATAATTAAATTGGCTAATTCATTGTGATCATTTTCTCTAAACATAAAACCAGTTATATTTGGTTTTATTATTTCTGGTATACCTGAGTGATTTGACGCAATAACTAGGCAACTATTACTCAATGCTTCTAATATTATTGTTGGCAAACCTTCACAGTCTCCGTTTGAGGCAACTCTGCTCGGCACCACTACTGCGAGTGAATTTTGCATATAAAACTCAATTTTTTCTTTAGAAAGCCAGCCTAAATAATTAATCTCAGGAATATCTTTTGTTATTTTTTTATAATAACTCTCTAAGGGGCCAGACCCAGCCAAGTCGAGTTGTATATTATGACTGTTTGATTTTAATAACTTTACTGCTGATATAAGTGTATCGATTCCTTTCTTTTCAACAAAACGACCTGCAAAAAATAATCTATTATTATGCTCATTAATTTTTATTGGAGTTTTAATCTTTATACCTAAATAGTGTGTTAGGATTTTTTCCTTAGGAAAATTTTTTTCAGCAAGTTTTTTTCCGATAAAATCAGAAACTGCAAAAAAATTAGATGTATATTTTTTTATTTCACTTAATCGTCTTTGAAATACTCGTGGAAAAAAAGTTTTTTTAGAGTGGGTAAATTTAGTAATGTCGCCACCATGAAAAGTAATTACAAGAGGTATCTTTAATTGTTTAGCAATAGGCAAAGCCAATGCACCACTTTTACCAAAATGTGCATGGATAATTGATGGATTTAGTTTTTTAATTTTTTTAATATCACTTGTATATCCAAAGTAAGAAAATAAAAATTTTCTAAATATTCCATTTGATATAACAATTTTTCTATCTGTTATTTTGTTATGAGACCAACCTAACTTAGTGCACAAATATATAGTTTGAAATTCACTAAAAGCTTCATAAGAACGAGATATAAAAGTTTCAGAATCCAATAAAAGCTTGTCTCTAAATACAAGAACAACTTTTTTTTGGTTCATATTCTTAAATTCAATTTTTCTCAATCCATTTGATTGAACAACCAATACTTGGAATTTGTTCCTCGGGACCTTTGCCAGTATTAGCTACCAAAAGCATAGCATCTAAAAGTTCTTTGGGTGCATTTGGGACTAATTCTTGTTGTGATGCTTCTAACCTACCTCTGTACTGTAATTCATTTTTATTGTTAAATCCAAAAAAATCAGGGGTACATACAGCATCATATTTTCTACCAACTTCCTGTGTTTGATCATATACATAAGGAAAGCTGAAGTTATTTTTTTTGGAAAAAATTTTCATATTATCAAAAGAGTCTTCATGTCCATATTTAGGATCATTAACATCATTTGACATAACCGCTATGATACCAATACCATTCTCCTGAAGAATTTTACAATCTTCAACAATTCTATGAATAACAGATTTCACATAAGGGCAATGATTACAAATAAACATAACAATTGTTCCATTTTTTCCTGATATTTTGGAGAAACTATGATGAATATTGTCTGTTCCAATTAATTCAAAATCAGGCGCTTTCCATCCAAAGTCACAGATAGGAGTAGTTAATGCAGGCATAAATTTTATTTTATTTTACTTTATGATCTATTATAACTGAACTTAAAGTTTAAATAAATAAAAACATATGATTTACAATTTAGGTGAAAAAAAACTGGAAACTAATAATAACGATTTTTGGGTTGCACCAAATGCTGCTGTGATTGGTTCAGTAATACTGAAGACTAATGCAAGTGTTTGGTTTGGAGCAACATTAAGGGGAGACAATGACCCAATTACGATTGGTGAAAATAGTAATATTCAGGATGGTTGTGTTTGTCACACAGATGATGGTATGCCGTTAACTATAGGTGATAATGTAACAGTCGGTCATATGGTCATATTACATAGCTGCACTATTGGAAATAATTCTTTAATTGGCATGGGTTCAACTATTTTGAATAATGCAAAGATAGGTAATAACTGCCTAGTTGGTGCTAATAGTTTAATTACTGAGGGAAAAGAATTCCCCGATAATAGCATGATTATGGGTTCACCTGGAAAAGTTGTCAGGGAGCTCAATGAAATGGAAATTAATCTTATTAAGTTAAGTGCTTTGCATTATGTTGAAAATATGAAAAGATTTAAAAAAGACTTAATAAAACAATCATAAATATATTTTACACGGGGGAGTTTTTGTCAAATACATTTGATTATATCATTGCTGGTGCTGGGTCTGCTGGTTGCGTTTTGGCCAATAGGCTATCAAAAGATCCTTCAATTAAGGTATTGCTAATTGAAGCTGGTGGTAGCGATTGGCATCCATTTGTTAGAATGCCGGCGGGAGTTTTAGAATTAATGTCTGGTGAAGGTTCTGGTAAACATTACAATTATGGTTTTTGGACGGAAGGTCAACCACATTTAAACAATCGTAAACTATTCACTCCACGAGGCAAAGGTGTTGGAGGTTCAAGTAATATTAACGGAATGCTCTATGTTCGTGGACATGCTCGGGATTATGATATTTGGAGACAATTAGGTAATGAAGGTTGGTCTTATGACGAGGTCATGCCATATTTCAAAAAAGCAGAAAGAAATGAAAATGGATCCAGTAAATTTCATGGAGGAGATGGTGAGCTAGGAGTTTCAAATCCAGTATTTAAAAATAATCCATTACACCGTGCCTTTCTGGATGCTGGAGTTGAAGCTGGTTATCCTTATAACGAAGATTTAAATGGTGCGGATCAAGAGGGTTTTGGCCCTTGCCAGCAAACTATATGGAATGGCAAAAGAGAGAGTACTGGTCAGTCTTTTATAAAGCCAGTTGTTAAAAGAAAAAATCTTACGATATCTAAGATGTCTGTAACTAAAAAGTTACTGTTCAAGGGGAATAAGTGCATTGGTCTTGAATATATTAAGAATAAGACTGTTCACACTGTTTATGCTGAGAGAGAAGTAATGGTTTGTGGAGGGGCAATTAACTCACCTCAACTTTTACAACTCTCAGGAATTGGTAAGGGAGACTACATAAAAAAATGGGGGCTTGAAGTTGTAGCTGACCTTCCCGGAGTTGGTGAAAATTTACAGGACCATCTTGATATACTTTCACATTATGAATGTACGCAACCAGTAACTGATGCCAGACATATGATGGGTCCTTTAGGTTGGGGTTTTATAAAACAAGCAATAATACTTACAAGATGGGGTGTCATGAAATCAGGACCCGGTAATGATATAGGTCTTGCAGGATTATCTTTTATGAAAACAGATGAAAATCTAGATTTACCAGATATTCAGATGCATTTTATTGGAGCATTATTGAAAGATCATGGCAAGACTAAACCTGATCAACATTGCTTCAGTAATCATGTATGTGTGCTTAGACCTGAAAGTAGAGGTTATATCGCGCTAAAGTCACTTGATCCAACTATTCCACCTATAATTCAACCTAATTACTTGTCTGCTCAAAAAGATCTAGATGTGATGGTAAAGGGTGTAAAAATGTCTCGTGAAGTAATTAATCAAAAAGCATTCGATCAGTATAGAGGCGCAGAGCTTCATCCGGGGCTAGATGTACAAACTGATAAAGAGATCGAAGAGTTTATTAGGTCTCATGCTGAAACTATTTATCACCCTGTGGGTACATGTAAGATGGGTAATGATGAATTCGCTGTTGTTGATGATAAATTAAGAGTTAGAGGTGTAGAAAACTTAAGAGTAGTCGATGCTTCAGTAATGCCCACACTTATTGGAGGTAATACAAACGCACCAACAATAATGATTGCTGACAAGATTTCTGATCATATCCTAGGAAAAGAATTTTTGCCTCCAGAAAATTTTTCGAATATTAACTAAATTTATTTTGAAAAAAACTCTTTCTATAATTTCTCTAATCGTAATTCTATTCGCAATAATTTTTGCCTATAAAACATTTCAAGCCAACAAAAATTTTAATCCAGATCTATTTATAGAAAATTCAAAAAATTATAATTATGAAATTGTGAGAGATATATATGGAGTTCCGCATATTACTGGTATTAAAGATCAAGACACAGCGTTTGGCTTTGGCTTTGCCCAAACTGAAGACGATTATGAAAATATCGAATTAGTTATTAAAATGTCTAGAGGCGAGCTTTCAGATTTCGATATCTCACCAAGTTCAATTATTAGTTTATTTAATTTATTAACTAATACTGGAGATATACTGGATAATATAAGTTTCATTGAAGGAGTAGAGCTTGATTATTTAGTAAAATTTCTAAATACAAAGGAAATTGCTGCAAATTTAAAACACTCAGTTGATAAAGAAACTTTAAATTACCTAAAAGGCTATGCTGATGGTATTAACTATTGGGCAGCTCTTAATTCAAGTAAAATAGATAAATCACTTTTTCCAGTTAATGAGGATGATTTGCTCACTGGGATGATTTTTAGAATGCCACTTTTTTATGGACTAGATCACTATATTGACCAGCTTATTGATCTAATGAGTGCTCCAAATGAGCAACCGATTATTGCGAATGCACTTTCAAATAATAAGTTAGTTGCTGAAATAAAATCACACTTTAAGCCATCGGGCTCAAATGCATTCGCGGTTTCAAAAAAAAGATCGGCAAACAATGAAACTATGCTGGTAATAAATTCGCACCAACCATTAACCGGCCCTGTGGCTTGGTATGAGGCACATATTAAGAGTGATGAAGGATTAAATATAATGGGCGGAACGTTTCCAGGATCTCCATTTATTCATGTTGGTTTTAATGAGTATTTAGGGTGGGGAGCAACTGTAAATCAACCAGATTTAGCTGATATTTATCAGCTTAATATAAATCCAGATGATCATAATCAGTATTTATTAGATGGATCATGGAAAGATCTAAAAGTTATAAAGCAAAATTTTAAGGTTAAATTGTTTGGTCCATTCAGTATTTCATATCCAATAGATATGTATTTTTCTGATCACGGGCCTGTTATGAAAGATGGCAAAAAAGCCTATGCACTGAGATATGTTGGTATGGATGATGCAAACCAAGCGCCAGCATGGTTAAAAATGAATAAAGCAAAAAATCTAACTGAGTGGGAAGACTCATTAAGGATGCAGCAAATTGCAAGTTTAAATTTAGTTTATGCAGACAATCAAGATAATATTTTATTCATACATAATATGAAATCTCCTAAAAGGAGTCCCAGCTATGATTGGGAAAATATTTTGCCTGGTGATCAAAGTGAATTGATTTGGAATGATTACTATTCGTATGATGAAATTCCAAGAATCTTAAACCCAAATTCTGGATACATTTACAGTACAAATCAGACACCTTTTCTTGTTACTAGCAAAAATGACAATTTAAATAAAGATAATTTTCCTAAAACAATGGGATTTCAGACCAGGGTTACTAATAGGGCTCACCGAGCATATGAATTATTAGATGCTGATAAAAGTATATCTTGGGAAAGTTTAAATAAGTATAAGCATGATAATAAGTATTCTAAAAACTCTAGACAATATAAGTTTTTACAAAAGATTTTTAATTATAACTTTGAAGACAATGTTAGATTAGTAAATGCACAAAAATTTTTAGAACAATGGGATCTAGGTACAAACCATAATAATATGCATGCTGCATTTGGCGTATGTATTGTAAGTCGAGAATGGTTAGCAGAAATTAAAAGAGAGCCACAACCAGATCCGATAGAAATATTTAAAAATTGTGTGGAGGAGTTTGAACAAACCTTTAATAAACTTGATATAAATTGGTCTGAGGTCAGCTTTTTAGAAAGAGGTGAAAAAATGCTTCCAGTTCAAGGAGGTCCAGATGTATTGAGAGCAATTTATTCGCCAAGATCTGATGATGGTATCTTAAAGGCAGTAGCGGGTGATGGTTTATATATTTATGTAAATTGGGATAAATCTGGAGCTCAAACAAGTAAAAGTATTCACCAATTTGGTGCTAGTAGCACTGTGAAGGAGTCCCCACATTATGATGATCAAATGGAGTTATTTGTTGGCGAAAAATTAAAAAATACATTTTTTAATATCGAAATAGATTGATCGTAATTATTTTTGTTATTAGGATATTGAAATAAATTTTTATTAAGAATACGGGGAATATATGTTGCTACATCACATAATCGAGAAACACGCAGAAAATAAGCCTGAAGCACCATTTTCAGAATTTAATTCTAGAAAAATGTCATATAAAGAAGCGAATGCCATGGCAAATAAATTTGCAAATGCATTAAAGAATACAGGCTTAAAAAAAGGGGATCGATTTACCTATTTATCAAAAAATTCTGATGAGTATGCTGTTATGTATTATGCAGCGTCTAAAGTTGGCATAGTACCTGTACCTCTTAATTATCGTTTAGCAGATGCTGAATGGGAATATATTATTAACAATTCAGAATCTAAAATTGTTATCTGTCGTAATCAAGAATATGTTGATCGTGTTAATAGCTTTAAAGCTAATTTACCTTTGGTAACAAAATGTATTGCAAGTAACGCAAATTTACCTGATGAAAGTTGGTTAGGATTTGATGATTGGATTAAAGATGAAGCTGATAATAATCCAAATGAAGATATAAATAATGATGATGCAGTTTATCAGATGTATACTAGTGGTACTACAGGTAGACCAAAAGGTGTTATTATTGTTCAATCAAATGTTATTGCTAACATTAATCAAACAGAAAATTGGGTTGAACGCATCGATAATATTAAAAACTTATTGGTAGCCCCTGTGTATCACGCAGCAGCAGCAATAAATCTTCTTAATACGGTATCAAG
>CACCCN010000001.1 GCA_902544525.1 uncultured Pelagibacteraceae bacterium | reverse complement strand
CCTTTACCGGTGGGGAAAAAGAGTATGCTAATAATATATCTAAATTAAGGGGCTAAGAATTTGGAGATAAAAATTAAGTCTGCACTAATATCTGTTTCAGATAAATCAGGTTTAGAGCCTCTCATAAAAAAACTACATGAGTATAAAGTTAATATTATTTCGACTGGTGGAACCGCCAAATTCATAAAAAAGCTTAATATACCTGTTACTGATGTTAGTGAATTAACACAGTTTCCAGAAATGATGGATGGAAGAGTTAAAACGCTTCACCCAAACATTCATGGTGGGCTTTTAGCAATCAGAGACAATAAAGAACATAAAAAATCTCAAGATAGATTTGGTATAATAGATATCGATTTGCTAATTTCTAATTTATATCCGTTTGAAAAGACTATTAATACAAGTGATAATTTTGAAACATGCATTGAAAATATTGATATTGGTGGACCTGCAATGCTTCGCTCTGCTTCAAAAAACCATAAATATGTCTGCGTTATAAGTGATATTAGTGACTATACCGAACTTATTCAAGAACTTGGAGATAAAGGGTCAACATCTCTTGAATTTAGAACTAAGTGTGCCGCGAAAACATTTGAAAGAACAGCTCATTACGATGGAATGATCGGCCATTGGTTCAAAAAAAACAGTAATACTAAAAATCAAAAATTTATCGAACCTGCAACTATCAAATCAGAGTTGCGTTATGGAGAAAATCCACATCAAACTGCAGTTATTTTACAAAACACTTTTAATCAGTCTGGAATACCTAGCGCTCAATTAGTTCAAGGAAAAGACTTGAGTTACAACAATATAAATGATGCTGATGCTGCCTTACAATTAATAAAAGAGTTTGATCCAAAAAAAGATGCAGCTGTTGCAATTATTAAGCATGCAAATCCATGCGGTGTAGCCTGTGGAGAAAGTTTGCACGAAGCATATCATAAAGCTCTTGCATGTGATCCAAATAGTGCATTTGGTGGTATTATTGCTCTTAATAAAGAACTTGATGTTGAGACAGCAAAATCAATAACTGAAATTTTTACAGAGATCATTATAGCTCCAGATGTTACTGATGAAGCAAAAAATATAATTTCTTTAAAAAAGAATTTACGATTATTGGTTTGTAAAAATATGTATGAACAAAATTATGAAAGCAATTTTAAAAGTATTCAAGGTGGAATTTTATATCAATCCAATGATAATCATCAACTTAACAAGTCTGACCTCGAAATAGTTACTGAAATCAAACCGAATAAACAGCAAGTAGATGATATGCTATTTGCATTTAAAGTATGCAAGCATGTTAAATCAAATGCAATTGTGTACGTGAAAAACAAGAAAACCATTGGTATAGGAGCAGGACAAATGAGTAGAGTTGACAGCGCTAAAATAGCAGTCACAAAAAACTTAGCGATGCCTAATCATACAAATGATGAAAACTCTTTAAGTGGCTGTACAGTTGCTTCAGATGCTTTTTTTCCTTTTCCAGACGGACTATTGGTAGCAATTGAGTCCGGTGCTTCCTCTGTAATTCAGCCAGGAGGATCGATAAAAGATAAGGATATTATTAGTGCTGCAAATAATGCAGGAATATCTATGGCATTAACTGGCATACGCCACTTTAAGCATTAATTTTTTTCTTAAATAAACCATAAATTAAAAGAAAAATCATGATGGATATGACTATCCATTTTAATGATGTGATATTACTTGCAACCATAACTTGAGTTTCGTTGAGCATTAGATAGTTTAAGTTCATATAACTAATATTAATATTTTCTAGGATGTCTAATGTAAAAGCTAGCAAAGGAATTAATAAAATATAGCTTTGGTTTTTAAAAAGATTTGCATAGGCGCCTAAAATTAAAGATGTATATAATATTGGATATATCGTATCTAAAATTAATGTTGAGTAAAAATAGAGATGCCTACCATTCTCTCCCATCTGATTGAAACTCTTAGAGACTTCTACCGAAGAATAGCTAAAATATAAATCAATCATATTCCAAAATATATTATGAGGTAATAAAATAAAAAAAAGTCCACACAAATTTAATAATGTAAATAAAACTATTTGAGATTTTTTTTTAGAAACAAAATGTAAATAATTTTTAATCATTTTCTCTAACAAACATCATTGCAACTATACCTAAAATATTAAACAACATTATGGCTAGCATCGCATGCTGTAAATTATTATCAATTAATAATATTAAAGACATTAAACCAGGAACTAGCCATGAAGTTGATTTTCCAGCAAAAGCATAGAGTCCAAAAAACTCAGTAGCTTTTTCTGGTGGCGAAATTTTTACCATTAGTGCTCTAGCTGCTGTTTGTGTTGGTCCATAAAATATTGCAATACCAATAACCACCAAAGTGTGCACTACTTGGCTAATAGAATTGAACATTCCTAATGTTAAAGTTTCTACGCGACTTGAGAAAACCTCAACTTCAATAAAATAAAAAATAGTATTTTTGTCAACTGATAGTGCTAGTAGACCAGAGATTAACAAGCCCCACAGAGAAATATTAATTACATTTTTTGATCCAATGCGATCATTTAAATATCCCCCCAAAATTGAGCTTGGGCCTGCAAATAAGTTAAGTATGATTCCTTGAATTAATACTTGGGTTAATGTCATGCCGACAACTTGGCTTGCATATATTCCCCCAATTACAAACAAAGCATTTAAAGCATCTTGAAAGAACAACCTTGCTATTAAAAACGTGAAAACATTTTTAAAATTCTTTAGCTCTTTGAAGGTATTTATTAAATTTTTAGTGCCTTCTACAACTGATGAAAAAATTGGAATCGGATTACTTTTTGTATCAGGCGTAAATAAAAATAATGGAATAATAAAAATAGCATACCAAGCAGCACAAAATGGACCAATAACTCTTATGTGTTCATAGTTAGCTGTGCTAAGACCATATAAAAAATCGGTATTACTGCCCGGCCATACAAAAAAAATTAAAAATAAGATTAATGCGATTAATCCAGCAATATATCCAAGACCATAGCCTAAGCCGCTAAGTAGCCCCATATTTTTACTAGTCTCTATATTAGTTAACATTGAATTATTAAAAACTTCTGCAAAGCCGACAGCCGCAGATGCAAGTATAAGGCCAAACATTACCAGCCAAATTCCATTGGGGGCGCCAGGATAAGCGTACCAAAGCAATGCCATTCCTATTACAAACAGCAGTGACCAAAAAGCTATCCAAATTTTATGATTACCACGAAGATCTGAAATAGATCCTAATGCAGGGCTTAAAATCGCAATGGCAATCCCAGAAATAGTTTGCGTCATTGTAAATTTTTGCGCACCATCATCACCAGTTATAAAAACATCAGCAAAATAAACGCCGAAGACAAAAGTCATTATTAATGTGTAAAAAGGTTGGTTCGCCCAATCAAACATGGTCCAAGATAAACGACCTAATCGCGATGCTTTGAGTCCTGTCATAAACTAATAAGACTCTATACAAAGGTTGCTAATATGTATGTGACAAAATGGAGCGAGTGATGAGATTCGAACTCACGACCTAAACGTTGGCAACGTTTCGCTCTACCCCTGAGCTACACTCGCATTCATTGAAAATAGCTAATTTTTGACAATGAAGGGTTAAAATAAGAGTTTAGCCCTAAAAAGCAAGATAAATTTGTGCTTAAGTTTAAATAGCAACAACCTTAATTAAGCTATTATTTCTAATACTTGTTTTCTAAAAATAAGTTCATATTTAAAGATTCGGTAATTAATATATCATTAAACTATGAAGAACTATAAATCACTATCTGAATTACCATCCAGGTTAGCCATTTTCCCATTAACCGGAGCAGTATTATTTCCACAAACTCAGCTTCCATTGAATATTTTCGAACCACGTTACGTACAAATGATTGAAGAGGTATTAGCTTCTCCTGATAGGATTATGGGAATGATACAACCAAATGTTTCTAAAAAAGACCCAAACTCAAAAGATTTAAAAAAAGTTGGTTGTGCAGGAAGAATTTCTTCTTTTAGTGAAACAGGCGATGGAAGATATTTGGTAACTTTAACAGGGTTAATAAGATTTGAGGTTACACAAGAATTAGATACTACTACACCATATCGACAAGTAGTAGCTGATTACCACAATCATAAAGACGATCTTAATCCATCTAATACAGAAAATATTGATAGAAAGAATCTTCTCCTGCTCATAAAAAAATACTTAGAACACCGCAACTTATTAATTGATTGGGAAATAATTGAGCAGTCACCTACAGAACAATTAATAAATTACAGTGGTGTTCTCGTTCCTTTTGAACCCGAGGAAAAACAGCTGCTCTTGGAGACCAAAAATTTATTTGATCGGTGTAAAGCTTTGGAATCACTTTTTCAATCTTATCAATTTCAAAATAACCAAGATACCACAAGTACAAAAATTCATTAGTTGCTTCGTCCAGTTGCACTTTGAATGATCAAGTCCTTAATAAACTTATTTTTTTCAACTGATTGAATTCCTAAGTTAGAAAACTTATTTAATAAATAATTTCTACTTTTAAATATTTCATCGAGGTAAATAGTTGAAAAACTATAAAGAGCAGTGTCCGAAAACCTCAAATTTGCATACTTACTTAAACTCAATGAATTTCCCAATGGATATCCAAGGTAATTAAATTTTTCTATTTGGTTTTTTAACTCTACTATATCTTTAATTGATAAATTAAGACCTTGGCCTGCAATTGGATGTATTGAGTGCGCTGCATCACCAATTAGAACTATGGATTTCAAAAACGTTTTTTTTGCATATTCAAAATGTAATTTATATTTTTGCATATTAAGCACTTCATCACAGTAAATAATCTCCTTATATAATTTATTAATTTCTTTAAGAATGTCTTCCTGACTATAATCAAGCTCATCAGAAGAATTATCTAGTGACCATATGACAGAAGCTAGGTTTTCGTTGATAGGTAAATATGCTATTGCACCTTTTTTTGTAAAAATTTGATAAGCATGATTTTTAGTTCTTGATTTAACATCTAGTACTAATGAAGTTTGCTTTAAATCTTTTTTTATTAAATTATTCTTAAAGTTTTGATCGATTAAGTTTGTTTTTTTTTCAGTTATGATAAGTAATTTAGTTGTAATTTTTTCACCGTTCTCAAGCATCAATATGTTCTTTTCATTTAAAAACTGACAACTTTGAATATTTATATTTCTTGAAATATTAATATTTTTATTTTCATTAATTTTAGCATCTAATTTCTCATTTAGAATTTTATTAGAAATTACTCTACCCAATTCGTTATTTTTATCTTTAAAATGAATTTGAAATTTGTGGTCTTCTATGAGATTTTCTAGTTTACCGCAGGATATTTCGTTTATTGAAGATGATTGATTTATCACGTCTTCTAAATTTAGCTCTTTTAGGAAATTAATAGAGCTTAATGAAAAAAAAGTAACAAGGTTTGATGATTGTTTTTTTAATTTTTCCTCACCAATAATTAATATTTTTCTTCCATTAGACGCCAATGTTAAGGCAGCTAACTTTGAGGTAATTCCTAGCCCAATGATTGTAATACTGGTATTGATCATAATATTTATAATTTAACTTAATATTCTACTTCTGAAATGGCGAATAAAATATATATAATAAGATATGAATCATTTAGTGAAATATCTATGTTAATAATTGATTAAATCAATAAAAATGCAGCTTATATCAGACAAATATAGATCATTCATACTCCACAGACTGGCAGAAGTTTTAGGAATCATTTTTTTTGGACTTTCCATATTTTTATTTGGATTATTATTTTCATATTCACCACTTGACCCTAGTTTTAATAATATTACAGATCAAGAACCTTTCAATATATTTGGTATTACAGGCGCATCTATTGCAGATATATCAATACAAATTTTTGGGTCAGCTAGTTATTTGATTTTAATTTTTCTTTTAGCTTGGTCGTACAGGTTAATAATATTTAAAAAATTACCTTTTTTTGCAATTAATTTTTTTTCCTCAATTATCAGTATACTGATACTAGATTTAGGTTTTTTAATTTATGGATTTAATGTATTTAATGGATTTATTTCTTCTTACTTTTTCATTAATTTTATTAAAACATTAATCTTAGACAGCAATTACTTTATAATATTAATATCATTTAATATTATTTTATTTATTATTTTTTTTCTACTTTCCTGTGCTCTTACACTTAATGATTGGAAGAAAATTATTTTTAGAAGTTGGCTTGTACAAAAAATAATTTTTAGAAATATTTATTTTGTTTGTAAAAAAGTATTTTTTAAAAGAGTCTCAACTATTCCAAAAAGCAATAAGGTAAGTGTTGAAGAAAAAGTAGAACCAAAGATTGATTTTGACTCAATTAAAAATGAATCTGTTTCAAATTACATAAATACTGATGTTATAACAGCCGAGATTACACAAAAAAAAATGTCTTTTGAGGAAGATGATAATTATGTTCCTCCAATAATTGATATTTTATCGACACCAAAAACGACCACAGGCTCACTAGTTTCTAAAGAAGAAATGGATAATAACGCGACTAAACTACAAGAAATTTTGAGTGATTTTAAGATTGATGGAGAAATTATTAATGTTAGTCCAGGGCCTGTGGTAACTATGTATGAGCTTGAGCCAGCACCAGGTACTAAAGCCTCAAAGATAGTTGGCTTATCCGATGATATAGCAAGAAATATGAGTGCAGTTTCTGCGCGTGTGGCAGTCATACCTGGCAAAAATGTTATAGGAATTGAAATGCCAAATAAGACACAAGAAGCTGTTTATTTAAGTGAATTATTTAAAAAAGAGAAATTTCTATCATCTGATGCAAATTTATTATTGGCATTAGGAAAAGATATTGCTGGAAACGCTTTTTTTGCCGACCTAGCAACAATGCCCCACTTATTGATTGCTGGAACTACGGGCTCAGGTAAATCAGTAGGTATCAATGTTATGATTTTATCAATATTATACAGACTCTCACCTGAAGAATGTAAGTTTATACTTATAGACCCGAAAATGTTGGAATTATCAGTATATGAAGGGGTTCCACATTTAATTACACCAGTAGTTACTAACCCAAAAAAAGCAATTACCGCATTAAAGTGGGTCGTAAAAGAAATGGAAGGCAGATATCAAAAGATGTCACTTTTAGGGGTTAGAAATATTGAGAGCTACAATCAAAGAATTAAAGAAGCAATAAAAAATAAAGAAAATATAACTCGCAAAATTCCCGCAGGACTCAACCCAGATACTGGTCAACCAAAATATGAGACTATTGAAATAGAATTAAATAAAATGCCTTTCATAGTAGTTGTAGTCGACGAGATGGCGGATTTAATGATGGTTGCTGGAAAAGAAATTGAACATACTATCCAGCGCCTTTCTCAAATGGCAAGGGCAGCAGGAATCCACTTAATTATGGCTACACAAAGACCAAGTGTTGATGTTATTACCGGCACGATCAAAGCTAATTTTCCAACTAGAATAAGTTTTCAGGTTAGCTCAAAGTTTGACAGTAGAACTATTTTAGGAACCGAAGGCTCAGAAAGATTATTAGGTAAAGGTGATATGCTTTTAATGATGGGTGGTGGGCGTACTACGCGAATTCATGGTCCTTTTGTCTCAGATAAAGAAGTAGAAAAAATTGTAGCATCACTTAAGCAACAAGGCCTACCAGAGTTTAATGAAGATATATTAAAAGAAGAAGATGAAAATGATATAGTCTTAGATAGTGAAGAAGCTAGTAAGGACGAATTGTTTCAACAATGTTTAGAAATAATTTCAAAAGAGGGTAAAGCATCAACAAGTCTATTACAAAGGAAATTACAAATAGGATATAATCGTGCCGCAAGGATTATGGATCAACTCGAGGAGAGCGGCTTTATTAGTCCTGCAAACCATGTTGGTAAAAGAGAAGTATTCTATGACAAATTTAAAAACTAATAGTTTAAATAAAATTACTACCTTAATTTTTGTTTTTATTAATTTGTTTTTAACTAATGCTCTATCTGAAGATAGTCATATAATTAAAATTATTGAAAAAGAATGGAACCATACTCAAACATTAAACGGTAAGTTTCATCAAAAAATTGATGGTAATAAAATTATTTCTGGTGATTTTTTTATTGAAAAACCATACAAATCAAATTTTACTTACTCTAATCAAACACAAAACATAATTACATCAAAATATTTTATAAATTTTGTTGATAAAGAAAGTAAATTGTTAGATCGATACCCAATTATAAATCAACCTGTATATAAATTATTTTCTAAAAATATAAACTTAAATAATATTTTTCATATTAAGTCTGTGAGTCAAAATCAAACTGAAGTTGAAATAAAATTAGCCCCTAAAGATAATAATGAAATCCAAATTGATTTGACTTTTCATACTAAAAATTATCTATTGAAAAAATGGGAAATTGTTGATGCTCTTGGGCAAACGACATATTTGGAGTTTACAAACGTCAGAAAGAATATATCAATAGACCAAAATTTATTCATTTTTGAGGAAAAAATTGAATATTAATATATTATTAAGCTAAATCATGAAAATAGAAAAAGGTTCTTTGAAAGAGCTAAAGCAGTGGCTCGAATTAAATAAAATTACTGAAGTTGAATGTATCTTTCCAGACATGGCAGGCTCTACTAAGGGCAAGATATTGCCTGTAAATCGATTTACAAAATCTGTTGAAGAGGAAAGTTTGAAGCTCGCTGACTCAGTATTCGGTCAAACGGTATCAGGCAAATGGATAGATGAGAGTCAGATTATAGATTATGTTGAGGAAGATGTATTAATGATTCCTGACCTTAGTACACTGAAAAAATTACCATGGAATAAAGAGCCAACTGCTCAGGTCATATGTGATTTATACTCCAATTCAGGCTCTCCTTCCCTGATTGCGCCAAGACAGGTACTTAATAAAATTATTAAACTACTAAAAGATAACGGATTAAAGGCTATTGTTGCACCTGAACTTGAGTTTTATTTATGTGAAAAAAATCTTGATCCAAATATTCCATTACTTACTCCTGTGGGTAAGTCAGGAAGACGAGCAAATGGTAGCGATGTATTTGGAATAGACTCAGTCAATGAATTCGATATTTTTTTAGATGATATTTATGATTATTGTGAAATGTTGGATATTGGTGTTGATACATTAGTTCACGAAAGTGGTCCTTCACAGATAGAGATTAATCTTAATCATGGGGATCCTCTAAAACTTGCTGATCAAACTTTTATGTTTAAGCGTGCCGTAAGACAAGTTGCTTTAAAGCATAACATTCATGCAACTTTCATGGCTAAGCCGCACCAGGGTCAACCTGGTAGCTCAATGCACATTCACCAAAACCTAGTTTCATATAAAGATGACAAAAATATTTTTACAGACTTACAGGGCAAAGAAACAAATAGTTTCTATCATTACATCGGTGGACTTCAAGAATACTTACCAGATGCAATGGTATTCTTTGCACCCTATGTAAACTCTTATCGTAGGTTTGTAATGAATTCATCTGCTCCTATTAATACACATTGGGGATTTGAAAATAGAACTGTTGGCTTAAGAGTTCCATTATCATCTCCAAATGCAAAACGAGTTGAGAATCGTATACCGGGTGCAGACACCAATCCTTATTTGGCCATTGCAGCATCTCTGGCTTGTGGATATTTAGGTATAAAAGAAGAAATAGAGCCAGAAAAACCAATTGCTGGAAGTGGTTTTGAGAGAAGACATAATATTCCTAAATATTTACCTGATGCGATTAAAAGGATAAAAGTCAGCGATAGTTTATCAGAGGTAATGGGTAAGGAATTTATAACTCTATTTGCAGAAGTAAAGCAGACTGAACATGACGCATATCAAGATGTTATTAGTGCATGGGAGAGAGACCATCTACTTTTAAATGTTTAAAATAATCAAATCTGAACATTAACTCTATATCCATCATCCTCATGCAATATTAGATTTGTAAGCCCGAGCTTTTTTTTGATTTTTTTTCTGAGAGTATAAATATGAGTTTCTAGCGTATGGGTATCAATATTTTCACTATAGCTCCAGACTTTAGATAGCAATTGCTTTCTGCTAATTGTGATTCCATCATTCTTTATTAGAAATTGAAAAATTTCATTTTCTTTATCAGTTAAATACAAAGAAGAGTTACTGGTATAAATGGTATTTAAGTTAAAAGAATAGCTTAAATGTTTTAATTTAATAATTTCTGACTGCGAATTATGTATTTCTGTTAAAAGATTATCACAACGAGCCAATAATTTTAAAAATGATACTGGTGGTTCAAAGTATTCATAGTTTATAAAATTTTCATTTAAGTATTCATCAATATCTTGATTTTTATTACCGAGAATAAATATGTAGTTATTTAAAATACTTTTTTTATTTATAAAATTTTTCAATGAATCCTCATCTAAGATTGTTACTTGATTTAAATTTTTTTTTGATAAATCATCATTAATATTTAATTGTGATATAAAATTTAATTCTTTATTTTTAAGCTGTGGTAATAATTCTAAAAAAATATTTGAAAGGTCTTCTTTGGATAAATAAATATCAATATTGTTATTTTTAGTCATTTTTATATATTATAGAGAAGTCATGATAATAGTCAGAAAAAATGTTCTCTCATTTAACGACACTACTTATACCTGTGCAATTGGGAAAAATGGCTTAACTAGTAGAAAAAAAGAAGGTGATGGATGTACCCCATTGGGAAAATATTCATTGGGAACTATATATTTTCGTAAAGACAAAGTTGTTTTACCAAAGATGAATTTACCAAAAATGGTTATAGATAAAAATACAGGTTGGTGTGATGATATTAATAGTTACGAATATAATAAAGCTATTACCTTTCCATTCGAACACAGTGCCGAGAGGTTTTTTAGAAATGACGATATTTATGATATTATTTGTATTATTAAATATAATTCAAATCCAGTAATTAAAGGAAAGGGAAGTGCTATATTTATTCACGTAGCGCGAGATGATTACTCTGGAACAGAGGGTTGCATTGCACTTTGTAAAGAAGATCTAATTACTATTTTAACTCAAGTTAGTTTACAGACTAAAATAAATATTATTAACTAATCTCTTTGACCAAAAATTGAAGTGCCCACACGTATATGAGTAGAGCCATACTTAAGGGCTATTTCGTAGTCATCACTCATACCCATACTTAAAAATTTTATATGGTTATTTTCAGCGAGACTTTGCATTATCTGAAAATGTTTTGCAGGGGGTTCATTTATTGGGGGTAAGCACATTAATCCATCAATATTTACTTTATTACTTTTACAGACTTCTAAGAACTTTTCGGCATTATTTAAACTTACACCTGATTTTTGAACTTCATCCCCAGTATTAATTTGAATAAAAAATGTTTTATTTTCTAGGATTGAATTATCTATTTTTTTTATGATCGGTAAAAGCTTCTCCCGATCAATTGTGTGAATAACATCGCAATAATTAACAATTTCACTTAGTTTTTTACTTTGAATCCCACCAATAAAATGTAGCTTGGTCTCTGGGTTTTTCTTCTTTAATTCCAGCCATTTTTTAGTGACTTCTTGCAGTTGATTTTCACCAAAAGAAAGATGCCCTTCATCTATAACAAGTTGAATATCGTTAATTTCCTTTCGTTTACTAACTGCTATGACTTCAATTTCTTCAATGTGTCTTTTATTTTTAAGTACAGCTTTCTCAAAGTTTTTTACAAAGTTTTGATAACGAGACATTATGAAAATATAGTCAATTTAATTTACAAGATCAAAAAAAACGCCCCACAATTTAATGTGGGGCGCTTTATTTTTTGTTTACTAAATAAGTTTCTATTTATTAGAAGCCCATTGCATAAACAAGATTCCACTCTTCGTTGTCAGCTGTATCTTGCTCTTCAAACATTAGAGTAAGAGACATTCCACCGAAGTCTTTACCGACTGAGTAGAGAGTTCTAGTATTGTCAGTAGATGCGTCTAAGTCTTCATAACGCATTCCAACAGTCATACCAGCAACAGAAGTTGTAGCACTTACGATGGTTACTTCATCTTCGTCTGAATCATAAGCACCATAACCAAGGCCAACACCTGCGACTGAGTAACCTAAAGTTACAAATGAATCATCATTTGCACCTACAGCATCAACTGCACCTGCAGCTACTGAAACACCAGCAATAGAACCTTTAACAGCAACTGAAGTTACTCTGTCAGAGAGACCACCGTTTTCACCAATAGAGGCACCAATTGTCCAACCATTGATTGAAGGTGAAGTATACTCAAGACCTTGTCCAGATGCAGAGTCACCATCACTATAAGAACCTAGTGTCTTATTGCTGTTTTGAACGTCAGCATTATTAGGTAAACTATCCATACTATCTGCAGCAGTATCCATTTGCCATCCAGTACCAGTTTTAATAGTACCCATACCAGTATCAACAGCGAAACCCGCAGCGTGTAGTGAGTTAGTAATTGTAAACCCAGCAGTTAAGCCCATACCATTATCTAAAGTAGTAGAGTATGAAACATATACTGATTGAGAGTACACAGAGTTTGCCATACCAACAGTGTTATCACCAGTAGTAAACCAACCCTCAATGTAACCATTTAAGGATACACTGTCAGCTGTTGCAGCTGTAGCAGACATTACTGTTGCTAAACCTGAAGCAGCTATGATTTTTGATTTATTCATAAGATTTTTCCTTTTTTGAATTGATCAATTTATAAACCGAGCATTTCATAATCTAGAATTAAAAATACTCGAACGCCGCCATTATTATGTTATTTGAGTGCATTACAAGAATTATGTTGCATATTTACATAATTTTTGTGAATATGTGACATATTTACAACATCCAAAATATCCATATAAAAAGCCAATAAATAACTATTTTATTCTCATATATTTGATATATCTTGTAAACAATCCTAAAAATGTAAAAATTTCATGTTATGCCAAAGAAATTAAGTAAAAATAATAATTTAGCCACTTTTGCTGTAGTTTTTATTAGTTTGGTTTTCGTCAGTTGTAGTAATTTAGATGTAGTGCCAAATAAAACAGATTGGTATGGAGAATCCATGGACGCCAAAGGGAATACATTGCAAGTGGACTCAATACCAATAACTGAAAGATTGGCAAAAATGCTTGGAGACGACTTAAATCTAGAGCTTAAGAATGGTATTACTTTTGAAGTAGCTTTGAGTCAATTTTCAATTATGCCACTTCTTTCGGTAGATAGAGCCGGAGGCATAATTATTACAGACTGGTATAGCTCTTCAAGTGCTGATGAAAGAGTCAAATTCAATATTATTATTAAAGACGAAATGATGAATGATGAGTCTATTAATATTAATATGTTTAAAGAAACTTTTGATGGAACTAGCTGGAGGCAATCCAAAGTACATAATGAAACTGTAAATAAAATAAAAAACCTTATACTTGAAAAAGCGAAAAGACTTCAAGCAACAGCCGAACTGTCCTAAGATTAATATTTCATGAACGAAAGATTCAATCCTAAGATAGTTGATAAAAAGTGGCAAGAGCATTGGGAAAAAGAAAACTACTTTTTATCAAAAATAAATCACGATAAAAAAAAATATTACATTTTAGAAATGTTTCCCTATCCATCGGGAAAAATTCATATGGGTCACGTTCGTAACTATGCTCTTGGTGATGTGGTTGCTAGATTTAAGCGATCGCAAAATTATAATGTTCTCCACCCAATGGGATGGGATGCATTTGGCCTTCCGGCAGAAAATGCTGCTAAGCAAAATAAAACTTCGCCGTCTCAATGGACACTTGAAAATATTTCAGAAATGAAAAGGCAATTAAAACTAATTGGCTTATCAATAGATTGGAGTAAAGAAATTTCAACTTGTGATAAGTCTTACTTTAAGCATCAACAACAACTTTTTAAGAAATTTTTTGAGAAAAATTTAGTTTATAAAAAAGAATCGCAAGTAAATTGGGATCCAATTGAAGAAACTGTCTTGGCTAATGAACAAGTGATTGATGGTAAAGGTTGGAGATCAGGTGCAGAAATAGAGCGGAAAAATTTGTCTCAATGGTTTTTCAGAATCACGGACTACGCAAGTGAGCTTTTAAATGGCTTAAACGATTTAAACAAATGGCCCGAGAAAGTTAAATTGATGCAAGAAAATTGGATTGGCAAGTCGGTTGGATGTGAAATACAACTAGATTTATATAACGCTGATAAAAAAGCCATAAATAAAAGTTTAGAAATATATACTACTAGACCAGATACTATTTTTGGAGCAACGTTTTGTGCGATTTCGCCTAACCATCCATTATCTCTAGAGTTATCAAAAAATAACGCAGTATTAGATAAATTTATAAAAAAATATGAAGGCAAAAATATTACTGAAGAAGCTATAGCAAAAGCTGAAAAGGAAGGTGTTTATATAGATTATTTCGTAAAACATCCACTTATTAAAGATAAGTTTTTGCCCGTTTATGTAGCTAATTTTATTTTAATGGATTACGGATCAGGTGCTATCTACGGATGCCCAGCTCATGATCAAAGAGATTTAGATTTTGCTAAAAAATATGATCTCGATGTAATCCCTGTTATACTTCCAGAAAACTCTGATAAAGATTCCTTTGAAATTTTTGATGAAGCTTATGTAGGAAATGGAATTTTAATAAATTCTGATTTTTTAAATGGGTTAGATATAAAAAAAGCACAAGATAAAATCATTAATTATTTGGAAACTGAAAAAGTTGGAAAGAAAAAAATTAACTTTCGATTACGTGACTGGGGAGTTTCTAGACAAAGATACTGGGGTTGCCCTATACCTATTATATATAGAGAAGATGGTAAAATTCTTAGTGTGCCGGATGATCAGCTACCTATAGAGTTGCCAGATGACGTAAATTTAAATCAATCTGGAAATCCTCTATCTAATCATCCTACATGGAAATATACTAAGTGCTCAGAAACAGGGATGAACGCAATTAGAGAAACAGACACTTTAGATACTTTTGTCGATTCTGCTTGGTATTTTTTAAGGTTTTGTTCCGCAAATAATAATATACAGGCTTTTACTGAAGAAGACTTAGATTATTGGATGCCAGTTGATCAGTATGTAGGTGGCGTTGAGCATGCAATTCTACATTTATTATACTCAAGATTTTTTACACGAGCTCTTTACAAAAATAAAGAAGTAAAATTTCAAGAACCTTTTCTGGGCTTATTTACACAAGGAATGGTTTGTCATGAAACTTTCAGATTAGAAAATGGAGAGTGGTTGTTTCCTAGCGAGGTGTATGAAAAAGATAATGGTTACTATTGTTCATCAAACCACGAACAGGTTATTAAAGGTCCCAGTGAATCAATGTCAAAATCTAAAAAAAATGTCATTGATCCAGAGGATATAATTAATGAATATGGCGCTGATACTGCAAGACTTTTTATGTTGTCGGATAGTCCACCAGAAAGAGACATTAATTGGTCGCTCGCAGGAATAAATGGAGCGTGGAAATTTACACAGAAATTTTGGCGTACAGTTTCAGATTGTTCTGATGTTTTTTCGATCAATTTAGCAAAAAAACCTAGTATTATTGAGGAAGAGTCTCTAATTTTTAGAAAAAAAATACATAGATATTTGATTTCTATAACAGAGAGTATAGAGAATTTTCATATGAATGTTGCTGTAGCAAAGATACATGAAATGACAAATGAAATATCAGGCTTTAAACCAAAAAATGATATTGATAATTGGTGCTTGAGAGAGTCTATTGGTATTTTAGTAAAAGTGTCTGAACCAATAATGCCTCATTTAGCTGAAGAGTGCTGGTTTTTAATTGGAAATACAAAATCAATAATTGAAGAAAGATGGCCTGAAGTATGTGAGGAACTTTTAGAAGATGACCAGTGTACAATTATTATTCAAGTAAATGGCAAAAAAAGAGCTGAAATAAAAATGCCTATTGGGATTGATGAAAAATCAGTTTTTAAAGAGGCTATAACGATTTCCAATGTGACAAATTATATTGATAACCAAAGAAATATAAAAAAGAAAATTTTTATTCCAAATAAAATACTAAATATTGTAATTTAATCCTATACTAAAAGACTATTAAGTTTTTCAATTATGAAAACACAAAATAAACTTGAAGCAGAGTTTCAAAAAGCCTTTGAACAACACGTAAATGGAAATCTTGAGCGAGCACAAGCATTATATAAAAATATTTTAAAAAAAGCTCCTTTGCACTTTGACTCATTAAGACATTTAGGAATTTCATACCAAGATCGCCAGATGTTCGAAATTGCTGAAAGATATTTTCTAAAAGCATATAAAATTGATCCTAACCATTTTTCAATATTAAATAACTTAGGCACGATAAAATTTTTGCAATTTAAAATGGATGAGGCTTTAGATTTTTATAAAAAAGCATTCAAATCAAACCCTAAATATGTTCCTGTCATAAACAATATATCCTCATTCTATCACCGATTAATGCGTGATGAAGAGTGCATGAAATTTTCTAAATTAGCTATATCAATTGAACCAAATAATATTACCGCTAAAATTAATTATGCTAAGGCATTGTCTATAGGTGGTAAACTAAATCAAGCAAGTGAAGCTATAGAAATATTTAAATTAATATTAAAAAATAATCCAGATTCAAATAATTATAAAAACTTAGCAACCGCTCACAGAAATGCAGGTAACTTAGAGGAATCACACTTATGTTTTATTAAAGCACTTGAATGTGACCCAAATGATACAGGTTCTTTTTTTAATCTATCCGCATCAAAACTAAATGAGCCAAATGAAAAAATATTAATAGATTTTGAAAAGAAACTTAAATCTAAGGACTTAGTTTATTCGGACAAAGGTGCCATAGCTTTTGCACTGTATAATAATTACAACAAACTTAAAAATTACGAAAAAGCCAGTAAATTTCTTATTTTGGGAAATAAGTTTATGGATAATTGGATCAATACAAATATCAATGACGAGGAAAAGTTCTTAAATGAAATTAAAGAAATGTTTACAATAAATTACATTAAAAAAAATAAACTTACTTCTGAGTTAAATAAATCAAACACACCTAAACCTATATTTATTCTTGGTATGCCAAGATCGGGGACAACTCTATGTGAACAAATTTTGTCTAGTCATTCAATTGTATTTGGTGGCGGAGAACTTCAAAGTTTTGTGGATGTTAGTGACATAGGTCAAACAACAAATGTTAAAAGTGAAGATATTGTTAACTATAGAAATAAACTAGACAACATGACAAAAGAATTGTTAGAAGAAAAAAGAGAAAAATATATAAAAAAACTAAAAAATATAGGCGCTAATAATTCTTATGTGACAGATAAGCTCCCCCATAACTTTGTTCTAATTGGCTTTATTAAGATTTTATTTCCTAATGCGAAGATTATTTACTGTAAGAGAGATAAAACTGATAATTGCTTTTCACTTTATACTCATAAGTTTGTGGATAAGAGCCATGGTTATTGCTATAACCAAAAAGTTCTTGGAAAATATTACAATCTACATCTAAGGCTTATGGAATATTGGTTAAATATTTTTAAAAATGAAATCTATGTCTTAAATCATGAAAAATTAATTAATGATCAAGAGAGGTATACAAGAGAAATATTGGATTACTGTGAACTTAAATGGGAACCTGCTTGCCTTGAATTTTACAAAACTAAAAGAGAAGTACAAACAGCTAGCAATGAACAAGTTAGGGAACCTATAAACAAAAAATCTGTATCTGCATGGAAGAAGTATGATAAAGTTTTAGAGCCACTTATAAAATCTTTAATGGAGTGATATGTATAGAAAAGAATTTTGCATAATATTAATTTGTCTTATTTTTACTTCCTGTGGATTCACCCCAAGCTTAAAAATTAAAGAGCTAAATCTTGCTAAAACAAAAATTCACTACAATATAGAAGATAGTTCATATATTGCCCGCGATACTCTAAGAACTTTTTTAAAAAATACTGATCAGAATGAAGCACAGTATATTATAAATATCAACGTATCAGAATCTGAGTCAGCAGTAAACATAGGTACAGATGGCTCAGTGTTAGAATATAAAATTGAAGTCTTAATTGAGTATGAAATAATTAACAATGATAGTGGAAAGATAATCCACGAATCACAATCAAGAGGCTTTTCAAACTATGATGTTTCTAGTTCTGAATATAGTACTGAGTTAGTGAAACAAGAGGCGATTAAAGTTGCTATTGATCAAGCTGCCCAACTAATGAGAATTATGACTCAGAGCCAAATTAGTAAATAAATAGAATAATGATAATTAAAGAAAATCAGTTATTTTCTCAATTTGATAGAATGCAAAATAATTATCAACCAATTCTTTTATATGGTCCAAATGAAGGCCTTATAAGAGAAAATATCAATAAAATCAAAGGAATTTTTAAAACCGATAGTTTAGAAGTAATTTCATTTACTGGTAAATACATCAATGAACAGCCGGAAATATTTAATGACGAAATACAAACTATTTCAATGTTTCACGATAAAAAGCTTATTTTTATAGAACATCCTGTAGATAACAACGTTGCTTTATTTGAAAGTATTTTTTTGAATTTGCCAGATAAAATATTAATCGTAGTAATTGCAAGTAACTTAACTAAATCTTCTAAAATCAGAAAGCTTTTTGAAAACTCTTCGCAATATTTATCGTGTGCTAATTATGATGATGATTTAAAAGTAAATAGCCAGCAAATAAATGACTTAGAAAAAGATATTCAAAAAGTTTTTGGTAAAGATATAAAAAATTATCTGAACCATAATTTAAGTAATGATAGGATGATTTCAAAAAATGAGATTGATAAAATAATTTTGTTATATTATGGAAGTAATAAAGAGCCTAGATTAGATGAAATTAAATCTATCTTTAATGATAACGCTGATTTAGAATTAAATAAAATTACTCAAATTGTTTTTTCTGGAAACCCAAAAAAAGTTTCAGTGTATTTAAATAAAGTTTTTGATGCAGGTATTGGTCCAGTAACAATTATTCGTACTTTAATTAATTATGTTCAACGTATTGAAATTACTCAAATAGCCCTAAAAAAAAATAAAAACTTTGATATCGCTATTAAAGGACTAAGACCTCCAGTATTCTGGAAAGAAAAAGACTTATTTAAACTTCATTGTACAAAGTGGCCAATTAATGAAACCATTTTAAACTTTAATTTATTGGTTAATACTGAATTGTCTTGTAAAAAAGATTATTATCTAACAAATATTCATTGTGAAAAGGCACTTACAAAAATAGCTGCTAGAGGTAGAAAATATTTTAATTAATTATCGTTTTAATTTGTTGATAACTAGCTCTAATTGATCAAGTGTCTTATACTTGACTTTTATATTCCCCCCACGTTTACCGCTGTCTGATATGACCACATCTAAACCAAGTATCTCCGTTAGACTCTGTTCTAAATCTATAGTGTCTGTAGGCTTAAGCTTTATTTTTGTAATTTTATTTTTATTTCGTTTAGCAAGTTGTTCTGCCTGTCTAACAGATAGATTTTCATCCACAATTTTTTTGGCAAGTTGCTCCGGAAATGCGCTATTCATAATTGCTCTTGCGTGGCCAGAACTTATTATGCCTTCAGTTATCATATCTTGAATGGAAGCTGGTAGGTTTAAGAGACGTATTATATTAGAAATGTGGCTTCTGCTTTTGCCTAAAATTGACGCAAGGGCTTCTTGTGTGTGATTATATTGTTCCATCAACTTTTTATATCCAGATGCTTCTTCAATTGGCGACAAGTCTGCTCTTTGCACGTTTTCAATAATTGCCATTTCAAGAGCTTCTGAATCATCTAGGTTTTTGACTACTGCTGGCAATTCGTGCAATTGAGCAATTTGTGCAGCTCGCCATCTTCTTTCACCTGCAATAATTTCAAATTCATCGGGGTTACTGCTTGATGGTCTGACTAATATAGGTTGAACTAAACCCTTAGATTTAATTGACTCTGCTAACTCATTAATACTGTTTTTATCGAATATTCTGCGAGGTTGTATTGAACTTGGTTTTAATTTTGATAAAGCTATTTTGGTATCGCTATAGCTAGTTTGTAAAATTGTTTCATTGTTAGTATCCTCACCCATAAGGGAAGATAGGCCTCTCCCCAATCCCTTTTTTGATGTGTTCATATTATTATGCGGCCTCTTTGCTATTAGTTCTTCTTAAAATTTCATCTGCAAGTTGCAAATAAGCTTGACTGCCTTTTGATCTTCGATCGTAAATTATAGCTGGCATACCAAAAGACGGCGCTTCTGAAACTCTTACATTTCTTGGTATCATTGTATCAAATACTTTTTCTTGTAAGTGTTTTTTCACATCCATGGCAACTTGTGTAGAAAGTTTATTTCTTTTATCAAACATTGTTAAAATTATTCCATCAATTGATAATGAAGGGTTTAAGTTTTTGTGAACGCGGTCTACTGTTTTTATAAGTTGACTCAAACCTTCAAGTGCAAAAAATTCACACTGTAAGGGTACTAAAACAGAGCTTGCCGCAGTCATCGCCATAACTGTCAATAAACTCAAAGCAGGTGGACAATCAATAAAGACGTAGTCGTATTTATTAATACTGTCTGAATTATTCATTAATGATTTTAATACAAATGCTTTATCATTTTCATTTGCAAGCTCTGGCTCTATTCCAGAAAGTTCCACATTTGATGGTATAATAAATAGATTTTCTAAATTTGTTTTTTTTACACCTTCATCAAATGATATTGTGTTTGACAAAACTTCATAGATTGAATTACGTCTTTCTGAATATTCAATTCCAAGACCTGTGCTTGCATTGCCTTGTGGATCCAAATCCAAAATTAGTATTTTTTTTCCAATTCCAGCAAGTGCTGCTGCCAAGTTAATAGCTGTAGTTGTTTTACCAACTCCACCTTTTTGATTACATATGGCAATTACATTACTGGACATACTATTTAACTTTATACAGCTAAGCTGTTGATTTAATTGATTTTTTTAAGTCCATTTATTTTTACAATAAAAGAATTTTCCTCTAATTTATTCTTAATCAATTCATGCTCAAAAAACCAACATTTAGTAGCTTCATTTATTTCATCTACAACATTTATACCTTTATGAAGTAAAAATACAGTATTTTGTTTAGTTAAATGATGGGCATAGTTAAAAATTTGAGTTATTTTTGCTAATGCCCTGCAAGTGATAATATCAAATTCAACATTTTTAAGATTTTCAACCCTTTTATTAATAACTTTAACATTAGAAAGATCTAGTAATTTGCGCGCCGATTCTAAAAATGCAGACTTTTTTTTGATACTTTCAATTAATGTGTATTGAATATCTAAGTTTTTTGTTGCAATTGCTAATGGTATACCAGGAAATCCACCACCAGAACCAATGTCAAGAACATTGACTGGCTCTTTTCCCTTAAGTAATGCTAAAATTCTAAGTGAGTCATGTATATGTCTCATCCAGATCTTATCTTTTTGACTTTTAGCAATAAGATTAGTTTTTTGATTTTCTTTGAGTAAAAATTCTCGAAAAATAGAGAGTTTTTTGATTGTTTCACGTGAAACATTGGGGTTATTTATTGAAAAATTTTCAACTTCATCACTCATAATAGAGTATTAAGCTATTTTTTTACTTTTGGCCTTACTTTTAATCATTGAAAGTATCAAGTTTACAGCAGCTGGGCTCATACCTTCAATTCTTAATGCCTGTCCTATATTTCTAGGTTTAGTCAATATTAGTTTTTCTTTAAGTTCATTTGAAAGACTTGATAGTTGAGAAAAATCAAAATCAATTGGAATTGTAACATTTTCATCTCTTTTAAGGCTTAAAATATCACTATCTTGTTTTTTAAGATAACCCTTATAATGTGCATCAATTTCTATTTGTTCAATTATATCATCTGATAGCTCAAGGCTCTTAACTTGATCCCATATGGGTTCAATCCTTTTGTAGCTAACACCTGGGTATGAAAGTAAATCCAATACCGATCTTTTTTTTCCGTCCTTGTTGATTTTTATCTCAAACTTATTGATAAAATTTGGTGTAAATTCAATATTTTTTAATATTTTTCTTGCATTTTCAAGCTTTTTTGTTTTGTCCTCAAATTTTTCAAGTCTCAATTTAGACGACAATCCAAGTTCTCTAGCAATTGGTGTCAGTCTCAAATCTGCATTATCAGATCTTAATGTTAGTCTATATTCAGCTCTAGATGTAAACATTCTATAGGGCTCAGAAACCCCCTTCAGTGTTAGGTCGTCTATCATGACACCTATATAAGAGTTACTTCTTTTAAACAAATAATCCTTTCCTTTTAGAGATAAGGCCGCGTTCAATCCTGCTACCAATCCTTGAGCTGCGGCCTCTTCATAACCTGTGGTGCCATTAATTTGGCCAGCTAAATATAAACCTGAAATTTTTTTTGTTTCTAAAGTTTGATAAAGTTCACGAGGATCAATGTAATCATATTCGATTGCATATCCAGGGCGAATTATTTTTACTTTCTCTAAACCATTGATTTTACTTATAAATTTAAGCTGAATACTTTCTGGCAGTGAGGTGGATATACCATTAGGATATATTGTCTGACTTTCTAAACCTTCAGGTTCTAGGAAAATTTGATGGCGAGATTTATCTGCAAACCTGCTTATTTTGTCCTCAACTGAAGGACAATAACGAGGTCCTGTACTTTTAATCTGGCCTGAATAAATAGCTGATTTTGTTATATTTTTTTGGATAATTTTATGAACTTCTTCATTAGTATAAGTAATATGACATGGGATTTGCTCATTATAAGTTTTACATGTTAAAAATGAAAAATAAGAGTGTTCATTATCAGCACCCTGCTCTTCTAAAATCGAGTAATTTACTGATTTTTTATCTAATCTAGCCGGAGTACCAGTTTTCAACCTACCCAATTTAAACCCAGCACTGTATAGAGATTTTGCAAGTCCTATTGATGGCTTGTCTCCATGTCTGCCAGCAGAAATCTGTTTATCACCAATATGAATTATGCCATTTAGAAAAGTGCCGGTTGTAATTATTATTTTTGTAGTCCTTACAATTTTTCCCGATCCACAAACAACACCTGAAACCTGATTTTTATTTTCTAAAAGCAAATCTTCAACTGGATCGTAAAGACAATCTAAATTCGGGTAATTTAAGATTTCTTGTTGCATAAATTTTTTATACAGATTTCTATCTGCTTGAGCTCTTGGACCCCTAACGGCTGGACCTTTTTTGCGATTTAATAATCTATACTGAATGCTTGAGAGATCAGAAATCCTGCCCATAATTCCATCTAAAGCATCAATCTCTCTAACTAAATGTCCCTTACCAAGCCCACCTATGGCGGGATTGCATGACATTTCACCAATAGTGTCTAATTTATGGCTTATCAGAAGAGTTTTGGCACCTGATCTAGCTGAAGTGGTTGCGGCTTCACACCCTGCATGGCCACCACCTACTACTACAACATCATAATCTATAATAGACATTCTAAATCTATTAAATCAATGACAATTAATTGCAATAAATATTATTTACCAATACAAAATTCTTTAAAAATTACTTCTAAATATTCTTCAACATCAACTGTTCCAGTCAACCTGCCTATTTCATAAATTCCAGACCTTAATTCCTCAACAACCAGCTCCGTGTTGTTCAATAAATCAATTTTTATGGCCCTATTTAGGCTTTCAATAATTTTACTTACGCTTATTTTATAACGAGCATGTGTTGGAATAGTTTGTGATATTTTAGGAAAATAATTCTTAACTTGTTCTTCAATTACATTAATTAATTGATCTATACCAACATTTTCAGTGACTGATATTGGTATAACATTTAAATCATCTTGCTTAATTTCTTTGTTTAGTAAATCAACTTTATTCAGTACAGAAATATAATTATCTTTTAATTTGATTTTTTTTGGGTTTGTAAAAATTTCAATAACAAGATTACTTTCTTTAATCTTAGTTAATGCTATATCAATTCCGAGCTTTTCAATTTTATCAGTTGAATCTCGAAGCCCAGCGGTATCAGTAATAATTACAGGAAAACCAGCAATATTTAGATTAACTTCAATTGCATCTCTTGTTGTGCCAGCTATATCAGATACTATAGCCACATCCCTTTTTGCTAGATGGTTTATTAAACTAGATTTACCTACATTAGGTTCGCCTATGATAGCGATCTTAAAACCTTCTCTTAAAATCTCTCCTTGATTGCTTTCATCAATGTGAGACTGCATGTCTGATATAAGAAAATTGATTTTACTATTAACATTTTTAGAAATATCACTAGGTAAATCCTCATCAGCAAAATCAAGCTCTGCTTCAATTAATGCAGTTATTTCAATCAATTTTTTTCTCCAGCTAAAGTAAAGTTTACTTAATGAACCACTCATATGGAACAAGGCTTGCTCATGTTGTTTTTCTGTTTGTGAATTAATTAAATCACCTAATGCTTCTATCTCAGTTAAATCAACTTTATTATTAATAAACGCTCTTTTAGTAAATTCACCTTGATCTGCAGTTCTTAAGTATTTTATCTTTGAAAGAGCTGATAAAATTATTGATGTATTTATATGGCCTCCATGAATGTGCAGCTCAACAACATCCTCGCCGGTAAAGCTTTTTGGACCTTCAAAAAAAACTGCTAATCCACTATCAAGTAAATTATTAGTATCAGGGTGCGTAAAGTTACATTTAGTAAGTTTATTTGGGATAAAGTTTTTTCTATTAGATAAAGTTACGAGAGCTTCTAATGCTCTTGGTCCTGAAAGTCTTATAACCGCTAGCCCTGCTGCCCCTGGAGAAGTAGATAAAGCATAAATAGTCATTGGAATTAAAATATTATTTTATTATTTTTAATTCTTTCATATAAGATTACTTATGTCGAATTCATATTTAAATGAGTAAAAATTACTTAGACAAAGAAACAAGCCCTTATTTGCTTCAGCACAAAGATAATCCTGTTCATTGGTTGCCGTGGTCAGAGGGGGCTTTTGAGAAAGCCAAAAATGAAAACAAGCCAATCCTTCTGTCTATAGGCTACTCAGCATGTCATTGGTGTCATGTTATGGCATATGAAAGTTTTGAGGATGAAGAAACTGCTAGAATTATGAATGATAAATTCATAAATATTAAGTTAGACCGAGAGGAAAGGCCTGATTTAGACAATATTTATCAAAATGCTCTTGCTTTACTTGGCCAACAGGGAGGCTGGCCGTTAACGATGTTTTTGGCTGATGATAAAAAACCGTTTTGGGGTGGAACTTATTTTCCTAAAGATTCAAAGTATGGGAGGCCGGCGTTTAAGGAGGTTTTAAATTCAATTTATAATAGCTTCACTCAAGATCGTAATTCAATTATTAAAAACCAAGAACTTATATTTGAAGCTTTAAATAAAATTAATACCTCAAACTCAACAGAATTAAATATTGAAAAGTTTAAATCAGACTCACTTGAAACAATTTTAGATAATTTTGATTTGCAATATGGTGGCATAAAAGGAGCACCAAAATTTCCACAAATCTTTATCTATGATTTCTTATTAAATATTTATTTAAAAGATAATGATCAATTTAAATTAAAAGTAATTACTCAAACGTTAGATAATATCTGTAGTGGGGGAATCTATGACCATGTTGCAGGTGGAATATCTCGCTACTCAGTTGATGATATGTGGTTAGTACCTCATTTTGAAAAAATGTTATACGACAATGCACAACTATTATTATTACTGAGTAAATTTAGTATTCTGACTGGCAAAAATATCTATAGAGAGATTGCAAAAAAAATTGCTGATTGGATTATAAATGAAATGCAAGATGAAAGTGGTGGATATTATTCTGCGTTGGATGCTGACTCAGAGGGTGTGGAAGGAAAGTACTATATTTGGTCTTACGATGAATTAGAGCATATTTTAAAAGACGATATAAAATTTTTTTCAAACTTTTTTTATATTGAAAAACAAGGAAATTGGGAAGGCAGCATTATACTATCAAGGTATAAAAATTTACACATTAAAACTAAAGATGAGATTAAATTACAAAAATTACTAGCTAAAATAAGTAAGCAACGTCAAAAAAGAATAAGACCACAGTTAGATGATAAAATTTTGACAGATTGGAATGGCCTGACAATTGAGGCTATGGCCTACGCTGGAAAAATTTTAAAAGATGACGAATATTTAAAATCAGCTGAGTCTTCATTCAAATTCATAACTAAAAATATGCTTCTTGATAACAAATTATATCACTCAAGCTGTAAAGGGGTTAACAAACATTTAGGCATGCTGGATGACTATGTTTATTTAATTAAAGCTGGCCTTATGCTGTATGAGGTTATTAATGATGATAATTATCTAAGTATATCTATAAAATTAACTGAAACTGTTTTAGCTGATTTTGCCCAAAAAAACTCTGGTTTTTCAAATAATTCTATTAACCATAAAGATATTATTTTAAGAAGTGTTCAATATTTTGATAATGTAACACCAAATTCAAACGCAGTTTTATTATTTATACTGAATAAAATTTACTTAATCACTCATGAAGAGAAGTATGCTATGGCAAGGAATAGCTTGCTAAATTCTATAGGTTCAAACATTTCAAATCAATATTTTGGAGCATCGAGTTTTTTAAAAAACTACAACGTAATTAATAATAGCAAATTAATTTTAATAACTGGAAAAAACAAAAAAAATAATGAAGCAATACAAGAGAAAATATATGAACAATATACTGATGAGAGTACGATTATTATAATTGATACTAAATCCAAGTTAAACAGTGATTTTAAATTTTATGAAAATATTAATATTGAAGAAGAGAGTTATATATATGTATGTAGAGATAATACTTGCTCATTACCATTCAACAATATCAACTTATTAAAAAATTATTTATGAATGACAAATTAAAAAAACAGTTAGAAAAAAAAATTAGAGTAATTCCAAATTTTCCAAAAAAAGGAATCTTATTTCAAGACATAACTTCGATTACTGATGATCAAAAGCTCTTTAAAAAAGTGATTACGAAACTAAAAGAATATTCTATTAAAAATGATATAACTAAAATTGCGGGAATTGAAGCAAGAGGGTTTATTTTTGGTTCAGCTGCTGCAATACAATCAAACTTACCATTTATACCCATTAGAAAAAAAGGTAAGCTTCCTGGAAAAATATACAAACAAAAATACAAACTGGAATATGGTATAGATGAAATAGAAGTTCACAAAAATGCTGCAAATAAGAAAGATAAAATTTTAATTATTGATGATTTAATTGCAACAGGTGGTACTGCAGTTGCGGCAGCTAACTTAATGAGAAAGTTTAATCCTCAAGAAATTCAATTTCACTTCATAATAAATCTATATAATTTGAATGGTATGAAAAAACTTCAAACAAGGTTTAAATCTAGTAGTTTTTTAAACTGCCTTGGATAATTAGAGACTATTATTTATTCATCGATTGAAAAAACTCAGCATTACTTTTAGTTTCTTTAAGCTTGGTCAGTAAAAATTCTATTCCATCCATAGTACCCATTGGATTAAGAATTCTTCGCAAAACATACATTTTTTGAAGCTCGTCTGGAGCCAATAGCACTTCTTCTTTTCTTGTTCCTGACTTTGTTATATCTATTGCTGGATATGTTCGCTTATCAGCAACTTTTCTATCTAATATTATTTCTGAGTTTCCTGTGCCCTTAAATTCCTCGAAAATTACTTCATCCATTCTACTTCCAGTATCAATTAGAGCGGTTGAAATAATTGTTAATGATCCGCCAAATTCTATGTTTCTAGCGGCACCGAAAAAACGCTTTGGTCTTTGTAGTGCATTTGCATCTACACCACCAGTAAGAACTTTGCCTGAGCTTGGAACTACAGTATTGTACGCTCTTCCTAATCTAGTGATTGAATCAAGAAGTATCACTACATCTTTACCGTGTTCAACTAAACGCTTGGCTTTTTGAATTACCATTTCTGCAACTTGAACGTGCCTTGAAGCAGGCTCATCAAAAGTTGAGCTTACAACTTCTCCCTTAACCGATCTTTGCATATCCGTAACTTCTTCAGGTCTTTCATCAATAAGTAATACCATCAGAAAAATTTCTGGGTGATTAGCTGTAATTGAATGTGCAATATTTTGAAGTAAAACTGTTTTTCCAGTTCTTGGTGGTGCAACAATTATTGCTCTTTGGCCTTTACCAATTGGGGATACGAGGTCGATCACTCTCGAACTTAAATCTTTTTTTGGTTCTTCAGTTTCTAATCTAATTTGTTCCTCAGGATAAAGTGGCGTTAAATTGTCAAAGTTGATTTTATTTTTGTCTTTTTTATCGGTACCTTCATAGTTAATTGTATCCACCTTCAGTAATGCGAAATATCTCTCACCTTCTTTAGGTGCTCTTATAGGTCCTTCAACAGTATCCCCTGTTCTTAGTGAAAATCTTTTTATTTGACTCGGGCTTACATAAATGTCATCGGGTCCAGGTAAATAATTAGCTTCCATCGATCTTAAAAAACCGAAACCATCCTGCAAGACTTCAAGCACACCTGCACCATCAATTTCTTTATTGTCTGCAGCAAGATTTTTTAAAATTGCAAACATCATATCTTGTGTTCGTAACGAGCTTGCGTTCTCTACTTTTAGTTCTTCAGCATAACTAAGAAGTTCTTGTGGTGTTTTTTTCTTTAATTCTTTAAGTTTTAAATTCATATCAATTTTTATTTTTGGGTTATTTTTAGGTGTAACTGTAAGTTCGGAAGTGTTTGGGAATATTTATTAAATTAATAAATAATGATGATTAAATACTAAATTTTAAATCAAAAGACAATGGTTTTACAAAAAACGACTTTAAGTATCTGAAATACATCATTATTTTTATTATAGATTTTCAAAGATCAAAGGGTTTTTGCAAAGTTTTCGACAACTTTCCAGTCTGTAAACTCATAACTTTGTGAAATATCTGTAGGGCCTTTTGTAATCCACATAATCAATCTAATAATATATTTATCGAAAAATTTGTAACTTGGATAATCTACCTTGCCAGCAAATACACCGAGTTTATTTGGCTGCCAACTTGTAGTTTTTAGAAATTTCTTCATGTACGGGTTGGTGTTTGGCGAATTTTTTTCGCTCTTCCTTGCAACCACGTTTACAGAAAAGAACGCGCTTTTCTTGGTTTCCAATAAATCTTTATATTTGTTAATAAAATTGAAAACAGATTTTTGATGCTTACCATATCTTATACTGGCACCCAAAATGATTGAATCATATTCACTGAGTTTTTTAAGCTCTAAACTAATTGGGTATATTTTTATTTCATGGTTTTGTTGTTTTAATATATTTCCAATATACTCACATATTCTTTTTGTGTGACCATCTGTTGTAGAATAAAGAAACAAATATTTAGTCATTATTTATTTGTGAACAACAAGTAATGTTTATCTATTAATTTTTCTAAAAAATTAACATGGCTATCAGTATCATTTAGACAAGGTATGTATGTGAATTTTTCACCCCCCGCCTCTAGGAATATATCTTTATTTTCTTGATCAATTTCCTCAATTGTCTCAAGGCAATCAACGCTAAATGCTGGAGCTATTGTTAAGATATTTTTTATACCTTTGTCAGCAAGATCTTTCATTGTGTCGCTGGTATAGGGTTTTAACCATTCCGCTGGTCCAAAACGTGATTGAAATGTTGTCATATATTTTTCTTCATCTAAACCCAATTGTTCAGAAACCAATCTGGTGGTCTTTTGACAATAACAATGATAGGGGTCTCCAAGGTCGAAGTTTCTTTTTGGAATTCCATGATAAGTAAAAATTATCTTTTCTGGTCTTTCTTTTTTAACCGCCGCCTCCATAGATTCTTTTAAGGCTTGAATATAGTTTTTATCATCATGATAGCCGTTTACAAAACTCAGGCTTGGAACCCATCTCCATTTGGAGAGAACTCTCGTCACTTCATCAAAAACACTTCCGGTTGTTGTCCCAGAATATTGAGGAAACATTGGCACTACTATGAGTTCTCTGCAGTTATTGTTTTTGAGTTTCAAAAGCTTGCTTTCAATGCTTGGTTTTCCATATCTCATGGCAAGCTCTACCTCATAGGCTCCACCCGACCTTTCTCTAAGTTTGTTGATTAGTTTCTCAGACAAAACCTTAAGTGGAGATCCATGTTCTGTCCAAATTGACCTGTAAAGCTTAGCAGACTTGGGTGAGCGGAGGGGTAGTATTATTAGATTTAATATGACCCACCATATAATTTTAGGGACCTCTACGACCCTAGCATCAGACAAAAACTCTTTTAGAAATCTGCCTACGTCCCAAGCCTTATAGCTATCTGGCGTGCCAAGATTACAAATTAAAACGCCTATTTTTTTTGCGTTTTCATGTTTAAACCCTTCTTCGCCTACAAACTTCATTTTAGCTCCGTATTATGTTTACTGCTTCCGCTACGTTTGCGGTTGGCGTATCTTTAATGACTCCGTGTCCTAGGTTAAAAATATGTGGCGTTTCTCTAAAGGCAAGCAATATTTTGCGTATTTCTTTTTTTAATTCATTACCACCCAATCTGAGTGTTTTTGGGTCAAGGTTTCCTTGTATTGTCTTATTTGTGTTTAGTTTGCTTATATTTTTTAAATTAAAAAATTGATCAATGGAAAGACAATTTAAGTTGGAAATATTTGAATATGAAACATAGTTTTTTAGAGTTACGCCTCTAGGAAAAACTATTGTTGGTATATTTTGGTATTTTTTAATTTCTTTTAAGATTAGTTTACAAGGTTCTATACACCACCTGTTTAATTGATCGTCGTTTAGTATGCCTGCCGCTGACTCAAATAATTGAAACGCATCTATCCCCGAGTCTGTTTGCCTGATAACATGTTCAATGGTCAGTTCTGTTATCTCGTTTATTTTTTTTTCTATTTCTTTTTCTCTGTGCTTTATATGATTTTGAAGTTCTTTTCTCTCTTTTGGGTTAAACATTGAATATGTCAGTGTAGTCCAGGGACCCCCAGCAAACCCTATAAGTGGTTTGTTGGTTTTGTTTTTTGTTATCTTTATTGCCTCGTATAAAAAGTTTATGTTGTTAAAGTCTGTTTTTTCTTTTGCTTTAAATTCTACTATAGGACCACCCGGCTTATCAAAGCTAACGCTAGCACCTTTTATCATGTGTATCATTAAGATATCGGTGAAAATTATAGCGGCATCTAAATCATACTTATCTACTGGCTGAAGTGTAACCTTAGAACACACGTTAGAGTCCATAAACATTTCCATTAAATTCCTGTAACTTGATCTTACCTCCCTATATTCTGGAAGATGTCGTCCCGCTTGTCTCATAAACCAAATAGGGGGTTTTTTGGTTTTTTTAAAATTTAAACTGTCTATGAATATACTCATATATATTTATATATAGTATAGTAGTAGTTGTTGGGCCTGTTGGTTTGTTTGTAACTTCTAAACATCAAATTAATAAACACCCAAAAACAACAACTATTCCTATTTTTATTTTAATTCTTTAACTTATACACAACACTGATTATGTTTTACTATATAATCAACAGGTGGACAAAACGATAGTTATTATCTAATTAAATTTGCGATAAGTGAAGACAAGAAAAACCATTAACAATATAAATCTATAATAAACATAACAAACGCAGTTACTAACAGGATATACAATGACATTACTACTTGCATCTGGAAGCAAAACAAGAGCGGAAATACTTAAGAAAGCAAAAATAGACTTTAAAGTTGTGGATCATGGTGTGGACGAAGAAGAGTTAAAGATTTCTCTTAATGAGCTGTGTCCAAAAGATACATCTATCCAGCTTTCTGAAATCAAAGCCATTAAACCCTCAATGAAGTATTCTGAAGACTTTGTAATTGGTGCGGATCAAGTATTAGATTTAAATGGCTCCTTAATTAATAAAGCTACACACCTTCAAGAAGCAAAAAAACAACTTTTAAAGCTCAACGGCAAAACTCACAAACTCATTACAGCAATAACCATCGCAAAGAACGGTGTTGTTGTTTGGAAGCACCATAATGTTGCAAAAATAACTATGAGAGAATTAAGCGAAAAACAAATAGACGAATATTTAAACAATATGGACAAGGAAACCCTGGATTGTGTGGGTGTTTATGCAATTGAACAAGAGGGCATAAAATTGCTTAATAAAATTGATGGTGATTACTTTTCAATACTTGGTTTACCACTTCTTCCATTAACACAATTTTTATGGCAGAATAATATATTATATTATGGCTGAAACATTAACAAAAACAGCAGTTATTGGAAGCCCAATCAATCACAGCCTTTCACCCGGCATTCATAACTACTGGATAAAAAAAAATAAAATAAAGACAGATGTATATCAAAAAATAAAAATTGATGCATTAGAACTTAACAAAAAAATTCACAACCTAATAAATGATAACTTTATAGGTTTAAATGTAACGATACCATTAAAAGAACTTGCATTTAATATTTGTGAAGAATTAAGTGAAACCTCTAAAAAACTAAAAGCTGTAAACACCCTGACTTTCAAGAACGGCAAGGTCATTGGAAATAACACCGACCCAAAAGGGTTCATAAATTCAATCAACAATAAAACAAAAAACACAAACATTATAAAAAAAAATGTTCTTGTTGTTGGTGCGGGTGGATCAGCAAGGTCTATTGTTTATGCGCTAAATACAATGCACGCAAAAATAATAATTGCAAACAGGACACCCGATAAAGCTAAGATATTATCCCATGATTTAAAGGTAAACTTAAAAACTCATAAATTTAATGAAATGCAAGATCTTGTTCCAAACCTAGATATGATTATTAATACAAGTTCACTTGGAATGTCTGGAAATGAAAATTTAAATTTGAATCTGAAAGAAGCAAAAAAAAATCTTTATATTTATGACCTGGTTTATAAGCCCTCACAAACAAATCTCTTGAAAGAAGCGGAAACCAATAACTTAAATTTTCAAAATGGGTTGGCCATGTTGGTATATCAAGCTGCAGAGTCATTTAGAATTTGGCATGGAGTGTATCCAGAAATTACAAATGAATTATTTGAAATATTAAAGAACTAAAAATGCTATTAGTGGGTTTGACAGGATCAATAGGAATGGGTAAGACTACCACGGCCTCAATGTTTAAAACATATGGTTATGGTGTGTATAATGCTGATGATGCTGTACATTATATTTATGAAAATGATCAAAAAATAATAGATCAAATAAATAACAAGTTTCCTGGATCAAAAGTTGATAATAAGATTGATAGGGGTGTACTTAGGCATATCTTGACTAAGGATCCAAAAAAATTTAAAGACTTAGAAAACATTATCCATCCTGCAACAAGATTATATCAAATTAATTATATAAAAGACTGTATTAATAACAAATTATCCGGGTGTATACTGGATATACCACTTCTATTTGAAACCCGTGGTGAAGAATATGTGGACATATCTCTACTAGTTTTGGCATCTGAAGAGACCCAAAAAAAAAGAATACTTGAAGACAGAAAACTGCCCATTGCTGTATTTGAAAGAATTAAAGGACAACAAATGCCAGATAGTGAAAAAAAGAAAAAAGCAAACTTTATAATATCTACAGACCACAGTATATCTGCCACAGAAAAAGATGTTGAACGCCTTGTGAATGAATTTTCAAAAATATCACCACAAGCTTGGGATAAATATTATAATAATTAGCATGAGAGAAATTGTCTTGGACACAGAAACAACAGGATTAAAATTTTCTGAAAACCATAGAATAATTGAAATTGCAGCTCTTGAAATTATTGATTTTCTGCCAACAGGAAAAAAATTTCATAAATATATTAATCCACAAAGAGATGTACCAGAGACATCAGTGAATATTCACGGAATAACTGAAAAATTTTTAGAAGACAAACCACTTTTCAAGGAGATTGCTGATGAGTTTTTAGAATTTGTTGGATCAGATAATATTATAGCGCATAACGCTCCTTTCGATATTGGGTTTCTGAATTTTGAATTACAAAAGTGTAGCAGAGATATTTTATTAAATTTATCGATCGATACTGTAATTTTAGCACGAGAGAAATTTCCTGGTCAGAGTGTATCTCTAGACGCACTCTGTAAAAGATTCAGTATTGATAATACTCAAAGGGAAAAACATTCAGCAACTATTGATGCTGAATTATTAGCAAGAGTATATATTGAATTAAATGATGCAAGAGAACCATCATTAAACCTGGCTGTAGACATTGAAGATAATATGATTGACACTGATTTTAATATTTCTCTTCTGCAAGAAAGAAACTTAGGAAGTAGAGTTACAAAAGAAGAGAAACAATTACACGATGAGTTTGTAGAAACTTTGGGTAAAGATGCTGTTTGGAAAAAAATAAGAAATGAGTGAGCACTACATTGATGAAATAAACATTACATCAGCTGACCCAAATGATTTATCATTAAAACCAAAACCAGCTTCAACTATTTTATTGATAAGGGATTCTCAGGAATCAATTGAAGTTTTTATGATTAAAAGAGCAGCAACAACAAATTTTGGTAATGCCTGGGTATTTCCTGGAGGCAAGGTTGACGTTGAAGATATTCATCACAGTAAAGAAAATAGCTATTTACTAGCTGCAATAAGGGAGTGTTTTGAGGAATCGGGTGTCTTAATTGCTCAAAATAATTCGGGAATAATTTATTCACCAAATACTCAAGGGGACCTCGATTTATTAAAAAAATATCAGAAAAAAATAAATGATCGCAAGTTAAATTTCCTTAATTTTTTAGACGAACTTAATTTAAAGCCGGCATTTAATAAATTAAACTTTTTTTCACATTGGGTTACACCAAAAACTGAAAAGAAAAGGTATAGCACAAAATTTTTTTTAGCACAGTTTCCCAAAAATCAATTAGCCCTCCACGATGGATATGAGGGGGTTGAAAGCGTATGGATTGCTCCAAAAGAAGCACTTCGTTTATATAGTGAAGGAAAGTTTCCTATAATTCTTCCCACAATAAAAAGTCTTGAAGAGTTAAAGAATTTTAACTGTAGTACGGACTTAATGGAAAAAAATTTTAAAAATGAATTTTTAGGAAACTCTAATTAATTTCATTTTTATCTTTTCTTTTTTTATAGAGTTCAGCAAAATTAACTGTATCTAGAAGTAAGGGCGGTAATCCACCATCAGCATGCAAATCATAAATAATTCTTCTAGCAAAAGGAAATAAAATTCTTGGGCATTCAACTAATAAATATGGCTCTTTAATATCATCAGTTAAATTCTCAATTTCAAATACACCCTGATAAACAAGATCTATTAAAAAAACACTATTATCTTGATGGGTGGCAGATACATGAATGCTTAAAATACTTTCATAAAGATTCTCAGAACTAGTAGCATTTGCTTTAACATCAACCGTCACACTTATTGATGGCCGATCATCTTTTTTTGCAAATGGAAACGGTCCTTTTGGATTCTCAAAAGATAAATCCTTTATAAATTGTGAAATTATTTTTGTTTTAACATCCATTATTTTTCATCCTCATCTTTTATTTCAACATAATCAACGTCGATTACACTATTATCTTGTTGGTGCTTGGAAGTATACATAGGATTGATATATTTTTTTATCATGAATTGAGATATTAATTTTCTTATATGCGGTATCAGTCCAATGAATCCTAATAAATCTGTCACGAAGCCCGGCACTAAAAGTAGCAAACCTGATATTGCTATTATTAGTCCTCCTATAATATGTTCAATAGGTGCCTTACCAGATTGAATATCGTTATTAATGTTTAATATAGTTGATAATCCTTGCAATCTTACCAAATATACGCCGATTATTGCGGTCACAAAGATTAGCAGGATAGTATTGAAGGTGCCTAGAACGCTGCCAAATTGAATAAAAGTAGCAATTTCAATTACTGGTAGAATGACAAATATTGTTAAAAATATATAAAACAAATTATGAATACGGTTGAATCTTTACTTTAAGTGATTACATAGGTTACTCTATAAGAAAATAAAGTAAATTACATAGTATGGATAATGCATTTCAATATATGGATATAATTTTTCTAGCTTTAGTGGCTGGTGTAGTATTATTAAGGCTCAGAAGTGTTCTAGGAAAAAGAACTGGATCTGAAAAAAAAGACCCAAATCTTTACTCTTATGATAAGCCAGTTAACCAATCTACTGACACACCTAATCCCGTGCAAATGCAAGCTAATATCAATAATTCAAAAACGGACTGGTTTGACAATGATAATTTTATCGCTGGAGCAAAAGGGGCTTATGAGACAATCGTTACGAATTTTGAAAATGATAATGTAAAAGAATTAAAACCATTATTAGAAGAAGATGTTTTAAAAAGCTTTACAGAGGTTATTGAAAAGCGAAAAAAGAATGGTGAACATGTTGAATTTAGTTTTATTGGAATTGAGTCAGCTGAAATAATTTACAAAGATTTAAATAGTTCTCCAATGGAAGTCACAGTCAGGTTTATCTCAGAAATGATAACTTGCATAAAAAATAGCAAAGATGAGGTTATTTCTGGAAGCTTAAATCAAATTCAAAAAGTTACAGATGTCTGGACATTTGCTAAATTTAAAAATAAGAAAAATGCTAATTGGCTGTTGTTAGCAACGTCTGCAGAATAGCTAATCCTGATAATCTTCTAACAACTCTCTCAAGCTGTCCGGGACACTTACAGGTTTCATTTCATCCTGGTTTGTATTTACCCAAATAATCTCGCCAGTTGCAACTAAATTGTCAGTATTCAATAGATATATCTCTTGTTCGAAAGTCATACTGGAATTGCCAATGTTTTTTATTCTTGTCAAAACTTCAATTCTATCACCAAGAGTTGCTGGTGATTTGTATTCAACAGTTGCCTTTACTGTGTGAAATTCGTTATTAGTTTCTTTTATGTACCTTTCTTGATCAAATCCAATAGCATCAAAAAATTCAAATATAGCCACATCTAAGAACGTTAAGTAGTGAGAATTATAAACAATTTTCTGGGCATCAACTTCAGAATAACGTATACGAAAACTATAGCTAAAATTTTTTTTGTTTCTTAGTGACATATTACTTTATAATATAAATTTTGATAGATCGGTATCTTTTGATAATTCTGTTGCATTTGAACTAACATATTCAGCATCTACTACAACAGTTTGCCCTTTTCGATCTGAGGCAGAAAAACTTATATCCTCTAACACTCTCTCTAATATAGTGTGTAATCTTCTTGCCCCAATATTTTCAATGGAGGTGTTTATATTCACAGCAAGTGTTGCCAGTGCATCGATACCATCTTCCGTGAAAGTAATTTTAACTTCTTCAGTTTGCATCAAAGCTTCATATTGTTTGATTAGGCTGAATTTTGGTTCTTTTAATATTCTTTTGAAATCATCTTGTGATAATGCATTTAACGCTACCCTGATTGGGAGTCTTCCTTGTAATTCAGGCAATAAGTCAGAGGGCTTTGCTAATTGGAATGCTCCTGAAGCAATAAACAAAATATGATCTGTCTTTATTGTTCCATGTTTAGTGGTGACAACGGTGCCTTCAATTAAGGGTAATAAATCTCGTTGAACCCCTTCTCTAGAAACATCACCACCTAGCCTTTCAGATCTTGCACAAACTTTATCAATCTCATCAATGAATACAATTCCATTATCTTCTACAGCCTGTTTTGCTTCAGAAACTATTTGGTCATGATCAATGAGTTTATCTGATTCTTCATTAACTAAAATTTCATATGAATCGCCGACTTTAACTTTTTTCTTTTTGGTTTTTCCACCCATTGCTTTACCAAGCATGTCATTAATATTAATCATACCAATGCCTGCTCCACCACTTCCTTGAAGATCAATAGTTCCAGAGCCTGTATCTTGAATCTCAATCTCGATTTCTTTATCGTCAATTTCTTGATTTCTTAATTTTTTTCTAAAACTTTCTCTTGTAGCTGACCCTGCTCCAGGACCAACCAAACAATCTAAAACTCTCTCTTCAGCAGCCAGTTGTGCCTTAGCTTTAACCTCTTTTCTTTTGCTTTGCTTAACCATAGTAATAGCAATTTCAATCAAATCTCGTATGATCTGTTCTACGTCTCTTCCTACGTAACCAACTTCTGTAAACTTGGTTGCTTCAACTTTAATAAAAGGAGCTTGTGCAAGTTTTGACAGTCTCCTTGAAATCTCAGTTTTACCAACTCCAGTAGGACCAACCATAAGGATATTCTTAGGAAGTATCTCTTCTTTTATTTCACCCTCAAGTTGTTGACGGCGCCATCTGTTTCTAAGAGCAATTGCTACAGCTTTTTTGGCATCATCTTGACCGATAATAAATCTATCAAGCTCTGAAACAGTTTCACGTGGTGAGAATGCCTGCACTTAAGACTCTATTTTTTCTATTGTAATATTATTATTAGTAAATACACATATTTCAGCAGCTATCTGAATAGATTTTTTTGCAATTTCTTCTGCTGATAAATCTGTATCAATTAAAGCTCTAGCAGCTGACAATGCGTAATTTCCACCAGATCCAATGCCTGTTATATTATTCTCTGGCTCTAGAACATCACCCTGTCCAGTTATAAGAAGACTTACATTTGCGTCAGAAACTGTTAAAAGCGCCTCAAGTCTTCGCAAGTATTTATCTGTGCGCCATTCTTTTGCCAATTCGACAGCCGCTCTCGTTAATTGATTTGGATGTTTTTCAAGCTTAGACTCAAGCCTTTCGAATAAAGTAAAGGCGTCTGCTGTAGCCCCTGCAAAGCCAGCTATTACACTACCATCGCCAATTCTTCTGACCTTTTGAGCACTACCTTTAATAACAGTATTTCCTAGGCTAACCTGGCCGTCGCCTGCAATAACAACTTGATTGTCTTTCCTAACAGAAATAATTGTGGTTCCGTGCCATGATGGGTTGTTTTGTTCATTCATAATGACATTTATGTGGTAACTAATTTGGTATATTCAAGTGCTTAAACCAAAAAACATTGAATTACAGCTAGTAAAAAACTTCAATAATTGATAGAAAATCTGTGAAAATAAATATTTTTTGTTATGCGTAAAGCTTTTATTGAGAGAACTACAAAAGAAACATCAATCAAAGTAGATATGAATATCGATGGCACGGGTCAATCAAATATATCTACGGGAATTGGTTTTTTAGATCACATGCTTGAACAACTTTCAAAACACTCACAGATTGATATTAATTTAGAGGCTAAAGGAGATTTACATATTGACTATCACCACACTACCGAAGACAGTGGAATTGCTTTAGGGGAGTGTCTTAAAAAAGCATTAGACGATAAAAAGGGTATAGTAAGATATGCACATGCATACATTCCAATGGATGAGACACTTTCTAGAGTTGCACTTGATTTATCAAATCGACCTTATTTAATTTGGAATGTAAATTTTACTATTCCCAAAATAACTTCTTCCCAAGGTGATTTCGATACTGAACTTTTTAGGGAATGGTTTCAGGCATTTTCACAAGCTAGTGGAACAACTTTACATGTTGAAAACTTATATGGGGAAAATAATCACCATATAATAGAATCCTGTTTCAAAGCACTGGCGAGGAGTTTAAGAATAGCTATTTCTATAAATGAAAAAGGATCGGATGATATTCCATCCACCAAGGGTCAACTATAATAATGTTACAAGAGGGTGACAGATTATCTAATTTTAAATTATTGAATCAAGACGAAGAAATAGTAAAAGTCCCATCGAATGATTTATTAATAATCTATTTTTACCCAAAAGCTGATACCCCTGGATGCACTAAAGAATCATGTGAATTTCAGACTAATCTTAAAAAATTTAACAACCTCAAAACTCAAATAGTAGGAATTTCAAAGGACTCAGTAGCCAAGCAAAAAAAATTTGCTCAAAAATTTAATCTTAAATTTAATTTATTATCCGATGAAAGCACTGACATTTGTGAAAAATTTGGAGTTTGGGTTGAAAAGAGCATGTATGGAAAAAAGTATTATGGAATAGAAAGATCTACGTTTGTGATTGGAAAAAATAAAAAGATTTTAAAAGCTTGGAGAAAAGTAAAAGTAAATAATCATGTCGATGAAGTAATGTCGTTTATAAAATCTTTTTAAAAGATGAAGCTAACAATAATTAATTACGGTTCAGGCAACCTACATTCAGTTCATAAGGCATTTGAAAAAGTTAACAGTATTATTGGGAGTCCGTACAATATAACGGTCACAAGCAACCCATTAGAGATAAATGAATCTGATAAAATTGTGTTGCCAGGAGTGGGTGCCTTTAATCAGTGTAAAAATTCATTGTTAGATATTAACAACTTATATGAAACACTTGAGGACAAAGTTATACAGAAAAAAATTCCATTTATGGGCATATGTGTCGGTATGCAACTTTTAGCAAATAAAGCTTATGAATTTGGAAATCATAACGGATTTGGATGGATTGAAGGAGAAGTTGTTAAGTTAAACACTAAAGAGACTTTTCAAGTACCTCATATGGGTTGGAATGAAGTATGTTTTGAGAAACATCCTCTATTTACGAATTGTAAACAAGGTACAGATTTTTATTTTGTACATAGTTTTCATTTTAAAGCTGCAAAAAAAGAAAATGTTCTTGCTACAACGAATTATTCTGAAACAATTACAGCCGCTGTTATTAATGAAAATATTTTTGGTACTCAGTTTCATCCAGAAAAAAGCCATGAAAATGGAAAAAAAATTATTGAAAACTTTTTAAATTGGAAACCGTAATGATTTTTTTTCCTGCGATTGATCTAAAAGATGGTAAATGCGTAAGATTAGCTCAAGGAGACAAATCTCGTATGACCACTTATAATGAAAATCCTCTTGATCAAGCTAAAATATTTGAGGGACATGGTATTACGTGGATACACTGCATTGATCTAGACGGAGCATTTGAAGGTGATAGTAAAAATTTAAGATTTGTATCTCAAATTTTAGAGCGTACAGATTTGAAAGTCCAATTTGGTGGTGGTGTGAGAGATGAAAAAAAAGTTCAACAATTAATTGAAATTGGAGTTTCTAATATAATTGTTGGAACAAGAGCTTATGAAGACAAAAGTTTTTTTAGAGACTTGGTTGTAAAATATCCAAATAATATTTCTTTAGCATTGGATATAAAAAATGGATTAGTATCTACTAAGGGTTGGGTCGAACAGCTTGAACTAGATCTTGATGAACTTTTTGAGGAGTTAAATGAGCTACCACTAAATTCTGTAATATGTACTGATATTTTACGTGATGGAATGAAGCAAGGTGTAAACATTGACATGTTAGAAAAGATTATGAATTTATCAAAAGCTCCATGCGTGGCCTCAGGCGGTATTGCAAAAATCGAAAACCTTATTGAATTAAAAAATAAAAATTATGCAAAACTAAAAGGGGTTATTTCTGGTAAAGCTATATATGACAATGAAATTTCATTAACTGAAGCACTTAAAGTTCTAAAATAAAAATGTTAAAAAAAAGAATTATTCCATGTTTAGACGTTGATAATGGTCGTGTTGTTAAAGGAGTAAATTTTATAGATTTAATTGATGCTGGAGATCCAGTTGAACAGGCTAAGCTCTATAACTCTGAGGGTGCTGACGAACTATGCTTTTTAGACATCACTGCATCAAGTGATAATAGACAAACGCTATTAAATACTGTCAAAAAAACCGCAGAAAATTGTTTTATACCGCTAACTGTAGGCGGTGGGGTACGAAATTTAGAAGATGTAAAAAAACTATTACACGCAGGAGCAGATAAAGTTTCTATCAACACTTCTGCAGTTCTAAATAGGGAATTTGTAAAACAAGCTGCAGAAAAATATGGAAGCTCAACAATAGTTATTGCTGTTGATGCAAAAAATATCTTAGATAATAAATGGGAAGTATTCACTCATGGTGGAAGAGAGGCTACAGGTATTGATGCTATTGAGTATTGTCAAGAAGTTGCAAGTTTGGGAGCAGGAGAAATTCTTTTAACTTCAATGGATAGAGACGGAACAAAGTTAGGTTTTGATGTCGACTTACTAAAGCGAATAACATCTAAAATTTATATACCAGTAATTGCGTCTGGTGGTGTGGGTACTCTTGAACATTTTTCACAGGGAATATTGCAAGGAGGTGCTAATAGTGTTCTCGCGGCCTCAGTATTTCACTTTGGCCAGCTAAAAATTCAAGATGTTAAAAGATATCTTGCTGATAAAAATATACCAGTTAGGATTTAGGTATGAAGGGGTACTGGATTGTTAAAGCAAATACACTAAATCAAGAAAAACAAAATAAGTATGCTCCTCTAGCAACAGCTGCTGTAGAAAGATATGGAGGTAAGTATCTTGTAAGAGGAGGTAAAAGTTTGACTAAAGAAGGTATAAAGTATGAGAGAAATGTAGTAATTGAGTTTGATTCATATCAATTGGCGCACGAAGCATACGAAAGTGAAGAGTACAATCTTGCCAAGTCTGTTTTAGGTAATGAAAAAGATAGAATTTTGACAATAGTTGAAGGAGCAGATTAGTGAGTAGTAAAATTAATACTTTAATACGTTTATTTGAAACAATCGAAAAAAGATCAAATGATGATCCAACAAAATCATACACCGCTCAACTTTTATCTGAAGGAAAAGAAAAGTGTATTGCTAAAGTTAGAGAAGAAGCATTGGAAACAGTTGAGGCCGCTGAACAGGAAAATATAAGTCAAATAGTTTATGAGTCAGCCGATTTAATTTATCATCTCCTGGTATTATGGAAAAAATTTGATTTAAAACCAGATGATATTTACTCTGAACTTGAAAGCCGTGAGGGTAAAACAGGGATAAAAAATGAGTAATTATGATAACCAAAATATATTTGCTAAAATTTTACGTGGGGATATACCATGTGAAAAAATCTATGAAGATGAATATGTCTTATCATTTAAAGACGTAAATCCTCAAGCCCCATCGCATATACTTATTATTCCAAAAGGGGCATATACTGATATTAACGATTTTATAGAAAATGCTTCCAATGAAGAAATAATTGGATTTAATAAAGCCATTCCAGCAGTAGCGCATCAACTTGGTATTAGTGAAACATCTGGAGGAAAAGGATATAGATTAATTTCTAATGCAGGATCTGAGGCACATCAAACTGTTGCACACTTTCATATTCATCTTTTGGCAGGACGTAATCTTGGACCAATGTTAGTTTCAATAAAATAATATTTCATACCATTTTCATATAATTCATTTATTCTGACACATTATGAAACCAATTAAAATTATTGTTACGGGAGCATCTGGAAGAATGGGCCAAACAATTATAAAAAAAATTTTAATAAATAAGTCGCTGAAACTTATAGGTGCAACAGAAGGTTCCAAAAACAAGTTCCTTGGAAGTGATATTAGTGCGTTAATTAAGTCAAAAAAAACTGGAATAATAATAACTGACAAAATCGAACCACTTTTCGCTAAAGCAGATGCCGTTATCGATTTTACCATACCACTTGCTACATTAAATTATGCTGAGATGGCCGCAAAATATAAAATAGTACATGTTATTGGAACTACTGGGTTTAGCCCAAGTGATGAAAAGAAAATTGGTTTAGCCGCAAAAAAAGCAACTATTATTAAATCTGGAAATATGAGTATGGGGATAAATATACTTCAACAAGTGATTAATAAAACCGCCTCGTTATTTAATGATTCATTTAATATTGAAATTTTAGAGACTCATCATAAAAATAAAATAGATGCTCCTTCTGGAACAGCATTAATGTTAGGTGATTCCATTGCAAATGGAAGAAATCAAAAATTAGATAAGTTAAAAGTCATAAGTAAAGTAGGCAATAGAAAGAAAACAAAAAAAGGTAAAATTACATTTAATTCATTTAGAAAAGGAAATGTTGTTGGAGATCATAAAATAATCTTCTCATCAAAAGACGAAGTTATAGAATTGAGTCATGAAGCCTTAGATAGAGGCATCTTTGCAACTGGAGCGATACAAGCTGCCTTGTGGGGTATTAATAAAAAGGCTGGATTATTTTCTATGATTGATGTTTTAGGAAAATAAAACCATGAAAAATAAAATCGCATTAGTAGTCGGAGCTGGAGATAATTTAGGTAGTGCGATTTGTAAATGTTTTTCTAATGAAGGGTTCATAGTAGTCGCTGCCAGACGAAATGGTGATAAATTAGTTACCCTGCAAAAAGAAATTGAAACTTCAGGTGGAGTTTTTTATGGATACTCTCTAGATGCTAGAAAAGAAAATGACGTTATTGAATTTATAAAAAATATTGAAAAAAATATTGGACCCATTGATGCAGCTATATACAACATTGGAGGAAATATAAAATTTGGTATCACAGAAACCACCTCTCAAAAATATTATAAAACATGGGAAATGGCTGCTTTTGGAGCTTTTTTAATTGGTAGAGAAGTTGCCAATTATATGATCAACAGAGAATCGGGAACAATAATATTTACAGGCGCAACTGCAAGTGTTCGTGGAGCAGATGGCTTCGCAGCATTTTCTGGCGCGAAACATGCTAAAAGATCTCTAGCTCAAAGCATGGCTAGAGAGTTGGGTCCTAAAGGTATTCATGTTGCACATGTTGTAATTGACGGTGCTATAGACACTCCATGGATAAAGGAACTATTTCAAGATTATTATAATGAAAAAAAAGCCATTGATGGATTAATGAATCCAAATGACATAGCTGGTAATTATCTATGGCTTTATAAACAACCACGCAATGCCTGGACACACGAAATAGACTTAAGACCGTGGGTCGAAAAATGGTAAAAGTAAAAAAAAGAAATTTCGATATCGTTGGTATTGGTAATGCGATTGTAGATGTAATTGCTGAGGTAGATGATTCATATTTAGAAAAAAATAAAATTAATAAAGGAGCAATGTCTTTAGTAGAATACAGTATCGTAAGTAAAATAGGTAGCGAAGTTAAAGTTGTGAATACTATTTCAGGAGGTTCTGTTGCGAACTCAATAGTATGCATTGCACAACAGAATTTGAAAACAGCATTTATTGGAAAAGTGAAAAATGATACAATGGGTGTTAAATTTGCTAAAGGTTTAGAAAAACAAAATGTATATTTTAAAATAAACCAATCATCATCCGATAAGAATACAGGTCGCTGTATAATTTTAGTTTCTCCTGATGCCGAAAGAACTATGAATACTTATCTCGGAATATCTCAAGAATTAACTGAGCAAGATATTGATTCGAGAATAATAGAAGAGTCTTCGATGTTATATCTAGAAGGCTATCTTTGGGATCTAGATAATGCAAAGAAAGCAATAAAAAAGTCAATTGAAACTGCCAGTAAATCGGGTACGGCTATTGCGTTTAGCATATCAGATCAATTTTGTGTTGATCGCTTTAGAGATGAGTTTTTAGAAATCATTATTAATTATGCAGATATAGTGTTTGCAAACGAGTCAGAGATTAAAAGTCTTTTCGAGACAAATGAATTAGAAAATGCAGTAAAAGAATGTCAGAATACTGGAAAGATATTCGCTGTAACTCTTGGAGAAAATGGGGCAAAAATAATTAAAAATAATGAAATCATTGATATAAATCCTGAAAAAATACAAAATCTTGTTGATACTACTGGTGCAGGAGATCTTTTTGCTGCAGGTTTTTTGTCAAAGTTTTTAACCTCAAATAATTTAGAAGTATGTGGCCATGAGGGAGTAAAAATGGCTTCAATCATAATTCAAAAATTTGGAGCTAGGTTATAAAATGAAACAAGAATTAACCATCGTATCTGGTGGTGACTCTAATTATTTTGAGCTTTTAAAAGATCTTTTAAATTCATTATTAAACTTAGCGACAAGACAAGAATTTAACATATGTTTCTTAGACGGTGGTTTAAAAGAAGACGAAATAATTTATTTTAAATCTCTTGGTGTTGACATCGTTGATCCTGGGTGGCCTAATAAATTATCAAAAATCAAAGCCGGTAAAAAAAACCATTTGAAAGTTGAGTTAGCCAAAGTATGGCTTGATAAATTATTTCCTGACTCTGAAAATTTAATCTGGATAGATGCTGATGCTTGGGTCCAAGACGAGAAAGCAATACAAATTATTAAAACAGTTATGCTGAAAAAAAAGCTAGCTATAGTTTCACAGGCTTCCAGGTTACAAGAACGACATATGAGTTTAAAAAATATATTTGGCCCCTTTTTTCTTCTTAAAAATATTCTTTATAAAAATGCGATTAAAGCAGGCTTAAAAAAAGATATAGTTAAAAACATGATTGCGCGCCCAACTTTAAATGCAGGAGTTTTTGGAATTGGCAGAAGCTCTCCTCATTGGGAAAGATTAAGATTTTGGCAAGCAAAATTATTAAAGAATCCTCGAGTTAGAATATTTACAACCACACAATTAGCCCTTGGTATCATTAGTTATTATGAAAAACTTTCATTTGAGGCATTACCAGATATTTGCAATTATATGGGTCCCTATAGATGGTCAAAAAAACAAAATTTGTTTACAGACTATTATGCTCCCTACGACGCTGTTAGTATAATGCATATGGTTAGTCAGGATAAAATGAGGCTAGATAAGAATTACACCATAGATATGTTTGATGAGGATGATAATATTATAAAAATGTCTCTTAGATATAATAAATCATAAATTTTTATGAAATATCTTATTACAGGTGGAGCTGGCTATATAGGATCACATATGGTCAATTTCTTAAAAAAAACTAATGCTGAAATTACAATTATAGACAATCTATCAACAGGACATCTATATAATACAAAAGATTGTGAGTTCATTAATTTAGATCTCAGGGATAAAGATAAACTTTTAAATAAACTGCACAAACATAAGTTTGATGGAGTCTTTCATTTTGCTGGCAAGTCAATTGTTAGTGAATCTGTGATTGATCCTGACAGCTATTATAAAAATAACATAATTGGTACAAATAATCTTTTAGAACTAATAATTAAAAATGATTTAAATAATCTGATATTCTCGTCAAGCGCTGCAGTCTATGGAAATACAAACGAAAAGTTGATAAGTGAAGAACATCAAAAGATCCCAACTAATCCATATGGTGAGAGTAAATTAAAGGCAGAAAAATTAATTAATGAATTCTCAAATAGATATAATTTAAACACAATAAATCTCAGATATTTTAATGCCTGTGGTGCGGATCCAAGCGGTGATTATGGTGAAGATAGAATCAATGAAACTCACCTAATACCAAATGCCCTCATATCTTTAATAGATAAAAAAAATCAGTTTACAATCTTTGGTTCAAATTATCCTACTAAAGATGGAACCTGTGTAAGAGATTATGTTCATGTAAATGATATTGTAAAAGCTCATTATTTAGCGATGAGTAAATTTAATAACCAAACATTCAAAGATGAATTTAATATAGGGTTAGGATTAGGTTTTAGTGTTTTAGAAATAATTCAAGCTTGTGATGCAGTGACACAAAAAAAAATTGAATTAAAGTATGCAGACAAAAGAGATGGTGACCCTCCAATCCTTATTGCTGATAATCAGAAGATTAAATCAATTTTAAATTGGGAGCCGGAATATACTAATATTAAAGAAATTATAAAAACGGCATGGAACTGGCACTCTAAAAAACATCTTCAACATTCTAATCGTTAGCAATACGAACGATCATTTTGCCCTTATTCTCACCAGAAAATAACATTTTTAGGCTTGAGACTGCATTTTCAAGTCCATCAACGATATGGTTTTTGTGATGCAGCTTTCCTTCTGCAATCCATTTAGACATATCTATAAATGCTTCCTTAGCTCTACTCTGATAATCAAAAACTATGAAACCTTGCACCTTAAGTCTCTTAACAAGTATATTAATCCAGTTGCGAGGTCCTGGTTGAACAGTTTCACTGTTGTAACCTGAAATTTGTCCACAAATACTCATTCTGCCACCAATATTAAATCTATTTATTACTGCTTCAGTAATTTCTCCTCCAACATTATCAAAATACATATCTACACCATTAGGACAAAGATCTTTAAGCCGATCTTTTAAATTTTCAGTTTTATAGTTAATTGCTCCATCAACTTTTAAATCTCTAAGAAGCCAATTACATTTTTCCTCTGTTCCAGCTATACCAATCACATTACAGCCTTTAATTTTTGCAATTTGTGATACTATAGATCCAACGGCGCCAGCTGCTCCTGAAACAACTAGAGTTTCACCTTCCATAGGTTTTAAAACATCAAGTAACCCAAAATAAGCTGTAATACCCGGCATGCCCATGACACTTAGAAACGAAGGGAGGTCTAAACCCGAGTTCTGTGGAACAAGTCTAAGGCCCTTACCTTCATTGATACAGTACTCCTGCCAACCACCTTGATATTGAACAATTTGCCCTTCTTTATATTTTTCATTTTTAGACTCTTTTATTATTCCAATCGTGCCACCTCTCATAATGTCACCAATTTTCATAGCATCAACATAAGATGCCCTTCCGCTCATCCATCCTCTATTAGCGGGATCTAGCGAAAGATAAATATTTTTTATTAAAACTTCCCCATCATTAATTGCGTTTAATTCAGAGTCTCTAAGAATTAAATCGTTATCTTGAATCTCACCAACTGGAAATGAGTTCAAGATCCATTGTTTATTTTGCATTATATTTAGCCCTTATTTCTTACTTAATATTGACGCTCTTGAAGTAGGCATATCAACTATAACTGCAGTAGATGTTGCGGTCACTACAATTCGATCATCTTGCTTTAAGTGACCCTCTAAAAAAACCAGGTTTTTTCCTGATTTTACAATACGACCATATCCATAAGCTTTTCCTACTCTTGTTGGATATAAAAAATTGGTTTTGATCTCTATAGTTGGTGGGCGTTTAGTAAATTGCGTCTTAAATATAAATGCAAGCGCCATTGTATCATCAATCATACCTGACAGTAAACCACCTTGAACATCACCTGTAGGATTACAAAACTTTTTTTCGATATCAAACTCAAACTCAATTGTCCCATCATTGGTATTTAAATCAATGCACTTCATCTTATACAATGACTGAAAATTTTCATTTTTATTATAAAGATTAATTAGTTCTTGATCTGTAAAATTGGACATAATTATTACTTTCTAGTTTTCCAAAACTCTCTTGCTTTTTTAAAATATTCACTTTTCAATGGAGTTTCTGTTTCTGAAGACATTTCTTGAAATGATTCAAGTAATTCTATTTGTTTTTTGTTTAATTTTACAGGTGTCTCAAGTTTTGCTTGAATATACAAGTCACCAACTCTGCCGCCTCTAACATTTGGCATGCCTTTAGATTTAAGTCTGAATTGGTCACCAGACTGGGTTCCAGCAGGTACTTTAAGTCTAGCTTTACCACCATCAATTGTTGGAACATCAATGGTGCCACCAATAGCTGCATCTATAATAGATATTGGAACTTCAGAAAATAAGTTTTCATCTTCCCTAATAAATAAAGTGTGTCTTTTTAATGTAACAAAAATATATAAATCGCCTTGTTGTCCACCATTAAGTCCAGCTTCACCCTCTCCTGATAGTCTTATTCTTGAACCATCGTCAACACCTTTTGGTATATTAACCATTAATGATTTATTTTTCTGAACTCTTCCTGTGCCACGACAAGTTTTGCATGGATCAGAAATTATTTCTCCTTTGCCGTTACATTGTGGACAAGTTTGCTGTACTGAAAAAAATCCCTGTTGAGATCTGATTTGGCCACGTCCATTACACATTGGGCATGTTACTGGAGAGCTGCCCTTATTGGCACCTGTACAATTACAATCATTGCACTTTACTTGTGTGGGAATGTCTATTTTTAATTTTTTTCCATTAAATGCTTCTTCTAGGCTAACTGTAACTTCATATTGTAAATCTGAACCTCTATTACTGCTGCGTCTTCCACCGCCACCAAATGGAGAAGAGTCGCCAAAAAAATTTGAAAAAATATCATCAAATGAAAAGTTAGAATCAAAACCTCCACCCATGTTACCTTCAACACCAGCATGACCAAATTGATCATAAGCACTTTTTTTCTCTTTATCAGAGAGTACGGCGTAAGCCTCGCTAGCTTCTTTAAACTTTTTCTCAGCTTCGGGATTATCAGGATTTTGATCTGGGTGATTTTGTTTTGCAAGCTTATAGTAAGCCTTTTTCAATTCTGCGTCACTAGCAGATTGATTAACCCCTAATACCTCATAGTAATCTCTTTTAGACATAAAGCCCTCATTAAAAAATATTTAGGCTTGCTTACTATCTTCTTTTACTTCTTCAAAGTCTGCATCAACAACATTTTCATCCTTTGGTTGTCCATCTCCCTGGTTGGGTTCAGCTGCGCCTGCAGCCGCTTGCTGTTCTTTATACATAGCTTCACCAAGTTTCATTGAAGACTGAGTCAATGCTTCTAAAGCAGATTTAATTTTTTCTAAATCTTCACTTTCAAGTAAGTCTTTCAGAGCTTGAACATCTTTTTCAATTGCAGCTTTTTCATCAGCAGTAACTTTATCGCCATATTCAGAAAGATTTTTTTCTGAGGAGTGTATCATTGTGTCAGCTTGATTTCTTGTATCCACTAACTCTCTCTTTTTCTTGTCAGACTCAGCGTTAGCCTCAGCATCTTTAACCATTTTTTCTATGTCTTCATCGCTGAGACCACCCGAGGCTTGAATTGTAATTTGTTGCTCTTTTCCTGTACCTTTATCTTTTGCAGAAACATTCACAATTCCATTTGCATCAATATCAAAAGTAACCTCAATTTGTGGTGTTCCTCTTGGTGCCGGCGGAATACCATCTAAATTAAAATCACCTAGCTGTTTATTATCTGAAGCCATTTCTCTTTCACCTTGAACAACTCTAATCGTAACTGCAGATTGATTATCCTCCGCGGTAGAAAAGGTCTGACTTTTTTTTGTTGGAATAGTAGTGTTTTTATCAATTAATTTGGTAGCAACACCTCCTAAAGTTTCGATTCCAAGTGATAATGGTGTAACATCCAAAAGAAGCACATCTTTTACATCACCTTGTAGAATACCAGCTTGAATTGCTGCACCCATAGCAACTACTTCATCAGGGTTTACGCCTTTATTAGGTTCTTTCCCAAAAAAAGTTTTTACAGTTTCAATGACTTTAGGCATCCTTGTCATTCCACCAACAAGAACAATTTCATCAATTTCTCCAGCAGATAAACCAGCATCTTTAAGAGCCGCTTCACAAGGAGTAATTGTTTTTTGAATTAAATCTTCAACCAATGACTCTAGTTTAGCTCTAGTAATTGTTAGAGTTAAATGTTTCGGACCAGACTGATCTGCCGTAATAAATGGAAGGTTGACTTCAGTTTGAGCTGTAGATGAAAGTTCAATTTTTGCTTTTTCTGCCGCCTCTTTAAGTCTTTGAAGTGCAAGTTTATCTTGTTTTAAATCAATTCCATTTTCTTTTTTAAACTCATCAGCAAGATAGTTCAATAGCCTTGTATCAAAATCTTCACCACCTAAAAATGTATCACCATTAGTTGATTTTACTTCAAATACGCCATCACCAATTTCAAGAATAGAAACATCAAATGTTCCACCACCCAAATCATAAACAGCAATAGTTTTGCCATCTTTCTTATCAAGTCCGTATGCTAGTGCTGCGGCAGTTGGTTCATTAACAATTCTTTCAACTTCTAGTCCAGCTATTTTTCCAGCATCTTTAGTTGCTTGTCTTTGTGAGTCATTAAAATACGCTGGAACTGTGATAACAGCCTTTTCAACTTTTTCACCTAAATATCTTTCAGCGTCTTCCTTCAGCTTTGTTAAAATGAAAGCAGAAATCTGAGAAGGAGAATATTTTTCTCCAGAAGCTTCAACCCATGCATCACCACTATCAGCCTTTACTATTTTGTATGGAACCATTTCTACATCTTTTTGAACTGTAGGATCATCAAATGATCTTCCAATTAATCTTTTAATAGCAAATAGTGTATTCTCAGGATTAGTAACTGCTTGTCTTTTTGCAGGTTGACCTACAACTTTTTCACCATCTTTACTAAAACCAACAATAGAAGGGGTTGTTCTTGAGCCTTCTGAGTTTTCAATGACTTTGGAATTTTTACCATCCATTATTGAAACACAGCAGTTAGTTGTTCCTAAATCTATACCTATTACTTTTGACATTTTATTTCTCTCTTTTAATATTTGATTTATATATAGTTAGTCCACTATTGATCTACAAGGCCCTGGAGATAACTTTTTAATTTTTTAAAAAAAGTAAATATTTGGCTAAATATATGGACTATTTTGAAGTTTTTTTTGATACACCAACTAAAGCAGGTCTCAATAGTCTGTCTTCTATTTTAAATCCTTCTTGAACTACTTGAAGTATTGTTCCCTCTTCAACTTCGTCATTTTCAATTTCAAACATAGCTTGATGTATATTAGGATCAAATTTTTGATCTAATGTATCAATTTTAATAATCTTAAATTTTTCAAAAATTGAGTTTAATTGTTTCTCAGTAAGCTTTACACCCTCAATAAAATTTTTTGTATTATTATCTACATTTTTATCTTCGATATTAATTTTATCACTTACTTCAAGCGCTCGGTTTAAATTATCTAATACTGCTAGCATTTCTTTTGCAAAATTAGAAATTACATATGCACTCAAATCTTCTTTCTCTTTTTCAAACCTACGGCGATTATTTTCACTATCAGCTAAAGCTCTTAATAATTGATTTTTTAAATCATCAAGTTCGTCAGAATTAATTTGTGATTGTTCCTCAGCTTGAGGTGTGTCCATTTTTTCTGGTATTTCAATATCAACAGTTTCTTTTTCTGTATTTTTTTTCTTTTTTACCATTTTTAATATATTTTTCTAAAAGTAGATATTTATGTAATGATCTATGTTCTTTTCGTCAATATCTGAGTAATATAAATATAAAAAGGTGTTTATGAGGAAAGATCGAAATTTAAATCAGTTAAGAAATATTGAATTCATTGGTAATTTTTCACAATATGCCGAAGGTTCCTGCCTTGTAAAATTTGGTAATACACATGTTCTTTGTACCGCTTCTTTAGATCAATCTGTTCCAAGATGGCTAAAGGGACAAGATAAAGGATGGGTTACTGCTGAATATGGTATGCTGCCTCGCGCAACTCATGATCGGGTTTCAAGAGAAGCAAAAAAAGGACAGCAAAGTGGGAGAACACAAGAAATTCAAAGACTAATTGGTAGATCGTTAAGAGCTATAGTTGATCCGTCATTATTTAGAGAAATGCAAATCTTAATTGATTGTGACGTTATTCAAGCTGACGGTGGAACTAGAACGGCAGCTATATCAGGTGCATTTGTTGCGCTGCATCACTGTTTTAAATCAATGATTGAAAGCAAAATAATCAAAAAAAATCCTATAATAGAAAACTTAGCAGCAATCAGTTGTGGAGTCATCTCACAAAGTTGTTATTTAGATCTTGATTATCACGAAGACCAATCAGCTGATGTTGATTCTAATTTTGTCATAACTGAGAGTGGAAAATTGGTTGAAGTACAACTAACCTCAGAGGGAAAAATTTGTGAAGAAGATCAGTTCAATGAATTGTTAAAAATAGCTAAATGTGGTGTAGCTAAGATTATTAATGAGCAAAAAAAGGTTATGTAATTCATATTCGGTATGAAAAAAAAAGTTATAGTTGCCAGTCATAATTCAGGCAAGGTAAGAGAAATAAAAAGTCTATTAAAACCATACAGCTTTTCCATTCAATCAGCCTCTGATTTAAAAATAAAAGAACCAAGAGAAACTGGGAAAAATTTTGTAGAAAATGCAATTCTTAAGGCGAAGTTCGTATCTAAAAAATCAGGCTGCATAGCTTTAGCTGATGATAGTGGCCTTTGTGTTAATTTATTAAATGGCGAACCGGGAATATACTCAGCTCGTTGGGCTGGAAAAGATAAAGATTTTAAACTTGCAATTAAAAAAATAGAAAAAAAATTAATTAAAATTGATCCTCATTCAAATTTCAAATATCGATCACACTTTTGCTGTGCTTTAGCACTAAGTTTTCCAAATGGTCGAACTATTTCTTTTCAAGGCAAAGTATATGGCCAATTACAATTTCCCGCTAAAGGTTTAAATGGTTTTGGCTATGATCCAATTTTTGTACCAAATGGATATAAAAAAACATTTGGGGAAATGAATTATTCATATAAAGAACGGATTAGTCACAGGCAAAAAGCGTTTAAAAAACTAAAAAAATATTTGTTAAAAATTTAAATTTGCTTTTTTTACTTCAATTGGATTTTGATTTTTTATTTGGAAAACAGATAATGATCTTTGAATACTTCCATCGGATCTAAATCTGAAAAGACCATTTGTTCCAATAAAGCCATTACTAGCAGTTATGTTAGAAATATTTATTTTTTTGTTTTTCTTCTGTAAATTGGAAATTAAGCCCACCAAATCAAAAGCAAGATAAGCAATTTGATGAGGTTGCTCATTAAATGCTTCAGAGTATTCTAACTTAAAATTGCCGAATTTTTTTTCTGAAAAACCTGTAAAAATACTCTTTTCAAGAGCAGGTTCTTTGAGAGCAACATTGTTTGCCCATAAAGAATTTCCAAGATATACAACTTTTTTTGGGTCAACATCATAATAAGGCAAAATAGATGCTAGCATAGATATATGTTTGACATTCTCAGCCCCGATGAATAGAGAGTCAAACTCTAATTCTCCCAAAGTATCTTGATTTTTTAATTTTTTATATTTCGTTTCTGCATCAACTGTATTTGTATTTTTTAGTTCTTCTAATTTTTTTTCTAATTTAAGTTTCCTTTGCTCATAGTTAGCTATTTTTTTTGATACCCCATAAAAATCAGGTTTTTTGGGGTTATAAAAAACGAATTCAGATATCTCTCCATTTTTTTCTAACATTAAATTTTGAATTAGTTTTTTTGACCTTAATCCATATTCATTATTAGGAAATATTAACCCAAATTTTTTGCTACCTTTTGACATTGCGTAGTCAATCACCTCTCTTATTTCATCTTCGGGTGTAAGACCAGATATAAAAGTATTTTCATTTTTTATTTCTGAGTTATTAGAAAATGTAATCATTAAAGTTTTTTCGTCTTCAGACACTGGACTAATAATTTTTATATTTTTTGTAAATAATGGTCCAAGTATTATATCAACCTCTTCATTAATTAAATCGTAATATGAGCTTATAATATTTGTATTACTATTTTCAGTATCTTTAATGAATAATTGTATATTTCTATTTTGAGTTTTATTTAGAGATAATTTTGCAGCTTTTAGTAAAGACCCTCCAATCTGAGAATTTTCACCACTTAACGGAAGCAATATTCCAATTTTAACTCTAGTATTATCTGGTTGTAATTTAATTTCACTATTTAGAATATCGGGTTCTACTTTATTTTTTAAAGAAGAATTATTTTCATAAGTAACTGTTTCACATCCATAAATTAAAAATGGGATTACTAGTAAAAGAATGGTGTTATACTTCATATCATTGCTAAAAAACAACATTATGGATCTAAATATAAATACTAGTAACGTCATTGATCAACTAAACAAAAAAAATTTTTTACCAGGACTGTATATTGTTTCAACGCCAATTGGGAATCTTGCTGATATCTCTATTCGCGCATTATCCTTACTATCGATGTCTAATTTAATATTATGTGAAGATACAAGGAATAGTAAAAAATTAATAATGAAATATGGCATTAAGGGTACATTAAAAGCTTTTCATAAATTTAATTCAACAAAAGAAATTCCAAATATATTAAATAAGCTTAAAGAGGGTTTTATTGTTTCTATTATATCCGATGCCGGCACTCCACTAATTTCAGACCCAGGGGAGTCTATAGTGCAAAAATGTATCAACGAAAAAATTCCTATTTTTTCAGTGCCAGGAGCATCCTCAGTGCTTGGTGGAATAGTGCTATCAGGTATGAATACAAGTAAATTTACTTTTTTAGGATTTATGCCTCAAATTAAAAAATTAAAAGAAAAGTTTTTAGAGAGAATAATTTTTTCCCAAGAAACTCTTATTATTTATGAGTCTCCTAAACGCATAAAATCTTCACTAAATTATTTTAATAAGCATATCCCTAATCGAAAAATTGCTATAATTAGAGAATTGACTAAGAAAAATGAAGAAGTTGTTAGGGGCACAGTAAAGACTATTAATGATGATTTTTTAAAAAGAGTTAATGTCAAAGGAGAACTAACTTTAATTATTGATGGCAGTGAAAAAGTAAAAAAAAATCAATTTAATAATAATGAAATATTATCAATAATTAATCTATATAAAAAAACGATGACTGATAAAGAAATAGTTTTAAAAGTTTCAAGTAAATTCAATGTATCGAAAAGAAAAGTGTATCAACTAATCATTGATAATAAATGAAAAGTATTTAATTTAGTATTTTAATGCAAACAAACCTGATAAAAAATCATATGATTCATAAGTTTTTTGCTGTAGCTTTTTCAATATTATTAATTTCAGGATGTACAACTGCCTTTGTTACAGGAGCTTCAAAAGCAGTATTAATTGAAAAAGAAGAGAGGTCTTTTTCTAATTTTGTTGAGGATACAATCATTCTTGCTCAGCTTAAAAATACTTACTTTAGCAATAATGAGAAAATATTCTTTAATGTAAATGTTGAGGTTTTAGAGGGAAAGGTTTTACTTACAGGAAGTGTTGAGCAAATAGATGAAAGAATAGAAGCTACTAAACTAGCGTGGGGAATTGAAGGTGTGAATGAAGTAATAAATGAAATACAAATAAATAATGATGATTCCATTTTAGACTACGCTGATGACTTGGTTATAAAAACCAAAATTAAAGCAAAACTTCTTTTAAATTCAGACATATTTAATTTAAATTACTCTGTGGAAGTCGTTAACGGAGTTGTTTATCTAATTGGGATTGCACAGAATAAAGAAGAACTAGACCGAGTAATGAATATTAGTGAAAATACTTACGGTACAAAAAATGTTATTAGCTATGTTAGATTAAAAGAAAAAGAAATCTGAAAATTATGAATGTAGCTTTTCAAATGGATGATTTATCCAAAATTAATTTTGCAACAGATAGCACAATATCATTAATAGTAGAATCGCAATTAAGAGGTAATAAAAACTATATTTATTTACCTGATAATCTATTTATAAAAAATAATGAGGTATATGCCGATACTTGCTTAGTTACTTTAGACATAAAAGATCCTCAAAACTACAAATTAACTAATACGAAAGTTACAAAGTTATCAAATATGAAATTTATTTTTATCAGGCAAGACCCACCATTTGATATGAGTTATATTACTTCATTACATATTTTAGAATTACTAGATACTAAAAAAACAAGAGTAATTAATGATCCTAAGGGAATAAGAAATTCTCCTGAAAAAATTCTTATTTTTGATTTTCCAAAGTTAATCCCACCAACAATAATTACTCGTTCAACTCATGAAGTAATGGAATTTTTAAAAAAATACAAAAAAGCAGTTATAAAACCGATATATGGGAATGGTGGTGACGGAGTATTTTTATTATCTAAAAAAGATTTAAATTTAAATCAAATCTTAGAAAGTTTTTTATCACTTAGCAAAGAACCTTTTATGGTACAAAAATATCTTCCTGAAATTACTAGAGGAGATAAAAGAATTATATTAATTAATGGAAAACCTGCAGGTGCAATTGCAAGGGTGCCTAAACAAAATGAAATTCGGTCAAATATCCACGTAGGTGGATTAGCAAAAAAAGTTTCGATTTCAAAATCCGACCGTGCTATCTGTGATGCGATAGGACCAGAGCTAAAAAAAAGGAAACTATTTTTTGTTGGCATTGATATTATTGGAGAGTATTTAACCGAAATTAACGTTACTTCTCCAACTTGTTTAAAAGAAATTAAAAAATTTTCTAAAGTTGATATTGCAAAAATTATTTGGAATGAACTTGCTTAATTTTTAAAACAAGCCAATGCAGCTAGATTCACCATATCCGCCACACTAGCGCTCAGAGGAGCAATTTGAACAGATTCATTAAATCCAAGTAAATATGGGCCTACCAAGTCGCCACCACCAAGTTCTTGTAATAGTTTAGTAGATATACTTGCGCTATGAATTGCAGGCATAATTAATAAATTAGCGGGACCTGAAAGTTTGCAAAAAGGGTAAAGTGATAATAGGTTTTCATTTAGAGCAACGTTTGCAGCCATTTCACCATCATACTCAAAGTCTACATCTCTATTATCTAAAATTTTCAATGCATCACGAATATAAGCCGACCTCTCTGTAAAGGGCTTACCAAAGTTCGAATAAGATAACAGCGCTGCCTTAGGTTCAATATCAAATATTTCTCTAACAACGCGGGCACTTTGCTCAGTTATATCTGCAAGTTCTGAACCGTTTGGCATATCATGTACATTGGTGTCGGCGACAAATATTGTTCTTCCATTACAAATCATAACCGTTAAACCTAAAACTCTTTTATTTGGAATAGGATCAAGTACGTACTCAACACTTTCTAAAGTGACTGCATAACTTCTATTAAGTCCACATATCATAGCATCTGCTTCTTTTAGAGAGACCATGCATGCACCAAATACATTTCTTTCTTTTATAAGAAGGTCTAGACAATCTTCTCTAAGAAAACCTTTTCTTTGAAGTCTCTTGTAAATATGATCTGCATATCTACCGTGGGCAGCTTTATCTCTAGTATTATGAATTTCCATCTGATCAAAAAATTCCAATCCAATTTCCTTCATTTTTCCTTTAATAATCTCTTCTCTACCAATAAGAATAGGAGTTCCCATTTTATTATTATAGAAAATAACTGCAGCTCGGATCATATCTTCTTCTTCACCCTCTGCAAAAACAACTCTTTTAGGGTCTTCTTTAACACTTTGAAAAATTCCCTGAAGTAAACCAGCCGACGGATTAAGCCTTGCTGCCAATTGTGCGCCATAGGTTTCTGTATCAACAATAGCTTTTCTAGCAACACCCGTTTCCATTGCAGCTTTAGCTACAGCCATTGGAACTTTTGAGATAAGCCTCGGATCAAAAGGAGATGGAATAATATAATCAGATCCATATTGAGGCCTTTTTCCAGGATATGCATTAGCAACTTCATCAGGTACATCTTCTTTTGCAAGAAGTGCGATAGCTTCTGCGGCTGCAATTTTCATTTCTATATTTATTGTAGTAGCTCTTACATCAAGTGCTCCTCTAAAAATATATGGAAAGCCTAATACATTATTTACCTGGTTAGGGTAATCTGATCTACCTGTTGCAACAATTGCATCAGGTCTAACTTCTTTAACAAGCTCAGGTAAGATTTCAGGTTCTGGATTTGCCATTGCAAAGATAATAGGTTTATCACTCATTGATTTAACCATTTTTTGACTAATAATATTTGCGACAGAAAGTCCTAGGAAAATATCTGCATCAACCAAAGCTTCTTCAAGAGTTCTAATTTTGGTTTTTATTGCATGTGCAGACTTCCATTGATTAATATTTTCTTTTCTATCAGAGTGAATTACTCCCTTAGTATCACATAAGATCGCATTATTATTGGGAAGACCCATTGCCTTTAAAAGTTCTAAGCAAGCAATACCTGCTGCGCCCGCACCATTAACAACTACTTTTACATCTTTTAGTTTTTTTCCAGTAAGATCTAGCGCATTAATAATTCCAGCTGTAGAAATTATTGCAGTTCCATGCTGATCATCATGAAAAACAGGAATATCCATTTGTTCTTTGAGAGCATCTTCAATTATAAAACACTCCGGCGCCTTTATATCTTCTAAATTAATTCCACCAAAAGATGGACCAAGATACTTTACAGAGTTTACAAATTCTTCAGTATTCTCAGTGTCAATTTCTAAATCTATAGAGTCAATATCTGAAAATCTTTTAAACAAAACGGCTTTTCCCTCCATAACAGGTTTTGCAGCTGATGCGCCTAAATTACCAAGACCAAGTATTGCAGTTCCATTTGTAATTACTGCAACCAAGTTTCCTTTTATAGTATAGTCAAATACAGTATCAGGATTCTCCGCAATTTCTCTAACTGGAGCTGCAACCCCTGGAGAATATGCTAATGATAAATCTCTTTGAGTAGCCAATGCTTTAGTTGGTTTAATTTCAATTTTCCCAGCTTTACCCTTTGAATGAAATTGTAGCGCTTCTAAATCACTGAAATGTTGTGAATTTTTTTTATTGTCCATATTGTTTGTACTGTTAACTCAGTTATATAGGTTTTTTTATGCTATTCAAATTCAAAACCTATATAATACTGAAATGATAAACCGCCTAATAATAAGATGAATATTCTCAAATCATCAGGCATATATTCTTTTTTTACCCTCATTAGTAGAATTTTTGGATTTATCAGAGATATTATCTTTGCCAATTTCTTGGGTACAGGATTTCTTGCAGATGTTTTTTATGTTGCCTTTAGATTTCCAAATACCTTTAGAAGAATATTTTCTGAAGGAGCCCTAAATTCTTCTTTTATACCAGTGTATGCAAAGCTAATAGATCAGCAAGATAATAAGGACGCTAACATCTTTGCAGGTAATGTGTCCTTACTATTACTTATTACAAGTGGAATAATAGTTATTTTAGCTGAGCTATTTATGCCAAGTTTTTTATCAATTTTAGCCCCAGGTTTTTTAGAAAATTCTGATAAATTTAAGTCTCTTGTAATAACATCCAGAATTATTTTTCCATTTTTAGTATTAATAACAATGTGTTCAATTTATTCAGCTATATTAAATGCTCATGGAAAGTTTGCTCTTTCAGCGGCTATGCCAATTATATTGAATATTATTTTAATACTATCGGTATTAGCCACTTCTTATTTTGAAAATAATATATTAACCATCTTGTCAGTAGGGGTAATATTCGCAGGAATTTTACAAATTACTATTTTAATATTTTCTCTCAAACAAAATAAAATAGAAGTGTCATTTTTCAAAACTTTTTATAAAACCGGTCTTCAAAAGTTTTTTAAATTGTTTATTCCAAGCTTATTTTCTTCAGGCTTATTACAGATAAATATTCTCGTTGGTACAATCATTGCTTCCTATCAAGCGAGCGCAGTTTCTTATTTGTATTACGCAGATCGAATTTATCAACTGCCCTTAGCTCTTATTGGCATTGCGCTTGGCATAGCTTTATTGCCCGCACTTTCAAAGAAGATAAAAGTTGGCATAAAAAAAGAAGTATTTAGCTTAATTGAAAAAACAATAATTTATGCACTTTTATTGGCTGTGCCAGCATCTGTCGCTTTATTTGTAATACCAGATATCATAATGGAGATCCTGTTTGAACGAGGAAGTTTTGATGAAATATCTACAATCTCAACAGCTAAGGCACTTAAGTATTTTTCACTAGGTTTAGTTGCATTCATTTTAACAAAAATACTGACACCAATTTATTTTGCAAATGAAAGACCTAAGCCTCCTTTAGTCTTAGGGGTCTTAACTGTGCTAATAAATATATTACTTAGTGTACTTTTATTTAAAAATTATGGTTACGTTGGAATTGCAATTGCCACTACCATTTCAAGTTGGTTCAATGTTGTAGCTATGTATTTGCATCTATATTTTTCAGGAATGTTTATTCATAGTAAAAAAATATTTTTACCAATATTCGTGATAACAATATCTTCATCATTTATTGGACTTCTACTTATTTTCTCTGCACTAATATATGAAAAGATAATTATTTCCAATATTATTATACAAGCCATATTTTTGATACTGGTTATACTTGTCTCTTTATTAGTATACTTTTTATTAATTTCTTTTTATAAACCTTTTTCTTATGATACTTTAAAATTAGAGTTTTTAAAAAATGAATAAAAAAACCGTCTTATCAGGCGTTCAGCCTACTGGAGATTTACACTTAGGAAACTACCTTGGTGCTATAAAAAACTTTGCAAAAATGCAAAATGAAAACGATTGTCTATTCTGTGTCGTAGATCTTCATGCAATTACTATTTTCCAAGATCCGCTTGAACTTAGAAACAACACATACGAAACAACAGCCGCATATTTAGCGTGTGGTATTGATCCAAAAAAAAGTATTATATTTAACCAAAGCCAAGTCCCTGGACATGCTGAGTTAGCTTGGATTTTAAATTGTATATGTAGAGTGGGATGGCTCAATAGAATGACACAATTCAAAGAAAAATCTGGTAAAAATTCTGAAAATATGAGCTCAGGTTTATTCACTTATCCAACCCTGATGGCTGCAGATATACTACTTTATAAGGCAACCCATGTACCTGTTGGAAGTGATCAAAAGCAGCATTTAGAATTAACTAGGGATATTGCGCAAAAATTTAACAATGATTATAAATCAGAAAATTTTTTTCCTTTACCCGAACCTTACATAGAAAAAGATATATCTAGAGTTATGTCTTTAAGGGATGGAAATTCGAAAATGAGTAAATCTGACCCTTCTGATTACTCAAGAATAAATTTAAAAGATGATCAAGACACTATTGTAAAAAAAATAAAGAAATCAAAAACAGCTGATACAACAATTCCAATTTCTGATGATCAAATAAATAAAATACCGGAAGTGAGCAACTTATTTAATATTTTTGTTGGAGTAACTGGATTGACTAAATCTGAATTATTATCAAAATATGCTGGACAAAATTTTTCAAATTTTAAAAGTGATTTATCGGATGCCTTAATAGAAAAGGTTTGCCCAATAGGAAATGAAGTTACAAAGCTAATGCAGGATAAGAAATATTTAAATCAAATAATGTACGAAGGTGCTATGAAAGCAAGAGAAAAGTCCGCAATAGTATTAAAAGATGTTTATGATATAATTGGATTTGTAAAACAATGATGCACAGATCAAAATTTTTAGTGATAGTTGATGATACTGATGAGTTAAAGACAGCAGTTCAATTTGCAGCTCAACGTGCATCAAATACTAAAGGCGGGTTAGTGCTTCTTAGTGTTATTGAATATGCTGATACACAGCAATGGAAATCTGTTGAAGACATTATTCATCAGGAAGCTAGAGCGGAAGCAGAAAAAAAATTACAAGAATGGTCTGAAATTGCATTTAATATATCTGGTCAAACTCCTGAAATAGTTATTAAGGAAGGCGTTGTTAGCGAAGAAATAATTAATTACATTAACGAGGACAAAAAAATTAGATTTCTAGTTTTAGCAGCCTCAGGCGAAGATAATCCTGGACCATTAGTTTCTCTCCTTGCAGGGCAAAGATCTGGCAAATTGCCTATACCAACGGTAGTGATTCCCGGGGGGCTAACGAGTGAAGAAATTGATGATTTAGCCTCAAGAGCGCAATAAAAATAATTAATAATATCAATAGTTTAAATTTTTTTTTGTTCTATTTATTCAAATCAACCTATTTCTAAAATATATATCCCAAAACAAGCAAATTTATTATGTTCATACAAACCGAATCTACACCAAATCCAAATTCATTAAAGTTTATATTGGAACAGGAAATAGCTGCAGAGCGAACTTTTGAATTTAACTCAATAGACGACTGCGAAAATTCAGAACTAGCTGCTCAGCTTCTAAATATTGATGGCGTTGAGTCCATTTTTTTCGGACTAAATTTTATAAGTGTCAACAAAGATAAATTTGAATGGGACCAACTTAAAGCGCCTATATTAACAAAAATTGCAGATTATCTCAGTTCAGGTAAACCGGTACTTAAAACTGATGATAAAACTAATTTAGTAAATCAAACTGAGTTTGATCCAGAAGATCAAGAAGTTGTTTCTCAGATTCAACAGCTTCTGGATACGAAAATCAAGCCAGCTGTTGCACAAGATGGCGGCGATGTTGAGTTTAATAAATTTCAAGATGGCGTTGTGTATTTAACTCTGCAAGGAAGCTGTGTTGGATGTCCAAGCTCAACAATGACATTAAAATCTGGAATTGAAAACTTACTGAAGCACTATGTGAGAGAAGTTAAATCTGTTCAACAGCAGGTCTAGATTATGAATAACTTAATTAACAAATTTAGTATAAGTAATCAGTATATATATAAATCTGGATATATTTTTTACGGCATATCAGTATTTTTAATTTTATGTGTCATGTTACTTTCTATTAATTTTAAATATTTTGTTTCAAATAAAGACTTTTCAAATATTTCGATTGATTCTCAAAATAAAGAAGACTCATTTATTGAGTTGAAAGAACCAAGCTTTAACTCAATTCAACAATTAAAGATTAATACCGGAAAAAATAATCTTAGCACAAAAGATTTAAGTAACATTTTTCAAAAACATGCTTACTTAATTGACTCAGTTAGAAAAATGAAACAAGTGCCAGATATTACCATCGATAAGTTTCCAAATGACTTTAACGAAATTAATTCAACTAAAGTAAAAAAATCTTTATTTATTAAATCTCTATTACCTCTAATAATAAGAGAAAATAATAAAATTTTAGACACTCGTAATAGAATTCTCAAAATACAAAGTAGCTCAGTTAATTATATCAAAAGAAGTGAAGCTCTTTGGTTAAAAAAACAATATGTTAATTATAAAGTTAAAAACCATAACACTACTGATTTATTGCTAAGGGTAGATACAGTTCCTGTGTCTATCGCCCTGGCTCAGGCTGCAATTGAAAGTGGCTGGGGAACTTCTAGATTTGTAACTGAAGGTAATGCTCTTTTTGGTCAGTGGAGTTGGAATAAAGGAAGTGGTATTGTTCCAATTGAAAGAGATATAGAGGAAACTTATGAAATTAAAGCTTTTGACAGTCTAAGTGACTCAGTAGCATCATACATGAAAAATTTGAACACAAATAATAATTATTTAGATTTTAGAAAATTCCGAAACGAGTTTAAATCTAATGATGATGCACTTGATTCCTTAAGGCTTCTAAAATTTTTAGTTAAGTATGCAGAGAATGAAAATTATTCAAATATTTTAGAGAAAATTATAGTTAAAAATAAATTAAAAGATTTTGATGAAGTTAAAATTTATATAGCTCCATATGAAGTTGCAACTTTGAATTTTACTCAACAGTAAATTGATAACCAAACCAAAGCCATTCACTATTATTTTTTGCAGTACAGTTAACTCTTCCTCTACCGCTCAAAAAAGGATCATTTAGTTCTAAAGTTATTCTCATTTCATTATCTGCGGTAATCTTGGTATCCTTCCAGCTTCCGCCACTATTATCATAGCAATTTATTTGATTTTCTCCAATGTCTGATAACACGTCAAATTGGATTTTAGGCTGCTTATTTTTTCTCAAAAAAATTTCACTAGGATAAAAATTATTTATAATTAAAGGCTTTGCTTTTGCTGAAAAAATAAATCTATCTAACTTACCATAGTTTTCGTTTAAAGCAAATCTTGGCATGTAATATGAATTGGTTTGATGATGAATTATTCCTGAATGTTGTCCAAAAGCATAATTAATATTGAGCTTTTTGAGCAATTCAATTATTTCATTGCTAGCTTCTCCATAAGGATAAGCAAATACTTTTGGATTAAGTCCTAGTTCTTTTTCTATTAATTTAATAGACTGAATCAGATCTATTTCTATTTCATTAATGTCATATTGTGGTAAATGTCCGTGAGACGCACTATGTAAACCCACTGAACCACCTTCTTTAATAAATTGTCTAAGTTGGTCCCAACTCATATAGTTCCAATGATTTTCTTCAACGACATCGGTAGATACAAAAAGGGTAACCGGAATATTATACTTTTTAAATATTGGCCAACCATTTTCAAAAAAAGAGAGAAATGCATCATCGACAGTAAAGGCAGTTGTTTTTGTTAGGAATGGATCTTTTAAATTTTTTTTATTTAAGATTTCATTAATACTTACAATATTAAATTCATTTTGAATTAAATATTCTAAATGTTGTTTTAATACTTCGGTATTAATATTGGTAGATGGGTACTTTGGTTCATCGAAGCGGTGATACATAAAGACATTGGCACCATTATGATCTATCGATTGAGCAACCAAAGCACTAGAAAGGAGTGAATTGATTAAAAAGATATATAGCAAGATAATTTTAAATTTATATAATTGCATATATTTAAATAATGAATTTGAAAATTAATTAAGATTAACCCTTTATATAAAGATAATCAAACACATGATATTACTAATAGACTGTTCAAAAGGATTAAGAATTATTATTGGTAACAAACAACATATAGTTGCCAATAAAAGCAAACCAAGACTTAAAAGAGTATCAGAGAGATTAACGGTAGAAATAAAAATACTTTTAGACAGTATTAAAAAAGATTATCAAAATTTATCAAAAATAATTGTAATTAATGGGCCGGGAAGCTTTACGGGCATTAGAACCGGAATCACCGCGGCAAAAGTTTTGGGTTTATCATTAGAACTTCCAGTTTGTGGGATATCATTATTTGAATTATTACGAATGAACTATCTAAAAACTAAACCTAAAAAAAATCTTAAATTTTTTATTAAATTAAATAAAAACAATTATTTTGCACAAAATGTTAGTAAATCTGGCAAAGTATCTAAGATAATTTTAAGGTCATACGGCGCTAATCCAAAATATAAAAGTAAAAATGCTGATCTAGTCTTTTTAGATAACATTTCGGAAAAAAATATATCTAGAAAAGTGAATGAAAAAGAAGAAATAATTACTATTAACGATTTATTTAATAAAACTTATAGGGATTTGATTAATTTATCAGAAAAGAAATGTATTCCCGCGCCAATTTATGTTAAAACTTTTTAGTTATGATTGATTTAAAAAAAATATGCCAAGAAAAAGGTCTTCGAATGACAGGCCAGCGAAGTATAATCGCTGACATAATAACTGAATTAGGCGGTCACCCAGCTGGGCATCCAGATGTAAATTTAATATATATGAAGGCATCTGAAAAAGATAGCAACATAAGCATTGCCACCGTCTACAGAACAGTAAAATTATTTGAGGAATATGGTGTAATTGAAAAACATGATTTTAAAGATGGAAGATCCAGATATGAACCTATTCAAGAGTCAAACCATCATGATCACCTTATTGACATTGAAAGTGGTGATGTTTATGAGTTTTCAAATTCTGAAATTGAAACAATTCAAAAAAGAATTGCTGAGGAGCTGGGATTTGAATTAGTGGACCATAGACTCGAATTATATGGGAAAAAAATTAATAAATAATATATTAATTTTTATTTAAAAAATGAAAACCATTAATTTAATATTTAAACTAATAATCATTTTAGCATTAATTGTTTTAATTTTGCCTTTTCAGATCGTTTCAAATATTTTTAATTTAAAATTTAGATACTTAGTTCCATATTTATTTTTTAAATTAGTAAATTTTTTTTTGGGTATTAAGATTGAATTAGACCAACAAAGCAAAGCGCATTTGAGTAATAAAAGTGAAGTTGGAAGCCTCTATGTTTCAAACCATGTATCTTGGATGGATATTGTAGCAATTGGTTCTTTGATTAAGTCTAGATTTATTGCCAAAAAAGAAGTTAAAGCAATGGGTATATTTGGCTTTTTAGCATCTTTAAATAATACTTTTTTTATAGATAACTCAAAGGCAACAAAGTCATTAGATTACTCAAATAATATTTCAAAAAAACTTTTAAATGGTGAGAATTTAATATTATTTCCAGAAGGAACTACTTCTGATGGAGGTGCAATTAGAAAATTTAAATCATCCTTTTTTGAGTCAGCTAATTCAAAATATTTATGTCCAAATTCTAGAGAAGAAAAATTCATTAATGTCTATCCCATTACGTTGTGTTATCTAAAAAAAAATGGTCTACCTATGGGAATAAACGTTCGAAGAGAAGTTGCTTGGATAGGTGACTATCCAATGTTAAGATTGATGTATGATTTTTTAATATCTGGAAACGTTAGTATTTATATTAATATAAGCAATGCTGTGACATTTAAAGATTTTGGAGACAGAAAAAAATTAAGTTCTCATTGCGAAAATACAATTCTTGTAAATTTAACCAATACAATTCATCCTTAGGCAAAATGGAAAACAAATCTTTCTTTATAAAATCATATGGCTGTCAAATGAATGAGTATGATAGTGAAAAAATTGCATCAATCCTTCAAAAAGATGGCTATATGAACACTGGTGATGTTAGCAATGCTGATCTGATAGTTTTTAATACATGTAACATAAGAGAAAAAGCAGCTCAAAAAGTATATTCTGATATTGGGCGAGTAACCAAAAAGGACGATAGTAAAACAATAGCCTTAGTTGGATGTGTTGCCCAAGCTGAAAATGATGAAATTTTTAGAAAAAATAAAAATGTAGATATTGTATTAGGACCACAAAGCTATCACTTATTACCCAAGATGATTGATGTTTATAAAAAAAACAAAGAAAAAAAAATTAATACAGAATTTATTATTAATGAAAAATTTGATTTTGTTCATGAAGATAAAAGCCCAAAAGGAGTTTCTTCATATGTTACAATTCAAGAAGGATGCGATAAGTTCTGCGCTTTTTGCGTTGTACCATTTACAAGAGGACCAGAATATTCAAGATCAATTAAAAGTATTATTGATGAGTCAAAGTCTTTAATAGATCGAGGTAGCAAGGAAATAGTATTACTTGGTCAAAATGTAAATGCGTACAATTATAAAGATGAGAAAAATATAGTTTATAATATTTCCAAACTTATTGATGAGGTGAGTAAGCTAGATAATATTAAAAGAATAAGATATACAACTTCACATCCGAATAATATGGATTTAGAGTTAATCAAGTTGCATGGTTCAAATGAAAAATTAATGCCTTTCTTACATTTACCTGTTCAATCTGGATCGAATGAAATACTAAAAAAAATGAATAGAAAGTATAATGTAGATGAATATAAGAAAATTACTGATCAATTAAAATTCTATAAACCTAATATTGAGATTTCATCAGATTTTATAGTAGGTTTTCCAGGAGAAACAAATAACGACTTTGAGTCCACTTTAGATTTAGTTGAATACGTTAAATTTAAACAATCATATTCGTTTATTTATAGTGAGCGACCAGGAACAAAGGCAGCAAAAATATCTGATCATACACCAAAAGATGAAAAAAAATTACGCTTAAATGTTTTACAAAAAAAACTAGAAGATATTCAGCTTGAATTTAATAAATCATTTTGTAATAAAAATATAACAAATGTGCTAATTGAAAATCAAAGCCAAAGTAATCCAGAATATTTTTTTGGAAGAAGCATATACTCACAGCCAGTATATGTTAGGGCAAAGAGGGTATCTATAGGAGATGTCATTCCAATTTCAATTGAAACTTGCAACCACAAGAGCTTATATGGTACTATATTTCATTAAATGAATATTAAGAATTGAACCACTTTCTAGAGAAAAAAAGTGAAAAAGCTCTCATAGGAGACAACAGCTCAACAGTTGTAAACCTTGAAAACTCCCTTATTGTAGAAATACTTGGCGTTAACAATGAGAATTTAGATTTTTGTGAAAAAAAACTGAAAGTTAAAGTCCTACAAAAAGGAAATATAGTTATCATAACTGGCAATAAAAAAGAAAGATACATAGTAAGAAATTCTATAATTCAATTATCAAGAGAATTAAAAGACCCAATAAAAAAAAATCAAAATACATTTAAGGAGATATTAAACATGCAGATAAATAATGATTTAGATAATAAAAATATAAAAAGTTTTACTATTGCTAAAACAACTAAATCTTCTGTAACTGCAAAAACAATAAAACAAAATGAATACTTAGAAGCACTTTACAATAAACAAATTGTTTTTGGAATTGGACCAGCAGGTACAGGTAAAACATACCTCGCAGTCGCTGCAGCGGTAGCACAATTATTAGAAGGAAAATATGATAGAATAATTTTGTCAAGGCCTGCAGTTGAGGCTGGTGAAAAACTTGGATTTTTGCCTGGCGACATAAAAGAAAAAGTAGATCCATACCTTCGACCTTTTTATGACGCAATTTATGAACTACTTCCAATGGATGAAGCAATGAGAAAAATTCAATCATCAATGATAGAAATTGCTCCATTAGCCTTTATGCGAGGAAGAACTCTTAGTAATGCTTTCGTAATTTTAGATGAGGCGCAAAATGCAACAAGTACACAAATTAAAATGTTTTTAACTAGGTGTGGAAAAAATTCAAGAATGGTTGTTAATGGTGACCCATCTCAAATTGACCTTCCAAAACACATTGGTTCTGGTCTCATTGACTCAATTCATGCATTAGAGCAATTACCTGAAGTAGAAATTACTAAATTTTCAAAAAAAGATATTGTTAGGGATGAAATAGTATCAAAAATAATAGATGCTTACGATAAGCATAATAATTTTAAATCTGAGCTAATAAGCCCCTATGACCGTTAATTTAGATTTTTCTATCATAGATAATAATTGGAAGAACTTACTACCAGATCATAAAAAAGTAATCATTAATGCTATTGAACAAGTATTTGATGAATTAAAGCAGTTTAAAAATAAAAATTATGAAATCAGCATTTTATTGTCTAATAATAAGTATATTAAAGAACTAAATTTTAATTATAGGTCAAAAGATAAAGCAACCAATGTATTATCTTTTCCAATGATTAATCACGACTCTCATGATCATGAAAATATATTAGGTGATATCGTAATATCAATTGAAAAAATATTAAGTGAGTCAAAGGAAGAGAATATTGAAGTGTATAAATATCTATCAAAAATATCAATTCATGGCACACTTCACCTTTTAGGTTACGATCACATTAAAGATAAAGATTATAATAAAATGAATAAGTTAGAAGAAAAAATTATAAATAAAATATTATGATTAAAAATTTTTTAAATAATTTTTTGTTGAAAGCTCAAAAAGATAAAAAGAATATCAAAGAAGATCTTGAGACAGTTTTAGATAATAAATCAAATAATATAGATGGAATATCAAAGCAGGAGAGAATTATGCTGATGAATATTCTTAAAATAGATAAAATTCTCGCAAGAGATATTATGATACCAAGAGCTGAAATTATTGCAGTTGACGAAAATATTTCATTTGAAGAAGCAATAAAAATATTTGTTGATGGAGCGCATTCGAGGATACCTATTTATAGAGAACAATTAGATAATATAACTGGAATGCTACATATTAAAGATCTTGTAAAGTTTCAGACTGAAAATCAGAATAAAGAAAAATTTATTGATAATATAAAAAAGGATATTTTACACATACCGCCATCAATGCCAGTTTTAGATTTACTAATAAAGATGCAACTAACGAGGCTTCATATGGGTGTGGTAATAGATGAGTATGGCGGTGTAGATGGACTTATAACAATTGAAGATGTAATTGAGGAAATTACTGGTGAAATTGAAGATGAACATGACGATAAAGATATACCAATGTTCATAAAATTGAGTTCAAATACTTTCGAAACTAATGCAAGACTTCCCATTGAAGAACTTGAAAAAATATCACAAATTAAACTTTTAAATGAAGGTGATGATACAGATACAATAGGAGGGTTAGTAGCTTCAATAGCTGGAAGGGTTCCTCAAAGAGGAGAAATTATTAAACATGAGTCCGGAATGGTATTTACGATTATCGATGCCGATCCCCGTAGAATTAAAACAATAAAAATATCACTTCCTAAATAGATGTTGCTTCAATTGCTTAAGCTTCAGTCCAAAGGATCTTTTTTTTTCATAGCATTTATATTAGGTATATTTTTATCACTTGGCTTTGACCCATTTAACGTTCCATTTATATCCTTAGTAATTGTTGGTCTTTTTTTTAAACTAAATGATAAATTTTATCTAATTAATCAAAAATCATATAAGGACTTTTTTTCAATAGGGTTAGCTTTTGGTTTTGGTTTTTTTATTTCTAGCACATATTGGATTTCTAATGCCTTAATTGTTTACGGAGGAATAATTTCATATTTTCTTCCATTAACGATTATTGCCTTACCACTAGTCTTGAGTTTATTTTATGGAGCTATGCAAATATTAAATTGTTTTTTATGGGATAAGTCCAATGCAAAAATATTTTACTTTGCAGCATCGTGGACAATATTTGAAATTTTGAGGTCTTACTTATTTACAGGTCTTCCATGGAATTTAATATCTTACAGTTGGTCATGGTCAGTAAATTTTATACAAATTTTGTCTATAGTTGGACCTTTTGGCTTAGGCTTAATATCAGTACTTATTTCTTCTACAATTTTTTCTGTGAAATTAAAACTTGAAGGAATGATATTTTGTAGCATAGGTTTCTTAATATTAATTATTCTATTTATTTATGGTAATCAAAGAATTTTGAGTTACGATTTAGCTAGCATAAGTAATGAAGAAATTAGAATAGTAGGCACCCACATAGAACAAAAAGACAAGTGGTCAAAGAGTACGAAGCTGTTAATTAAAGATCTAATATCAGAAACTAAAACTACTATAATTCCGGAAACTATGGCAGGAATCAATCCTTTTAGAAATGAAAATGTGCTGCAAGGGTATTTGAGAAAAGAAGGAAGTAATTATTTTAATTCTATAGCTTTTCAGGGTCATATTTATGATAAAAAACATCTCGTACCATTTGGTGAGTATGTGCCATTTAAAAGTGTAGTTGATAATACCATTCTATCTAAGTTTATAAATACATCATCATTAATGCCAGGTGAAGATAAATACTTTCCAACAAATATTATTCCTTTGATTTGTTATGAAGGAATATTTCCTAATATTGTTGCTAAAAATAGAAAAAATGGCGCAAAGCTAATAGTGAATATAACAAATGATTCATGGTTCGGAAAAAAAACAGGCCCTAGACAACATTTTACACATATAAGATTTAGAGCAGTTGAAGAAGGGCTTCCACTTGCCCGTTCAAGTAACATGGGATTTTCTGGAATGATAGATCCATTTGGAAAAGTTGTTAAAGCAGTTGAGCCTGAGACAAATTCATTTATTGAAATAAAAATCTTAGAGGGAATAGATACATTTTATTCAAAATATAGATACAAGATTGTATATTTTTTGATAGCGATTTTATTAATAATTGGGTACGTTACTCAAATATCTTTTAAAAAAAATAAATTATAAATATCATGAGCGAAGAATTTTTATTTACCAGTGAATCAGTTTCTGAAGGACATCCTGATAAAGTATCTGATATTGTTTCTGATGCTATTGTTGACGACTTTCTAAGTCAGCCTAATCCAGAAAATTCGAGAGTGGCAGTTGAAACTTTGGTTACTACTAATAAAGTTGTTGTTGCAGGGGAAGTACGGGGGCCAGACGGTTACGATTGTCAATATGAAGAATTAGCAAGAAATGCAATTAGAGATATAGGATATGAGCAGAGCGGCTTTCATTGGAAAAATTTATCTTTTGAGTCTTATGTTCACAGTCAGTCAGCAGATATAGCTCAAGGGGTCGACTCGTCTGCAGGTAAAGATCAAGGTGCTGGAGATCAAGGTATAATGTTTGGGTACGCGTGCAAGGAAACACCCAGCCTTATGCCGGCTCCAATTTATTATTCTCATTTAATTTTAGAGGACCTTGCTAAAGCTAGGAAAGAAAAAACTATCAATGGGATTCAACCTGACTCTAAAAGTCAAGTAACTTTGAAATACCTTGATGGCAAACCCGTTGCATGTACTTCAGTAGTCGTCTCAACACAACACGATGAGAAAATTTCAGCTGAAGATGTTAAATCAATTGTAATGCCATTTATTCAAAAATCTATCCCAAGTGAATGGCTTTCAAGTGAAACACAATATCATATTAATCCAACAGGTAAATTTGTTATAGGTGGTCCAGATGGCGATACTGGATTGACGGGAAGAAAAATCATTGTTGATACTTATGGAGGTGCAGCTCCACATGGAGGTGGCGCTTTCTCGGGCAAAGATCCAACGAAAGTAGATAGATCTGCAGCATATATAACCAGATATTTAGCAAAAAATATTGTTTCATCAGGGATTGCAGATAAATGTCTATTGCAGATTGCTTATGCTATTGGAGTTGCTGAACCTTTATCTATTTATTTAAATACTTATGGAACCTGTAATATTGATGAAGTCAAGCTTATTAAGTCTATAAGAGAAATTGTCGATTTATCTCCAAGAGGAATAAGAGATCATTTAAAACTGAATCAGCCAATTTATAAAAGATCAGCTGCTTATGGACACTTTGGGAGAGAACCTGAATCTGATGGTGGGTTTTCTTGGGAAAAATTAGATATAGTTAGTGATTTAAAGAATATTTAATTTTGTTATTTGAGCTTAAAAAAACATTTCCAGATTATTATAGATACTATGGTAGGCGTATTGCCAAAAGATTATCGCCATCGATTAACGACATTTTTATAAAGAATTATAAAAATTTTTCACTAGATAGAGAAATCCTTGAGAATCTCAACGGTGATCAAAATCAAAGTTTAAATTTAAATTCAAAATTTAAAAAAAATATAATAGAGATTGGATTTGGTGATGGAAAACATTTATTTGAACTAGCCCAGGCAAATAAAGACATACATTTCATAGGATGTGAAGTTTTTATAAACGGCTTAGGAAAAGTACTTAAAAAAATTGTTGATAATAATTTAACAAATATCTCTCTCTGTGGCCTAAATTGTTTATATCTTTTAGAAAATATTAAAGACTCATCTATTGATAAAATATTTATAATAAATCCAGATCCATGGGAAAAAAAAAGACATTTTAAAAGAAGGTTGATAAATAAAGAGTTCATTGCTTTAATGTATAAAAAAATAAAAAATGGTGGAAAAGTTATTATAACTACAGATTCATCTTCTTACTTTTTATCTATTTTAGAAACTATTAAAAATGAAGAAATTGATTTTGAGGATAGTATTCAAAAAATCTTAGATAAAGGTGATAAACTTTATGATATTTCAAAATATCAAAAAAAAGGTATTGAGAAAGGTAGAAAAATACATCTTGTGGAGCTAAAAAAAATTTAAGTTATTGTAATAATTGAATTTTTTATATTCTTGATTTATAAAATATGACTGTGTATAAGTCATTAAACATTTTAGAAAACTACAAAAGTGGGTTAAGCCCACTTTTTTTTTAGATTAAAGCAAGGCAAATTAATAATGGTAAGTGCAAATAAAATTGAAATTTTAAGAATTGCTGAAGCAGTCGCTCAAGAAAAAATGATTGATAAAGAAATCGTAATTTCAGCATTAGAAGAAGCAATGGTTAAAGCAGCCAAAAATAATTATGGAGAAGAAAACGACGTTTTTGCAGAAATTGATACTGAAACGGGTCAAATTTCATTATCAAGAAAAATGTTAGTAGTAGACAATGTACAAAATAAATTTTCTGAAATTTCACTAAAAGATGCTAAAGCAATAAACTCAGCAGCTGAAACAGGTGATGAACTTTTAGACCCATTGCCTCCTTTGGATTTTGGAAGAGTTGCCGCTCAAGCAGCAAAGCAAGTAATCACCTCAAAAGTGAGAGATGCTGAGCGAGCAAGACAGTATGAGGAATTCAAGGATAGAATTGGTCAAATAGTTAATGGTATCGTTAAAAGAACAGAGTTTGGAAATATTATTTTAGATCTTGGAAAAGCTGAAGGTATTATTAAAAGAGACCAGGGTATCCCTAGAGAAAGTTTAAGAAATGGAGATAGAGTCAAAGCTTACATTTATGAAGTAAAATCAGAAACTAAAGGCCCTCAAATATTTTTATCTCGTGCACATCCTCAATTTATGGCAATGCTATTTACTCAAGAGGTTCCAGAAATTTATGATGGAATAATAGAAATTAAAAAAGTTGCTAGAGACCCAGGGAGCAGAGCGAAAATTGCTGTATCAACTAGTGATGGATCAATTGATCCAGTAGGAGCCTGTGTAGGAATGAGGGGAAGTAGAGTACAAGCAGTTGTTAACGAGCTGCAAGGAGAGAAAATAGATATAATTAATTGGTCAGAAAATTTACCTAATTTAGCAATTGCTTCTCTAGCTCCAGCTGAAGTATTAAAAGTCGTATTAGATGAAGAGCAAAACAAAATAGAGGTTGTAGTCGATGAGTCCCATCTAAGCTTAGCAATTGGGAGAAGAGGGCAAAATGTTAAACTGGCATCTGAGTTAACTGGTTTTGAAATTGATATTCTTACAGAAGCTGAGGAGTCTTCAAAACGACAAGCAGATTTTGTAGAAAAAACCAACATGATTGTTGAAGCTATCGATGTTGACGAAACATTAGCTCAATTATTAGTGAGTGAAGGGTTCACATCCATTGAAGAAATTGTAGGTACGGATAAATCAGAATTCTTGAGCATTGAGGGTTTTGATGAAGAAATTACTGATGAACTTATCAATAGATCAAACTCATACTTAGAAAAAACCGAACAAGAAAATCAAAAGATTTTAAGTGAACTAAAAGTTGAAGATCAACTGATTGAATTTTGGCAACTAAGTTCATCTATGCTAGTAACCCTTGCTAAAAATAAGGTCATTACACTCGATGATTTTGCAGGATTAACCACTGATGACTTGCTAGGTTATTATGAAGATAAACATGATAAAAATTCCAGAGTAAGTGGAATTTTAGATGGTTATAACTTAACAAGAGACGAGGTCGACGAATTAATATTAGAAGCAAGGAAAATATGGCTTAATTAAAAGCTATAAAAAATTAAAATGGTAGAAGATAACAAAAAAACCACCAAGAAAAAAACACTAAGCCTAAAACTTGGTTCTTCAATAAAATCTAGTCCAGCCAAAAGCTTAGATGGAGGGTCTACAGTCATAGTTGAGCGTAAGCGCGCTAGAAAAAATATTACCCTACCTATCGAAAAAAATAAGCCTGAAATAAAACTAAACCAGACAGTCAAAGAAGTAAAAAAAGAAGAAAATATAAAAGAAGTTAAAAAGTCTGGAAAAATTCTAAAGAGACTTTCAAAAGAAGAGCAAAAAAAATTAAAAGAAGCAAAAAATGCTGCAGACAAAGAAGATTTACTTAAAGAAATAGGTGGTGTAGTAAACTCCCAAATAGAAGAAATCAAAGCTGAAGAAGTTAAAATTACTGATACAGGTGAAGAATCGTTGGAAGAAAAATCCAAGGCTAGACCAAAGTCATTCACTCCTGAAAAAGAAACTAATGAAGACATTGTAGAAAAGAAAAAACCTGCAGGAAATTTTGGTAGAAAAAATCTTAGAGAGAGAAAAGTCACTATTGTCACGGCCTTATCAGGCATGGATGAACGGACAAGAAGCCTAGCAGCCTATAAAAGATCAAAGCAGAAAACAAAAAAAAATAATCTCAATACCGAGCCACAGCAAAAAATTATTAGGGAGGTAAATATTCCTGAGCACGTTACCGTGAAAGAGCTGGCTATTAAAATGGCTGAAAAATCTGGTGATGTAATCAAATCTCTTATGAAGATGGGAATGATGGCAACAATAAATGAAACTCTTGATGCTGATACCGCCGAACTAATCGTTACAGAGTTTGGACATAAGTTCAAACGAGAAAATGTAGAAGAATTAGAAAAAGATTTAATTTCACATAATGATGAAGCGATAAAAGATTCTGAAAGACCTCCAATTGTCACAATAATGGGACATGTTGATCATGGCAAAACATCATTATTAGATAAATTAAGAAACTCAAATATTGTTTCAGGTGAAAGCGGTGGCATCACTCAGCATATTGGCGCCTATCAAATTAATCATGAAGGTAAAAAAATTACATTCATTGATACTCCAGGACATGCCGCATTCACTGAAATGCGTGCAAGAGGTGCAAATGTTACTGATATAATAATATTAATAGTCGCAGCTGATGATGGCGTAATGCCGCAAACACAAGAAGCTATATCACATGCTAAATCAGCTAATGTTCCTATAATTGTTGCAATTAATAAGTGTGATAAACCAGAGGCAGATCCAAAAAAAATTAAAGAACAATTACTTTCTGAGGAAATTATTATTGAAGAATTTTCTGGAGACGTTCAATGTGTTGAAATCTCAGCTGAAACTGGGATGAATTTTGATAAACTACTTGAGTCAATTAATTTGCAAAGCGAACTTGCTGACTTGAAAGCAAATAATAAGACTTATGCCGAAGGTAGTGTTATTGAGGCTAATATTGATAAAGGTAGAGGAGTAATTTCTAATGTAATAATAACAAATGGCTGTCTAAAAGTTGGTGATATTGCTGTTGCAGGATCAGAGTATGGGCGTGTGAGAGCAATAATTGATGATCAAGGAAAAAATTTAAAAGAGGCTTTGCCCTCAACACCAATACAGATGCTAGGGCTTGGAAGTGCACCACTTGCGGGTGATAGTTTTGTTATTGTTGATAGTGAAAAGAAAGCTATAGAACTAATAGAAATTAGAAAACAAAGATTTAAGACAAAATCGCAACCAAAAAGTATAAAGTCGTTTGACAATGAAATGGCTTTCAATTTTGAAAATCAAAATAAAGAACTTGTCGAGATTGTTCTTAAGTCTGATACCCGTGGATCAACAGAAGCAATAATTGGTCAGATAAATAAGATAGTATCAGAAAAAGTTAATATAAGCATTATCCACTCTGGTGTTGGGCTTATAAATGAAAGTGATGTAGCGCTTGCAGCAGCTTCGAATGCATTATTAGTATCATTTAATACATCTGCTACCAAGGAAGCAAAAATTAAAGCAAAGACAAGTAAAACAAAAATTGAAAACTTTTCAATTATATACGAACTCATTACTTACGTAACTGATTATGCTACTGGACAACTTAAACCTGAAATTAAAGAAAACTATTTAGGCAAGGCAGAGATACTAAAAGTATTCAAAGTATCAAAAATCGGTGCTGTTGCTGGCTGCACTGTCTCTGATGGGGTAGTAGAAAAAGGTGCTAATGCAAGAATTAAAAGAGACGGTAGCTCCATTTACGAAGGCTCAATAATTACATTAATGCGTGAAAAAAATGAGGCAAAAGAGGTAAATGCAGGAACTGAATGTGGCATAGGACTAAAAGAATTTAATGAATATAAAGAGGGCGATATAATAGAAGTATTCAATGTTGAAGAAATATCGCAAAGTTTGTGATTTTAAAAAAGAAATTTAATCAGTCAAATCGCCATTTTAAAGTTACTGAGAACATAAAAAAATCTATAAGTGAAATACTTCTTAAGAATCAGTTACCTGTAGATCCAAGCTTTAATTTTCCACTTACTGTAATTGAAGTAAAAATGAGCGAAGATATAAGAACTGCTTATGTTTATGTAAGTAGTCATGATGAGTTGGATGACCAGGTCGTTCTCAACAGACTAAAGGAATCTACTTATTATATCACTAAAGAAATGAGTAAAATTATAAGTATGAAGTTTTTACCTAAATTGATTTTTAGAATCGACGCAACTTCTGAAAATTACGAGAAAATTTCTCAAATTTTAAATAGTGCAAAAGTTCAGCAAGATTTATAAAACAGATAAATGAAAAAAAACAATATCAATGGTTGGTTATTCATTGATAAACCAATAGGTGTATCATCTTTCTATATTATAAAAAAAATAAGAAATTTTTTAGATATTAAAAAAATTGGTCACTCAGGTACTTTAGACCCTCTAGCAAGTGGTGTATTAGGAATAGCAATTGGGGAAGCAACAAAATCTATTGACTATTTAAATAATAAAAAAGAGTATGAGTTTAATATTACTTTTGGAGAGTCTAAAACGACAGAAGATCTTGAAGGAGAAACACTAGACTCAACTAGATCAATACCTAATAAAAAAGAGATAATTGCGACCCTTAAAAACTTTTTGGGTGTTATTGAGCAGGATCCTCCAAAACACTCTGCGATAAAAATGAATGGTATTCGCTCATATAACTTGGCGAGAAAGGGTTTCAATTTTGAGATCAAAAAAAGAAAGGTTGTCATTCATGATTTAGTTCACATAAAGCAACTTAACGAACATACTCATAAATTTAAAACTATATGTTCATCTGGTACCTATATAAGGTCCATGGGAAGAGATATCGCAATTAAATTAAATTCTTTAGGCTATATCTCATTTTTGAGGAGAACTAGAATATCAAAAATAAGTGAGAAAAATATTATTTCTCTAGATAATTTGATCGAATTAGTACATATTGGCAATCATTTTGAAATGGTACAACCTATTGAAAGTGTACTGGACGACATCCCGGCAGTATATCTCAATAAGGAAGATACTAAAAAATTTAGAAATGGTCAGATGCTAAATATTTTTGAGTCATCTAGTAAAATAAATAAATTGCTAGTGTTAGACAAAGAAGCGGTTGGTATTGGTAAAGTTGAAGAAGGTACATTGGTACCAATTAGGATGTTTAATATATAATAAAAAAAAGGAATTGAGATGTCGATTAATAAAGAAAAGAAATCAGAGATTATAAATAATTTCTCGAGAGGTGCATCAGATACAGGATCACCAGAGGTGCAAATAGCTATATTAACAGAGAGAATTTCCAATTTGACTGGTCATTTTCAAACACACAAAAAAGATAATCATTCAAGAACAGGTTTAATGAGATTAATTAATCAAAGAAAAACCCTTCTTACTTATCTTAAAAAAACCAATACATCTTCGTATGATGCTTTGATTGATAAGCTTGGTTTAAGAAAATAATAATAAATTTAATTGATAGAGGAATAAAAAATGAGTGAGTTAATCTCAAGAGAAATCCAGTGGGGAAAAGATAAATTAGTAATTGAAACAGGCAAAGTTGCTAAACAAGCAACTGCTTCAACAATTGTAAGATGTGGAGACACAGTCGTTATGTGTAATGTTACAGCGGCTAAGCAGGCAAAGCCAGATATTGATTTTTTCCCACTTACTGTAAATTATCAAGAAAAATATTATGCAGCAGGAAAAATACCAGGAGGGTTTTTTAAAAGAGAAGCAAGGCCAACAGAAGCTGAAACATTGGTATCAAGGTTAATTGATAGACCAATTCGACCATTATTCCCTGAAGGTTTTAAAAATGAAACACAAGTTATATTAACTGTACTTTCACATGATACTGAAACTAATGCAGACATAGTTGCAATGGTAGCAGCTTCTAGTGCATTAACTATATCAGGTATACCTTTTATGGGTCCAATCTCAGGATGTAGAGTTGGCTATAAAGATGGTGAATATTTGCTTAATCCAAAAATGAATGAGGAATCAGATTTAGATCTAGTAGTTGCAGGAACCAATTCAGCTGTTCTTATGGTTGAATCTGAAGCCAATCAACTTTCAGAAGAAGTTATGCTTGGTGCTGTGACCTTTGGTCATGAAGCAATGAAGCCAGTAATTGAAATGATTATCGATCTTGCAGAAGAGTGTGCAAAAGAACCTTGGGAATTTGAATATATAGAAAATAACGAATTAAAGGAAATTGTTAAATCAGAGTGTTCAGAAGATATAGCAAAAGCTTATGTTTTAACTGATAAAATGGAAAGACACGCTGCTCTGACTGAGTCTAAAGATAAACTTTTAGCAGCACATGAAAGTAATGAAGATATTAATTCAAACGAACTAATGTCATACTTTAAGAAAATTGAGAAAGATATTGTTAGAGGTCAAATCATCAATAATAAATCTAGAATTGATGGAAGAAAACTTGATGAAATAAGAAATATCAACAACGAAGTATCTTGGCTTCCAAGGACTCATGGTTCAGCGCTATTTACAAGAGGTGAGACACAAGCAATAGTAGTCGCAACACTTGGTTTTGGAGATGACGAGCAGCGAATAGAAGCTTTGCAAGGATCTTACAAAGAGAAGTTTATGTTACATTATAATTTTCCACCTTATTCGGTTGGAGAGGTTGGTAGAACAGGATTTACCAGCAGAAGGGAAGTGGGTCATGGTAAACTTGCATGGCGTGCAATTAAAGCAGTACTTCCTGACTCTGAGGAATTCGATTACACTATCAGATTAGTCTCTGAAATCACCGAATCTAATGGATCGTCCTCTATGGCAACCGTCTGCGGATCTTCTTTAGCATTAATGGATGCAGGTGTTCCAATTAAGAATGCTGTATCTGGAATTGCTATGGGGCTTATAAAAGAGGGTGATGATTTTGCAGTACTTTCAGATATATTGGGTGATGAAGATCATTTAGGAGACATGGATTTTAAAGTAGCTGGCACAAAAGACGGCATTACCTCATTACAGATGGATATAAAAATTACAGGAATAACAACTGAAATTATGGAAAAAGCTTTAAACCAAGCACACGCTGGTAGAATGCATATATTGTCTGAAATGAATAAGACCATTGATGCTCCTAGAACCGAGCTAGGACCTTATACTCCTAGAAGCGAAATGATTAAGATTCAAAGAGATAATATTGGTGCTGTAATTGGTAAAGGAGGAGCGGTAATTAAGGACATAATTGCCGAGTCTGGAGCTAAAGTTGATATAAGTGACAACGGTACTGTTAAAATCTCTGGAACCAACAAGGAAATGATCCAATCGGCAATCGATATGATTAATGGCATTATTCAGGAGCCAGAAGTTGGAGATATATTTGAAGGTAAGGTTGTGAAGATTATGGAATTCGGTGCTTTTGTTAACTTTATGGGTAAAAAAGATGGTTTGGTGCATATATCTCAATTAGCTGAAGAAAGAGTTGAAAAAGTTACTGACGTAGTTAATGAAGGTGATACAGTCAAAGTTAAGGTTATAGGATTTGATAAAGGTAAAGTTAAATTATCAATGAAGGATATTGACGCTTAAAAAATTTATTAGACATGAATCATAAAAATTTTAAAGATGACAAGCTGCACGAAGAATGTGGTGTCTTTGGAATTTTTGGAAGCCCTGATGCTTCTACTTTGACGACCTTAGGTTTACATGCTCTACAACATCGTGGTCAGGAAGGTGCAGGAATTGTTACCTTTGATGGCAATAAATTCAATGGAGTTAGAAGACCAGGTTTAGTAGGAGATAACTTTAATAAGCCTGAAATAATCTCACGACTCCCAGGAAGAAATGCTATCGGACATGTAAGATACTCCACAACTGGTGACTCTATTTTAAAAAATATACAGCCACTATTTGCAGATTTATCAGTCGGCGGTTTTGCATGTGCTCATAATGGTAATTTGACTAACGCCTCTATGTTAAGACAAAAACTAGTTGCTGACGGTTCTATATTTCAAACGACATCTGATACAGAAACTATTTTACAGTTAGTTGCGCGTTCAAAAAGAGGCCCAATGGTTGACAAGGTAATAGACGCTTTGTTTCAAGTGCAGGGCGCATATTCATTAGTAATACTAACTAATAAAAAACTGATTGGAGTAAGAGATCCTCATGGTATTCGTCCACTAGTGCTTGGAGATTTAAATGGTGCACCAGTTTTAGCATCTGAAACTTGTGCTTTAGATATTATAGGTGCTAAGTATGTACGTGATGTTGAAAATGGTGAAATTGTTGTGATATCTGAATCAGGAATCGAGAGCATTAAGCCTTTTCCTGTCGTGGAAGAGCGTCCATGTATTTTTGAGAGAATCTACTTTGCAAGACCAGATAGTATGATTGATGGAAAAACAGTTTACGTTTACAGAAAAAACTTGGGAGAACAACTCGCAATAGAAAATAAAGTTCATGCTGATGTTGTGATACCAGTTCCTGATTCTGGAGTGCCAGCGGCATTAGGATTTGCCCAAAAATCAAATATTCCTTTTGAGTTAGGTATAATCAGAAATCATTATGTAGGGAGAACCTTTATTGAGCCAACTCAAAACATTAGACAGTTTGGAGTTAAGTTAAAACACAGCGCTAATAGGTCATATATTGAAAATAAAAAAGTGGTTTTAATAGATGACTCTATCGTAAGAGGAACTACTGCTAGAAAAATTGTTAAGATGATTTATGATGCTGGCGCCGCCGAAGTACATTTTGGAATTTCATGTCCACCTATAACTCATCCTGATTTTTATGGAATAGATACTCCCGATTATGATGAACTTATAGCATCAAAAAATACTATCAAAGAGATGAAGGAGTCAATTGGAGCAACTTCGTTATTTTTCCTATCCTTAGATGGAACCTATAAAGCAATGGGACATGATAAAAGAGATAATAACAAACCTCAATTTACAGATCATTGTTTTACAGGAGATTATCCAACCCCACTATTAGATCATGATCAGGGAACAGTGAGCAAACAGTATTCATTGCTTACTGAAAAAAATTAAATTTCTCTTGGAACTCCTACTTTATTGTAGCCACAATCAACATAGTGATTTTCTCCAGTAACACCAGATGACAGATCGCTTAAAAGATATAGACCAGATTTACCTACATCCTCTAAGTTAATATTTCTTTGCATTAGAGAGTTCTTATCAGACCATTTTAACATTCCTTTACCACCAGAAATACCGGCCATTGCTAACGTTTTCATTGGTCCTGCTGAAAGTGAATTTACTCTTATATTTTGTCCACCAAGGTCAGCCGCAAGATATCGAACACTGGATTCAAGTGCGGCTTTAGCTACTCCCATAACATTATAGTTTGGGACAACTCTTTGAGAGCCATCATAACTTAAAGTGACAATTGCCCCACCATTTGACATTAATTTACTTGCTGCTTTTGCAGTTTCAGTAAAAGAAAAGCAGGATATAAGCATTGTATCTGTAAAATTGTCTCTGGATGTGTCTAAATATTTTCCTTTTAATTCATTTTTATCTGAAAAAGCAATTGAGTGAAGCACAAAATCTATGGAATCCCATTTGCTTTTAACTTGATCAAACGCGGTCTCAATCGATCCAGAATCTAATACATTACATTCAATTAAGAAATTTGAGTTTACGGATTCAGCCAATGGTTTAACACGGCGAAGCAAAGACTCGCCAGCGTACATAAAGCTAAGCTCTGCACCCTCTTCAGATAATTTTTTTGCTATCCCCCAGGCAATTGAATGATCATTTGCAAGGCCCATTATTACTCCTTTTTTTCCTTTCAAATACATATTTAATTATACCTTTTAAAAACTAAAGAAGCATTAGTGCCACCAAAGCCAAAACTATTACTCATAGCTAAATCAAATGAGCCTTCTTTTTTTTCAATTAAAACATTCATATCTTTTGCAGCAGCATCAAGTTTTGTAATGTGTGCGGATTTGCACATAAAATTATTTTTCATCATAAGCAATGTATAAATGGCTTCGTGAACCCCAGCAGCTCCAAGAGAATGTCCAGTTAAAGATTTAGTAGAGCTAATAAATGGTAAACTATCACCAAACACATTCTTTACAGCGCTAAGTTCTGCCGTATCCCCTACTGGAGTAGAAGTACCATGAGCATTAATATATTCAATTTTATCATTAGTTGTTTTCATAGCCATTTCCATACAACGTTGAGCACCTTCACCAGATGGTTGTACCATATCATGACCGTCAGAAGTTGCACCATACCCAACAAGCTCAGCATAGATAGTGGCACCTCTTGCTTTTGCGTGCTCTAATTCTTCTAATATTAAAACGCCACCACCACCAGCGATGACAAAACCATCTCTAGACTCATCAAATGCTCTAGATGCACTTTCAGGTGAATCATTGTATTTAGATGACAAGGCAGTCATAGCATCAAAGAGTGCTGAAAGTGACCAATCTAACTCTTCACCGCCACCAGTAAATACAATATCTTGCTTACCCATTTGTATTAGCTCAGCACCATGACCTATACAATGAGCACTAGTTGAGCAAGCGGAGGTAATAGAATAGTTCATACCTCTTATTTTAAAAAAAGTAGATAAGGTAGCAGAATTCGTGCTGCACATAACTTTTGGCACGCTAGTTGGACCAATTTTCTTTGGACCAGAGTCCCTAGTAATATCAAAGGCTCGTAATAAATTTTTAGTGGATGGACCACCTGAACCCATTATTAAACCCGTCATAGGATTTGAGATTTCATTCTCTTCTAGGCCTGAATCTTTAAGAGCCTCTAGCATTGCTAAGTAATTATAACTGGCACCATCACCCATAAATCTTAAAAACTTTCGATCAATTAAGTCCTGTAAATTAATTTTAATTTGGCCACTTACATGACTTCTAAAGCCCATTTCTTTATGAGATTGATCAAAATTAATTCCTGATTTTGCTTCTTTTAAAGATTCTGTTACTTCTGCAGTATTATTACCGATAGGTGACACAATGCCTATTCCTGTTACAACCACTCTCCTCATTTATTTTATTAAACCAACTTTTAGTCCTTCAGCATGATAAATAGTTTTTTCATCAGCCTTAACTATTCCATTACCAACACCCACAACAACACCACGCTTAATTACTTTTTTCATACTTATAATATACTCAACTTTTTTAGTATCTTGTAAAATTTCTCCAGCAAACTTCACAGACGCAGCTCCTAAGGCTCTACCCCTTCCTGGTTCACCAATCCAGCCAAGGTAAAATCCAACAAGCTGCCACATTGCATCAAGGCCTAAACAACCAGGCATAACAGGATCTTTTTCAAAATGACATTCAAAAAACCATAGTGACGGATCGATATCAAATTCAGCAATGATTTCACCCTTTCCAAATTCACCACCATCAGAATTAATTTTTGTGATTCTGTCAAACATGAGCATTGGTGGAAGGGGCAGTCTTGCATTGCCTATTCCAAACATATTGCCATGCCCACAATCGAGTAATTCCTCCTTGGTATAATTTGGTTTTTGTATCATATTTATCTACTATCTGTTTGTTTTACTTAGATTTTAATCACATTAGAGTATTTAGATTGTAAAATACATTAAATTTTATTAAATATTATCAATATGCATAAAACAAAAGAAATTTTAAGAGCAAACCAATTAAGACCAACAAAACAACGAGTTTTGATTGGAAATTTTCTATTTGATGGCATTGATAAACATGTCACAGCTGAAAGCTTGTTTAAACAACTCTCTAATGAAAGTAACGGTGTTTCATTGGCTACTGTATATAATACGCTTCATGAGTTTTGTAAAAAGGAGTTATTAAATAAAATTATTATAGACACAGACAAAGTTTATTTTGATACTAACACAAATTCTCATCATCACTTCTTTTCAGATAAAGAAAAAATGATTTCAGATATTAAAAGTAATGATGTTATCATCAGTTCTATGCCACGTCCGCCCAAAGGAAAAAAAATTAAAAAAGTAGAGCTTATTATTCATTTAGAAGACTAAGATCAAAATAGAAATTTCTTTTTTTATATAAAAGAAAACAATAGTTCTAGTTAGAATTATTTTTTATAAATTTATTAGCTTTTGTAAAGATAGTTTTTTTTCTCTCTTCTGATATTTTCTTATAAGCATTTGCCATCATTGACATTCTATAATTTTTTTTTATTTCACTCATATTGCGTTCTATAAAACTCCAATAAAGACCATCAACAATGTCACACCACTCACCTTTTTTAAAGTTACTCATTTTTAAAATATAGTTTGAACCACATATATAAGGTTTGGTTGCAAATATTCCTCCATCACTAAAAGTTCCCATACTGAATACATTTGGAACCATCACCCAATCACTAGAGTCAACAAACATTTCCATAAACCAACGATAAATTTCTTTTGGATGTATACCCGCTAAGTTCATTATGTTACTGATCACCATTAATCTTGGTATATGATGAGTATATCCAGACGCATTAACTTCCTTAATAAAATGATCTAGAGGGTCAATGCCTGTTGTTCCAGTGTACCATGAGGAAGTAAGCTTTCGCTTATGATTCCAAAAATTTCCTTTAACCATCTGATTTTCGTATTTATCATAAGTTCCTTTTATAAACTCTCTCCAACCAAGTATTTGTCTAATGAATCCCTCAAAGCTATTTAGAGGGATTTTATTTTTTTTATGATATTTCAATGCTTCTTGAATGACCTCACTTGGAACAAGTAAGCCAATATTTAGTAATGGACTAAGGAGACTATGAAAAACTAGATTTGACTCCGTAGTCAATGCGTCTTCATAATCCCCAAAATTTTTAAATCTGTCCTTAAAAAAACTCTGTAACCAATTCGATGCTGTTTCCCTATTGGTTGGTATTAAAAAACCACTAATATTTCCTGGATGTTTTTTAAATTTCTCATCAATTAAAATTTTAACATCTTTTATATTTTTATTTTCTGAGGGTAATTTGATAGGTGGAATTTGTATATTTTTTGGAAGTTTCTTTCGATTATCTTCATCAAATGACCATTTGCCACCTGTAGGTAGATTATTTTTAATTAGAATATTTTGATTAATTCTTTGAAGTTTATAGAAATTATTTAAAAACGGCTTTTTATTTTTTTCAAAATATTCTTTCAATAGAGCTCTATCAGACATAAACATTGGACTTTGAATAATTTCAAGATCTATATTTTTTTTCTTACAGAAATTAACGATTCTATTCCGAAAAAAAGAATCTGGTATCTCAAAAATTTTCAATTTCTTAATTTTATTTTTGTTAATAAATAATTCTAATTTATCTTCATATTTATGATTTATTTTTTGCCCATCTAATTTACAATATGTACATTTATATTTATTTTTTATTAGTGCGTCTTTGTATTCACGCATTGCTGATAAGTAAAAAATTAATTTGTGCTTGTGAAATTTAAAATAAGTACATAAATCATAATCTTCAGCCATAAAGAAATGGCATGATTTAAAATCTTCAATATGATTGAGTGGAAATAATTGATTACCTAGAACAATAAAAGCTTCTTTTGACATTTTTGCGAAATTTATTACTTTCCAGTAGAGCCAAATCCAGAAGATCCTCTATCAGTTTCGTCTAAATTTTCAACTAACTCAAATTGACCCTGTACAAATTGTGATAAGACCATTTGAGCTATTCTATCTCCTGGCTTAATTGTATATTTATCATTGCTAATATTAACTAATATAACTTTAATTTCACCTCTATAATCAGAATCAACTGTTCCAGGTGTATTTAAAAGAGTGATACCATTTTTAATTGCCAATCCTGACCGTGGTCTTATTTGAGCTTCAAGGTCTTTAGGTAAACTTATAGCTATACCTGTTGGAAAAAGGAACCTTTCAAGTGGTTTCAATTCAACTTCGGCATCAATATCAGCCGAAAGATCCATTCCAGCAGCACCATTTGACTCATACTTGGGCAATTTAAATAATGGATTTGTAGATACTTTTTTTATGAGGATTCTTCTAGTCTCCATTTTAAGCTGAAAAGTGGTTTATAATGTTAGTAGATAGTTTACTAGCCACATCATCTTTACTCATTTCATTCCATTTTTCAGTTATACTATCAGTGATAAATGTAATTTTATTTATATCCTGATTAAAAACTTTACCATCAGAAACGTCATTAGCAAGAATCCAGTCACAACCTTTTGAATAAAGTTTTAATTTAGCATTTTTTTCTACCTCACCTGTTTCAGCAGCAAAACCAATTACGAGACTTGGCCTATTAGCATTTCTTTTACTAATCCTATTTAATATGTCAGGGTTTTCAGATAAATCTAAAGAGATATTCTCGCCAGTTTTCTTTATTTTAGAGTTTTTTTTATTATTTACCCTATAGTCACTTACAGCAGCAGAACATATAGCTATATCAGCAGGTAACTGTTGTTCGCAAGCGTCTAACATTTCCTCTGCTGTATTAACTTTTATAATTGATGGTCCTTCTGGCAACGGAATATTTGTTGGTCCAGTTATTAAGGTTGTTTTAGCTCCCATATTAAATAAGCTCTGAGCTATTGCATATCCTTGTTTACCTGATGACTCATTACTTATGAATCTAACTGGATCTATCTTCTCTCTAGTTGGTCCAGCTGTAACAAATGCAGAAAAATTCTTTAATGGTTGATGTATTAGCGAATTATCATATTCAATAATTGAATTTATAATTTCTTGAGGCTCCGACATTCTACCTAGACCATATTCACCACACGCCATATCACCTTTATTGGGACCAATAAATTTTATGCCATCATCAATTAGAGTTTGTATATTTCTTTGAGTAGCAGCATTATGCCACATTCTTACATTCATAGCCGGTACGACCATTACAGGCTTGTTAGTTGCCATTAATATAGTTGAAGCTAAGTCGTCACAAGATCCATAAGCCATTTTAGATATAATGTTGGTAGTGGCAGGTGCAACTAAAACTAAGTCGGTACTTCTTGATAATTCAATGTGACCCATTTTATTTTCATCGGTAAGATTAAATAATTCAGAAAAAACATGATTGCCTGAAAGACTTGCTACGGATAAAGGTGTGACAAACTCACTCCCTGATTTTGTCAGCACACAAGTAACATCAATATTTCGTTCTTTTAATTTGCGAATTAGTTCTAGTGATTTATAGGCAGCAATACCACCTGTTATAATTAGCAGAATACTTTTAATCATTTTCATTGCAGCACGTATTTAACGTTAAGATTAAGATATGTAAAACAATAAAGCACTAAAAAAATTGATTTATATCAATAACATAGTCGCAATAAAAATAACTGCAATTCCAGAGGTAAATCCAATAAGTGTTTTAAAACTTTTTTTCTTGTATTGATGGGTGTTTATAGTTTTTTTATTTTCCATAATAATATCAAATGCATTTTCAGCTCTATCGAGAAAATCAGGAATATCAGGAACTTTGCGAGCTAAAGATTGTAAAACTTCGCTTGTCTCTTTTAGTTTGGTTAAAGGTCCAAGTTCATCTTTAAGCCACAGCTCTATTTCTGGTTTGGAGATTTCCCAAAAATTGATTTCAGGATTAAACTTTCTTGCAACACCCTCAACAATTATCATAGTTTTTTGGAGTAAAAGTAATTGAGGTTGCAATGACATATTAAATTGTTTCGTGATATCAAATAATTGCACCAATACTCTTCCCATTGATATATCTTTTGCTTTTTGATTAATAATTGGCTCACCTATTGAGCGAAGCGCTTGAGAAAAATCATCAACTGACTGATCGCTATCAATTAAACCAGCTTCCTTATGAATTTTTGCTATTTTTAAATAGTCTTGATTTATAAAACCAAAAATTATTTCAGCTAGAAATCTCCTATTTTTTTTATCAAGTCTACCCATGATACCAAAATCAACAGCAATCAAATTACTATTTTCATCTATAAATAGATTACCCTGATGTAAATCAGCGTGAAAGTAGCCATCTCTGATTGCCTGTCTCAAGAAATTTATAATTAATTGGTCTGCAATCTTTCTCAAGTTAATATTATTTGTTCTTAGCAACTCAATTTTATCCGCGGGTGTACCGCTGATTCTTTCAATTGTAAGAACCTTTTTAGTCACATTTTCCCAATATATTTTAGGAACATAAAAGCTATGATCATTTTTTGTATTTTCTTTTAGTTCTGATGCTGCTGCAGCTTCATATCTTAAATCTAATTCAAACCTAATAATCTCCTTTGCCTTTTTGATAACAGAATTTAATTGTAATCTTTCAAGTTCACTAAAATTCTCAAGAAATCCTGTAAGCCAATCTAGACGACTCATTTCCTCATCAATTGTCTCTATTATTTTAGGTCTTAATATTTTCACTGCTACTGGTGTGATTTTTCCGTTATCATTGATTTCGGCAAAATGAACTTGTGCAATAGATGCGGCTGCTACTGGTTCGCTAAAATTCATAAATATGTCGTCTATTTTTCTGCCAAATTGATCTTCAATTATCTTGATAGCCTCATTTTTTGGAAATGGAGGTAGATTGTCTCGAAGCATGGCCATGTCTTCAGCTATTTCATTGCCTATAATGTCTGGTCGGGTAGAAATGAGTTGGCCAAGCTTAATAAAAGAGGGCCCTAATTCATTAAGAGCAGAAGAAATTCTAATACCATCAGAATCTTGTCCTTTTGCTTGGACAAAAGTAAAAGGGGCTAATAAAAAAGTAAAAATTCTAAAAAGTAATTTGAATCTAATATTTTTCTCAATGAGTATAAGAATATTATATCGCTTGAATACACGAACTATTTTTAGAAAGAATATAAAGTTAGCAATCATATAATTATTTTTTCCAAGCTGAATGAATAGCAACTACGCCATTAAATATATTTCTATACTCTACATCTATGAACCCATTATTTTTTATGATTTCTTTAAATTCTTGTTGTGAGGGAAATTTTTCTATAGTGTCGACTAAGTATTGATAGGGCTCTTCATCACCTACCACTAGTTTTCCCACTTTAGGAATCATTTGAGAATATTTCTCATATATTTTGGCTAAATTTGAATTTTCTAATTTTGAAAATTCTAAGCACATAAATCTTCCACCGGGCTTTAAAACTCTTAAAGCTTCTTCTAGACCCTTGTTAATGTCATTAAAGTTTCTAATACCAAAGCTAACAATGTAGGCATCAAAAGTTTTATTATTAAAAGGTAAATTTTCAGCTGGTGCGCATGTTCTAGATATACAATTTTCATAAATATGAATATTTTTAGAGCCATTTTCAAGCATATTTACATTTGGGTCACAAATATTAGCTTTTCCTATTCCCTTAACTCTTTTTAAAAATCGTTTCGAAATGTCACCGGTACCTCCTGCAACATCAACTATACTCATTCCGGGCTTAGGTTGTAGCCAATCAATTAGACATTCCTTCCAATACCTATGAGTTCCAAATGACATTATATCATTCATCAAATCATATTTATTTGCGACTTTATCAAAAACCTGTTTTGTTTCCATACATCTATTAAATTAAGAATACTTTTACTACCTTCTGATAAGATTTTAAATATATACTTATCCGATGCCAGAATTGCCAGAAGTTGAGACAGTTACTCAAGGAATTAGGACCGAACTAATAAACAAAAAGATTAAACAGGTATTAGTTTATCGAAGAGATTTAAGATTTAGCATGGATCCTAAGTTTGAAAAGAAGGTTATAGGTACTAAAATCAATAAAGTTAGTAGAAGAGCAAAGTATATTTTAATCCAACTAGATAATAATATAACTTTAATTATCCATCTTGGGATGTCAGGAAGAATTGCAATAGAGAATCTGAATAATAATGAAAGAATTTTTAAGCACACGCATTTAGAATTTATAACTTCTAATAAGAAAAAACTTAAATTTATAGATCCTAGAAGATTTGGCTCGATTTTAATTTGTCAGACGAATAACTTATATAAGCACAAATTATTAAAAAATTTAGCTCCCGAACCACTTAGCCCTGAGTTTTGTAAAAATTACCTTTTGAATTCTATAAAATTTAGAAAAACTAATATTAAGTCAATAATTATGAACCAATTAGTCGTTGTTGGGGTTGGCAATATTTATGCCTCAGAATCATTATATAAAGCAAAAATAAAGCCAAACAGAATTGCTAAGTCTCTTACCTCAAAAGAGTGTGATAGATTAGTGAAATCGATTAAAAAAGTCCTTAAACGCTCAATTAAATTAGGTGGGTCGTCTATTAATGATTACTCTTTAGTTGATGGCAACCTTGGCTTCTTTCAGAGAGAGTTTGAAGTATATGGAAGAGACGGTAAATTTTGTAGAAAAAAAACTTGTAAATCTAGGATATTGAGAATAATGATAGGCCAACGTTCAAGTTTCTACTGCAATAAATGTCAGAAGTAACTGCGAATAAATAATAAATAGAATTTTAAAAAAAATGGCCAATACCAAATCTGCTAAAACTAAAGTTAGAGTTATCGAGAGAAAAACTGCAATAAACAAAGCTGTGAGAAACAGATATCGTACCTATGTTAAAAAAACAGAACAAGATATTGATAAAGGTTTGAAATCTCAGGCGCAAACATCAGTAAAGGTTGCGGAAGCTGAAATAATGAGTGCAGTATCAAAAGGAATTCTGCACAAAAATACAGCTGCAAGAAAAGTCTCTAGGCTTGTAAAAAAAGTAAAAGCATTAAATTAATAAATCAATATTTTTCTGATACTTAAAAGTATTATTCAATCTGCTATCAAAACATTTCATCTTAAGCCCATAGATTTGTGAAATGGAAGTTAATTATATTAATAAAAGTTAGCTCCTAATTATTTTATTTTTCTCATTGCGATTCAAAATTATTAACGCTAAGTTAATCCAAATTAATAATAATCATTTTATTAATTTTTCAAAAAATTTAAAACAAGTTTTGTTTAAAAAAGTATTTTTTTAAATATGGTTAGTTTGGTTTTTTAAAAAAAATAAAAACAATTGTGTTAATTTCAAAAAAAATTAGTTACAATTTTTTTCAATCAGAGAGGCAAACTTTTAATGGTACAAGATTTAAATTCACATCAGCCTCTTGTCTCAGATATTAAAACTACATGGTATTTAGTTCTTAAAAAACTCAACAAAGAATATGGCAATGAGATTTATAATAGTTGGCTAAAAAATCTTAATGTTAAATCTCTAGAAAGTGAAACATTAGTTTTTTCAGTCCCATCAAAATTTGTGAGAGATTGGATCACTGCTCATTACGTGGACAAAATCATATTTTATATAAGCGAAGAAAACCCTGAAATTAAGAGAGTAAAAATAATTGTAGATTCTATGCTATTTGCTAGCCAGGAAAGTAGCAATAATGAGATTTTTGTTGAAAAAAATAGAAAATCGAAGGAAATTTCTTATACACATCAGTCTGATGATTGGCCCTTAGATGAGCGTTTTAAGTTTGAAAAATTTGTAGTTGGACACCCTAACGAACTTGCATTTGCTTCAGCAAAACGTATGGCCCAGCCAGAAAAATTTGACTTTAATCCTCTATTCATCTATGGCGGTGTTGGTCTCGGCAAAACACACTTAATGCATTCTATTGCTTGGGAAATTAAAAATCATGATGAGAATGTAAAAGTACTTTATCTTTCAGCTGAAAGATTCATGTTTCAATTTATTAAGTCTTTGAGACAAAAAGATACAATGTCGTTTAAACAAAAATTCAGATCAGTTGATGTTTTGATTATTGATGATATTCAATTCATGATGGGTAAATCCTCAACTCAAGAAGAATTCTTCCATACATTTAATTCTCTATTAGATCTAAATAAAAAAGTTATAATTTCCTCTGATAGAGCGCCTAGCGACTTAGACAGCTTTGATGATAGGATTAAGTCTAGACTTTCCTGGGGACTTGTGGCCGATATTTTACCTGCTAGCTATGATTTAAGATATGAGATTTTAAAGAGGAAAGCTAATGAGCTTAGTTTAAAATATGAAAATAAAATTCAGGTTACTGAGGATGTTATTGTCTTTTTAGCCAAAACTATATCGAATAATGTTAGAGAATTAGAAGGTGCCTTAAATAAGGTTGTGACCTTTGCCAATCTAATGCATAAAGAAGTTGATGTTGAATTAGCTCAAGCAGTCCTTAAAGATTTGTTAAGATCAAGCAATAGAAGAATTACTATTGATGAAATTCAATTAAAAGTTGCTAATTATTTTAATATTAAAGTAGATGATATTATGTCTTCTAAAAGAATTAGGTCATTTGCAAGGCCTCGACAAATAGCAATGTATTTATCAAAAAAGCTTACATCAAGGTCTTTGCCAGAAATTGGAAGAAAATTTGGAGGCAGAGACCACACTACAGTAATTCACGCTGTAAAAAAAGTCGATCAACTTAAGTCTGAGTCGAATAAATTTGATGAAGATATTAATGTTTTAACTCAAATTATTACTTCTTCTTAAAACATTAGCTTAAAAAAATATTATTCATTTTTTTAACAAGTCCCTACTAAATTATGTATAATGCGAATTATGAAATTAAAAGTTAATAGCTCTGATCTTTCAAAGGCATTGTCACACTTACAGGGAGTAGTAGAATTAAGGCATACTCTACCTATTTTATCAAATGTAATAATTAAAGCAGAGGATACTCAGCTAAAACTCTCATCCACCAATCTTGATATATTATGTTCTGAACAAATCTCAGCCAACATAGATATAAATGGTGAAATTTCAGTGCCAGCAATAACACTGCATGAAATTGTAAAAAAATTACCTCAAGGTTCAGATATCGATATAAGTATGGATGAAAATGGTAATAGCATAAATATAAAATCAGGCAGATCTAGATTTAATTTATCTACATTACCAACCGATGATTTTCCTGACATTTCTCAAGATGATCTGTCAGTTAAATTTGTAATGAGTGTTGATGATCTAAAAACTATGATTGATAAAACCAAATTTGCTATTTCTAACGAAGAATCACGATATTACCTGAATGGAATTTTCTTTCATTCAGCTCATAAAAATGGAATAGATGTTTTGCGTTCTGTAGCAACAGATGGACATAGGCTGGCTCAGTATGACATGCCACTTCCACATGGTGCCGAGAAGATGTCAGGTATTATAATTCCAAAAAAAACAACTTTAGAACTAAGAAGAATACTTGATGATGCTAACGGTGATGTACAAATTGAGCTTTCTTCAAGTAAGGTAAAATTTGTATTTAGCGAAATAGAACTTGTATCAAAAGTTATAGATGGAACTTTTCCTGATTATACTAAAGTCATTCCAGAAAATAATGATAAGAAGCTTAAAACAAACATTACTGAATTGAAGGGAGCAATTGAGAGAGTTTCAGCAATAGCAGTAAGTGAAGAAACAAAGTCAAGAGGATTAAAATTAGTAATTGAAAATAATAAATTACAGTTGTTAGCCAATAGTGCAAGCAAAGGTTCTGCAATTGAAGAGCTCGATGTTGATTTTATACATGATAAACTTGAAATAGGATTTAACTCTAGATATTTACTAGATATTATAACTGAAATTGATGGAAATGAAGTAACTTTAAATTTTTCAGACCCAGCTGCACCAGTGCTTATAGTTGATAACGCTGAGGACAATCTATTTTTTGTTTTAATGCCAATGCGCATTTAAAAATGTGTTCAAATATATTTATCTCTCAAATTATTCTTAATAATTTTCGATCACATCAAAATTTTTCTATAAATACAAATAGTAAAAATATCGTTTTATATGGAGAAAATGGTGCTGGTAAAACAAACATACTAGAATCTGTGTCACTTTTATCTCCAGGCAGAGGCTTACGAAATGCAAAAAGTGAAGAAATTATTAATAAAAAAAATGGATTAAATTTTGCTTTAACTACAAATATAAATTTTAATAATAGCTCAATAAAAATTCAAAAAATACATAACAAAAACAGCATTCTAAAATCATCGATACTTATTGATGATGAAAAAGCTAAATCTTCAGACTTATTAAATTATTTAAGAGTAATTTGGATTACCCCTGTAATGGAAAAAATAATGCTTCAGTCAAATTCTGAAAGAAGAAATTTTTTTGATAGACTAATTTTTAATATTCAAAAAAATCATTTAAAATCCTTCTCTAGATTCAATAAATTTACTAAAGAGAGGCTATATATATTAAAAACTAATGAAGTTGATACAAACTGGCTTGAGCAAATTGAGTTAAAAATAGCAAAATATGCGTTTGATATTATTATGATTAGAAAAAAAACAATTGCTATGATTAATTCAAATTTATCCACTATTAGCAAACCATTTAATTCATGCATAATAGAGCTAATTTATGACAATTCTTTAAAACTTTTTGAAGATGAAGAAATATTTGTATCTCACTACGTAGAAGTTTTATCAAGAAACAGAGCTATTGATAAGGAGCTTAATAGAACCGTTTTGGGGCCCAATAAAGTTGAAGTAAAAATGTGGAAATTAGATGATAAATCTATAGAGGCAAAATATTGCTCAACCGGAGAACAAAAATCAATATTAATATCAATTATACTTTCAGTTGCTCAGATAATAAAAAATTCTGAGTTTGATAATTCTCCAATTATATTAATTGATGAGGCAATGGCTCACCTTGATCAAAATCATAGAGAGGCCCTAGTTAGTGAATTATCAAAACTTAATACACAAGTGTGGTACACGGGTGTAACTAAAAATATATTTGATCATTTATCTAAAGATACTGATTTTTTTGAAGTAAAAAGATCCTAAATAAGCTATAATTATATATCCAAAAATATGTCTACTGAAGAAAATAAAAACTATGGTGCCGAGTCTATTAAGGTCCTAAAAGGCCTTGATGCTGTAAGAAAAAGGCCGGGTATGTATATTGGTGATACTGATGATGGAAGTGGTCTCCATCATATGGTTTTTGAAGTAGTTGACAATTCAATAGACGAAGCGTTAGCAGGCTATTGTGACACAATTTCTATTAGTTTAAACGCTGATGGTTCTGTTTCTGTTGAAGATAATGGCAGAGGAATCCCAATTGATACCCACGAAGAGGAGGGTGTTTCTGCAGCTGAGGTTATTATGACACAATTACATGCTGGAGGTAAATTTGACCAAGATAGCTATAAAGTTTCAGGAGGTCTACATGGAGTTGGAGTTTCAGTTGTTAATGCTCTATCAAATAAGCTTGAGCTAAATATTTTTAGGGATGGTAAAGAGTACAAGATAGATTTTAATAATGGTGATGCAGTAAGTCCTTTAAAAGAGATTGGTAAAGCAGACAATAAAAAAGGTACAAAAGTTACATTTACACCAGATAATAATATCTTTACCAAAACAGATTTCGATTCAAAAGTCTTAGGACAACGCTTTAGAGAAATGGCGTTTTTAAATCCTAATGTCTCCTTGATATTTTCAGATTTGAGAGAAGCTGACAAAAAAGAAACAAAATATCACTACGAAGGAGGTATTACAGAATTTGTTAAATTTTTAGATAAATCAAAAAAACCAATATTTAATGAGCCTATAAATGTTAAAGGAGCTAAGAATAATATAGAAGTAGATTGTTCAATGTGGTGGAACGATAGTTATTATGAGCAAGTAATGACTTTTACAAATAATATACGACAAAAAGATGGTGGCACCCATCTTTCTGGATTTAGAGGTGCGCTTACAAGAGTAATAAATAATTACTATGAAAGTGGCACAGCAGGAAAAAAAAATCAAATATCATTTAATGGCGATGACATTAGAGAGGGGTTGACTTGTGTCTTATCTGTAAAGGTTCAAGATCCAAAATTTTCATCTCAGACCAAAGATAAGCTTGTCTCGTCAGAAGTTAGACCAGTTGTTGAAAGTTTAATTAATGACAAGTTAACATCATGGTTTGAAGAAAATCCAACTATTGCAAAGGTAATCGTACAAAAAATTCAAAAAGCTGCTGAAGCAAGAGAAGCAGCGAGAAAAGCTAGAGAGCTTACTAGAAGAAAAACAGCTTTAGAGATTACTAACCTTCCAGGAAAGCTTGCTGACTGCCAAGAAAAAGATCCAAAGTTATCAGAAATATTTATTGTTGAAGGCGACTCAGCGGGAGGCTCTGCAAAACAGGGTCGCAATAGGCAAAATCAGGCTATACTCCCTCTAAGAGGTAAAATACTCAACACTTGGAAATCTAGACAAGATAAGATCCTCGGCTCAACTGAGATAGGTACCCTCATCACAGCACTTGGAGCAGGTATTGGTAACCAAGAGTTTGATGTTTCAAAATTGAGATATCATAAAGTTGTAATTATGACAGATGCCGATGTAGATGGTTCACATATCCGCACACTACTCTTAACATTTTTCTTTAAGGAAATGCCTGAATTAATCAAGCAAGGCTATCTATATATCGCAAGACCACCTTTATATAAAATATCTAAAAATAAAGAAGAGCATTATATTATGGATGACGACGAGCTATTTGAGGCCTTAATTGAATACGGCATAAAGGATTATACATTTGAGTCCTTTGATAAAAAAATTTTCGATGCTAAAAAACTTCAGTCTTTACTTATAAAAATTAAGAATACACAAGACCTCTTAAAAAAAATACCCGATAGATATGATCCTAAAATAATTGAACAAATAGCTATTGCCCAAGGCTTAGATATAAAAAATTTTAATGATGATAAAAAAATTGCTCAAGTTGCTGCAGATTATATTGCTAAAAGTTTAGACTCTATATCTGAAGAATATGAAAGAGGCTGGAAGGGATCATTTGACTTTACCGAAGGCTATATATTCTCAAGAAAAGTAAGAGGTGTAACAGAGGAGAGAAAGATCGATTTAAGTTTACTGAAGTCTCAGGTAATTGAAAATTTGGTTAAAAATTATGATGAAATTTTTAGATTATTTGAAGATACTGGAAAATTGTTTAAAGACTCATCTGAACCACTAAATATCAATTCACCTTCGGAAATATTAGATCAAATTGTGGAGGTTGGCAAAAAAGGTCTTACAATGCAACGTTACAAAGGTTTAGGTGAAATGAATCCGGATCAATTGTGGAGCACAACATTAAATCCAGAGAATAGATCACTAATGCAAGTAAAAATTGACGATGAAGAGATTACAAAAAGTTGGTTTGAAGATTTAATGGGAGAAAATGTTGCACCAAGAAGAGAGTTTATTGAATCTCGTGCCACAAATGTAAATAATCTAGATATTTAATTAAATCTTATCCTATATAAGTAGTTAGCATTTACTCTCAACCAGTTTTGACTTTTCTTTCTATCTGATACTTTAGAATCAACTAGTTTCCAAAATTTTGATGAATGATTAAATACAGTCAGATGACATAACTCATGGATAATTATATATCTAAGAACGTTCTTTGGTGCAAATATTAACCTCCAGTCAATACTAATACTATCTTTAGTATTACAAGAGCCCCAATAATTAAAAGAGTTAGAAATTCTAATTTTTTTAATATTATTATCATTGAATTTCTCTAGTAGTATTTTTTTTGTTAAATCGATGATTTCTGATTTTATCCAATCATAAAAAACTGAGCTATGTTTATTCTTTTCTAAACTAGATATAATTATATTATTATTTTTAAATTCAACTTTATTTGTTTTATCTATTTTAAATTTTATAGTTTTCTTAAATCCAAAAATATTAATTTTACTTCCATTATCTATTAAAATAGATGGAAACATTTCAATGTGTTGATTATAAATCCAATCAATATTCTCTAATGCAAATTTATATCCATTCTGGTAGGTAATATAATTTGGAATAGAGACTAAAGCTTGTAGATCCTTTTTATCGTAAGTTACCTTGTAATTCCTGGAATACTTGAATTTTTTTATTTTAACAGTGATTGATACATTTTTATATAATATATATTTAATTTGATGATTAGTTTTTTTCATTTGCATTAAATATAATTCAATAAAGTGACAAATATAACAAATTTATCTAGTAATAATTTAGCTGGCCTAAGATTAAGAACCTTGAATTTAATTAGATGGATAGCGATTTTAGGTCAATATTCAGCGGTTGTAACCTCATACTTTTGGCTAGAAATAAATTTTAATATTTATTTAGCTTTAGCATGCATCTTACTAAGCATTATATTAAATATTATTGTTAGTGTTAAATTTTTGCCGATTAGAACACTAACATCCAATGAAACCCTGTTTTATCTAATCTTTGATACTATTCAGCTTGTTGTTTTATTATATATTACTGGAGGTTTAACTAATCCATTTTGTGTTTTAATTATTGCTCCATTTATAATATCAGCAACTTACTTGGATATATTTAGAACTATAGTTATTGGGATAGTATCAATATTATCAATTTCTATTCTTGCTGTTTATTATCAGCCCATTTTGAGTAATGTTGTTGAGTTTAATAGCTATAGTTTCTCAATCTTTCAAATTTTTGGTATATGGGCAGCACTAATTGTTTCCCTAATTTTTATTGGGGTTTACAGCTTCAGAATTGCAGATGAATCACGTAAAGTTGAAACTGCTTTAAAAGAAACGCAGCTAGCGCTTTCAGACGAAGAAAAAATTTCTGATCTGATGAGTTTAACTGCAGCGGCTGTTCATGAGCTAGGTACACCTTTATCAACTATTTCTATAATAATTAAAGAAATAGTTAATGAAGCACACCCTAATGAAAAAAATTATGAAGACATTCTATTAATTCAATCTCAAATTAAAAGATGTAGTGAAATTTTAAATCGACTTCGTCAGGGCGATATTAGTAATGATAATAGTGAGTTTATTAATCAATTAGATTTTCAAAGATTAATTAATGAAATAACCAAAGATTATGAAAGAGAAAGCATTAAATTAAATATAGATATTGACAAATCATTTGAAGATTTAAATTTCACAATTACTAGAAAACCTGAAATTGTACATAGTCTTAGTAATATAATTGAAAATGCCTACCAACATGCAAAGTCAGAGGTTACTATAAAAATGTCTTTATCAGGTGAAAATATCATTTTTGAAATCATTGATAACGGAAATGGATTTCCAGCAGATATCTTACCTATTCTTGGAGAGCCTTATGTTAAAAAGAATGAAATTGATCATTCCGGCATGGGATTAGGACTATTTATTGCTAAAAATTTAATTAATAAAAGTCTTGGAAAAATAGAGTTTATTAATTTAGTAAATAAGGGTGCTTGCGTAAGGATAAGCTGGAAAAAAGATAATCTGATATTATCTCAATAATGTTTTTATGGATGATTTAACTAAAGAAACAGCATCATTAATTATAGTTGATGACGATGAAATATTTCGTAAAAGACTCTTGTCTGCAATGGAAAAAAAAGGCTATTTCGGAATAGGTTTTGGAACTGTAAAAGAGTCCATTCAGTATATAGAAAAAACTCCACCTAATTATGCTGTTATTGACCTTAGGTTAGAAGACGGCAACGGGCTGCAGGTTGTTTCTGTTTTATCAAAGCTAAAACCTGAATGTAAGATAGTTATTCTCACAGGGTACGGAAATATACCAACAGCAGTAGCAGCAGTAAAAGAGGGAGCTTGTGATTATTTGGCTAAACCGGCTGATGCAGATGATATTGATGCTTCCTTAAAGGCCCCATACTCTAAAAAACCAGAACCACCAAAAGATCCTATGTCTGCTGATCGAGTTAAATGGGAGCATATTTTAAGAGTATATGAACTATGTAATAGAAATGTTTCAGAAACTGCTAGAAGACTTAAAATGCATAGAAGAACACTTCAAAGAATTTTAGCTAAACGATCTCCAAAATAATTTAGGCGACTTTTTTACTAGCATTAATTTGAGATAGCTTTTCTATACCTTCATCCGCAATCTCTTGACCAGCTACAGTATCATCTTCTGCATTTAGCTCTTCCATATCTACAAATTCTGCGTAGGTAGCTTTTGTTCTATCTGTTATAATATGAGCTTTTAATAAAGTTTTTACCAATACCCTAAAAATATTATTATTATTCTTCATTTCTTGCTTAATGATTTCACTCTGATCGATATATTTTTCTACTTCTTGTTGCACCCACTTATGGTCAAGACCAACTGAAGCATAAATCTCTTTTTTTTCATATGGGTTAACTAGATTAAACAGTAATTCCATAAATATTTTTTCTGCCCAATCTTCTACTTTTCTGTGCTCACTTTTAGATAATTTTGGCACAGTTCTATCAGCCCATATTTTACCAAATTTATGATGAAAGGCTTCGTCACTCATTGTATATTTTAATAGAGTTTTTAAAACAGGATCATTTGTATCTTCATGAGCCATGGCAAATGCTCCCATTGCTAATCCTTCAATCATCATTTGCATTCCAACTATTTTTTTATAAACAACATCTGATGAAACAATATCCTCCGCAACCCTTCCAAGTGTAGGCCCAACTTTGTAAGGAGTGCCCCATCTTGATTCGATATATTTTGTGAAACCGGTAACATGACGCGCCTCTTCACGAGTCTGATTTGCAGCATACTCTTGAGCACCAGGGTCTTTTAATACATGACATAAGCTAGCGCTTAGAGATAAGGCCGCTTGTTCCCCATGCAGTATTTGTGATAAAACAAAACGAAAACTTTCATTGTTTAATTTAATTTTTTGTTTTTCTGTTAATTTTTCTGCAATACTTGGAACTTCAAGCTCAAGACCAAAAGGACCTTCTGGATTAACAATGTGTTCGTTTTCTAAATCAAATGGTTGATCAAAATCAATATATTTTTTGTCTAAAGGATCCCAAAAATGTTTATGTGTTGCACTAATTATTTTATCAAATGCGCTTGATCTATCAGTATATCTATCTTCATCCATCATAGGTATAAAGTGCTTTGGATTGGCAGCGTTATAGGCAGGATCTTTGGTTAGTGCATTTTTACCACTTTGCGATGTTTGCCAACTCTCTTTGACTTTATAAAACTTGTCTTTTACAACAATTTTAGCAAATTTTAATTTTTCAGATGTACTAGGCATTTTGGGTTAATATAATATAAATTTTTTACTATTCAAATAATTTCTATATCAAATTGATATATATTGAAACTATTAAATTTGATTTATCCCATCAATACAGTAACTTAATTTTATAGATAAATAGATTTGTACTTAATATTTATAAATAAAGGCACTATTCACATAAGTCATTCAAAAATTAGAAAATATGGCAATAATTAATGTACATAAGCAATTTTTTCTTATACTTTTCGTAAAATTTTATAATTATTTCCAATTAATCTAATGGTTTTAAAAATAGAGAATTTATTTTTTAAATACAGACTTTCAATCCTGTCGGCCTTTGTTTTATTGACTATAGTTATGGGATTCTTTGCGTCACAGTTAAAACTTGATGCTGGGTTTTATAAGCAGCTTCCGAGTAACCATAGCTTTATAAAAACATTTTATCAGTACGAAGATGCATTATTTGGATCAAATAACCTTATCATTGCTGTGAGAAATACTGAAGGTGATATTTTTGAAAAGGACTACTTATCAAAACTCTTAGAAGTATCTGAAGCAGTGAGATATTTACCAGGAGCCAATCAAGCTTCTTTGACTTCATTATGGACTCCAAATGTAAGAGTATTGCGTGTTACCGAAGAAGGGTATGAAGCTTCTCCGGTGATTCCAGGAAATATAATTCCAGAAGATTTAAATGAAATAGAAATTGAAAAGATAAAAGAGCGTATTTTAACTGGCGGGCATGTTGGAAAAATTGTGTCAAATGATTTTACATCAGCACTAATAAAAATTGAGTTAACAGAATTTGACGCAAGAACTGGTGAGGCACTTGACTATATAGAATTAGGTAAATTACTTGATATAGAGGTGAGAAATCAATTTGAAGATGAAAAATTTCAAATTCATATAATTGGATTTGCGAAAATGATTTCAGACATTGCGTCTCAAGCCGGTAATGTTTTTATTTTCTTTCTTTTGGCATTTGCACTAACTGTACTATCAGTCTATTACTATTCAAAATCTTGGACACTAACATTCCTACCATTAATTTGCTCGCTAACATCACTGATATGGCAATTTGGAATGTTAGAAATATTAGGTTTTGGCTTAGATCCACTTGCAATTTTAGTTCCATTTTTAGTATTTGCAATTGGTGTTTCTCATGGAATTCAACAAGTAAATCAAATTACAAAAGAAATTATTGAAGGACAGTCGTCTATTTATGCTGCTCGAGCAAGTTTTTCTAGATTATTAATTCCAGGAACAATGGCACTAGTAACTGATCTGGTAGGTTTTGGAACATTAGTATTTTTACCAATTGGAATGATCCAAGAGCTTGGTATTACAGCTTCAATTGGAGTTGCAATGAAAATTGTAACTAATCTAGTTATGCTCCCACTCGCTGCATCATACGCAAAGTATAACGAGGGATTTGTTATTAGAGCCGAACGAGCAATAACCGGCAGAAGAAACGCAATGAAGTTTTTTGGGAAGATGGCTGAGCCAAGGACAGCATTTATAACTTTAGGCATAAGTAGTATTTTATTTATTTATGCTACTATTCTAGCTTCTGATAGGCATATTGGTGATCTTCACGCTGGGGCGCCTGAATTACGACCTGATGCTGTATATAATCAAGATATGAAAGATATTACTTCACGTTTTAATATAACGTCTGATGTTCTTATTGTGATCATGGAAACCCCCGATCTTGCATGTAGACTTTATGATGTAATGTCCGTTCAAGATAATTTTCATTGGTATATGGAAAACGTAGAAGGGGTCACGGAAGTAATTTCATTATCTGGTGTAGCTAGACAAGCAGCAAGTGGCTATGCTGAAGGTAATCCAAAATGGAATTATGTCCCTCGACATGATAGAGCTTTAGGGTTTGTAACTAGTATTGCCGACCCCTCTACTGGATTATTAAATGAAAATTGTACGATTTTACCAGTTTATATATTTACTGAAGATCATAAAGCGACAACTATAGAGCATGTTATTAACGCGACAAAAGAGTATCAGAAAAAATATCAACAACTTGATCAAGCCATAGCAGTAGATTACACATTCTTACCACCGGAAGGAGAAAATATTTACCCTGGACTTTTAGGCGGTAATTATGGTTCTGAATTTGATCCAATTTCTGCAGGAATAACAAATTTCCATGAATTTTCAAAGGAAGAATGGGTAGATTATGGTTATCAAAATAATTTTAATACTAGAAGCTTATTATCTATTAGGTTGGCTACACTATTTCAGGATCAGAAATTGGATGAATATGACTCTAAAGTCATGAGAGACATTAGAAATTCTAGAGAAGCTCTCCGTGAATACTTTGTAAATAATCCAAATATTGAAGCTTTAAATATTAGGTTTGATGAAACAAATTTTAGGCTTGCAAGTGGCACTGTTGGTATAATGCATGCAACCAATGAAGTTATAGAGGAGTCTGAACTTCCTATGATGCTCCTAGTTTATGCAGTAATTGTTTTTTTAGTCTTTATCACATATAGGGATTGGAGGGCAACAATATGTTGTACTGTTCCTTTGACGTTTGCCACTATGCTTGGTTATGCCTTTATGGATATAATGCAAATTGGATTAAAAATATCTACTTTACCTGTTATGGTATTAGCTGTTGGTATTGGTGTTGATTACGCGTTTTATATTTATAATAGATTACAGACTTATTTAAAAGAAGGACAGGATATTACCCAAGCTTTTCAAAATACTTTTGCAAATACAGGTGCCGCAGTAATCTTTACAGCACTCACCTTAGCCATAGGTGTTTCGACTTGGTCTTTTTCAGCCTTAAAATTTCAAGCAGATATGGGAATGCTCCTTACCTTTATGTTTATTGTTAATATGCTTTGTGCTATGACTACTTTACCTGCGCTTGCTGTAGTATTGGATAAGTTATTTCCAAGAAAAAAAAGATAGTTGAAATAATAGATATTTGACTTTGAACCTTCAAAATTTAAGTGTTTAATAACAGCAGGTGAATAACCTTATAGTTTTTTTAACGCTGTTCTAGTAATATATAAATCATGAATAATTCCATTGATTATAAAACTAATATTGATACTGAAATTGTAAATTCAAAAAAAATAAGCTGTTCAGGAGTTGGTGGTTCTTTGGGTCATCCAAAAATATTTTTAGATATGGGAGATTTGAAAGAAATTAGATGTCCTTATTGTAGCAAGCTTTTTATTTTTGAGAAAAGTTGACTCATAGTGTCGGATAAAAATCACCTATTTTTAATTGATGGATCTGGATATATTTTTAGAGCTTATTATGCTCTACCGCCCCTTTATAGAAAAAGTGATGGACTACCTACAGGTGCAGTCAATGGATTTTGCAATATGCTGTTTAAGCTTATAGAGGATACCAAGTCTAATACAAAAGCTAGTCATCTAGCTGTTATTTTTGATAGTGCTAGAAAAACTTTCCGAAACGATATTTATGATGGTTACAAAGCCAATAGAGGCGAACCACCAGAAGATCTAATACCACAATTTAAAATTATTAAAGAGTCAGTAAAAGCATTCGGTATTCCATCTATTGAGCTCTCTGGGTTCGAAGCAGATGATATAATTGCAACATATGCTAAGCAAGCTGCTAAAAAAAAATGGAAGGTCTCTATTGTGTCATCTGATAAAGACTTAATGCAAGTAGTTACGGATGATATTAATTTAGTTGATACCATGAAAAATAAATACATTGGTGTCAAAGATGTAATAGAGAAGTTTGGTGTCAAACCAAATAGAGTCATTGACGTTCAGGCTTTAGCCGGTGACAGTTCAGATAATGTTCCAGGTGCACCAGGTATTGGATTAAAAACTGCTGCATTGCTAATAAACGAATATGGTAATTTAGAAAATTTATTAAATTCTGCAGAAAAAATTAAACAAAATAAACGAAGAGAAAGCCTGATTAATAATAAAGACCTAATTAATATTAGTAAGAAATTAGTCACTTTAAAGGATGATGTTAATGATATTCAGCCTTTAGAAACTCTCAATTTAACGAGCATAAATTACGATACGTTAATACCTTTTTTACATGATTTAGAATTATTTAAATTGAAAGAGAGGTTAACAAAAAAAAATCCTGAACTAAAAAAAATAAAAATACCTTTAAACAAAAAAAAACCTGAAGAAAAAAAAGAAATTAAATTTAAAAAAGAAATTCCAAAAAGTAATTTTACAGAAAAAAGTAAATATATACCTATAACAAATTTAAAATCATTTGAGCTCTTGATTGAAGACATATATCAGGAAGGTCGCTTTGTTATTGATTTAGAGACAGACTCTTTAAATGTCATTGATGCAAATTTGGTAGGTGTAGCAATATGTTTTAATACAAGAAGATCATACTACATCCCATTACAGCATAAAAATTTAGATGGTGAAATTATTAAAGATCAAATTAATTTTGAGAAAGCCTTAAAACTTTTAAAAAGTATTTTAGTCGATAGCTCACTATTAAAAATAGGACATAATATTAAATATGATATTGCTGTTTTAAAAAAATATAATATCAATGTAATATCTTTTGATGACACAATGTTAATGTCTTACGTTAATGATGCTGGTAATCACCGCCATAATATGGATGAGTTAGCAAAAGTACATTTTAATCGCGAGACTATTAAATTTAAAGATATTGTTGGAACTGGAAAATCACAAATAACTTTTGATTATGTAGAAGTTGCAAAAGCAACTGATTATGCTGCAGAAGATGCTGAAATTACCTACAAATTATATCTATTTCTTAAGAAAAAACTTTTAGAAGATAAAAATATTAGTCCTTATCATTATCTAGAAAAATCACTAGTTAATTCAATTTTAGAGATGGAAATGAATGGCATTAAACTAAACATTAAATATTTGAAGTCACTTTCATCAGAGTTTGAAAAAAAAATTAATGTTCTAGAAAAATCAATTTTTAAAATCTGTGGTATCGAATTTAACATTGGTTCGCCTAAACAGTTGGGCGAAGTTTTATTTGAAAAACTTAAATTAACACCGCCTAAAAAAACGAAAACTGGAGAATATTCTACTGGCATTGAGGTTCTTGAAGATCTCGCCTTTGAAGGAAATAAAGTAGCGGAAGACCTTATAAGTTGGCGTCAATTATCAAAACTAAAAAATACTTACACCGAGGCACTACAGAACCATATAAATTTAAATACAAAAAGGGCACATACCTCCTATGCAATGGCATCCACTAATACTGGTCGTCTTTCTTCAAGTGATCCAAATTTACAAAATATTCCTATTCGTTCAACTGAAGGCAGACTAATAAGAAAAGCATTCATATCTGAAAAAGGAAATAAGATTTTATCTGCAGATTATAGCCAAGTCGAATTAAGGATATTAGCACATATTGCACAAATTGAACCACTAATAGAGGCATTCAAAAATGGAGAAGATATACATGCATTAACTGCCTCTGAAATATTTGGTATAAATATTAAAAAAATTACTTCAGACTTACGCAGAAGAGCTAAAGCTGTTAATTTTGGAATTATTTACGGAATTTCTGGGTTTGGTCTGGCAAAACAATTATCAATCTCAAATCATGAGGCAAATAACTTTATCAAAAAATATTTTGATAAGTTCCCTGGAATAAAAAAATATATGGAAGAAACAAAAGCATTGTGTAGAGAACAAGGTTACGTAGAAACATTATGTGGAAGAAAATGTTTTTTTCCAAAAATAAAAGATAAAAATTTTGCTTATAGATCTTTTCAGGAAAGAGCTGCTATTAATGCTCCTATTCAAGGTACTGCAGCTGATATAATCAAACGAGCTATGATAAAAATTCATGAAAAAAAAATTTCAAACAATTCTGATTGTAAAATGCTTTTACAAGTTCATGATGAATTAATTTTTGAGGTACAAGAGAGTAAAATAGAAAAATATCAGGTATTGATTAGACAGGAAATGGAAAATGCTTTAGATCCATTAATAAGTTTAGAGGTTCCTTTATTAGTGGAATCAAGTTTTGGTGATAATTGGGATGAGGCCCATTAGAAATATAGTGGAAAAAAAAATTGTTTTAGTAACTGGAGGTTTTGATCCTCTTCACTCTGGCCATTTGGTTTATTTTGATGATGCAAAAAAACTTGGTGATAAGTTGATTGTAGGAATAAATTCTGATGACTGGCTGATTAAAAAAAAAGGTAAATTTTTTATGCCTCTTTCTGAAAGATCATCGATAATAGAGGCCCTTTCAGCCGTCGATGGAATTGTAACCTTTAATGATCAAGACAACTCTGCATCTGATGCAATTAGCAAGACTATTAAATTATATCCAAATCATAAAATTATATTTGCTAATGGTGGCGATAGGAATTCAGGAAATATATTAGAAATGGAGAAATTTAAAAATGACTCAAATATTGAGTTTGCTTTTGGTATTGGTGGTGATTTTAAAAAAAATTCATCTAGTTGGATTCTAGAAGAATGGAAATCACCTATGGAAAAAAGACCTTGGGGCTATTTCAAAGTTCTTGATGAAAAAAAGGAATATAAAATTAAAGAGCTTGTAGTCGAATCAGGGTCAAGATTAAGTTTTCAATCACATAAAAAAAGACAAGAGACATGGATAATATTAGAGGGAGAAGCAACAATTATTATAGATGAAGATGTATTTACAAAAACTAAAAATGAAACAATACATATTAGTATGGGCGCTAAACATCGTTTAGAAAATAAAAGTGATGAAATCTTAAAAATAATTGAAATTCAAACAGGCTCTTATTTTGGTGAAGATGACATTACTAGATATGATGATGATTATGGAAGAGACTAATCATAAGTAACTATTATATAATAATTAATAGCAATTTTTATATAATCTGCATAGTCTGTAAGATCTATGAAAACAAAATCTCCTTACTTTTATTTGCTTATTTTTTTATTCCTAAATGTACTTAATTTCATTGATAGGAATATTCTATTCGCATTTGGAAATGAAATTAAAGCAGACTTTAACCTGACAAATACACAATGGGGCTTAGTAAGTGGTATTGTATTCCTATTTTTTTACGCAACATGTAGTATTTTTATTGGGGCTCTTGGAGACAGACTAAGTAGAACTAAAATAATAGCTTTTGGGTTATTTTTGTGGAGTTCAATGACTGCATTAACAGGATTGGCCAAAAATGTTGTATTACTATTTATATCTAGAGCATTTATTGGTGTGGGTGAGTCCTCTCTAACTCCAAGTTCAATATCTATGCTAAGTGATGTATTCCCAAAAGAAAAGCGTGGCATGGCAGGAGGCATTTATTATTTTGGTATACCACTTGGAGTTGGACTAGGGTTTTTAATTCAAGCAAGTTTAGGACCAATTTTTGGATGGAGAAATATATTTATCGGTCTTGGTGTATTAGGAGCTCTAATAAGTATATTTATTTACTTTTTGACAGAACCAATAAGAGGTGAAATTGATGGAAGGCAGAATCAAGAAAAAAGTACTTCAATTAAAGATAGTCTAAAAAATACCTATAAGGCAATTACTTCGTCTAAGTCTTTATTTTTTGTTATATTAGCTGGCACGCTTAATAACATTCCAATTGGAGTGGGAAGTTTTGACTCTATATGGGCTGTTCAGGAAAGAGGTTTTACTGCTGAAAGATATAATAGTTTATTTGGGATATATTTTATAATTGGTGGCGGCATTGGTACAATAGTAGGGGGCTATTTGTCAGATCTATTTGGAAATAAATTAAAAGGGGGTCCAATGCACTTTTTATTTTACTCCTATTTAATAATGACACCGATAGTTATTTTATACAGGTTTGTATCACCAGATAGTATTTGGTTTTATACTTCATTATTTTTTATATCTATTAATATATCCTTTTTTTATGGCGCAGTATTTTCTACAATCCAAAATTTAACATCAACAAAGATAAGAGGTACCGTAATAGGATTGTGGGTTTTAAGTGTTAATATTTTTGGTATCGCACTAGGCGCATTTTTAACTGGTTTTTTTGCGGATAATATTTTTAATAATTTTGATGAGCCATTAACTATAACAATGATAGTCATGGGAGGCTTTGGAATATTAGCTATGATTTGTTATTACTTAGCTGGTATATGGTATAGAGAAGATCTTCTAAATGTGGAAAGAGATATTAATTAATAATTGGTCCAGAAGACTTAATATTTTCATCAACATCAGTTTCAAATTTTTTGAAATTTTCTATAAACATATTAACTAGCTTAATTGCCTGTAAGTCATAAGCGGCAGGGTCTGACCAGCAATTTCTGGGGTTGAGTATATTTGAGTTTATACCATTAACAGACTTTGGAATTTCAAAACCAAAATTATCATCTTTTCTCATTTCGATATTTGATAAATTTCCTATGAGAGCTTCATTCAAAAGTTGTCTTGTATCTTTTATTGAAATTCTTTTTCCAACGCCATAGACACCACCAGACCAACCTGTATTAACTAGCCAGCAGGTAACATTAAATTCTGAAATTTTTCTTTTTAATAAATTACCATATTCAATTGGATTTCTCGGCATAAATGGAGCCCCAAAACAAGTAGAAAAAGTTGCTGTTGGCTCAGAGCTTAAACCTATCTCTGTTCCTGCAACTTTTGCTGTATAGCCCGATAAAAAATGATACATAGCTTGAGCTGGAGTCAGCTTTGCAATTGGTGGTAGTACCCCAAAAGCATCTGCTGTTAACATAATAATATTTTTAGGATGAGAGGTTTTTCCTTCCAACGTTACTCCAGGTATAAAATCTAACGGATAGGCTCCCCGAGTATTTTCAGTTATTGAATTGTTATCAAGATCAAGTTCACCATTGTCATTCATAACTACATTTTCAATAATCGTATTTTTCATTTTAGTTGTGGCAAATATTTCAGGCTCTGCTTCTTCTGATAACCTTATTAATTTGGCATAACAGCCACCCTCAAAGTTAAAAAGTCCATCTTCAGACCAACCATGTTCATCATCTCCTAATAAAGATCTATTAGGATCAGCACTTAAAGTTGTTTTTCCTGTTCCAGATAGACCAAAGAAAATAGCTGAGTCACCCTCTTGACCTGTATTAACTGAGCAATGCATAGGCATAGTATTTATGTCCGGCAAAAGATAGTTTAGTAGAGTAAAAACTGATTTTTTTGTTTCACCAGCATATTCAGTACCACATATTAATATAATTTTTTTATCTAAATTAATAGCAATTACAGTTTCACTATTAGTTCTATAAGTTGATGGATCTAGCTTTAGTTTAGGAAAATTAATGATTGTGTATTCACTAGAATATTTTTTTAATTCCTCTTCTGAAGGTCTAACCAGCATGTGTCTTGAAAATAATCCATGCCAAGCGAATTCTGTTATTATGGTAACTGGAAGTGTAAAATCTCTATCTGCACCACCAAATAAATCGTGAACATAAAGCCTTTTTTCTTGCGCATAGGCTTCAAATGCTTTTAGAATCTTATTAAAATTTTCTTCTTTCATTGGTACATTAGTTTCGCCCCAATGAATTTTATCTTGAGAGTTTTTTTCTTTAACAATGAATTTATCATTAGCTGAACGACCAGTTTTATCGCCAGTGGTAACAACTAGAGCTTTGTATTTAGAAGCCCTTCCCTCACCATTATCTAGAGCAGCCTGGTATAATTGATCAGAACTTAAGTTTCTGAATACCTCAGCCGTCGCTAATATTTTATTATTTATAGGATTTTCCATAAATTTGAACGGTCAATAAAACACATTATGAATATTTTGTTAAGGTTAAATATGACTAATATTAATAATTATGGGTATAATATAATTAATAAAATTTAACAATTTGTGGATGTATAGCGCCTTAAAATAAACAATTTTAAGTATAATATAAAATATATGAATAGTATTAAAAAACCACTAATTGCTCTCGTAGATGATGATCGAAATATTTTAATGTCTATGGAGGAGTTATTGAAAAAAGAAGATTTTAATATCCATACTTTTAGTGATGGACAATCAGCATTAAATAGTTTTTTTAAACATCCGCCCGATATAGCAGTTATAGATATTAAAATGCCTCGAATGGATGGTTATGAGCTATTTAAAAAAATTCGTAATAAGTTGTCAATACCAGTAATTTTTTTAACATCTAAAGATAAAGAAGTAGATCGGCTTAAAGGTCTAATGCACGGCGCAGATAGTTATGTTACAAAAGGCGGCAATCTTACAATTCAAATATTAATTGAAACTATTAAAAATACACTGAAGACTATCCAAACTATTTCTAATAAAAATGAGAAAAGTCAAATAATAGTCTACGATGATTTAAGACTTGATGTAGAGAGGCAAGAATGTGAGTGGAAAGAAAGGCTATTACAAGATCCATTAACCACAACTGAATTTAAAATCATTCATGAACTAGTTGTAAGACCTGGAATTGTAAAAACTAGAGAAAGGTTGATGGATATAGCATATAAAGATGAAATTGATGTAGATGACAGAACTATTGACAGTCATGTTAAGAGAATTAGAAAGAAATTTAAGAAATTAGACCCTGAATTCAATTCAATTCACACATTGTACGGCTCAGGTTATCAATGGAAATAATTTGAAATGTTTATTAGAATAAGATTACTTGAATACACTTTTTAGAAAATTCTTATTTTATAATATATTAGGCTTAGGCTTAATTGCCATTATTGTATTGGTAACACTGCAGTTATCACAAAACAACTTAGTTGATAAAAGAATTCAGCAAATAAAAAATCAATCAGAACTAGTACAAAAATATATTCAAAAAATTAGCTTTAAAGATAATATTATTGAGTCGTTAGTTGATTTTAGAGTAATAAAAGAAATTAATTCCATTCTAGAAAATAAAAATGTTTCTATCATCATATTAGATAAAAAACGTAACATTATTTTGGATTCTAAAGGCTATGATTTAAATGAGGAAGCATTTCAAAATAAAAGCGCTGTGACACTTGAAAATGAACTTGAAAATTATCAAGATTTATATGTAAATGAAGAGATTCTAGGGAGGACTTTTATAAATAGTATTTTATTTAAATCAAAATTTAAGTCTACTTCAAATGATAATCAGCAAAATTTTATTATTAAATCAGATATTAATGATCAAAATTATCAGGAAAACAAAATAGAAATAATCTCAATAAGCTTATTGTCTAACTTTAATCAAGACATTTATCTCGTTGCTTACGAAGATAATAGGGATATACAAAAAGTAATTAGGGCAAATAGAACAAGTATTTTAATTGGGGCAATTCCAATAATGATAATCTTGCTCCTTTTTTCAATTTTCTTATCATCAGTTGTAATCTCTCCTATAAAAAAACTTGCCGACTCGGCAAAAAATATTCAAACAAAAACAAAATCAACTTCAACAATTTTAAATTTAAATAAAAGAAAAGACGAGATTGGAGATTTATCGAAAATTCTTGCTGAGAAGGTTGAAGGTTTAAAAGATAAAATTCAAGAAAATGAAGAATATTCTGCAGACTTAATGCATGAAATAAGGAATCCTTTGACTTCTATAAAAATGGCAACTGAAGTTATGAAAAGTAATGAAAACAATACTCAAACTAAATTCATATCTGCTATTGAAAATGATATTGCAAGAATTGAGGCAATTATAACCGATTATTCGATTATGATGAAAGATGAAGCTTTGATGTCGGATCTTAAAAACGATCAAATTGATATTCAAATATTATTAAAAAAGGTTATCTCAGAATATAATGGAATAAAAAATAAAAATTTAAATTTTAAATTAATTAGTAGTGATAATTTTAATGATAATATTTTTATTTATGGGCATGAAGAGTTTCTAAAAAGAGCACTTCATAATATATATGATAATGCAGTTTCTTTTTCCACAACAGATGGGATAGTAGAAACAAATTTAAGCTTGGCATCAAGTTATTTAACAATAACTGTTGCAGATAATGGCCCAGGTATAAAAGAATTAAATATAGAAAATATTTTTAATAGATTCTATACCTTTAGAGAAAATAATGAAAAAACTCTCTCTACGCATTCAGGGTTAGGATTGCATATTGCGAGACAAATAATTGAAGCTCATAAGGGAAATATAAGAGCCGAAAATCAAATAAATGAGGGCCGAGTAATGGGAGCTAAATTTATTATTAATTTACCTATAAATAACTATTGAATTTATGTTACTCACGATTTAAATACATATAACTTAATCTTTCAGGAGTTTAAAAATGACCGATAACCAAGACTTTAAAGTGGCAGATCTATCACTAGCTGATTGGGGTGATAAAGAAATTGCGATAGCAGAAACAGAAATGCCAGGACTAATGGCCTTAAGAAGTGCGTACGGTAATGATAAACCTCTGAGTGGAGCAAGAATAATTGGCTGTCTCCACATGACTATTCAAACAGCTGTTTTAATTGATACTTTGGTTGCTTTAGGTGCAGATGTGAGATGGTCTTCATGCAATATTTTTTCAACACAAGATCAGGCCGCGGCGGCAATTGCAAGAAAAGGTATTCCAGTCTTTGCTTGGAAGGGTGAAACTGAAGAAGAGTATTGGGAATGTATTGAAAAAACAATTACTGGTAAGGAAGGTTGGGTTCCAAATTTATTATTAGATGATGGTGGAGATCTAACGGCATATATGCACAAAAACTATCCTGAAATGATGAAGGGTATTAAAGGTGTTTCAGAGGAAACAACTACAGGAGTTAAATCACTAAAAGAAATGGTTGCTAAGGGTGAGTTAATGATACCTGCAATTAATGTAAATGACTCAGTTACTAAATCAAAATTTGATAACTTATATGGATGTCGTGAAAGTTTAATTGATGCTCTAAAAAGAGCAACTGATGTAATGCTTGCAGGAAAAACATGTATTGTTGCTGGATTTGGTGATGTTGGCAAAGGAAGTGCAGCAGCATTGAGAGGCCAAGGCGCTAGAGTTCTTGTTACTGAAGTAGATCCAATATGTGCGTTACAAGCTGCAATGGAAGGCTATCAAGTAGTTAACATGGAAGACAATATAAAAGAAGCAGACATTGTTGTTACAGCTACTGGCAATAAAGACATTGTTACAATTGATCATATTAGAGATATGAAGGATAGGTCGATTTTATGTAACATTGGTCACTTTGACTCAGAAATACAAATTGATGCTCTAAAAAATCATAAGTGGCATAATGTTAAGCCTCAAGTTGATGAAGTTGAGTTTCCAGATGGTAAGAGAGTAATAGTTTTAGCCGAAGGTCGTTTAGTGAATCTTGGTTGTGCAACAGGTCATCCAAGTTTTGTTATGAGTGCTTCGTTTACTAATCAGGTTTTAGCTCAGATTGAGTTGTGGGAAAATACTGATCAATATAAGAATGATATTTATGTACTTCCAAAACACCTTGATGAAAAAGTCGCAATTCTTCACCTAGATAAACTAGGTGCAAAACTGACTAAATTATCGCAAGAGCAGGCAGATTATATAAATGTGGATCAGGCTGGTCCATTTAAACCAGACGCTTATAGATACTAGTTCTAATGTATATGTTACAATCTTAAAATGATTGTTCAAAAAGAAAGTGATACAAAGAAAGTAGCAGAAAAGTTTGCTAATTCTATTCCAAGCAGTTGTGTAATATGTCTAAACGGAGACTTAGGGGCTGGTAAAACAACATTTTCAAGATATTTGATTCAATCATTAATAAAAAATAAATCAGTTTCTGGAGAAATTCCTAGCCCTACCTTTTCATTGCTGCAAACATATAAATTTAAAAAAGTCCTTATTAATCATTACGACTTTTATCGACTTGAAAAAGAAGAGGAATTAATTGAGTTAGATTATGCAAACTCGGTATCAAATGGTATTTGTATAATAGAATGGGCGAACAATTTTCTAAATGCGCTCCCAAAAAATAGAATAGAAATTAATATTGATTTGATAAGTCATAACAAAAGATCAATAAAATTTAAGTTTATTGGGAATACAAAAAAGAAAGAATTAATGTGGGCTCAAGACTAGATCAGATAAACGCTTTTCTAGAAAGCAACCAGATTAAGGAAAAAAAAATTAAAGCCATTACAAGTGACGCTTCATTTAGAAGATATTTTAGAGTAGCAGATAAAATTTTAATGGATGCTGATCCAACATTGGTTGATGATTTAGATGCATTTATTAATATAGATAATTTACTTATTAGTATAAGTTTAAATGCACCCAAAATTTATTCAATTGATAAAGAAAATGGATTTTTGTTATTAGAAGACTTAGGAGATAATTTATTTTCTAAAGTATTAAATGCGAATAACGAAGAGAGCCTTTATAAAAAAGCTATTGATATTTTAATATATTTACATAATAGGAACATTAATCAGTTTAGTAAAAATAATTTAGTCGAAAATTATTCAGATGAAAAGTTGATTAGTGAAACTGAGTTATTTATTGAATGGTATATTAAAAGTTATTTAAATATAAATATAAATGAAAATCAAATAAATGAATTTAAAGAAATTTTTTCTAAGACAATTACTTCTCTTAATCTCAAATACGATACTCTAGTTTTAAGGGATTTTCATGTTGATAATTTAGTCTTTCAGCATTCTAAATCTGGTTTATGTCAAGTTGGGCTTTTAGATTTTCAAGATGCTGTTTTCGGTCAGTCAAGTTATGATCTCATCTCTCTTATTGAGGATGTAAGAAGACCAATTTCATTAGAGCTTAAAACATCTTTAATAAAGTACTTTATAGACGCAACGGGATACGATTCTATGCAGTTAGATAACGAAATGGCTTTCTATTCCGTTCAAAGGAATTTAAAAATTTTGGGTATTTTTTGCAGATTAAGTATTAGGGATCAAAAATCACAGTATATGAAATTTAATGATAATGCATGGCAATTTATTAATAATAATTTAAAAAAACCTATAATGATTGATATTTATAAATGGCTAAAATTAAATTTACCCAATGAGTAAACAAAATGTAAATACTGGATTAATATTGGCTGCTGGCTTTGGTAAAAGAATGCTTCCTTTAACAAAAGACATGCCCAAGCCCCTTATTGAGGTTCAAAACAAACCGTTGATTTGGCATTGTATTTATAACTTAAAAAAAGCTGGAATAAAAAATATTATAATTAATGTTCATTATAAATCGCAGCAAATAGTAGACTACGTGAAGAAACTAGATAGTAGTATTAAAATTTCAGATGAATCAAAAAAAATATTAGATACTGGTGGCGCAATAAAAAAAGCTTTTAGACTTACTAATTCAAAAACTATCTTAGTTATGAATAGCGATGTTTTTTGGGATCAATACACCTCCAAATCATTAAAAGGATTAATTAATAAATTCGATGGAAAAATTATGGACTCCTTTTTAATGACTACCAAAATTAAAAATACTTTTGGTTACTCAGGAAATGGGGATTTTATAAAAAATAAAAAAAATCAAATTGAAAGATTTGAAAACAATAAAGCTAAAATACCTTTAGTTTATTGTGGTGTACAAATTGTCAAACGAAATCAATTTGATAATTATAATAGCAATGTATTTTCTACAAATAAAATTTGGGATAATAATATAAAGCATAAAAAACTTTATACTTTTATGACTAATAAAAAATTTAATCATGTAGGAACAATAGAATCTGTTATAGGCTTAAATAAATGAAGTTTTTAAAGTATATTCTATCTGTTGTATTAATTTTAATACCAACAGTAGTATATAGTGACTCATCTTTAGCAAATTTTATTATTCGTAATCACGATACAAATCAATCACCCATGGCAGGAAACATTGATGGCGAATATACTATTGTAGAGTTTTTCGATTATCGTTGCGGATACTGTTCTAAACAAGCAAATGATTTTGCAAATATTTTAAAAACCAGAAACGATACTAAAATTATTTACTTAGAATTTCCAATTTTTGGTGGAATATCTGAAACCGCAGCTAATGTTGCATTAGAGATTTGGAATGAAAATCCAGATTTATATTTTGATATTCATAACGGGTTGATGGAATTGGGTTCTTCTATGAATAAACAAAATATAATTAATTTACTTAATCAGCTTGATCTTGAAGGTGAAAAAATATTCAATTTTAGTGAAACACAACCATATGATAAAACTATTCAATTAAATAAAAAACTAGCAAAAGACCTGGGTTTAAGAGGCACACCTGCATCAATAATTAATAACACAATGATTCCAGGGTATATTAAAGAGCAGAAAATTATTGAATTATTAGATGGTGCAAAAACAGCAAGTTAGATCATTTCTCATACCTTGAAAAAACTGCGAATAATTACTATCTTTGACTTATGAATAAAGCAAAATTTGAAATTGGACAAATTGTAAAACATAGATACTTCGATTTCAGAGGTGTCATTTTTGATGTTGATCCTGAGTTTGATAATACAGAAGAATGGTATCAGTCGATCCCAGCTCAAGTTAGACCAAAAAAAGATCAACCTTTTTATCACTTACTAGCTGAGTCCCCGAATCAACCTTCATACATAGCTTATGTTTCTCAACAAAATTTATTAGAAGAAGAGATACCAGAACCCGTTGCTCATCCATTGGTTGAGGAAATTTTTAGTGGTTTAAAGGGTGGAAAGTATATTTCTCGAGCAAAAAGTAATTAATTATTGTGAAAAGTATAGCTAAGCCATTTATTGAATATGGTCCAATAGTAGTTTTTTTTATTTTCTTTTTTAAAACAGGGGAAATTCAAGGTGCAATAGTTCCATTAATGCTTGCTGCAGTGGTGGCTATGGTACTGTCTTATATTGTAGAAAAAAAAATTCCACCAATGCTGTTATTTAGCTCAATTTTGATATTAATTTTTGGTTTTCTAACAGTAGCTCTTGATGATCCTTGGTTTATAAAATTTAAAGTTACTTTTGTTAACTTTATTTTTGCATCAATTCTTTTAATAGGCCTATATTTTAAAAAACCTTTGCTTAAAAATTTAATGGGGTCTTCATTAAAATTAAATGACTCTGCCTGGTTCAAGCTGACATACAGATGGGCAATATTTTTTTTATTTTTAGCGATTTGTAATGAGATAGTTTATAGAAACTTTTCTGACACCGTTTGGGTTAACTTCAAATTATTTGGTATTATGGGATTGTCATTACTATTTATTTTGTCGCAAGTAATGTTTATTCAAAAAAATATGCAGGAATAGTAAATTAAAATGGTTGATCGCCTACTATTGCAATTCTATCCATAATTCGTTCATGTCCCAAGCCTCTTCCTGGGTAAAAATCAGCTATTGCATAATGTTGCGTGCACCTATTATCTAAAATAGCTATTGCATTGTCGGTCCATTTAAATCGACATGAAAGATCCAGTCTTTCTTGATGTCTAAAAATTTTTTCGAGTAATTTATTACTATCATTTTCTGGTATTCCTAAAATTTTCTTTGTATAGGTTGGATTGACAAATAAAATTTTATTTCCTGTCTCAGGATGTGTCCTTACTATAGGATGTTCATTTGAATATTTTTCACCTACAAGACCATTGCTTTCCATCTGTGAATAGTTTTCAACAAAAAATTTTGACCCATTTGACTCATGTAATGCTTTCTTGTCATGAATTATATTTTTAATACCTTCATCAAGAGTTTCCCAAGCTAATTCCATATTTGAAAACACAGTATCTCCACCTACTGGTGGAATTTTTATTGATCTGAGGATAATAGTTTTGCAAGGTTTTAAATCATAACTCACGTCACTATGCCATCCCTCGCCCCATTGATTTTTTTCATTTGCGGCTTTAACAATCCTAGTAATTTGTGGAAAATTTTCTAATCCTTTTACATATGCATGCTCTTCAACTGTACCGAATAAAGATCCGAGATACATTAATTCTTCTGGAGCAATATTTTGATCTCTAAAAAAAATAACTTTATGTTCTAAAAGTAAGTCATTCAAAATCTTAAAATTGTCATGGGTGATTGTATTTAAACTAAAGTTCAAAATTTCTGCACCCAACGCACCAGAGAGAATATTAATTTTCATATTTGAAATCTAAATATTAAAGAATATTTTGTCACTTAAAATTTATAAACATAGTGAAAAATTTAAAAAGCTAACCATTCTGAGTGTTTTTAAATTGATCAATTATTTTGTAAGAGACAAAAGATAAAACAACTAAACCCCCTAACATTTCTACAGCCGCTGGTATTTCGCCAACACCAAGCCAAGCCCAAATTGGCGCTAATACAGGTTCCATAAGTAAAAATAAAGCAGCTCTGTGCGGAGGTATATATCTAGAACCAATAGTTATTAGCATAAATCCTATACCAACTTGAAATGCACCCATAAACAAACAAAGTAATAAATCGTGAGTTGAAATATCTAAACTAGACATGAAAACAAAACCAATCAGCGAAGAAAATACACCACCCAAAAAAGTTGCAGGCATAAAATCAATATGTGAATTAAAGTTTAATATTGTTAACTGAAAAGCAAATGCAATAGGAACTCCTAAAATAATTATGTTTCCAATATAATTAGTAGACTCAATGCCACCGGAAAACATAATAGATATACCAATCATTGACCCTCCAATTGCAATTAATGTTTTTCTACCTATAGTTCTTTTTAAAAAAAAGTACGAGCACACAGCTGCAAAAAGTGGACCCGTACTCATAATAAAAACAGCATTTGAAACTGAGGTTGTACTCATACCCCATACAAAACAGGTATTACTAAATCCAAGTATAACTGCAACCAATATACCGTTGTAACCAATTTTCTGAAATACTTTTGGAGTATCTTTCTTATACTTTAAAAAAATATAAAGAAGTATTGCAAGGCTAAAAGTGATAGATCGATATCCAGTCACTTGCCATGCAGAGGCTGACTCCATATACTTTATAATCACTCCACCAAAACTTAGAAATATTCCGGCAAAGATCAGTGCAATTGCACCAAGTGTTTCATTATTATATTTCATTTCTAAAACTATTGTTGTAGCTTAAAGATCTATTAAAAATTAGATCTAGTAAATAAATATAAAAATTAAAATGTATAAATCGTTATTGATAATTTCACTTATCTTTTCATTGATTTCTTGTAGCGAGCAAACCACTACTGAACGTACAATATCTCAAAAAGGTGGTCTCAGCACTGATCATGCAAACGAATTTAGAAAAGATATAATTCAAATTGAAAAAAACATTTATATTGCAATCGGGTATGCCTTAGCAAATGTTATTATGGTAGTTGGAGACAATGAAAATATCATTATTGATACTGCTGGCAGTGAAGAATCTGCAACTGAAATAAAAAAAGATTTAAACAAAATTTCAAAAAATCCAATTAATAACATTATTTATACGCACAATCATCCAGATCACATTGGAGGCGCGACTATATTTGCCAGTGATACAAATGTTAAAGTTTATGGTCAAGAGAATATACTTTATAACATTGATAATATTTCAACTATTATACGCCCAATCATCTATGAGCGTTCCGCAAGACAATTTGGAATACCGCTAAATAAAGAAAGTATAGTTCATCAAGGTATTGGGGGCTTTTTAGAAATTAATGCAGATACAACATCTGGATTAATACGTCCTAATGTAACTTTTGATAAAATATTAAATCTTAAAATTGATAATATTCAAATGGAATTAGCACACGTACCAGGTGAAACCGACGATCATCTTTATGTATATTTGCCAGAGCAAGAAGCCGTTATGGTAGGTGATAATTTTTATAGATCTTTCGCAAACTTATATGCAATTAGAGGAACAAAATATAGAAGTCCGATGGAATGGGTTTATAGTTTAGATAAAATTAGAAAATTAAATGCAAAATATTTAATTCCTAGCCATAGTCGACCAGTTATTGGAAAAGACAATGTCTATAGGGCGCTTACAGATTATAGAGATGCAATTCAATTTGTTCATGATCAGACTGTAAGACATATAAATAAAGGCTTATTACCAAATGAGATTGTATCAAAAATTCAATTACCATCACATCTTAGTGAATCGCCTTACTTACAAGAATTCTACGGCTCTATAAGTTCCTATGTCAGGTCAATTTTTTCTGGATATATTGGTTGGTTTAATGGCAATATTACAACCTTACACCCACTCTCTCCTGAAGAAAAAGCTAAAAAAATGATTGCTTTAGCTCAAAAGCAAACTGACTTGTATTCAGCAGCAGAGACAGCTTTAAAAAATAGAGAGTATCAATGGTCTATGGAGCTAGCAGACTCCCTAATAGCCCTTGATAATAATGATCAAAAAGCAAAAAATATTAAGGCAAATGCAGCTGAAAAATTTGCTCAAACTCAAACCGCTTCTAACGACTATTATTTCTATAAAACTGTCGCGGGAGAATTGCGCGGTGATTATGGTGTATACTTTAGAGATGTAGCCATTTCATCTAAGCAACTTGAAGCAATTCCAATGAAGTCAATTATCAAATCTTTACCGGTAAATTTAAATGCAGCTAAAACTGTTGATGTTGAAGAAAAAGTTATGTTTAAATTTAAAGATATTAATGATGTTTTTGTCTTGAATTTTAGACGCGGTATTATTGAGCTAGGGTATGATAAGATTGATAATGCAGATCTTATTGTTGAAACTAACCAACACGAATTGAAAGAAATCTTGGCAGGATTACAAAATATTGCACAAATTTCATTAGCGTTGACTAATGGATCTATAAAAGTAGAAGGTGGAAAATTGAAATTTTTACAAACTTTAGGTTATTTTACAGATTAGGTTAATGGGACAAAGATCATTTTTAATTTTAGGAATACTAGGATTAATACCATTTATTTTAATCTTTGCAGCATATTTTATTTCGCCACCAGAAAATAATGTCTATGAACTTCTTCTTTATACATTCATTGCATATTCAGCGATTATTGCGTCATTTTTGGGTGGCATTCAATGGGGCATGATTATTTCGAAAGCTGATCAACTATTTAATATAGGATTTCCATTAACATTATCTGTTGTACCAGCTTTAATTGCCTGGGGTGCTCTGCTAGTGCTGCACTCATTGGTTCTGTCATTATGCCTTATTATTGCATCTTACATATTTGCCACACTAACTGATTTTTATTTATATAATAAAAAAGCAACTCCATATTGGTTTTTAAATATGAGAGTGCCACTATCGTTTTTAGTGATAATTTTAACTTTTATTCTAATTACTCAGCAATTTAATTAGAAATAAAGTCTTTGTATAAACCAATAAAATCCTAAACTAGAAACTATAATCATTAAAGTTTGCATTAAGTATTGATGATTTTTTGATTTTAGTAGCTTTATTAAAGATAGATTTAATAAAATGAAAATCATTAAAAAAATGATTTGTCCTATTTCTACGCCTAAATTAAAACCAAATAACGCACTTATTATATTGGTTTGATCAAACTCAGAATTAAATAAAAATGTACCAAAGCCAAATCCATGAATTATTCCAAATAAACTTGTAATTATAATTCGAAAAGAGCCTTTATTCTTCAGATTTCTTAGAATTCCAAAATATCCTATCGTTATAAGTATCAGAGCTATAAAGGAAATAAGTGTCATTGAGATTTGTAAAAACAAAGAACTTATAGCAGCAAGAGTTAAAATGGATAAAAGAATAGCAATAATAGGAATGAAGTTCTTTTCGTCTTTCATCATATATTCAGCTGCAATAAATAAAATTGTAAATCCTATTAAAGCCTCGATCATCAATGTATTAGGTACCACAATATTAAGAGCAACTAATGCCAGTGTAACACTATGCCCAAGAGTGAATCCTGTAATGACAATTAACAAATGTTTAAAATTATTCACAAGTATTATCAAGCCCATTAAAAAAATTAGATGATCAAATCCAGTTAAAATATGATTTATACCAGTGCTGATAAAGTTAGTTAAACTATCAACAAAACTTTTCTCTTTATTAGTCTTTAGATCGTTGATGAAAATTGTTTGATCATTATAAAATAAAGCTTTTTCTAAAATTTGGTCATTTATACTTATACGGCTTAAGTGAACGTGACTTTGAGCAATATCAAAAAGAATATTATTAATTATTTTTATTGAATTAGTAGAGTCGCATAAGTAACTAAGTTCAATTGTATGATACTCATCTTTACCATTTATTAATGATGGTACTTTATCTAATAGGCATTCTTTTGAAGCCTCTAAAACTGATATTCTCGGCTTAAAATACTCTAAAAAAACCTCACCTTCTGATAGTTGCTTTTCTTGTCCAATTTCTTGAAATTTATCAATTTGAAGAACACGTGTTGCTTCTAATTTTAATATTGTAAATGTCGCCGAAACTTTATTGTCTGAAATAATCCAGTTTGAATATGATTCACTAAAGTAATGAGCATAGCTAAATTTAGATATAATTATAAGAATTAACGAAAAAAGCAGTATTTTTTTCATTTTAAATCATATTTTGTTATTGACGCCCTAGATTTCAAAAATTCTATATATTTTATGAAAGCCTGATCATCTTCATAATTTTGATAATCAAAAATTATCTGCTCTCTAAACTTTGAAAAATCTTTAGCTTCGGCAAGCGATTTTTTGATTTCAACTAATTTTAAAAAATAGAAACCATTATTATAAAAAATAGGTTCAGTGACAGTTCCAGGATTAAGAGACCTGAGGTTATTACAAATCGTTGGTCCTAAGTATTGAATACAATCTTTATATTTAATTAATCCATTAGGAATTATAAAAAACCCAGGCTCATTAAATTTTTGTTTCGCTGCTGAAAAATCATAAGTTTCAATAAAACTTGTTACGTTATCAAGTTTATTCTGGTGAAGTTCAAAATCATACTCACTACCTAACATTGCGGAGCCCTCACTTTTTGATTTTAAAAAAATACTATCAATTTTTAATTCAACGTCAGAACTGTATTTTCCAATATTATTTATAAAATATTGTTTTAATTGTTCGTCAGATGGGTTTAAATTCTCCAATTGCAAAATAAACTCTATAATTTGCTCTATTAAAACTTTTCGAACTTGAATATCTTGTTGGTGTAATTTTAATTCAATTGCTCTTTGTACAAGGAGCTCTTCTTCAATCATTCTCTCAAGCACGAGATCTATTAACTCTTCATCTTCCTCTGCTTTAAAATCAGCACCAAGAGTTATCGCATATTTAAGAAATTGGTCTTCATTAATGTATTGATCATTTACCTTAGCAATCGCACGATTATTGATAAAATTTGCTGAATTTTGGTTATAGAAAATCTCAAAAAATAAGATAATTAAACCCAATATCAAGGAGAGCAGAAATAGATAAAAGTTTTTGTTTTTTGGCATTTTAATTTATAATTACTTATTAGTTATGAAAATATTACGCATTTTTTTCTATTTTATATTAATACTAATTTTATTTTGTGTAACGTCCTTAATAATTATTAATTATACAATCTTTAGTGAAGACTTAGGGCCAGGAGAAATCACAGGAACATCTAATACAGAACAATTTATTCAAGATAGAATTGACCGGCAAAATAATGCTGCTGAGATCTTGGCTGTAGAGCCAACAAAACATATTTTATTTGGCGATTTGCACGTACATTCAACATTTTCTGCAGATGCACATCAGGGGAATTTACCAATAGTTGGTGGAACAGGAATACACCCCGTAGCCGATGCTTGTGATTTTGCCCGTCATTGCGCAGCTGTTGACTTCTGGGCAATTACTGATCATGCGGAAGCCACTACTCCTAAACGATGGCAAGAAACTAAAGAGACCATTAGAAAATGTAATGCTCTATCTAAGGATAGAAATAATCCAGACTGTGTCGCTTTTCTTGGTTGGGAGTGGACTCAAGTTGGTGCAACTAGAAATACTCATTGGGGGCACCACAATGTAGTTCTAAAAGATGAAGAAGACGATAAATTACCACCAAGGGCAATTGCATCTAAAAGTGTTGCAAGAGATGCATTATTAAATAATGCTCCAGAATATCCAAATTCTTTATTCCCAATAATAGATGTAAAAAACTTTAAAAATTATAATGACTTTAGAAGATACATTGCTGAGACAAAAAAAGTACCGTTATGTCCAGAGGATGTTTTATCAAAAGATTTGCCGTTAGATTGTCATGAGGAGGCCATTACTCCTTTATCGCTTGCAAATAAAGTAGAGGAGTATACTAAAGATTATTTAATAATACCTCATGGTCAAACTTGGGGATTCTACACCCCAAAAGCATACACGCTTGATAGAGGTTTGGAGTTATCCAAACAATACCCACAACAATTTGATCTACTAGAGATGCATTCTGGTCATGGAAATTCTGAAGAGTACCGGTCGTGGAGAGCCTCTACTCCTGTTAGAGAGGGCGAGCTTATAACAGATATATTTTTCGGTTTACAAGATGGTTATGCTGATGTGGAGAACGGAACATTTACAGCTAAAGACGGTAGAGTTTATGATATCGGAACACAAACTTGCCCAGAGGGCACTAAAGAGTTTACCCCTTTATGTTATCGAGCAGGAGAAGTAATTTATGAGAGATGCATTGCGCAAGGCATTGAAACCAGTGAATGCGAGACAAGAAAAAAATTCACTGAACAAGCTGTAGTAGACAGAGGTCGAGATGGTTGGAAGGTTGTACCACATTTTAGTTTGTTAGATCGATTAGACGCTGGTCAATGCAGAGATTGTTTTAGCCCAGCTTTTAATTATGTTCCTGGTGGTAGCGCTCAATATGGTATGGCACTAACAAAGTTTAATGATGATGGAACAAAACATCGATTCAACTATGGATTTATTTCATCAAGCGACAATCATCAAGCTGCGCCCGGGTCAGGATATAAGGAATTGTTTGGTAACAATATAGATTTTTCAGGACCCTCTTCAAAATTTGTCGATAAGCTTCTTCATGGACCTACGTTTGATACTGATGATCCAACCTATAGAGACCCAGTGAGACAAAACTATGTTTCAGATGATGTGCCAATAGCATACGAAACTTCAGACATAAAACTTGGATTTAACACTATAGAATTTGAGAGACAAAGAGGATTTTTACAAACTGGAGGACTGGCAGCAGTACATACTGAGGGCAGATCACGAGACGAAATTTGGGACGCCTTCAAAAGACGAGAGACTTATGCAACAAGTGGTCCAAGAATTTTACTTTGGTTTAATATGTTAAATGGAGCCAATAAAGTTCCAATGGGTTCGTTAATTCAACAAAATAATAATCCAACTTTTGAAGTAAAAGCTATGGGCTCTTTTGAACAAAAAGAAGGTTGTCCAGAAGATGCTTATTCTGCTCTTGGTGCAGAACGTGTCGAGCAGCTTTGTTATGATGAATGCTATAATCCAAGTGATACAAGAAAATCTATAACTAGAATAGAAGTAATTAGAGTAATGCCACAAGAGTACGAGAATCAACCTGTCGAAGATCGTATTCAAGATCCTTGGTTAGTGCACAATTGTCTAGATAATGAAATTGGATGCCAACTTACATTTACAGATAAAGAATTCTCTTCATCTCAAATAGATATGAGTTATTACGTAAGAGCAATCGAAGAGCCATCTATGCAAATTAATACGCAAGGTGTTCGATGCGAATATGACTCTGAAGGAAATTGTATTAGTGTTGATATATGTACACAAGATTGGAGAAAACCAAGGAATATTGAGGCTTGCTCCGCACTTGACGAACCAAGGGCATGGTCATCACCAATATATATTGAGTATAAATAAACTATTACTTATAAAAACTCTGCAACTGCATCAATACCATTTTCACCAGTTCTAATTCGATAAACGTTATCTAAATCAGAAACTAATATTTTTCCGTCGCCAATTTGCCCAGTTCTTGCGGCTTTCATAATGGTTTCTACAATTTTATCACACAACTCATTTGTGGTAGCAATTTCAATTTTAAGTTTTGTCAAAAATGCAATGTCATATTCCTCTCCACGATAAGTTTCAGATTGTCCTTTTTGTCTTCCATATCCTCTAGACTCAGTAACTGACATACCTTGTACATTAATTGACTCCAATGCCTTCCTAACGTCATATAATTTAAATGGTTTAATAAATGCTGTAATTTTTTTCATTTGCACCTCAAAAGTTTGTAATTTAATGATGGTTTATCAAATAAAAATCATAAATTGTTTTAAATACATATGACAACTTGGCAAAAATAGCTTCGAATAATTCGTTAAAGTATTTTATAAACCTGTGGGTAAATAAAGCTAAATTGACAAATTGTGTAAATTATCAAATCGCTAACAAGTATTGAAAAATATGGATTTTTTAATGAGTCTGAGGAAGTTTAGTTCTAAAAATTGAAATTTAGATGACAAGCTGGCAGGCAATCTCAATTGAGAACATACATTTAAACAGAAATGATCAGACTTCAAAAATTAACTTAACGGAGAAAATAATGTTAAAAAAAATCTTACCTTTAACTATTCTTTTTTCATCTCTAGCGTTCTCATCTGCTTTTGCAGGAGTTGAGGAAGAAACTGCTTATATTTTAAATAGTTTTCTATTCTTAGTATCTGGTTTCCTAGTGATGTTAATGGCTCTTGGCTTTTGTTTACTTGAGTCTGGGATGGTTACTTCAAAAAGTGTTTCTGCTATTGCAGCAAAAAATATTGGCTTGTACTCAATATCAGGAATAATGTTTATGCTGGTTGGCTATAACCTAGCTTATGGTATTCCTGAAGGAGGCTATATAGGAAGCTTTACAATGTGGTCTGATGGTTCCGCATTATCGGATGGATATTCTGCGAGCTCTGACTGGTTCTTCCAAATGGTATTCTGTGCCGCTACTGCATCTATTGTTTCTGGAACCTTAGCTGAAAGAATCAAAATTTGGCCATTCTTTTTATTTGCAGCAATATTAACTGGAATTATCTATCCAATCGAAATGGGTTGGCAATGGGGTGGTGGATGGTTATCTGCTGCCGGTTTTTCTGACTTTGCTGGATCTACTCTTGTTCATGGCGCTGGCGGAGCTGCTGCTCTTGCTGGAGCTATTGTTCTTGGTCCACGACTTGGTAGATATGACAATGGTAAATTAGTACCATTTGCAAGTTCTTCAATTCCATTAGCAACCGCCGGCACATTTATACTGTGGTTTGGATGGTTTGGATTTAATGGTGGATCACAACTTGCAATGGGAACATTTGATGATGTTAATGCCGTTGGAACTATCTATATCAATACTAACTTAGCTGCCGCAGGTGGTGTTATTACTGCTGCTGTAATCACAAGATTGTGGAAAGGTAAAACAGACGTTGTAATGATGTTAAATGGTGCACTAGGAGGTCTAGTTGCCATTACCGCTGAACCACTAGCACCTACACCAGGGCTTGCAATCATGATTGGTGCAGCTGGTGGTGTAGTAGTTGTGTTCGGAACTGAGTTGTTAAATAACTTAAAAATTGATGATGTCGTTGGTGCAGTGCCAGTTCACTTGTTTGCTGGCATACTTGGTACATTAGTTGTGCCTCTATCCAATGGTGATACCAATTTTGGAGCACAGTTTTTGGGTACAGCATCAGTTTGTGTCTTTGTCTTTGTAGTATCTTATATCGTATGGACGATTATGAATATGACTATAGGTATAAGACTAAGTGATGAAGCTCAAAAAGAAGGTACAGATATTGTTGAAACAGGAGTAACTGCCTACTCAATAAGAGACTAACCCTTCCGTTAATAAACAGCAGGCCTCAATACTCCCCTTAATTTATTTGGGGCCTGCTAAGTAAAAGATATCCCCAACTTTTGTTACACAATTTAATTTGTCATAGATAATTATATCTTACTACAAATTATATCTATATTTTAGTTCTTAAAATTACTTAAGGGGAGATCTTATGTTTAATCGTATTATTTTTTTAACAATTTTATTTTCATCGCTATTTGTTCCAGTTGCTTTTGCTGAAGTAGATGCAGAGATAGCATATATTTTTAATACATTTTCATTTTTAGTCTGTGGATTTTTAGTGATGTGGATGGCTGCAGGATTCTGTATGCTTGAATCTGGTTTAGTTACAACTAGAAGTGTTTCTACTATTGCCGCAAAGAATATTGGTAAATTTGCAATTGTTTGTATTGTTTTTTATTTAATTGGATACAACTTAGGCTATGGAATTCCTGAAGGAGGATATATAGGTACTATAGAAATATGGTCTGACTCTTCTTCAATTGAAACAGGATATTCAGATGCTTCGGATTGGTTTTTTCAAGCACTATTCGTTTGTGCAACTGCATCAATTGTGTCAGGCGCAGTTGCTGAGAGAATTAAAATTTGGCCCTTCTTTATATTCTCAGCAATACTAGGGGGCGTTATATATCCTATTCAAATGGGTTGGGAATGGGGTGGAGGTTGGTTAGACGCCCTTGGATTCGCTGACTTTGCTGGATCAACTTTAGTTCATGCTTGTGGTGGTGCAGCAGCTCTTGCTGGAATTATTCTTTTAGGACCAAGAATTGGAAGATTTTCTAGTGATGGTAGTCCAGCAAATATGGAGCCATTTGCAGCCTCTTCGATCCCACTTGTAACTCTCGGTACATTTATTTTATGGATGGGTTGGTATGGATTTAACGGAGGATCTCAATTAGCCCTTGGTTCTTTTGAAGACTCTACAGCTATGTCAAGAATCTTTATGAACACGCAACTAGCGGGTTGTGGTGGTTGTATAGCTGGTGCTGTCATTACTCGAGTCATAGGTGGTAAAACTGATATTATTATGATGTTAAATGGAGCACTAGCTGGATTAGTTTCTATTACAGCCGAGCCATTAATGCCAAGTCCTTTAGCGGCAATTTTCATTGGTGCCATCGGTGGAGTAATTATGTATTTTGGTACAAATTTTCTTAACTCATTGAAACTTGATGATGTAGTTGGTGCTATTCCAGTACATATGTTCGCTGGAATTTGGGGAACTATGGTAGTTCCACTTTCAAACCCAGATGCTTCATATGTAACCCAATTTATTGGGGTTGCTTCTGTTATAGCTTTTGTATTTGTTTCATCATATATAGCCATTTCAATTATCAAAAGTACTATTGGACTGCGAATTAGTGAGGATGCAGAAAAAATTGGAACTGACAAAGCTGAAGTTGGAGTAATTGCTTACTCAATTAGAGATTAGCTATCAGTTATAAATTAATTCCTATGGGCTTGCGCATCAATTATCGCAAGCCCATTTTTTGTTTGGAATATTTCATATTTACTATTAGAGTGCTCCGCTTATGGAGGATCTAAGTCATAAATTTAAGAATAAAAAGTCTGGAGTTTATTTCTTTAAATCTTCAAGCCCATTTGAATTTTATCACATCTTAAATAATATTGATCTTGAGCCTAAAGAAGAAATATTTGGTACACTAATACTGCCTGAAAATTCTAAACCCCCTTGCCCACTGGTTATACCAATTCACGGTAGTGCAGGTCTAAGGGGCAATCATCATGATCATATTGTAAATTTATTAGAAGCAGGAATTGCTGTATTTAGGATTCATAGTTTTGAGTCTCGTGGAATAATTTCTATAGTTGAAAATCAAATGGCCGTAACTCTTGCTACTATGATTACAGATGCTTTTCGAGGTCTGTCGCTTATTTCACAACATCCAGACATTGACTCAAATAAAATTGGTATTATGGGTTGGAGTCTTGGTGGTAGCACTGCTTTTTATTCAGCATGGGAACCAATAATTAAAGCACTGACGCAAGGAGATGAAAAATTTTCTGCGCATTTACCCCTTTACCCAGGAGCTCATATTAAGCCAAATATTAATGAATGGTCTGATGCACCAATGCATATTTTGTGTGGCCGTGACGATGACTATACTCCAACTAGACTAGTCGAAAAAATATTAGAATATATTAAACCAGCAAAACCTAACATCGGACTAACAATTTATCCCAATGCGCACCATTCTTTTGACTCTATCGAGCCTATCGAATTCATCCCTAACGCTATTAAACTTAAAGAAGAATTTGCTATAATTAATGAGACAGGCAACCTTACATTCACAACAGATAATAACACAGTTATCAATATTGATGAAAAAGAAGGTCGAATGAAACTTCTTCAAGAAACATCTGATATCTTAGGAGCCCATGCGGGTGGAAATTGGGAAGCACGAAGACAGTCCCATGCAGATGTAGTTTCTTTTTTTAAGAAACAATTTCTTTCCTAATAAATTTTTTGCCTTTTAAGAGTTGACTCTAAATCTTAGTAGTGCAATAATTAGAACAAAACAAGAACAAAATTGAATTTATACAATGAAATTAACCTTTTATAAAGAGGGGGTTGAATGTGGATTTCCTTCTCCAGCCAGAGATTACACAGAAGGCTCAATTGATCTAAACGAAAAATTGATCTTACATCCAAATGCGACATTTATTGTAAGGGCTCGTGGTAAATCAATGATCAATGCCGGCATCTATCCAGGTGACTTAATTATAGTTGATCGAAGCATAAAACCAATTAATGGATCTATAGTAGTAGCTGTCCTTGATGGCGAGCTTAGTATTAAAATTTTAGAATTAAAGAAAGACAAAATTACCTTACTTTCAGCTAATCATGATTATTCGAGCGTTCATGTCTCAGAAGAAATGGATCTAATTATTTGGGGTGTGTGCATCCACTCTATTCATAAGCTATATAAAAAATAAAATGAAGAATAAAGTATTTGCATTAATTGATTGTAATGCTTTCTATGTTTCATGTGAAAGAGTTTTTAATCCAAAATTAAATAATCAACCAGTTGTTGCATTATCAAATAATGATGGTTGTATAATTGCAAGGTCTAAAGAAGCAAAAGCTCTTGGTATAAAAATGGGAGTGCCATTATTTAAAGTTAGAGATATCATTAAAAAAGAAAAAGTTCATGTATTTTCATCTAATTATACTCTGTATGGAGATATGTCTCGAAGAGTAATGAATATCATTGCTGAATTTACTAATGATATAGAGATCTATTCTATAGATGAGGCATTTATAGGACTGGATGGTGTGCCAGGCGATATTGAGAAATATGGTCACAAAATAAGAAAAACTGTATTACAGCATACAGGAATTCCTGTAAGTATTGGTATTGCAAACACAAAAACATTAGCAAAAGTTGCAAATCATATTGCAAAAGATGATATCTCTTTTCTCGGAGTATGCTCATTATTAAAATTTAAGAATATTGATAAACTTTTATCATCTGTTGCAGTAGGAGAAGTTTGGGGAATAGGTAGGCAGCTTTCAAAAAAACTAAATATGCATGGTATCTACAATGTGCAGCAATTAAAAAACATTGAAGATTATAGAATTAGAAAAATGATGAGTATTAATGGCCTTAAAACTGTTACAGAGCTAAGAGGAGTATCATGCTTGCCGTTAGAAGAAGTTCGAGCAACTAGAAAAAGCTGCTGTACTTCAAGATCTTTCGGGCGAAGCTTACAGGAATTAGAAGATATTCAGCAGGCAGTAGCAATATTTTCACGAAGAGCTGCAGAGCGTATTAGATCTGAAAAATTACTTGCGTCAAATGTCTCGGTGTTTTTAAGAACTAGTCCATTTGATAAAAAAAATAAGTATTATTTTAATTCATCTTCTATTCACTTATCTGTGTCTACCAATGATACAATTGAAATTGTAAAGGCTGCATCAAGAATAACCAGTCAGATATTTAAACTTGGCTACCTCTATCAAAAAGCAGGAGTTTTACTTTCAGGTTTTTATAATGAAGGGGAAGAGCCAGTAGATTTATTTTCAACAAATTACAAAATAAGGGATAACTTAATGGAAACCATAGATAGTATTAACAACCGTTTTGGTGGAGATACTATTAAAGTTGCTTCAGAACAACACTTGGGAACATGGACTCAAAAAAAAGAAAAATGTTCTCCAAGCTATACTACAAATATAGATACATTATTAGTTGTTGATTAGATATAATCAGAAACTAATCAATATTATCAGACGATCTATAGTTTATATAAAGAGCACCTAAGATCATCAGTAATGCTAGTAATGCGTTAATTTTTATTTGCTCATTTAAAAATAACACACCAGCGAAGAATGCAACAGGAGGTATCATAAAATTAATTAATGATAAAAAAACAGGCCCCTTAAGCTCGATGATTTTAAAAAATAAAATACTTGCAATAGCAGTTCCAAAGACACCTTGAATTATAATTGCCAAGATTGCATCATTAGTAAAATTAACTAAGTAGAATGGCTCATAAAACAAAGCAAAAGGAGTAATAAAAAAAAGACTGCCAATAGAAACACCGGTTGCCATTGCAGATGCGTCTATTTTTGGTGCTAGCTTGGATAGTACAGCATTCGTTCCATAACAGAAGGCTGCTATTAAAACTAAAATTTGACTTATAAATTCAATTTTATTACTACCACCTAAAGCCAAAAGATTTTTTGGACCAAATAGAACAATCAAACCTAAAAATGCAATAACAAATGCAAGGATTTTTCTTCTATTAATTACCTCATCTTTTAAAATTAGTGCTGATAAGCTTAGTGTAATAAGAGGCATGGGTGACATTAATAATCCAGCAAGTCCAGAATCAATGTAAATTTCTGCTGAGGAAATTAAAAAAAATGGAAGTGCTAAGCCTAAAAAACCTAAAATTAAATAAAACAAGACGTTGTACTTTGATAGGGGCAATTTTTTTCCAGTACTTCGTAAGTAAGTTGATAAAACTAATGCAGCTAACAGAAGTCTAAAAAAAACATTATTTGTAGCACCAACGTCTTCAACACTGATTTTTATAAAGATAAAGTTAACTCCCCAAATTATTGCTAATGTAATGAGACATAGCCAACTTAACAAATCTGGTTTAAATAGAGGTTTCATTTGAGACTTGTGAAAGGTATGATTAATATTAAATGAAGTAAACGTAAAATATGAGATTTATTTTATTAATTTTTTTATCAACAGTGTTTCTTGTAAACTGTGCAAGCAAACCACCTCAGCAACAAGAAAATATTTGTACAATCTTTAAAGAGAAGTCTTCTTGGTATAGACTTACTAATAAATCAGAGGAAAAATGGGGCGCCCCTATACACGTTCAAATGTCAATCCTTAGACAGGAATCTGCTTTCCAAAATAGAGCAAAACCAGAAAGAACAAAATTATTTGGAATTGTTCCTTGGAAAAGAAAAACCAGCGCATTCGGCTATACACAGGCAGTTGATGGGACATGGGACTGGTATAAGAAAGAAACAAAAAATCCATTAGCATCGAGAGTAAATTTTGCAGATGCCGTAGATTTTACTGGATGGTATATTAATAAAACAAATAAAATAAATGGAATTAAAAAAACTGACGCCTATAATCAGTACTTAGCTTATCATGAAGGCCATGGAGGATATAAATCTAAATCTTATAAAGACAAAGACTGGCTAGTAGCAACTGCAACTAAAGTTAGCAGCAGAGCAAAAAAATATCAGCAGCAGCTTGATCAATGCAGAAGCCAGTTTAATAAAAAAATATTTGGTATTTTTTAATTAATAATGAACAAAATTAATCCAATAGCGATAACGATGGGAGACCCATCTGGAATAGGCACTGAAATCACACTTAAAGCCTGGAAAAGTGGAAAAATAAAGCAGCCATTTTTCTTAATCCATGACTTAGAATTTGTAAATTCAGTAGCTAGAAAAATGAAAATTGATATTCCCCTTATTAGAATAGAAGACCCTTCACAAGCACACAACTTATATAAAAAATCCCTTCCTATATATCAATTAAGTTCAATTAAAAAAACCCAACTTGGAAAGCCAAAAAAGCAAAATGCAAAACTGATAATTGAGTCAATTAACTTAGCATTAAACTTTGTCAAAAAAAATAAAGCATCAGCTATTGTAACAAATCCAATTGCAAAAAATATTATAAATTATCATATTAAAAACTTTAGAGGACATACAGAGTACTTAGCAGCAAAGACTCGATCAAAGAATTTTTCTATGATGCTCATCAATAAAAAAATAAAAGTAATTCCTTTGACTATTCATATCGCTCTGAAAGATGTAAGCAAATCAATAAACAAAAATAATCTAAGTGAAGCTTTAAAATCAATTAATAAATCGTTAAAGGAAGACTTTAAAATAAAAAGACCAAAGATTTTAGTTACTGGATTAAATCCTCATGCAGGAGAAGATGGCCAAATTGGACAAGAAGAAAAAAAAATTATTGAACCTACGATAAATAATTTAAGAAAAAATATGCATGTTTATGGTCCAATATCAGCAGATACTGCTTTTACTCAAAAAAATTTAAAAACTTATGATGCAGTATTGTGCATGTATCATGATCAAGCTTTAATTCCTATTAAAACAATAGATTTTTATAATACCATAAATTTTACTGCAGGTTTAAATATAATAAGAACTAGTCCAGATCATGGTACAGGATTTGATATCGCTGCGAAATTTATAGCTAATGAAAATAGTTTAGCTGAAGCAATAAAGATGGCAGAACAAATAGTAAAAAATCGTAATTCTATAAAATAAATAACTATCTATTAAGTTTCCTATTTTCAACAGCGTCATTGAAGTGTGAAAAAAGCTTTTTAGAAAAATCATCAGAACTAACGCTTGTTTCAGGATGCCACTGTACTGCATGAAAAAATCCATTGTAATTTTCAAGTGATATAGCCTCAATTGTGTCGTCCTTAGCTACAGCTTCAACAAACAAAGATTTACCAAGTTGATCAATACCTTGGGTGTGAAGAGAATTTACTTCAAGCGTATTAACTTCAGCAATTTTTTCTAATTTACCATTAGCAGTAAGGTAAACTTCGTGCTGCTTATCATACTGATTTTCAACATCACTATCTTTTGAGGCTCTATGATCCATCCGACCAGGTACATCATGAATATCTGCATGTAATGAACCACCCATCGCTACATTAATTTCTTGAAAACCTCTGCATATCCCTAACATTGGAATTTCTTTATTAAATATATGGTCAATTAAAGGTAAAACAGTTCGATCTCTAGCCAAGTCAGTTGGTTCTACTAACTTATCTTTATCATAAAATCCTGGGTGAACATTTGATAGGCTTCCAGTCAGCAATACACCATCGACACTATCAAGTATTTTTTTATAATTATTAATCTCTGGTAATGCTGGCAATAATATTGGCGCACAATTAGTAGCAGTTGCTAAAGCATTGATATAGTTTGCACCTGATCCATGGTAGATCCTTTTATCCTCTGGCTTAGTAATTATATCAGCAAAAAGGGCAACTATTGGCTTAGTAGGTGTATACATTTTTAATTTTATTTACTTCATTTTTACAATATATATCATATATAGCTTATATATATGGTCTTTAACATAAAAAATAATCCTGAAAACTATAAACAGGAAATGTCATGGAGTGACCCTCTTATTAGTGAAGATCAGATTACTTCTGATGAAAAGATGATTCAATCATCTGTAAAAAAATATTGTCAAGATAAGCTCATGCCGAGAATTGTTGAGGAGAATAGGCATGAAAAGTTTAATCCTGAAATTATTAAAGAAATGGGAGAGCTAGGAATTTTAGGACCTATGATTGATGGCTATGGCTGTGCGGGGAGTAATTATGTAACTTATGGTTTAATTACTAGAGAAATTGAAAGGGTAGATAGTGGTTATCGCTCTATGATGTCAGTTCAATCCAGCTTAGTAATGCTTCCAATACATAGATATGGATCAGAAGAACAGAAAAATTTCTATTTACCAAAGCTTGCTAAAGGTGAACTGATGGGAAGCTTTGGGCTTACGGAGCCAGACGCTGGTAGTGATCCAAATTCAATGAAAACAACTGCAAAAAAAGTTTCTGACGGATATATACTAAACGGAACAAAAACATGGATTAGCAATTCTCCTGTTGCAGATGTTTTAATAGTTTGGGCCAAAGATGAGAATGGAAAAATACTAGGGTTTATAATTGATAGAGGTACAAAGGGATTATCGACACCAAAGATTGAAGGAAAACTATCTTTAAGAGCTTCTGTAACTGGTCAAATAGTTTTAGAAGATGTTTTGTGTCCTCACGAAAAAGTACTACCAAATGTAATTGGTTTAAAAGGACCATTTAGTTGTTTGAATAGTGCGCGATATGGTATCGCTTGGGGAGTGTTAGGAGCTGCTGAGTTTTGTTATGCGACTGCAAGACAATATGCATTAGACCGTATTATGTTCAATAAACCAATCGCTGCAACTCAATTAGTTCAATCGAAACTAGTAGATATGCAAACTGAAATTGCACTTGGCTTACAAGCTGTAATTAAAGTAGGAAGACTAATGGATAGTGGAAACACTAATACTGATATGGTTAGTTTAATTAAAAGAAACAATTGTTCAAAAGCACTTGATATTGCTAGGGTGTCGAGAGATATTTTGGGTGGTAATGGAATTTCTGATGAATACCATGTAATGCGTCACATGATGAATTTAGAAACTGTAAAGACTTATGAAGGTACTCATGATGTTCATACGTTAATTTTAGGAAAATCAATTACAGGAATACAGGCATTTAAATAATTATGGCAATACTCAATAGAACAACTAAACAATGGCAAGAAATAGACTCAGCACATCATTTACATCCATTTACAGATTATAAATCACTTGCTGAAGAAGGTAGCATTATTATCTCTAAAGCAGATGGAGTCCATTTAACTAATAGTGATGGAAAACAATTATTAGATGCCATGTCAGGATTATGGTGTGTAAATATTGGCTACGGTCGTAAATCAATGGCCGATGTTGCATATCAACAAATGCAAGAACTGCCTTACTATAATAGTTTTTTTAAAACAGCTAATGTGCCATCAATTGAACTTTCCAGACAACTAGCAGAAATTACCCCACAAGATTTAAACTATGCATTTTTCTCTTCAAGTGGATCAGAAGCGAATGACACAGTTGTAAGAATGATAAAAAGATATTGGGATTTAAAAAATCAGCCAACTAAAAAAACTTTTATAAGCCGAGAGTATGCATATCATGGCAGTACTATGATTGGCGTCAGTCTTGGAGGGATGACAGGCATGCATGATCAAGGCGGTTTATTACCAGGCTTCAGCCATATTATGCCACCATATTGGTATAAGTACGGAGAAGAGATGAGTCATCAAGAGTTTGGTCTTTATGCCGCAAACAAATTAGAGGAAAGAATTTTAGAACTTGGTGCAGAAAATATTGCTGCTTTTATTGGTGAGCCTATCCAAGGTGCTGGTGGTGTTATCATACCACCAGATAATTATTGGCCGAGAATTCAAGAAATATGCAAAAAATATGACATACTTTTAGTAGTTGATGAGGTTATATGTGGGTTTGGAAGAACTGGTAATTGGTTTGGCTCTGATACTTACAATATAAAACCTGATATTATTACTATGGCTAAAGGTATCAGCTCAGGTTACATCCCACTTTCAGGTATAATGGTTGGTTCTAGAGTATCAGATGTCATGATTAATGAAGGTGGTGAATTTTATCATGGTTATACTTATTCAGGACACCCAGTAGCGTGCGCAGTAGCAATTGAAAACTTAAAGATTATAAAGGAAGAGAATTTAATTGAGCACTCAGCAAAAACATCAATTTATTTAAATGAAAGAATGCAAGAAATTGCTGAACACCCACTTGTAGGTGAAGTAAGAATGAAAAGCTTAATAGGTGCTGTGGAGTTGGTCGAAGATAAATCAAGTAGGAAAATGTTTGAGGATACAGGATCAGTTGGAACTATTTGCAGAGATTACTGTATACAAAATGGTTTAGTTATGAGGGCTGTGAGAGACGGGATGATTTTTTGCCCACCATTAATTTTTACTAATGAAAATGTTGACGAATTAGTTGATAAATTAAAAAAATCGCTAGACCAGACTCATAGTCATATTTCTAAATCATAACTGTAGAATTCTTGGTCTCTAATGTAACCAAGAGATTCATATAAAGATTGTCCAGGTATATTTGCTTTATTAGTAGATAACTCAATTGAGCCAAAATCATTTTCAATAGCATAATTTTTGGCAGCATTCATCAATGATTTAGCAAGTCCTTTTTTTCTATATTCTTCTCTGACAAACAAGTCATAAAGAACAATTTTCTTTCTTACATTTACAGAGTCAAATGTAGGATATAACTGAGTGAAACCTAAACATTTATCACCATCTTCAATATAAAATATTATTGACTCTTTTTGATCTAATCTCTCTCTAATATATTTTATTGCAACGTCTACATTAGATTTTTGCTTATAGAAAATTCTATATAAATTAAAAACTTCTCCTATAATTTCAGCTTTATCTACTGATGCTTGTTTGATATCTTTTGACATTTGCTATCTTTTGATTGTTCGGTAAATAGAGATTAGTAAAAAAATGAATGTGAAAGTAGTAATTGTATAAATAAATCCCATGGGTCCAATTATATCCATCACTCTTCCTCCAATTAGTGGTCCTATTAAAGAACCACATTCAAAAATCATAACAAGTATAGCCGTTGCACCAGCAACTTGTGAAGCATTATATCTTTCTCCTAACATCGTTAGTGAAATTGCAAATATTCCACTTGCAGCCCCTCCCCACATAAAGCAACTTACTGCCATTACATAATAATTATCTAAAAAGAATGCAAAAATAATTGGACATATAAAAGTTATTAAAACTGCTACATTCATAAGAAGTCTTTTATTTAATTTATCCAATAAAACCCCAATAATTGGTTGCCACATAACTCCACCCACAAGTGTGATAGTCACATATTGCAAAGCTAGATCTTGAGAAAAGTTGTTTTTGATCATGAATATAGGAAAAAAAGAGACAAACATGACGTCATCTAATCCACACAAGAGTGCTGCTCCAAATATAGTTGGTGCGGCAATAATAGCAGCAAATACTGGTAAAGATTTCTTTTCAGGCAATACAGGATCTTCAACATTAATAGTTATAAGAGGAATGACCGCTAAGAAAGATAAGCTTGAGATTACAATAAATGGTAACCAACCTTCAATACCAGTTAAAGATATAACCATAGGCCCAATTGCAAACCCGATAACAAAAACAGTATTATATATCGTAACAATTTTTCCTCTATTACTATCATCAGCCATAGATAGCATCCAAGTATCAAAAGCGTTCCATGCCAACGCACCAGCAAAACCGATAAGAAAGCGAATGAAAAACCAAGCTGTTAAGCTCTCAAAAATAGGAAAAGTGAAATACAAAAGTATAGTGAAAATTTGAGCAATCACTATTGAACGAGCTAAACCTATCTTATGAATTATCAAAGGAGTAATTCTTACAAATAGGATAACAGCTAAAGGTTGGGCAACAACATTTAAACCAATTTGTGTATTTGAGTATCCTCTTGACTCAAGTATGAGTGATAATAATGGTATTAAAGTTCCTAGTTTAATTCCAATAATTAATGCACATAAAAAAAGAACAAGATAAGTTTTATACTGATTTCCTAGAAAGGATTGTATCGAAGTACTCATTTAAATTTAGCTTCATTTGGATAAATACTTCTGAAGTATTTCACTATTAAATTTTTACAAAACTCATTAGTGTAAATTTTTGGATCAAATAAAATTCTTTGCCACAATCCATCAACCATTGAATGATAAGTTTCGCTAATCTCAACAGATGTTAAAGATTTTTGACCTGTCTTTTTGTTGATTTGATCCACTAGTTTTTTAGTTTGGCTTGAATATATTTCATCCTGCATTTGACAAACAGAAAGGTATGATGGTCTAAATTTAACCTCACTATAGAATGCAACCCATACTGATATTTTATTTCGATTGGCAATTTTTTTACTAAAATCGTTTTCAAAAATTCTGAGTAATCTATCAATGGGATCTAAGTTTTGATCCTCAAATATTTTTTGCCATGATTTTTTGTATTCATCAGATAAAAATTGAAGAGAACTTAATAATAAGTTTTCCTTAGATTTAAATCTAAAATTAGCATAGCCTTGAGACACCTTAGCTTTATGAGCAACGTGTGAAATTGTAGTATCTGCGAGTCCTCTTTCAGCAATGGTTTCTATTGTGGCTTCAATTAGTTTCTGATGATTTATAGATATTTCACTATTTTTATCATTTATAGTTAACACCTGTTTTGAGCTTGCTGTCATAATATCAGCACTAAGAATATACAAAGTTTACAATCAAAGATAGTTTTGTATTGAATAATCATTCAATATTGTTATCATAAGCTTAAATTTCTATAAGTTTTATGCCAAAAAATACACATGATATAATTGTTGTTGGAGCAGGCCACAATGGGTTAACAGCTGCAAGTTATATGGCTAAAGCTGGTCTTGATGTTCTTGTGTTAGAAAAGAATGAGTGGATTGGTGGAGCAGCGGTAAGTAGAGAATTATACCCAGGGTGGAAATATTCAAATTGTTCTTATGTTTGCAGCCTTCTTCGACCAGAAATTATGCGAGATTTAGAACTTTACAAATATGGTTTGCAAATCATTCCTTATGAAGGAAGTGCTACCATGATGAGAAATGGTGATTATTATGCTCACTACCACGACCATGATATGACAATTAATGCTATCAGACGTCATTCTCACAAAGATGCAGAAGCCTATGAGCGATACAGCAGAGATGTACTGAGACAATGTAAGATTATTAAACCATTATTGAAAATGACTCCTCCTGACTTAACGTCATTTAAACCAAAAGATATTTTTGGCGCATTGGAATTTGCAAAACATTTTGCAGCTAAGGATGAATTGGGCGGATTAAGCGAAAAAGAAATTTATGATACAATACGTTTTTATACAATGAGTATAAGAGATTATCTTGATGAGTATTTTGAAAGTGAAATTACAAAAGCACACTTAGCTGGAAGTGCAATTATTGGTACTGCTTTGGGACCATGTTCGCCGGGATCAGCCTATGTTCTTCTTCATCACTATATGGGAGAGGTTGATGGGTCAGTTGGTTCATGGGGTTACTCACGTGGAGGCATGGGTTCAATTACAAAAGCGATGATGGGATGTTTAGAAGATTATGGTGGAGAAGTTAAGCCCAATAGTGAAGTTAGTAATGTTATTGTAAAAAATGGAAGGGCAATTGGTGTAGCTACTACAAATGGTAATGAATACTACGCAAAAAAAATTGTTTCGAATTTAGATGCTAAAAGAACTTTTTTAAAAATTACAGAGGAAAAAGCTCTCCCTGGAGAATTTGTTGAAAGAATTAAAAATTTTAAAATTCGTGGTTCATCCGGAAAGTTAAATATAGCTTTGGATGGTTTGCCTGATTTTCCATGCATACCAGAAGGTGACCCAGGTGGGGGCGGAGATATGCACTTTACTGAAACAATTGAAGAGATGGAAGGTGCATATGATGATTGGAAAAGAGGCCAGTGGTCAAGAAATCCTTATGTTGATATGTGTATTCCATCAAAAAGTGATCCTACAATGGCAGCTCCAGGCAAACATTACATGTCAGTATTTATTCAATACGTTCCATTTAATCTGGCTAATGGAGGATGGAATGAGGAGAGAAAACAAGAGTTTGGTAGACACATAGTAGACTGTATTTCAGAGTTTTCTCCAAATTTCAAAGATTTAATCAATCACTACGAAGTTAGAACTCCAAAAGACTTAGACAGCGAAGTAGGCTTAACTGAAGGAAATATCTTTCAAGGAGAGCTCACAATGGATCAGCTTATGTTTAATCGCCCAGTTCCTGGTTATGCTCAATATCGGACACCTCTTAAGAATATGTATATATGTAGCTCATCAACTCATCCCGGTGGAGGTGTTATGGGTGCGCCTGGAGCAAATGCAGCAAGAGAAGTTTTGATAGACATGAAGATACCTCAAAAAGGAAACTATTATTAATGTCGGAAAAAAAATATGACGCCATCATAATTGGTGGAGGACATAATGGACTTGTGTGCGCAAATATTATTGCCAAAAAAAATAAAAAAGTTTTGATTTGTGAAGCACGAGAAACATGTGGTGGCTTAGCAAATCATGAAATAATAAATTATATACCTTCAATACCCAATAGCGTTACGCAGTCTATTGGCGGATTGAATCTTCAATATAACCCGAAAGGCTCTATCGCCCTTTCTGAGTCTGGCAGACACATTCGACTTATAGGCAATCAGCATATTGATCATGCAACGATTTCAAATTTTTCTACTCAAGATGCTGATCGATATCTTGAATTTGATAATAAAATGACACAGTTCTCAAAAACACTTGGGGGATTTATGATGGATCCGCCCCCACGAGTTATGAATAATAGTTTTTCTGATTACCTAAAACTTTTTAAATTAGGATTTAATGTAAGAATGATGGGTAAGAAAAGATTTAATGAATTCGCAAGAATGATAGGGTTAAATATTGCTGATGAGCTTGAAGATAATTTTGAAAGTGTTCTTCTCCAAGGGCTTATAGCTCATGATGCAGTATTAGGATCAAACTTAGGTCCAAGATCCCCGGGATCTTTGATTAACCTATTATATAGAATGGCTATCCATGGCAATTCTCTTTTTGGCGGTATTTACGAAATAGAAGGAGGATCAAATAAATTCATCTCAGTTCTTCTTGATAAATGTAGTAAAAATAATGTTGAAATAAAAACCTCAGCATCTGTAAAAAATTGCTTAATAGAAAATGATAGAGCCATTGGAGTCGAGCTTCATAACGGTGAAAAAGTTTTTGGAAAAACTATTATTTCTAATGCTGATCCGCGTTCAACTTATTCAAGTCTTCTTGGTTCGCAGAATCTTGATACGGATGTGAAAAGAAGAATTAAACATCATAGATCAAAAGGTCGCGTTGCAAAACTCTCGCTTAAGTTAAATAAGATTCCAGAATTTAATGAATGTAATAATGATGATTTAAACAGCCGCATGGTAATATCGCCATCAATTGATTACATTGAAGAAAATTTTAACCCAAGTAAATTTGATAAATTATCTTCAGAGCCAGTTCTTGAAATATGTTTAAAGAATAATAATGAAAATCCATCTCTAGATATTCAAGTTCAGTATGCACCATATAAAGCCCATGGAGGCTGGGAAAATATTAAAGATGATTATGTTAACTCAATAATTAAAATAATATCAAAATATGCTAACAATATTGAAAACTGCATTGACAGTAAGACACTCATTACCCCTGATGATTTAGAAAAGAATTACCATGTGTCGGGAGGTCATTGGCATCATGGCGAAATTCAAATAGATCAACTATTCATGCTTCGGCCTATCCCAGGAGCGGCTCAATATAAAACTCACTTAGATGGTTTATACATGTGTGGTGCGGGCACGCACCCTGGCGGCGGAATGCACGGAATTTCAGGAAAAAATGCTGCAAAAGTAGTCCTAGGGGATTTGTAGATGGCTATTGATTTAAGATATTCTGCACTTAAGAAAACCCCATTCCATTCACGAACAAGTTTAGCTTCACGTACAAACCATTGGTATACTTGGAATGGTTTTACGGTTCCTACTGAGTATTCAACAGTTGAACTTGAATACACTGCCGCGAGAAATGGCACTTCTGTTATGGATTTAACCCCAATGGGTAAATATGAAATCACTGGAGAGGAAGCACATGCTTTTTCTGATTACCTAGTAACTAGAGATTTATCAGAAATGAAAGATAATACTGTTGCATATATTATATGGTGTAATGAAGATGGTAAAGTGATTGATGATGGTACAATATTTAAATACTCATCCAATAAATTTATGCTTTGTTGTGCTGTAAAAATTTACAACTGGTTAAATGACTCAGCTGAGGGCTTCAATGTTAAAATTGAGGATGTAACCGATACAATCGCAGCACTATCTTTACAAGGTCCAACATCTTGCTCTACCTTAAAGAATTATGGTGCGATAGGATTAGAGTCTTTGGCACCTTTTGAAATGAAAGAGTTTAATATTGATGGCAATAATGTTCTAATATCTCGAACAGGCTTTACTGGTGATTTAGGCTATGAGTTATGGATTGATCCAAAAAATGCTGAGGCTACTTGGGATGCTATTTTCGATGCGGGTAAACATCTAAAAATCAGACCCTTTGGAATGAATGCACTTGAAATGACAAGAATTGAAGCTGGATTTATTCAAACTAATACAGACTTTATGGCAGCAGAGGATGCATTAAGACCAGTAAGAATGAGATCACCTTATGAAATAGGTATGGGATGGTTAGTTCATTTCAAGAAAAAAAATTACTTCATTGGCAAGAAAGCGCTTAAAAAAGAAAAAGAGATGGGCTCAACTGAAAGATGTTTAGTTGGTTTAGATATAGATGGAGATAAGCCTGCTCATGGTTCAGTTATTTATAATTCAAAAAAAGAAGATATTGGAATAGTGACAGCAGCAATGTGGAGTCCAACAATGAAAAGAAATGTAGCGCTTGCCTCCTTGAGACGGCCATATGGAATAAAAATTAAAGATAACATTTTTGCTGAAATTTATCATCCTGAAGAAATTGAGTATCGAAAAATTTGGGCAAAATGCAAGGTTGTTAAAAGACAGTTTTATAGCCCTGAAAGAAGGAATAAAGTTCCTGCTGATCTATATGAATAGCCAAAAATTGATTACTTTTCTTTAATTCAATTATTGAATAGCTATTCAATTTCGGCTATAATGATGTATGCCTAAATCAACACCACAAATACCATCTAAAGACTTAATTAATACGCTAGACGATAGGATCTTGCATCCTTGGCAGTATCTAGAATACAGAGGCGAGGATGATCGTACATTTATTGAAAAATCAAATGGAATCTATTTATACGATAAAACTGGAAAAAAATTAATAGATGGTCCTGGCGGGATGTGGAATGTTAATGTTGGTCATGGGGTGAAAGAAATTGCAGATGCAGTTTATGAGCAGATTACAAAAATGCCTTATGCAAGCCCATTCACTGAGTCTACAGAGATAGCTCATAACTATGCAGCCCGACTAGTTAAATATGCTCCTGGTGATTTAAAGCGAGTTTTCTTTACATCAGGTGGTTCCTCGGCAGTAGACTCCGCCTTACGTTTTGTTATGTTTTATAATAATGTATGTGGAAGAAGAGAAAAAAAACAAATTATTTCAAGACATGATGGATATCATGGAAGCACATTCTTAGGAGCTTCATGTTCAGGCAAGGAAAGAGATAAGAATAATTTTGATTTTGCAACTAATATTGTTCATCATATTTCTTCTCCAAATCCATTTCGTAAACCAGACGATTTAACTGATGACGAGTTTTGTGATTTAAAGATTAAAGAACTGGAAGATAAGATATTAGAGCTGGGGTCTGATAAAGTTGCCGCATTTATTGCAGAACCGATTCTTGCTTCAGGTGGAGTTATTGTTCCTCCAAAAGGTTATCACAAGAAAACTCATGCAGTTTGTAAAAAGCATGATGTACTTTATATCTCAGATGAGATTGTTACGGGATTTGGAAGATTAGGCCATATATTTGCCTCAGAAAACTACTTTGATTTCACGCCTGATATAATTTTACTAGCTAAAGGAATTACATCTGGATATGTGCCGTGTGGCGCCGTTGTGATCTCAGAAAAATTAATGTCTCAATTAGACAATAAAGAAAAAGTGATTTTTTCAAACGGATTCACAGATTCAGGCCATCCAGTAAGCATGGCCGCCGCTAGTGCTACACTAGATTATATGGAAAAAACTAATCTTTTAGAACATGTAAAAGAAGTTGGTCCATATTTTCAAAGTAGATTAAGAGAATTGACTGATCTCCCAATTGTTGGTGAAGTAAGAGGAGAAGGTCTAATGGCGGCAGTAGAATGTGTTGGAAATAAAGATAAGAAAGATCCGCTAAATTTATCCTATGAGATTGGTTCAAGAATAAATGAACATTGCCAACAACTTGGACTAATTGTAAGACCACTATTTAGTACTTGTGTAATGTCACCATCTCTAATTATTACTAAAGAGCAGATAGATGACTTGGTGGCTATTTTGAGAAAAGGTATTGAAAATGCTACTGATGATATAAAAAAAGAAGGTCTTTGGTCATCAAGTTCAAATTAATGAATTCATTTAGCCAATACAAAGAAAGCTATCAAGAAGGCAAAACGCTTCCACAAGATTTCTACACAGACGAAAGTATTTTTACTGATGAGATGAAAGCTATTTATTTCAAACAATGGTTAATGGTCGATCACGTTACGCGAATAAAAAATCCTGGGGACTATTTTGTTTTTGAAGCTGAAAAAGAGTCAATAATTATTATTCGTGGTAGAGATAATGAAGTTAGAGCTTTTTATAATGTTTGTACTCATCGCGGCTCAAGAATATGTTTAGATGAAGAAGGGTCAAAAAAACTTCTAGTTTGCCCTTATCATGCATGGAGCTTTTCATCAGAGGGCGAGCTTAAAGCAGCACGCCACATGCCTGATGACTTTAATAAAAGTGAAAATGGACTAAGAGAATGTCATCTGAAAATTTTTGAGGGACTTATTTTTATAAATCTTTCTATGGAGTCTCCCATGGATTTTGATGAATTTATTTTACCATTAAAAGAAATACTAAATTTTCATAATACAGGAAAATCTAAAATTGCTGCTCGTAAGAAATATCCAACAAAAGCGAACTTCAAATTAGTATTAGAAAACTTTCAAGAGTGTTATCATTGTGGCCCTGCTCACTCTGAACTTAGTGCAATTCACGAAAAAGATTGGGTATTCACAATGGGGGCAGGATTGGGAACTGCGCCTCAAAAAGATACTGATGAATATTTAGAGAAAATTAGACCCTGGGTTGAAGAATGCAGGAAAAAAGGCATACCTTCAGATACCTACCTTGAAACAGAGGAAGGTTTAAAGCAAGGTTTAAACAGATATTTTGATCGTACACCAATTGGTAATGGCCATCTGTCTCAGACCAAAGATGGTAAACCAGCTTCAAAATTGATGGGTAAATTCAAAGATTTTGATGGTGGGTTATCACAGGTAAGCTTTAACCCTTTCGGCTGCTGTTATTTTACTAATGATTTTGGTGTTATGTTTATTTTTAAACCTAATGCAATTCTTGAGTCCGAAGTTGAACTTATCTGGCTAGTAAATGAAGATGCGATAGAGGATAAAGATTATAAAGCCGATGATATTACTTTTATTTGGGATATCACAACTCAAGAGGATACGACTATTATAGAAAATAATCAGAAAGGTGTTCTTTCTCACTCCTTTGTCCCAGGGGTTTTATCTGAAAATGAATCTGCAGTTACATATTTTTATGATTGGTATTTTACCAATATGCAGTTACCATAATTCTAGAATAGTCTTATGAAGCAATTGTATGATAAAGCGATCTATGACTTTAGTACGCCTATTAAAAGTTATTGGGAAGAAGTAAGTCACGTTGATCAAGCCCGATTTCCAAAACTAGTTGGTGATCATTCATGTGATGTTTGTGTTATTGGTGGTGGTTTCACAGGAATTAGCACTGCCTATCATATCGCAAAAAAATATGGAGGAGATGTAAGGCTTCTTGAAGCTGGTCATTTTGGATTTGCAAGTAGCGGCAGAAATGCTGGCTTTTGCTGTCTTCCAGCAACTAAATTATCAATTAATCAACTAATCAAAAAATTTGGTATGGATGAAACTAAAAAGTTTTTTGCATCTCAAATTGAAGGAGTTGATCTTCTTGCCTCGTTAATAGCCGATAATAATATTGAGTGTGAAAAAATAGGTACAGGTAATCTTGATGTTGCTCACCACCCAAGTAGTAGTGAGGAAATGAAAGAATGGGGAAACGATTTGCAAAAATATTTTGGTATTAATACAAAATGGATTCCAAAAGAAGAGTTTGATGAAATTGGCCATCAATCCACGGAACAATTTGGTGCAGTATTTACTGAAGCTGGATTTGCAATGAATCCAATGGCATTTTTAAATGGATTTGCTAATGCCACAGTTGACGCTGGAGCGCAACTTCATTCTCACTCAAGAGTAAAAAAGTGGGAGAGAAATGGTAAACATAAGCTAATAACTGAAGAAGGATCTTTAACTTGTGACAAGGTCGTTGTTGCGACTAATGGTTATACTGATGAGTCATTGCATCTAAGTTTTGCTAATAGGATGGTTCCAGTCTTATCAAATATTATTGTTACAAGAGAAATGAGTGAAGATGAATTTAAGATGCAAAATTATAAAACGCTAAATCCAATTTGTAACTCAAGAGAGATTTTGTATTATTACCGAAGAATGCCATCTAATAGAATGCTTTTTGGAACTCGTGGTGATACTTTTGGTGACGAAAAAAGCGCATTAAAAATGAGAGGGATAATGACTAATCAATTTCGAGGAGTATTCCCTAATTGGAATGACATCGATATCGAATATTACTGGAGGGGCACAGTTGTAATGAACCGAGATCTTGTACCAGCATTTGGAAATCTCGAGAATGACAAGTCTGTATTTTTTTCCTATGGTTATCATGCTAACGGCAACAATACGACTGTTTATTGTGGCAAGAAACTAGCAGAAATGATTTATGAATCTAATAGCGGTGAAACAAATATTTCAAAAGTGTACCAAGGCTTATCACCAAAAATACCTTTCGGGTTTTTAAGGTTATGGTATCTTAGAATTTACCTATGGTATTCTAATTTTACAGATAAAAGTAAAAAAGAAATTTAAATTGCATCTGTTATTTTTATAACTTAGAATTTTCTTATGTTACAGTCCTGGCGAAAATTATATGCTAAAAGTGAAAATACACAGGCATATTCTCTCTTATCGCCGGCGCTAATTCTAGTTGCTGTAGCAATGCTAGTTCCAATGATGCTTATGTTGAGTTTTAGTTTTTTTACTCAAGTAAGTATGATGGAGATTGATTTCTCTTTTACCTTTCAAAGATATATTGATTTTTTTCAAAAAAATTTATTAGTCACGCTTCTAATTAAGTCAGTTAAAATATCATTTCTAGTAACCTTAATTACTCTTATTACGGCATATCCTGTTTGTTACTACATAGCTTTTTATGTCAAAAAGAACAAAATGCTATGGCTTGTTCTATTAACTTTGCCTTTTTGGACCTCTTATTTATTAAGAGTTTTTTCTTGGAAAATTATACTAGGGACGAAAGGAGTTATTAATTCTTCATTGATTAACGCCGGTCTACTAAGTGAGCCACTTACGTTTCTAATGTATTCTGAAACTGCTGTAGTAATCACCCTTACTCATGCATGGGCTGCGTTTGCACTGCTGCCGTTATATGTTTCCTTAGAAAAAATTGATTTTTCATTAATTGAAGCAGGAAGAGATCTAGGGCTGTCTCGATTTGAGGTATTCTGGAAGATTACTTTCCCCCTTTCATTGCCAGGAGTGATTGGCGCGATTTTAATCATCTTTATTCCAACAGTTGGAGATTATGTTACACCAGCTTTACTTGGTGGAACGGATGGACGAATGTTATCTAATATGATCCAAGCTTACTTTGGTAAAGCAAACAATATTCCACTTGGCGCTGCATCAGCGACGATTATGTTAACTACTGTTGCTATCATAACAATCATTGTTTCGAACGTAACAAAACGACTTACGCAGAGATTGTCTTAAAATGAACGAAAAAAATAACTCATTACTTATTTATACCTTAATCTATTTTGCATTTTTGTATGTGCCAGTTTTATTTTTGCCTCTATTTAGTTTTAATGATGCAGATTATATGTCTTTTCCTCTTGCTGGATTTACAACAGAACATTATGAAGAGATGTGGTCAAAAAGAAATCTTCATAAAGCTTTGTGGGCTAGTATAAAAGTAGGAGTGGTCGCTAGTGTTGTAAGTACAGTAATTGCACTTTTTGCAGCAAAGGCATTTGCTCGTTACAAATTTAGAGGACAAAAAGTCTCTTACGGAGCTATCATGATGCCATTCTTGATACCTGAAATTATCTTAGCTGTAGCTTTGCTTATAATTTGGATCAATCTTGGATTTAAATTAGGACTAGTTCCTGTAACAATTGGACATATATTATTTTGTACACCTTTTGCAATGCTAATTTTAATAGCAAGGATTGAGGGCTTTGATTTTTCTCTTGAAGAAGCCTCTAGAGATTTAGGCGAGAGCGCCTGGGGAACGTTTTATCGTGTTTCATTTCCATTATATTTACCAGGAATAGTTGCAGCTCTTCTGCTAAGCTTTATTATATCTTTTGATGAATTTATTCTTGCATTCTTTTTGACTGGAAGCGATGCAACATTGCCCATGTATATGTGGGGCCAGATGAGATTCGTTCAGAAATTGCCACATGTGCTAGCTTTGGGTGCGGTAATTTTAGTATTTACTACTTTTATTGTTTTGTTAGCATTCTGGTTAAGAAATCTTGGCCAAGGAAAAGCAAAGAAAGATATAGGTATAAACTTATAAGGAATTATGAATAACTCATTTATACAAATTAATAATATTTCAAAACATTTTGCTGATGTAAAAGCAGTAGATGATGTTTCATTTGAAATTAAAGAAGGTGAATTTTTTTCACTATTAGGGCCCTCTGGTTGTGGCAAAACAACTTTATTGAGACTCTTGGCAGGTTTTGAATATCCAACAACAGGGAATCTGTTTATTGATGGAGTAGATATTACTGAATTGTCACCAGATAAAAGACCAACAAATATGGTTTTTCAAAATTATGCAATTTTTCCTCATCTAAATGTAGAAAAAAATATCCAGTTCGGACTCAGAAAACTTGGTTTAAGTAATGATGAAATAAATAATCGGGTTAAGGATGTTTTAACTTTAGTTAAGCTTGAGGGATATGAAGAAAGATTTAGTAATCAGTTATCTGGGGGTCAAAGGCAACGTGTTGCACTCGCAAGAGCTTTAGTAAGGCAACCAAAGGTGCTTTTATTAGATGAACCACTCGGTGCTTTGGATAAAAAATTAAGAGATGAAATGCAGCTAGAATTAAGAACTCTGCAAAAAAATATCGGAATTACCTTTGTGTTTGTTACTCATGATCAACAAGAGGCTATCAGTATGTCAGATAGAGTAGCAGTAATGAATAATGGAAAAATTCAACAACTATCAGCACCCAATGAATTATATAAAAATCCCGAAAACATATTTGTTAGTGACTTTATTGGTGAAACAAATTTTCTTAAAGTAATGACAAAATCTAGTGAAGGAGAATTTATCAATGCTTCAATCGAAGGATTAGGGGAATTTAAAATAAAAAATAATTTGAATATTGCGGAAAACTCTTCGGATGTTGTTTGTAGTGTTCGACCTGAGTCAATGATGATTTCTAAAGTCAAATCAGATTGGGATATATGTCTAGAGGCAAAAATTCGTCAGACATCATATCTTGGAGAAATGACGAGATTTTACGTTGAAGCCAAAGGAATAGATAAGGTAATAACTGTTTCTTCTCAGCATTTTGACAATCAGTCATTTGCTGACAATGAATGTTTCATAAGTATTAGTTTAGAAGATATTTCTATTTTGAATAAAAAATAGCCTGTCCTCTTAACGGAGACAGGCTATTTAATTTAGTTAAGCTTAGTTGCTTATTAACCTCCAGCTACCATTTCAGCCCACTGAGCTTCCATGTAGTCAGTTACTTCGTCTGAAGGCATTACTGAGAACATTCCATTTGAAAGGTGTGTTGCAGGATTTGCAGCGACACCACGCTCAGCTAATTCATCAGCAGTTAATGTACTAAAGCCAGCTTTGTTAGAGTGTCCATAACCCCACTCACTTAGTAAGTAAGCTGAAGTTTCAGCGCTAGTAGCTCCATTAATCATTGCGTATGCTTTATCAAGGTCTGCGCCTTTAACAATCGCTAGGCCACAAGCCCATGTCATTGTTCCATTTGCAGGCTGCATCATTTTTGCTCCAGCATTCCATGCAATTTCATTCCATCCAAGAGCAACGTCTATTTCTTCGTTACCCAATGCTTCTACCATTGAAGAAGTATCTCCAAAGAATGCACGGATCTGGCCGTTGTCTCTCATTTCACGAAACTTGGCGATACCTTGATCAATAGCAGCTTTGGTTAATTGATCTTTTTCTCTGATATCAATTCCTAAGTGATGCATCATCAAGAATAATGAGTCTGCAGCTGAGTCAAGTATTCCGACTTTACCTTTTACTCTCGGGTCTTCCATTAGAGAAAAACTTTCATTGTCTGCATTCATCCATGTAACTCGATCAGGCATATAGAATAAAGTTGTATCGCCCCAATCGATTGGTGCAAAATAATTCTGACCATCAACAATACCGCTTGGTAGGTCTCTTACCTCTGGGAACATATCATTCCAGTTATCAATACGTGATGTGTCTAGTGGTTCAAGCACTCCAGCTCTTACCCAACGAGCTATTTCACCTTGGCACGGCCAAGCTAAATCTACTTCAAAACCCGCTTTTAATTTTTGTAAACCTTCTTCTGCATCGCCAAATGTAGAGTATTCAGGAGATCCATGTTCTTCTGCATATGTTCCAAACAGTCCATCATCGTCGTATCCACCCCATAGAAAAACTGATCCAGGCTCATCTGCAAAAGCTTTATTTGTCGAAACTACTCCAGCAATAAAAAATACTGAAAGAGGCACGATCAAAGCTTTTACAAAAAAACTTTTAATTTCATTGTATTTTAGCATAATAAATTATCCTTTTTTTTGTTTAATCTTGAAAAAATTGTACACCGTCACTTACTTTCGTCAACGTGAATCAAAGAAATTTACTATAATTGATAAATTAATTATATTTTTGGCCGATTTTTATCCTTGTAAAGCCAAGGTTCAGCTTTTTCATAATTATATGCGGCCTGAAAAACCAAATTGTCAGAATAAGAACGGCTTATAATTTGTATTCCTGTTGGAACTTTATTTGAGGCAAAACCTGATGGAACACTTATTACTGGCAGTCTACCAAGCATATTAAATGGATATGCCATAGTCCAACCCATATCTCGACCTGTTACTTCTCTTCCGTTAATTACAACAGGATCATTCAATAAATCCACATCAGCCATTACAGCGGGTAAATTATTTGCAGGACATATAAATATATCGTAATCATCAAGTATTGGGCCTAATTCATCATACATTTTACCTGCTATTTCGCCACATTTAAGAGGTGAATATCCTAGCGTGGCTCCAAGCTCCGGATAAAACTCCTCCCGATTTTCGGCAATTGCTTTTGCGTGAACTTCAGCTGACTTTGCATTCATTAATGCATAGCTTGTCAACTTTTCTTCATGTTCAGGTAATAAATTAGCAACCGATCTTGCGAAAATATTTGCATAGTGGCTGTAACATGCAGATTCAATCTCTTGCTTTTTCCAATTTAACTTAACTTCAGTTACCGATGCACCTAATGACTTAAATTTTTCTAGAGACTCAAGAGTATTTTTTTGGACATCTTGATCAACTTCAAAATATCCAAGATCCATCGAGAAAGCAACTTTCCATCCCTTAATATTTTCATAATCAAGTGGCAATGAAATCGCAGGTCGTAAACTTGAAATATCTTTTGGATGTGCTTTACACATCATATTTTGCATTAATGCACAGTCTGAAACTGTACGCGCCATAGGTCCAATCACACAATACTGATCAATATTATAAGGAGCACTTTGAGGGTTCCTTCCAAAAGGTGGTTTGTATCCAACCACACCACAAGCTGAGGCAGGGATTCTAATTGAACCACCAATATCACTTCCTGTTGCTAAAGTTGTACAGCCCGAAGCTAATGTTGCAGCACTTCCACCACTTGATCCTCCCGGTGTCATGTCTAAGTTCCATGGATTTCTTGTCACACCGTTAACTTCCGAATGACAGAAAGATGTTAGAGAAAACTCTGGATTTGTAGTACGTCCATGTATTATGGCGCCGGAATTGACCAATGACTCAACATCAATATCAGTTTTCTCTGCGATATAATCTTTAAAAATTAAACTTCCATTTTTATTAGGCTGCCCTTTTATATTAACTTCATCTTTTATTGCCAGTGGTATTCCCTCAAGTGGTAAAGTTTCTTTATTTTGAGAATATTTTTTTTCAGCTTCTTTTGCTTCTTTAAAAGACTCTTCAAATCGATAAAAATTGAATGCATTTATTTTTGGATTTACATCTTCAGTTCTTTTTTTTATTTCCGATAGAAGTTCTACTGGAGACAAGGTTTTACTTCTAAATTTTTTTAAGGCTTCTGTAGCTGATAAATAACAAATCTCTAGGTCAAAATCACTCATATGATTATTTTATTTTAATTTACTAATTAATAAAATATATTGAAATTATTATATGATTAAACCAAATATTAGAAATTTAATTGAAAAGCAGGATCCAAACGCAGGTATGGACCAGCAATTCTTTACAAACAAAGATTTGTTTAACCTTAGTTATGAAGCTATGTTTAAAAAACAATGGGTATTCTTAACCCATTTATCTTATTTTGATGAAAGTCATGTTTTTTCATATCAGTGTAACGATAGCTATATTGAAATAAAGAAACTTCATAATGGAAGTCTATCAATCTCAGCATCAAAACCTAAGATACATTGTCATCTGAAAGTGTATGAAAGCTTAGTTTTTATAAACTTATCTGAGTTACCACATTCTTTCGACGAGTTTATAAAGCCATTAGAGCCATATATTAAGATGCATGGCCTTAATGATGGTAAGATTGCTTTCAAAAAAGATTTTGTATTTAACGCCTCACATTTAGCAACAATTCATAACTTTAAAGAGTGTGCGCATTGTTGGGGGGGTGAATTTACTCATAAAGATTATTTAAGTGTTCATGGAGAAGAATATTGTAATTCATATGGAGCGGGAGTGGGTTCAGGAATTGAGTCCCCAGAATTAACTCAAAGAATAAAAGATTGGACTTTAGAAACTAAAAGCAAAGGCTTATTTGTTGGTGAATACAATGAAGAGACAGATAAATATTTTAGAATAGCTGAGAGAACCCCACTTCCTAATGGCATAAAATCAGAGACTATGGATGGAAGTTATTCATGTTCATCTTTGATGGGAGATTTTAAAACTATCGGACCAGATAATGGGTATACTGCTATTGGATTTAGCCCATTCAATAGCTTTGTAGCAAATAATGAATTTGTAATTTTATTTTTGTTTTCTCCTATAAGTCAAAATAAAACAATCGTTACGCAATATTGGGTAACGCATAAAGATGCTGAAGTTGATATAGAAAAAATGATTTTTTTATGGAACCAAACATCTATAGAAGACTCACAGCTTTGTGAAATGAATCAAAAGGGCATAGAGAGTCGAGCTTATCAACCTGGTAAATATGGTGATCTTGAAACGAGCCTTATTCATTACCAAAAGTTTTATTTAGATCATTTACAAAATCATATTAGGGAACTTACTTAAGTAAGTATTATAATATGGAAATTGCTAAAAAATCTGAATTAGATGGATTATTAACAAAACAAAATATTGAATATGTAGATGCAATTTTTACTGATTTATGCGGCTATGTACGGGGCAAAAGGTTTCCAACAAGTGAAGTTGAAAAAATATTTAAAGATGGTTTCCAGCTGCCATATTCGGCTTTTTATCTAGATGCACTTGGTGGTGTTACTAACACAATGTTGTTGGGCTGGGCAGATGGAGACCCTGATGGGCTATTCTTTCCCTTAGCTAATACCTTAAAAAAAGTTCCATGGAGTAATAATACTTTACAAATATTAGTGTCTATGTGTGATGAAGAAAAAAATCCTTCAATACTAGATCCTCGCAATATGCTTGCTTCAATCTTAAAACGGTTTGACGACATTAATTTGAAGCCAGTTGTTGCATTTGAACTTGAATTTTATCTAGTGAATAAAGAAAAAGATCAATTAGGAAAACCAGAACCAGCCGCTGGAACAGACAAAACTCATGTTTATGGAATACGTGAACTTGACCTTTTTAAAAAACTTTTAGAAGAAATAAATCATAATTGTAAAATTCAAAATATACCCGCTTCAACTACAACTAGTGAATTTGCTCCTGGTCAATATGAAATTAATTTGTCACATACCAGTGATTTATTAAAAGCTGCAGATGATGCATCCTTATTAAGAAGAGTTATTCATGAAACTACTTTGAGTCATGGATATGAAGCAACATTTATGGCCAAACCATTTCTTGAACAAACAGGTAGTGGTATGCACATTCATATGTCTATGTATGATGAGAATGGTAAAAATTTATTTTCTAATGGCGATAAACTCGGGAGTGAATTGTTAAAACACACAATTGCTGGTATGCAATCAACCTTATATGATAGTTTTTCTATTTTTATCCCTAATAGAAATGGTTTTAGAAGAATCAAGCCAGACCAATTTGTTCCAGTGAATAAATCTTGGGGTTATAACAATAGAACTGTTGCTTTAAGAATACCTTCTGGAAAAGATGAAGCCAGACGGATTGAGCATAGAGTGGCTTCAGCAGATGCAAATGCGTATCTGACTCTTGCGAGTATTCTAGCTGGTGTACATCATGGAATAACCAATAAATTACAACCAACCCATTTCATAGAATATGGCTCTAATGCTGGTATTGAGGCCGAAGCAGATCCAGAGATCCCCTCATCATTAGAAAATTCCCTAGTAAGATTTGAAAATTCAAAAATTCTTAAAGAATATTTTGGAGAAAACTATCTTAAACTTTATCCTTCTGTTAAAAGAGGAGAAGAAGATTTATATAACTCCACATTTATACCAAAAGAGGAATACGATTTTTATTTGTAGAATTTAAATGACAGAAAAATTAATTAGAACTGACAAAGAATATATTTCTTATTTGAAATTAAACGATAATCCTGCCAACAGCTTATCAACTGAGATGATGACTGCTATTCAAACAGAGCTTACTGACATAGATACAAATCCATCTATTAGAGTAATTGTTTTTGAATCTGCTAGCGAAAAAATATTTTGCTCAGGACATAGCTTGACAGAAGTTAAAGGTATGATGAGCGATAAAGATGTAGAGGCTCAACAAAAATTGTTTGCTCAATGCTCTAAGATGATGAAGCAAATCCAACAAATATCTAAACCTGTAATCGCTAAAGTTCGAGGAGTAGGCACTGCCGCAGGTGCGCAGCTAGTAGCCTCATGTGATCTTGCTTATGGTTCAGAAAATTCTCGGTACGCATTACCTGGTGCAAATATTGGGTTATTTTGTCATACACCACAAGTTGCTGTTTCAAGATCGGTAGGTCGTAAAGCAACTATGGAAATGCTTTTGAGCGGACAATTGATTAACTCTTCAAAAGCTGAAAAAATTGGTTTAATTAATAAGGTAGTTAATGATGCAGAATTAGACTCTGAAGTTGAAAAAGTGTGTGCTGAAATTAACGATAAATCTGCAGAAGTAATAGCACAGGGAAAGAGAAGTTTCTATCGACAAATTGAAATGGGACTCACTGATGCGTATGCCGTTACAAGTGACAATATGGTTAAAAACCTTGAATTAAACGATGCTAACGAGGGTATAAGTTCTTTTTTAGAAAAAAGAAAACCTGAATGGACTAACGATTAACAGCCAAAGTTTCTGGTTGTATATTTTTCTTCAAAACTGTTTCTCTTCTTAAAATAATCAAAGATGAAATAACAATTAGGATTGCGCCTACATAAGTATTCCAAGTAGGTATTTCACCCCAAATTAAGTATCCAAAAATTACAGCATAAATAAGACTTAAATATTTTAGTGGAGTAACAATCGAAACCTCAGCATTTTTAAATGCGGCAGTTAAAGCCAAGTTACCAATTCCACCTGAGACCCCTACACATAACAAAATAAATAAGTCAAAAGTAGATGTAGGTATTTTCCAGGCACCAAATAATGGAATGGTAATGAGTGAGGCTATAATTCCAAAAATTGTAAAATAAAGAGCAACTAAGTAAGTTGGCTCAGTTTCACTCAGTTTACGAATTGATATTGATACCATGGCAAAGAAAAAGCAAAAAATTAGTGGCAGTATCATGTATATCGAAAAAGAAGTTGAAAAAGGGTTAACAAGAACACACACTCCAAAAAAACCTAAAATTATCGCCATCCAACGTCTTCGGCGCACTGCTTCATGCAATATAAAAATAGACAAAATAGTTGAAAATATTGGTGAAGCAAAAGTTAGTGAGACTGTTTGAGCTAATGGTAAATAATGAAGTGATGCATAAACTGCAAAAAGAGCACAAGTTCCTGTAAAGCATCTCACAAAGTGTAAACCAGGCTTTTTGGTTTCAAATAAGTTTTTCCATCGTTCTTTAGGAACTACAAATACCAAAGGTATAATGCCAAAAATCATGCGAAAAAAAATAACTTCGCCAATAGGGTAGCTTGCAGTAGTCCATTTGACAGATAAATCCATTATAGAAAACCCTGTAACAGATATAATCATAAAAAAAGCTGCAGCATTGATATTATTTTTATTCATATTTCTGTTTTTATTAAATTAGATATAATGAAGATTGAATAATTAGATTAGTTGAAAAATGAGTGTCTGGAAATACTTAATGGCAGCTTCATTGGGCAATATGATTGCTGGTCCACTGGGAGCATTAGCCTTTACCGCAGGAGCCTATTTTATAGGTGGCAAAAAAAATTTTAATAGAGCGGGTAGCAACTTTAATAAACAACAGGGTGTCTACGCAATAGGTTTAATTGTGCTGGCTGCAAAGTTAGCAAAAGCTGATGGTCAAGTTACTTCTGATGAAATTGCAAAATTTAAAAAAATCTTTCGAATACCAAACTCTGATTTAAAACAAGTTGCGGCAATCTGGAAACAAGCGGCTGAAACAAGCGATGGTTTTGAAATTTATGCTGAGCAGCTCTATCAAACTTTCAGACGTTCGCCTCAGATGTTAGAGCAAATTATTTTAGGATTGTTTGAAATTGGCTATGCAGATCACGATCTATCAGCCCCAGAATTAAGATATATTAAGAAGGTTAGTAATATATTTAAATTAGATCAGCAGACTTTTAATCGTTTACGTAATTCAAGACCTGAATTTGTTAGAGAAGATCCGTACAAAGTATTGGGAGTTAAAAAATCTGATAGCGCTAATGATATTAAAAAAGCTTACAGAACACTTGCTAGAAAAAACCATCCTGATGTAATTCGTGCAAAAGGTATTACCGATGAAAGTATCATTAGAAAAGCTAAAGAGAAATTTCAATTGATAAATGACGCATACGAACAAATTTTAAAAATTAAAGGCATAAAATAGATAAATTTTAGAATATTTCTAAACAACTACTAGAAAGTTCTATTATCAACGCTATAATTGCGTTATGAGTTTTTTAATATTAATAGCCTTAATTGCACTGATTTATATTATGTACCTCATTAGACAAGACTTACAAGATCACCATGTAAGGACTGAATCAATGTTGCAAAGAATATCAGAGTCAGTTGTTAAACCTTCGGATAATGACACTGAAGATTAAGAATTAGATTTCTTTTTCCAAACCCCTCTTTTTCGGTTACGAATAAATGGTGGATAAACTCCTGAATTAATAAATATTTTTACGTATCTTGTTTGTAGCCAAAAAATCTTTTTTAATACTTCAATCATAACACCATCAAGAAATTAATTAGTTTTTACAAAAAATATATACTATATTCCATCTATGAATGACAAAGATATTTTAGAGAGCAAAAACTGGCTTACGGTGTGGCATCATTATTATGACCCTGAAGAAAAACTTGAGCAAAATGACCCTAATGCAATCTGTGTAAGTTCTGTCGATACAGAAGGCATGCCTAATGGGCGTTATGTTCTATTGAAAGATGTATCTGAAAATGGATTTTTATTTTACACCAATCTTAAAAGCCAAAAGGGTAAAGAATTATTTGGTTCAAAAAAGGGTGCATTAACCTGGTGGTCGAGAGTTCAAAATAAATCAGTAAGAGTTCAAGGTTCAGTTAACCAAGTTAGCGACGAAGTAGCTAATAATTATTGGTCAACAAGAAAAGAAGATGCAAAAATTTCTGCAATTTTATCAAAACAAAGTGAGGAAGTAACAAGCAGAGATCAATTAGAAGAAGAGTTCACAAAACTTAAGGTTGAATATGCTGGGAAAGAAATACCAAGACCTGATCATTGGTCTGGAGTAATTATAAGCCCACAAAAAATAGAATTTTGGGAAGCTACAGATGAATACACTTCTAGGTTACACAATCGCTTTGTATTTGAGTTACAAAATGATCAATGGGTAACAAAAAGACTTTACCCATAATTTATGTTTTTTAAAAAAATAATAATAATTACATTTTTAATTTTTTTTCCAGCTAGTATGTTTGCTAATGAATTACCTGTGCCTCGTTGGGTAAGTCTTAATGCTGAAGCCAATATGCGTAAAGGTCCAAGTACGAATGCCTCAATTATGTATCGTTATCAATTTGAGGGTTATCCAATGGAAATCTTAAGGCAAACTGAAACCTGGCGTTACGTAAGGGATCCTATGAATGGTACAGAAGGGTGGATGAATCGCATTCTATTTAATGGCGCCCGACATATTATTACTGCTAATAAAGAACATTCACTTGGATATAAAAATGCTGATAAAAGTAAAATAATTGCCAAGCTTGCTTTTGGTGTGCATGGTAAAATCCTTAGTTGTGATTCTAATTGGTGCTATGTATCAATTTTAAATAATGAAAAAGTTAGAAAAATGTATATCGAAAAGAAAAATCTCTACGGAGTATATACTCATGAAATTATTGATTAATTTCTTTTTTTGAACATATTTTACCCACAATAAAGACTTGTTTTTTTTATATGCTTGCAAATAGTAGACAGAAAGATTTCCTTTTCCCCATTATGTTTCTCCTTACTTTCTGTCTACTTTTTTAAGAATCATATATTAATCAATTTTAAATAATTATTGCAAAAAATAGGAAATTTTCCTGATGAAATATGTATTTTACGACTTTGAAACAAGTGGTTTATCAGCAGAATTTGATAGTATAATTCAAGCCGCCGCAATACTAACTGACCAAGATTTCAACGTAATTGATAGTTTTGATATGCGCGGGCGCATGAAAAAAGAATATCCAGTACCCCATCCAAAAGCATTGTTAGTAAACGGTACCGGAGTGGAATTGCTTAAAAACCATGAAGACTCTAATTTTAGTCTGATAAAAAAAATGCAGCAAAAGTTTTTAGCTTGGGGTGAGACTACTTATATAGGCTATAATAGTTTGGGATTTGATGAAAGGTTTTTAAGGCAAAGTCTATATCAATGCGCTCTTCCACCATATTTGACAAATACAAATGGTAATAAACGAGGCGATGCGCTTAAACTTATACATTCAGCAGCAGCAGTATCACCAAACTCTTTCGTTAGACCATTAAACGATGATACTGGAAAAATAACTTTTAAATTAGAGAAATTTGCTCCCGCTAATGGAATTGTGCATGATAATGCTCATGACGCTTTAGGAGATGTTGAGGCAACTATTGGGGTATGTAAAATTATTAAAGAGAGATGTCCCGATGTTTGGGAAGCTGCAATGCAAACTACTTCCAAACAAGATGTTTATAAATTCATTAATGACGATCGAATATTTTGTTGAGGATCAAACCGAAAGAACTGTGGAACAAAGAATTTTTGACGGCTTTCCAGGCAATAAAGACAACTACTTAATGCAAGATTTTCAAGCGGCTGAATGGGAAAAGCGATACGATATTGCTTTAAAAATAACTGATAATAGAATTCAAGAGTTTGCAAAACGGGTAATTTACAATGAAAAACCTGAACTTTTACCAAAAAATGAGCTCAAAAAAAGAGATAAGGATGTTGCCTCTAAATTGCTAACAATGGATAAAGTTCCATGGAATACTATTCCTGATGCGATGAAAGAAATCGATGATCTCAGAGAGACAGAGGGTGATCATGATATAGAAATACTGCAAGAAATAGATGAATACATTCAAGAACTACAAGAGGATCATAACAATAAACTGAACGCGTGATGGATTTATTTTTAATAATTTTTTTAAGTGTAGTAGGCGGTAGTGTTTGCACCTATGTTTTGCTAACCTTCATGCAAAAAGAAAGAAAAAATTTTACCTCTGAAGAATTTAAAAATATTAAAAGTAGTATTGATGAAATTCTTGAAATTGCAGAAGACGAAAAGAAAAATCGACTTATTTCAAAAGGTGAAAAGCAAGAACAATACACTAATCAAATGTCATTGATAAAAGAATTTCAAAAAAATGCCAATGAATTAACAACAGCTTTGACTGGAAGCAATAAACAACAAGGTAATTGGGGTGAGGTTATTTTAAAAAATTTATTAAATAATGCTGGTTTTCAAGAAGGGCGAGATTACGTTTCTCAGACTAAATTTGACTCCTCTGATGGCGATAGTAAGCAGCAACCTGATATAATTATTAATTTACCTGAAGATCGCCAAATTGTAATTGACTCAAAAGTATCACTTAAAGATTGGTATATATTTATGAACTCTGAAAATGAAGAATCTAGAAAAGAGGCCTTAAAAAAACATATCATATCGATGCAAAGGCACATAAAGCAATTATCAAATACTGATTATCAAAGTCTTTATCAAATTAATAGTCTTGATGTTATTGTTTTGTTTACACCAGTAGAGTCAGCTTTTCATTCTTTCTCAGAGCGAGGTGAAGAGATTATTGAAGAAGCTAGTAGAAAAAAAATTATTATTGTTAGTCCTTCAACATTATTTGGTGTTTTAAAAATAATTGAAAATATGTGGTCAGTACAAAAAAGAAATGAAAGAGCAGATCACATAGCTCGTATAGCTTCAGAAATATATGATCAAGTAGGCCTTGTTCATGAGTCATTTGAAAAGGCTTACTCTGAACTTGAAAAGTATTCAAAGCATTTGGAGTTAGCAAAAAATAGACTGAAGGACGGCAAAGGAAGCCTACTTTCCAAGGCAAATAAAATGAAAGAAATAGGTGGTTTACAGACCAAAAAGGTATTGCCGGAAACAGATAATGACAAGGTAATTAATCTTGAGATAGATAAAAAATAATTAAATTAATGTGGAAAATCAATTAGTTAAATAGCAAATACACAACTATTGGACTTGACTTGATGCTATTAATACCTACATTAGGTTTAACTCAATAAGGATAAAACTATGGCTACAATTAATATTACTGATGCATCATTTGAACAAGATGTCTTAAATTCTGATAAACCTGTCGTACTCGATTTTTGGGCACCTTGGTGTGGACCATGCAAGCAAATTGGACCTTCCTTAGAAGAAATTTCTGATGAAATGAAAGATGATATCATTGTGGCTAAAGTTAACATTGATGAAAATCCAGTGACACCAACTAAATTTGGTGTAAGAGGAATTCCAACAATGTTGGTATTTAAAGGCGGTGAAGCAAAAGCAACTAAAGTTGGTGCTGTTTCTAAATCCGCAATAGTTGAATGGATAAAAGACTCAATCGTCTAATTATACTTCAATACTTGTCCTGCTAAATATAGTGATCCACAAATTAAGATCCGTGCTCGTGGGTAATCATTGCTTAGTGACCTTATAGCCTCATTTATACTACTTGCTGGAGATACTTCCGATACTAAACCAGTTAATTTAGAACTAAGTTGTTCAGCTGATATTGCACTTACCTCATCAGGTATTGTAATAGTTTTAATTGCTACAATTCCTTTAAGTTGTTTTACATAATTTATGGGATCTTTTGTATTTATCATCCCTAAAATCATCACCAAATCTTTAACTTGAGGCATATTATGCATTGCAAGATTAAGCTGGAATGCTGCGTCTTCATTATGTGATCCATCTAAAAATAATTCGTTTTGGGGCGAGATCAACTGAAAATACTTGCCATTATTTATTTGTTGAATTCTTCCTGGTAATTTTATTTTTAAATGAGGATTGCGACTTAATGCGTTTTTAATATTTTGATTTTCTATTTTTCTAGTCGCTGCTATTGCCAAACCTAAATTATATAACTGGAATTCTCCATTAACATTTAAAGGGTCTAAAAATATTTCTCCCTTTTTATCCGAGTAACAAATTTTATTTTCATTTAGTTTAATATTCCAGTCTTCGTTATAAACAAATGCAGGGGCTTTTAGTTTTTTAGCTTGTTTTATTAATACCTCTAGAGCTTCTTTGTACGGTTGTTGACCAATAATAACAGGAACATTTGGTTTTATAATACCAGCTTTTTCAAATGCAATTTTTTCTAAAGTATCTCCTAGAAAGTCATGATGATCATTAGAAATTGAGGCTATAACTGATAACTTTGGTGTCATAACGTTTGAACTATCGAGTCGACCCCCAAGGCCAACTTCTAATAATGTATAGTCTGCCTGACTTCTTGCTGCCGCTAGAAAAAAACAAGCACTCGTTATTTCAAAAAAAGTTATTGGTTTTTCAGCGTTTGTATTTCTTACTTCATTTAATATGACTGAAAGAGTCTCGTTATCTATTATTTTGTCATTTAATTCAAATCGTTCATTAAATCTAATTAAGTGAGGTGATATATATGCGTTAGTGGTTCTATTCATTGCTCCCAAAATAGATTGAATAAATTTAAGTGTTGAAAACTTTCCATTAGTCCCAGCAATATGAATAATATTTTCAATTTTATCTTGAGGGTTATCAAGTTTAGATAATAATTTTTTTATTCTATCCAAAGATAAATCTATTCTTTTTGGGTGAAGCTTTAGCAGTTGATCAAGCTGATGATCAATTTGAAGATCAGAAATTTTCAATTAAGCTGCTCGTTTTAGTAACAAAGATAATAAATTTGCTAATTTATCTTTTAACTCTTTTCGATGAATTATTTGATCTATGAATCCATGTTCCAATAAAAACTCTGATCTTTGGAAGCCATCGGGCAATGTTTCTCCAACAGTACTTGCTATAACTCTTGGACCAGCAAAACATATAAGCGCTTTAGGCTCAGCAATAGTAATATCACCAAGCATAGCGAAGGATGCTGTCACCCCACCGGAAACAGGGTCCGTCAAAACCACAATATATGGCAAAGAAGTATCTTTGATCATTTGTACAGCTATTGTTGTTTTGGGTAGTGCTTGCAGGCTCAGTTGATTTTCCTGCATCCTAGCTCCTCCACTTTGTGCAAATATAATTACAGGCGTGCTGTTAGCAACAGCATGTTCAGCTGCCTTAACCATTGCTTCTGCACCTGCTGAGGATAAACTGCCACCCATAAACTTAAAATTCATTCCAACAACTGTTGTTAGTATTCCTTTAATTTTTCCACAACCTATAAGAAAGGCATCCTGCATATCAGTTTCAGCTTGAGCTTTTTTAAATTTTTCCTTATACGAGTTCGTATCTCTGAAATTTAAAGGATCTAATTGTACACTTGGATAATTTATTTCTTCGAACTCGCTATCATCAAAAAGGTTTTTCATTCTGGTTCTTGGATGAATATAAAGATGATGGTCACAGTTTGTGCAAATATAGTAGTTTTTTTCTAAGTCATCAGAGTAAAACATTGTTTGGCATTGTGGACACTTAACCCAAGAATTTTCTGGAACTTCTAAGCTTTTTTTACCACCTAGAATGGATTTTATTTTTGGGGCTAATCGAGTTATCCAATTCATGAATTTAGATTTATTATTAATTTAGAACAAAAATCTTTTACAAAATCAGCTATTTTACTTTTATTAGTTTCAATTTTTGAAACTTCTTGAATTTTTTCTACTATACCTGAACCTATCACAATTCCATCTGCATTAGATTTAGAAAATACCTTAACATCTTCTTCTGTCTTAATGCCAAATCCTGATACTACGGGTAAGTCGGTATATTTTTTAATTCTTGAAATTTGAGAATTTACCATATCAATTTGTGCTGACTTAACACCTGTTATTCCAGCTACATTAACACTATATATGAAGCCATCCGCATCTTTTACCAATTTTTGAATTCTTTCATCGGACGTAGTAGGAGTCACAAGTTTAATAAGAGCTATGTTTTCTTTTTTTAATGCCTCTTTTAATAGTCTTTCTTCAATGACATCCTCAGGCAAATCAACACAAATCACCGCATCAATAATTCCACTCACTTCTTTTGCAAATTTATCAATTCCATAGATAAAAATGTTGTTCAAGTAGCCCATCATTACGAGCCCAATATCTTGATTATATTCTCTAGATTTTTTTGCAATATTTATTACTTTTTCAAAATTGATACCATTCTTGATACTTTCAATATTTGCAAGTTGTATAATTGGTCCATCAGCCTGAGCTTCAGCATGAGGAAAAGATATTTCATGAATATTTGCCCCCGAGTCAGCAACTGATTTAATTATTTCTAAACTTGTATCTTCGTCTGGATATCCTGCAGTGGTAAAGCTAATAAATGCTTTTTTATTTTCTGATTTGAGATTTTTAAAAATTTTACTGATTCTATTTTCCAAGTTTATCACCTAACATTCTTTCTGCTGTATCGATATCTTTATCGCCCCTACCACAAATATTTATAACTACAATTTTATCGCTATCCATCTCTTTGGCTATTTTTATAGCTTGAGCTATTGCAAAGCTTGGCTCAAAAGCTGGAAGTATTCCCTCAGTTTTACAAAGCAATTGAAAAGCTGAAAATGCTTCTTCATCAGTTGCATAGGTATAATTGACTCTACCTATACTTTTTAGATAAGAATGCTCAGGTCCACATGAGTAAAAGTTAATTCCGGATGCAAGGCTTTTAGTATCTAATGTTGCAGAACCATCATTGGATTGGAGCATAAAGGATTTAAAACCTTGCATTATACCAATAGAACCGTTGGTTAAAGCAGAGCTATGTTCTGCTTCTACCCCATACAGTGCAACTTCTTTATCATCTAAAAAATCATGAATGCAACCTATTAGGTTAGAGCCTCCTCCGATGCAAGCAACAATAGCATCAGGAAGCCTATTCTCCTTTTCTAAAATTTGTTTTTTGATTTCTTTTCCAATTATTGATTGTGCATATTGTACAATTTTAGGGAAAGGATGTGGTCCAATAGCAGAGCCACAACAGTAAAAAGCCTTTGGATCACTTGACCATGCTTTAAGTACGGAAGTACAAGCATCTTTTAAAACACCTTTTTCGCCTGTCCCATCAACACACTCAACTACCTCAGCACCAAATAATTTCGCTTTTAACACATTTGTTGATTGTAGAAAAATATCATCTTTACCCATGTAGCCAATTACAGGAAAATTAAATCTAGCACCACATGCCGCTGTTGCAATTAAATGTGCTCCCGCTCCAGTCTCACAGTAAATTTTTGTCTTACCCATATATTTTGCTAATAAGATTTGAAATAATGAGTTATTAATCTTATGTGCCCCTAAATGATTTAAGTGATCAGATTTAAGATAAATCTTTGCCCCACCTATTTTCTTTGTTAGTTGTTCTGCAAAGTATAGCGGGTTAGGTCGGCCAACATAATCTTTTAAGTAGTAATCAAATTCATCAATAAAACTTTTATCATTGATAGCCTGTTCAAAAGCATCTTCGAGCTCGATAAGATTTGGCATTAAAATTTCGGGTGCATATCTACCACCAAAATCTCCGTAATACCCTTTATCATTTGGTCCATTTTTTAATGAGTTTTTTATTTCTTCAATAGTCACTTAATACTTAACCTTATCTATAAATTGTTTTATTTTTAAAGTATCTTTTACTCCAGGACTGCTTTCAACGCTAGAGGATACATCAAAAAGTGAAGTAATATTATTTTTTATAGCAATTTCAATATTATCTTCATCTAGACCACCAGATAAAAAGAATTGTTTATTAATATATTGGTCACGCAGGAGATCCCAGTTAAATTTTTTTTCATTTCCTCCGGGCATTTCAGATCCCTCAGGCTTAGCATCCATTAAGAAGAAATCACAGAATTCACTGTATTTATTAATATTAATAAGGTCATTTTTAGATGAAATTCCAAATGCTTTAATAATTTTCAAACTGGTAGTTTTTTTTATCATTGATAGATAATCTGGGGTCTCTGATCCATGACATTGAATAAAGTTAAAACCTGAGTCTTCAATTTTTTTTGCGTTATCTATATTTGCATTTACTGTTACAGCAACTGTATTAATTGGACTTGATAGTTGGTCAATAATACTTTTACTTTCATTAAGAGAAATATCTCTTGGAGAATCACCGTAAAACACAAATCCAAGATAATCTGCACCGTTTTCAATACAAAAATTAGCTATCGATAAATCTGTAATACCGCAGATTTTTATCTTGTTAATAGTCATTATAACGATTTAAATATTTTATAAGCAGCTTCTGCAGGATCATTTGCCATAGTAATAGGTCTACCAATAATTAAAATATCCGCACCTGCGTTAATTGCTTCGCTAGCATTCATAATTCTTTTTTGATCGTTAGTATCATCATCAGTATTTCTTATACCAGGAACTATTAATTTTAATTTATTTTCAGTCTCTTGTTTTATCCTTCTTATTTCTTGAGGAGAGCAAACTATACCATCTAAATTATTTTCATTAGCAAGCTTTGCAAGAATTAATACCTGATCATCTATTGAATTATGAATGCCAACTTCTTTTATTCCTTCTTTATCAAAGCTAGTTAATACAGTGACACCTATTAAATTTGTCTGGCTTTGATTGAAGTTTTTCACTTTAACACATTCCTTTAACATTTCAGATCCACCAGAAATATGCAGTGTAGTGAATTCAGGTTTTAGATTTAATATTCCTTGAAGTGCTGATTTAGCCGTATTAGGTATATCAAATAACTTTAGGTCAATGAATATTGGGAGACCTAGTGTTTGAATCTTCTTAATGCCTTCAATTCCACAGTGTGTATAGAATTCTAATCCTAATTTTATACCACCAATTGATTCCTTAATATTTTCAATTAAAGATAATGCCTGCTTAATATCATTTGTATCGATAGCACAGTAGATTGGGTTATTAGTCAATTTGTGTTTTAGAGTTCAGTATCCGTTTTATTACTTGAGGATATAGAACCCATTACTCTATTTTCTGAATTTAATTTAATTCTAAGTTCTTTCCCAGACTTAAATCGTGGAATATATTTTTCGGAAACTTTAACAGCATCCCCTGTTCGTGGGTTTCTTCCAACTCTTTCTTTTCTTTTTTGTACAGAAAATGCACCAAAACCCCTGAGCTCAACTCTTCGTCCTTCAGCTAATGATTTTGTTATTTCTGAAAATATTGTGTTAACAATTCTCTCTACATCTTTGATATAAAGATGTGGGTTTTGATTTGTAATATTTTGGATAAGTTGGCTTTTAATTAAACTCATAAATCAATTATAGAGCTAACAAAACTTTTGTAAACTATTGAATAAGATGAATTTTATTCTTCAGATTCTGTTTTTTTGTCGCTAATAGCTTTGCCCAGAATGTCTCCAAGAGATGCCCCTGAGTCTTTAGCGCCATATTTACTTATAGCTTCTTTTTCTGTGGCTTCTTCAAGTGCTTTAATAGATAGAGAAATCTTGAAATTTTTTATATCTATTTGAGATATCATGGCATCTAACTTATCATTTTTGGCCCATCTTTCAGGCCTTGCGTCTGGTTTTCGAAGCGCTAGATCATTCTTTTTAATAACGACTTTAGGACCATTGTTACTAATTATAACTTTAACACCAAAGTCAGCTACTTCTAATACAGTGCATGTTACAGTATCACCAGTTGATTTATCTTTTACTTCATCAAATGGGTTTCCTTCAACTTCTCTGATTGAAAGTGCAATTTTATCATTTTTATTTTCAATGATTTTAGCTTTAATTTTGTCACCTATATTGTATTTTTGTATAAGGTCTTTGTTATCTTCTTGAGTGTCCCACGATATATTTTGACTGAAAATTGCTCCATCAATGTCCTCCTCAAGAGCACAAAATATAATGTTATCTTTAATTGCTTTGATTTCAGTCTCGACAATTGTACCAATAGGATTTTGCTCATTATATTTTTCAAATGGGTTAGGAGTTAATTGTTTAATTCCCAAACTTAGCCTTTTCTTTACATAATCAATTTCTAAAACAACACAATCAACTGATTGTGATCTGGCAAACAAGTTACCTGGTTGAGAATTTTTCTTTGAACTCCAAGTTAACATATCTCTGTGAGCTAAACCCTCAATACCATTTTCAACCTCAATAAATATTCCATAGTCAGTTACGTTAGTACATATTCCTTGAAGTTTGTCGCCCACGTTAAATTTACCCTCTACTTTGGTCCATGGATCCTCTTCAAGCTGTTTTAGTCCACATGAAACTCGATTTTTATCAGGGTCAACTTTAATAATCTTTACTTTTACAACTTGATCAATTTTTAATACTTCAGATGGATGACCAATACGACGATATGTTATGTCTGAGCTATGCAGTAATGAGTCGTAGCCACCCAAATCAACAAAAGCTCCGTAATCTGTAATAGCTTTTATTCTACCTTCAACAACATCACCAAGCGTTAATTGAGAAAATCTCTCTTCTCTTAATTCTTTATGTGTTTCTTCTAGTACTGCTCTTCGACTTACAACAATATTATTTCTCTTAGCGTCCATCTTTAACACTTTAAATTTCTGTGGAACGTCAATTAAATGACTTATATCTCTCAATGGTCGAGTATCAATTTGGCTACCAGGCAAAAATGCAGTAATGCCAATTTCAGCAGAAAGGCCACCTTTTACCTTTCCTGTGATGACACCATCAACCAGTTCGCCGGCATTAAATGACTTTTCTATTTCAGCCCAAATTTCTTTATTCTTTGCTTTTGATCTACTTAATATACAATCCCCATGATGGTTTTCAATTTTTTCTAAATAGACATCAATTATATCGCCAACCTCTAATTGTTTTTTATCCTTTGAAAATATAAACTCTCTTTTTGCAATTCGACCTTCGACCTTTGCGCCTATATCTACGGTTACTGCATCATTATCTATTTCAGAAACAGTGCCTTTTATTATAGTGCCTTCTTTAAGTTCAGAGTTCAGTTGGGATTCTGCTAGTAGCTTTTCAAATTCGCTAGTAGCGTATTCAGGGTTTGTAAGTTCGTTCATTTTTTAATATTTAGTCTACTTAATTATCTTTAATATTCTGTTAAAACATTGTTCTATATCTAAGTTTGAGTTATCAATCAAGTAAGAATCTTCAGCTGGCTTTAAAGGAGCAGTTTTTCTGCTCATGTCCCTCATATCTCTGTATAAAATTTCTTGCAAAATACTATTATATTCCTTAGTTTTCATAAGTTTATTTGATTGAAATAACCTTCTTTTTGCCCTTATCTCAGCCTTTGCCCACATAAAAATTTTTACGTCCGCTTTTGGAAAAATAACTGTTCCCATGTCCCTTCCCTCTGCAATTATCGTTTTTGTTCTATTCTTATTTAATTTGACAAAATCTTTTTGAATTTTGATTGTAATTTTTCTCAATCTAGGAATCATGGATATTTTAGAAGAAATTAAATCAATATCTCTGGAATATAATTTGTTTGAGGAAATTCTTTTATATTTAAAATTCTCAGCACAATTGATTATACTTGTAGTATTTTCAAAATCTACATTATTTTTTTTTAAATAGTAAGATACAGTTCTAAAAATTTTTCCACTATTCAAAACTTTGGCATCCAAATTTTTTGCAAGCAATTTACAAATAGTTCCCTTACCAACTCCTGCTGGACCATCTACAGTTATTATATTAACCATTTTTTAGTATACTTTTTAAATCTTGTTTAAATTTTGGATAACTAATTTCAATACATTTTAAATTATCAATCTTAAGTGATTTTTTACATATTAAGTTCAATATTGAAAACGACATTGCAATACGATGATCATGATAAGTAGTAATCTTATTATTACCAATTAATTGTTCATTTGATCCCTTTATAATTAAATCATCATTTCTTATTGAACAATCAATTTTAGAGGCAATTAAATTTTCATGTATACTTTTTAAACGATCACTCTCTTTATATCTTAACTCGGAAAGACCCTGCATTTTTGTAACGCCCTTTGCCCTTGAAGCCGCTATGGCCAAGATTGGATATTCATCAATTAGGTATGGTGCAAGTTTTTTATTAATCACTACAGATTTTAGATGACTATATTTTACTTTAATATTTCCAATAGACTCACCAGAAAGCTTACCTACTTTTTTTACTAAAATATTTCCGCCCATTTGTTTTAAAATTTTTATGTAAGCTATACGAGTTTTATTAAGGCACACATTCTTGATTTCTATATTAGAACCAGGAGTAATTAATGCTCCAACAGTAAAAAAAGCAGCAGATGAAGGGTCGGAAGCAACATGTATTTTTTTTGCTAATATTTCTTTAGGGCCATTAATGATTATTTGAGTTTGACCATTTTTTTTGATTTTCTTTTCAAATCTTATTCCTAAATATTTAAACATTATTTCTGTATGATCTCTGGTAGCCTGCTTTTCAATTATACTCGTTTTACCAGATATATTTATTGCAGCTAACATAATACTTGATTTTATTTGTGCAGATGGCTTTGTTATAATGTGTTTTAATGGCAAACAGTCTTGTGTTCCTTGAATTGAAACTGGTAGATAATTATTTTTTGTTAAGTTTATTTTTACACCTATATCTTCTAAAAAATTAGTAACTCTTGACATTGGTCTTGAGCTTAAAGACTTATCCCCTGTGAAAGTAGCATTAATAGGATTTGTTGCTACAGCACCAAACATTAATCTTGATGTTGTTCCAGAATTTCCAGAATCTAAGTTTTGCTTTGGTTGCTTGAAACCACATGTACCAACTCCATTAACTATCCAAACTTCATTATCTTTTTTTATTTTAACACCTAGTTTTCTTAATATATTAACTGTACTCATTATATCTTTAGATTCTAATAAATTATGGATCTCTGTTTGACCTATTGACATAGCTCCCAAAATTAGAGATCTATGAGAAATAGATTTATCTCCACTAATATTTAAGCAACCTTTTAATTTATATTTTTCTTGTATTGACAAAATAAGAACTTATTGTTTTATGTATTAATATTATTCACACTATACATTAAAGATACTATTGTATGATAAAAAAATTAGGAAAAAATACACTATATGCCTAGAGTGGAGTGGGGTAAAAAAATTGTCTGTCCAGAATGTAGTACAAAATTTTATGATCTAAATAAGAAATATCCAGTTGAATGCCCTGGTTGTGGTGTATTTATAGCTTTAAATGAAATGCTACAATATGGATCAGATGCAAAAAAAGTTCACGAGGATAATCTAGACTCAGAGGAAGTTGGTAATTTAGTTGGGGATGATGCGACAGAGTCAATGTCTAGCGTAGATATTCTTGATGAAGGTTCCGAAGAGATTGCAGATGAAGATACTATAAGCTTAGATGAAGCTGATGATGATCTTGGTGTTATTGACTCAGATGAGGAAGAGTTAAATATCGAAGACGCTGTAGACGTTTCAATTGACGAAGATGATTCTTAGTAACAACTTTAGGGGCTATAGCTCAGCTGGGAGAGCGCATCGCTGGCAGTGATGAGGTCATCGGTTCGAGACCGATTAGCTCCACCAATCTTTAAAACTTAAATGTGTCCCCAAGATACAGTTTTCTAGCATCTTTGTTTCCTATGATTTCATTACTTTGACCCTCAGCTATAATTTCTCCTGAGTGTAAAACATAAGAATAATCGCAAATATCTAAAACTTCTCTGACATTATGGTCTGTTATTAATACTCCAATATTTCTTCTAATAAGTTGTTTTATTAAATTTTTAATATCATTTATTCCTATTGGGTCAACTCCAGCAGTAGGTTCATCCATAAGTATCAATTTTGGGTTCGCAGCTAGACACCTAGCTATTTCAGTCCTTCTTCGTTCTCCACCGCTTAGCATGTATGGCATAGCTCTTCTTAGGTGTGTCAATGAAAATTCAGTAAGTAACTCTTCTAAATTATTTTGCTTTTGTTCATTGGTATATTTCTTTGTTTCTAAAATTGACATGATATTATCTTCAACTGACATTCCTCTAAATATTGAAGGTTGTTGTGGTAAGTATCCTATACCTAGTCTTGCTCTTTCATGCATCTGTAATGTAATAATATCATTATTATCTAAATATATTTCACCACTATCAGGTTGTATAAGTCCCATGATCATATAAAAAGTAGTCGTTTTACCAGCCCCGTTAGGACCAAGTAATCCAATTGTTTGACCTCTTTCTATTTTAAGTGATACGTCCCTAACAATCGTTTTTTGAGAAAGCGATTTACGAAGATTTCGAATGTCGAGTCCATTATTTGAGGCTATTAATTGTGGTTTCATATTTATTGAGCAATTTTTACGGAGACTTGTTCATCTTCAGCTCCTATAATGATACTTGTAGAAGAAATTAAATCTATAGTCAATTTGTCACCATACAAAACATTTTTATCTTTAAAAACAACAACATCACCAATAATTTCAATTATCTCATTTTTTGGGTTGTATGAGGCAAAATTACCAGTAGCTTCTTCGTTGATTCTTTTGATTCTAACATTCTTTTCTAAATTTATTAATTTGATTTTTTTATTCTCATCATAATAAATAATCATCTTATCTCCCCAAAATTGATTAATTTCATCATTTGCATAAACGTTACCAATAAATTCAGATTTTAATGGATTTTGTTTAGTGATTAATTTGTCAGCGTCTATATTTATATAAGTTTTACTAGACTCATCACTGAAAGCATTCATATTAAAAAAGAAAAAAATTAATATATTAAATTTAATTAATTTAAATTTATTCATTTTCAATTTTTGCTTTTACATTTCCTAAGTAAGTTATTGTATTGTTTAATTCGTCTACAATTGAAGAATTTGAACTTATATATGCTTTAGAAGTTACCGAAACAACTTCTTCAATTAATGTAATTTTTTTTACATTTAATTCAATTACTGCTTTATTGGTTAAGATCTTATTTTTTAATTCATCTAAAATTATTACATTTTTAATCAATTCAATAGTTTCATATTGTTGTTTATAAATTCCCTTATCAGCACTAACATAAAATATTTTATTATTTTCATCTTCGAACTCTGCTCTTACATTATATAACTCTATATAACCATCGTCTTGAATACCTCTATCCGCTTCAATTGTATAAGAGTTTGATTCTAGCCCTTTACTTTTGAAAATAGGATTTGAAATTTCTCTAATATCAACAGCTGAAGTTTTATCAAAATTTTTTAATTCTGTTTCTAGATTATTTGATTTTTGATTTAGTTGAAAAATATATAATAGAATCAATATAGAAGATAAAACTGATAAGATAATTATTATATTAGAAGCCTTCATCATTTTCATTTTACTAGTCCCTAAATAAATTTAAGCAATCATGAATGTGAACTATTCCTATTGGTTTCATTTTATTCTCAACAAAAAGGCATGATATTTTTTTAATATTCATTAAACTAAGTGCTTCTGTACAAAGTAAGTCTTCCTTAATTACAAATGGATTTCGATTCATAATGAGACTTACTTTTTTATCTAATAAATTTTTATTCACCGCTCTTCTAAGATCGCCATCAGTAATTATACCTACAATTTTTGATGATTTATTAGTAACAATTACGTGACCAAATGATTTACGCGTAATTTCTAATATAGCATTTTTCATAGAATCATTTTCATTGATTTGAGGAATTTTCCCCCCTGAATGCATAATTTTTTTTACTTGTAATAGACTTTCCCCAAGACTTCCACCTGGGTGAATTTCTCTATAATTTTTGACTGTAAATTTTTTTATTTTCATTAAGCTTACGCAGATTGCATCACCTAAAACTAACATCATTGAAGTTGACGTTGTTGGCGCAAGTCCAATTGAACATGCTTCATTAGCACTTGGAATGATTAAACTCATTTGTGATGACTTAATTAAGTTGCTATTTTTGTTTGATGAAATACCAATAGTTGAAATATTATTTTTATTACAAAATTCTATAATACTATTGAGTTCAACACTATTACCTGAATTTGATAGTATTATGATTAGATCATTCTTGGAAATTGCACCCAAATCACCATGCGACATTTCTGTTGAATGATAGAACTGTGAAGGTGTTCCAGTTGAGCTCATAGTGCTAGAAATTTTTTGAGCAATATGTGCAGACTTGCCAATACCTGTGAAAATAATTTTACCCTTAACTTTTGAAAGTTTTACGATGATTTTTGAGAAATTATCATCTATTATTGTAGACAATTTTTTGATCCCGCTAATCTCGTTTTTTATAGCCTCTTGAGCGCTTTTAATAATTATTTTTTTGTTCATAATTTTTAAGATGAATGAGAGAAAATATCTTTATCAACCCAGCCTTTAAGATCCAAATCAACGCGAGTAGGTAAAAATTTAAAACACGATTCCGCTAAATCTAATCTTCTTTCCCTTAGCAATATTTCATTTAGCTTTGCTCTAATTTCATGAAGATAAATTACATCATTTGCAGCATAAACAACCTGTTCTTTTGAGAGAGATATATTACCCCAGTCACTACTTTGTTTCTTTTTCGAGATCTCAACATTTAATAATTCCTTACAAATATCTTTTAATCCATGAGAACCAGTATATGTACGAGCGATTTTGCTTGCAATTTTTGTGCAATATATATTTTTTAAATTAATTCCTAGTGCATATTTTATTGCCGCCATATCAAAACGAGCGTAATGAAAGATTTTTATCTTTTTTTCATCATTAAGTACTTTTGATAAATTTGGGCAATTATATTTAAAACCGTCAAATTGAACTAAGTGACAGTCTCCCTTACCGTCATAAATCTGCAAAAGGCATAGTCTGTCTCTAGCTGGATCTAGACCCATAGCCTCAGTATCTATCGCTAAAATATTGTCAAATTGAATATTATTTGGGAGGTCATTTTTGTATAAATTAGTTTGCATTGTCTTGCAATTAGCCTATTTGGTAGAATGAATTAGAAATAGTATATATCATCAAATTAATTAAAAAATGAATAATAAAGTAATAACAATTTTTGGGGCAGGTTTTATAGGTAAATCGCTAATTTTTAAGCTTTTACAAAATGGTTACTTTATTAATGTAGTTTGCAGGAACCCCTACTTAAAAGGCAATTTACGCTCAATGGGGAATGTTGGGCAACTTGAAGTTAATTATGGCGATATTACAAAATCTAACACAATTGAAAGCTACTTCGAAAGATCTGATTACATCATAAATTTAGTAGGTGTATTGGCAGAAAATTCAAAAAATAAATATAGTGAAGCTCATGTCCTTGGTCCACAAAACATAGGATTGCTTGCAAAAAAATATAATATTAGTCGCTTAGTACATATCTCATCCATAGGTGCTGATAAAAAAAGTAACATTAAATATCAGAAAACAAAGGGTGAAGGTGAAATTGCAATAAAAGAAAATTATAAATATGTAAATATAATACGTCCATCAATTGTATTTGGTCCAGAGGATGGATTTTTCAATGTGCAAACTAAGCTTTTAAAATCAAGTCCAATTATTCCGTTATTTGGTGGAGGAAAAAATAAATTTCAACCGATCTACGTAAATGATTTAGTAGATGGCATCATTAATATTCTCAAACAAGAAAAGTACACAGGAAAGATATTTGAGTTTGGCGGTCCAGATATTATGACAATGGAAGAAGTATACAGATTCCTAATGCGCGAACTCAAGATTAAAAGATTACTAATACCAACACCAGTTATTGTTGCTTCGTTAATGGCACAATTTATTCAGCTTTTGCCAAATCCAATTATTACTACTGACTTGGTAAAAGCTCTTGAAATAGATAATATTGTAAATAAAAACGAAAATGATATTAGACTATTAAATATTGAACCAAAGTCTCCATATTCGGTTGTACCAACCTATATCTAGATTGCTACAAACAATATAATGGAGCCTAATATTATTCTATAGATCACGAATGGAAGCATGGTGTGACTAGCCACCCACTTTAATAAAAAATTAATCGATAGCATCGCAACAATAAAAGCTACTGACATAGCAATTATTGCATTTATGGTTAGTTCAAAGCTACCATTTTGAGCTATTTCAATTAATGGAATAGATGATGATAGTAATATTGTTGGTATTGAGAGTAACATAGAAAATTTGGCTGCATCGACTCTTGAAGTCTTATAAAATCTACAAGTAGTATAAATAATTCCTGCTCTACTAGTGCCAGGGATAATTGCAAGAATTTGAGAGCATCCGATAATGAGTATTTTTTTGAAATTTAAGTCTGATAAACGAAAAGAAAAATCTTTTTTAAAATCTGCAAAATATAGGAGTAGCGCAAAAAATATAGTTGCAAAACCAATAACTTGTAAATTTCTTAATAATGAAGTTAATCCTGTAAGAAATATTATTCCACCAACTGTTGCAATAGGTATGGTAGCTACAATTAAATTTTTTAAATTCTTCGTTTCATCGCAAGCAGTTTTATCAAAAAGTTTTGGTATAGATCTGATGTATTCAAAAACATCACGTCTAAAGTAAATTATGACTGCTAATAGTGTTCCAATATGAAGAAAAACATCAATTACTAAGCCCTGATTCTCAAAATTTAATAAATATGGAGCCAATAATAGGTGTGCAGAAGAGCTAATTGGAAGAAATTCGGTAATTCCCTGTAAAAGTCCTAAAAAAATAATTGGCAAGATTGGCATTTAAATTAACATAATAATGATTTTTTACTTAAATTCTCGCAATTTTATTTAAAAATATTTAAAATATGTCAACTGTGCTGACTTGTTTAAATTATCTAATTAGTTATAAATTCATCTTTAGTAAATAATATATATAAAATAAGTAATAGGTGCTGACTTAAAATGTCAAAAATGCTTAAATTCACTGACTTACCCCAGGCATACCCTAATAAAGAGGATGCTAAAGTCAGAAAACAAAAATTTAACGAAATTTATGAAGGTTATATAAAGAACAAGGCTGTGGAGCAATCGAGTAGATGTTCCCAGTGTGGAGTTCCTTATTGCACTGTACATTGTCCACTTCATAATCATATTCCTGATTGGTTAAAACTTGCTGCAGAAGATCGTTTGCAAGAAGCCTATGAACTTTCAGCAAGCACAAATAATATGCCAGAGATTTGTGGAAGGATTTGTCCACAAGATAGATTATGTGAAGGCAACTGTGTTATTGAACAATCTGGTCATGGTGCGGTGACAATTGGATCAGTTGAAAAATATATTACTGATACAGCTTTTGATAATAATTGGATTAAACCAATTAAATTACTTACTCATCAGTTACGAAATGAATCTATTGGAATTATAGGCGCAGGTCCTGCAGGTTTGGCCGCTGCAGAACAGCTTAGAAAAGAGGGTTATGATGTAGAAGTTTATGATCGGTATGATAGAGGTGGTGGTTTATTAATTTATGGAATTCCAGGTTTTAAATTAGAAAAAGAAATTGTTGAGAGACGTACAAATTATCTCAAAGAGAGTGGCATCAAATTTAATTTTAATGTTGAGGTAGGCAAGGATATTGTCTTTGAAGAATTAAAATCAAAACATGACTCCATTTTAATTGCTACTGGAGTTTATAAAGCAAAAAAACTTAATATAGATAAAAATTTTCCTAATATTATTCCAGCATTAGACTTTCTTATTGCCTCTAATAAAAAAGGTTTAGGAGATACAGTCCCACTTTTTGATAATGGACAATTAAATGCAGATGGTAAGGATATTGTAGTAATTGGTGGTGGTGACACTGCTATGGATTGTGTCCGAACTAGTATTAGACAAAATGCAAAGTCAGTAAAATGTATTTATAGAAGAGATAAAGAAAATATGCCAGGTTCGGCAAGAGAAGTTCTAAATGCAGAAGAAGAAGGAGTAGAATTTCTATGGAAATCCTCACCAAAAGATTTCATAGGAGATGATCGTATAACTGAAGTCTTATGTTCTCGCATGCAATTAAGTGAACCTGACTCTTCAGGCAGACAGATACCAGAAGTAATTGAGGGATCTGATTATAAGATTAAAGCTGATATGGTTATTACAGCATTAGGTTTTGATCCAGAGGACATACCCGGAATGTTTGGTGTCGATCAGTTGAAAGTAACTAAGTGGGGAACCCTTAAAACTGATTTTAAATCAATGATGACTGATATTGAAGGAGTTTTTGCTGCAGGTGATATTGTTAGAGGTGCTTCACTTGTTGTCTGGGGAATAAGAGATGGAAGAGACGCAGCTGAATCTATTCATTCGTACATTCAAGAAAAAAATAAGGAGCAAAAGAAGGTTTCATAATGAATTGGTTAGAAAGGTACTATAAAAATAAAGAAAAATTAATTGATGCAAATCTTTACAACCCAAGCCAAGAGCATGATGCCTGCGGTGTAGGCTTTATTGCTTCAATAGATGGAATTCCAAATAAAAGAGTAGTAACAAGTGGAATCGAAGCTTTAAAGGCAGTCTGGCATCGTGGGGCAGTTGATGCAGATGGTAAAACAGGTGACGGAGCAGGTATCCATTTAGAAATTCCAAAACAATTTTTTGAGGACGAAGTAAGAAAAACTGGCCATGAAGTTATGGATGGTGATCTTGGTATTGGAATGATTTTTTTACCAAGAAATGATTATGCTGCATTAGAGAAATGTAGAACTATAGTTGAGTCAGAGCTTATCGATCATGGTTACTATATTTATGGCTGGAGACAGGTACCCTTAGATACTAGTGTATTAGGTAAGAAGGCAAATTCTACCAGACCAGAAATTGAACAGGTTATGTTTGTTAATAATATTGAAAGAAAAGATGAAGAGGATCTTGATAAAGAACTTTTTTTAATACGAAGAAGAATTGAAAAAAGAATCTTAAATTTACAAATAACAGAGTTCTATATTTGCTCACTTAGTTTTAATACAGTCATTTATAAGGGGTTATTTTTAGCAGAGCACATCTCTACTTTTTATCCAGACCTCGAAGATGAAAAATTTATTTCATCATTTTCAATATTCCACCAAAGATATTCCACCAATACATTCCCGAGTTGGGCATTAGCTCAACCTTTCAGAACATTAGCTCATAATGGAGAAATCAACACTATTTCAGGAAACACCAACTGGATGAGAAATCATGAAAATAGGATTGCGTCTGAGTTATTTGGAGAAGACAGCGATCAGATCAAACCTATAATTATTAGAGGAAGCTCTGATTCTTCGGCGCTTGATGCTGCATTTGAAATGTTTTTAAGAGCAGGTAGGTCAGCCCCACTGACTAAAACTTTACTTATGCCTGAGGCATGGTCAAAAAGAAGTAAACTTATTCCAGAGAGTCATAGCAATATGTATGAGTTTGCCAATGCGGTAATTGAGCCTTGGGATGGACCAGCTGCTATTGCAGCATATGATGGTGAATGGGTTATAGGTGGCATGGATAGAAATGGTCTTAGACCAATGAGATATACTATTACCAATAACAATTTAATTTTTGCAGGTTCCGAAGCTGGAATGGTTCCTGTTGATGAGGATGAAGTTGTATTTAAAGGCAGTCTAGGTCCAGGTGATATTATTGGTGTTAACCTTAAAGAAGGTAAGTTGTATGAAAATTTTGATTTAAAAGATAAGCTTGCCAATGAACACCCTTACCATGAGTGGGTAAAAAAAATTATCCGTATAGATAAGCAAATTACTTCAAAAAAAGAGTCGTCTCTTTTTGATTCACAAAATCTCAGACAAAGGAAAATTGCAGCTGGATATACTATGGAGGAACTTGAGTTAATTTTGCACCCTATGGTTGATGAGGCAAAAGAAGCTACCGGAAGCATGGGTGATGATACACCTATTGCAATTTTATCAGATAAATACAGGCCACTTTCTCATTTTTTTCGTCAAAAATTCAGTCAAGTAACAAATCCACCAATCGATAGTATAAGAGAACAATCTAGAATGAGCTTAAAAACACGTTTTGGAAATTTGCGCGATGTTTTAGATTCCAATTCTTATCAAGAAAGTGTTTTTGTGATGGATAGTCCTGTAGTGACTAATAGTATCTTTAATAAAATGCTAAAATTTGGAAAAGAAGAATTAGTCATTATAGATTGTAGTTTTTCAACAAATGAAAGTGCATTAAAAGAAAATATAAAAAGAATACAAGGTGAAGCTGAGGCAGCGGTACTTAGTGGCAAACAACACATTGTATTAACTGATAAGTATACAGACGAAACTAGGGTATCTATTCCTATGATTTTAGCTACAGCTGCTGTACATAGCTTCTTAACTAGAAAAGGTATTAGGTCATTTATTTCACTTCATGTTCAATCTGCTGAATGTTTAGATACGCATTATTTTGCAGTTTTAATTGGAGTGGGGGCAACAACTGTAAACCCTTATCTTGCGCAAGAGTGCATACGAGAGCGTTACGAAAAAGGATTATTTAAGGACTATACATATGAGGAATGTGTTGAAAGATATAAAAGGGCGGTAGATCAAGGCCTGTTAAAAATAATGGCAAAATTAGGGATTTCAGTTGTTAGTGCCTATAGAGGTGGATTTAACTTTGAGGTTGTTGGTTTAAGTCGATCAATGGTCAACGAATATTTTATTGGTGTTCAAAGTAGAATTTCAGGTATTGGCCTGAGTGGAGTTGAATATAAAATTAAGGAGTTACATAAATACGCCTATTCTGGAGATATTGCTACTTTACCAATAGGTGGAATTTATCGTTATAGAAATGGTGGAGAAGCACATGCCTATGATGGAAAACTAATTCACCTATTGCAATCAGCAGTGAGTAAAAATTCTTATGAAATGTTTAAAACATACTCGGAAGCTCATAAAAATTTTTCACCAATAAATATAAGAGACTTGCTAGAATTTAAGTCTAATGTAAATCCAGTAAACATGAATGATGTAGAATCTATTACTTCAATAAGAAAAAGATTTGGAAGTGGAAGTATGTCCCATGGAGCGCTATCAAAAGAAGCTCACGAAACATTGGCAATTGCAATGAATAGAATAGGAGGCTCTTCATGCAGCGGTGAAGGAGGGGAGTCAATTGAAAGATCGATTACTAGAGCTAATGGTGATAATGCTAATTCGAGAGTTAAGCAAATAGCTTCTGCAAGGTTTGGTGTTACTGCAGAATATATTAATAACTGTGAAGAAATCGAAATTAAAGTTGCGCAAGGCGCAAAACCTGGAGAGGGTGGACAGTTGCCTGGTTTTAAAGTCACAGCTGAAATTGCTAAACTAAGACATTCAACAATGGGCGTAACATTAATATCCCCACCTCCACATCACGATATTTATTCAATTGAAGACTTGGCTCAGTTAATTTTTGATTTAAAACAAATTAATCCAAGGGCAAGAGTATGTGTCAAACTAGTTGCTTCATCTGGTATTGGTACAATAGCTGCAGGTGTTGCAAAGGCTAAAGCAGATGTAATTTTAATCTCAGGTCATAATGGTGGTACAGGAGCAAGCCCTCAATCAAGTGTCAAGTACGCTGGTATTCCATGGGAAATGGGCTTAACTGAGGTAAACCAAGTGCTTACATTAAATGGCTTGAGGCAGAATGTAGTCTTAAGAACCGATGGAGGTATAAAAACTGGAAGAGATGTTGCGATGGCTGCATTAATGGGTGCTGAAGAATTTAATCTAGGCACAACATCTCTTGTTGCAATGGGGTGTATCATGGTCAGACAATGTCATTCAAATACTTGTCCTGTAGGTGTTTGCACTCAAGATGATGATCTGAGAAAAAGGTTTTCAGGCACTGCTGATAAGGTTGTAAATCTTTTTAGCTTCATAGCTGAAGAAGTAAGAGAAATAGTTGCAGAATTAGGTTTTAAAGAGTTAAATGAAATTATTGGTAGAACTGATTTACTCTCACAGATTTCAAGAGGCTCATCTCACTTAGATGATTTAGATTTAAATTCATTATTAATACAAGCAGAAAAAGACCCCGATGTTAAATATTTTAATCACACAGGTATAAATGATGCGGGCTCAACTTTAGATGAAAAAATAATATTAGATGCTGCAAAGTTTTTAGAAACAGGTCAAAAGACTGAATTAAATTATAGTGTAAAAAATACTGACAGAACTATTGGATCTAAACTATCTTCTAATATTTATAATAAGTTTAAAGACACTCAAATTAATGATGATCAAATCACCTTAAACCTTAGTGGTTCTGCTGGACAATCTTTAGGTGCGTTTGCTGTAAGTGGTTTGACAATTAAAGTCCATGGTGATGCAAATGACTATGTAGGAAAAAGTCTATCAGGTGGTAAAATTGTAATAAGACCTGATAAAAATAGTAAAATTAAGTCCAATGAAAATACTATAATGGGCAATACTTGTATGTATGGCGCCACTAGTGGATCTCTATATGCTTCAGGCAAGGCAGGTGAACGTTTTGCTGTCCGTAATTCTGGAGCAACAGCTGTTGTTGAGGGCTGTGGCTCTAATGGATGTGAATATATGACTGGTGGTAATGTTATTATTTTAGGCAAGACAGGAGATAACTTTGGTGCAGGTATGACTGGTGGAATGGCATTTGTATATGATTTAGATAAAAAATTTAAATATAGAGTGAATGATGAAACACTGGTTTTTGCCTCAATTCAAAGCAATTATTGGAAAAATGTATTAAAAGAATTTATTATTAATCATTATAACGAAACTAATAGTTCACATGCAAAAAAAATTATTGATAATTGGGAAGTAGAATATTCAAAATTTGTTCAAATATGCCCAAAAGAAATAGTGAGCACGCTAAGCGAACCTTTAGTAGAAGAAATCAAGAAGAAAAAAGCCAAATAGAACTTGTTTCAAGAAAAAATTCTATTTTAGTAGCTGCTGAAAATTTTGGTTTTGATGTTGCCTCTATAATAAATATTAATGAAACAAAAAATCTTGAAGTTGAGCTAAGACAGTTTTTAGAAAAAAAGCATCACGGTGAAATGGAATGGCTCGATAAAAAAAAAGAGTTTAGGTCAGACCCAAAAAAACTTTGGAAAGAAGCTAAATCAGTAGTTGTATTAGGGAGTAATTATCACTTTGAAACAAATTCTCTAGACTTACTTAATCAAAAAAATAAAGGCATTATCTCAGTTTATGCTAGGAGTAGAGATTACCATCTGTCAATAAAAAAGAAATTAAAAGCATTTTCAAAATGGATTAGTGATAATTATAAATGTCAAATTAAGTTTTTTGTTGATACAGCACCTGTCATGGAAAAACCACTTGCAATGCAAGCGGGTATTGGGTGGCAAGGGAAACATACAAATCTTGTATCTAAAGAATATGGATCATGGCTATTTTTATCTTCTATTTTTTTAGATATTGAATTTAATTCCAACCCTGAAAGTAAAAACCACTGTGGTTCTTGCACGCAATGTATTGATATATGTCCAACAAATGCAATTGTTGAACCATATAAAATTGATGCAAAAAAATGTATATCTTATTTAACTATTGAACATAAATCTCATATACCTAAAGAATATAGAAGCCAAATAGGAAATCGAATCTACGGATGCGATGATTGTTTGGCGGTTTGTCCATGGAACAAGTATGCAAAGAAGACTAGTGATTTAGATTTTATTCCACGAAAAGATTTGATTGAACCTACACTTAAATCTTTTTTATCATTAGATGAATCTATGTTTCGAAAACAATTTTCAAGGTCAAGTATTAAAAGAATTGGTAGAAATAGATTTATAAGAAACGTGCTTATAGCAGTAGGTAATTCAAAAAATAAAAAATATTTAAGTGAAATTACTTTATTGCTAAATGATAGTTCTGATCTTGTGCGATCAATGGCAGTTTGGGCACTAAAAGAGATTTTAAGTAAAAAAGATTTTGAACTTCAAAAAAAAATTTATTATAAAAAAGAAAGTGATCCAGAAGTCAAAAATGAATGGACAGACTCAGACAATCAAATTCAAATAACCCACTAAGAAAATTGGTATTTGTAAACCAAAATTAGTCATAATTGCTCTATCTGTGCTCATATAACCAGCAAATGTCCAACCTAATGCCCCGAGGCCATGAACAAATATATTAAGCGGGTATAAGTTTAAATTAGTGAGCAATATACCTATTAAAACTAAAAATGTACTTACCCATTTGATTTTATTGATCATGCTATGTTCCTTTTTATATTTTATAATTAAAGATATACTTTGAATATATGAATACAAGAATGAAAAAACTACTAATTTTTGGATACGGCTATACGTCTTCTTATATTGCAGAAAATTTAAGTTCTGATCAATATACTATAATTGGCACTAGTCGAAACGAGGATCAAATTAAAGTCATCAATAAAAATATAAATATTATTAATATGAATTTAATAGAGGATATTTTAAAAAAAAATGATCTTACTCATATTTTGATATCTGTTCCACCAAATGCTAATGGAGATATCTTTATCCAAAATTTTAAATATCATTTAATTAAAAATACAAATTTAGAATGGTTGGGGTATCTTTCAGCAACAAATGTTTATGGTGATCATGAAGGTAGATATGTAGGCGAACTTGCTAAAACTAAGCCGCTAACCCAAAAAGGAATTAATAGGCTATTAGCTGAAAATCAGTGGCTAGATTTACAATCAAACTTCAAGATCCCAATAAAAATTTTTAGACTTGCTGGTATCTATGGCCCTGATAGAAATATTAAAAATCGTATTTTAAATAAAGAAATTAAAAATATTCAAAAAGAAGGTCAATTTTTTTCAAGAGTGCATGTTGAGGACATAGCAACAATTATTAAACTATCAATGAAAATTAGAACAGATAATAATATTTACAATATCGCAGATGATTTTCCATCTAGCTTAAGTGAGGTAATACAATATATATGTGAACAAAATCAAATTCCAATTCCGAAAAAAATTAATTATTGGGATATTGATACAAATAAAAGAAAAGAGAGCTTCTTTTCTGATAATAAAAGAGTTGATAATTCAAGAGTAAAAAAAGATTTTTCTTTTACTTTTAAATATCCATCATTTAAAGAAGGTTATGAAGACCTTTAATGATGGCAGACAATAATTATATTTTAAATTTTCTTGAAATGCTTGAAATAGAGCGTGGTTTATCCAAAAATACAATTATTTCCTACAAAAATGATTTAAATCAATTAAATCAATTTTGTATTGATAAAAATATAAATATTACAAAATTGAATGAAGGCACCCTTGAGAAATATCTCTCTAAGTTTGTTAATAAAGGCTTTGAAAAAACATCATTAGCAAGAAAAATATCCTCATACTCACAGTTTTTTGATTTTTTAATTAATGAAAAATTAATGAATAACAGTCCAATCAAGAATATTAAGCAACCAAAATTAGAAAATAAACTTCCTGCTTTGATAAGTATCGATGATATTCAAAAATTAATAAATTTCTCTAGAAAAGATAAGTCGCCTTTAGGTATTAGATTAAATTGTATGATTGAAATAATGTATGCTACCGGTATTAGAGTAACAGAGTTAGTAACCATGACATTGGCATCTTTGTATCAAGATAAGAATTTCATTATTATTTCGGGCAAAGGAAACAAAGAAAGATTGATACCAATTAGTAAGGATAGTCAAAATACTATTAACGAATATTTAAAGATAAGAAAATTTTTCTTTAAAAAAGATATTGAAGTTAAATGGTTATTTCCCTCAAAAAAATCTAAGGCTGGTCATATTACTAGGCAACGATATTTTCAACTTCTGCTTGATTTATCTAATGAAGCTAATTTAAAAATAAAAAAAATAAGCCCTCATAAATTAAGACACGCCTTTGCAAGCCATCTTTTAGCTAATGGAGCTGATTTGCGCTCGTTGCAGCAAATGTTGGGCCATGAAGACATATCTACCACTCAAATATACACTCACATACTAGATGAACGGCTTAAACAAATTGTTAAAGATAAACATCCACTCTCAAAAGTATCAATTGAATAGGATATTAATTCTTGTAATTGAATTACTAAGGTGATATTTAAAAAATATGAGTTTCACACATGTACCACTTAAAAAAACAAGACTAAATAGGTCTGAACTTTTTATTCCTGGATCTAAACCAGACTTATTTCCTAAGGCAGTAAATAGTAAAGCAGATGTTATCTGCATTGATTTAGAAGATGCTGTTGCACCGCAAGATAAAGATGAAGCAAAGAAAAATCTTATACAAGCTTTAAACGAATTAGATTTTGGAAAAAAAACAGTCTCTATGAGAATAAATGGGTTGGATACAAATTTTTGTTATCGAGATGTTGTAGACGTAATGGAGAATGGTGGTGAAAGACTTGATTTGATGATGATACCAAAAGTAGGTGTTCCCGCAGATGTTTATGCCATTGATATGTTGGTCACGCAAATTGAAAGTAGAACTAAGAGAAATAAAAAGATTGGCTTTGAATTGATTGTAGAGACGGCAATGGGAATGGCGAATCTAGACGCTATATGTACAGGTAGTGAAAGAATAGAATCTCTTCACTTTGGTTATGCTGATTACGCGGCTTCCATTCGTATGCGAACTACAAATGTTGGTGGGCCTAATCCTGATTATGCAATTCTAACCCATGAAACACCTGAAGGTAGATTAGTGCATTGGAATGATTTATGGCATAATCCAATTTCTCAAATGGCTATTCTTGGGAGAAAGCATGGACTTAGGGTAATTGATGGACCCTTTGGTGATTTTTCAGACCCAGATGGGTATAATGCACAAGGCAAAAGAACAGCGATATTAGGCTGTGAGGGTAAATGGGCTATTCATCCTAATCAAGTTGAGTTAGCTAATGATTTATTTACCCCGAAAGAGACTACGATTGAAAGAGCGAGAAAAATATTATCGTTAATGAAAGAAGCTCAAGATTCTCATGATGGCGCTGTAACTTTAGATGGAAAACTAATTGACGCCGCATCTGTAAGACAAGCGGAACAACTTATAGATCAGCAGGACTTAATCGATTCTATGAGCTAAGGTAATATAAATAAAATATTGCATGCAAACCTATTTAGATTTCGAAAAACCAATACAAGAATTAGATTTAAAAATCGAAGAATTAAAATCAAGAAATTCTGAATTCCCCTCAGAAGATATTCTAAAAGAGATTTCTGAAACAGAACAAAAAATTAATCTCACTTATAAAAAAATATTTTCTAATATTTCTGCGTGGCAAAAAACGCAAATTTCGAGACATCCTGAAAGACCTAAAACAAAAGATTATATAGAGGGACTTATAACAGATTTTTTTGAATTATCAGGTGATAGAAATTTTGCAGAGGACAAGGCAATCACGGGAGGGTTTGGAAGATTTAAGGGTAAGTCGGTTCTTGTTCTTGGTCATGAAAAAGGGAATGATACAAACTCAAGAATAGAGCATAATTTTGGAATGCCTAAGCCAGAAGGTTATAGAAAAGCAATTAGACTTATGAAATTAGCAGAGCAATTTGACATGCCTGTGATTTCTTTTGTTGATACGCCTGGTGCCTATCCTGGTGTCGGTGCAGAACAAAGAGGGCAAGCGGATGCAATAGCCAAAGCAACAGAATGCTGCCTATCCCTTGGAGTACCGATTATAGTTGTAATAATTGGTGAAGGTGGCTCTGGAGGAGCTGTTGCAATTGGGACTGGTAATAACGTTTTAATGCTCGAAAATTCTATATATTCTGTAATTTCTCCAGAAGGATGCTCTTCAATTTTATGGAAGGATTCCACAAAAGCCCCTGAAGCAGCTGAGGCCTTAAAGCTTACAGCAGATGATATGGTCAGCGTTGATGTAGTAGATAAAATTATCGCGGAACCTATCGGGGGAGGTCACCGGAATCGAGCAAAAGTAATTGAAGATACAGGAGAGGCGATAGATGAATTTCTTCAAGCCCTTTCTAATCAGCACGGCAATCAACTAAAACATGCAAGACAGGAGAGATATTTGCAAATTGGAAGATCAGGTTTATTCTCCGATAAAACTTCGGCAGCAAATGAAGTCTTAGATAGCAAATACGGACATATAAGAACCAATGGGGGATTATTTAAATATACCAAGTGGGTTGGTTTTGGAATAGTTTCTATTTTAGTTGGTCTTATCGTTTATTGGTTAGTATCTTAAAGTAAATTTATTGAGTTAAATAATCTAACCAATCTTGATAATCATTTATAAGTGAATCACTCGGAGTAATTATTTTAATTCTTCCATCAATTGAGCTCGTATTAGCAACTAAGGATCCAAAACTAATTTGATCGTTGATAAAATTTATTATTGTTGCTCTTGAGGCGAGTGAAGAAACTCTCTTGGTTAAATATTCCTTTGTACATAATTCAGCATTGTCATTGTTTAAATAACTGTGCATTACATCCACTAAAATTTTAAATCCGTAGACAGATCTTCTAAAATTAGATAATGATGCGAATCTTGATTTATCATTTATACTTTCTAATGCTAGAAGTAAATTCTCAGTTCTTTTTAAAATTTGACTCATGATAAAAATATATGTAAATGTGGTTAAAAATTATATCTATTTTTATTGCCAAGTTTATAGACTAATTTTTAATGATATAAATTATATACAGAATAAATTATTATAAGTTCATTGGTAAATTTGCACATTTCCAGCCAAATTCCATGCCACCTTCAACATTATAGCAGCTATCAAGCATACATTTGTTAATCAGAAAACTTACAGCATTAGCTGATCGAATACCCGATCTACAAATAAAAAACAATGTTTCTTCTTTTTTGAAATTTAAATTCTTAATCTTATTAAAAAACTCTTCCTCAGACTCATTCCAAGTAACAAGGTATAATTTCTTTTTTAATAATGTTAAATCTGCACAACCGTCTTTCCGCCATTCTTTTGGCGTCCTTACATCAATTAATTGAGAATTTTCTATTTTTTTCAGAGTATCAAAACAATTTATTGCATTTATATTTTTAACCATACAAGTCTTACTATATTATATTTATATGCATGAAAAAAATGCAAAAAAAATATGGCAATTAATTTTAGAAGCAGGAGATTCTCTAAAAGGAGTGCTTCCAGATCACCCAAACCATCCAAAAGGAAGAAACCCTTACGCACATATATCACTTGAAATTAAGAATAAATATGGTTGTTCATATAAAGATATTCCTGATGACCAATTAAATGAATTAATTAAATTTATCAATTATTTGAGAAAAAATCCAAGATAATAACTAAATCTTAGAGATTAAAATTATAATTAGAAAATAGTGACTTTTTTTATTCATTAAATTAATATTTTTATTAATGAAGCTTATTAAAAAAATACCGTACCCATTAGACGTATTAACTTTAGTTGAACTAACAGAAAATGCCAAAACTGAATTCTTATACATAAAAAGTGATGTCTCAAAACTGATTGAAAGTTATGGTATTGAGGTATTATATCATGGGGATATCATTAATCAGCACGAATATAACAACAAACAATATGATATATGTATCATTTTAAGGTTTAAAGATGAGATTATTCACAGAAAATATCTCGAGAGCCATAAAACTGATGAAACGCTTAAAGTGTTCCTAAAGACTTTAAAATCACGTTATGATGTTCAATTGTCTGAAATATAAATTTATTGAGATTCTATACACATAATACATAATCATCTAATGCATAATCTCAAACGAATAGTATTAGGATTTTCAATATTATTGACATCTATAATTACTTTCTCTAGTTGTGATGACGGCAGTACTTCAGCTTATACAGGCGTCAGAATGATTGATAACACTTTCTCGCCACCTGTAGTAAGAGTACATGAAGGCGGATTGGTGAGATTTTATAATGCAGGTAATAATCCTCATAATGTCATTGCTACAGATGCAGCTTGGGGTAGTTTAGAAGATGTTCCGAAAAATGATTATATTGATGTCAATTTTGATACTGAGGGACTCTTTAAATATATTTGTTCTTATCATGCAACGCCTGAAGGTGATTGGGGTATGGCAGGATCAGTGGTTGTAGGGGATATTGAATATCAAGAATATACAAATTTTACAAAAAATGATGTTGTAAATAAATTTAGTGGTGATGTGAGATATGTACCATTAGTTTATGAAACAATACAGGATGCAGTGGATGCATCTAATCCAGGTGATCTCGTTTTAATAGATAGGGGAATATATTATGAGGAAGTAGTTGTTAGGACTCCGTCAATTACAATTAGAGGCATAGATCGAAACGAAGTCATCATTGATGGAGAGTTTGAAAAAGCCAACGGTATAATAGTAGCAGGGGTAGATGGAGTTGCAGTTGAAAATATTACTGCGCGTAACGCTCTTCTAAATGGTTTTTATTGGGCAACCTCTGAAGGATATAGAGCCTCATATGTGACTGCTTATAATAATGGTGATTATGGTATTTACGCCTTTGATTCCGTTGATGGAATTATAGAACATTCTTATGCCTCTGGGTCTCCAGATGCAGGATTTTATATTGGCCAATGTTACCCATGTGATGCTGTTATTAATAACGTTATTTCTGAAAATAATGGATTAGGTTATTCAGGAACAAACTCTGGAGGAAACCTTTATATTGTGAGCTCAGTATTTAGAAATAATATGGGAGGTATTGCACCCAATACTCTTGATAGCGAGTTATTGCCCCCTGAACGTGAAAGTTTCATTATAGGCAACCATATTGAAAATAATAATAATACCAAAGCTCCAGCATGGCCAAATCAGTATATTACGCTAGGTAATGGCATTATTATTGCTGGTGGTAATAACAATGTCATAAAAAATAATGTAATTAATGACCATAATCTTTTTGGAGTAGTTGTTACTGCTTCATTCGATGATAATTATTGGCCAGCACATGGTAACTTGGTTCAGGATAATATTATTATAAATTCAAATAAAGCTGATATGGCTTTAAGTGGTGTATCAAATCTAGCAAATTGTTTTAAGGGCAATTCATTCCAAACTTCATTTCCACCAGGAATACAAACATCTGGATCATGTGGTAGCAATCTTTTTGCTCGAGGCAGTGACCTTTCAGGTCTTTGGAGCTCAATTGCAAGGGTGGTTTATGTAAATAAAGGTTCTTTTGAGGTTGGAGACTGGCGCACTATGCCTGAACCACCTCTTCAAGCAAATATGCAAAGTCCTAGCTCATATTTTAACAATGTCTTTCCTGCTGTAGATGTATTTGCTAAGTATGACATAGATTTTACAAATATTAAGTTACCAGAAACTGCAGAAAAGTATTTAAACTAACTTATGCTTAGTTTACGATTTTATAAAAGGAGAAAATAATATGCCTGGTGTTGCAGCTTTTCCGATTGGAGATATTACATTTTTATCTCTTCTATTTAATTTTTATGGTTATTACCTGCCAATATTTTTATATGCTGCCTGGACACCACTTGCTTTATATGAACTTTCAGAAAATAGATTAAGCTCAAGTACATCTAAGTTGATTTGGACATTGGTAATAATACTGGTGCCACTATTGGGTGCTGCAATTTATCATATTTTTTTTGCCGATAGGATAAATGTAACGGTTAGAGCTACAATGATATTTGGTGGAATATTTACAGTTATCATTGTTTTAATCTACCTAGCGAACTCAATATAGAATAATAAAGGTGATCTTCGATAAACGTATCACTCCCATCAGAAATGATTTAGCCTCATATGAATATAAAGATTTTTTAAGTAAAAGAAAATTTGTTAAAGGCAAAGTTCATTATATTAAATCAAATTATACAAACTTATTTTCTAAAGATAAAAAAAATTTAATTTCGCAATTACTTTATGGAGAGGCAGTTTATGTTTTTGAAGTAAAGAAAGGCTATGCTTGGGTGCAATCTTTGCGTGACGATTATGTTGGCTACACACCGGTTAAAAACTTACAAACGAAAAAAATTAATTCAACTCATAAAGTCATAGTACTAAGATGTATAGTTTACAAAGAACCTAATATAAAATCTATTCCTATTACTGAACTTAGCTTTAATTCTCTAATTGAAATTACTGGGAAAATTAAAAATAAACATTTTTATAAAATTAAAAATCTAGGTTGGTGTCATCGAAATGATATAGTCAGTATGAAAACTAATGACTTAAATCAAATAGATCTTGTAAAAAAATTTATTAATACTCCGTATCTGTGGGGTGGTCGTAACTCAATTGGAATTGACTGCTCTGGTTTAATACAAAATATTTTTCAGATTAATAGTAAGTACTTTCCGAGAGATACAGACTTACAAGAAGACTTCATTAAAACCGAGGTTGTAGAGAAAAATTTAAAAAAAGGCGACTTAATTTTTTGGAAGGGTCACGTAGCAATGATGATAGATAATTCGAATATTATTCATGCCAATGCATTTCATATGTGCACAAAAATAGAGCCTTTAAAGCAAGCGAAGGCAAGAATAAAAAGAACCTATGGCAAGATTACAAAAATGGGTAGAGACTATTGATATGTATTTATTTGAATGTGGTTTGGAATCTGATGAGTGGCGTAAAGTAATTGTAATTTATAGTTCGGTATTATTAACGTTTGTAGTGTCGCTATATGCAGTACTAAGTGGGCGAACAAAAAAATGGATTGCCTATACTCTGGTCTCTTCTTTTTTAGTAGCAGTATTTGGTTGGGAAATCTGGATGAACTTTGGTTTAATTGATGGGCAGCACGTTACTGTTCGAAGAACAGATGCTTTAAACTGTGCCATTCCCTATCAAATTAATTGGCTAACTAATTCAATAGTAGACACTGGTGTCGTATGGCTTGGTATTATCTTGGTAAATAAATACTATAATCACTTAGCTTTACCATTTGAAAAGTTTGTGTGGCCGGCATTTTTAATTTTATTCATATGGTATATGGGGCAAAACATATGGGTGGAGATGATCTTATATCATAACCAAATAGGAAGTGACGCTCGAATTTCATGGGGCCCTATGATGCCTTTAGGCCCATGGTTTAATCCTACTCTGTTTAATTTTGGAGAGCGTGAAGCAACGCTGCAGGCGCAGTCAGTGTGGTTTATCGGTACATTCTTATTTTACTATTTGGCTATTTTCTATTATCGTCGTTTTCAGGGTAAATAATGTTTAGAATTGTTTTTATATTAATTTGTATAGCTATTTTCTTTTATGGAGCCTCAAAAGTCGCCAATTTAAAGAAAGATACTAGTCAAACGGAACAAGTTATTTGGGGATTAGTATTACTGGCATTTGTTGGCCTGTTGATAGCACTCGTAACTAACTCTTAATTTTCTTTTAAAGTTATTTTTTCTTTTATAAGCCACAGTAATATTAGTGAAGGAATTACCATTAGGGCTGTAATTATGAAAAAGATGCCCCAGTCGCCATTAAGCCAATCAACCAATGCACCAGACGAAGATGCCATTAGTGTTCTACCGGCTGTTCCAATTGATGCTAGTAATGCATATTGGGTGGCAGTATAATTGCGATCAACTAATAAAGAGATAAACGTTACAAAGGCAACGGTTGCAAAGGCGGCAGCAAGATCATCTAATAAAACTGCAGCAGCAAATAAAAACTCAGACTTTCCACTCCAAGCAAGCAGTGTGAACATGAGATTCGTAAGAGCCATAATGATTCCTGATATAAATAATGCTTTTATAACTCCCGATCTAATTGCAAACCAGCCACCAACTATGGTGAATGCCACTGTAGTGATCCAGCCTAAACCTTTTGAGTACAACGCAATATCGGATTTGGAAAAACCTATCTCTTTATAAAATAAAATCGACATCCTTCCTAAGAACGCCTCTCCAATTTTAAATAGAAAAATAAAACCCACTATTGAAACACCAATCGCTAGTCCATTTTGTTTAAAAAAACTAAATAATGGGCTTACTATGGTAGCAGTAAACCAAGCTATCAAACTACCTAAACTACCTGTAATTCCAATTCTACCTTGAATATTTTTCTGATCTTTTTGTTGTGATTGAATACGTTCATTAGTGCCTGTTTCGGGAATAAAAAATAATCCAATACCGCAAAGAACCACGATACTACAAACTATAATAAAGGTTACTTGCCAATAATTTTCTATACCTAAAGCTTGTATCCAATCTGCAGTAATTAATGTAACTAAACCACCTAGCTTATATCCACTCCACCAACCAACTACAGCAGTCGCAGCACCAGCAGCCATTGCAGCAGACTCATTTTTTCCAATCTGTTCAATTCGTAATGCATCAATAGTGATGTCTTGTGAGGCAGAAGATATAGCTATAATTAGACCTATAACGACAATAACTCCTAGATTATCTACAGGACTTAAAAAACTCCACACAACTAAAGATAGAAGAATTATTAATTGCATAGACATAATCCATGCTTTTCGGTGACCAACTAATGAAGTTAATATAGGTATTTTTATACGATCTATTAGCGGAGCCCAAAGGAAATTTATCGCATAAACACTAAAAATTAATCCAGCCCAACCAATGGTGCTTCTACTTATTCCATCTTCCTTTAACCACAACGTTAAAGCACTACCAATTAATACCCAAGGAAATCCACTTATAATACCAAGCAAAAGTATTCTTAACATTCTGCGATCCCAATAGGCTGCGAATGAATTTGTATTAGACTGCATCAACAGAATCTAACCTGTTGCAAGGTTCAAATAAAGTACAATTTAAATTTATCTTGATTACTCTAAGGGAGCAGGGCTATCACTTAAACTTCTTAAGTATAAAATAACGTTGGCACGATCACTAGATTTTTTGAGCCCGGCAAAAGACATTTTGGTACCTGCAATATATTGTTTTGGATTTTTTAGAAAACCATTTAGTTCATCATAAGTCCATTTACCGCCGTAACTAACAAGAGCATTTGAGTATGAAAAACCATCAACCACACCTTTTTCTTTATTAACAATTTCCCATAATCCAGGTCCAATTTTATTAGCACCGTCTTTTACTGCAACATGACAAGAAGAACATTTTTTAAAAGTTTTCATTCCTTTTTCTATGTTAGCAGATGCCAATAGAGTAAGTATTGGTTCTTCAACAGGTTCAGCTACTACTTCATCAGTAGCACTTGCCATAGTAGTATCATCCACACCTTCGATAACGTAATGTGCAACTTTAGGCTGTTCGACATGATATAAGATCTCAGCAAAATTGGATATTCCGATAATGATTAGTACAACTACAAGTATACCGGCGACTAATTTGTTGATTTCTAATGAGTCCATAAAATTCTTATAATTGTGTAGATTTGAGTTATAATTAGAACATAAATCTAAACTATTCAAGTTATAATGCGCCTTGACGTCGCACAATATGACCATGATAAATCAAGAAAATACTGCAATTATAATTCCAGCTCGCCTTGCTTCAACAAGACTCCCGAATAAGCCGTTATTGCCCATTAATGGTAAACCAATGATACTGCATGTATGGGAACAGGCAGTTGCTGCTGAAATTGGGAAAGTAATAGTTGCAACTGACAGTGACAAAATTAAAGAAGTAATATCTGAAGCTGGGGGTAATTGTGAACTTACTCGATCGAATCACCAATCTGGGACTGATCGTATCTACGAAGCTTTAGAAAATTTTGATCAGGACAAAAATATTAATTTCATTGTTAATCTTCAAGGTGATTTGCCACAGATAAATAGAGAGTGTTTATCGTCAGTGGTGAACTTGCTTTCTGATGAAGCAGCTGAAGTTAGCACGCTGGTATGTGAGATGACAGATCATGATGAGATAAACAGTAAAAGTATAGTCAAGGCTATTGCAGACATAAACCCAAATACTAAAATTGGTAGAGCTATTAATTTTACAAGAACTCCAGAAGCATCAATTAACGGCAATTATTTGCACCACATTGGTCTCTATGCCTATACACGCCCAGCTCTAGAAAAGTTTGTTCATTTGGCACCATCGACAAGAGAAATTGATCAAAAACTTGAGCAGTTGAGGGCATTAGATAATCAGATGCGAATAGATATTCAACTAATTGACTTTTTACCTTTAGGCGTGGATACTCCGGAAGATTTAGAAAAAATGCAAAAACTTATTTAATTACAATGACCAAAAAAATTTCATTTCAGGGCGAGCTTGGAGCATACTCCCATCTTGCTTGCAAAAATGTATTCAGTGATCATGAAGTTGTACCTTGTAATAACTTCACAGAAGCATTGGCATGTGTAAGTAGTGGTGAAACTAATTTAGCGATGATACCAGTTGAAAATTCAGCCGCTGGAAGAGTTGCTGACATTCATAAACTTGTAGGTAATTCTGACTTAAAAATATACGCAGAGCACTTTGAAAAAGTAAGACATCAATTAATCGCAAAACCAGGCGTTAAAGTGGAAGCATTAAAATCGGTTAGAAGTCATGTAATGGGTTTAGGGCAATGCACTAAAGTTATCGAAAGTCTAAATTTACAACCTATTGCCATGGCAGATACAGCAGGCTCTGCTAAATATTTAAGTAGTTATGGTTCAGACACCGAGGCGGCAATTGCCTCAGAACTTGCTGCTGAAATTTATAATTTAGAAATAGTACAAGCTGATATTGAAGATGATAAAATGAATACCACTCGCTTTTTAGTAATGTCGAAAGACCTGCAGCAGGAAAAAGATAAAAATTTAGATTATTTAACTAGCTGTATTATAGAAACTAAAAGTATTCCATCCGCTTTATACAAAGCTCTTGGTGGCTTTGCTACTAATGGCGTGAATATGATTAAGTTAGAAAGCTTTATTATTGAAAGCGATTTTAATAAAGCGCAATTTTATATTGAGTTTGAAGGACATCTTGGTGACCCAGTAGTTGCTGGTGCCATTGAAGAAGTGAAACATTATACCAATATGCTTCGAATTTTAGGTGAGTATCCAAAACATAAATATCGATCAAAGTCTTAGTTTGCTTCCATCCAATTTATAATTAATTGATGTGCAATTGCCATGGGTGGTGGTATCCAGATTCTTTTTTCACTTTTGCCAACTAATATTTTCGTTAAATCTTCTTTGTTGAGCCAAATAGCCTCCTCAATTTCCTCATCGTCTACTTTAAATTTAGGATTATCAACTAATGCCGTACACCCAATCATAAGTGATGATGGAAAGGGCCAGGGCTGAGTAAACTTATAATTTACGTCTCTAGATTCTAAGCCGACTTCTTCATGAATTTCTCTTATTACCGCCTCTTCAATAGTTTCGCCTGGTTCAACGAATCCTGCAAGAGCAGAAAACATTCCAGGAGGAAAAGCTTTTTGTCTTCCCAGCAAACATTTATCTTCAAAACAAGGCAACATGATTACAACTGGGTCCACACGTGGGAAGTATTCAGTGCCACACTGAGGGCAACATTTTTTATATCCTGTGTCTTTAGTTTCTAGTTTTACTCCTGGACATATTGAGCAATAAATATTTTTTTTATTCCATTCAAAGTTTGATTTTGCTTGAGCAATTATTCCTGTGCTTGCAACATCTATGCTTAGGGCAATAGAGCGCGCATCAATAAATTTACAATTAGCGAAACTGGGATGTGATAACATTTGATCTAAATCCAGAATACTAAAATCAACCGCATAATATGGTAGATCATCCTTTATACCCAAAAAAAGTGGGCTTACATCATTGGTTAGTAAGGGTGCTAACTGTTGATATGAAACCCATAATATTTCGGGCTTAGTGGAATGATCTTTACTGACTTTAATGAGAGGTCGATCCTCAAAAAAGATCATAAATAAAGATTTTTCAGAGGTTATTGATTCTTGTTGCCATTCTTTATTACTGCGAAGTTGGGATGCACGGTCAATTGGATTATGGCTAAAAGTAATTGAATTCATCAAAAAATTAGTTGTTAAGTATCTTATTTTATTAAAGCAATTTTACATATCTGTCTGCTATAATATATCGGGAGATTATGCAGACGAGTATATCTCGAAATCGGTCAGGGCAGAAATGCAGCAGCCGTAGAGGCAATACTTGGGTTGTTTTAATCTCCCACTAAATTAAAGTTATTCATTCATTATGGAAGAGCAAAGACATATACCGCTACCACTTAAGTATCGTCCTAATAATTTTTCTGAATTAATTGGACAAGAGTTAATGGCACAAACTATTAAAAATGCAATAAAGTTAAATCGTGTTGCTAATGCCTACTTACTTACAGGTGTCCGTGGTGTAGGAAAAACAACAACAGCAAGAATTATTGCTAAAGCTTTGAATTGTAGAGAGGTTGATTTAAGTAGCGGTGAATTTCAAGAGCCTTGCGGTAAATGCGATAATTGTATAGCCATCGCTGAGTCACGTAGCATAGATGTATTGGAAATGGATGCTGCTTCAAGAACAGGTATCAATGATATCCGTGAACTAATTGATGGTGTTCAATACGCACCCGTATCATCAAACTTTAAAGTATATATTATCGATGAGATACATATGTTATCTAATGCTGCTTTTAATGGATTATTAAAAACGCTTGAAGAGCCCCCTGAACATGTCAAATTTATTTTTGCAACAACTGAAGTTAGAAAAATTCCTGCAACAATTTTATCTCGATGCCAGCGTTATGATTTGAAACGAATAGAACCGAATGAATTAAGTGATTTTTTTAAAACTATTTGTGACAAAGAAGGTGTACCCATTGAAGAAGGTGCACTAAAAATTATTTCCCGATCTGCCGAAGGATCTGTGCGTGATGGCTTATCTTTACTCGATCAAGCCATTGCTTATTCTGAATCAAATATTTCAGAAGACTTAGTAAAAGACATGATTGGTCTTAATGATCCAGTAGAAATCTTAAATTTAGTTTCACTATTAATGGAAGGACAAACACTAGGAGCGATTGATAAATTAAATTTACTTTATGATGGTGGCGCAGATCCATTGTTGATACTTAGAGATCTCATACATATTGTTCACTATCTGACATTATTTAAAGTCGATGCAGCAGAAAGTTTACGACTTTCACATACTGATGCGGAATTCAAGGCATTAGAAGAATTAGCAAGCAAACTACAAGTGGGAACCTTGTCGATGGTTTGGCAAATGCTACATAAAGGGTTACAAGAAGTATCCGATACCTTTTCACCTATTAGTGCTTTAGAGATGTTGCTAATTAGAATTGCGTATACTGCCGATATTCCAAAACCAAATGAGCTGATTGAAGAAATTTCGAAAACTATTGAAGAGGATGATTCGACAGATACAGATCCTACCCCTATTCAAAAGAAGGCAAGTGCACCAAAAATTGACCCAAAAGTCCAGGAAATCATTGATTTTTTCCCAGGCGCAGAAGTTGAAACATTAGATAATTAATATAGAAAGAAGAGTAATGACTGATTTTAATAATATGCTGAAACAAGCCCAAGAACTGCAATCAAAAATGATGGATGCGCAAAAAAAAGTTGAAGAACTTGAAGCTGAAGGTACTGCAGGTGGAGGCTTAGTAAAGGTATCGGTCAATGGTAAAAGCATGGTCACGAATGTAACTATTGATCCATCACTATTAGTTGCAGACGAAATAGATATCTTAGAAGATCTTATTTTAGCAGCACACAATGATGCTAAAGAAAAAGTTCAGCAAAAAACTGCCGATGAAATGAGCTCAATTACTGGAGGTTTAAAATTACCGCCAGGATTCAAGATGCCGATCTGATATGCGGCGTAAATATTCTAACGAAGAAATTGATAAACTCATCTTACTTATAAGTAAGTTACCTGGTTATGGACCTAAATCAGCAAGTCGTGCAGTGTTACATTTATTAAAACGCAAAGATCAGTTGATGGTACCTCTTTCAGAGTCATTACTCTCAGCAAGTAAAAATATTTTAACATGTGAAAATTGTGGTAACATTGATTTAACTTCACCTTGTGCTATTTGCCAAGATGAACAGCGTGATCAAACACAAATTTGTGTTGTCGAAGATGTGGCTGATTTATGGGCATTGGAAAAAGCTGAACTTTACAATGGCGCTTATCATGTATTAGGTGGAACACTATCTGCTATTAATGGGGTGGGACCAGATGATCTGAAGGTAAGAAAGTTAGTAGAACGATCACAGGTTGAAAATGTCACTGAAGTTATTTTAGCTCTAAGCGCAACAGTGGATGGTCAAACTACAGCACACTATGTTGCTGATTGTTTGAAAGATTGTAATGTTACTGTTTCAAGATTAGGACATGGTGTACCTGTTGGTGGTGAATTAGACTACATGGATGAAGGTACACTCGCAGCAGCGTTAAGTTCACGACAAAAAATTTAAGGATTTTAAAAATGCAGAACTACAATGTTTTATTTATGGGAACATCAAAATTTGCTGTTCCAATTTTAGAAGGGTTGTTGGAGTCGTCTGTTAATATTCAAGCGGTGTTTAGTGCGCCACCAAAACTAGCTAATCGTGGCATGAAGAAAACGTTATCGCCCGTGGCTAAGTTTGCTGAAGAGTATCAGCTACCACTTGAATATCCCACAAGCCTTAAAGATCCAGAAATAATCAACAAAATCAATGAATTAAGCCCTGATATTATTTTTGTGATTGCATATGGTTATATTCTTCCAAAAGAAATTATCGATATTCCAAAATTAGGCTGCTTCAACTTACACGGTTCACTATTGCCTAAATATCGTGGTGCTGCACCAATACAAAGATCTATTATTGCGGGCGATAAAGTTACCGGCGTATCTTTTATTAAAGTTGATGAAGGGTTGGATACTGGAGATGTTTTACTTGATGCCGAGTTAATAATTAATGATGAAGATAGTTATCAAGATTTAGAAAAAAATCTATCCCAGCTTGGTAAGACGTTATTAAATAATTTTTTCGATAAACTTAATACTGGTGGAGAAGCAATTAAACAAGATGATAATTTAGCAACGTACGCTAATAAAATAGATAAAACTGAGGCCAAGATTAATTGGCAAGATAACGCGCAGCTTATTAATCAAAAAATACGAGCTTTTAATCCTAACCCCGGCGCCTGGTTTGAAATGGATGGCAAACGAATAAAAGTCATGAGTTCAAAAGTTATTGATATAGATGGTAATCCTGGTGAAATTTTAAATGATGAATTGCTAATTGGCTGTGGTCAACAAGCATTACAACCACTGACTTTAAAAAAAGAAGGTAAAGGTCTTGTCACACTTACAGAATTTTTAAAAGGTAATAAAGTAAATGTCGGCACTAAACTGTAATGCGATATAAAATAATTATTGAATACGATGGCACTCCATTTGTTGGCTGGCAGCGACAGGAAAATGGTTTATCCGTTCAAGAGTGCATTGAAACAGCGATTGAAAGTATGTTTCAAGAAAAACCAGTTTTGTTTGGTGCCGGTAGGACTGATGCAGGCGTACATGCCACTGGGCAAGTAGCACATTTTGATATTCAACACAAAGAACTTGATACTTACTCAATCAAAACTGGTTTAAATCATCATTTAAAAATTTATCCCATTTCAGTTTTAGATGTGACTGAAGTAGACGCTAAATTTCACTCGAGGTTTGATGCTAAAGAACGAAAATATCTGTATCGCATCGTCAATCGTAATTCACCATTATCGATTGAGAAAGGCAGAGCTTGGCTGGTTATGAAAAATCTAAACTTAGAAAAGATGCAAGCCTGCGCTCCCATCATTGAAGGAAAGCATGATTTTACCACGTTTCGATCAGTTAATTGCCAGTCAAAATCTCCGATAAAAACCCTGAATAGCTGCAAAATTACGCAACAAGATGATAATATTTATTTTGGTTTTGTAGCACCATCTTTCCTGCAACATCAAATCCGATCCCTGGTTGGTACGATAAAAATGGTAGGTGAAGGACTATGGGATATTGAGCGGTTGCAACAAGCATTAGATGCAAAAGACAGAAGCAAGTGTGGTGCGCTTGCACCGGCTGAAGGTTTATATTTTATGGAAGTTAAATATTAATATGAAGTATAAAATTTTAATTTTAACTTTAGGTACACTACTAGGATTTTTAGGAATGATTTGTTACTTAATTTATTTAGTATGATTCCATTAAAAAAAATTATTGCCTCAAATTATTTTTTATTTTTTATTGGTATAGTCTTTGGTATTTATCTTGCCTTAGCAGTTTTAAGCTACTATACAACGGCTGAAGTCTTAAGAGATCCACCTTCACAAGGAACATATAAAACTTATTCTTTTACGCATGATGATTTAACCAGGACTTATGGTGTATATATTCCAAGTTCACTAAAAAATGATGCCCCTGTTTTTTTTGCTTTGCATGGCTCTAGAGAGAGTGCAGAAGGAATGAGAGTTTTTACGGGATATGACTTTGAATATCTAGCCGAGGAAAAAGGTTTCTTAGTTGTTTACCCGCAAGGCTATAAAAATCATTGGAACGATTGTAGGGGCACAGCAGATTATGACGCCAATGAATTAGACATTGATGACGTAGGCTATTTTAAGCAAGTAGTAAAATTTCTAAAAACTGACTTTAGAATCGACACCAACAGAATTGTAGTGAGTGGTATGTCAAATGGTGGTCATATGGTTTTTAAACTTGCTTATGAAATTCCAGAAGATATTTTATTATACGCCGCCTTTGCTGCAAATCTTCCGATTGAGGAAAATAACGATTGTTCTAGATCAAATCGTGAAGTCAACATGCTGATTTTTAATGGTGCGGTTGACACAATCAATCCGCATCAAGGTGGTTTAGTCTCAATTCTTGGAAATGACAGCAGAGGATTTGTTATATCTTCAGATGCAACCTACAATTATTGGAGAGATTTAACATCTATGTACACAGAGAAGATTATCGCATTTAAAAATTTAGATGGTGAAACTTCTGTTATTAAAAAAGAGAGCAATGGCAGTAAAATTGTTGGATTATATACATTATTAAATGGAGGTCATATTTATGCGTCACCTAATGTTATACCACCTCGGTTTTCAGGAGCAGGTGTCAAAGCTATCAATAGCGCTGAAGAAATTTATATAGCTTACTCACAATTAGTAGAGGAAAAAATTGTTTTACGTAAATACAAAGATCAATACTGCTATGATGGGGATACCTGCTACGTAACGTTGAATGGAATTGATACTAAAATCAGATTATTAGAATTAGACACCCCAGAAATATCCAAACCCAAATGTGAGGCTGAGCTTGAACTAGGCTTAAAAGCTAGAGATTATCTCAATAACCTAATTGCTAATGCTGCAACTATTAAGTTTAAAACAGATTATAAGGAAGATTATTTTGGTAGAATTCTTGCTCATCTAATAGTTGATGGCGAAGATGTATCCACTAATATTGTAAGTAAAAACTTGGGAGTTGTTTATGATCGGGATAATAAAACAAATTGGTGTAAATAAGCTTTATAGTTAGGATTATAAAACGCATGAACTACTTTTATTTAATTTGTAATGATGGATATGATGTCGATAACAGTGATCAGCTTGTATCAGCTTTTGATATAAGTATGAAAAGACTTGAAGAAAAAAAATGGCCTTTATACAGAAATACCCCAGGCATTCAAAAAATTAAAAATGAAAGTCATTTTTTAATTTATCTTGCTGGAACAAATAAATACTCCCAACATTTTGTTGCATCATTTACTACTGATAAGATCATAGAAGACTTTGATATGCATTACGACAATTTTAATCAATCATATCAAAAGTCTGTTATTAAAAAATATATTAAAATCAAAGAGATTAAAATTTTTGAACAACCTTTTTCTGTTAAATCTAAAATAAATGAACTGGATTTTATAAAAAATAAAGATAAGTACGGTCTATATTTTCAAGGGGGCTTAAAATCAATAACTGAACAAGAGTTTAAAAAAATTGATGGTAAATAAAAAACTTACAGTAGGAGGTTTATTTTCAGGAGTAGGTGGAATTGAACTTGCGTTTGAACGGGCTGGCTTTGAAATTAATTGGTCAAATGAAATTGATAAGAATGCCTGTAAAACGTATAGATTAAATCATCCTGAACATAAACTCATAGAAAAAGATATTAATGATCTTACTATTGATGAGTTAACCCCAGTTGACGTATTAGTTGGAGGGTTCCCATGTCAAGCATTCTCGGTTGCAGGTTATCAAAAAGGGTTTAAGGATCCCCGCGGGAATTTATTTTACTCAATAATGAATTTAATTAAAAAATTAGAGGAGAAAGAAGAAAAACCTAAAGCTTTAATGCTTGAAAATGTAAAGAATTTAAGTGGACATGACGGAGGGAGAACTAAAGATATTATTATTGAAACACTTCATGAACTTGGTTATTCAGTTTTTTGGGAAGTTTATAATACTTCTGTTTATACAGACATTCCCCAGAATCGTGAAAGAACCATTATTGTTTGTTTTAGAGATGAGAAAGACTGGGAATTTGATTTAAAAAATCAAAAAAAATATAGCAGTTATTTATTTGATAAAAATCATATTCAACCCTCTAAGCGTAAAAAAAATATTCAACAAATCCTTGAGAAGAAAGAAGTTGATGAAAAATTCTATTATCGCCAGGATTTTTATGCATATAAAGAATTAAGGAAAACTATTAAGCGCAAAGATACAGTTTATCAGTGGCGTAGGGTCTATGTTCGAGAAAATCAGAGCAACGAGTGCCCTACATTAACTGCTAATATGGGTACTGGTGGGCATAATGTACCATTAATTCTGGATGATTTTGGCATCAGAAAGCTAACACCAAAAGAGTGTTTCCGATTACAAGGTTTTAAGAATATTAAATTTCCAAAAGATGTTGCGAGGTCCCAACTATACAAACAAGCTGGGAATTCTGTAACAGTTGATTTAATCGAGAAAATTGCTAGGAAGATAAAACTTTCGATAAACCTATGATATTAGATCCCAGTTCTCCATATTTTTAATATAATCTCTACCTTTTAGTGTAGTTGGTAGTTTATCAATTTCATTTTTTGGAAAAATAAAAATAGTACCAGTTTTTTTCATAACAAACACAAGTAAGTCAGTATCTTTAGATGAAACTATTTTACCTCTATTAGTTGGATCAGTTGGGTCTATGCCCTGGCCACCTCTATCTCTTCCCTTTCTACTAAATACATCATTATCTGAACTTTTAACTTGAACCTTTAATAATCTATTATTTATATCAATTACGACATCATAAGCTGAAGATCTAACATCTACAACTGACGCATTAAAGCCAGCAAGGATTGCTCTGGCAACAAAAAAATGTTCACTACTATCTCCCGCATTTGCTGACATAATACCGCTATCTATACCTACGGTATTTTTGTTATAACCGTTTAATATAAAATGATAAAAACTATATGGAAATAAGTTGGCTAAATTTGTTCTAATAAAATTAAATCTTTTTTTATCAAAACCTGAATCTTCAAAAATTATTTCTAATAACTTATCGGCTAAACTATTTTTGTTAATCTTTTTTTCAAGATCATGATGTGTTTTTCTTATCAAGAATTTTTCTACATCATCATGATATAAACTAAACTTATTGGAAATATCCTTAATTTTACTTTTCTGATAATTTTCTTTTTTGAAAAGGCTTAATATTTCGTTAGAAATGCGATCATCTCTAAGTTTTATTGAAGCAGACTCATGTAAATAATTTCTTATTTGAGGCTGAGAAAACGAAGTGATTTCTTTGCATGCTTTTTTAATACCATTATTGATATTCTGAATATTATCGTCAATTATTTCCTGTAACTCTTTATTGATTTGCATTTCTATATTTTTTAACACTTTAAAATTAAAAAAAGATAATGTAGACTAATTATGCACTAATTTGTTCCTATTGCGAGTGCTAATTTTAAAACGCTAAAACGGAGGTAAAAATGAAAATAATAAGCAGGTCATTTAAAAAACAAGATGACCCAATCTTTAAAGATGGTTGGTCAACCTTCTCAATCTCAAAAAATAGAAAAATAAATACAAAACTATGTGAAAGGAAGGCTTTTGAAAGTAAAAATAATAAGTCTAGATGACTATAAAAACGATAACGAAATAGCAATACCAATAGAAATTACAGACTTAAGATCTAGAGATGGATTAATTATTGCTATGGTTAAATTGAAATCTGGAAATTATGGATTGGCTGTTTTCAATTTAGAACAACAAAAATGGGTAAAAATAGATATGAATATTGGACAATTTGTACATCCTCAAAATGGATTATCTAGTTATGATAATGATGCTATAGGTGCAATAAAGGAAAAGATGACCCAGGAAATTGTTCATAACGAAATTTATGATAAGTACTTTGCGAGTTAATGGAACTAAAGCATCCAATACAGTTATTATCTTCGATTAGAGATTGGAATGATCTACCTGTTGCATTTGCTGCTACTAAATATGGTGGTGAAGTTGCTGTCTTCTGGAATAATAAAACATCAAGTTGGGTAGTGGCTGCTGATATGGCTGGTGTAACCCTTAAATCTCCTTCAATGGATAAAGAAATATCTGATCTAATTTTAAAAACTATGATTGATAAAAATATAAGTTAACCAATCACAATATCATTAGGCACATCAAATCTTGGAATGCACTGCCCATAACCTACATATAAATTATCTTGAGCATTTTTAATTAAGCCATTGTGATATGTGAGAGTGAACTCTTTAGTTTCTTTTTGCATAATGAACTGACTGAAATAATCTGCACAATATAGAAAGTCTTCACCTTCTGGATATTCACAGTTCCACTTAGGATTAGTAGTATCGACTTCAAACTCCATGGGATTGAATTCAACAACTTTTAGATCATTTTCTGGTATACCTTTGAAGCCCACAAGTGCTTTTTGTTTACAATAATAGTCTTCTGCATAAGCTGAGTAGCCAATAAAGGCAGAAAATAATAAAAATACGAGTAATATATATTTAAAAAGCCCTGGTTTTTTTGGTGGTTTTCTTTTTCGAGAAAATGGTTTTGAGGGGTTGAGGAGAATAGTTTTTTCGTTTTGATAGTAGCGTGGATTGATATAGTGGGTTTTTCTCACAGGTTGTAAATCCTTTCTTTTAAGTGTTGATTTCTTATTTTGTAACAAAATAATTGGGCTTTATTTCGTCTGGAATATGGCGTAATGATGATGAGAAAATAATGTCTGATTTACTCAAACCACCACAACCTAAAAAGATCCCTAAAGTTCATAGCGCCCATGGTGATGAGCGCATTGATGATTATTATTGGTTACGAGATGATACCCGTAAAGATCCAGAAGTTATTTCTTATTTAGCAGCTGAAAATCAATATTTAGAAGACTGGTTTGCAAGCAAAGGTGACTGTAGACAAGAAATCTATGATGAGTTAGTTAGCTTCATTCCACCACATGAAGTATCCATGAAGATTAAGTATGGAGACTATCTATACTTTTCTGAAATTAGTGCAGATCAACAATATAAAACTTACTATCGCGAGCTTGATGGAGCAAAAGAGTTAGTGTTAGACGTTAATGTACTCGCAAAAGGTCTAGATTATTTCAATGTGGCATCATTAACGCCTTCTTCAGATAATTTACTTATTGCTTATGCTGAAGATTTATCAGGTCGGCGTGAATATAATATAAAAGTAAAAGATTTAGCATCGGGGAAGATTATCGACAGTGCAATTGAACGCAGTTCTGGTAGTGTCGTATGGGATAAACAAAATACTTGCATTTATTATGCACAAAAAGACCCAGTTACTCTAATTGAGAATAAAGTTTATAAACATAAACTTGGCACAGACGCAAGTGAAGATATTCTAATCTATGAAGAACATGATATGGAATTCCATCTCAATATTTATGAGTCTCGAACTAAAAAATATCTAAATATTTATATTAGTAAAACTGAAGCATCTGAAACTTGGTTATTAGATTTAGAAGATGAAACCAGTAAACCATTTTGTGTATTAACCCGATCTGAAAAACACTTGTATTCAGTGGAAGATACTCCTGAATGCTTTTACGCCATTAGTGATGCTGATGATAAAAAAAATTTTGCATTGCTAAAATTTAGTCATGCACAAATTAATGATTACAATAGCTGGGAGACGGTAATAGAGCATAATAGCGCCATGCTAATCGAAGATTTTGAGGCTTTTCCTGATTATATTTATCTTGAAGTGCGAGAGGACGGATTGCCAAAAATTCTCAAAATGCACCGGCAAACCCTTGATAAACAGTATATTGAGTTTAGTGAACCTGCTTTTAGCTGCTACTTGGCGACCAACAATGAATATCTAGCAAATGAGTTTTATTATGGGTATTCCAGCCCCAAAAAACCAAGTTCTATTTTTAAAGAAGATATTGCCACTGGTACTAGTGAATTAGTGTGGCAGCAAAGTGTAAGCAATTTTGATGAAAACTTATATGAAGTTGAACGTTTAAAAATAGATGCTCGTGATGAAACTAAAGTTCCCGTGTCATTGGTTTATAAAAAAGGTACTGATTTATCGCAAGCGCCTATATTAGTTTATGGCTATGGTTCTTATGGTATAATTATTGATGCAGCCTTTCGTACTTCAATCTTACCATTGTTAAATAGAGGATTTATATTTGCGGTTGCAAATATTAGAGGGGGTTCTGAGATGGGACGTTTTTGGTATGAAGATGGTAAAATCCTTAACAAAAAAAACACATTTTATGATTTTATTGATGCAACTAAATCTTTATTGGATCAAGGTTATGGTAATTCAAAGAATGTTTATGCGATGGGCGGCAGCGCTGGTGGTCTTTTAATGGGGGCTGTAATCAATATAGAGCCAGAATTGTATACCGGCATTATTTCAGCTGTACCATTTGTTGATGTTGTCACTACAATGTCAGACGAGTCTATACCCTTAACGACATTTGAATATAAAGAATGGGGTAATCCAGCAAATAAAGAAGAGTATGATTATATAAAAAGCTACTCACCTTATGACAACATTAAACCAGCCAATTACCCTGCAGTATTAGTCACATCCAGCTTATATGACTCTCAAGTGCAATATTATGAGCCAGCAAAATATGTGCCTAAACTTCGAGATAACACCACTTCAAAAAACCCGATTATAATGAAAATGAACTTGGTAGGCGGACACGCTGGCAAAAGTGGCAGGTTGAATGCTCTAGAAGAAAGCGCACTTGATAACGCTTTTCTCATCAATTTAGTAAAAAGTAATTAAATATCAATAGTAAATTTTATTAATTAATAAAATATTCATATTTTTCTTATTTTACAAGTTACCAATTTGTGAAAAAATTTTTCTTAATTTTTTTTTAAAGGAGATAAATATGGTAGCAATTTTTTCAGGTGCACGATGGCTCGCTGATAAACCAGAGGGCATGCAATGGCTAATGAGTATGGCGAAGACATATAAAAAACATGGGGCAGATTTTTATTTTAATCTAACTCTAAGAGGGACTGTAAATCAAGGAATTGATTTGGGCGCACAATTTGAAAGTGCAGAGGCATACGGTGCTTTTATGGACAAACTTAGTGAAGATACTGACTATCAAGGTCTTATGCAGCAAGCTATGTCAACTGATGCTGGTATTATCAAAATGGTAAATTCTTATGAGTGTACAGCTGATCCCGAGTTAGGAGGGATGATAGATACATCTTTACCTTATTACAAGGTGACAATATTTGCACCTGCAGGACCAGGAAAAATGGAAAGCTTAATGAAAAGTACGGCCATTGCAAAAAAGTTACAAGAATCAATGGGTACTAGTGTTAGTGTTTGGCGAGGTATTTCTGGAGAACCAACTGGGATGGTTTACATTGAAGGTCATAAAAGTATGACAGACTATGGTAAAACTATTGATGGTGCCAATAGTAGTGATGACTTTACTAAATGGGCTAACGATGCATTGAATGATCCATCTGGAGTCATTGGCGTGCAGACACTTGTCAGAAATATGAAGAGCATGATCTAAAAAAAGTTTAAAAGGAGGAGAGCCTTGTTCTCCTCCTTTAGACTAAGCTGTAAATGACAATAAAATGTAATACTGCAGCAATAATTACCAGTAAGTGAAAAAACTCATGAAACCCAAAAATATTTGGTGATAATCTTGGTATTTTAAAACCATAGGCTGTTGCCCCAATTGAATAAATAACACCTCCTGCAATAACTAAGCTTAATTTCAAGAAGCTTAATGAAGCTACGAACATTGGCATAAATGGAAGTGCAACCCATCCAGCAACTAAGTAAATAAAAGCTCTTAATAGCCGATGAATTTTCGAAAAGAAAATTGATTGAATGATTCCAATTATAGCCACAGACCAAATTATAATTAAAAGTTTAGTGCCACTTTCTATTGGCAGTGATAATAAACACATGGGAGTAAATGTGCCTGCGATCATCAGGAATATACCGGTATGGTCTAGTTTACGTAATCTTTGCTTAATAAGTATTGAGGCTTTTTTGCGATGGTACAAAGCACTAAAACCAAACATTGCTAGTACTCCAATAGAATAAATTGATGTGGACAAAAATTCTGTTGTGTTTGTACTTTTAAGTATCAGAAATGTGCAAGCTATTATCGATACAAAAAACATTAGGAAATGACTTATGCCACGAAGTTTTGGCTGAGCGATAAAAGTTTGCATGCATTTAGCTTATTAGATTTTAATACAAAAGATATAACTTAGTGCACTAAAATACTTATAAAGTGCAAAAGTTATATAGAAAGATTTTCTTAACAGCCGCTAAAAGATGAAGCCATATCAGCTATAAGATCAAAATATAAATCTTTACTTGGGTCTAATTCAGCTCCTAATGGGTCCAATACTGCTGCTTTTACACCGGTATCTGCTGCTATTGTCTTTGCAATACTTGGATTGAATTGAGGTTCTGAAAATATACAATTTACATTTTCATGTTCAATTACTTCTCTTATCTCAGCAAGTTGTTTTGCTCCTGGTAAGATTTCAGGGTTTACAGACAATGCACCTAAAACTTCAATCCCAAACCTTTCTTCAAAATATTGGTAGGCATCATGAAACACTACATAGGTTGCATTCTTATTTATTTTAAGCTTAGTTTCTGCAATGAGTTCATCAAGTTCACTAATAGCTTTTGATGCATTAGCTTCATAGGTCGCTTTATTTGCAACATCAATATTCGATAATTCTTCTGCAATATTTTTAACAATTACTTTTGCAATTGCAGGATCTAGCCAAAAATGAATGTCAAACTCACCGTGATTATGCTCATCATGATGTCCGTGCTCATCTTCGTGTTCATCATGACCTTCTTCGTGTTCGTCACCATGATCATCATGCTCAGCATGTTCTTCAAAAATATGTTTTTCTCTAAATTTAAGCAGCTCAATATCATCTAATTCCATTAATGTTATCTTCTTAGCATTAGTAGCAATTGACTCAAGTGGTGTCTCTAAAAATGATTCTAAATCCTCCCCAATCCAAAAAACTATATCAGCATCTTGTAACATCTGGGCGTGCGATGGTTTTAATTGAAATGTATGTGGTGAAGAACTTCCATCAACAAGTATACTTGGTGTTCCGACACCATCCATGACATAACTAACCAACGAATGAATAGGTTTTATAGATGCAACGACTTTAATCTCTGCATGAGCGTAAGAAAAAAAAGAAAAAAAGGTAAAGATGGATATAATTAAACTAGATTTAATATTTAATTTCATGGGGTTATTTGCTTTCAATGTGTTATAATATTGATGTTATATTATAACGTAATTTTTTTGACAAGCTGAAAATATGAGCGAGAAGAACATGTTGGTAAAGTTATCTAATGCAGGCGTTTTTAAAGATAATAAATGGCTTGTAGAGGGTGTTGATTTAGAGATTCATCGAGGCAAAATAGTAACACTTATTGGGCCTAATGGTTCAGGTAAGTCGACTACAGCTAAGATTATATTAGGCCTCTATAAAAATATTGAAGGTTCTGTTCAAAGATTTACAAAAAAAATAGCTTATGTTCCTCAGAAAGTGACAATAGATTGGACGCTGCCGATTAGAGTCATCGATTTTATGGTTTTAACTCAAAACTTAAATTCTGATGAAATCTCTAATGCTTTAAATTTGGCAGGCGTTGAGCATTTAAAAACTAGAAATCTCAGGGATCTATCTGGGGGTGAATTTCAAAGAGTTTTATTGGCGCGAGCAATTGCAAAAAAACCTGAACTTTTAGTTTTAGATGAGCCTGTTCAAGGTGTCGATTATTCTGGTGAAGTAGCATTATATGGCTTGATTAAGAATATTTCCGAGTCTTTAAATTGTGGAATCCTTTTAATTTCACATGACTTACATGTTGTAATGTCTGCGACCAACCACGTTGTTTGTTTAAATGGACATGTTTGTTGTTCAGGCTCTCCGGTTGATGTAGCACAGAATAAAAACTATAAAGAATTATTTGGTGATCAATCATCACAATTATTGTCAATTTATGAACATGAGCACAACCATACCCATTCTGTGGACGGCAAGATAATGAAAGAGACAGAGTAAATATGTTTGATGACTTTTTATTTAGAGCATTAGTTGCAGGCATAGGAATTGCACTTGTTACTGGTCCACTTGGGTGCTTTGTTGTCTGGAGACGCCTATCATTCTTTGGGGATACATTAGCGCACTCATCTTTGCTTGGAGTCTTGTTATCGATTTCATTCGATATTAATGTCGCCTTATCAGTTTTTGCAGTTGCTTCGATTGTATCTTTAATTTTGTTAAGGTTAGAAAAGTCAACTTATCTTGCAGGCGACTCACTGTTAGGTTTACTTTCTCATTCGTCACTTGCAATTGGTTTAGTTGTCCTAGGTTTTCTCTCATTTATTAGATTTGATATTATGGGAGTATTATTCGGAGATATATTATCAGTAAACGTTAATGATTTATTAATAATATGGATAGGAGGTGCATTAATACTTTTGACTTTAAGATTTATTTGGAAACCTCTATTTGCATCAACTGTTAATTATGAACTTGCTGAAGCGGAAGGCATGAAGCCGGAAAAAGTCAAAGCTGTATTTACCATTTTATTGGCCGCGCTAATAGCAATTTCAATAAAAATGGTTGGCTTATTATTAATAACAGGAATGTTAATTATTCCAGCAGCAATGGCACGAAACCTATCTGAAAATCCAAAGCAAATGGTATTTCTTTCAATAATAGGTGGTTTGCTATCAGTTTGTATTGGTCTTTACACTTCATTTGAAATTAATACTTCTTCGGGACCAACTATAATTTTAGTAGCGTTAATATTATTCATTTTATCTCTAACAAAAATTAAAAAAAAATATTAATATGGTAAATGCAATGATTAAAAATCAAATATCATTATCAAAAAATCAAAAAATAGTACTTGATTACATCCAAAAAATAAAAAAACCAGTTAAGGCTTATTCAATATTGTCCGGAGTTAAAAAAAGTGGAATTAATGCGCCACCGCAAGTATATCGAGCCCTAGATAAACTGATTGAAAAAGGCAAGATACATAAAATTGAGAGTCAAAACTCATTTATTGCATGTAATATTGGAGACTGTGCAACTCCACATGCTGTTGCATTTTCAATTTGTAATCAATGTGAAATAGTCACAGAAATAAATGATCAAAAACTTTTTAAATATTTATCTGACTTTAAAGATAAATCAGGAGTAAACTTTAAAGGTTATAATTTAGAATTTTTTGGTGTTTGTGATTCTTGTAAGGCTATTTAAATCATATGGTAATATATTTTTTGTAATTAATATTAGGAGGCATTAGTGAGATTATTTTTATATATTTCTATTTCTTTTTATTTTTTTATTTCACTATTGTTTGCAGAAGAAACGAGACAGGTTGATAAGCATGAACATGGGGTTAGTGAATTAAATATTGCAATCCAAAGTAATACGATGGTTTTAGAATTTATGATACCTGGTGCAGATATAGTTGGTTTTGAATATGAGGCTAAAAGTGAACAAGATAAAGCCACAGTTAATGCTGCATTAACAAAATTTGATGATTATAATAATATTTTTATAATTCCTACTAACAGTAAATGTTTATTAGTTTCTTCTAAAATTAATATTAATCAAGAAGATGATCACGATGAACACCAAGAGGAGGCGCATAACGAATTTTATGCTAAATACACATTTGAATGTGGTGATATTAAATCTTTAGATCTATTAGAGTTTCCTTATTTTGAAACTTTTTCAAATTATGGAGAACTAGAAGTTCAATTTGTGTCTGAAATAGGCTCAACGAGTTTTGAGGTTGAAGCAGATAATCCTATTATAAATATTGAAGGTAAGATTTGATTTGAATGAAGAAACAATCCACCTAGATTCCGTAAGATTCTATTGGTCCAAAGTTGCAGATTTTAAAATTTATATACCTAAGCTAGAGATTGGCAGAGGGGAGAAGGTACTGCTTCTAGGTGAGAGTGGTTCAGGTAAAACTACCTTATTATCTCTTATTTGTGGTTTTTTAAGCCCCATATCTGGCGATATATTTTTAAATGAACAAAAACTTAATGATTTAAAAGCAAATAAAAAAGATCAATTTAGATCTGATAATATTGGTATTATTTTTCAACAATTTAATTTACTGCCTTACGCGAATGTTATCGATAATATTACTTTACCTTTATATTTTTCAAAAAACAGAGATAGCAGAGTTAAAAATCATCGTGAAGCAGCTTTAAACTTATGTCGGTCCCTTCAATTGTCAGAGTCCACAATTGCAATGCAAGCAAACAAACTAAGTGTTGGTCAACAACAAAGAGTAGCAGTTGCGAGAGCCTTAATTGGAAACCCATCTTTAATAATCGCAGATGAACCCACTTCCTCATTAGACGCATCTACTCAAAAAAAATTTCTAGATTTAATGTTCAGACAGATTGAAGAACATAAATCGACTTTGCTAATGGTTTCCCATGACTCATCGATATCTAATTACTTTGATCGTACAATAAATATCAAAGATATCTTAGTTAGAGAGAATTAAAATGTTGTTAAAATTAACTCTAAATTCACTCTACGCAAGACTATTGACTGTAAGCATGACAATTTTTGCTATCTCACTTTCATTGATGCTCTATCTAAGTGTGGAAAAGTTAAGATCCTCAGCATACACCAGTTTTACTAATACAGTATCTCAGACAGATTTAATCGTAGGTTCAAAAACTGGCTCTGTTCAGCTGTTATTATATTCAATATTTAGAATCGGTAATGCCACCAACAATATTACTTGGGAAAGCTACCAGGATATTATTGAAAAAGATGAGGTTGAATGGGCAGTACCAATTTCCTTAGGAGACAGCCATAAGGGGTATCGAGTGATGGGTACTAATAAAGAATTTTTTAAACATTATAAGTATAGAGGAAATAAATCTTTGGTTATAAAAGACGGTAAGTATTTTTCAGATTTATATGACGTTGTTCTTGGGTTTGGTGTTGCGGAAAAATTAGATTATCAAATTAACTCATCAATTATTGTTTCTCACGGACTAAAGTCGTTTACAGATCATGATGACCAACCATTTAAAGTTTCAGGCATTCTCGCAAAAACAGGGACTCCCGTCGATAATACTATAATAGTTAGTTTAAAAGCCATTGAAGCAATTCATGTAGATTGGTCTAGTGGTGCAAAAATTCCAGGGCAGGTAACCCCAATAGATGAAATTCGTAAAATGGATTTAGCCACTTCAAATATTACAGCTGTACTATTAGGGGTTAACTCAAAATTAAAAATTTTTCAATTTCAGAGATGGATTAATGAGTACCCTGAAGAAGCGCTAATTGCAATATTGCCTGGCGTTGCGCTACAAGAATTATGGAGAATTGTTGGAGTTGTTGAGAATATATTATTGGGAATATCATTTGTTGTTATTTTAACTACTTTGATGGGTATGGCTGCAATAGTACTTTCAAGTTTAAATGAAAGAAGACGAGAAATGGCTATTTGGAGAGCCATGGGCGCATCACCTAAAATTGTTATAGGGCTATTAATGTTAGAAGCATTAATAATCTCAAGCGTAAGTATATTTTTTAGTACTATTTTATTATTTATATTGCTTTATTTTCTTCAGCCATGGATTGATACTACTTATGGAATATTAGTAACTGTTGAGATGTTTTCTTTAAGTGATATTTATATATTTATATTATTTATATTTGCCGCAATGTTTGTAAGCTTAATACCTGCACTGCGAGCATATTGGTTTTCTATAAATGATGGTATGACTGTTAAAATATGATGAAGAAATTATTTTTTAGTTTTGGAATATTAGCTTTGTTAATTGTAAATTCATTTTCTGCAGACAGCAGAGAGATTGGATGGAGTGATCTTATACCATGGACTAATATTTTTACTCCCAAATCAGTAAAATTTAATAATAAATTAGATGGTGAAACTGTGAAAATTCCTGGATTTATAGTGCCATTAGATCATATAGGCTTTGGGGTTACGGAGTTTATGTTGGTACCATTTGTTGGCGCTTGTATTCATGTACCGCCACCACCGCCCAATCAGTTAGTGTATGTAACAACTGAAGTACCGTGGGACGCCATGACTCTTTGGGAGCCAGTTTGGGTAACCGGAAAAATTATTGTTAAAGCACAAACAAATATTTGGGCTGAAACTGGATATCAGATAAGTGCAGATGAAATTGATTTTTATGATTATTAAGAAAAATATTTTTTAATAATCTCTTCGTATACCTTAGTAAGTTTTTCAATATCTTCCACTCTAACATGCTCATCAACTTGATGGGCTGAAGAGCCAACTAAGCCAAACTCAGCAACCTCACAGTAGTCTTTGAAAAATCGAGCATCACTAGTACCACCAGTAGTACTAAATTCTGAATTAAGGCCAGTAACTGAGTCAACAGCTTCTTTGATTTTTGATGTGAAATCGCTTTTTTTTGTTAAAAAAGGTTGAGCAGAGTTTTTGAATTCAATTTTTGATTTATAATCAGTATCCGAAAGTTCTTCTTTTATAATATTATTAATTAACTTAATGAGACCTTCTTCAGATTGCAGAACATTATAACGTATATTAATTTGTGCTGTAGCTGATTGAGGCACCACATTATCTGCTGTATTATCAGCATTGATCTTTACGATTTCAATATTTGATGGTGGAAAATCATCAGTTCCACTATCAAGTTCTAGATCTACAATTTTTTTTAAAACTTTAGTCAGAGCATCAATAGGATTTAACGTCCATTGAGGATAGGCAACATGTCCCTGAATTCCTGTAATGGAAATATTAGTAGTTAAGCTGCCACGACGACCAATTTTAATCATATCGCCTAGCTGTGAAGGACAAGTTGGCTCACCTACAATGCAGGAGTCAATTTTAACATTTTTTTTGGCAAGTTCTTCTAAGACTTTTTTTGTACCATTTATTGCTGGACCCTCTTCATCATTAGTAATTAGTAAGCTAATAGTTCCTTTAAAATCTACTTCATTAACAAAATTGCTTGCTGCTGTTGTAAAAGCAGCGATTGCCGATTTCATATCAGCTGCTCCTCTGCCGTATAAATTTCCATCTTTAATAACTGCGTCAAAAGGATCATTAGTCCACGATGATAAGTTGCCTACAGGAACAACGTCTGTATGCCCACCGAAACATAAATGAGGTGAACCAGAACCATAAGTTGCAAATAAGTTATCAACTGGTTTAGTGTCAGGCTCTTCAAACAGCATGCGAGTACATTGAAAACCAATTCTCTCCAACTGATCTTGTAGTGTCTTTAGAACACCTCCATCATTTGGGGTAACACTTGGATGTGTAATAAGTGATTGCGTTAGTTCGATTGGATCAATAAGTGACTCAGACATTCTTGCTATTCCCTCAATAGATCATTAATTGAAGTTTTTGAACGAGTCTGAGCATCAACTGTTTTTACTATAACAGCACAATATAACCCAGGCTTAGATGCATCTTTGTTTGGTAAATTTCCTGGAACAATAACTGAATACGGAGGCACTTCGCCATAAGAAATTTCACCAGTTTCTCTATTTATTATTTTAGTTGAGGCACCTAGATAGACACCCATAGAAATTACTGAACCTTCACGAACAATAACACCTTCTGCAACTTCAGATCTAGCACCAACAAAACAATTATCTTCAATGATAACTGGATTCGCTTGCAAAGGTTCTAGTACACCACCAATTCCGACGCCACCAGATAAGTGACAATTTTTTCCAATTTGTGCGCATGAGCCTACTGTCGACCACGTATCAACCATGGTACCCTCGTCAACATAAGCACCAATATTTACAAATGATGGCATTAAAACCACATTTTTGCCTATGAACGAACCTTTTCGAACTACTCCATTGGGTACGTGTCTATAGCCAGCTACTTTCCAATCATCATCACCCCATTTTGTAGTTTTGCCTTCGACCTTATCGTACCAAGTAGTATAAGGGCCTTTTATAAGTTGATTTGAATTAATTCGAAACGACAGCAATACTGCTTTTTTAATCCATTGATTTACAGTCCAGTCATTACCTTGTTTTTCAGCGACGCGAATAGTACCATTATCAACCAGATCAATAGTATTATTTACATGTGTTATTAAGGCTGCATCGTTAATATCTAAGTCAGCAATATTATCCCAAGCCTTTTCAATAAAATCTTTAGTTTCAGTATTATCCATTTATTAACCTTTATTATTTTGAAATTAACGTTCCAGCACCTTTTTTAGTAAATAGTTCTAAAATGGTTGCATTTGGATTACGCCCATCAATAATCACAACACCCTTAACGCCTTTTTTAATAATGTTGAAGCATGTTTTTATTTTTGGCAGCATTCCACCTTTTATAGTACCATTTTTTATAAATTTTGAGGCATTTTTTTCATTTAACGCAGCTATTAATTTCTTTTTGTTATCTAAAACTCCCACCACATCAGTTAGCAAAATAAGTCTTTCCGCTTTTAATTTTTCTGCAACATAACCTGCAGCAGTATCAGCATTAATATTATATGTATTACCTAATTTATCGTATCCAAGAGGTGAAATCACAGGCACTATTCCTTTTTTTAACAATTCTAAAATATAGGTTTTATTTAAATTGCTAGGAGTACCTACAAAACCAATTTTACCATTAAGAATTTTTTTTGCTTGAATTATTTTTTTAGTTATCCCATTGATGGATTTTGCTTTACCACCAGACTGACTAATATTCTTAACAATCATTGGATTTAATTCGCGACCAATTATTTTTTTTACAATACTGAGAATTTTTTTATTAGTAACTCGTAAGCCTTGATACTCTTGATCTTTAATTTTTTGTTTTTGCATCTCTTTTTCAATTTGTGGTCCACCACCATGCACAATAACAACTTTTAATCCGAGCTGATTAAATAACGAAATATTTTTTGCAAAAGATTTTACAATCTTTTGATTACTAAGTGCAAAACCACCATATTTTATCACAATGATTTTATCTTGATAAAAATCAGTAAAAGCTAAAGCCTGTTTATGAAATTGTTTTCCTTGTGGCCATAGCTTATTCAAAAGTTTTGCTCTCTGTAGAGCAATATTTAATTTATTAGCCATAATTATTAGTTAGTTTTAACGTTTACGCGACGAGTAATAATCCACTGTTGAATAATCGATAGCAAATTATTTGTAGTCCAATAGATAACAAGACCTGCAGCAAATTGAGAAAGCAGTATGGTAATAAAAAATGGGAAGAACATAAATATTCTTGCCTGTATTGGATCTGGTGGTGCTGGATTTAATTTTTGTTGAATCCACATAGTAAGACCCATCAAAATTGGCCATACACCTATGATCATAAATGAAGGTGGATCCCATGGAATTAAGCCAAATAAATTAAATATGGTCGTTGGGTCTTTTGCTGATAAGTCTTGTATCCAGCCAAAAAATGGCGCGTGCCGCATCTCTAGAGATACAAATAGCATTTTATAGATTGCAAAAAAGAACGGGATCTGGATCAATATCGGCAAGCAACCTGAGACAGGGTTCACCTTCTCTTTTTTATACAATGCCATCAGTGCCTGTTGTTGCTGTTGGCGGTCATCTTTATGCAACTCTTTCAATCTTGTCATTTCTGGTTGTAGCTTTTTCATTTTTGCCATTGAGACAAATGACCAGTTAGCCAATGGAAAAAATAATATTCTTGTCATTGCCGTTAAGATAATAATAGCAACTCCAAAATTTCCAGTTAATTCAAATAAATAATAGATAATATAGAATAAAGGCTTTGTTAAAAAATAGAACCATCCCCAATCGATTGAAAGATCAAAGTTATAAAAGTTATATTCTTCTTGGTAAGCATCAATTACCTCTGCTTCTTTTGCTCCAATAAAAATATTATTTGAAGTCTGATAAGTATCACCCGCACTTACTATTACCGAGTCTTGACTTCGAAAATAGGCACTATAATTTTTATCATAGCTAAATATTCCTTTGAAAGATTTTCCCTGTTCAGGAATAAGGGCGGTAAGCCAATATTTATCAGTAAATCCAAGCCAACCATTTTGGCTGTCAAAGTTATATACTTTGTCTTCAGCAAGATCGTCATAATCAATTTGTTCAAGTTCTTCATTAAGTACTCCGATAAGACCTTCATGTAAGATAAACATACCAGACAAAGTAGGCGTACTCTCCCGAGTAATTTTTGCAGCGTTGTTTACTATGATGCCATTTGCACCATTATTGATTATTTTTTGGGTAATTTTAAATAAATACTCATCATCCAGTTCAATAGTAGATTGAAATATTTGCCCTGTTTTATTTTTCCATTCAAATATTAGTTCATTGTTTAAATTTAAAACGTTACTGCCACTTATAAGTTTCCACGGAGTATTTCTATTTGGAATTTCAAAATCACTGTTTTTGGCCTGTATCCATCCGAATGAAACTTCATGGCCATCACCAGTTTTAAGTGGACTTAAGAAACGAATATTTTCTGAATTTTCATCAAGGGTCTCACGATAAGATTTAAGAGTGACATCGTCAATTATTAGACCATTTAGTCTTATCGAACCAGAAATTCCTGGAGTATTAATCTCAATTCTGTCTGAGTCAGAAATACTATCCTCAAGAGATAATATTTCATTTTCTTCAATAATATCGATTGATTCATCTAAACTTCCAAGACCTAAATCTGAATCAATTTCATTGCTGTCTGAGCTTTCTGACAGTTCAGAAGTAATAGGTTCATTAAGAACTGGTGGTGGCGCGAAGTAAACACTCCAAACTAATAAGATTCCTATAGATAAGGCGGTAGCTAATATAATATTTCTTGTATCCATGCTGATTATTTTTTTGGAACTGGATCGTATCCCTCAGATCCACCTAAAATTTTTATGGGATGACATTTCCCAATTCTAATAATACTTAGATAGGTGCCTTTCAAAGCACCATGAGTTTGTATAGCTTCTTTTGCATAATTTGAACAAGTTGGGTCAAATCGACAAGAGGACGGAAAATATGGAGAGACAAGTCTTTGGTATCCTATAATCAGAAAAATTAAAATTTTTTTAAATATGCTCATTTATGTATTTTTTTTAATGCGTTAATAAACTCTTTATTCAAATCCTCAAAGTCAGCAGTTATAACTTTTTTTTTACCAATTAGTACATAATTCCAATTATTTTTACCATAATCATGAATCACATTCGCAACAACTTCTCTTAATCTTCTTTTTATTCTATTTCTGTTTACCGCATTTCCGTTTTGTTTAGTTACCGTATAGCCAACTTTTATTATATTTTCATTACTAGCTTTAAGTGCCTGCAAAAGAAATGAATTACTTCTATAAAATCTACCATTTTTAGCAGCTTGAAAGTCTTTTGATGTTTTAAGTGTTTGAAGAGTAACCATCAAGCTTCACATAGATTTAAGCAGAAAGAACTTTTCTGCCCTTAGCTCTTCGACGTGCAAGTATTATCCTGCCACTTTTAGTCCCAGATCTTGCTCTAAAGCCATGTCTATGCTTTTTTACTATATTTGATGGTTGAAATGTTCTTTTCATTTGATTAAATAAGTTAACTTGTGGATTGCGTTATAAATTGCAAACTATAGATAGTCAAATAGTATTAAAAGTCTCAAAAACTATGATAAATAAGAAAACAATTTACTGGTCATTATTTGGTATTATTGCTGTTTTTGGTCTCTATTTTCTTGGAAATAATAATCCAATTTCAATGGAATTCATAGTTACTCAAAATGGTTTTTTCAAGGAATTTATTGCTGAAAATCCAATATCTTCAATTTTAATTACTACTGCAATTTTAACAATAACTATAGCTTTAATGGGGTTTGCTTCACCTGTTTGTATACTCTCAGGATTCTACTTTGGATTTTACACTGGCTTGGCAATAGCAATTATTGGTGAAACTATTGGGGCTATGATTGTATTTTTATATGGAAGATATTTATTCAAGAGTTTTTTTCTGCGTAAGTTAGGTGATCGTTTTAAAAAAATTAAAGATGGATTTAATTCTAACGCAATCAGTTATTTACTATTTATTAGGGTAATTGGTGGTACCCCTTTTGGCGTTCAAAATCTATTGCCAGCAATTTTTGATATGAGAATGAGAGACTACTTTATAGCTACAATATTTGGTGTAGTTCCATGGGCATATATCTTAGTAAGTATCGGTAGTGGAATTAATGATATTGTTGAAGCAAAAGAATTTGATAGCTCTATGTTATTAAATCCTAGCTATCTAGTGCCAATTTTCGTTGTTGCCGCAATAGTATTAATACCAGCTATTTATAAAATAATTAAAAAAAGATTTCTAAGTTAGATACTATAAAGTAAGTTAATCAACTCTATGTGCGCCGGTGGCTCAGCTGGATAGAGCACCAGACTACGAATCTGGGGGTCAGGAGTTCGAATCTCTTCCGGCGCACCAATATTTAATAAGTAAAAAATTTATATGACATTAACTAATAACCAGAAAGGCATACTCCTTGCATTCGCTGGTGTTATGCTTTTAACACCCGACAGTCTTCTTATAAGACTAATAACTTTAGACACCTGGAGTTTACTATTTTATAGAAGTTTAGTTCCTGGATTATTTTTATTTATTCTTTCAGCTATTTATGTAAGAAAAAACTTTATTAACTTTTTCTTTAACGCTGGAAGTCGTGGCTTGATAAACTCACTATTTATTGTCAGTGGCAACATCTTTTTTATCTTGGCTTTACAAAACACGAACGTCGCCAATGCGCTAGTAATGATCAGTTTAGTGCCTCTAATTGCTGCAATAATCTCTTTTTTTGCTCTAGCCGAAAAGTTAGATTTATATACCACATTAGCGATTTTACTCTGTTTTATTGCCGTAGTTTTTATATTTTATGATTCAATTGGTTCAGGAAGATTATTAGGCGACTTTTATGGAATTTTGGCCGCAATTTCTGTTGCGAGTAGTCTTGTGGTTATTAGATCTTCAAGTGAAAAAAATTTTATACCCTCATATGTAATGGGAAAGCTCCTTACAGCTTTAATTTCGTCATTTGTTGTGAGTAGTTTTGTAATTAGTACTTATGACCTATCTTTTATTCTATTAATGATTTTCACAGTGGGTATATCATTTATTTTTATCACGTTTGCACCAAGATTTATTTCTGCATCACAGGTAGGTTTGTTTTTCTTATTAGAAACTGCGTTAGGGCCTATAATAGTATGGTATTTCATTAGTGAAACTCCGAGTCTCAATACAATTATAGGAGCAATTTGTATAATAATTATTATTTTTATTCATTCGATCTATATGTTAAAAAAGACAGATGGTTAAGATAAGAATTCAAATATTTTTATTAATTTCTACCTTCATTATTGTCAGCTGTGCTCAACCACAGGGCACTCTTCCTACATATAATCAAGAACTTTCAATAGAAGAACAAAAAATACAAAATCAATTATTTGCTGATAGTTGGTTGAAGGCTTATTTAAATGTATCTGAAGTTGGTTTAAATATACTTTTTAACGCGGTTGAGCTTTGTAGAGAAGAAGATCAAATTTATGGTATCGGAGTTGATATAGCAACACGTTACGATGGTCCAGAACAAATAAGAAGTGAATTAACAAAATCATTATTTTTAACCGACGATATAACAATTGTTGCTACTGGTATAAATACTCCTGCACGGAATGCTGGACTAAATCGTGGTGATAAAATTATTAAAATTAATGATCAAACTGCACCATATGGTGTTAACGCAACTTCTGAGTTTTATAAAAAGATACGAGACAGTAAAACTAAAACACACCAAATTTTAGTAAAAAGAAATGACCAAGAAATATTGATTAATGTTAAAGCACAAAAGCAATGCAGGTTTGGTTTTTTTGTTGATTTAGATAACAATACTTTTAATGCATTTGCTGATGGAAACTTTATAGCTTTATCTTTGCGAATGGCTAAATGGCTTGCTCAAGATGAAATTGGAATACCTCTAGTTTTTGCACATGAATTGGCACATAATGCCTACCATCATATTGATGATAAGAAGACTAATATGCAAGCGGGTGCAGGTATTGGTCTACTGTTAGATATTCTAGCAAGATCACAGGGGGTTCAAACAGATTTTATGAATATGGGCGCAAATATGGGTGCGATGTCTTATTCTATTGATTACGAAAATGAGGCTGATTACTTAAGTATTTATGCTTTAGCATTGTCAGGTTACGAAATTGACGACGCAGCAAATTTTTGGAGAAGATTTGCAGTTGAAGTTCCAAGTTCAATTTACTCTAAGGGCGGCACACATCCATCGACTAGCGAAAGATACGTTAGAATTGAAAAAACAATTGAAGAAGTTTATGATAAAATAAACAAAGAAGAGGCAATTTTGCCTAACTAGTGAGAACTGCTTATGAGTTTACAAAATGGAGTTATACTTGTTATTTTACTTTTGATAATATTTGCTCTAAGCCTTAGCTTTGTTATCGGCTTATTTTAATTTAGCCTATTTTAAATCTTTTTCTTGAAGCTCGTTTTTGTCTTGTTTGGTTTAATGGCTGATAAGCAAGAGAATGATGCTCAGTACAATAAATTATACCTTCGGCACATTTTCTGCCACAAAATTTAAAGTCTAAATCTTCTGGTTCACCTAATGGCCATCTACATAAGCCATCTTTTATATCTGCAAATGATGTTGGATTCATAGGTTCAACTGAGGTAGTCAGCTCAATTATTTTGGAGTTTTTATTAACTGGCATCTTTCTTTTTCTCACAATAGATACTGAAGAAACCTTACTTTTAGATTTCATTCTTCCTGAAAGCCCGAGACGATGCGCCTTACCGATTACTGCATTTCTGGTTATCCCACCAAGTTCGGTAGCAATATTGCTGGCTGTATACCCTGCTTCCCAAAGTTTTTTTAATTGTTCTATTCTTTCGTGAGTCCAAGACATGTGTTTGACCTTTATAAGTTAAAAAATGCTAATTTTCCTTAATACTGAAAGATTTTAGCACCATATTTAGTTATTATTCAATACTTAATAACTATATGTTGATATTTTTTTGGTATTAATAATCAGTATTATTTTTCTATATAATTCAAAGACCTAACATAATTACTGAAATTAAATTATTAATGACTTTTATTATATTTCCACTAAACATTATTTTTTTTGAGTTTGTTATTATTTTTTTAATTAAAAACTATTTTTTTTATGTCTAATGTTTTGCCAACATACCCAAGATCAAATTTAACTTTTGAATATGGTCAAGGAAGTTATTTATATGAATCTAGCGGTGACCAATATTTAGATTTTGGTTCTGGTATAGCCGTTAATTCTCTTGGTTACGGCAATGAATACTTAAATGAAAAATTGATGGAGCAAGCCAATAAACTTTGGCATGTTTCAAATGTATACCAGATACCGGAACAAGAAAGGCTTGCTAAAAGACTATGTGAAAACTGCTTCGCAGATTATGTATTTTTTTGTAACTCTGGCGCCGAGTCAATTGAGGCTGCAATTAAAATAGCTAGAAGGTATTTTTATATCACTGAAGACTCTAAACAAAAAAATGAAATAATAACTTTTTCAGGATCTTTTCACGGTCGAACTTTAGGTGCTTTAGCGGCGGGGGGCTCAGATAAGTTAGAAGGATTTAATACTGAAATGCCTGGATTTAAACAATTAAAATTTGGTGACCATGATGCATTGAAAAAATCCATTTCAGATAAAACTGCTGCAATTCTTGTTGAACCAATTCAAGGTGAGGGTGGAGTTTCCTCTTTACCAAAGGAATGTTTAGAAGGGTTGAGACGACTTTGTGACGATAATAATATCCTTTTAATTTTTGATGAGGTTCAGTGTGGTTTTTATAGATCTGGTAAAATGTTTGCATATCAATGGTCTGGTGTTGAACCTGATATAATGACAACAGCCAAAGCTATTGCTAATGGGTTTCCTTTAGGCGCTACTATGACCTCCAAAAAAATTGGTGATGTAATGGGTCATGGGACACATGGCTCAACATATGGGGGTAACCCGTTAGCTGTTGCTGTTGGAAATGCTGTCTTAGATTTAATGCAAAAAGATAACTTTAGGTCTAATTTAGAAAAAGTATCTACATATCTAATTGAAGGATTAAGAGAAATTTCATTGAAATACCCAAAGTCTATCAGTGAGATAAGAGGAAAAGGACTTATTCTCGGTCTTAAATGTTACAAAGATAATATTACTTTTGTTGAAGAGCTAAGAAAACAAAAAATGTTAAGCATTAAGGCTGGTAATAACGTTGTAAGATTATTACCTCCACTAACTGTATCGATTAATGAGTGTGATGAAGCTCTAAAAAAAATTGAAAATGTCTGTAGTTTAGGTTTTTAATCATGAAAAATTTTCTAAATATATCTGACTTTTCAAACGAGGAATGTATTAAAATTATTTCATCTGCGATTGATAAAAAAAACAATAAAAGACAATCAAGTGATGCACAAAATAAAACCTTGGCAATGATATTTGAAAAAAATTCAACACGAACTCGAATTTCTTTTGAATTAGCAATAAAGCAATTAGGCGGCTTGTCAATTATGCTTGATAAAGATCAACTTCATTTAGGGAAAAGAGAAACTTTAGCAGATACAGCCCAAACGCTATCTCAGTATGCAGATATTATAATGATGAGATCTAATAGTCATCAAACCTTAGAAAACTTAGCAAAGTACTCTGGTGTACCTATTATCAATGGATTATCTGACTTGTCCCATCCTTGTCAAACACTTGCAACGCTAATGACTATCATCGAATTAAAGGGGTCACTTGAGGGAGTTAATATTTCATGGTTTGGACCTATAAGTAATGTAGCCCATTCGCTAATCGAAGCAGCAAATAATGACTTAGGTTTTACATTAACCTTACATTGTCCACAATATTATCAAGACATCTATTCGCAGAAGTTAAGTGATATGAATAAAAAAATCTGCTTTGATAATATTAGCCTGAATGAATTAGATTTTAAAAAAGTTGAAGCGACTGATGTAATGTATACAGACACATGGTTTTCAATGGGAGACATCGAAGATAGTACAAAAATTGAAATGCTTGCCAAATATTCTATTGATCAAAATATGATGTCAATAGCTAAAAAAGATAGTATTTTTTTGCATTGTTTGCCGGCAAATAGATCACAGGAGGTGTCTGCGCAAGTTATTGATGGAGAGCAGTCATATGTGTGGCAAGAGGCCCAAAACCGTTTACATGTTCAAAAAGAATTATTACTTCACCTCTTGGGATAATTATTTTTTCCAAAATTGCGGCATTATCAAAACTAAAACAGTGAAAAGCTCTAGTCTGCCAATTAACATTGCTGTGATAAGAACCCATTTTGCCCCTAGAGGAATCCCATTAAAATTTCCTTCTGGCCCAATGGTTGAGCCAAGTCCAGGACCCACATTTGCTAAAGACGTTGCAGCAGCTGATAATGATGTAATAAAATCCAACTGAGTTGTTGATAGTAATAGTGTAATTACTATGAAACTAAGAATAAAAACAAAAAAGAAGCTCATTACGGATGTTACAACATCATCAGAAAGTTTCTTATTATTATAATGTGGAATAAAAACTCCATGAGGGTGAAGCACTTTTTTAATTTGATTTCTAGTTGTTTCAAATAAAATTTGAAATCTGAAAACTTTTATGCCACATGTAGTGGAGCCAGCACAACCACCTATAAACATGCCAAAAAATAAAAGATAGATTGGAAAAGCTCCCCATAGATTGTAGTTATCTGTAGTGTATCCTGTGCCGGTAATTATTGAGGTTACATTAAATAAACCGTGTCTAATTGCTTCAGCTGGTTCCTTAATATTATAAAACCACAAATAAACTATTACAGCAGTACAACTTAAAAAAATTATTAAGACAAAAGTGATTATTTGTTGATCTTTAAAAAAATCAGTAATTTTACCTCTATATATTTGAAGATAAACGAGTATTGGTAGACTAGCTAATATCATAAAAATTGATGAGACGTAATCAATTCCAGAACTATTGAACGCACCAATTGATTCTGATTTTGTTGAAAATCCACCAGTTGCAATAGTTGTCATACTGTGATTCACAGCATCAAAAATTTGCATTCCAAAAACCCAGTATCCAAGTGCACACAAGGAAGTAAGCACAATGTATATACTTAACACTGCAGAAGCTACCTGAGCAGTTCTTGGCAATATCTTATCACTCGTATCAGATGACTCTGTTCTAAATACTTGCATTCCACCAACTTGTAAAACTGGCAAGATACTAATTGCCATTACAATTATACCAATACCTCCAAGCCATTGTAGTAAAGATCTCCATAATAAAATACCTGCACTCATATCCTCAATATTAGTAATGATTGTTGAGCCAGTTGTGGTTACTCCTGACATCGACTCAAAAATTGCATCAGTAAATGAAAATTCAAAATCTGAAATATAAAATGGTAAAGCGCCAAAAAGAGCAATAACAACCCACGAACCAGTAGTTAAGAGAAAAGCATCTTTAGTTGTGAGTTTGTTACCTTCACTATCACCTCTTGTAGATAGAAATAAAGAAATACCGAAACCTAAGCAAAAGAGTGAAGCTATAAAGAAAGAGACCCAAGTTTGATTTGATTTTATTAAATCAGTTAACATAGGTATTAACATTAAAATACTTAATGCAATAAGCAGGGTACCTAATACGTTTAGTATTAATTTAAAGTTAAACATTATTCATTAGGCTATTTATGCCTTTTTGAGTATTCCTTGTCCGATCATACTGAAAAACTCGCTTCTAGTTGAAGCATCAGTTCTAAACTTACCTAATAATTGACTTGTGACCATTGAAATTCCTGGTTCGTGGACGCCCCTTGTAGTCATACATTCATGTTGGGCCTCAATTACTACTGCAACACCTCGTGGCTTAAGTACATCCTGTAAGCAATTGGCAATTTGTGCGGTAAGCTTCTCTTGAACTTGCATTCTCTTGGCAAAGATATTGGCTACTCTTGCAAGCTTGCTAATACCAACAACTCTTTTATTTGGTAAATATGCAATATGAGCTGTACCTATAAAAGGAGCTATATGATGTTCACAGTGAGATTCAATTCTTACATCTTTCAACATTACAATTTCGTCATAGCCGCCAGTTTCAGAAAAAGTTGTGCCCAAATAATCTTTTGGATCTAGATCATAACCAGAAAACCAATCCTTGTATGCCTTTACAACTCTCTTTGGTGTATCCAGTAGTCCTTCTCTGTCAGGATTTTCACCAGCAAAAGTAATCAAAGTTCTAACAGCTTTCATAGCCTCAGCTTCAGATGGCTTTTGAATTATTTTTTTCTTTTTAATAGTTTTATTTTTCTTTTTCATAAGACGGCTTTCTACATCAAAAGATGATTTTATATAAGATAAATATGTATTTAATTCAGTTTTTTAGTAGGTAAAGGTAAATCTAATGAAAAAGATGGTATTTTGGCTAAAAATTGGTTTCCATCTTCTGACTCCATCTTGTAGCTCCCACTCATAATACCACTAGTCGAGTTGAGGGGTGTGCCACTTGTATACGTAAATCTGTCACCTGGTTTAATTGTAGGCTGTTTACCAATTACACCCATGCCCTCTACCTCCTGCTTTTTTCCATTGGAATCTATAATTTCCCAATATCTGCTTTTTAAGGTAACGGGTTTTACACCTAAGTTTTCAATTGTAACGTGATATGCCCAAACATGATAATATTCTTCAGGAATTGATTGTTCAGCCAAGTATTCTGGAGTAACAGAAATTTCTATAGAATTACTAACTTGTTTATACATATTACGAAATTCTAACAGAATATTTATTAGTCAACTAGTATATAAATAAAATTTTCATTCACTGTGTTTGTCTTTTAGGTATTTTTTATGGTACATTAATTATACATATACTATCTAAAAAATATATATTTCACTTAATGGATAATTTTAAAGAAACAGCAATTGAGTCCAAGGCCTGGCCAATTATTGAGGCAAAAAAAATCTTAGATCGAGCAGTAAAGCAGGGCAATACAGAAATCAATTTACAGACGGGCTATGGTCCAAGTGGGTTACCCCATATTGGGACTTTTGGAGAAGTTGCAAGAACAACAATGATTTATAATGCTTTAAAAAACTTTACTGATTTAAAAATTAATCTTTTAACTTTTTCAGATGATTTAGATGGTCTTAGGAAAGTTCCAGACAATATACCTAATACAAAACCCTTAGAGGAAAACTTAAATAAACCACTAACTTCAATACCTGATCCATTTGGAACACATTCAAGCTTTGGTGAACATAATAATGCTATGTTAAGAGAATTCTTAGATAGGTTTAAATTCAAATATGAATTTAAAAGTGCAACTGAATTATATAAATCAGGTTTTTTTGATGAACAACTTATCAATGTATTAAAAAATCACGACAAAATAAAAAATATTGTATTACCAACATTAGGAGAGGACAGACAAAAAACATATAGTCCATTTTTACCTATATGTCCTGACACTCATAAAGTCCTCGAGGTAGAAATATTAGAAACAAATATTGAAAACAAATCTATTAAGTACAAATATAATGAGAAAGATTATGAGGTTCCAGTTACTGGAGGTCACTGTAAATTACAATGGAAAGTTGACTGGGCAATGCGGTGGATTGCGCTAGGAGTTGACTATGAAATGTACGGAAAAGATTTAATCCCAACCTTTCAATTATCAGCTAAAATTTGTAGAGCTTTGGGAGGTAATCCCCCGGAAAACTTTTTCTACGAATTATTTTTGGATCAAAATGGTGAAAAAATATCAAAATCCAAAGGAAATGGTCTTACAATTGAGCAATGGTTAAAATATGCCCCACAAGAAACATTGAGTTATTTTATGTATCAAAATCCAAGGCGTGCAAAAAAACTCTTCTTAGATGTTATACCAAAGTCAACTGACGAGTTCATATCGCTTGTAAATAAATTTGACACACTCACATATAAAGAAAAAATAGATAGTCCCATTTGGCATATATTTAATGGTAAACCGTCGATGCAGAATATATCAGTGAGCTATAATATTCTATTAAACTTAGTTTCCGCAAGTACTGAGAACGACCCATCAATTATTTTAGATTTTGTTAAAAAATATGTTGGCGACATAGAAGAGCAAAATTTAGTCTTTTTAGAATCGTTGATTAGATGTGTGAAAAATTTTGATAATGATGTTTCGCAAAATATATCTAATTTTAAAATACCCAGTGATGATGAAACTAAAATCTTCAAAGATTTAATATCAAGATTGAATCTAATGAAAGACGAAACTGATGCAGAAACAATTCAAACTGAAATATATCAAATAGGAAAAGATTATAAGTTTGAGAATCTTAGAGATTGGTTCAAGTTAATTTATCAAGTTTTATTTGGAAAAGATGATGGACCGAGATTTGGAACTTTTGTAGCAATATACGGAATTGATAAAACGATTAAGTTAATTGAAACTCGTTTAAACTTTTCATCTAATCATGGATAATTTACTAATAAGTTTATTAAGAAAGTTTGAACCAGAAACGGCGCATGACATTTCTATTAAGCTACTTAAATTTGCTCCAATATTATTTAACAAGTTTAGACATGAATTACTGGAACAGGAAATAGTGGGATTAAAGTTTCAAAATCCAGTGGGTATGGCGGCAGGCTATGATAAGAATGCCGAAGTATTTGAAAGCTTATTCAAAATTGGATTTGGTTTTGTTGAATGTGGAACAGTTACGCCATTGCCGCAGTATGGAAATCCTAAACCAAGAGTTTTTAGGTACATAGAAGAAAGTGCACTAATTAATAGTTTAGGATTTAATAATAAAGGGATTAATTCTTTTCTAAATGGTGTGCAGAAGAGAACTGATTTCGACTCGCCACTTGGAATTAACATTGGTCCTAATAAAGACACCAAAAATTTCATTGATGATTACACTATACTAATAAATAAAGCGCACGATTTTGCAGACTATATAACAGTAAATATTTCCTCACCAAATACTGAAAATCTGAGGAAATTGCAGGATAAAACTGCGCTAGAAGAGTTAATCAGTAACTTAGTTGCGTCACTAAAAGATAAAAAAGTCCAAAAACCAATTTTTATAAAAATTAATCCTGACGAAGAGTCAAATAACTATAGTGATATTATTAATTTAATCAGTAAATATTCAATTGCAGGTTTAATTATTTCTAATACGACTATTCAGCGCGAACAAAATTTAAGCCCTCAAATAAGAAAACAGGATGGCGGTCTATCTGGTAAACCACTTCTAAAAAAATCAAACGAGATTCTTGAACTAGTCTTTCGCGAAACTCAAGGGTCAATAATTCTAATTGGCGTAGGTGGTATTTCTAGTGGTGGTGAGGCATACCAAAAAATAAAGTTAGGAGCGTCTTTAATACAGCTCTATTCAGCTTTTACATTTCAAGGCCCCAACCTAATTAATAAAATAAATAAAGAATTAGTTCAATTAGCAAAAAAAGATGGTTTCAATTCAATTTCAGAAGCAGTAGGCTCAGGTTTATGAATAAAAATATATTTATCACTGGAGCAGCATCTGGAATTGGAAAGGCTACTGCTATTTTTTTTGCCAAAAAAGGTTGGAACGTTGGTTTATTCGATATCAATGAAAAGGGTTTAGTCGATGTTGCTAATGAAATAGGACATAATTCCTGTATGTACAAAAAATTAGATGTAACAAATTTAGAAGAGTGGACGGACGCGATAAATGCATATAGTGACTATACTAACGGAACATGTGATCTTTTTTTTAATAATGCTGGTATAGCTGCTTTTACTGGAAGAATAGAAGATATACCAATTGAAGAAGCTCATAAGATAGTAGAAATTAATTTAAATGGTGTCATAAATGGTATTTTCAAGATCTTACCATTGCTTAAAAAAACAAATAACAGCATGATTATTAATACTGGATCTGTTGGTAGCTTTGTGCCAGTTCCTGGGGCGGCAGTTTATTCAGCAACTAAATTTGCAGTAAGAGGTTTAACAGAGGCGTTAAATATAGAATTTACTAAGCATAAAATTAAGGTTAGTGAATTAAATCCATGGTTTACAGAAACCCCTATTTTGGATGCAGAACAGGCAACACCAATGATGGATGGAGTGTTAAATCGTGAAGTTATAAATTCTAGATCGGGTATTCACCCAGTAGAAAAAGTAGCTCAAAGAGTTTTTAAAATTTATCAAAAGCGAGGAGTACATAATGTTATTGGATTTACTGGCAACCTAGTTGTTTTTCTAATGCGTTACTTTCCAGCAATCGTTAGGAGGATGTCTCGCAAAATGTACTCAGACTACTTTTCTTAAACAGACCTTTTAGCTTTATCAGAATCGTTTGAAGATTTAATCATATTCCTAAGTGTTTCCCATTCATCATCAGTAACATCCTTTAACATTTCATAGAAATTACCAGCATGATTTAGCCATTGAGCCCCATCAATTGCAATAATTTCTCCAGTAAGATATTCACACCCATCTGCCATGAGAAAAGTAGCTAAGTTGGCAAGCTCACTCAGTTCACCTGTTCTTTTCATTGGAATAGCCTCCATCATATTAGCGCCTTTACCTCCAGGGGCTAATCTATCCCAAGCACCTTTCGTAGGAAAAGGGCCTGGCGCAATTCCATTCAATCTTATTCCTCTATTACCCCATTCAGCAGCCAATGATCTAGTCATAGTTGCAAGACCTGATTTGGACATTGCCGATGGCACAGTATAAGGTCCACTGCTATCTACCCAAGTGGTTAAAATAGAAATAATACTTCCTTTTAAATTTTCTTTAAGCCATCTTTTACCAATTGCATTGGTCATGTAAAAAGTACCGTTAAAAACTATATTTGAAATAGCAGTGAAAGCTCTTGGTGAGAGGTCTTCTGTTCTAGAAATAAAGTTACCAGCAGCATTATTAAGTAATCCTGTAAGAGGTCCTTCGCTCCAAATTTCATCAACCATATCTTCGATAGCTTCAGGTACTTTTATATCACAAGAAAGACTTTTGACTGAACCACCATGTTCATCCATCATTTTCTTGGCCGACTCTTCGAGCACAGATTTTCTCCTACCACAAATATAAATTTCTGCTCCTAGCTCAAGGTAGCGAGTAGCCATAGCTTGACCAAGCCCGGATCCTCCACCAGTGACTAAAATTCTTTTTTCTTTTAATAAATCTTTCTGAAACATATTTCTCTCCTTAGCCCAATGAGTTTAAAATTGGAAAATACTCAATAAAAAAGAATGCAATTTCTTGCATTCGGTTAGTTAGAATAAGCACACCAAATAAAATTAGCAATAGTCCAGTAAATATTTCTATAGGTCTAATATAGCTTCTTATACTAACAAGAAATTTTAAAAAATATCCAATACCTGCAGCGGCAAGCAAAAAAGGGATTCCTAATCCAGCAGAATAAGTCAACAATAGCCAAACACCAAAATAGATACTATCTGAACTAGCGGCAACAGATAGGACGCTGCCTAATATTGGTCCAATACAGGGAGTCCATCCAAAAGCAAATGAGATACCTACGATATAAGATCCAATTAAACCTGGCTTGAAATTATTTATTTGAAATCTTGTGTCTCTATTTAGAAAGCTTAATTGAATTAAGTGCGTAAAATGTATGCCAAATAAAATTATTATTATTCCTGCAGCTATTCTAAAGTAATCTAGGTATTCGTATAAAAGGTTGCTAATAGAGCTTGCTGTAGCACCTAATAATGTAAATATTGTTGAGAAGCCAAGAACAAATGCAACCGCGTATTTAAAAACACTTATAGTTTTTTTTGTTTCTTCATCAGTAATTTTATCTAGCGAAGTCCCTGCCAGGAAACATAAATAACCTGGAACAATTGGTAAGACGCATGGCGACAGAAAGCTAAGTAAGCCCGCCAAAAAAACAAAAAAGAATGATATTTCCTCCAAAACTTAAGTCTTTCTAAGCCTTCTAAACATTTCTGCACTTATCCATCCCATAAGACCAGCTATAACAACTGCAAGAAAACCATATATGACTGGAAAATTTAAGGCCAAGCTATGTATCATAGATTCTATTCCAACTCTTTTAACCTTAAAATTATAACTGTAATCCTGTTTTAATTCTGAATTAATTAGTAAATAAACTGAAACAGTATAATTACCAATTGGGACGGTATTAGGAATAGGTATATTAGTTTTAAATAAATTACCATCAAGAATTTCAATTTCATCTAAATCATTACTAACAGCAAACAAATCAAGATTATTTTTGTTTCTTTTCATAGCATTTAAAAAATCATGCCGATCTCTAGGCATTCTTATTTTACCCCATTCAATTTGTTGGGTATCTTGCGGCGTAAGAAGAGAAATACTATTTTTATTTAAGAGTTCGTCGTTAATTTCTGTCGTACTAGTTAAATAATAAAACCCAGGCACTTCTCTAAATGTGACTTCAGTGCTGTTAAGCCAAAAACCATAAAATGACTTCTTTTTTCTGACTTGTACCGTTTGAGGTGGCCCTTTTACCTCAATTATTACATCACCTTTAGCATCCCTTGGTAAAGATGGATCAGAGTAGAAGGCACCGAAAACTAACAAATCTTGACCTGAGAAGTTTGCTCCAATTGTAATTTCGCTTATATCGGATCCAATTACTAATGCGCCGGCATGCCCGTTATAAAAGATAAGAGACAAAAAAATATATATTACATGTTTCATTTTAATAGAGTTCTTTCAGTACTGAGATTGAAAACACATCTGCAGGTTGTATTAATAAATCAGTTCCAATTTTTATGGCTACTGCCAATACAACAATTGCCAATAAAGCCCTCAATTCTTCTCCTCTAAATTTATTTGTGAATATAACTCCTAATTGAGCACCAACAACCGAAGATAAAATCAAAATAAAAGCAAGCATAGCATCAACTGCAAATGTTGAAGTAGCATGAAGCAGTGTTACTAATGCAGTTATAAATATAATTTGAAATAAAGAGGTGCCAATAACCTTGGAAGTTGGCATTCCAAGAAAATAGATCATGGCAGGTATTAATATGAATGAACCACCAATACCCATAGTAGCAGACAGTATTCCAATAAAGTAACCAATGATAATAGGTGGTATTACACTTATATATAAATTAGATGAATAAAATCTTACTTTGAAAGGAAGTCTATGTGCCCAGTTATGGTAATGCATTTTTCTTTTAACTGTTTTTTTTCTTATACGATCTCTTATAACCTGCGAACTCTCAATTAACATTAATGTCCCAATTGAAAACAAAAGAATAAAGTAAACAATAGCTAAGAATGTTTCAATTTGACCTGCGCTGGTAAGCAACTGAAATATCCATATGCCAGTAATCGAGCCAAACAATCCCCCAAGTAACAAATACATTCCCATTTTTATATCTACTAGCCCTTGCCGCCAATGAGATAGGGCGCCAGATACTGATGCGGCAACTATTTGATTAGCTGAGGTGGCAACTGCTACATTTGGAGGTATGCCTATAAACATTAAGAGTGGTGTCATTAAGAAACCTCCTCCAAGCCCCAACATACCAGAGAGAAAACCCACAGCTCCACCAAGTGATAATATTAGTAAAATATTAACTGAGAGCTCTGCAATGGGCAGATAAATATTCATAATTTATGCATTTATTTTAACTTTAAATATATTATATATGTTGATAATAATTTACTATCAAAATAAGAATAATTCATGGTTTACAAAAGTCCTATAGACGATTTTAAATATAATCTCGAAATGCTCGAGTACAACTCGTTTGCAAACTCAATAGATCTGTTTAAAGATTATGACACGGAAACAGTAATCAGTGTTGTTGAGCAAGTTGCAAAATTTAATGAGCAAGAAATGGTTGAAAGCAATAAGAAAGCTGACCGCGAAGGACTTGTTTATATAAAAGATGGTGAAGAAGGCCCAGAAGTAAAAACTCCTGATTATTTTAAACCTCTTTATAAAAGTGTTGTTGATTCAGGATATATTGGTGCTTGTAATCCAACTGAGTATGGTGGGGGTGGCGCACCATTTGCTATGGCAATGTTGAATGGAGAAGTTGGAATTGCTTCTAACATGGCATTTTATATGGGTCCTGGTCTTAGTCAGGGTGCGATAAAGGCCATTCTAAAAAAGGCAAGTAAAGAACTTAAAGATAAATATCTTCCAAAAATGATAGCTGGTGAATGGATGGGTACAATGTGTTTAACAGAGTCACAATGTGGAACTGATCTCGGGCTCATCAGAACTACAGCAACACCTGAAGAGGACTATTTTAAATTGAACGGGCAAAAGATCTGGATTTCGTTTGGTGAGCATGATCTAACTGAAAATATTATACACCTAGTCCTTGCTCGTTTACCGGATGCACCAGAGGGTATTAAAGGCATTAGTCTATTTTTAGTTCCAAAGAGGCTTGATGATAACTCCAGAAACCCAATATTTTGTGGTGGTCTAGAACACAAGCTAGGTATTAATTCTTCTCCAACCTGTGTAATGAACTTGGATGATGCAAAAGGTTGGCTGATTGGTGAACCTAATAAGGGTATGGAGGCTATGTTCTTGATGATGAACGATGCAAGGTTAAAAGTAGGACTTCAAGGTGTTGCAATGTCTGAAATCGCATATCAAAATGCATTAGACTTTGCAAAAAATAGAAGACAAATGCGTTCAGTTGTTAAGGAAAAACAGGAAACTGAAGAAAAAGCTGATACTATCATTGTTCACCCAGATGTAAGACGAATGCTTATGAATGTAAAAGCAACTACAGAGGCAATGAGATCGCTTTGTATATATACTGCGATGAAAATTGATTTAGCCGAGCATCACGAGGATGAGTCGGTGAGAGAGTCAGCGGATGATTTTGCTGCTATTATGACTCCAATAATTAAATCATATTGTAGTGAAAAAGGTTTTTTAAACTGCTCTGACTCTCTTCAAGTTTTAGGTGGGAGTGGTTTTACAAAAGAATACCCACTCGAGCAATATATGCGTGATGCAAGGATTGCTCTAATTTATGAAGGCACAAATGGTATTCAAGCACTAGATCTAGTTGGTAGAAAGCTAACTATGCATAAAGGAAGACTTTTGCAAAATTTTCAAAAGGAAGTTCAGCAATTTATTGCTGAAAATAAAGATAATGAAAATATTTCAAGTTTTATAAAAGCCTTAGAGGATGCGGTTAAAGAGGTTATGGCTTCTACCATGTGGTTAATGCAAAATGGAATGCAGGATCCTGAAAACGCACTTTCTTCAGCATCGGATTACTTAAATTTAGTTGCGTTAACATCTTTAACTTATATGTGGGCAAGAACAGCTAAATTTTCTGATGGAAAAAATGAACCTCAACATAAAACTAAAATTAAAACAGGCACTTATTTTATTGAAAAGTTTATGCCTGAAATAAAGATGTACTCTGGTAAAGTTCAATCAGGAAAATCAACTTTGATGGAAATGGAAGTTGCAGAATTTTAGCCTAAAACTTTAATTGCCTTGCAGCTAAATCCAACATTATTTCTTCAGATCCTCCACCAATGGCATTGACTCTAACTTCACGATAAATTCTCTCAACTTTTCCTGGACCACTGTTTGCTCTAAGATAGCCTGCACCACCAAGAATCTGCATTGCCTCTCTGGCGCAAAATTCCATGGTCTTGCTCGCTTGCACCTTTAGTAGAGAAAGGTCAGCAGTAGGCTGTTCCCCATTCATAACTTTCCAAGTCAATAATTCCATATAGGCTTTTGTTGCATTAACCATTCGAGACATCTCTGATAGCTTATGCCTGATTACTTGATTTTGTATAAGTGGTTTTCCAAATGTCATTCTTTCTCTAGCCCAAGCTAGAGACTCATCAATACATATCTGTGAATACGCATTCATACCGGCTGCTAATCCAAGTCTTTCTTGACTGAAATTTGACATGATACCTGCCCAGCCACTATTTTCACCACCAATTAAGTTTTCAGCAGGTACTCGACAATCGTCAAAGTACAATACAGCTGTATCTGAAGCTAACCATCCCATTTTTTTTAACGGTGTTTGAGTAAAACCAGGCGTACCTTTTTCAACAAGAATAGCAGATATACCAGATGTCCCTGGTCCACCAGTTCTGCATGCAATTACGTAATAATCAGCTCTCATCCCAGATGTGATGAACATTTTTGATCCATTTAAGATATAATCGCTGCCATCTCTTACAGCCTTAGTTTTTATTCCAGCAACATCAGAGCCACCTGATGGTTCTGTTACACCAAGACATGCAATTTTATCTCCAGCAATAACTGGAGTAATATATTTTTCTTTTTGTTCTTCGGTACCAAGCGCAAGAATTAGAGGTAATGAAATATTTAGAGATAATAGACTGGCAGCAATTCCACCGCTACCTTGAGCAAGCTCTTCAGATGTAACAATTCCATGAAAAATATCTATACCTTCAAACGTACCTCCATATTTTTCAGGGTATCCCATACCCAATAGACCAAAATCTCCAGCTTTTTTGTATAGTTCTCTTGGAAATTCACCAGCTTCTTCCCAAGTTTCAACGAATGGAGCAATTTCTTTTGCTACAAACTTTTTTAATTCCTTTCTCCAAGCATGATGTGAGTCGTTATAAAATAAATTTTTCTTACCTGGAGTAATTCCTGCTGGCGGTATCATGATATCTCACAGACTCCATTTTTAAGAACAATTTTATCACGCTCTTTAACTTTTGATTGAAAATGTACTAAGCCATCTTGCTTCCACATTTCGGTAATAATTGTTTCACCTGGAAATACAGGAGAAGAGAATCTGACGTCAAATCTTTTTAGTCTTTTGCTATCTTTTTCGCACAGAGTTTCAACTAATGAGCGACAAGCAATTCCATAACTACACAAGCCGTGAAGTATTGGTTTTGGGTACCCGGCCATTTTTGCAAAGCTTGGATCAGAATGCAAAGGGTTGGAGTCCCCTGATAATCTAAATATTAATGCTTGATCCTCAGATGTTGAAATTTCATGAGTTAGATCTGGTTTACCAGACAATTCTACTGGCGTTGAAGCAGGAACGTCCTTGCCACCAAAACCTCCATCACCTCTAGCAAAAGTTTTACTTATTAATGTGCATAATGGAGAGTCATCTTTCTTTAATTTTACATTTGTTTCAGTCTCAATGATTGCTCCTTTTGATTCACCTCGGTCATAGCAATTAATAACTCTTGTATCTAAATTTACATCAGCACTTGATGGCATAGGTTGATGAAGAGTTATACCTTGCTCACCATGAACAACCATTACCATATTTAATTTAGCTTTTAGTAGTAAAGGTGACTTATACTGAAAATTAGTCGCCATACTTGGAAAGGCAATTAGACCATTTTCATAAACATATTTCAATTCTGTGGTATCCATTGGATCTTTGCCAAGTCCTATTCCAAGACTATAAATAATAGAGTCTCTTTGTGAATAAGATAACTCGAGATTTTTTTCCTCAAGAGACATAATTTCTTCGTAGTTTATGGCCATTTTTTTCTATCTATAATTTAATTATTATTTTATGTTTAAATGATTGAATTTGTAAGCACTTTTTAATAAAAAATATAACTATGTCAAAACCATTTGAAGTAACAATTGAAGATAGTATTGCTCACATCGTTTTCAGTAACCCTGAGAAAAGAAATGCAATAACGCTTGAATTTTGGACAGCCTTTCCTGATGAGGTCAACAAGCTTAATGATAGAGGTGACATTAGAGCTTTAGTTATTTCCGCTCATGGACCAACATTTTGTGCAGGCTTAGATTTAGCAATGATGCAAGACATAGGATTAGGAGCTGAAGCAAATGATGAAACTGGAAGAGTTAGAGGACATTTTAGAGAACAAGTCTTAGAAATGCAAAAATGGGCAAGCTGCATAGAAGAAGTACGTTTTCCAGTTATTACTGCAATTCAAGGAGGCTGTGTAGGAGGTGGAATTGATCTTATTACTGCAGCAGATATTAGGGTAGCATCTCAAGATGCATTTTTTATTGTTGAAGAAATTAATATAGGAATTGTTGCCGATATAGGAACCTTGCAAAGATTACCTACCATAATTCCAGCTGGTATAGCACGGGAATGGGCCATGACAGGCAGTAAAGTTTTAGTAGAGAGGGCTCATGAAGTTGGACTTATTAATTACGTTGAAGCTGACCATGAGAGTGCAGTAAAAAAAGCTATGGAAATTGCAAAAAATCTTGCCTCAAAATCACCATTGGCTATGTGGGGAACTAAGGAAGCAATTAATTACTCCCGTGACCATTCTATTCAAGATGGCTTAAATTTTGTATCTCTCTGGAATGCTGGGATGCTTCACCCAGAGGATGTAACTATTTCAGCTATGTCAAAAATGCAAAAAACTAAACCCGTCTATAAGGATTTAAAAGATAGAAAGTATCTTAAGAAAAAATAACAGTTATCAAATATAACTCATGAAATTTAAAAAAGGTATTATTTTAGCGGCCGGCAAAGGCTCAAGATTAAGTCCTATAACTTCAGTTATCAGTAAACCAATGCTACCAGTCTATGATAAGCCAATGCTTTATTATGCATTGACCAATCTAATGATGGCAGGGGTAAAGGAAGTATTATTTATTTCACGTAAGAAAGATATTTCAAATTTTAAAAAATTGTTTGGCAATGGAAAAAAATTAGGAATGAAGTTTTCATTTACTCATCAAAAAAAACCAATTGGAATACCAGATGCAATAAATGTTGCTAAGAGTTTTATTCGTAAAGACAGTTTTATTCTCGCATTAGCAGATAATATTTTTATTGGAAAAAGTTTTTCAAAAACACTAAAAGAAGCCCAATTAACTTATAAAGATGCTGCTATTTTGTCGGTAAAAACTAAATATCCATCTAAATCTGCTGTTATTGAAACTAATAGAAGAAAAGAGATTCTATCAATAGAAGAAAAACCAAAAAAACCAAAAAGTGATGATACTATTCCAGGCTTTTATTTCTATGATAAAACAGCGATTAGCTGTGTTAAAAAATTATCTCCATCAGCGCGAGGCGAGCTTGAAATAGTTGACGTTCATAAATTTTATCTTGATAAGGGTTTGCTATCAGTTTTTAAGCTGAGAAAAGATGTAAAGTGGTTTGATACAGGTGATGCAAATGAGATGTTAGAAGCATCTAATTATTTAGCCAAATACCAGAAAGAAAATAAAACATTGATTGGATCAATAGAATTAACTGCTTATCAGAACAAGTGGATAAGTAAGAAAAATTTTAGAGATTTATTAAACTCACTTCCAACTTCAGATTATAAAAATAAATTAAAAGCTCTAGTATAATGCTGTCTAAAGAAGAACTAATTAAGTTATTAGATGAGTCTAATTGTGACTATGAAGTAAAAGAACATGCACCTTTATTTACAGTTGAAGATTCTAAATTGCTTAGAGGCTCAATTTTAGGCGCACACTCCAAAAATTTATTTTTAAAAGATGCTAAGGGACAATTTTATTTATTAAGCGTAGAAGAAAATACCAAAGTAGATTTAAAAAAAATAATGAATTTTATTGGGTCAAAGAAACTTTCATTTGCAAAAGCAGAATATCTAGAATCAATATTAGGGATTGAACCTGGATCTGTAAGTCCATTTGCATTAATCAATGATGTTGATAAAAAAGTCCTCTTTTTCTTAGATAAAAACTTTCTTAATTATGAGAAATTAAATTTTCATCCATTAGTAAATACCGCCACAATAAATATTGCTACTTCTGATATGATAAAATTTATTGAAGAAAAGCATAACCCTATAAAATATATTGATTTTAAAGTTATAAATTAAATGAATTTAAAAAAAGCCACTTTTATCAAAAATAAAAAGAAAATTAAAACTAAAGTCTTTGATTTTTGTATTGATGAAGTTAAGTGGGTTAACAATAAAGTTATGAATCGTTACTTGATTAAGCACAATGGCATAACTTCTATTGTTCCGGTTATAGATAAAAAAAATATTCTATTGGTAAGACAGTATCGATATGGTGCTGATCAAATAATTTGGGAAGTTCCGGCTGGAACGATTGACCAAAATGAAACACCACTAAAATGTGCCAAAAGAGAACTTAAGGAAGAAACTGGATATGTCGGAACGAACTGGAAAAGCTTAGGAAATTATTTTGCAACTCCTGCTTATAACAGTTGCAGAATTTTTACTTATACAGTTGATTGTAAACAGAAATTTGAAACAAATTTAGATGATGATGAAGTTATTGATGTAAAAATATTTTCAAAAAATGAAATTAGAAAATTAATGAATAGAAATAAATTACAGGATATGAAAACTTATGTAGCAATAGATAGATACTTCAAATTACTGACCTAGTATTTTCCAAATTCCTGAAGCAGATAGAATTGTTTTATCACCTGATGATATTGAACCCTCTATAAATATAAGAGATCTAGTCATTTTTGTTACTTTGGCTTCACATTCGACTATTTCATCAAGCAATCCTGGTGAAACAAAGTTTGAATTTAATGAAATAGTACTTGTAGATTTTTTACCGCATGCAGAGAAAGCTACAGATCCAAAAAAAATATCGGCAAGAGCCATGGAAAATCCACCATGGGCAATACCTGCAGCATTAAGGTGTTTATCTAAAATTTTTGAAATAAATTTGAAATTATTATTTTCGTCTTTTTTATAATACATTGGCCCAATTAAAACATCGAATCCAGCATGCCATCCAAGTTTTTTGTATCCCTCAGGAACCCATGTTGGAGCATCTTGTGTTTTTAACATAACCATATTGTACTTACCGATTATTTGTTTGTGATGTCCTTCTATAATTAAGACTATGTATGGTCAAGATTAATATCTAATAAATTTAAATTTAATTTTAAATTTAAGAGAATATTTAACTAATTGAATCTATTACAAAAAAATACTCTTTTAATTATCTTTAAAGCATGTATCTTTACGGCTTTCTATTCATAATTAAAGGAACAGTATAATGAGAGAAGCAGCAATTATTTCAACAGCAAGAACTGGTTTAGCAAAAGCTATGCGTGGTGGTTTTAATAAAACTCATGGCATTACTATGGGTGGTCATACCGTGAAACATGCAATTGAACGAGCTGGAATTGATGCAGGTGAAGTTGAAGATATAATTTTTGGCTGTGGCCAACCTGAAGCAGCTACGGGTCACAATATTGGAAGAAATGTAGCCATTGCGGGTGGATGTCCAGTAACTGTTCCCGGAACTACCATTAATAGATTCTGCTCATCTGGCTTGCAATCTATAGCTGTAGCTGCGCAAAGAATTATTGTTGATGGAGTAAAAGTAACAATCGGTGGTGGTGTTGAGTCTATTTCAATGACTCAAACTAATCTAAACTTTAAACATCTTGTAGAGCCAGAATTGCAAAAAATCTGTCCAGCTTTGTGGATGCCAATGATTAATACAGCTGATATTGTTGCAGAGAGATATAATATATCAAGAGAGTCTCAAGACGAATACTCACTTCAGAGCCAACAAAGAACAGCTGCTGCTCAAGAGGCAGGAAAATTTTCTGATGAAATTGTTCCTTTACAAACCAAGATGGATGTTATGAATAAAGAAACAAAAGAAGTTACTGAACAAGAAGTAACAGTTGATAAAGATGAATGTAATCGTCCATCAACAACTTTAGAGAATCTCGCTGCGTTAAATCCTATAAATGGACCTGACAAATTTATCACAGCAGGTAATGCAAGTCAGTTATCTGATGGAGCATCTTCATGTGTGTTAATGGACCTTAAAGAAGCAGAAAAAAGAAATATCGAACCTATGGGTATATTTAGAGGATTAGCCATTGGCGGTTGTGAGCCAGACGAAATGGGTATAGGTCCTGTTATCGCTGTGCCTAAACTGTTAAAGCAGAATGGTTTAACTATTGATGATATTGATCTTTGGGAATTGAACGAGGCATTTGCATCTCAAGTTCTTTATTGTCGTGATCAACTTGGAATTGATAACGAAAAATTGAATGTCAATGGTGGTTCAATTTCAATAGGTCATCCTTATGGTATGACTGGGTCAAGAATGACAGGTCATATTTTAATAGAAGGCAAAAGACGTGGTATCAAATATGGTGTTGTGACCATGTGCATTGGCGGTGGTATGGGTGCTGCTGGTCTGTTTGAAGTTTTATAAGTGGTAAAAATAAAGTTTCTAATAGCTTTATTACTTTTCTTTTTTTTAAGTGGTGTGAGCCAGCTTAAAGCTGAACAATTGTCAAATAATGATAAAGCCAATATAAAAAATGTTGTTGAACAACAACTTGAGGCTTTCGCAAAAGACGATTTTGAAAAAGCCTATTCTTATGCCGCTCCACTGATAAAAAGAATTTTTTCATCCCCTGAAATTTTCAAAAATATGGTTGTCACGCAATATCAAGCAGTTTATAGACCAAAAAAAATTGATTTCGGTGAAGCAACAATAATCAGAGGAGCGCCTACTTTAAATGTGTTCTTGGTTGATCCAGATGGTAACTTCGTAACAGCTACTTATTTGATGCAGCGGCAACCAGATAATAGTTGGCTAATAGCTGGATGTTATTTAAACACTTCCAATTTTGACGAGACTTAAATTACTTTGAGTCATTAATTATTTTTTGATAAAACTTTAGACTTTCTTTAGCTTTTCTTTCTTGTGTCTCTCGATTTACTTTGACAAGTCCAAATCTCGGTTTGTAGCCATAAACCCACTCAAAATTATCTAAGAAAGACCAATAATAATAACCTCTAATATCTATACCATCATCAAGGCATTTTTGAAGTCCTTCTAGCGCTGTTGTAATATAACTAATTCTCTGGTTATCATCATCAGTTCCGATTCCATTTTCTGTTACAATTATAGGACAATTGATTTTTGGAGCTACGTATTTGATTACATTCTCTAGTGATTCTGGATAATATTCATAATCCATTACAAGCATTTCCCTCTCTTTATTTGGAGTTACTCCTTCTGGACCAAAAATATGACGAGTGTACATTTGAATGCCTACAAAATCATCGTCTTTGATTTGATCTAAACATACATCAACCGATTCAGCATGAGCCTTACTTCTAGACTCCTCTCCACCTTCAATACATTGGTAATCTTCAATAGCTAGTGTTATTCCAACAGGTTGGTTTTTATTAAGAAGCCCTTTAATGATTGGCACTGAGTTGACGTGAGCTTGCATCATACAGTCCCTAATTTTAAAAGGATGCCCAAATAAGAAAGGACCAAAATTATCTAAATCTGAACCACACGCTTTTGCCGCATCGCTTACGAAAGGCATCATAGTTTTCATTCCATTTTCTGGATAAATTGGAAATCTAAAAAAATGCTGTGCTGTTAAATTAGCTTCATTGATAGTACATATAGTATCTATTTTGTCCCCCAGCTCCGTGGTAGCTCTCTCTACATATTTTGAGAAAAAATCTGTATTTTCACTTTTTTCCCAACCACCCCTCGCTGTAAACCAAAGGGGTGAAGTAAAATGTTGATAAGTGACACAAGTCTTAAGACCATGAGCATGACAACAATCAAGAACTTTTTTGTAATGATCAATTGCCTCTTGCGAAAATTCAGTTTCAGAAGGTTGAATTCGCGCCCATTCAATTGATAATCGATAAGATTGAATAGAATGATCAGCCATGAGTTTAATGTCTTCATCATATCTGTTCCATTGGTCACAGGTAATACCAGATGGCTCTGCAAATACAGTATTTTTGGTATTTTCTAAAAGCCAGAAATCAGAGTTAGTGTTATTTCCTTCAACTTGATGAGCAGCGGTCGCAGTTCCCCATATAAATTCTTTTGGTAGATTTAATTTCATATTTATAGAAATTTAGCGTTTGGATAATTTTTGATAATATACTTTTTTAAATCATCTACCAAATCATTTTTTATTAGTGAAACAATTGCCCCACCAAATCCAGCACCTGTTAATTTTGAACCTAAGGCTCCAAATGAATTACAAAGATTTACCAGAGTATCTAAATTTGCAGTTGACACTTCATAATTATTTTTTAAGGACATATGACTTTCTGTCATTAACTTACCAAATAAATCGTAATTATTACTTAATAACGATTTTTTACCTTTGTGAACTCTTATATTTTCATAAACTACATGTTTTGCAATTTTAATTTCTTCCATTGTAAGTTTTTTAGTTAATTTTTCATCAAGATCTGATAATTCACATAAGTAGTTTAAACTCAATTTATTAGCAACATTTTCACATAAGATCTTTCTACTATTAAATTCACTATTCGCTAAGATTCTCGACTCACCGCTATCTATAATTAAAAATTTATAGTTTTCATTTAGAGTAATTAATTCAAAGTCATTAGTTGCAGTATCTAAGTAGAGTATTTCAGAAGTACTGCCATAAATAGAGGTAAATTGATCCATCATACCTCCACCAACATTTACAAAATCACTTTCTACTCTTAAAGCGAGACTAACTATTTCTTCATTAGAAATTTCAATATTATATTTCGTAATTAATGCTCTTAAAGTAGCCACAGTAATTGCAGCAGATGACGATAAACCAATTCCTATAGGCAAATCGCTATCAATTACAAAATTTATACTAGATATTTTTATTCCAAATTTATCAGAAATTATTTTACATGCGCCCACAACAAAATCTGACCAATTCTCTTGCTTTGCAAGATTATGATTTATAATTACTTTTTCATCATACTGTTTGGACTTTATAACAATTTTTTCATTAGTATTATTATCGGACAAATAAATTTTGACACATTTATCAATTTGCAACGGAAGAACTGCACCGCCATTATAGTCTAAGTGTTCGCCAAGAAGATTAACTCGCCCATTTGCACTTGAAGAAATTTCCCTTTTCATTTGTAATTATTGACGCTGCTTGAGCTCAGAAAAAATTTTCTCATAAAAAGCACCATTATAGTTATGAAAAAGCATAACTATAATGGCAATAGTTCCAGCAATTGCAGGAAAGATATAGCCCATAATAAATAGTCCATTTAGTGTATCAATACTCTGTATTTCTGCATTGGGTTTATAATTAGTTCTATCTAATATGTAACCTGCTAGCCACGCGCTAAAACCAACACTTAACTTAAATACAAATACATGCGCAGCATTTAGCGTGCCTTCTGCTCTAAATCCAGATTTCCACTCTCCATATTCAACCGTATCAGCTATCATTGACCACGCCATTACCCCAGCCATTCCAAAGCCAACAAAGCCAAATGATGCTACAAATGCAAAAAGCCAAAAATTTTCATAACCAGTAATATAATAAATAATCAAATCAGTAATGACATATAGGAATGTCCCTATCATAAATAAAGTTTTCTTTTCAAATTTATGTTTTATTAAATTTATCAAAAATGCTCCAAACATAATTTGTAAAATGACTGAAAGAAGAATGGGACTAAAGAAAGCCTCTAATTGTAAGTTATATTTTACAAAATAGATTACTGTTATTTGTTTGATATTATTTGCAATCCAGGTTGTAAGCAGCGCAAGTATTACTAGGTGTAAAGGAAAATTTGAGAATACCATTCTCAATAAATCTTTGATACTCACACGTTTTTCATAAGTTTTAGAATACTTTTCTTCAGTGTGATAAAAACATAAGAATGCAAAGATCGCACCAAAGAAGGCAAGTATAGCTACAGTTATTGGAAAACCATATTGAGGCGAACTAAATAGTCCGACAAGAGGAAGAGTTAATACTGCAACTGATATAGATCCAGAACTTGCACCTAAATATCGAAAAGAAGCTAATGATGTTCTTTCATCTCTATCTTGAGTCATGGCAGGGATTAGTGATCCCACTGGAATTGCAATAATTGTGTATAAAGTTGTAAAAGTTATATAAGTACAAAGTGCCCAGTAAAATTTTCCAGTTTGAGATAACGTTGGCGAGGTAAAGCATAGAACAATCATTATTAATGCCGGTATGGATCCAAATAAAATGTAAGGTCGAAACTTTCCCCATTTTGTAGAAGTATTATCAGCGATATACCCCATAATTGGGTCAGTTACTGCATCCCATATTTTTGCAATAAAAAATACTAGTCCTGCGTTTGCTGGCGATATTCCAAATATATCTGTGTAAAAAAATAATAAATAAAAGATAGTTAATTGCCACATAATATTGATAGCAAAATCCCCACCTCCATAAAAAAACTTTTTTTTAAAACTCATTTTCATAAACACTCATAAGTAAGCTCAACTAACTTCATTGCTCTATGATCTCCTAGCATTGATCCTGTAAGAAGATTCATAGCATATGCGACACTTAAATTATTATCAGGATCAGTGAAAGCCATTGAGCCGCCCCATCCTGTATGACCAAATGCATGACTACTCTCTCCAAATAATTTTCCTCCACCAATACTAAAACCCACAGGACTCCATTGCATTGGTCTTTTCATTACTTGATCATTGCCCCTTACCTCGATTGATGTGATTTTTTTAAAAGTTGATTTACTTACAAATTCGTTATTAAAAAAGTGATCGTATAATTTAGCAAGTGATGACGAATTACTATGACAGTTCAAAGCAGGAATTTCTGCTTCTCTAAATTTTGCAGTATTGGCTGTTCTGGTTCGGTTGCCAGGATTCAAAAATGCTTTCATGACATACTCATCTATATTATTTGGTTCCTTAAATGCGTCATTTAAATTTTTAGAATTCATTAATTCAGCAATATTGATATGTTTCTCAGCCGGTGTTCCTATGGTGCATGCGACATTAAGAGGATCTGCAAGCTCATCTTTTAAAAATTTGCCAATTGAATTTCCTGTAATACGTTTAACCAATTCACCTATAAGAAAACCAATAGATTTAGCGTGATAGCAAATTTCACTATTAGGTTCATGTAGTGTTTCTTGATTAGCTAGCAGTCCAACGCAATAATCCCAATTTAAGAAATCTTCCTCTATCATTTTTTCTTTCCAAGCAAATAAACCAGCTTGGTGTGAAAGCAGAGTTTTGACAGAAATATTTCCTTTTGATTTTGAGCCAAACTCAGGCCAATAGTTAGCAACAGCTTCATCTAGATTTAATAAACCTCTATCGATTAATAAAGCTAAGCACATTGCAACAACACCTTTTCCTGTTGAGTGAACACATACAGTAGTATCTAGTGACCATGGTTCGGTCTTATCTTTATTTTTATAACCACCGGCAAGATTGATTAATGCTTTATTATTAGAGTAAACAGAGAAAGATGCACCAATATCTATATTTGTTTCCAAATTTTCTCTAAATTGTTCGAATACTTTTTCGAAACGCTTTTCATAGATTCCATATTTAGAACTTATTTCCATAGCATTCATTTATAGTGTAATCCCCCTAAAAATTATATATGATTTTTTTATATGACTGATTTATCAGCTTCCCAACAAGACTATAGCAATAAATATTATTTAGGTTTTGTTTTAGCTCTTGCTGCAGGCTTAATATGGAGTTTTGGTGCTCCAACAATTCGCTACATGATTGATGCTGATATATATCAATGGCATTATCTTTTCTATAGAGGCATTACTGTAGCTACAATCTTGGTTATTTTTTTATTATACAAAGAGGGAATAGATTTTTATAAAAATTTTAGAAGGGTAGGATCATCCGGCGTTATTGGTGGAGTTAGTTTAGCGTTTGCATTTATTTTTTTTATTTTTGGAATGACTTTTACATCAGCTGCAACGACACTATTCATGATTGGAACACAGCCGTTATTTGCAGGACTACTTGCCTATATCTTTTTAAAGGAACAAGTTAGATCTGCCACCATCATTGCATGCCTCATTTCTTTTTTTGGAATATTTCTTATGGCTTATAATGATTGGCAATCTGGTACATTACTTGGCTGGTTATTTGGATTGCTATGTTCAATTGGATTTTCAATTTTTGCAGTAAGTTTGAGATGGCGGCCAGATACTCCAAAGTTCACAACAATCATAATAGCTGGGATTACTTGCTCACTATTTTCTATTTTGATGATTTTAATATCTGGCGATGAATACTCTATGCCGATAAGAAATATTTTGCTAAGCATGCTTCATGGTACATTTGTTGCCACCGGATTAATTTGCCTAAGTATTGGCGCAAAATATTTACCAACAGCAGAATTTATGTTGCTATCATTGTTAGAAGTTGTAGCTGGAGTGCTTTGGTGTTGGTTACCAATATTTGGAATAAATGAAATTCCATCAGCAATTACTTTGTATGGCGGTGGCGCAATTATATTTTCTATAGCTTATCATGCTATAGGAACAAGACAGCAATCTATCCCTCCAACATTATAAACTTGAAAGGTAAATAATAATGAAAATAGGCTTTATTGGATTAGGAAATGTAGGTTTTAAATTAGCAAATAGTGTTTTAGAAAGTGGTTTTGAGCTTTTTATAAATGATCTTGATAAAGATGCAGGTAATGAATTAATTAAAAAAGGAGCTAAGTGGTTAGAAACCCCAAAAGAACTTGCTAAAAAATCGGATATATCAATAACATGCCTGCCAAGCCCAAAAGCTGTTGAAAGTGTTCTTGAGGGCGCAGAAGGGTTAATTAAAGGTATGGGATCAGGAAAACTCTGGATTGAAATGAGTACAACGGATGACAAAGAAATGAAAAGATTAGCCAGCATAATAATTGAAAAAGAAGCTCATGCAATTGAGGCACCTGTGTCTGGAGGATGTCACAGAGCTGCAACAGGAAATATTGCTATTCTGGTTGGTGGAACAAGAGAGGCATTTGATATGGCTATGCCCGCACTATCCGCAATTGGATATCAAATACTCCATGTAGGTCCCATTGGCAGCGCATCTGTTCTAAAAGTTGCAACAAATTATTTAGCATCTACTCACTTAGTTGCAGTTGGAGAGGCATTAATGGTTTGTAAAAAAGCTGGGTTAGATTTATCAACTGTATATGAGGGTATAAAAATAAGTTCAGGGAATAGTTTTGTTCACGAGACAGAAAGTCAAGTCATTATGAACGGAAGCTATAATATTAATTTTACAATGGATCTAGTTTGTAAAGATGTTGGTTTATTTGAAAAACTGGCTCAAGATCTAAAAGTACCAACTGAGGTATCACCATTAATTACAAAAATTTTTTCTGAAGGTCGAAATAAATATGGTGATCGAGCTTGGTCTTCAATGATAGTAAAACTTCAAGAAGATGCTTGTGATGAAAATCTAAGAGCTCAAGGTTATCCAGAAGAATTAATTGACGATACTCCAAGACGTCAGGGCTATGAAATCATTCCAAAAAATATAAATACCTAAATGAGTATTCTACCTGAATTTTTAAAGATAAAGAAAGTTCCTAGTGTAGAGTGGAGCTCAAATCGGCCTATTAATTTTACACCTAGAATAAAAACATTATTATTTTTAATTCTTGGACTTACAATTTTTGGCTTTGGAGAATCTCTTTTAATCCACTCCACAATAGGAGTTAGTCCCTGGACGGTACTTGCCGAGGGAATATCAAAAAATCTTAACTGGTCTATTGGTTTTGCTACTTTTATCTGTAGCGTTGGCGTTTTAATGTTATGGCTACCATTAAAGCAACAACCCGGAGTAGGTACTATTCTAAATATTTTAATTATTGCTGGAGCAATTGATTTGTCTTTGTATTTTTTTGATTTCTCATCCGATAACTTTTTTATAAATTTTATAGTATGTTCTGTAGGTGTGATTTTAGTTGGGTTAGGTAGTGGAATTTATCTAACAGCAAACCTAGGGCCCGGGCCAAGAGATGGGTTAATGACTGGTTTACAGCGTGTAACAAAGTATCCTATTGCTTGGGTAAGAGTTTGTTTAGAAGTTACAGTTGTAACCTCGGGATGGATATTGGGCGGAACAGTTGGGCTTGGTACATTATTATTTGCATTTGGTATAGGTCCCGCGGTTGCATTGGGGTTGCATTTGGTTACAAAATTAAATAGATAATAGATTCAGCGAGTTACTTTAATAAACGATATTGTCTTGAAATTATGTTTTACTGAATTAATTATCTTGTTACGCTAGGTTTTATTGAAAAGCCTCTTAATAAAATTACGATAGGTTTTAAAAATGTTAATTATTAGAGTTTTATTTTTTATAATGTTTTCAATTAATATTGCTATTGGAGCTGGCGGCTCAGGCGGCTCAGGCGGCTCAGGTGGCTCAGGTGGCTCAGGTGGCTCAGGTGGCTCAGGTGGCTCAGGTGGCTCAGGAGGAAGCGGTGATTCTGGAGATGGAGGTGGAAATTGGTCTTCACAGTATGATGCTGAATTAAATCCAATCATAAAGTTGATAAATGATAAAAGTTTTGAGGATGCTCTTCTTGAATTAGAAGTATTTGTATATGCCAATCCTCAGAGTGCAGATGGTTGGAATTATATTGGTTTTGTATCAAGACAACTAGAAAAATACGAGGATGCCGAGAGATATTATGAATTAGGTCTAGAAATTAATCCTAAACATAAAGGCATATTAGAATATCAAGGTGAGCTTTTTCTCAAAACTAACAGAATTGATTTGGCTAGGGAAAATCTATCAAAATTGAATGATATGTGCAGCTTTAATTGTACTTATAGAGACCAGCTTGCAAAAAAAATTAGTGCTCAGTAAATTTTTTCTCATTAAAATTAAATAAGCTTATAATGAGTGGTCCAATAAGTGAGATATAGATTCCTAATATAAGTGAGGAAGTTAACGTTTCAAAATTATAGTCAAGAAGGACTGTTTCAAAAAATTGCTCAAGGTGTTTGTTTAAGAATACTAGTCCAAATATAACCAAAATTGATGCAATTATTTTCATAGATAAATTTCTAGGTCTTTGAAAGTCAATATAGGTTTTATCTAATGTACTTCCAAACCAAAAAGCGATTATGATTCCACCAAGACCTGCAGCTGTAGTTCTACTTTCTTCTATTGGCCATGTAAAATAAACCAACAACAATATAATCAAATAAATTAAAAAGTGAGTTGAGTAACTCGTATTTCTGAGCCAGTCAAATTTAGAACTAAGCAAATAATTTAAAAAAAATAATGAAATTAGTCCAAAAAAGATCCCACCTATTACATCGGGTATGTCGTGAACACCTAAGTAAATTCTACTTAAACAAATATTTATTATAAGAAGTGTAAAAAAAATTTTTAAATATAGATTTTTAGTTTGTTGGAATAAATAACCCCAAATAATTACTGCTAATTGAGCATGTCCACTAGGAAAACCATAGGATAATTCATCATGAGTAGCCCAAGGATCAATATTCAGATCTACGTTAGGTCTAGAGTCTTGGAATAGATCTTTTAGATAGGTATTGGTAAGAGCACCAATAAAAACGAATAGTGTAAATATACCAAAAATTTTTCTATCAAAAAACCAGTAACAAAAAGGAATAAAGAGAAATAAAAAATCTCTGTATCCTAACCAAGTAATATATTGGAAAAAAAGTGTTAAACCTGGACTTCTTATAGAGTTTACCCAATCCATAAATATTTACTCTATTTTATATCCATACTCAAGTGATGCGTCAGTAATTGCATGGTAAAATGAGTCTGCGAAGCTTCTATGAGACATTATATTAAAAATATTTTTATCTTGATCAAGCAAGTCTATTGTAATTGTAATCCCATTGAATACAGTATTCGCACACATATTTGTTTTGAAATTATTTAAATTTAATGGACATCCTTTTTTTATAACATCAAAAGCATTTTTACCTTCTATTTGAATTGTCATTCTCGAATGAGATAGATCAGTAATAGCAAAATTATTTGCCGAGCAATTTTTATTAATATCATCTATTATATTTTTATTTTTAGAAATAACTATCCAAGTTTTAGGCCCTGACCAGAGTATTCTTGTATTAAAATTTGCCGACACACACCCAGACATTTTAGAAAGAATTTGATTATCAATTTTGATTAAAGAAATATCTAATTTACTATTTTTGTATTGTGTAATCTGAAAAATTTTAATATCTGAAATCTCTCTAATTTTAAGCAAAGAGCTTTCTGATTTATTGAAATAATTTCCATTAAATACCTTAATGCCGATGCTCATTTGTGAAGTGAGTTTCGTCATGACCTAACTCTCTTTCCTTCAGGATCAACATAATGCTGTGACACGACTTCAACTGCAACTGAAACATTCTTTAAAGGTGAAACAGCGTATAGTTTTTCGCCGAGTTTATTATGACCATTTTTGACAATAGCCAAAGAGAAAGGATTATTATATTCCACACTCCAGCATGAGGCTGATACGTGTCCCAATTTTGGGTTAGGTAAACTTGCATTTTTATCTAAGACAAGATGAGAGCCCTCAGGAATATTTGTTTTTTTATCAATAGGAACTAATCCAACTATTTTTTCTCTATTATTATCTGTAAATGCCTTTCTATTTAAAGATCTTTTACCGACGAAATCTTTTTTTTCACTCAGCAAGCTTTCAAGCGATAAATCTCTAGCAATAGTTCTGCCATCAATCTCAGAACCTGCTATGTGACCCATTTCAATTCTCAAGGTGGATAAAGCCTCCGTTCCATATGGTTGAATTTTAAATTCTTCTCCTAAGTTTAAAATTTCCTCCCACATTTGAAGGCCAAAATCTGACTCCACATTTATTTCATAAGCCAGTTCTCCAGAAAATGATATTCTAAATACTCTGGCAGTTGTTTCCTTAAACTTAAATTCTTTATAGCCCATAAAAGGAAAGCTCTCATTCGACACCTCCTCAGAAGGAAATATTTTACTTAAGAGTAATCTTGATTTTGGACCAGCTATTGCAGCAGCAGCCCACTGCTCAGTAACAGAAACTACCACAACATCTAATTCAGGCCAGACTACTTGAATATAATATTCTAAATGTGAGAGCACATTGGCTGCTTGTGCTGTCGTTGTCGTCATATGATAATGGTTTTCTGATATTCTAGTCGTTGTTCCATCATCAAAAACTATTCCATCTTCTCGTAGCATCACACCATAACGAGCTTTTCCTATTGGAAGTTTCAAAAAGGCATTAGTGTAGATGCGATTTAAAAATTCAGCTGAGTCTTTTCCTTTGATCTCGATTTTACCTAGTGAAGTAACATCACATATTCCAACATTATTCCGAACATTTAAAGCTTCTCTTTTCGATGCTTCAAACAAATCTTCATTATTTTGTTTATAGTATCGCGGTCTAAGCCATAGTCCGGCATCAACAAATACCGCTTTGTTTTTTTCATGCCAAGTGTGCATGGGTGATTTTCTAGTTGCTTTGTAATTTTTGCCAACCTCTCGACCAATTATTGTTCCTATTGTTACAGATGTATAAGGTGGTCGGAAAGTTGTATGACCCACTTCAGGTACTATTTTTTTTTCTATATCAGACACTAACTGAAGACCGTTTAAGTTGCTTGTTTTACCTTGATCAGTTGCCATACCTAAAGTTGTGTACCTTTTTACATGCTCTATTGATCGAAATCCCTCCTGAACTGCAAGCTGTATATCAGAAACTGCTACATCATTTTGAAAATCAACAAATCTTTTATAGTTTTTATTTGTAGGGAGTGGCATACACCAGAATTTATCATGATCGCCTAATTGTTTTTCATCAGATAAGGGAATTGTAGTTTGTATATTTCCTTTAGTTATTTTTTTTGACAACTTATAGCCAACCTCGAATCCTTCTTTCAAACTTTCTTTTAAAGTCATACTACCATTAGCTGATCCAATCACAGTCTCATCTTGTCGAGATATACTTGGTAAGAAAGAATCAGTATTGGTATCATAATTAAGTTTATTTCCTGATTGAGAGGCTAGGTGAACAGTCGGCGTCCAATTACCTGATACAAAAACACTATCACATTTTACCTCTTCTAATTTTGTGTAAGCATTTTTTTCCTTATTCAATTTACCAATCGTTACGGATTTCACTTTTTTATAGCCAGAAGTATTTGCAATGGCGTGTGCAAACTTAATCTTTATACCTAATTTTTTTGTTTCATTCACAATACCTGAATCTGAATTATTCCTTGTATCAATAATAAGGACATCGATTCCGTTATTCTTATATTCGATTGCTGTTTCATATGCGGAGTCGTTATTAGTAAATATAATTGGCTTCTTTCCAACAAAAACTCCATAAATTTTAAGATATTCTCTAGCTGAGGAAGAAAGCATAATTCCAGGCCTATCATTATTTGCAAAAACTAATGGTCTTTCAATTGAACCGGTAGAAAGCACAACTTCTTGTGCTCTTATATACCAGAGCCTTTCTCTTGGAGTAAAAGCTTCTGAATTATTTACATGATCTTTGCATCTTTCAAACATAACCAGCATGTTGTGATCATAGTATCCAAAAACTTGAGAGCGATTTCGAATAATCACATTAGGCATTGATTTTAATTCAGCTATAGCCTCATCAACCCATTCATTGCCATTTTTATTACCAATAGTTACTTCATCTATTTGTAACGAACCACCAAACCGAGGTTTGTCCTCAGCTAAAATAACTCGAGCACCATTTTTAGCTGCTGCCAAAGCAGAAGAAATACCTGAAGGCCCTGAACCAACGACCAAGATATCACAATGTTCGTATCTATGCTCATATCTATCAGGGTCAGGCTTTAATGAAGCGGTTCCCATGCCCGCTGCTTTTCTTATAATTGGCTCATAAACATTGTACCAAAAACTTTTTGGCCACATAAAAGTTTTGTAATAGAATCCAGCTGGAAAAAATCTATTTAAAAAATTATTAATGGCCCAAATATCAAATGTTACTGATGGCCAACAATTTTGACTTTTAAAACTCAATCCCTCAACTAATTCTACTTCTGTAATATTTACGTTTGGCTCACTAATATTATTTCTTGATAGCTGAACTTTGCCATTAGCATCTTCAACTCCAGCAGCAATAATTCCTCTTGGACGGTGATACTTAAAACTCCTGCCAATTAGATGTATTCCATTAGCGAGTAGAGCCGACGCAAGGGTATCCCCTTTATAACCATAATATTTTTTGCCATTAAATATGAAGGAAATTTTTTCCTCTCTATCAATCTTGCCACCTTCTTGAGTTCTGAATATTTGTGCATTTGTCATTGTGACTCTTCTTCTATCATAAAAGTTTTGACGATTTCATGAGTGGAAGTATCTCGTTTAACTTTAAACCATTGCCGACATCCTGATGTATGGTGCCATAACTCAAGATGTATTCCTCTAGGATTTTTACGATAGTAAATAAATTCATCCCATTCACCGTCACTGATATCTTTATTGAGTTTTGGCCTTTTTACAGTTGCATCTCCTCCATAAGAAAATTCATTTTGGGACCGCCGACCACAATATGGACATTTAATTTCAAGCATATCAACTAATCCAAGTCTTTGTCCCTAGACCTTTTTCATCAATTAAGTGGCCTGTATGAAATCGATCTAATTTAAATGGTGCATTTAATTTATGTGGTTCTCCAGTAGCAATTGTATGAGCAAAAGTAAGCCCTGAAACTGGAGTTGCTTTGAACCCACCGTAACACCAGCCACAATTTAAATAAACTCCTTCAATATGTGTCTTGTCTATGATTGGTGATCCATCCATGGACATATCCATAATACCACCCCAACTTCTTAACATTTTCAATCTGCTCAAGTTGGGAAATAATGCAACACCCTCTGTAAGAACATGTTGGATTGTTGGCAGGTTACCTCTTTGAGCGTAACTATTATACCCATCCAAATCTCCTCCCATTACCATTTCACCTTTATCTGATTGACTACAATAAAAATGACCAGCACCAAAAGTTACAACTCCATCAAGCAAAGGTTTTACTGGCTCTGAAACACATGCCTGCAATACGTGAGACTCAATCGGTAAGCTCATATTCAACTTTTCTGCAAGTATGGAAGTACTGCCTGCAACACAAAGACCAATCTTATTTGTTTTGATAAAACCTCTAGATGTCTGAACTCCTTGAACCGATCCATTTACAATATCAAACCCTGTAACTTCACAATGTTGAATAATATCCACTCCTAAATCATCAGCTGCTCTAGCATATCCCCAAGCAACTGCATCATGCCTAGCAGTACCACCAATAGATTGCATCAATCCACCAAATATTGGAAATCTTGCATTATCAGTAAAATCTGCAAAAGGGATTATCTTTCGAACTTCTTCCCTACCAAGAAGGGATGCTTCAATACCGTTTAAACGCATCGAATTTCCTCTTCTAGAGTATGCATTTAATTGTGCGTCTGAGTGAGCTAAATTAAGTATTCCTCTTGGTGAATACATGACATTATAGTTTAGTTCTTGGCTTAAGTCCTTCCACATTTGCATACCATGATCATAAAAAAGATTATTCGCATCATGCATATAATTTGATCTTAAGATTGTAGTGTTTCTTCCAATGTTGCCACCTCCAATCCAACCTTTTTCTAGAATAGCAATATTTTTTATTTCATATTCTTTCGCTAGATAATAAGCAGTAGCAAGGCCATGACCGCCACCCCCAATAATGATAGCATCATACTCTTTTTTAGGCTCTGGATCTCTCCATGCCACATCCCAATCTTGATGTTTATTAAATGCATTCTTAATTAAGCTAAAAACTGAGTATTTCTTCAAAATATTGACCTCTTACATATAATAGATTACTGACTTTATCATAATAAGATAGACTATATTTACTAATGTCAAAGAATAAGAATTATAGAATAGATAACCTTCAATATTGCAACTGGTCAAAAGAAATATTCCAATTCAATCGTGAAGCTGGACTTGATGCGATTCATGTTACAATTGCTTACCACGAAGACTATGATGAAGTTCAGGAAAATTTCCATGAATGGAAGGGATATTTTGAAAACTATTCTGAACTTATTTTTCAAGGAAAATCATTTAAAGACATTGAAAAAGCTAAAGATGAAAACAAGACAGCTGTGTTCTTTGGTTTTCAGAACTGCTCTCCAATTGAAGATGATATTAATTTAGTTGAGTCTGTTCATGAAATGGGGGCAGTATTCATGCAACTTACCTATAACAATCAATCATTATTAGCAACTGGGTGCTATGAGGAAAATGATAGTGGTGTTACTAGGATGGGCAGGGAGGTAATAAAAGAAATGAATAGAGTAGGTATGATTATAGATATGTCCCACTCAGCTGATAAGTCTACATTTGACGCTATAAATATTTCAGAAAAACCAATCGCAATTACTCATGCCAATCCACTGTTTTGGCATAAGGCTAAAAGAAATAAATCAAATGATATCTTAAAAGCCCTAGGCGAGTCAGGAGGGATGCTGGGACTTTCACTTTATCCGCATCACTTATTAAATGGCACCAATTGTTCCTTAGACAATTTTTGTCAAATGGTTGCGCAGACAGCAGAGATTATTGGAATAAAAAATTTAGGTATAGGCTCTGATTTATGTTTGCAACAGCCAGATAGAATTGTTGAGTGGATGAGAAATGGAACTTGGACAAAAACAATTGACTATGGTGAAGGCTCTAAATCTAACGCAGCTTTTCCTGAGCAACCTAATTGGTTTCAAGATGCAAGAGGATTCGATAATTTGGAAAAAGGCCTTAAGGAGGCTGGCTTTAATAGCGAGGAAACGCAGGGAATTTTGGGTAATAATTGGTTTAATTTTTATAGAGATTATATTAACTAAATATGACTAGCATCAATCACCGTAGCGCAAATGATATAATGACCCTTTCTCGATTAGGATCCTTTTATCAATCCAAACTATCCTTCTTGAGAAGTTTTATTAGAGAATTTAAAGACTGGGATTTTAGTACAGATTTGTTCGAACTTGATGAAAATGGTTATGGCACTGCAGTGTATTCTGTGAAAAAAAATGATCGCATATATTCATTGGTATGTTTTGCAAATGAATTAGACTCTAGGGATCGTTCAGATCGTGTTATTGCTACTAAATGGGATGCTGCATTTGTGTTACACGATGGAATACCATCTGAAGAAGATATTATACGCCTAAAAAAAAATGTTCCCAAACAAGAAGTTGGAAGAGTCTCTTATAAAGAATTAACATTGTCTCGAGCCAATAAATCCGTAAGAATTTTTGAGCATACAGTAGAAGCACTGGCAAGTGGAAATCAGCCAGATAAAGAACTAATTAGTGATGTTGGATATTTGTATCGAACTACAGCAGTGTATGGGTCTGGAAAGTTTGGCTTAGCTGATCGATATAGAATTAAAGATCGGTCAGAAATATGTGGCCCTTTTAGGTTAGAGATGATGCTCGTTTATTTAGTTCGTCAGTTTACATTTGATCAAGTTAATCATATTGCAAAATCTAGAAACCCTTCAAATGCTGTAAAATTATCACATGATATTGCAAGAAACTTAGGCATAGGAAATTCCACTGGCTTAGGTATGGCACCTTTTATAGTGAATCATCCTACGTTGTTACATAATTGGATTTATTCAAGAGAGGAAGCGTTAAAACAAATACGCTCTATACAAAAAGTTGATATAGAAGATTTTAAAAAATTTAAAGAGTGTTTTGAAAAATCAAAGTTAAATATAGATACCTGGAAAACGGACAGTGAATATCAAACGAAAAAAATTCAAAGACTAATTAAGGATTTAGACTCCTTTGAAAAAAACTATCTATTGAATATTAAGTTTCAAGAGAATCTATTTTGGAATAAATTATATTTATGGGTTGCAGAACACTTAAGTGAAGAGGGTACAGAATATATTGTATCAATGCTTATGGAGCCATATGACAAAATTGTGGACCCTTTAATTCAAAATATGAGCTCTGATGAAGATTTGTTCTTTGACATACCAGGTGAGAGATCTGTTGTTGATTTAATTAATATAATAAATAAAAATTATTCTAATATCTTAAACATAGATTTTAATTCTAACGAAGAGACTACTAACTTTTGGTTCATATCAAAGAATAAAGAAGAACCTAGGGTTGCAAATAGATACGAGGAAAACGGATCAACATTAGAGCAGCCACTTGCTATAGCACGAGATATTTCTGCTTTATTAAAAAGACTAAATGAGTGTCAAAACACAGAGACTGTAGCTGAGTTTTTGATGGATAATAATGACTTACGACATGCGGTAAGAAGATGTTTTATTATAGAAAAATTCCCTTATTCTGAAATTCAAGACAATATTATTGGAGCTAATTTAGTTCCAATAGATATGCTGAGACTTAAATTATCATTTTTTGGTGCACAAAAGTTTGATCCTCGATCAGATAAATGGTTAAGAATAAATATGTATCAAGGTGCACCTTTAATTAATGAATTAAAAACTGCTAATGATACTTGGATTTATAATCGCCTATGAGAACATCAAGTGAAATAGAGACTATATCTAAAAGAGCAACAAGAGCAGCCGGTTTTCCATGGGGAATAGCTGAAGAAATTGGTAAAAATATTAAAACTTTAGAATTATTAAGCTTAACAGGAATAGAAAATTTAAATTTATACCTCAGATCTGTTAAGGGAAAACAAGTGCATGGACCAAAAGAGATTTGTGCAGATAATAGCTTAGAATCAGCTGCATACTGTCCATTTTATACTGGATCTGCGCTATTGGATTCAGCAAATAAAGTAGAGGAAATAAGTAATCTAACCTTTCATTCTGTAAATTTTCCTATTTTGTTAATACCTTTTTTAAACCGGCTTTCAGAAAAAATTGGCAAGAAGATTTTGCTACGAATAGACGATGTGGATTTTTTATTAAACCTAAATAAGTTTATATCTGTCAGTAAGGATTTTGAGGGTATAGTAATAGAAAGTGCTAAAATAGTAAGAATTGAAGTATTAGAAAATGAAAATTCATTCTCTGAAAAAATCTGGGATGAATTGTATGATCTCTCTTCTGAAACATTTGTTGAAGAAACTGACCGGCTTAAAGAAAATGCAGCTGGAGCTGGACTTGCCGATAACGATTAGTCGCTAGGCTTGTAAGGAAATAATCTTATTATACAAATCTTCATTAATAGTTATTGGCTTTTCGGAATTTGCTAAAGCATTAGCAATCCTTTTACTTCCAGGAACTCTAGTTTCCTCTTCTGTTTCAATATTTCTAATAAGACTAGTAATTTTATTTTCAAAATCATCTGAGTATTTATCTGGATTAATTGCAATAAAAAATTGGCCAGTCCCTGGAGGAGCCCCTTTATCATCTGCAAAAGAGCTAGCTTCAGTTCCAAGGTTTGCTCCAGTTAGACAAGCTGTCATGATTTCAACAAACAAACCAATGCCGAAACCCTTGTAACCTCCAGTTGGAGCCATCGTACCTTGTAAAGCTATATTTGGATCATTGGTATCTTTACCGTCAGGTCCAAATGCCCAGCCAGTTGGAATACTTTCGCCAGATTTGGCCCTAACAGATATTTCACTTTTTGCGACAACACTAGCAGATTGATCTATTAGAATTTTTACGGTTCCCTCATTATGTATTGCTATCGAAATAGGATTAGTTCCTATTACCGGTTTAATACCACCTGCTGGAGCAATAGAAGCGGGTGCATTAGTAAATCCAATGCCAATTAGTTTTTCTTTTGCTATTGCCTGAGTATGATAGCCAAGCACACCACAATTATATGAATTTGAAATTGCTAAAGAGGCAATCCCATTTTTTTTTGCTGCGGGCAGTAAGTCTTTAAAACCTAAATTAATTGCTCTATGTGCAAATCCATTATCTGCATCTACAGTAAAGGCTACACTTGATTGCGATTTAATTTTTGGCTCAGCATTTCCTTTTACTTTTTGGCACTGGAGATGTAGGCAGTAAATTGGAAGATAATGAAAACCATGACTTTTTATGCCTTCTAGTTCTGCAGAGATAATACCATGTGCTAATGGAGTTGCATTTTCCTCACTAGCACCACAAGATATTAATGTTCGTTTTGCTAATTCAAAAGCATCATTTTGAGATAATTCAGTATGCATTTACTTTATAATTGAATACCAACATTTTTTACTTGGAGATATCCTTTTATGGCTTCTTGCCCTTTTTCGCGACTATATCCAGATTGTTTATAGCCTCCAAATGGAGTTGCAATACTGCCAGTAAACCAACTATTCACATAAACTTGTCCTGCCTGTAATTGATTAACTGTATTAGTTGCTTGATCAATATCTTTTGTAAAAACTCCAGCAGCCAGTCCATAAGCAGTATCATTTGCAATGTGAATGGCTTCTGCTTCATCTTCATAAGTAAGGACTGACAAAACTGGTCCAAAAATTTCTTCTTGAGCAATTGTCATTTCAGGTTTTACATTGTCAAATACAGTAGCTTCAAAAAAATAACCATCTCTATCAATTCGTTTACCTCCGGCAACAGCAGTTGCACCTGCTTGTTGTCCAGAGCGCGCAAAGTTTTCTACTTTTTGAAGTTGTTGTTCGGAGATTAATGGAGTTAATTCCGCACCATCTTCATAGCCCGCTCCCACCTTTAAACCTTTAGCCATATTTGCTAATTTTTCTACCAACTCATCTTTTACAGATTTGTGTACTACCACTCTCGACATTGCTGAACAAATTTGTCCCGCCTGTCCAAATATCCCTCCTTTTGCAGAGTTCACTACTTTGTCTAAATCAGCGTCTGGAAAAACAACAGCTGCTGATTTCCCCCCAAGTTCAACTACTGCAGGTACAGCTCGCTCAGCGGCTGCATGTAGAATTTTTTTTCCAGTAAGGACTGAGCCAGTAAAAGTTATTTGGCTTACATCTTTATGTGCAGTTAATATTGAACCCGCTTCATTACCATAACCACAGATTACATTAATTAAACCAGCAGGAACATTTGCATTTTGTATTGCTTGAGCAAAATGGTTTGCTGTTGATAGTGGGGTTAATTCTGCCGTCTTAATGACCGTTGCATTGCCCGCGGCAAATGCACAGGCTAATGAGCGAGCCAACATAGACATCGGAAAATTCCATGGAACTATATGTGCCGATACGCCGTAAGGTTCCAGCAAGGTATAGTCAATTACTGTATTATTAACGGGAATAGTATTGCCCTCAAGTTTATCAGTTAAGCCGCTATAATAATCAAAATAATTTGCAGCATCATTAAATTCAAATATCGCATTAGCAAGAGGTTTACCATTTTCGCGACAAAGTAAATCCCCACCATCGTTGGCTACTTTACGCAATTCGTTTGCAATCACTCTCATTAGTTTGGCCCGTTCCATCGGTGGCATATCTACCAAGATTCTTGAATGATGAGCTTTTAGTGCAGCGTCAACAGCCATATTAACTTCATCTTCTTTAGCACAAGACACTTGACCAATAATTTGACCAGTAGCAGGATCATCTACTTCAATAATTTCATTAGACACACTTTCTAGCCACTTACCATTAATATAGTTTTTACATATTTGCATAAATTAAGTTTAACTCTATTAAGTTGACGATAGCAACAGATATCGTAGCGACTTAATAAATATACTATGAAAACTATTTTAATTGAGAAGAGTGGCAACTAAATGGATACGGTCTTCTTCACCACCATTAATTGCAGTATGATATTTAGTATTATCGGTAATGTAGATATTACCGTCAGCGGGAATATGAAAACCAGTATCTTCAATAAACATTCGAGAACCAAAGTTTGTTTTGATTGAAATATGAATGCGCTTTTCAGGATCACGGTGCCAACTTAAAGTAGTTCTAGGTGGCATTTTGATAATTCGACAGCGACCTATAGCAAAATGCTCACTAAGTGTTTCGTAAACATGCTTAAGGTAAGTATCATTTAATTTTGAGTTAAATAATGTGTATCGAGATTCATCGATATATGGTTCGCGTTCCATTTCTTCGAATGAAGAGTCGGGCTTAGTCCAGTATTTTCCTCTTATATTACCACCAAACCACTCATCAAGCTCTTGTTCGTCGTAATTTAGACATATCGCATTAGACTTTAATAGACCTTCTTTTTGAGGCTGCTCAAAGGGGCGTATTTTAATTAGTTGCTCAACCGCTTCGCGCATTTTTTCAATATCAAAAGTAATGTTTTCATACTTTTGTACATATTCATTCATATTTGTGAATGAGGAGATTAAGTCAGTATTTTTTAGTTTGATTGATTTCATCTATTTGTATCCGCTCTTAATATAACCCTTTTAGCAAAATTTTCGATATATAAAATGCTCAAATTGTCGCAATTTATTGTTTTAAAACTTCAATAAAAACTATTGATTTAGTTGAATTAACTCTGTTACAGTTAATTTCAAATATTTTTAAGACTTTAATGAGCAATATAAAACAAGATTTTGTAAAATTTGAACAAGTAGATAAAAGCTATGATGGCAAAGTTCTTGTTGTTAAAGGTTTAAACCTAGATATTGCTGAGGGAGAGTTTCTAACTTTACTTGGACCATCGGGCTCTGGAAAAACTACAACTCTAATGATGTTAGCAGGTTTTGAGACGCCGACTAATGGTGAAATATATCTTGATGGAGAGCCTATTTCAAGTATTCCCCCTCACAAAAGAGGCATTGGCATGGTATTCCAAAATTATGCTCTTTTTCCTCACCTTTCAGTTTATGAAAATTTAGCTTTTCCATTGAAAGTAAGAAAATTTGACAAAGATATGATCGAACAAAAAGTTCAGTCAACTTTAGACATGGTTTCTCTGGGTGATTTTGGAAATAGAATGCCGGCACAGTTATCGGGTGGTCAGCAGCAGCGTGTAGCAGTTGCGCGCTCACTAGTTTTTGATCCTAAACTAGTTTTAATGGATGAACCCCTAGGAGCACTTGATAAAAACCTGCGTGAAAGTATGCAGTATGAATTGAAACATATTCATGAGTCTTTAGGTGTGACGGTAGTTTATGTTACACACGATCAAAGTGAGGCCCTGACTATGTCAAATAGAATTGCAGTATTTAATGATGGTCATGTTCAACAATTATCTGGACCCAACGAACTTTACGAAACTCCTGTGAATTCATTTGTAGCTGAATTTATCGGTGAAAATAATACAATCATCGGCACGGTAAAGGAAGTTTCAGGTGATCAAGCAAAAGTTGAAACCGAGCAAGGAGAAAGTGTCATCGCTAACCCAATTGCAGTTCAAACTGCAGGTGAAAAAACCAAAATTTCTCTAAGACCTGAACGAGTAATGATTAATCCATCTGATAATTTAGAAAATAAGTTTGAGGCAAGTGTTGCTGAAATAATTTATCATGGTGATCACACAAGGGTACGTGTAAATGTTTTAAATAATGATCAATTTATTTTAAAAATTCCTAATGCAAGTGATGATATTAAGTTGAACTTAAATGATAAAATTAAATTAGGTTGGTCAAGCTACGATTGCAGAGCATTAGACTACTAGATCTAGTAGTTATGAAAAACTTATCCACTACTAACTAATAATACTAATTTTAAGTAATTATAAGGTTGCGTTATCTGATAATAAGTTCTGTAATATAAACTTAATAATTATTAATAATTAAATTAGGAGAGACTAATAACATGTCAAAACTATCTAAAATAATATCTTTGATAGCTGTTTTTTTAGCTCCATCTCTTGTAACTGCAGCAGAAGTTAATGTAGTTTCATGGGGAGGTGCTTATACAGAAAGTCAAAAGCTTGGTTATGGAGATCCATACCAAGAAAAATCAGGAGTTCAAGTTAACTGGATTGATTATTCAGGTGGCTTGAGTGAAATTAAAGCTCAGGTTGAGTCAGGAGCAATCACATGGGACATTATTGATGTTTATGCTCGTGATACTATCATTGGTTGTGATGAAGGTTTATTCGTTGAATTTGATTTCGACAATGACTTCCCAGCTGGTGTAAATGGTATGCCTGCTAGTGAAGATTTCTTTGCTCCAATGCCTAGTAAATGTGCTGTAGGAAACATTCTATACTCATGGAACTATGCATATAACACTGATGTATTTACTTTTAATGGTCCAACAACAATTAACGACTTCTTTAATCCAGATGATTTTCCAGGTGTAAGATCACTTTATGCTAGTGCAATGTCTAACTTAGAAATTGCTTTAGTTGCTGATGGGGTTCCTGCTTCTGACGTATATGATTATATGGAAGACAATGGAATTGACAGAGCTCTAGATAAAATTTCAGAGCTTTGTAATCATCCAGATGGTGGATGTATCTTCTGGTCTGCTGGTGCACAACCACCTGAGCAACTTGTTTCTGGTGAAGCTGTAATGGCAACTGGTTGGAACGGCCGTCACTTTAACGCTATCGTTAATGAAGGTTCACCAATGAAAATGGTTTGGGATGGTCAAATCCTTGATTATGAGTACTTTGTACTTGTAAAAGGCGGACCTAACCAAGCAGAAGCTATGGAAGCGCTAAAATACTTCACAAGTTCTGAAGGTTTAGCTGGAAGTGCAAAGCATATTGCATATGCACCTTTCCGTATTTCATCACTTGACATTATCAATGCTGATGAGCCGTGGTTTAGTTCTCCTTCAGCAGGTTCTGTGAGAATTATGCCTCACATGCCAACTGCGCCGGCGAATACTCAGAATTATATTCTTATGAACCCAGAGTTCTATGCGGATAATAATACTGAAATCAACGACGCGTGGGAAGCTTTCAAAGCTAACATGTAAGTCAATCCTTTCTTGAGCAGCCCGTAAGGGCTGCTCTCGAAATTCAAATTTCTTTTTACTTTAAATTTACGACAAATTACTTAAGCTATCTGTATGTCAGATGAAATTAGAACATCAGATGGTGAATTAGTATCCGTCAAACTCAAAAAAGTAGAATCTAGAAGAAGAAGAACAGCATTTTTATTAGTAACACCTTTACTTCTCTTCATTATTTTTGCCTACATATATCCAATACTTCAGATGCTGACACGCAGTATTGATAATACTCAAATGAGCAACCTATTATCACAAACCCATGAAGTAATTCAAAACTGGGACGGTGAGGAAATGCCTGGTGAAGATGTTACTTCAACATTTTATTTCGAATTGAAAGACCTCATTGCTAATAAGCAACATGGAAAAATTGCAACACGTCTCAATTATGAAAAAGGTGGATTTACAAGTTTAATCAAAAAAACTGCAAGAAAAATGGACTCATTTGATGAAAGTGGGAATTTTTTAGATCAATTCATGGATACTCACAAAAGATGGAAAGATAAAGAGTACTGGTTAGCTTTAAAACGAGGAACGGTTCCTTATCATGGTCGAAAATACCTAACTGCTTTTGATTATGAACAAAAATTTGATGGTTCGTACGAGAGATTACCCGAGAAAAAAAGAATTAATGTGACACTTTGGTTAAGAACAATATACGTCGCGATTGGTGTTACTTTTTCATGCTTTTTATTGGCATATCCTATTGCACATTTATTATCAGTTTTACCAGTACGGTATTCAAATTTACTAATGATCTGTGTGTTGCTTCCATTCTGGACATCTTTACTAGTTCGGACATCCAGTTGGATGGTTCTACTTCAAAAACAAGGAGTGCTTAACGATATATTAGTTTGGGCAGGTATTGTGGCTGACGATAATCGATTAGAATTAATGTATAATATGACAGGTACGTTTATAGCCATGACACAAATTTTATTACCATTCATGGTACTGCCACTTTATAGCGTTATGAAAACTATTCCCCCCAGTTTAATGCGTGCTGCTACTTCAATGGGATCAACGCCTTTTCATGCATTTAGAAAAATTTATTTTCCTCTTACTTATCCTGGAATAAGTGCTGGATCAATTTTAGTATTTGTGCTTGCAATTGGCTATTATATTACACCGGCTCTAGTTGGAGGAGCCAAGGGAGTATTGATAAGCAATAGAATTGCATATCACATGCAACAATCTCTTGACTGGGGATTGGCCACTGCGATGGCGGCTATTTTATTAGTAGCAGTGTTAATAGTTTACTGGGTATACAACAAACTTGTTGGCATTGATAATATGAGGTTAGGATAAAGATGGCTTTACCTAAATATACAGAAACACGTTATCGTATTTGGCACTATACTTACCTTATAATATGCACATCTGTATTCGTATTTTTAATTGCACCACTTTTTGTTATTTTACCACTCTCTTTTAACGCTGAACAATACATTCACTTTTCAGATGGAATGTTGGCATTGGATCCAGAAGCCTTCTCACTTCGATGGTATGAAGATATGGTTTACGGCACCAAAAATCCTTGGGGCATAGCAGTAAGAAATAGTTTTTATATTGCTTTCTTTGCCACCATTGGTGCTACAACACTAGGTACGATTGCAGCGCTGGGCCTTAGTAGTAGATACATGCCTTATAAATCTCTAATTATGAGTGTTTTAATTTCACCGATGATTATTCCTTTGATTATTTCTGGTTCAGCAATATTTTTTGGCCTTGCTAAGATTGGATTAGCTGCTTCATTTCCTGGAGTAGTAATGGCTCATATAATTTTAGGAACTCCATTTGTCGTAATTACAGTAACTGCAACGTTGAGTGGATTTGATGATAGCATCACACGTGCCGCATCAAGCTTAGGTAGTACACCCACCAACACGTTCTTTAAGATTACATTACCACTAATATTACCTGGTATTATTTCAGGTGCACTTTTTGCATTTGTTACTTCTTTTGATGAAATTGTAGTAATTTTATTTGTCGCTGGCGGGGAGAGATCTCTTACAACAATTCCACTACAAATGTGGACGGGTTTAAGAGAGCAGTTAAGCCCAACTATTATGGCGGTCGCAACATGTTTAATTGTGATGTCCACTTTAATCTTAGTCGCAACAGAATTACTAAGACGTCGCTCAGAGCGTATTAGAGGTATTACGCCACAATAATTTCTTGTGTTAAAATCTAATCCCAATATGAAGAAAAAATTTTCATACTCATCAAATGAGTTATCTAAGCCTAAGCAATTTATTATTAATAGTATTGAAAAAATAAGTGGTAGAAAAAAATTAGAAAAGTTATACCAACAGTATAATGAGGATGATTCTAAGCCACACCTGTTTTGGACAGATGTAAAAAATCTTCTAAAGTTGAAAGTTGATGTTAAATCTAAAATTAAATTAAATATTCCAAAAAAAGGCCCTTTAATCATTATTGCAAACCATCCCTTTGGAATTATAGATGGAATTATTATTGCTTCGCTTGTATCTGAAATTAGATCTGATTTTAAAATTATTACGCATGAAGTGCTACGATTCACTGAAGCGTCTAAACAGTTTATATTACCAGTAGATTTTTCATCAACAAAACAGGCATTAAAAAACAATATTAAAACTGGCAGAGATGCAGTGAAGTTTCTCAATGAAGGAGGTGTCGTCATTTTATTTCCCGCCGGTAGTGTTGCTGTAGCTAAAAAATTGAATACTCCTGCAATTGATTCAGAATGGGGACATTTACTAGGATCTTTAGTTTTAAAAACTGACGCAAATGTATTACCAATATATTTTGATGGAAAAAATGGAATTTTATTTCATTTATTTGCATCTAAATTAAAAAGTCAAACACTTAAGTACTCGTCTTATCTGCATGAAACGAGGCGTAAAATTGGTAAGACGATCAATATATTTTGTGGCGAAGTGATCTTAAATAAAAAATTAAAATTAATTGATGACAAAAAGCAAATTACCTTAATGTTAAGAGATATAACAATGTCTCTTTCAGTAAAAGGATAAAAATAAATGGCCGATATTGCTAAATTAGATTACCTATTAAATAAAATTAAGGAACCGATTGTTTGTGTAAAATGCTCCCACGAATTTTTATCTGGACAAACTGATAGCAAATCTTTGCAAGAATATTCAAAAATTGATGTTGGTTTCACGGAACGTGGATTACAAATATGGTGTCAACGTCATCAATTAAACATATGTCATATCAATTTTGATGGTAAGAAATTAGAGACTGACTTTAGATGTTTAGAAAAAAAAAGATAATTGTATTATAAATAATTGAGCCTGACTTTATAAAAGTTAATTTATACGAAAAACTATGTCTGAAATTAAAAATATTAACTGGAACTATCCAACTCCAATTTGGTTTGGATTGAATCGTTCTTTGGAAATAGCTTCCGCATTAAAAAATCTTAATATCACCAAACCACTAGTAGTAACGGACCCACAGTTTTCTAAAAATGAGTCTTTTAAAAAAATAATGAGAAACCTTAGTGATGCATCTATTCAATTTTCTATATTTACAAATTTAAAAGGCAATCCTACAGGTCAAAATGTTAGTGATGGGGTTAAAGTTTTCAACAGTGATTTAAATGATGGGGTAATTGCCATTGGTGGGGGAAGCGCATTAGATGCTGGTAAGGCAATTGCATTTATGTCAAAGCAAAAAGAAAGTATATGGTTTTTCGAGGATATTGGTGATAATTGGACGTATGCTAACTTAGAAAATATGCCTAAAGTGCTAGCTATTCCAACAACCGCGGGGACAGGTTCTGAAACTGGCCGCGCATCACTTATTATTGATGAAGAAACAAGTTCGAAAAAAATAATTTTTCATCCTTCAATTTTACCTGATCTCGTCATACTTGATCCGAATCTTACTATTTCCCTTCCTGCGCATTTGACTGCAGCCACTGGAATGGATGCCTTGGCTCATTGCATTGAAGCTTTTTGTTCACCTGTATATCACCCAATGGCTCACGGTATTGCGGTTGAGGGTATAAGAAATATAAAAAATAATTTAGTTGTAGCCTTTAAAGAACCCCAAAACATAGCAGCGAGAGCTAAAATGCTTGTTAGTTCTCCTATGGGATCTACTGCTTTTCAAAAAGGTCTAGGTGCAATTCACTCATTAAGCCACCCTATTAATGCAGTGCACGATATTCATCATGGTTTAACCAATGCCATCTTTATGCCATACGTATTAAAGTTTAATCAGCCAGCAATAGAGTCAAAATTAAAATTACTTAGTAATTATCTTGAATTAAAAAATACAACTTTTGATGGTTTTATAGATTGGATCATAAAACTGAGGCAGGAGCTTGCAATTCCTCATACCTTAGCAGAGTTAAAAGTTGATTTTGATTTTGAAAGTTTAGCTGAAATGGCACTTGTTGATCCATCTACTCCGACTAATCCTATAAACATGAATGTGAGTGACATGAAACAACTTTATATTAATGCTTATGAGGGTAAGCTCTAAAAAATACTTAGCAATCTATTGCGTTGTTTCTTTGCCAGTCATAGGCGTGAATTTCAGGCTGTTTCGAAAATTCTTTTAACTCTCTTTTTTTTAGTTTCACATAATTTGAAACTACTTTTGAAGAGAATGCTTTTTTTACAACATCACTATTTTGAAAAAGCTTAATTGCACTTTCTAAGTCAGTAGGCAATTTTTTTACTCGTTTTGCCTTATGGCTCTCAGTATACATATTTATATCTAGTCTTTTTCCAGGCTTACGATTGTTATTTATACCATCAAGGCCAAGCGCAAGTAATCCTGCTTGCAGTAAATACGGGTTTGCGCAACCATCCGCATGGCGTACTTCAAACCTTCCAGTATCAGGAATTCTAACCATATGGGTTCGGTTATTTCCTGTATAAGTAACAGTGCTAGGCGACCAGGTTGCTCCAGAAATTGTATTAGATGCACCAATTCTACTGTAACTATTTACTGATGGATTAAATAAAGCTGAAAAACAGTCAGCTGATTTCATTAATCCACCAATAAAAGAGTAACCTAATTTAGATAATCCCATCTCATCGTCAGTATCTTCGAATAAATTTTTCTTTTTCTTCTTATCCCAAACTGAGACATGAGCATGACAACCATTACCGGTAAGGTTAGGAAATGGTTTTGCCATAAAGCTTGCTCTGAAACCATGTTTCTCAGCAATTGATTTTACCATAAACTTAAAAAAAACATGACGATCAGCTGTAGTAAGACAATCTGAATAGTTCCAGTTCATTTCAAATTGTCCATTAGCATCCTCATGATCATTTTGATACGGTTTCCAACCAAGTTTAATCATTGAGTCACAAATTTCTTTTATCAAATCGTATCTTCTCATTAACATTGACTGGTCATAACACGGTTTAGCAGCAACATCTCTTGCATCGCTAATTTCCGTTCCATCTTCATTCAATAAAAAGAATTCACATTCAACACCAGATTGCATTACCATATTTTTTTCAGCTAATTTATCGATTTGTCTTTTGAGTATTACACGTGGGGCTTGTTCAACAATTTTTCCATCCATATAACAGTCACTTGCAAGCCAGCCTATTTCTGGTTGCCAGGGTAATTGAATTAAGCTAGCAGGATCAGGGATTGCCAGCATATCAGAATCTGCAGGCGACATATCTAGATAAGTAGCAAAACCTCCAAAACCAGCTCCATTTTTTGCCATTTCATTGATTGCTTGTGCAGGGACAAGTTTGGCTCTTAAAACACCAAATAAATCTACAAAACTTATTAAAAAATATTTAATTTTTTTTTGGGAGGCAATCTTTGCTAAATTAACTGTCATAATAGCAATGATTATGCTTCCACTATTAAAAAAAAACAATAGATAATTTATCTACTGGTATAATGAATTTACTTTGACTAGACGTTGACATTAATTTCAGTTAACATTTTTTAGTAATAATTTTTATATCAATTATCTCAAATCTTAAAAATAATGTGTGGAATTGTTGGTCTTTATTTAAAAACAAAAAAATATGAAAAATCTCTAGGAATCTTCTTATCAGGTATGCTTGATAGTATGGAAAATAGAGGACCAGATAGTGCTGGTTTTGCTATTTATACGAAAGAAGAGAAGAGTAAATATAAGTATTCAATCTGTCTTAATAAGTTGACTGATGCTGAATTTAAAAAAAGATTAAGCAAAGATTTAAAAAAGGTCAAAGTAAAGAAATTTTCAGATCACGTTGTATTGGAAACAATCGATAAACCAAAAAAAGTACTAAAATTTTTAAAAGAAAAACTAGGTGAGGTATCACTGGTTGGATATGGAAAATGTATAAACATCTTCAAGCAAACAGGAAGGCCAAGTGATATAGTTAAGAACTTTAGCTTATCTTCCTTTTCAGGTTCTCACGGCATTGGCCACACAAGAATGGCAACAGAAAGTGCTATTACAACCGAGGGTTCACACCCTTATTCAACAGCAGAAGATGAATGCTTAGTCCACAATGGCTCTTTATCAAATCATAATAATATTAGACGGGTTCTGGTCAAAAAAGGAGAAATTTTTAGTTCAGAAAATGATACTGAAGTAGCGGCAGGTTATATATCAAGTCAAATTTCTTCTGGTCAAGATTTAGAGAGTACCCTTAAAGAAAGTTTAAAAAATTTAGATGGTTTTTACACATTTATTGCTGGTACTAAAAAAGGCTTTGCGTTGCTCAGAGATGAGATTGCCTGTAAGCCAGCTGTAATTGCTGAAACAAAAGATTATGTTGCAATTGCCTCAGAATTTCAAGCAATGGCTCACTTACCAGGTGTTAATGAGGCTAATATTTTTGAGCCAGAACCTGGCATTGTTTATTCATGGGGTAATTGATGAAGAAACTAGATCTTAAAAAAACTAAATTATCAGAGGTCAATGCCACGCTTCAAAATTTAAACAAAAAAAGTAACGACAAGGATTTTACAGTAATGAATCCTGAGGGCTGTCACGCTTTATGCGTGGGTTTGGTTAATAAAATTAATGTAACAATAAATGGACATGTTGGCTACTACTGTGCAGGTATGAATCAAAATGCAAATATTATTATAAAAGGAAATGTCAGCACAGGTGTTGCTGAAAACATGATGTCGGGAACCGTTCATGTAAAAGGCAATGCCTCACAATCCGCCGGAGCAACTGCTCATGGCGGCCTTTTAATAATTGATGGCAATGCTAGTTCAAGGTGTGGCATATCTATGAAAGGTGTAAACATTGTAGTTAAAGGCTCTGTTGGTCACATGTCAGCTTTTATGGCACAATCTGGTACTTTACTAGTTTGTGGTGATGCTGGAGATGCCCTTGGCGATAGTTTATATGAAACAGAAATTTATGTTAAAGGTAAAGTTAAATCACTTGGTGTTGACTGTATTGAAAAACCAATGAAATCAAAACATCTAAAAAAAGTATCCGACTTATTGAAAAAAAGTAAAATTGCGAAATTTAAACCTGAGCAATTTAAAAGATATGGATCGGAAAGAAAGCTTTACAACTTTAATATAGATAATGTATCTGAATATTAAATATGACTGATAAAAATAAAACAAAGCCGAGAATTCCCAGTACCTTTGATGAATATACTAATTCAGAAATTCGAAGAGCAGCTGAAACTGGAATTTATGATATTAGGGGTGGAGGGTCTAAGCGAAGACTTCCTCATTTTGATGATTTACTATTTCTTGGCGCATCAATTTCGAGGTACCCGTTAGAAGGCTATAGAGAAACTTGTAATACCAAAGTAACATTGGGAACAAGGTATGCTAAAAAACCACTAGAGCTTGATATTCCAGTTACCATAGCAGGAATGAGTTTTGGGGCTTTATCGCCCCCTGCAAAAGAAGCCCTTGGTCGAGGTGCAAGTTTAGCTGGAACTTCAACCACAACTGGTGACGGAGGCATGACCCCAGAAGAAAGAGGACAGTCAAAGCATTTAGTCTATCAACTCTTGCCGTCAAGATATGGCATGAACCCAAATGATTTGAGAAAAGCCGATGCTATAGAAGTAGTCATAGGCCAGGGAGCTAAACCTGGAGGAGGAGGAATGCTTCTTGGACAAAAAATCAACGATAGAGTAGCTGAGATGCGAACACTTCCAAAAGGAGTTGATCAAAGATCAGCATGCCGTCATCCAGATTGGACAGGGCCTGATGATTTAAAGATAAAAATTTTAGAGCTAAGAGAAATTACTAATTGGCAGGTCCCTATATTTATAAAAATTGCGGGTGCTAGACCTTACTATGATACGGCACTTGCTATTAAAGCAGGTGCAGATGTTGTTGTTATTGATGGAATGCAGGGTGGTACTGCAGCAACTCAAGAAGTGTTTATAGAAAATGTTGGCCAACCAACATTAGCATGCATTAGACCAGCAGTAGAGGCATTACAAGATCTTAATATGCATCGCGAAGTTCAATTAATTATTTCAGGTGGAATAAGAAATGGTGCTGATGCGGCAAAAGCAATTGCTTTAGGCGCTGATGCTGTCTCTATTGGTTCAGCAGCAATGGTAGCAATAGGGGATAATGATCCAAAGTGGGAGTCGGATTATCAAAAATTAGGAACCACAGCCGGTGCGTATGATGATTGGCATGAGGGTAAAGATCCCGCAGGTATTTTTACCCAAGACCCAAAACTAATGAAAAGATTAGACCCAGTAAAAGCTGGTAAAAGACTATCAAATTTTTTAAAAGTAATGACACTAGAAGCACAGACTATCGCACGTGCTTGTGGGAAGAATGATTTGCACAATCTTGAGCCAGAGGATTTAGTAGCATTAACTTTAGAAGCTGCAGCAATGGCTAAAGTTCCACTTGCAGGAACCGATTGGATACCAGGATCCAAGAGAGACAAATAATAAGCAATTGAAAGATTTAATTTTTATTTATAATGCTAAAAGTGGCTTAACCCAAGCTGCTTTAGATTGGGCGCATAAAATTATATCACCAAAAACATATGAGTGCAGCTTATGCAGTCTTACTTATGGAAATTTAGGCAAATATAGTAAGTGGAGTAAATTCCTTAAATCCTTAAACCTTAATAAAAGCTTTATTTATGATGATCAGTTAAGTGATTTAGGTTTTTATGAAAATGAATCTTTGCCGTGTATTTTTGTTGGCAAAGATAATAATTACTCATTAATAATAAATAGTGATGAGTTAAATAGTTGTCAAAGTCTAGAACATTTAATTGAGTTAATTAAAGAGAGATTAAGCAATAATTAATTTTTAAGAAAATTACTAATATTATGGTGCCCCTAGCTGGTTACGCTCCAGCGGCTGATCATTACCAATGACCTGCTTTACTATTAAGCGATAGGGGCCAAATAAATTATTAATAAACAAATTTAGTCTTGAAGTTTAATTTCATCAAATTAATTTAGTAATATGGTAAAAAGTAAGTTGTTATATTTAACCTTCACACTCTTTATTATTGTATTTTTTCTTATATTTATATTAATACAGAACGATCAGCCACAAAATAGATTGGATACTGTTAATGCAAGTATTTCGCCAAAAATATTAGCACTTTATCAAAACAACTGTGCGTCTTGTCATGGTGGAAATCTGCAAGGACAAATTGGTTGGCAAAATACTCTTGATGAAGATGGCCATCGCTTGGCACCTCCATTAAACGGCTCAGCCCATACATGGCATCATTCTCCAGAATATTTATTTAATGTAATTAAATATGGATTTCCTTTCTTTGATTCTAATTATCAAGGAAAAATGCTTGGCAATTCAAATCTTTCTAGTGAAGAGGCTTGGCAGCTTGTCTCATACATACGCCAGGTCTGGCCGGAGGAGATACAAGATGTGTATGGTAAAACATTTGGGCAATGAAAACTGTTTATTAGAGTTCTCTGTTTAATTATTTAGAATTCTAACTTCACTTTTAATAATTATAAACTATCATCCAACTATGCAGATCTCAGAAAAACTATATTTACCATGTGGCGCTATTATAAAAAATAGATTTTTAAAATCTGCTATGACTGAGGGACTAGCTTCGTCAAATGCAGCAGCCAATGAGCGACATGCTAATCTTTACGAAGCCTGGGCAAAAGGAGGCTCTGGGATATCAGTTACAGGCAATGTTCAAGTTGATCATCGGTACATTGAGAGAGCTGGAAACGTTGTTATTGAGGGCGATCAATCAAATGAGCAATTAGCTGGTTTAGCAAATTGGTCTGCTAAAGGCACTCAAAACGATACTCATCTATGGATGCAAATCAGTCATGCTGGAAGACAAACACCTTTCACAATAAATAAATCTTCGGTCGCTCCTTCTGCAAAGCAACTAGAAAAATTACTTGGTGTCTTAAAGTTTGGTAAACCAAAAGAGTTAACTCATACTGAAATATTGGATATTATCGAAAGATTCATTCACGCTGCGGAAATTGCCAAGCAAACTGGATTTACAGGAGTACAACTGCATTCAGCGCACGGGTATTTATTGTCTGAATTTTTATCACCGGATATAAATCAAAGAACTGATGAATGGGGCGGTAGTATACAAAATAGATCAAGACTTTTAATCACAATAATAGAGGGTATTAGAGCAAAGGTTGGAAGTGATTTTCCAATTTCAATTAAATTAAACTCATCAGACTTTCAAAAAGGTGGATTTACTCATGAAGAGTCTATTGAGGTCTCCAAGCTATTAAACGAAACATCTCTTGATTTATTAGAAATTTCAGGTGGAACTTATGAACAATTTGCCGCTTTAGATTTACAATCACTAAGCCCTGATAAATCACGAACTATAACACCCTCTCGAAGTACAGTTGCAAGAGAAGCATATTTTTTAAAATATGCAGATGAAATTAAAAAAAATATTAATATGCCATTAGCAGTAACTGGTGGCTTTAGAACTACGCAAGGTATGAATGAGGCACTAAATAGCAAAGCTTGTGATGTCATTGGATTGGGTAGACCGTTATGCACCGAACCAAATATTGTAAATGAGCTTTTAACTGAAAGTAAGTCATCAGCAACTTTGTATGAAAATATGTTGCAATTTGGACCAGGAGTATTTGGATTAAATAGTCCTATTAATTTTATAAAAGCAAATAACAAAGCATCTTATGTTTACTGGTGTTATCGACAAATTTTAAGACTAGCAGATAAAAAAGAAGTAAAGCCTAATATGAATTTATTAGGAGCAGCGATGAGCCATATGATGGGAGATGCTAAAGCGAGTAAAATATATAGAAATTATTGGAAAGACCTCGACTAAAGCCTGGTTAAATTTTTAACTACTTTGCAATATTGAAGTATAAATGCTTTTTTTACTGGCATAGGTGGCAATGCATCAAATTTTAATTGCTCAATTAATCTCAAATTTTTATTGGATATTTTAGTTTGCCTAGAGATTTGTTGTATATCTATATTTGCGCTTTTTCTTTTTTTTAAGGTCTCAGTAATCATGGACTGAAATTCATTTTCATCAAAATGAAGTCTCGTTATATCTGACAGATTTTCCTGGGTCTGATCATCCGGATAGAAATAGCTTCTATTATAATGGTTTAAAGATACTAAGCTCATATTTAAAATTAGTTAATTGAATGAGCATATACATGTTGATATGCCCATTCGAGGCACTGCACATAACATATCAATAGGAACTGTTTGTATATTTTTAGATTACCCAAATTAGGTTTTTTATTTATTTAAGTGCCCATTTACGGTTTTTTTGAAAAGCTACTTATTCAACAGTTTTGAAGAATTCTTTAATCCCAATAGACGTGATCTTATCTACTACGAGTGCTTCCATGTTGGCTTCAAACGGCCCAACCAGTATTCTATGGAATACCGGGTCACTAGATTCTGTTTCTTTAATGAAAACATTTTCTCCAATTGCCTTCATCACTGCGTTTGCAACTTTCGATGCTTTGTCTAAGTTCTTAAAAGCGGCAATTTGAATAAAATTCTCTTTAGACGCCTGTACTTCTTGTTCGACTAATACTTCTTCATTTTCACTTTCTTGCAATTTTTCTTCTTCAGCTAATCTTAACTTCTCTTCTTCAGCTAATCTTAATTCCTCTTCTTCAGCTAATCTTAATTCCTCTTCTTCAGCTAATCTTAATTCCTCTTCAGCAATACGCAATTCTTCCTCAGCAATACGCAGCTCTTCTTTAACTAAGTTTTCTTCTACAATTTTTCTAAAAGCAATTGTATCGGAATTAATTTTCGAAGCCTTCTCTAGCGCTTTTTCATTGCGCATATCAAGCATCATTTGATTTATCTTAACTGCATCATTATATTCTCTAATAGACTTATTGATTTGTTTCGCATTTTCTAATTCTTTGGCAAGTCTTGCTGCTTCTACTAGTCTTGCTGTTTTAACTTCATCGACAATTTTTAGAGAAAAATAATCTTCTGTTGAAATTACTGCATTTGAAATTGACATTTTTAAATTAATTTCTTCAATGTCCTGAGGTGGCAATCCCGCTAATACTAAATCAGAAGATAAAAACACTAACCAACCAGGAAGATCATCACCATTTTCTTGTAAAACTTCATACCTTATGGTTCCAGGTCCAGTAATAACAAATGTATCTTTAGCTATTTGAAATTGGTTTTGTGAAAACGCATCATTTGAAAAAGATCTCAATGCTGTTGCTCCTGGATTATATAAGACCTTAAGAGTTGGGTTCTGTAATGATATAGGCTTATTAACATAGGCAATATATTTTTCTGACCATCTTATAAAACTATCTTGTATCTCATTTGATAATTGATTTAGTTCCATATTTTCAAAATTTTCAGGAAGGATATCTTTTCCAACTGATGCATAGATCTGACCAATGCTATATTGCATTTCGGTATAGGCTAAATCACGTCTCAATTCTGCAACTAACAAACTTGCCTCTTCTCTTATAACTTCTAGCTCACCAAATCTGGATATTTTTTGTGCATTTTGCACTTGATCACTAATTTTACCTGCAACTTCCAAATATCTTTGTGCAGTGTCATATTCGTCAATAGCTAAACTGTAATTTATACTTGCAAGGTGTACTTGGGATAAAATAGTCATAGCAATTGCTAGATGTTGTTCATCTGCTAATTGATTATTGGCATCATTAGCTTTTTTCACTGAAGGAGCAGAAAATACATTAAGTAAGTTTGCACCAATTGAAACACCGTATTGGGTTGAGTCTTGATTCATTAGATACTTGTTGCTGTTATAGGCATAAGCAGCATTGAATTTTAATCCAGGCAATAACGAAACCATAGATGCCCTTGCTTCTTTGTTAGAAATTCTCTTTAGATATCTGCTTTCCATTAGTTCAGGTCGTGAAAATAATGCTACTTCTTCCATTTCACCGACACTCAAGTCAATGGTAGCTAATGGTTTTAAAGTTTCTGTTAATTGAAAGTCTTCACTTGGTAATAATCCCATCAAAGTGGCCAATTCAGTTCTAGAATTAATTAAAGCTCTTTTTTGTGTCTGTAATGTTCTTTGAATATCAAGTAATTCTTTTTGATATAAAAGTGCATCCACTGGTGCTGATAATGTTAACTCTTCGATATATTTTGAGTCTTTTAGGGCTGTTTCTACTTTTACTAACAATGGCGATAATTTTTGTAGTAAATTTTCCGCAGCTTGTGCATTCCAATAAGCTCGAATGACATCTCTAGTAATATTCTGAATTGATTTTCTCTCTAATTCTTTTGCAATCAAGTATCGATTAGCTTGTTGACCAGCTCTAATATAAGACAAACCAAAATCTAGAGCATTCCATGTAAACTCAATATCTCGAGTTGTTTTCCATTTTTCATCACCAACAGTATAAGTAGGATCACTAAGAGCTTCTGGTGATGTATCATTAGTTGCAGTGACACTTGTACTAGGTTGATAGCGAGTATACTCTGAGTAACCCGCATTAGCTGCTAAGTCAGGTAGCATGTCAAATTTAAGTAAATTATTTTGTCGTTGCTGCAATGCAGAATTCATCACTTCAACTCTTAAGTCACGATTATTTCTTATTGCTAATGATATAGCTTTGTACAAATCTATACTTTGAATTGAGTCTTGATATTTTAGATTAACTAAATCGGCTTCTATTGATTGTAAAATTCTCTCATCAGAAATAGGCACAGGCGTACGCGCACAAGCTGATAAAAAAATAAATACTAAAAGTAGTCCTAAGAAATTACTTCTTAAAAATTTCATAATGCAGAGTAATAAGCATCGTTTAACAATATTACTATCACAAGTTAGAGTAAAAACCGGAAATGGGTAATTTTGATTATATTTTGATTTAAATAAACCGGTTATGGGTAGATCATAAGAATGGAATATAAATAAGTGGTGTATATCAGACAAATATCGTGGTTATTTAGCAAATTATATTAAGGCTGGTCGTCAAAAATATTTAAAACTTATGAAAATTAACAAATTAATTTATCCACTCGAACCTCGCATTATGTTAGATGGTGCGGCAGCAGTAGATGTCATTGATAATGTTGACGACATTCTGCAAATCAAAAAAACCCAAACAACTGATGGTATTAAGTTTATTGAAAAAGCTAAAGATACTTCCTTGCCTTTTGTAAATGTGGAACGAGACCAAAGGGATCAAAAAAATAAAAATATCGTTTTCATTGATGCGGCAGTGCAAGATTATCAAACTTTAGTGAATGCATTTGATGTAGAAACCGAAGTTCATATTGTTCAAAGTAATCAAGACGGCTTCTTGGTTATGCAAAATTACTTAGCACAAGTAAATGACGTTGATGCCATTCATATTATTGGTCATGGTAGTGCGGGACAAATTGCCTTTGGTACTGCATTATTGAATGAGTCAACTTTAGAAGACTACAAATCCTCGTTAAGTACTATTGGTGCAAGTCTTACCGCTGATGGTGATATTTTATTTTACGGTTGTAATATAGCTGATGGCAAAACTGGTGAAACACTTATCAATCAAATTGCAACAATTACAAATGCCGACATTGCGGCATCGGATGATGTTACTGGTCAAGGTGGCGACTGGGATCTAGAAAAGCATACCGGCATTATCGAAACTAAAAATATTGTTGTAGCAAACTATGCGCACTCATTAGCAAATGGAGTAGCATCAGTGGATGCCGACGTTGTCGAACTTCATAGCGCTACAAATTTTAGAGCTAGATGGTCTGGTACTAATGCAGGTGGGCAACAAGACTCAAGTTCAGATCGATTTATTTTAACTCAAGAACGCGCTGATGTAACAGGGGGAGCTGGTACACTGAGTTTTGATTATGCCGTGGCTTCAAGTTCACATACACCAAGTACCGATAATCCAGTGCATGTTTATTTACTCTTTTCAAACGATGATACAGATAGCAATTCTCGCAGAACCGGTTCAAGAACAGGGGTAGTTACCTTCGAAAATGAAATCTTAGGTATTTATACCCAACCTACTAACACTATAGCCATGACTGGTATCTCTAAATCCGGTGCAACCTATCCAACCTCGAGTTCACCAAAGATTGGTATGAGAGATTTGGAATATAACAACAGTAACCCACCAGGAACACAAGGTACAAAAGACTGGTTCAGAGTTTATAATTCCAATAAGTCTGTTGAGATTGGAACAAAAAATGGCCTTAAGGGTGACTTTATTCGTATCATTACCAGAGCACCGGTAAGTAATCCTGCTCCTGTTGGTAATAACGATGCAGGTTATATTAATGAGGACGCTACATTAAGCGTCTCTAATGGTGCAAGTGCTAATGATAGCACACCAGATGCTTCAGGTGAACATACTGGTGATGTTTTGTTAAATGATACAGATGCTAATGGCGATACGCTAACGGTTTCAGCAATCTCAGGAGGATCCCTTGGATCTGCGGTAACAGGAACTTATGGACAGCTAACGCTCTATTCAAATGGGTCTTATAGTTATGTGGCTAATCAGGATGCTGCAGATGGCCTTGATCCTGGCGATACGGTAACTGATACTTTCACTTATACTGTCTCTGATGGAACTGGTACTGATACTGCAACAATTACGATTACTATTGCTGGGTTGAATGATGATATTACTGCTGTAAATGATACTGATGCAGTTAATGAAGATAAAACGATTTCAAGAAGTACATCTGATGCGCAAGAATTAGATCAGGATGACACTGATCTTGATGGCGATGATGCCTCTGGGAGCTTTACCATAACAGCAATACGAACAGGGAGAGAGACTGGAAGCGGCACGTCTGGCACAGTTGGTTCGGCACTTACAGGTACTTACGGTGTCTTAACAGTTAATTCTAACGGTAGTTATAGTTACGTCGCGAGCACTAGTGGCGCTGATGGGTTAACTGCGGGCGATACTGCGATTGATTATTTTACTTACACCGTACAAGATCATAGTGGAGGCGATACGGATACCGCCGAACTTGCCATTACGGTTACAGGGGTTGGACCGCAGGCGGTCAATGATACGGGTGCAGTTAATGAAAATGCTACACTTTCAAAAAATGAGGCTCAAGGTGTTATTTCAAATGATGATGATGACGCCAGTTACGATAGCGAAAGTCTGGCAGTGACTGGCATTCGAACTGGAACCGAGTCTGGTAGTGGAACTAGTGGCACCGTTGGCTCGGCTTTAACTGGAACATATGGTGTTTTAACTATTGCTGCTGATGGCAGCTATTCATATGTAGCAAATACTGCAGCAGCAGAAGCGTTAGATGCAAATGATGAAGTCACAGACGTGTTTACTTATACCGTTTCTGATGATGCTGATGTTAATAGTGATACTGGACAGATTACAATTACAATTACGGGTGTTGATGATGATCCCGTTGGTGTTAATGATACCGGTGCAGTTAACGAAGATGCAACATTGTCAGTTAATACCGCAAGTGGGGTGCTTTCCAATGATACTGATGCTGATGATAGTGCAAGTTTAACCGTATCAGCGATTTCGAGTGGAACTGTAGGTCAGGCTAAAAATGGCACATATGGTGCGTTAACATTAAATTCAAATGGTAGTTATACGTATGTTGCTAATCAAAGTGGAGCTGACGGTCTTGCTGCTGGCGCTACGGCAACCGATACTTTTACTTATACTGTCAGTGATGGTGCTGGTACGACCGATACCGCAACACTAACCATTACAGTTACCGGTATTGGGCCACAAGCAGTTGACGATACTGGTGCGGTCAATGAAGATGCAACGTTATCAGTAAATGAAGCCGCCGGCGTGATCAGTAATGATGATGATAATAGCAGTTATGATAGTGAGAGTTTGGCAATTACAGGAATTCGCACTGGTGCTGAATCTGGAAGTGGCACTTCTGGTTCAGTAGGCTCGGCTTTAACAGGAACTTATGGTCAATTAACCATAGCAGCAGATGGTAGTTATGAATATGTCGCTAACCAAAATGCTGCTGATGCCCTTGACCCGGGCGAAACTGCCACTGATACGTTTACCTATACCGTAAAAGATGATGATAATAAAAATGCTGATACTGGTGAAATTGTCATTACAGTGACCGGTGTCAATGATGAAATAATCGCAGTCGATGATACTGATAGTGTGAATGAAGATGCAACTATAAGTCGTTCAACAAGTGATGCACAAGAGTTAGATGCTGATGATACAGATGCAGATGGTGATGATGTTCCCGGCGCATTTACAATTACAGCAATTCGAACAGGATCAGAGAGTGGATCTGGAACATCAGGAACTATTGGACAAGCGCTAACTGGAACGTATGGAACATTGACAGTAAATGCCAATGGATCCTATACATATGTTGCAGACCAAAATGCAGCTGACAGTATTGTGACTGGACAAACTGCCACTGATACATTTACCTATACAGTTAGAGATCATAGTAGCGGCGACACAGATACTGCTGAATTAGTCTTTACGGTGACAGGAATTAATGACGAAAATCCAGTTGCAGTTGATGATACAGATTCAGTTAATCGTGATGCAACAATTGAAAGAGCAGCAGGCTCAAGTTTTGATATTAATGCCGATGATACCGATGCCGATGGTGATTCATTAACTATTACAGGAATTAGAGTTGGTCAAACAGAAGGGGGTGGCACTTCGGGAACAGTTGGGTCTGCCTTGGTGGGCACATATGGTACTCTAACTTTAAATAGTGACGGTAGCTATACATATGCAGCAGATCAGGATGCAGCAAACAGCCTGAAACGTGGAGACAGCGCCATTGATTATTTCAATTATACAGTATCAGATGGAACAAATGAAGATATTGGGGTAATTGCCATCACTATTAATGGAATTAGTGATCCACCGGTGCCAGTTGATGACACTCTAGCCATTGATGCAAGCGCGCAAACAACAAAAAATTCCTCAAGTGGAGTATTAGTTAATGATACTGATCCTGATGGAGATACTATTACAGTAGACTCCATTAGAACAGGCCAGGAGTCTGGAACGGGAACAACTGGCACTGTTGGTTCAGTAATAACAGGTACTTATGGTGACTTAACTATCAATTCTGATGGAAGTTATACGTACCAAGCTAATAACGCTAAGTCAGTAAATCCTGGGGATACGGTAACAGATTACTTTACTTACACAGCAACCGATACAGAGACTTCAGTACCTGCACAAATATCAATTACGGTAACTGGTATTAACGATCCACCAGAAGTGATTAGTCCAATTAACGTTCCAACTTTAATAACTGATCAAAATGTTGTAATCAAATACACCCAAGCATTCGATGATCCAGATTCTGGATCATATGATATTACTGAATATAAAGTTATTGATCCTGAATCAGAACAAGAGACCAGTTTACCAACCGGTCTATATATTGAGGGTAATAAATTAAAAGGTAAAATAAAAACACCCGGCGATTACTCTATTACATTACGAGCGATAGATGGTGCGGGTTTATATGTTGACCACACATTTACTATAAAAGTCATACCATCACCTGCGGACATATCTGAGACAGGAGAAAACGAAAAACCAGTTAAGCTTAAAACTATTAAAGTAAAACCTAAGAAAGATTTAGAACTTAGTCTAGCAGCGTTTGATAACTCAGACATTCCTCAGATAGATGAAACAGTTTTAGAGAAAAAACTTACCTTCAATGGTGGCATGAAAGTATTAAATGTCGTTGCCCAAGAAACTCAGACAACGAATGAACTTCAAGTAGAGGTTATGGTAAATGATGATAATAGACAAGATGTTGAGTCTTATTCAGGACTATTGTCTGACGGAACACCATTACCTGAATGGGTTAAGGTTAATCCAGACACTGGTGAAACCATTGCCGCAATGCCAGATGACATTGACAATGTTGAAGTTCAAGTAATCGCCTTAGATAAAGATGGAACTGTTAGAGACATAAATATTGTTCTTGATAAGCCTGTGATCAAAAATGATGATACGATTTTAAGAAATGACTCTAATTTATTTCAGGGAGAAAATATATTTGTTGATGGAGAAAATAAGGTAACTTTTGTTGACGATACAATTGATCGTGCAGCGAGAAATATTATTGAATTAAATAAAGCTCAAGATGAAATAAATTTTACGGCCAATTTAAAATTAGGCAATATTGCATTTTCTGAAGGCCAATATTCAATCAATTTCATTGATGATAATAAAGCAAATGTTAGCAATTATCGGATAGAGTTAGATAGTGGTAAATCTATTCCATCTTGGCTATCATTAAATAATAAGACAGGTGAAATTCTTGCTACTCCACCTAGTGACGAAAAAGTAATTGGTATCAAGCTAATAGCCGAAGATGAAGATGGTACAGAAAGAACAATTGAGGTAGATATTGATTTTGAAGAAGTACTTCAATCCCAAGATAACTTATCTTATGTTCCACTAAATGATCAAATTAATGAGATTGTTACATCAGCAGATAATTATGGGGAACGTTTGATTAATCAATTAGGATAATGACACATTATTTAAAAGTACCGTCTTTAATAATATTACTTTTTTTTTCAAAGATTGTTTCAGCTTATAGTGAAGACATACTAACGACTCGGGCTTTATTAAGTTCCGATGAGCAAGCTATTCTTTCCAGTGAGATAGATGGTAGAATAATTGAAATCCCGTTAAAAATGGGACAAAAGTTTTCTAAAGGGGAAACTTTAATTGCATTTGACTGTAATTTACTCGAAGCACAGCATCAGGCAGTTGAAGCCAGCTTAAATAGCGCACAGATCACCCTAAAAAGTAACGTCGAGTTGGCTCAAATGCGATCTATTGGAATCTATGAGGTGGAATTAGCACAAGCTGCTGTGGATCGAGCTGAAGCTGAATTATTAATATCATCCTTGAACATTAAAAGATGCTCAATCACAGCCCCATATAATGGCCAAGTAGCCAATGTTTTTGTAAAATCTTTTGAGAGTATTGATAGGCAGCAGCCTTTAATTGAGATAATTGGTACTGGTATTCTAGAAGCTAGATTAATGGTGCCAAGCAAGTGGATGAATTGGATGGAAGTTGGTCTACCAATATCAATTTTAATTGATGAAACAAACCAATCATATGCTGCCAGAATTGAGGCAATTGGTGCTAATATTGATCCAGTAAGTCAAACCATTGATTTGCGAGCAAAATTCATTATGAAGCATGACGAGCTTTTGCCTGGCATGAGTGGGACGGTTACTTTTGAATGATAATTCTTCGATAAAGATTGCACGACTTATAACGATTGAAAAAAAAATTCGTGAGGCTCAATCAAAAACAGAGTTAGAGTTTTTAATTGTAAATGAGTTAAAAGACTTAGTGAATTACGATGTCGCCATTCTTCTAAGTGCGAATAAAATAGGTGTCACTGAAGTAAAGACCATCTCAAATATTTCAGTTGTTGATCAAACTGCACCACTTGTCTCGTACATAAAAAATTTAACAAATAATATTGTATTACCCGCAGAAGAAAATGCATATGAAATCAATTTAGATGACCACGAAACAGTTGAAAAAAATTATGAAAGGCCAGAAAATATTCCCAGCAATGGATTGATAATAAATTTACAATCTTCAATCGGAGGGTTGCAGGGTAAATTATTTATATTGAGTTCAGAAAAACTTATTTCAAGTGATAAGGAATTATTAATTCACCTTGCAGGAACCATTGGTCACGCACTATTCTCATTTAAAAAAGGACCAAATTTATTCGATAAAATTAAGAGTTTTTTTAGTGGAAAGTTTAAATGGTTTTTCATAATAACTTCTATTCTTATCTTGTTGATACCCATTAACATGTCAGCATTAGCTCCAGTTGAAGTGTCAGCAAACAATCCTACGGTTGTTACCTCACCAATAAATGGAGTTATAAAAAATATTATAGTAGACACTAATGATCCTGTAGTCGTTGGTGACTCATTAGTAAAATTTGATGATACGGATATAAAGAATCAATATGAAGTAGCTCAACAAACCTTAGCTGTTGCAGAGGCAGAATTGTTACGAAACAGACAATCATCTTTTGCTAACGCTGAAGATAAAGCAAAAATTATGAGTCTTGCTACTGAAGTTGGGCTTAAGAAAAAAGAATTAGAATATGCCAAAGACAGACTCGATTATATTATAATTAAAGCTGCAAGTAATGGGGTTGCAGTTATTGAAGATAAGAATGAGTGGCAAGGTAAACCTGTTGTAATCGGTGAAAAAATAATGATTATTGCTGAAACCTCAGATGTTCATTTCTCTATTTATTTACCAGTCAAAGACTCATTAGTAATTGCCCCAAATTCAAAAGTGAAGGTGTTTTTAGATATTGATCCTTTAAGTTCAATAGAAGCTAAAATTGATCGCACAGCATACAAACCAGAAATTACTCCTGAAGGGGTATTGGCCTACAAGGTGGTTGCTTCCTTAACAGAGGACTTAGAAAATAAACCAAGAATAGGCTTAAGAGGAACAGCAAGAATCTATGGCGATGAGGTAACAATTTTTTATTACTTATTTAGAACTCCAATTAATATTCTAAGGCAGTGGATAGGATATTAAATGTTGCTTCCATTTATAAGGCAGGATTTAAAAATTATTAATGGTAGCGCTAAAGAAGATGGCTCGCCATCCTGGCTACTATACGACTCCCTGAGACATAAATATTTTGTTCTTACCAAAACCACATTAATACTGTTGAAAAATTGGGTTGGTGGAGAAAAAGTTGACGCGTTAATCAAGAAAATTGAAGAGCTAAAATTAAATATCAAGCAACGTGATATTGAAGATTTTATTCAATTTTTAGATACAAATAATTTAATTGTTCAAAATACTAGTGAGGGATCAAAAAAACTTGCAACACAATATAAATCGCAGAAAAAGCATTGGTTTTTAAAATTAATTCATGGTTATCTTTTTTTTAAGATTCCAATTTTTAAGCCTGATGATTTTTTAAAACAAACGTTGCCCATAGTAAGTAAGTTAGGTTCAAAATTAAGTAGAAATCTTATTTATATTCTAGGCCTAATAGGGATATTCTTAGTAATTCAAGAATATGAAAAATTTTGGAATACCTTTTCTTATTTTTATAACCTCAATGGACTAATTTTATTTGGAATTACTATTGTATTTGTGAAGGCCCTGCATGAATTAGGCCATGCTTATGTAGCTAAAAATTTTGGTTGTAACGTGTCAGCTATTGGCCTTGCAATGCTAGTTTTTTTTCCATTTTTATATACTGATACAACGGATGCGTGGAAGTTAAAAGATAACCGACAAAGACTGTTAATTAATTTTGCTGGCATGCTCACCGAGCTGCATCTAGCACTAATTGCTACTTTTATTTGGGCAATTGCTCCTGAGGGAATTATTCAAAGTGCTGCTTTTTTTATAGCCTCTGCGAGTTGGGTTTCCTCTCTGCTTATCAATATAAGTCCATTTATGCGATTTGATGGATATTATGTATTTTCAGACTTTTTAAAAGCTGACAATTTACAACCAAGAGCATTTGCGCTTGGACGATGGCAAATTAGAGAGTGGATCTTTGGGTTTAATTTTGATCCACCAGAAATACTAGAGTCATCAAGGAAATGGGTTTTTATTATTTATGCATGGTCAACGTGGATTTATCGATTCTTCTTGTTTATTGGAATAGCTCTTTTAGTTTATTATTTAGCATTTAAAGTTTTAGGAATTATTTTATTTCTCATTGAAATTATCTGGTTTATTGGTCTGCCTATATATCGTGAAGTAAAACAGTGGTGGCAATTAAAAACAGCAATTACTATGAATAAAACATTCATCAGATCAATTTTTATCTTTTTAATTTTCCTTGCCATCTTTTTTTATCCTTGGCGCAGTTCAATTACTATTCCAAGCGTATACGAAAGTGCTTATACTGTAGATATATATCCCTCTGAAGAGGCTGTTGTAGAAAAAGTCTTTATATCACCAAAACAATTTGTTAATAAAAATGATAATTTAATTAAACTTAATTCCCCCTTAATAACGAATGCTATGCAGCAATCAAAAGATCGAATTGAACTTTTGGAATTAAGACTTAAAAGAAGATTAAGTCTTCAATTTGAAATGGATGATCTCATAATTATAGAGAGCAATTTAGAAAAAGAAAAACAAATATTAAAAGGGTTAAAAGAAAAAGACTCAAAATTATTTATTAAAGCTAAAATAGAGGGGCAAATAAATGATCTACTGGATATTAGAAAAAATCAATGGGTTAGTAAAAATGAAAAAATATTTTCAATCGTAAATTTAGATCAGCATCAGGTGGTTGCGTTTGTAGCGGAAAATGATTTGTATAAAATAAATAAAACTATGCAAGCTCAATTCAAACCAAATAATAACGAGTTTTCATACGTTGATCTGACCCTATCTTCAATTGATATGTCAGCGATTGAATATTTACCATATTTATCCCTTGCCTCAGTGCATGGTGGAAGTATTCCAGTCCGTGCTCTTGATGAGCAGAATAAATTGTATAAGCCAGAAAAAGCGCAGTATAAAGTCACATTTGAAACTAAAAATTCAGTGAATTCATTACAATGGCAAACACCTGGTAAAGTAAAATTATCAACAAATAGCTACAGTTTCTTTGATGCCATTTACAATAATGTCTCTAGAATTTTAATACGTGAAAGTGGTTTTTAGTCTGGATTAGCATGCATAATACAAGCAATATTTAGTATGTCGTGTAGGAATGTTAATGCAACATTACTAGCCATTTGTATTTCAGTTTTGCCTAATACTAGGTCAGTTACATAAATATCATTATTTTCTTTTCTTAGTAAGTTTTTCTCAATCATTTTCCCAATTGAACGCCTTACAGTTTCTAAGGGAATGGCTGTCGACTCTGAAATCGAGCTAACATTTACTGGTCGAAGTATTTTTGCAGCATATAAATCAGACTGCTCGGATGCGAAGTCAGTTGTTTTATCGCCATAAAAAAATAATGCCGATGAAAGAATACAAGCTTCATTATATGTTACATAGTTACTGCTTTGTATATAGGTTAAAGATAGTAGATAGTACC